>NZ_JAUTWS010000489.1 GCF_030657435.1 Paracraurococcus lichenis | reverse complement strand
CGGGCTGGTGGCTGGTATGCGCCGGTCGGCGTCGATCTCACGGTCTTCCGTGAACGTGGCTGGCTGTAGCGCAGCCTGGCAGGCCAAGTCAGTCCTCCCGCCGAGCACGAATGCCGTGGCCCCCCAACATGATTGCTTATGGCCGCCATGAACAAGTGCTCCAGCTGATCGCCACAGCCGATGGATCAGTGGCGCCAGCCCGCCTAAACAGCGGGCACCACTCCCGCACGGCACAACTGCCCCTGGGGTGCCTCACGTCTCAGGGCGGTTCAGATGGAACACCCGAACATGCTCCCGTGGCGGCATCGTAGGCGCGGCGAGGCTGCCGCGTGACCTGGCCGCTGCTGCTCATTGTCTGGCTCTGCTGGGGGCTCAGCTATCCCTTCATGGCCTGGACGCTGGAGGCGGTGGACCTGATCACCGCCCGCCTGCTGGCCAATGCCGGTGC
>NZ_JAUTWS010000488.1 GCF_030657435.1 Paracraurococcus lichenis | reverse complement strand
TGCCGGTCTCGCAGCACCGCATCGACGGCTATGGCGGCCGGATGGCTCGCCTGCGCCACTGCGTCTGCCGTCCCCGATTTCTGCGTGGCGTCACTGTGCAGGCGGTCTGGTGTGAACTTCACAAGGGCAGCGGTGCTTGGGCGAAGCGGCGCCTGCTGCTGTCGACCGACTTGGCCCTGTCAGCCGTCGAGATCGTCGATGCCTACTCCAAGCGCTGGACCATTGAGCCGCTGTTCGCCGCCCTCAAGCTCACCGATGGCCTGGGCGCGATGTGGCAGCGAAGCCGGACGGTCCTGCTGCGCTGGCTTCACCTGGTCCAGATCGGCCGCGTCCTGCTGGTCCTGCTTACCGCCAAGGCGGAACCAGAGGTCGTCGCATTGGTCCGGCCTAGTGGCTGGCGCAAGCCCGCGACGCTGACGCCGGGTCTGGTCAAGGACGCGCTCGCACGGCGG
>NZ_JAUTWS010000487.1 GCF_030657435.1 Paracraurococcus lichenis | reverse complement strand
GGGTGAGGCAGCAGCGCGCCTCGGGAGCAATTTCGTGAGGCAACGGCCTCCCGGCTCGGGAGCATCCTCAAATGAGGCAATACGTTCCTGATTCGTGTCGTCGCGTCGTGAATCGGGGTATCGGACCAGCATCCGTGCCCTGATCCGTGTCGCCAGCCACGGCAGCGATGGCGCCCCTCGGCTTGCCCCAGACCGATGCCGCGGGGCGGCGCGCGGTCTGGGCTGGGCTGACGGCACCTCTATGCGGCTGGCAGCAGGCCAGCCTTCCTGGCGCGGGCGAGGACATGCGCGACCGAGCCGGGCCGCCAGTGGGCGCCGCCGCGCGGCGTTGGCTCGCGCAGCGCCTCCAGCCGCGCCCCGATCTGACGCAACGTGGCCTCTGGGTCGCTGAGCACGATGCCCGCCACCACCGCGAGCAGCCGGTCCGGCGCCGCCCGGCGTGGGACGGGGTCGAAG
>NZ_JAUTWS010000486.1 GCF_030657435.1 Paracraurococcus lichenis | reverse complement strand
GCGACCTTGTCGAAGCGGCCTGCCAACCTCTGGTCGGCCGCGTCCAGGGCCGCCTGGCAGTGCGCGCACCGGGATGGGCGGGCGGTGACCGTCTCGTCCGGTGCTTCGGCCAGCATTCGGCCACCACCCTTGCGGCCAAGGCTGCCCTGGCGGGGACCCGTCCGGGCAGGCTTGTCGTCGCGGTTCGGCTTCCTGCCCTGCGACGGCGGCTGGCTGGAGTTGTTGGGCGTCTTCGGCGGCAGGCCAAGCCTGACCTCCAGCTCCGCGACCCGCGCCGTCAGCGCCTGCACCTGCGCCCACAGCGCATGGATGAGCGCGTCCTTCTCCTCATGGGAGAGCGAAGACAGGTCGGGAAGCCGGTCCATCCCCAGCTTGAATCAGGAGCCCCGTGGTGACGTCAAGCGCTCCTTCGCGGCCCGCCGACCAGCCCCGACCACACCGGGGATGAGCAGATAC
>NZ_JAUTWS010000485.1 GCF_030657435.1 Paracraurococcus lichenis | reverse complement strand
ATGGATGATCACCTCGCTGTCGCCTGGCAGTGGCGAGAAGATGTCCAAGCATTCAGTCAAGTGCGATGACCTGACGGGCCTCTTGAGCCATTTCACAACGCTACAAGCAAAGGCGCGGACCCGAACTGGAAAAGCTTTCCCGATCATCGTCATTCATGAGGCCGGCCTGGATGGCTTCTGGATCCACCGCGCGCTGGAACAGGAGGGTCTCGAGAGCCATGTCGTCGACCCCGCTTCTGTCCTGACCTCCCGCCGGCGGCGCAACGCAAAGACGGACCGGATCGATGGTGAGGCCCTGCTGCGCACGCTGCTGGCCTACAAGCGTGGTGAGCCGAGGGTCTGCGCCATGGTTCGGCCACCGACCCCTGACGAAGAGGATCGTCGGCGACTCTGCCGCGAGCGCAAGACGTTGGTATGCGAGCGGATTGCGCATGTGAACCGCATCAAAGGATTGCTG
>NZ_JAUTWS010000484.1 GCF_030657435.1 Paracraurococcus lichenis | reverse complement strand
ATCTGGAAGCAGCTCGAGGGTGGCGCGTTCCGCTGGCCACCGATCACCGACGGCTGCGTTCGTCTGTCTGCTGTGCAGTTCGCGGCCTTGTTTGCTGGTCTTGACTTTTCACGCGTGGAGGCGGCGAGACGGATTCCCACACCGACCGCGGCGGCGTAGACTGCCGGCCGATGCGTGACGACGGCGATCCGGCGCATACCCTACCCAACGACCCTGCAGTATTGCAGGCGATGTTGCTGGCCGCCCTGGCCGAGCGCGACAGCGCCGTAGCTGAGCGGGACGCGCTGGCGGAGCGGAACGAGCATCTGAAGCACCAGCTGCAGAAGCTGCAGCGCATGCAGTTCGGCCCGCGCTCGGAGCGGCTGCCTGAGGATCAGCTCCAGTTCGCCTTCGAGGAGGCCGAGGCCTCACTCGCCAGCAACGAGGCCGAGGCCGAGAAGCGCTCGCCCGATCAACG
>NZ_JAUTWS010000483.1 GCF_030657435.1 Paracraurococcus lichenis | reverse complement strand
GATCATCCTCGCCGCCGAGGTCACCACCGAGGCCAATGACGTCCAGCAGCTCAAGCCGATGCTCGACCGCGCCCAGGCGGTGGTCGAGATGGTGATGGGCGAGGACGCCGTGCTCGGCGCCGCGGCCGCCGACGCCGGCTACTGGTCAGAGGACAACGCCGCCAGTCAGACCACCGAGTGCGAGCTGTTCATCGCCACCCGAAAGGACCGCCAGCAGCGCGCCGAGCTGCGCGACGCGGCGCCACCTCGCGGGCGCATCCCGAAGGGGTTGTCAGCCCGCGACCGCATGCAGCGCAAGCTGCGCACCCGGCGAGGCCGCGCCATCTACCGTCAGCGCGGCGCCTCGGTGGAGCCGGTATTCGGGCAGATGAAGGAGCGCCAGGACGCCGGTCGCTTCAGCATGCGCGGTCTCACTGCCTGCCGCGGCGAGTGGCACCTGCAGGCCGCGACCCACAACTTGC
>NZ_JAUTWS010000482.1 GCF_030657435.1 Paracraurococcus lichenis | reverse complement strand
GTGACGCCAGCCTTGAGCAGAATGCCTCGCAGTCGAGGACAGCCATCGGTGAAGGCCGTCAGCGCCGTGCCCTTGCTGCATCCTACAGCATTGAGACTGCAGCGGATCAGCGCCGCAGGGTCGGTGTCAGTCTTGGCGACAGCGCCGAAGACCTGTCGCCTGCCGGTTGTGGTCTCGACATTGCCGATGCGGACCTCCAGGTGCCGCTCGCCTTCCTCACAGCTCCGGATGAAGGTCGAATCCAAGGTCACCACGATGGCCTCGGCAGGTGTGGCTGGTTTGGCCGCCGCCAGCACCGGCAGGCTCGCGGCGACCTTGAAGGTGTGACGGCGCAGGGTCTCGGGATCGCTGCCGGCGTCCACCGGAAGCACCTGCGCCAGCACCTCGGCAGCCGCCCGGTACGGCATCAGCGACGAGAGCTGCGCCCGCAACCGATCCAGCTCCGGGGTCGAGCGGATGTGCCG
>NZ_JAUTWS010000481.1 GCF_030657435.1 Paracraurococcus lichenis | reverse complement strand
GCCTCCGGCGCCGAGGCGATGGTGGCGCACCTCAAGCTGCTGATCGCCCGCCTCAAGCGCGACAAGTATGGCGCCTCCTCCGAGCGCGGCCGCAAGCTGATCGACCAGCTGGAACTCGAGCTCGGCGAGCTGGTGGCGGCCGCCAGCGAGGACGCCGCCAAGGCGGAGAAGGCCGCCGACAAGGAGGGCCGCCCCCGCCGTCCTGACAGCCCGCCCCGCGGCCAGCCAGTGCGCGCGCCCCTGCCGGCGCACCTGCCGCGCGAGCGGGTGGTCCTGCCGTCGCCGGCCGCCTGCCCCTGCTGCGGCGGCAAGCTGTCCAAGCTGGGCGAGGACACCACGGAGACGCTCGAGGTCGAGCCCATCAAGTGGAAGGTGATCCAGACCGTCCGCGAACGGTTCTCCTGCCGCTCCTGCGAGACCGTCACCCAGCCGCCGGCACCCTTCCACCCCATCGCCCGCGGCCG
>NZ_JAUTWS010000480.1 GCF_030657435.1 Paracraurococcus lichenis | reverse complement strand
TTATATCGGCGGCACAGCACGAAGTGGTCCGAAAAGGCTCCCCGTCTGGCGTTGAGCGTTCGCGCCGGCCCTTGGCCCGAGAGCTTCCGGGCCAAGACAACCGCACCGCCCTTGTCGGGTATGGTCCAAGCTGTCGCGCCAGAGCCCGCGCGGCCCACGGCGCACGTCATACAGAGGTGGGCCCCACCCCTCCGCAGCCACCAGCCCAGGAGGCCAGCCTGCCTGACGCGCCCGTGGCCGCGGCGACCGGGACGCGACGGCGCCAGACCGTGCCGTCGAAGGTCGAGCCTATGGCCGATGCCGCCTGGGTCTCCCGACCCGTTCGGCAAGGTGGACGGTATGAACTGCCTGCGCCGCGGCTCACTGGTCGAGCCGGCGCGAGAGAGGTGTGGGATGCTGACCTGCGCGGCTTGCGGATGGGCAGCGCGGCGCCGCGCCGAGCATCAGGAAGTTCGGTCTGCGCAGCG
>NZ_JAUTWS010000048.1 GCF_030657435.1 Paracraurococcus lichenis | reverse complement strand
GCCTGTCAGCCGCGCGGCCGCCATCGTTGCAGGTTCAGGGCTTCGGCATGCGCCGCGGCGGCCTGCTGGCGCAGCGGCGAAAGCCGCTGCTGCAGCGTTTCGGCTTGGTCTGCAGCCTTGCGCATGGCGCCGGCGAGGCGGCGTAGCCGCAAGGCCGCGGCGGCATTGTCTGTTCCCGTGTTGCGTTCGCGGGTCTCGGCGCAGGTGAGAAGGTGAGCGGCGTGTTGGCGCATTCGTTCAACGGTCATGGAGCCTCCGCCAGGGCAACGCCCGGGCTTGAGGAAAGAAGGTCTCTGCGCCTGCTTTCTCCATAACTTCAGATATCGCGCCTTAACGGCAGCCGCCTCTCACCGCCGATAACGCCGCTTTCTCGGAGGGAAGCGGCGCTCGCCCGAATCACCTCAAGCCGCCCAATCCCGAGCCAAACGGTTGGCCATGCGGGCCGGAGGCCGCCGGCACTACCCGGCCAAGCCGGACTAGCCCCCGAGGCCGCGCGTCTCCCGCGCCCTCTGCACGTGGGCACGGGCCAGTTCCAAGGTCTCTCGCAGGGTCTCCAGCATCGCTCTGGCGCGCGCCGCCGCCTCGGGATGATTGTCCCTGTCCAATTCTTCGATAATGCTGATCTGGCGGGCGACGCGCTTTTCGCCCTCCCGAACGTGCCGTTCGGCTTGGGTAAGCGCATTTTCGGGCAAGGCCATGACCGTCATCCCCTCAGTCCCGACCACACCCGCTAGAGGCCCAGGCGCTTGGTAGGGCTCTCCTGCATCAGCTTGGCGCGGCGGACATAGCGCCGCATGGTCTTCAGGTCGCGGTGCCGGCTGTGCTCCATGATCTCCTCGTCCCGCAGCCCTGCTTGGTAGGCCTGGGTGACGAAGCCCGCGCGGAGGCCGTGCGGCGCGATCGGCTCCAGGGCAGTGCCTTCGATGCCGGCCTCTTCCGCGCGGCGCAGCAGGATGCGCCGCACAGCGCCGGGATGCAGAGCACAGCTCTCGATCCCACCCCAGCGGTCGATCGCTCGGAAGACCGGCCCGAATTGGCAGCCTGACACCTCCAGCCAAGCCTCCATCGCTCGGACCGGGCAGGTGGCACGGTGCTGGCCGCGGGCAATCCCGAGCTCCTGCCCCTGGCCTTCCGGGTCGCCCTTCGAACGTGGGACCCGCACCCGCAGGCCCTCGGGGGTGAAGGTCAGGTGCTCGCGCTCGACCGCCACCAGCTCGCTCCGCCGCAGCGCGCCGGCGAAGCCCAGCAGCAGCAGGGCGCGGTCGCGCGTGCCGGTGAGGCCGTCGGTGCAGGTGGCGACGAGGCGGCGGATCTCGGCGGTGCCGATGGCGGCGGCGCGGCGCTGCGGCACACCATGCTCCCGGGCAATGCCCCGCAGCGTGTCCCGGATCGCGGGATGGCTCGTGGCCAGGTGCTGCCCGGCCTGCCGGTGTGCCCGGGAGATAGCCGCGAGGCGGCGTCGTAGCGTCGCCAGGGCGTGGGTGCGCGCCATGCTGGCCAGGTAGGCACCGACTGCCTCTGGCGCCGCCGGGAGGGCGACGACGCCGGCGTTGTCGCACCAGGTGCTCCAGTCCCGCCAGTCGACCGCGTAGGCCCGGCGGGTGTTCGGGGCATCGGCGCCGCGGGCATAGGTGACGGCTTGGTCCGCTGCGGCCCTCGCGTGCGGGGCCAGTTCGGCCGACCGAGGGGAGGGCACAGTGCTCACGTCGACCTCCCAGCCTCGGTGGTGCCGAGGACCTCGACCTCCTTCACGCCGCGGAGCATGTCGACGATCTGCGCCACGCTCTCGTTGACCACAAGCGCTTTGCCCGAGCCCACCTCCACGGACGTGTTGCCCACCCCACGCGCCTTGAGAGACCGGATCTGGCTGACATTGATCACCACAGTCCGCCTCGATTGGGAGCCTTCGGTGAGCTGCAGGAAGGCGGCCAGCATGGGCTCCTCCTCCTTTTGAGGGACGATAACACCCGATTATCGTCCCTTTATCACCCCCGCCGCAATCCCGAGACGACCGCTCGGCAGTGCGGTCGGATGCCGCGCGGACTGCGCCAGATGGTGGTCTCGTGCAGGATCACCGCAGCCCGAAATCCGCCGATTGAGGCACCGAAGCCGCGGCCAGCCGATTCCAGCATATCAATCTGAAGTAGATTTATTTGCCTTTCAGAATTGTCGGAAGGCTTCCTTGCTCATCAGGGACCAGACATGAAGTTTGCTCGTCTGCTGGCGCTCGGCGTCGTCAGTCTTCTGCCTGCCTGTGCCTCCGTGATGGAGGGCACCAGCGAGAGTGTCGCCATCAACACCACGCCGGCGGGCGCCTCCTGCACCGTGGACCGCGCCGGGACCCGGCTGGGCACCGTCGCGCCTACGCCGGGCAGCGTGAACGTCGCGAAGTCGAAGAACGACATCACCGTCGCCTGCACGAAGGAAGGCTTCGAGCCTGCACAGGTCTCGGCGTCACCGAAGTTCGTCGGGACCACCTTCGGGAATGTGCTCGTCGGTGGCCTCGTCGGCGTAGCCGTGGATGCTGCCACCGGTGCGAACTTCGACCTGCCGGAGAAGCTGGACATCACCCTCGCTCCCAGCGCGCCGCCGACACCGCCGGTCGCCATGGCTCCCAGGATGGCGCCGATCCCGGTCTCCACTGTGCTGCCGGCACGTGGCAAGCCAGGCGTCTGAGCTGGCGCATGCCTGACGTCCTTCCGGCCCTTCAGAGCCGGAAGGACGTCAGGCGGCGTGAAGCCGAAACCGCCTCTTGATGGCCTCCAGCACGGCGAGGCTGCGCAGAAAGGGATGCCTGCGGCTGCCTGAGCACCGCGCGTGAGTCGGCAAGGGGCGTCACGCTCGCCGCCTGCACCCCTCGTCCTGAGCCTCTTTCCGACCTCTCGGCTTGAGCCCGTTAACCGGGAGGTCGTCGCTTTGCCGCCTCTTTGGCAGCCGCCAGTTCTCGCGTCTCCCGCTCGAACTGCTCACGCCGCCGCTTCAGCGCCTCGAACGCGCTCGTCCGGTCTGGCAAGTCGAGAAGCACAGGGGGGGTAGGGGGGAAATTAAACTGATTCCTCTCTTCACGGACGCCCTGTCCGCCGCAGCGCCGGCGCGTCCGCACGCGCTCCGGCGCGGCCGGAATCTTCGGGGTGGCAGGGGTCAGTAGCTCGTAGGCGTTGCTGGTCTGCTCGGTGCGCCAGCCGACGCGCTTCAGGCGGCGCTCCCAGCGCAGTAGTCCGAGATCGTAGAGAATGTTGACCGCGCGCCGTGCCGTCCGGTCAGAGGTGCGGGTGGTTCGGCCGAGCTCCTGGTGAGTGGGGTCCAACCGCCCGTCAGGGCCGACCAGGTTGATCAGCCGACGCGCGATCCGCAGTGTTGTGTCGGTGATGCGACGCGCCCACCAGAGCTCGGTCACCCGTGAAAGCAAGAGCGCCTTCTGGCCGATGGACACGGTACGCCGCACGCCCTCCCCGAACACGCTGCCACTGTGCCAGGGCCGCGGGTGAAGGGCCGGAAGCGGGAGGATCATCGGTCGCCACCGTGGCGACGCAAGTGCCAGAGATCGTCGGCCGCGTAGCCGTGCTGCGCGAGGTGACGGAGCTTGCGCATCACGGTGGATGCGTTGCGGCCGATTGCCGCGCCGAGCATGTGCACGCTCGGGCAGCGCTCGCCATAGCAGCGGGCTTGAGGGGCGAGATCGCCCGTCAGCAGCTCGCGCACCAGCGCAACATGATCCTGATCAAGCGGGCCGCCGGCGCGCGCCAGATCCACGACCCGGCGCATGATGACGCATGAATCGTGCTGACGAGACTTAAGGGTTGGTCGAACGAAATCAGTGTGTGGGCACGCGCGATCGATCGCGCGAACGTCGTCGGGCAAGGCCTTCTCCTCTCGGGGGAGCGACCCAGCACGACGGGATCCAGGGAGCCGCCAAGCCGAGCATCAGCACGCGCAAGTTGGCTTGCGTTTCGTGCGGCACGGCACGAGAATGGGAGTTGGAAATTTGGCTCCACTCTCGCTGGCTATTTGGCGGCCCTCGTGCTCCGCGTGTCGTCACGCTGGACCGCGAGGGTTTTTTTTGGCTGCTAGCGGCTGATCGGCACCTCCTCGATTCCTCGAACCGTCACCATGCCGCAGGCGTGCGGCATGCGGCAACGTAGCTGCAAACCCAACTTTATCGGTCTTGGCAGCGCCGATTCGAGGCGTAACCGCAGCCTTATTGCGATTTCGTTTTATAAAGCCAAATTATTCGTCGTTGTAGAGCGATCTATCGGTGCAAATTCCACGCGCCGATGAAGCCTGATCGACGAATGCCAACTTACATGGCGCCTCCTGCCCCTGCGTAGCGACATAGGCAACCAGCAAACTGACACGTGCTGCGCAGCTAGCAGGCCACCAAAGGAAAGCTAGGCGCGAATTCTAGGCGCGCGCAACAGGCGAGTGCCAGCACGCATCTGGTTTACCCGCGGTCTATTGCGCATACGAGAGGAGTAGGAGCGTGGTAGTGCGACCCTGCAGTGCAGAAGAGGCCATCGCCTCCGCTCACGGCACTGAGAGCGGGGTGAGGTCTGTTCAGGCGCAGAGATGCATGTTCTGGATTTTGACGCCTCAACAGGCATTCGCGGTTGGGTTCTGGATGGTCGGCTTCTCGGACCGTCCTCTAGTCGGAGCCCTGCTCTGGTTGAGCCTGTTTCGATATGTTGACATTAATACGGGTGAGATCCTACTCAGCCCGAGCGAGTTGGCCGTCGCCACCGGCGTCAGCGAACGCGATACCGTGCGAGTGCTAAGGCAGCTCGAGCAGATTAATGCTCTTCGCAGACGCTTGGTGCGTGTGCGTGGCGTGCGCGGGCCAGGCGTTGCGCGCTATTACGTTAATCCGAACTGCCCTGAGCACATCCCTCCGCCCGAAAATCTTGCAGAGCGGGGCCAAAATCGCAGTCGTCGTGCCTTGGTCGTGCAACCCAAGCCGAAATTCGACGACACCTCTGAAGTGCGCATCTTCCTCGCCGACGTGCTGGAAGCCGCAAACGAAGCTGTCCGCACCGAAGGTCTTGACGTCACGGCTCGCTCAATCCAGCGAGATGTACCTCTCCCACGTACCGTGGCCATGGCGGTGCTGGAAGGCGCGAAGCAACGGGTCCGAATAGCCAAGGCGCAAGAGAGCTTGCCGCCTGCTCCGGACGAGGATTGAACCATGCGCCGCGAGCCGGCTACCTCGTCCGCGGGCCTTTCCAGTCGCAGTGGACTGAGGATACGCCCATTTCGCCGTGGCGACGGATTGACTGATTGATACCATTCCATCAATCTATCTATCATGATAGATCGGTAGGGCGGTGTCCGATGTTCGTGACGGTGGCGAGCTACAAGGGCGGCGTGGGCAAGACCACCACCGCCGTCCACTTGGCCGACTACCTGCAGTCGCTGGGGCCGACCCTGCTGATCGACGGCGACCCCAACCGCTCGGCCACCGGCTGGGCCAAGCGCGGTGGCTTCAGCTTTGCCGTGGTCGACGAGAAGGCCGGAGCCTACACCGCCCGCAGCTACCAGCACGTCGTGGTTGATACCGAGGCGCGGCCGGGCTCGGCCGACTTCGAGGCGTTGGCCAAGGGCTGCGACCTATTGGTGGTCCCGACTATTCCTGCTTCGCTCGATACCGATGTCCTGGTGCAGACACTGCGCGCCGCCCAGGCGCTCGCTGCCGACAAGTACCGGGTCCTTTTAGTGAAGGTCCCTCCCCCACCCGAGACCGACGGCGAGCAGCTGCGCCAGGCCCTGGTCGCCCAGGGTATCCCCGTCTTCCGGGCCGAGGTTCCTCGGCTCAAGAGCTTCGAGCACGCGGCGGCGGCCGGCGTCTCGGTTCGCAACCTGCCGCGCGCCATCCGCGCGTGGGAGGCCTATGCCGCCGTCGGTGAGGAGGCCGCACATGTCCACGCCTAAGAGCAAGTTCGCCAACCTGGTTGGGCAGATCGCCCAGCCGGAGCCCGAGGCAGCCCCGGAGCGGGTCGAGAAGGTGTCCTCCCCTACCGAAGTGACGCCCCCGGCTATCGAACCCCGGACGGCGATGACCTACCGGCCGCGCGTCGTCACCCACGAGCGGCTGCGCAAGATCAGCTTTGAGACTCGCCGCTCCATGCAGGAGTTGGTGGATGAGGCAGTCGAGGCTTGGTTGGCTGATAGATAGATATCAAGATAGATTGGTATCATGCGGTACGAGATCTACCGGATCACCTGCGCGGTGACCGGCTAAAGGAGCATCTGCGGGCGGCCCTCAGGGGAGCGGGCAGCGCGCTCAGTGAGGCGATGCGCTAGCACGGCGAGGACGCCTTCACGCTTGAAGTGCTGGAGATCGCACCCGACCCGGCGACCGCGGCCCGCCGCGAGCGGGCGTTGATCCTGGAGCATGGCACCGGCTTTCCGGCGCGGTACAACATGCACGCGCGAAAGATGATTGACTTACTTCATTCAAGATACCAAGATAGAATGATACCATAAACGCGCGGAACGAGAGCGGCGGAATTGCTCTACCTACCGCCCGCATGCGGTCCATGACCATGACAGGTCGCCCCGACTGGCTGGCGCATTATCACGTCCTAAGATTGTGAGATGTCATGATTGAGAAACCAGGAACGTCGCTTTGGAAGTCCATCACTGGCGACAAACTGACCGACCTATTCGGTATGGCCACCGACGTTGCTTTGAATGCGGCCACCTCCGGCGCTCTAGACGGTGTGCCAGTGGTCGGCCTGTTGACCGCCATGGCCCGGACCGGGCGCAGTGCCCGTGATCAGCTCTACCTGCGGAAGGTGATTGAGTTCCTCCATAACCTGAACACAACCAGTCAGGAGAAGCGGGACGCCTTCATCGCATCGCTGGCCGATCAGGACGAGTTGGAGAGGTTTGGCGACGCTATCATCCTCATTCTCGAGCAGAACGACGACTTGCGGAAGCCGGGCATCATCGGCCGGGTGGTGGCGGCGCACATTGACGGCCACATCGAATACGCGAAAGCGATGCGCCTAGTTAACATTGTCAATCGCGCTTACGCTTGTGACCTGCCTTACCTGAAGACTTTCAAATCTGGGGTCCAGGCCCATTCGCCCGATATCGCCGCCTCGCTGTTCTCGGCGGGGCTGCTAGCTAACGCTGGCATGGACGGTGGGACCTTCGACCAGGATGGGGGCCTCCTTTACGAGATGAACGAGTACGGCAGGCTGTTAGTACAATACGGCCTGAATTGATGAGATCCGATCGCGCTGCTCGGATGCGTGCAGCGTGACCTGTTCGCGCTGGCAGGACTGGCGGCTGCACGGCCCCTGCTTTCCGTCGCTGGTCGAGACGCTGCGGGCGGAGCGAGAACGGCGGAACGGCTCCGGGCTACCGAGGGCCGAATCGGCGCGCTACCGTTTGCGGCATGATCGAGCTGTTCGAGTTGCTGGACCTGACGAACAGGCGCCTCGGCGTCATCACCTTCGACCGGGGCAGCTATCACTGGACCCGCATCGACGGTTACGAGAACGGCCCGTTCGAGACGTCGGAGGCGGCCCTGGCGGACCTGAGCACGGATCTGCGGCGCCAGGTCCTGACACGGCCGATCGGCACCATGGACGGCGAGCCGGATCTGAGCGGACCCTGAGCCTGGCATGCGAACTCCGCACGAGGTGATCGCCCAGGCGAGGGTCCGGGCCGGCAGCCGCATCGGCGAGGCCAATGCCGACGCGGCCATGCTGGCGCTGACCGAGGCCGGCTATGTCGTGTCGAGGGCGGCAGAGCTCCCCCTCGACGCCCAGGTTGCGCGGCTGCAGGCACTCTTTGCGGCGGCCTCCGAGTTCCTCTCCACACCCAGTCTGGCCCGCCTGGTGGTGCAGGGCGTCTGGATGACCCGCGAGCAGGTGGTCGCCGAGATCCGCGCCATGACGCGGAAGCCGTGACCATGGCCGATAGCTTCGCGGAGTTCCTGGCAGGCGAGCTGACCACTATGACGGACGATCTCCGGCGCCATCGTCGCGCGCTCATCCGCGCCATGCAGAAGGCGCGAGGCTGTGCGACCACCGGAACCCGCTGTCGGGCCAGCGAGGACTGCGCCTGCTGCCAGGCTTACGAGGAGGCAATCGCAGATGCCTGATCCACACCTAATTTGCGCCAACTGAACCAAGGCGGACCATGACCGAGACCGAGCAGGTTTTCACCCTTGCGATGGCTATGGCTGGCGCGCTGGGCTTCCTCGACGAGGAGGCGAAACACGCCCATCTTTATATGAACGATGCTCGCGCGGTGCTTGCCAGAATGAAGCGCCACGGCTGCGAGATCACTTGCACCGGGCCGCGTGGTGACGTGCAGCTCCCGCAGGAGAAGCAACACTAGGAAGGTGCCATGGGCAAGGCCACCGACCCGCAGACGCTCGCCGAGGCCCTGGAGGCGGGCCTTTGGCTGCAAGCGCGGCGGCGTGCCTTGGGCCTCTCCCAGCTCGACCTCGCGCAACGCCTAGGCAAGACCGCGAGCTGGGTGGCCGGCGTGGAGAACGGCCGGGCGCGCGTACCCCCGCGGAGCTGGCGCGAGTGGGCGGCGGCGCTGGAGATTGAGCCACGCATCCTCGCGCGCGAGCTGCTGCGACGCCTCGAGCCGGAGGTCGCGTCCCTGGTGCTGGCGAGGATGGATAACGCCTAATGCGCGCTATTTCGCTTGCATCATAAATGCGGGCGGTTTAGCTTGCATCCGACGGCGGCAAATGGCACGGCCGGGAACGAGGGAAACGACGGATGCCTGCCATCACCATCAACGGCACCGCGCACACGATCAGCGACAATCTCAAGTGTAGCCTTAGCGATGCGCTGCTGGCCGAGGTCAAACGGTGCGCCCAAATGGTGGCCGAACATCCCGATGCCGATGCGCTGTTTGGCATTACCAAAGACCGCAGCACACTTCGCGAGACTGCCAACCGCGACGGCTTGGAGGCACAGAGGATGCACGGCTCCCTATGGAGCTATGACGCAACCGAGGCTCAGGCCCGTTGGAACGACGCGTTGTATCTGGTTGCCTAACCCATGGGTGACTTCGCCGCACTGCTGGCCGAGGCCGGGGTTTCCCGCCCCTGGCTGGCCGCCCGCACCGGCCGCACTCGCGGCGCCGTAGATCGCTGGTGCGATGGCAGCGCTGAGCCGCCGGCCGAGGTGATGGATTGGCTGCGCCGCCGCCTTGCCGACCTGCCGCCAGTCCTGGCCCGCTACACTCCAACGCCGCCCGCCCGCCGGGCGTTGAAGGCTGCCGCCGAATGAGCGACATCCCGACCGACTATCAGGACCGGCTGAACCTGCGCGAGCAATTGGCGCGGATCGACAACACTTTGGCCAGCACGCAGAAGCTGATCAGCGAGCGGCACAAGTTTGACCGTGAGCCTTGGATCATTCTCGCGGCGGCGTTGGTCGCGGCCCTCGGCGGCATCATCGTCCGGCTGCCAGAGATCATCACTGCTCTGCGCTAACACCCGCTCTCGTCCCCGGAAGCTCGCACACCGGCCTATGACCCAATATACCATTGACTTGAATACCCGGATTGTTCCTCCACAACGTCAAGTGTGGCGCCTTTTCCCGGGCAAGAAATACCGCTTCCTACAAAGCTTTGAGCGACAGCACTCGGTCTTTCTTGACCTGCCTGGGCTACAGCTTCCCGACGGGCCTATCACCTCCGACCTGCCGGATTTAGACGCACGCATTCTGGCGGCGCGCGCGATCGAGCCATGGGCTGCGCGAGCAGCACAGCTGGCGCGACAAGGCCGTACGGACGAGATCCCAGATCCGCCAGACCGCGACATCGCTGCATATGCAGACAAGCGACTTCCGAAGGAAGCACACACCGACAAGGGCGCGGTGATCGGCTTCTTTGCAAGGGCCGCTATTGGCGATCTCGTCGTGGTGCCCGACGCGATCCCCACACGACGGGTACTCATCGGCGAGTTCATTGACGGTCCCGAGCGACGTACGAGCGTCATCCTACCGGAGATGTATGGCGACGAACCGATGCCGGCACGCCTAGTTCGCTGGTATCCGCCCGTGAATGAGCTTGAGTTGTCAGCCGAGCTGTCAACCGTGCTGCGGCGCCCAAACGCTTTCACGCTGCTCGGGCAATCCTTCCATCAAGAAATTTTCGACCACAGCTACGGTACCTACTACGCCGACGGCGTCTATGCCACGAGGCTCTGGACCGAGGCCGAGCGGTTCACCACCGAGGACGCCCTGAGCCTGAGCCTACTCAGCCGTTTGGCTTCCACTGTGGCACAGGCCCAAGAGGCCGGTCTTAGTGATCCGGTCCAGATCGCACACATTTGGCAGGTCTTGGAAGTGGATGTCGCGGAGCGCTTCCTGCTCGACCTCAAGGTCAACATCAACTCACCAGGCTCCTTGGCGCTGAAGTCTCGTACGTTGGCGCCGCTTATCTTAGCTGCGTTGTTTTCTCTTCTCACCACCGCCAGTGCGGCCGAGCCGCAACCCAATCCTAATGGCGCTAAGGTCGTAAACACGGCCGCAACTGGCACGCCCGATCCATGCGCTCCCGCTGTGGACGAGGCCGTCCGTGAAGCGCTAAGCTATATGCAATACGATGTCTGGCGAAATGCCTGCCTGCGCGCCAAAAGTTTGGCAGAGCATCCGAGGATGCGCGGTGACAGTCGCGCGGCGACCCGGTAATTTCGGTTTGGGAGACGGAGGCTTACCGATGCTGGGCTGGTTGAAGAGGCAGTCTTGGCTGAAGCCGGCAGGCCTGTTGCTCGTTGGCGGCGTCGGGGGTAGCGCTGTCGCGCCTATTTGGCAGGGAGCCGTTACCCAGTACTACGCGGACCGTCAATCAGCGTCAGACAAAACCGAGAAAGCAATACGAGACTTCCGCGAAGCAGCGATGGATTTTGATCACCTTGTTGCTTCTTTCGTCATTGCTATTTCACAAGACAACAAAGTGAACTTAGAGGCGAAAAGCCGTCTTCTGTCAAATATTTTGAATCAAAAACAACTTCTTGAAGCGGCGATCCCGATGCTGCCAGCTGAAGTTGGCCCGCAAGTTCGAGCTTATGAGACTGCTCTACGCGCGCTTAATGGGACAATTCCTGGCATCCGCGAGGTTGCAACTATGCGGGAGTTTTGGGAACGGACAAGCGATTTGGTTGTTGCGCGTAGCGACTTGTACGCGAAGCTCAGAAGTACAGGTGCCTAGGGCTGGCTGGGCAACATCACTGTCTATTTTATAGCTCAAGACACAGAATCACCGCTCCGCTTGCAGCCGCGCCCTCTGCTTCGGCGAAAGCGACCCGACCTCGACTTGCCGGGCGAGTTTCGCAAAGGCGTCGCCTTTGCCACCCTCTGCGCCGATGAAGAAATCGCCCGGCTGCAGCAGGAGATGGCGGAGATGCAGGACGAGCTAGACACCCTGCGCCGGCTGCTGGGCCTCTCCCTCGCCCCGCTCTCCGCCTTACCTCTGATAATCCCGCCATATCGAAGGGGAGTAGAGGTGAACTGGTGGAGCGCCAAGGAGCGTGTGTTAGGCGGCGTTAATCGCCTTCGCCCGCTCAATGATGCGCTCGGCTTCGTCGCGCGTGGCGACGGAGCAGCGCACTCTGACTATACCATGCAAGCATGCGCTGGAGTCGGCCCAATACCCGGTCTCTTGCAAGGGAACCCAGACGGAGTGACCGCCGACGATCGTCAGGATGCGCTGCTGCGCCTCGTAGCCGCCAAGCACTGGCTCGACACGGTACTCGTCCATGAGCTGTGGTTCTCGCTTTTTCCAGATTGCGCGTTAGCAGGCGGCAACAACCTGGCTGGCGGTACCCACAGCGCACAGCAAGGCGGTGAATGCGGATAGGAAAGGGCCGGCATCCAGGAAGGTTGCCGGCCCTTTCTCTCTTCGGCTGATCCGCCGATTAGGCAGCGCGCGCGTCGCGTAAGAAGGTGCCTACCTCGGTGTCGAGTGTCGTGGCCTGGCGCGACAGGTCCTCCGAGGCGCTGGCCACTTCACTGGCAGCGGCGCTCGCCTCAGTGGCGGCGCGGCTGACCGCGCCGATCGCGCCCGAGACACTCTGTGTGCCGGCCGCAGCCTGCTGCACACTGCGGGCGATCTCGGCAGTGGCCGAGCCCTGCTCCTCGACGGCGGCAGCGATCGCAGTCGCTATTTCGCTCACCTCGCCGATGCGCGCCCCGATCGCCTGGATCGCGCCCACCGCATCGCCCGTCGCCGACTGCATGGCGCCGACCTGCGCCGCGATCTCCTCAGTGGCTTTCGCGGTCTGCGCCGCGAGGTTCTTGACCTCGGAGGCGACCACCGCGAAGCCCTTGCCGGCCTCGCCGGCGCGGGCGGCCTCGATGGTGGCGTTGAGCGCGAGCAGGTTGGTCTGGCCGGCGATGGTGGTGATCAGGTGCATGACCTCGCCAATGCGTTGAGCACCCTCGGCGAGACCGTGGACCACCTCGTCGGTGTGGCGGGCCTCGGCGACGGCTTGGCCTGCGACCTTGGAGCTCTGCGAGACCTGGCGAGTGATCTCGGCGATAGAGGCGGAGAGTTCCTCGGTTGCGGCAGCTACGGTCTGGACGTTAGCGCTGGTCTGTTCAGCCGCAGCTGCGACCGAGGCAGCCTGCTTTAGAGTACCCTCGGCGCTGCCGGACATGATTTCTGCGGCGCCCTTCAGCCGTCCCACTGCGGCCGAGAGCGTGCTGACTGCGTGCCGCACCTTGCCCTCGAAACTCTTAAGCAAGGCTGCCAACCGCGCTGCATGCTCAGCCTTGGCGGCCTGCTCAACGGCCTGTGCTGCGCTCAGGGCGTCAGCCGCGCGCAGCCCGGTGCGACATTCGTCGATAGCCCGCGCGAGATCACCAATCTCATCAGCCCGGACAGCGCACGGCAGTTCGAAAGCGTAATCACGTTGGGCAAGCTGGCGCGTTGTGCCGGCCAGCCGGAGCACCCGCGATACCACCTGCTTGTTCAGCCACAAGGCCGAGGCCAGCGCTACAAGGGCGGCGAGGAGGGTGACACCGCCGATCATCCAGAGCGCCGAGGCATAGGTCACGTGCGCAGCCGCGGCGGCATTCCGACCCATGCGGGTATTAAGGTCCTGGTCGGCGGAAACCGCCTCAAGGGTACGACGGTAAACAGGCCACGTCTCGCCTTCGTAGAGGGCGACCGCCCCATCCCTGTCCCCACGTCGGGTCAGATCGTCGATCCGTTCAGCCTTCGCCTTATAGTCGCGCCACGCCGCCACAATGGCATCGGCCCGTTGGCGTTCCTCACCTGGGGTGACGAGCCGGTCATAGGTACGCCAGTTCTCCTCGACGAGTGCGAGCACCTGCGCGTATTGCCGCTCAGCCTCTGCTTTGGTGTTCGGGTTGGTCGTCAACAGGATCTGACCCTGTAGGGCGCGATGGCGCGTGATGCTCGCTGTCAACCGTCCCAAAGTGTCGATCGACGGCATCCAGTTGTCGGCCAGGTCTGCAGCGGCCCCGTCAAGGCGCGAGAGCTGCTGGACAGCGACGCCGCCCAGGCCGGCCAGGGTGAGGAAGAGCGCGCCGAAAGCGATGATGAGCTTGCTGCGCACGCTCGTATTCTGAAAAAGAGCCATGGCGTTAACTCGTCACCGAGGCCCGGCCAGCCTGGGTATGGCGGAATGGGCCATCGGTGCCGGTGGCCGTGGAAGGACCACTGGACCATTCTTGCAACCAAGAATGATATGTGGTGCCATAAACAATCAACAAAGAGGAGAACGACTGTAGCTACAAAAGAAAAAGATGTCATGATGAAAAATTAATATTATTATATTAGAATTAAATAATATGTCGAAGGGCATTGCTGGAGATGTGTCGGACTGCGCCTATACCAGCAAGCTGCGCGCGTAGCCGCTGAACTATCCTCCGCAGCGTGCAGCGCATGGCCAACGGCGACGCGCGGGCCTCGGGCGAGATGCGGGTGATCCTCTCCATGATGCGGGATGGCCAGCGGAAGGCCATGCAGCGGAAGGCAGCGGCCCGCGAGCCTGCAAGCCAGCAGGGCGGGTGAGGGGGGCCGTCCGGCCCCGGGTCTGTCCTGCAGCGATCCCCATCGACAGCATCCGAGCGGATACTGACCGTGCAGCGGCCCCCTCCCGGCCTCCGCGCGGAGATTACCTCACTGCAGCGCTGCTGGCGCTAGGCGACGCCCGCGAAGAAGACGTGCCCACCGATCCGCGCCACCTCGCGCGCCGGCGGCCGCGCCCAGGCTGGCGTCCGGTCGATCGACAGAGCGTAGTAGTGCCGGGCGTCCGCAACGGTATCCGGCGCCGCCCAGGCGCGATCCACCACCGCGGCAATCCGCTGATAATCCGGATCGGCAGGCTTCAAGCTGAGCATCTTGGCCCGGTTCGGATCGTCCGCATTCCACGCGCTGAATTGCCACCGCCGCTGACACTCGACCGCCGCCGAGCTTCGGCGTGCAAGCGCGCGATTGCGCACCACGTGCACCACCGCGACCTGTCCCGCCTCGGGCTCGCCGCGCGCCTCGCCCCAGACGGTGCGCACCAGGATATCGCGGTCGGCCGCGGAGAGTGGAGGCGCAATCGCTGCTGCCCGCCACCCGCTGAGTAAGCCCTGCGCCACGGTCGCCGCCGAGAGCCGGGCCGTCAGGGCTCGGTTGGCGGCATTACCGTAGTTGCCGGCCAGGCGGTCCAGCAGGCTGCGGAGCGTGCCCCAGGCCGTGCCCGGCTGGCCCTGCGGCAGCCAGGCCAGCAGGTGCGGCAAGGCTACTGCCGCCAGCAGTGCAGGCAGCACCCATCGTGCCGGCAGGAGTGCCAGCAGCGTCTCGAGATCCATGGTTTGCCCTCTGTAGGAGTGCCGCCTTGCCCAGACGGCGGGGAATTTCGGACATAAATGTCCGATTCAGCTTGCGTCTCGGACATAAATGTCCGATTACCCCGACATGAACGGGATCGAGCTGCTCCGCACAATCCGCCGCCTCGCCAACCGGCGCGGACTGGTTCTGGTGGAGCGGCCGGGCAAGGGCAGCCACATCGTGGTCACCCTGAGCGGACGGCGCAGCACGATCCCGCAGCACCGTGCCGACCTGCCGATGGGCACCTATCGCGCCATCCTGCGGCACCTCGGGCTGACAGATGACGATCTGAAGGAGTGATCGCGATGCGCTACGCCTATCCTGCCGAGGTCGAAGAAGCCGCCGACGGCGTGACGGTGACCTTCCCGGATGTGCCTGGGGCTGTTGGCTGCGGGCCGGACCGGACGCAGGCCCTGGCGAGCGGTGCGGATGCGCTGGCCAGCATTCTCGCCGCCATGGTCGATGATGGCGAGGTCGTGCCTGTGCCGTCATCTGCAGATGGGCGCCCGATGGTGGCGGTTTCGGCGCTGGAGGCCGCGAAGCTGGCACTCAACGCCGCCATGGCGAAGCGGGGCATCAGCAACGTCGAGCTCGCCAAATCCCTCGGCTGCGACGAGAAGGCGGTTCGCCGCCTGCGGGGCGTGCTGCACGTCAGCCGCATGCCGGAGGTCGAGCGTGCACTTGCCGCGCTCGGCATGAGCTTGGTGGTCGAGGTGGAGGCGGTCGACGCATGAACGCGATCAAGCCCCTGGCTGAAACGCCAGAGACCGTGACCCTGAGCCGCGCTGACTTTGAGGCGTTGTTGGATGCGCTTGAGGACGCGCAGGATGCTGCGGCTTTCCGGGCCTTCGAAGCGCGCATTGCGGCCAAGGGGAAGGAGGCCGTGCTTGCCGATTGCCTGCCCATCGACCTCGTTGACCGCCTGCTCGCGGGCGAGAGCCCGGTCCGGGTCTGGCGCACGCACCGGGGCCTGACGCTGCCGGACTTGGCAGCGCGCGCCAGCATGCCGGCCAGCTGTCTCAGCGCCATCGAGACCGGGCAACAGCCAGGCAGCCTCGCCGCCATGCTGAGGCTTGCCAGGGTGCTCGACCTGCGGGTCGAGGATCTGGTGGCCGGGGATGAAACAACGGGCTGCTGAGGGCGCCGTACCCCGGCGGCAGGGCAGAGAGGTAGCCTCTGAGCTGAGACGATGCCTTAGGTCCGGCGCAGCAGACCCAGGGCCGCCGCGCGCAGCGCCTCGGTCACGAAGCCCTGGTCGGTCGGTTTGTCGGTCAGGAACACCATGACGGAGCCCCGCACGTCACCATCGCCGGTGCGTACTCCGGTGATGCAGTAGATGGTCGCGCCCGTTTCGGCCGTGATGAATTTCACGTCCACGCTGGCGTCGTTGGTGATCTCGATGCATGGGACGGAGCCGGCCCACATCTCCGCCAGGACGCGGGCGCTGACGTGGCTGCCGCTGCGCAGGATGGGGACGAGGTCCATTCCGTCGAGCACGGATTGCCCGGTGCGTGTCGCGGCGAGCACCAGGTGCCGAGAGTTGCGCGGGAAGTCGTAGCGCCACGCAGCGGCAGCGACGCCGCCTGTGGCCCGCATGAGACCTGCGAGGACTTTGGCGGCACGTTGAGGATCGACCTCGTAGGAGTGCGAGGCTTCGTTCGTCCACACGCTGACCACGACCACTCGTTGGTCCCAGACGACGGCGAGACCGGTTGCTGCCGCGGAGAGGAGGAGGAGCATGGCGAGGCGGTTCCAGGCAGTCCGGAGGCCGCCAGCACCAAGCCATTCGAGAAGAGTTTGCACAATCGCAGTCACGGCAGGGTCCGACGGGCGCTGGTTGCGGGGCAGCGCCCGCGCCCGCGAGACGTGTCCCGAACCTGTTAGGTGCTGGGCGCGCTGCTCGGCGGTGTGCCCGCGAGGATCTGCGGCACGCGGTCGGTCGCGAGGACGCCGAGCTGCACCGCTAGGCCGAGCAGGGCAGCGGTTTCGGGGCTGTCGAGATTGCAGGAGCCCTGGCCCAAGACGGTCATCGCGCCGACCATCAATCGTGCATCGGCGGTGAACTGCGCCGCGACCTCTGCCGGGGTGAAGAGCGCGATGAACTCCGCCGCCGAGACGACGCGCTTCGGCGTGGGCTCGACCGGCGGCGCGAAGCCGATGCCGTCGAAGGTCCAGCCGGGGCCGGCTGTCTCGCTGGCGACCCAGCCCCGCGCGGCGGCAAAGTCGGGTTCGGCCTCGGCCACGTTCACCACGCGGCCGCTGTCTATGATTGCGTATCGCATTGATGTGTCCTCGCCCGCGGACGCACGGCCCGCTAGCTTGATTGGCGTCGGTCTACAGGGGCGGCATCACTCGGGCGCAGCGCCTCGGCGACGGTCCGTACCCGGCGCCAGCGTCCGACGCGGCGCAAGCCGCGGGCACACCACGCGGCCGGCCTCGATGACTGCGAACCTCATGCCTGCCCCCTCACCACCAGAACACGCGGACTTCGCCGCGGCCACCGAGCCCGCCGTTGCCGAAGCCGGACGCTCCCGCCCCGCCGCCGCCGCCGCCGCCTGGGATGGCGCCGGCCGATCCGGGGCCGGGTGTGCCGCCGCTGACCGAGCCGCCATTGCCGCCACCGCCGGCGCCGAACATCAGGGCGCCCGGCAGGCCGAACGCGGCGTTTGAGCCCGCAGGCGTCGTGGTGCCGAGACCCGGCCCGCCCTGCGTGGTGGCGAAGCCGCCGGCCGCGCCGCCGGTCGCCGCGCCGGCGGCCGAGTAGCCGCCGCCCCCGCCGCCGTTGCCACCGTAGACCGACGAGCCGCCCGGGTTGCCGTTGCTGGTGCTGGCCAGGCCGCCGGCTGCGCCGCCCCACTCGGCATTGGGCGCGCTGGTCTGCGCGCCGTAGCCGCCGATGCCCGGCGCGTTGGTGCCGAGGCCGGCGATGCTGCCGCCCGCCCCCGTGCTGCCGGAGCCGCCACCCGAATAGACGAGGTTGCCGAAGTTGCTCGCCCCGCCGTCGCCCCCAACCGCGCCGCTCGTCGTGGCATTGGCGCCGGACGCGCCGACCGTCACAGTGATGGTGGAGCTGACCTGAGAGGCCGGGATGATGCGGATTTGCCGGGCGCCGCCAGCGCCGCCGCGCCCGCCCTGCGAGCCGGTGGTGCCGGCCTGGCCGCCAGAGCCCGCGCCGATGCAGTCCACGAGGTAGTAGGACGCGCCGGTCTGCGGCGAGAAGCTGCCCGACGCGGTGAACTGCTGCGAGCCCGAGGTGAGCGCGCCGGCCAGGAGGAACACGTTCCAGCTCGCCACCACGGCGCCGGCATTCGAGAGGCTGATAACCTGCACCGTCATGGCGCCGGTCGATGAGTTGTAGGCGGTGACCACGCCGTCCATGCGGGTCGTCGGTGTCGCGGTGCTGGCGATCCTCACCGGCATGCCGACGACGAAGTTCTTGCCGGTCTGGACTGTGAGGCTCTGCGCCCCGGTCGCAACCGTCATCGACGTGCTGGAGGTGGCCTGCGTGTTAGTGAAGCCGCTGAGCGCCGAGATCGCATTTGCCGCCGAGGTGACGGAGCCGGCGGCATCGTTGAGGGCAAGCTGGAAGTAAGCGAGCCAGCGCGGCAGATCGACGCCGCCGACCGTCACGGTGTCGAGGTAGCCGCCATTCGCCAGGAGGCTGCTGTCCACCTGCTGCCCGGCCCAGGTTACGATGGTCACGCGATTACCTCGCTCAGTTGGAAGGTCGGTTTCATCCGGCCGAACGACGTGTATTCGAGCGCCGACAGTTCCTTCATCGTGGCGAGGAAGGACCGGCGGTGCAGGTGCAGCGTGTCGTCGGGGTTGTGGATCCAGAAAAGCTGGCCGCTGATATCGAGCCGTCGCTGCATGTCGAAGGCCTGCGACAGCGCCTCGGCCTCCGGTATGTCGAGCTCGAACTGCATCGTGCGGCGCCCGGTCTGCACGTCGTAGAAGATCGCGCCGCCCCAGCTCTCGGCGCCGCTCGTGCGGCTCTCGAAGCCGAGCTGCGCGCCGTACTGCGGGTTGACGCTGACCCGCCAGCCAGGCGCCAGGAAGATGCGCGGCACGTCGACGTAGCCGAGCGTGCTCGCGCTGTCGTCGATCTCCACCAGCCAGTAGCGGGCATATGCGACAGGCGCGAAGGTCGCCACGAACGGCACCGGATAGGTGCCCACGTCCTCGGCCGACAGCCGCCGGTCCCACCAGGCCGGGTCGCCGTAGTCGAGAACGCCGTCCGGGTAGATCGCGGGATAGAGGGCCTTCCAGCCAGTGTCCGCGACGGCCGGAGCCGCGGCGTTCTTGACCGTGAAGCCCCGCACCCGCACGCGGCAGTCCCGGGACGCGGTGAGGAAGGGGATCGCTGCCACGCGCACGCCCCGGCTCACGCCGAGGTCCACCCAGAACTGAGTGGCGGTCAGTGTGACGCCGACACTGCGCGCCCGCTTCACGAGCAGCGGGGATGCGAGGTTGGTGAGCGGCAGGCCGGCAAGCCAGGTGCCACCGCTGAAGGCGACGGTGGCATAGGTGGGGCTCGCATCGACAAAGTTCGGGTAGGCCAGGATGGCGCGCGACATGGCGTTACCCCCAGAGGGTGAGTTCGGAGCGATTGCGCTGGAGGTCCTCGGCAATGCCGGTCACGCGGAACAACTTGCCGGCGGCCAGGCCGAAGCGCGGCACGGTGAGCTGCACCACGTCCCCGAGATCTACAGCGGCGGCGTAGCTCGTCGGGATCATGACTTTGAAGGTGTCGCGCACGACCGAGTAGATCGGCCACAGCGCTTCGCGGAGCGCGATGGCATCCGTCTCGCTGTCGAGCAGCGTCGTGATGACAAGCTCCTTGGACAGCGGGTAAGTCGTGCGGATGGTGCTGTCCTCGTGGGTAGCGGTGGTGCGGTAGTCGAGCCCCAGCCGCTCCTGCTCGGCGCGCGCGACGCCGGCGAGCTGGTCCCGGCTCTGCGTGCGCCATACTCGCTGGTACTGCACCGACACCCGCCAGTAGGGCAGGCCCTCGTCGTCGTTGACCACGCGCTCGATGGCAGTCCCGTCGTTGAGCACCATCCAGCTCTCGATGGTCAGCACGGGGGTGCCCGTCGGGGCGCGGAGTACGCCGAGCCGAATGCTCCCGTCCCGGCCGCCGATCCAGTAGCCATGGATGGAGGCGGCGAGGTCATCCATCGCCTGCCCGACCGTGACGCTCTCGCCCGCCCCGCTGAAGTAGCCCGCCACCCAGCCGGCCACGGCATCGACGGCCGAGGCGCCGAGGATCTCGCCTGCCGACAGTCCGGCATTCTGCAGGATCCGCGTCATGATCTGGGCGACCGTGCGGTCAGCGGTGGTCGCGCCCTCGGACATATCGGCGGTGAGGATGCGCACGGGCGACGAGCCGGTGCGAATATAGGCGCCTTCGGTGCTGCTGCCGACATAGGCCCGGTACGTGCCGGCAGACGGCGCGGTCACCTGCACGTCGGCCAGGGTCGCATAGGCCGTGCCGGCGGTGATCGCCGCGCCGCCGTCCTGCACGGCATCGACGCTGGTGATGCCCCGAACCGAGAGCTGATGGATCTCCCGGCTGGTGTTGACGGTCACCACCTCGGCCACGCGAACCTTGCCGTAGGCGCGCGGCTTGGTCTGCCCCTTGATATCGTTCGCCGTGCCATCGAGGCCGGCGGGCAGCGAGTTGGTGCCCCCGTAGTTTTCTTCGACCAGCAGCCGATTGGCGACCACGGCTTGCCGGTCGCGCACCCGGAACACCACCTGATCGCGCCGCAGCTCGAAGCCGCCGCAGGCGCCGCGCAGGATGACCGTGCCATCCTGGTACGTGATGAGGATATCGCGGCTGTCGAAGGCCACGTCCTTGAGCCCGTCGAGGGCGCCGTCCTGGTTGTTGATGACGACCTCGCCGTACCCGACCTCGCTGCGCCCGCTGTTGCGAGTGGGCGCCACGAGGGACCGGGTATAGTTGCCGGCCTGGACGACGCGCGGCTCGTACACGCGGGCAGACGCGTCGATAAACCCCGCGCCGGTCGCCCACCGATAGGTGGTGGAGACGCCCGCCGCGAGGCCGGCCACTGCGACCAGGATGATCATGCTGCTCTCGGTTTCGATGCGGCACGCCGCTGCGCGGCGGCAATGTCGGCCGCGCTCTCGTTGCCCTGCTCAACCGCGCCCTTCACGGCCAGCGCACCCTGCGCCGTGACGGTGACCGCCTGGCGCATGATCGCTTGCAGCACGCGGAACTCGGCCACCAGGTCGACGCCGCCGAGCAACTCGCGGGTGCGCCCCGCCGGGAGGACCATGCCCGGCTGCTTGAACCGCACGAGCTCCGGCCCTTCCTCGCCTACGAGGGCCAGGCCGGGCGAGGCGAGCCCGCCCACGGCGTAGCCGCGGATGGACTTCTCGTTGGCGACGCCCTTCATGAACTCGGTCAAGGTGCCCTGGATGTTCCCGGTGCTGGTGAGCGCGTTCGTCCAGTAGGCCAGCCCCGAGGCCTCCGGAGACCGGCCGAGGTTGGTCGAGTACCAGTTCGCCACGATGGACTGCGCCGTCGCGGCAGACAGCGAGACGGAGCCCGTCGCGGTCGGCGTGGCGGCAGGAGGCGCGGAGGCCTGGACGGCATCCCAGGCCGGGCTGACCGTCATGCCGCCGCTGCCGTTCAGCGCGGCCTTGTAGTCGGCCATTGCCGCCGCAACGGACTTCGTCGCATCGGTCAGCACGCCGAGCGCGGTGAGCTGCTGCTTCATCACGCTGAGCTGCTGGTCGGCGATGCTGCTCGTCCGGTCAGCCGTGCTGGCCGCCGCCGCCAGCGCGTCCTGCACCTGGGCGAAGTCCTGCGCGTACTGGACGCCGCTCGCGTAGTAATCCTTCGACGCGGCCAGGAAGTCGCTGGCCGCGCCCTGCATGTCAGCCATGGCATCGGCATCGCCGAGCTTCGCCCGTGCCGACACGTCAGCGAACCGGGCGCGGGTGGCGGCCAGTTGTGCTTCCGGCGACAGCGGCGAGAGGTCACCCGTCTTCAGGCTGGTGCTGAAATCCCGCAGCGTCTTGGCCAGGGCGGCGAACTTGGTCCGCGTCTGGTCGATGGCGCTGCTCTCGGCCTGATAGGCCGACAGGAGATCGGCCCGCGCCTGGTTCACCAGGGCGGTGCGGTCGGCCACCGCCTGGGCGGTCACCTGCGCCGCCTGCTGCGCGGCCTCCTGCTCGGCCGCGACCCGCTGCTGAGCGTACTTCTGGACGATGGCCGTCCGCTCCTGACCCTCGACGGTTTCCAGGATCGCCAGCCGGTCGGCCACCTGCTGCGCCGTCAGCCCTAGGGCCTGGAGCTGCTGCCGGGCCTGCGTGACCTCGGCCGCAGCGTTGCGGTCGAAGGCAAGCAGGTCGGCGGTCTGGTCGTTGCCCACGGCCCGCTGCCCACGCTCGGCAAGTGCGCTGTCAAAGCTGGTCAGGGTGTCGATCACCTGCGCGTTCCAGTCGGAGATGACCTTGAGCCGCTCGGCACCCTGGATCCGCTCCAACATGACAATGCGCGCCGACACGTCCTCGGCGGTCAGCCCCCATTGCTCGAGCGAGGCTTGCGCCTGTTCCACCCGCTGCGCCGCTGTCGCGTCGAAGTTGGCCATCAGCGTGCCGAAGGGATCGGAGGCCGTCTGGCCGTTGGCGGCTGCCATCCGGGTGGCAAGATCAGCGTCGAACGCATCGACAACCGCGGCGCGCTGCTTATTGAGCGCGTCGATCTCCTTATCCCGTGCCTCGATCACCTTGTCGGTGGCGAGGCCGAGCCTCGTCGCTTGGTCGATGACGGCCTGGTACTTGGTGTTCAGCGCGTCAAGCTGCTGCTGGTACTGATTGGCAGCCTTCGCTGCATCCTGCATCGGGTCGTACACGTCGCGGACCCATTGCAAGTCGGCTATCGCGCCCTGGAAGTTCGACCAGTCGGTGTGCTGGGCCGCGATGTTCTGGCTCTCGCTCGCCTTGCCGCCATTGGTGACAGCGGCGAGCGTCGCAAGGTCGGTCATCATGTTTTCGATGGTGTCGTGGCGGACCGAAGCCAGGCCCGCCCGCACGGCCTCCGCCATCTTCGCGCCGTTCTCGGCCAGCAGGACCGACAGCGCGTTGATGGTGAGGTTCTTGGCGCCTTCGTCGTTGGCGCCATAACCGCGGCTCGTAGTGGTCTGCGTCTGGAAGTAGAAGCCGTCGCGGTCGCCGGCGCCGACCTTGAGCGTGCCCGACGCATCGTAGTTCAGGAGCTTTTCAGTAGAGGCCACGAGCTGCTGCAGGTTCACCACCATCTGGCCGGCGATGCCGCGATTGGTGCCGGAATACTTGGCGCCGGTCTGACCGTCCTCGACCGCCGTCATGGTGTCGAAGTCGTATGTCCAGTTGCCCTCTTTGTTGCTCGGCTTCTGGCCAGGTAGCAGGCTGCCGATGATGGCGAGGACGGCAGCCGCGATCATTCCATACGGGCCCAATGCGGCGAGGGTGCCCGATGCAGCGAGCAGGCCCGCGCCCGCCGCGGCCGAGACGGCACCACTGGCGATGCCGATGGCCCCGCCGACTGCCGTGGTGTAGCCGCCGACGCCGCCGCGCTGGAGGCCGGTCGCGAGCCCGTAGGCCCCGCCGGCGATGCTCGCCACGCCGCCGAGCGTTTGGCCCCAGGTGCCGATGCCCGCCGCCGGCGCCGAGCCCGCCGCGTCGATGCTGTTCTGCGCCATCGAGCCGTAGCCGGCCGCGTTGGTGACGGCGCCCGTCGCATTGACCGAGGATCCGGCGAAGGGACTGGCGAGGAAGTTCGACACGCCCGTGTAGGCGTCGCCGATGTAGCCCTTCACGCTGCCGAGCAAGCCGCTGCTGCCCCAGCCTGACGGTATGAACCCGAGCTTGTCGGCCAGCGAATAGAGGGTGCTGCCCGTGGAGGCGTAGCTAAGAAGACCGGAGCTGCTGCCGGGCGACGTGCCATCGCCCACGGCGGTGCCCGTGCTGCCGGAGCTGCTGCCCCCGGCCACGTTGCCGAGCACGCTCGCCACCGTGCCGATATCGGGGTTATTCGACCCGAAGAGGGCATTCATGATCGGTCTGACCACGGCAATTTTGGCCAGGTACTGGATCACCTCGGACAGCACGGCCTTGGCGACGTTGCCGAAGTTCACGGCCGCGCCCTTGCCCGACACGAACGCATCGGTGATGCTCTGGCCGATTCGGTCAAAGCTCCGTTCGGCCAGGCCTTGCAGCTCCTGCATGGCGCTGCTCTGCTTCCGCAGGGCCGAAGTCTCGTCGGCGATGGCGGCGGCATTGGCGATGCGACGCTGCGACGATTCCTCGTCCAGGGCGGCTTCGTTGCCGTAGTTCTCCTTGAGGATCTTCCGCTTCTCTTGGAACACGGCCAGCTCACGCGCGCTCGCCTCAGTCGAGACGCCGACGAGCCTGATCTGCTTCTGAATGAGGTCGAGCTGTTCGGTCTGCGTTTCCTCGTCCAGCTTGGCGCGCTCAGCACGCTTGTCGGCGCGCTGGTCGGCCGCCTTCCAGAAGTTCTCCCAGCCGGTCTGGAGCTTGTCGGCGTTCGCCTGGGCTTTCTGTGCGGCCTGCTCGGCTTCGCGCTCGGCGCGCTTGCGCTCCGTCTCGGCCTCCTGCGCCGCCCGCTTCGCCGCGTCGCGCGCCGCCTCGGCGGCTTTCTGCCGAGTAGTCACCTCGCGGTCGGTCGCCACCGCCTCGGCGGCGAGCTGGGCGAACTCGCCCCGGCGCGCGGCGGCCTGCGCGGCTGCCGCGTCGGCCTCGACGCCGGCCTTCTTGAGCTTCGTGATGTAGTCTTCTTCGGCCTTCGTCGCGAGCTGCGTCGCCGTCGCGTTGTCTTTCTGCAGGTTGGTCACCCGCTCCAGCGCTTCGAGACCGCCGGCCTTGAGCGCGGCCAGCCGGTCGTTGGCAAGGCTGATCGACGCATTGAGCCCGGCCATCGGATCGGAGGCCGCCGCCTGGGCCAGCGCGCGCAGCCGCCGCTCCGTCTCGGTCAGGTTGCCATTCAGGCCGCGCAGCCGGGCATCCGTCTGGTCGATGGCCGTGGACAGCTTGTCGGCCTCGGGCGCCATCTTCTGGAGCTGGTCGGCCGCGGCCCGCAGCCCGACGCTGTAGCGGTCCTGGGCGTCGCCGGCGATCTCGCGCAGGCGCGCGGCAAACTGCGCCAGGTCCTCGACGCCCACCTTGGACGTCGCCTGGAAGTCCTTCAGGACCTGCACCCCCTGGCGCATCCGCTCCAGGTCCGGGTTCGACAGGTAGAGCTCCCGCTGATCCGCCGGCAGGTTCTGCGCCGCCGCCTGGGCCTGGTCGAGTTGCGCGCTGTTGATCCGGCCGCCGAGCTGGCTGATAGCGCTCTTGCGGAGGTCCTCCTGCGCCTGCTGCAGCTCGGCCCGCGTCGCCTCAAGGTTCCGCTGCTCGAACTGCTGGCGCTCCTTCGACAGGGACGCATAGAAGTCGCGGAGCTGGTTGACCTGCGTGGCTTCCTTGGTCAGGCCGTCGCGCCAGCGTTCCGCCGCTTCCTCGGCCGCCTTGAAGCCCGTGCCGGCCCCCTCGATCGCTTCCTTGAGCTTCTTGCTGTTGTCGGCCCCGAGCAGGAGGCCCGCTGCCAGCACGCCCACCGCGACGATAGCGCCTGCAATCGCGCCGCCCGTGCCGAACACACCGAGGAGCTGAGGCGCCTGCTGGCCAAACGCGACCATGGCCGAGGTGCCGCCCGCGACCTGGGTGGCAAAATCCTGGATCTGGAAGCCCGCCTGACCGACCACCCGGCCGAAATTGCTGAAGCTGCGACCCGCGTTGTCATTCGCCGCGACGGCCGTCGCCATCGCGGCCGCGCCGGCCCCGCCCGTGTCGTACATGCGCGAGAGGGTGCGCAAGCGTTCCTCGGTCTTCTGCACCTCGTCGCGCAGCTTCGTCAGCGTCCGCGCCTGCTGGTCGGACGTCACGTCGCCCTTGGCAACGCCATCGGCCAGGGCCTTCTCTGCTTCAGCCAGCTTGCGCTTCGCGGCTTCGGCGCGGTTCGCCGCTTTCGTCATGTCGTCGGCCGAGTTGACCCAACTCGTGGCCGACCGCTGGCTCCGCGTGATCTTCTCATCGGCCTCCTGGACCGAGACGCCGAGCTTCGTCATGCTGTCGCGGGCGGCGGCGGCCGCGTTGGACATGGCATCGTCGAACCGGCCGCGGAAGGCGGCTTCGGTGACGGTGGAGAGCTCGGCCATGGGGTGTCCTATTGGCGGGCGCGGATGGAGATGCCGGGGTAGTCGATCCAGCGTTGCTTCTCGGACTTCTGTCGGCCTGGCCAATCAACGCTGTAGAGGCGCCAGCAGTCGAGCGACGGATAAGCCTTGCGGACTTCGCGGGCGGCATCCTCAAAGAAGTTAGGCTTGACCTTCACGCGCAGCTTTTTACCGCCGACGAGTTGCACATCGAGCTTGCGGCTCTGCGGCAGCTTGTCGAACAGAATTACCTCGTCGACGTCGCTGCCGAGCTTGTCGGGCGCCCAACTCTTGCGGCTGATCGGCCGGTTGTTGACCGCGTACCAGAGTGCGTCCCGGTAGGCGCCGCTCGTGACTGGCACCCGCGTTAGCAGGTAGGTCATTGCGAAGGTCGCCGCTTCTGCAAGCAAGCTGAAGCGGTAGAGAATCAGGCCCTCCGCCTTCACGCTCTCCTCGCGGGCACCTTCGCGGCCGTCGACGAAGCGTCTGAAAGCCTCGGGGGCCCGGCCGCTGCCCTGCAGCTCGGCCAGGCCCGCCTTGGCAACGCGCGCCAGATGCGCGGCGCGCTCCGGTTCGGACAGGTCACGCGAGACGAACACGTCCACACTGCGCTTGAAGGCCGAACCGCTCATGGGGCTTCCTGCTTCTCAGCCCACCACTCGATGTAGTGGGCATCCATCGCGCTCAGGCACTCGACCAGGAAGTCGAACACCTCGCCGTGGTAGCCGTGCCGCCGTGCGTACCGGTCGATGGCTGTCCAGGGGGTCACCCCTGGGCGCGACCGGATAACCATGCCGCCGAGGGGTGCGGCGACGCCCTCGACGCGGTGGGATCGCTCCGCGTGCAGCGCCTGCCACGCGCGCCACACCCAGCGAAGCCACGGCTCTAAGGTCGGGGCTTCGCTGCACGCGGCTTCAGCGGCCGCAGCCGCATCCGGGTCCTCCAGCGCGACGCGGGCGAGAAAGCCAGTCGTGCCCGCGCCGTCCCGGAGGCTCCAGGTCAGGCAGGCACAGAGTTTCCCACCGCATCCTCGATGTCGGCCTCGAGCTGCTGGCCAACCCGGTTCACGGCGCGGAACGAGGCCTCGACCAGCGGTGCATAGCGCGGATCCTTCAACAGGTTGCAGAAGGTCGGAAAGTCCACCGGCGTGCCCTGAACCGTCAGGTTGCGCACGCCCATCAGGACGAAGTCGCAGAGGCAGTCGATGTTGATCTTCCGGCGTAGGGCGACCGGCAGGCGGGACACGTCGCCTTCGTAGGCTTTGGCCGCCTGGCGCTGCCGGCGGGTCTGCGCGTCCGTGTACTGGTCGGTGAAGCCGCGGGTCTGGATCTCGAGGTCGCCATACTCCTCGCCGACGCGGATCCACGCGCCTTCGGTGATGGCGGTATAGTTCTGCTCGAAGCGGGCCAGCTCAACCATGGTCGGATTCCTTGCGGGTATGCGGGTTGCGGGAAAGTGGGGCGGCGGCCACCCGCATAGCCGCCGCCCCGTGCGCCGCGCGGCGCCACCCGGCCTCGCGGCCGGGATCTGGTCAGTCCTGGTAGAACTCGAGGCGATCGAGCAGCAGGACGGTGTTGGTCAGGGTGTCCGCCGAGGCCATCGCCTTCGTCGGCAGCATGACGTCCTGGTTCTTGCCGCCGGCATTTGGCGTGCCGCTGGTCAGGGTCAGCCGCGGCACCTGCCAGATGCAGGCCTGGCTGTTCTTCCGGCCGTGCAGGTTCACGTTGGTGGCCGCACCGGACAGCAGCTTGGCCAGTAGGGCGGAGCTGCCGAAGTAGGTGTTGAGTTCCACCGTCACGGCGGCCTCACCCACGCCGATATCGACCGCACCGACCGTGCCAACCGCAGTCTTCATGCGGAGGTTGTTGTTGATTGTGATGGTCGCGGATTTCACCCAGTTCGGGCTGGACAGCGTCACGCCGGCCTCGGCCACGCGCCCGACCGATGCGTTGCTGGTGAGCGCGCCGCCGGTCGGCGCGTCGTCATACTGCGAGCCAACTCCGGCGCCGTTCACCGCACCCGTCAGGCCCATGAAGTCGAAAGCGGCGGTGACGGCGCTCTCCGACGTGAAGGTATAGGTCGCCTGGTTGGCGCACATGCCGGCCTGGAGGATGTGCGACGGCACGGCCTGTGCCAGGAAGCTCCGCTCGATCGACGTGCCGATCAGCGTCGTCCCGTGCTTCACCCGGTCACCGAAGAATACGCGCAGGGTCTTGCCGGTGCCGGCATCGGTGGTCCAGGTGCCCGGCAGGTTGTCGAGGGTGAGCTTGTTGGCGGCGATGGCGACGATGCGCGCCCAGACGTTGCACAGCTCGTTTGCGAAGCGGAAGCCGGCGCCCGTGCCGCCGATCTTGATCCACTGGCCGACAGCCAGGCCCATCGTGGTGAAATTCATCGTGGTGCTGGTGATGCCATCGACCGCGGCCACCAGGTCGCCCGAGGTGCCCTGCAGGCCGACCACCTTGGCGCGGCTCTGCGCGGTCGGCACCGTCTCCGCGACGAAGCCGGAGCCCGTGCTGACGAAGCTGGTCGTGCCGCCGGTCGTGACCGGGAACAGGCCGTTGTTGGCGGCATTCGCGTTGCCGCTCATGCGCACCAAGTGCCCGACGACGAAGGCCGCGCCGGTTGTGAAGGTGACGGTGTTGGCGGTGGTGCCGATGTCGGTGATGACGCTATCGGTCACGCCGTCGTTGTAGCGGACCGGCGTGTTGCTCCAGGGCGACAGGAAGCTGGACGCGATGAAGTTCGACAGCGTGGAGCCGTCATCGGGGAAGTGAAACTCGGTGTTCACCCCGCCCTTGTTGCTCTCATTGGTCTTGTACGGGTCGGAGTTCATCCGGTCGTCGCGGATGTCGTTGCTCTGGCCGTATTGCGGCTCATAGGCGAGGCTTTCGCCGGTGAACCGGACCTTGCGCATCCGGGGCGTGGTCGGCGTGGTTCCAAGCGTCGTCTCGACCACCGCGGACATCCGCGTGCGGTTGCTGTCAGTCATCTTGTGCTCCTGTTGGTTACCCGCGGGTCCACTCGGCGCGTAGCGTGACGACCCAATAGGTGCCGTCTTCGGTGCCGGCGGTGCCGGCGCCGATCGACATGCGGCGGAACTTCACATCGCCTGCCAGCTCGACGCCGCGCAGCAGGTCGGCCAGACCCTCCGCATGGATGCGGGCCGTCAGCGTGCCGGTGCCCTGCGGCACCATGACGTGGCAGAGCACGGCGCCTTCCTCGCGCCAGCGATTGGCCGCGGCCGAGCCGGCCCCGAGGCTGATCTGCTCGTCGCTGTCGCCGTACACCTCGACCATAACCCAAGGCGTCGGGACGGCCGGGAGGTCGAAGATCTCGTTCTCGAAGACCAGCGGCGTGTTGCTCCACCCCGCGGTCAGGTAGTCGTGGATCGCCGCGAATGCGGTGGCGCTGCTCATCCGCCACGCACCCACACGTCGTAGGCCAGGACCGTCGCGCCGATTGCGCGCGGTGTCGCGTTCTGCACGATCCACACCCGTCCATCGATGGTCATGAGGTCGGACTTCTTCGGCTGCCCGAGGCCGGCCGCGATCAGTGGGGCGGCATCGGCGATCACCTGCGCGTCGCCGATCTGGATGCCACCGATCAGCTCCGTCGGCCGGAAGGATCGCATCAAGCAGTTCACATCGACGTCCACGACGGTGCCGCCAGTCTGCCGGCGCTGCAGCGGCATCGGCCGCCCATACTTGGCGAGCGCGGCGGCGACCTGGGTGGCGGCGTTCACAGCGCTACCGCGCGATACGGCTGCAGCCGTGCGGCGATATCGATGGGCAGGCCACCGATGGACTGGACTTTATCGGGATCGAAATAGGCGGTTTCGATCTCGTTCAGGACCTTCAGCGATCGCACCTGCGGGTCGCGCCCCTTGGCGCTCCACCACGCCTTGCAGAGGTCGAGCGCCGCGCGCTCAAGGTCGTAGGGCAGGCCGCCGAGCAGCGGGTATCCGGCGGCATACTCGATCACCACCCTGCCGCACGACCACGCGACGCGCCGATCGCCCGACAGACGGTAGAGCAGCGAGCCGTCGAGCTCATAGTCGACGTCGGCAACGAGCGCGGTGTCCGCGGCGGTGACGCTGCTGATGCTCGGCACCAGGTCGCGCTCGAGGAAGATGCAGTCGCGCCATCCGGCGAGCCGCTCGATCTGCCGCACTGTTTCCCGCCCCCATCCCGGTCGGCCGCAAAAACTGGCGCAGGTGCCGGAGACCTGGGTGATCAGGTCCGCGAGGTAGGTATCCGAGGCGGCGTCGGTGACGCCGAGCTCCGCCTTCAGAGTGGCCAGGATCGTCAGATCGTCGGTCGAGGCCGGCGTCAGGACGGTGAGCATCAGGATCCTCTTGCGGTAGCCGGAGTGCGTAGCCCTCTCGCGGCGGTCAGGGTGCGTCCCGCCCGTGCAATGGCGGCGGTCTGCGGACCGCGCGGCAGCGCCTGGCGGGCCGGGTTGACGCCGCGCGCCTGGGACGTGCCCGCCGAGACGCCGGCGGCGTAGGCGAGGCCCATCCCAGCAGCTGCGGCGGAGGCGGCGCCCGACGCCCCGCCAGAGGCCAGCGCCAGGCCAGCGCCAGGTGCCGTGGCCCCTGACATGCCCGCCGCGACGCCGGCGCCGTAGATCGCCGTGACGCCGGCCGCGACGGCCGTGCCGAGGCCCGCCGCGACGCCGACTGCACTGCTACCGCCCGAGGCTGCCCCGTCCGCCGCCGACGACCCGCCGGCTGCGCCGACGGCATAGGCGCGCGCGCCCCCGACAGCCGCGACGCCCGCCGTCCCGGCGGCCCCGCCGACAGCCGGGGCGAGGCCGACGCCGGCCGCTACAGCTCCTGCCGTCCCGTCGGCCCCGCCGGCGGCGGAGGCCACCGCGAGGCCCGTAGCGCTGGCCGTGCTGGCGCCCGACGCGATACCGGCCCCGCTGCTGCCGCCCAAGGCCACCGCGACAGCGGAGGACGACCCGCCGGCGGCGCCGACGGCTGCGGCGAGGGATAGGCCGGCAGCCGTGGCCGAGGCCGTGCCGACCGCCCCGCCAGTAGCCGCCGTGGAGGCTGCGCCGGCAGCTGCCACCAGGGCCGCGCCGGCGGCCCCGCCGACGGCCGCCACGAGGGCCGTGCCAGCGGCCGTAGCGGTCGCAACGCCGGCTGCGGCACCGGCCACTGGGGCGGGCGATGCGCCCGCGGCGGCGACCAGCGCCTGCCCGGCAGCTGCGCCAGCTGCCATCGCGGCGCCGATGCCGGTCGCCGAGGCGGCCCCGGCGCCTGCCGCACTGCCCGAGGCGGAAGCCAGCGCCAGGCCGGCGGCGGCGCCCGTTCCGGTGCCAGACGCGGCGCCCGCGGCGGAAGCCAGCGCAGCGCCGGCCGCCGCGGCGGTTCCGACGCCTGCCGCGCCGCCTGCGCCGGGCGCCGTGGCGACGCCGGCCGCTGCGGCCGTTCCGACGCCGGCGGCCGCGCCGGCACCCGATACCGGGGTTCCGCCGCCCCCCGCCGCCGGGGCGATGGCCGCGGTCAGGACCGTGACCGGGTTGGTCGTGGACCCGCTGAAGGCGTAGCCGTGCGAGTAGGTGCCGGTGGTCGCCGCGCTCTGCTTGGAGGTGTAGAGGCGACAGCCGGACGTCGTGTTGGTGTCGTTATCGACGACGCTGGTCAGCCCGGAGGGGCTCGACGAGCGCGTCATTGTCGGGCCGTAGTAGCCAAGCGCCGCCGAGAAAATCAGGCTGTCGACGGCGGTGGTAGTGACGCTGTCGCTGGTCGTCGACGTGTTGGAAGGCGAGCCGGTCGCACCGGCGCCGGCGATCCAGGCCGACGACGTCGCCGTGCCCGAGAGCACGACTGCGGAGATGCAGCCAGCGGCAACATAGGTATTGGCGACCGAGAACGAGACCGTGCCGGAGGACTGTGCGGGCGAGGCCAGCCCGTAGAGGAAGATGGTGCCGCCGTTCGTGGCGGACTTGCTGCTGATCAGCGTGAGCGAGACGCCGCCGAAGGTGGCGCTCGTCGGCGTCGGCGCGCTGCTCGTCTCCGTGGTGATGGCGACGAGCAGCAGCGAGCCGCCCGTTGCGTCGACTGCGGCGAGGGAGCCGGCACCAGGGAAGCCGCTGCTGAAGGTGCCCGTCTTGCTGAATACGACTGACGGGACCGCCATGGCGCTCTATCCCTGGTGAGAGGTGTCAGTCTTCAGTGATCGTGGTTCCTGAAGCCAACAGGATCGGCTGCACGCCAGCGGCCACGCTGATGTTCGGCGTGATCGTGCCGCTATACAGGATCGTGGACGCGCCGGAGGACGCCACGCCGACGCTCCAGTGGGTGGCCGTGCCGCCAGTGCCGCCTGTCGACGTCGGGAACTGGATGTTCGCCGTCGGCGACACGCTGTTGCCGGTGACCGTCCAGCCAGCCGAGGAGCGCGCGACAGCCTGGCGCGCGTAACCAGTGTAGCTGATCTCGCTGGTCGCTTCCGTCCCGGTCTCGCCCGGGTCGGCGGTGTGCAGCGAGACGTAGAGGTTGCCAGCGGTGGTGCTGCCGCGAAGGCCAGTCGCGTCGCCGATGTTGGCGATGTTCACGTTGTTGAAGACGAGCTGCAGCCAAGCGTTCTCGAAGGCGTCCGACTTGGACACGGGCGGTCTCCGCGATTAGGGGATGAAGGAAAGCGGGCGCCCGAAGGCGCCCCGAGACGTCACGCCAGCCCGCAGGCCCGCGCGAGGACCGGCTCGAAGGCGCGGCTGCGCTGAGCATTGGCGAGAGCGGGCATGGGGTATTCCCTCAAGCCTGCTCGGCGTCGGCATCGGCGGACGGCGCGAGCGCGGCGATCGCCTCGAGCGCTGCTTCCGGCATGGCAATACCGAGCGTCTCGGCATAGGCGACCGCGGCCGGATCGGGATCCGCCGCGCCGAGCGCCACGAGGTCGGCGACCAGCTTCTCCGGCAGGTCGGGAACGCAACCGACCGGCAAGGCGGCGCCGAGGATACGCGTCTCGGCGAGGATGCGGGCTTTCATCGGGAATCTCCAGGACGGAGGAGCGCATTGGCGGGCCCGGTCGGGCCCGCCGGCGATCTCAGGTCGCGCTCTGCGCCAGCACCTTGATCGGCGCCGCCGCGGAGACGGTGCGGCCGTCGGTGCGCTGGAAGGCGATGAAGCCGACCTGCGCATTCTCGGCGAACCGCTCGTCGAGGCGCTTCACCACCAGACCCATCACGTCGCGGACGATGTAGTTCTGGAAGTTGCCGAAGCCGATCGTCTTCGCGTTCGCCGCCGGCGTCGCCATGTCCTGGTTGATGGACACCGGGTAGCCGAGCACCGTGTCCGCGGCGCCAACGGTGAAGCCCGGCAGGAACAGCGGCCGGTTCTGGCTGTCCTTCAGCTTCTTGACGCCCTTGAAGGTGGCATCGGCCATCATCCACCGCGCACCGGCGCGGTACGCCGGGTCGACGCTGTGCTCGAGCTCGATCAGGCCGTCCGTCGAGACGGTGGCGGTGTTGCCGGTCGGCATGGTGTAGCCGACGGTCGCGCCGGTGACGAAGCCCTCCGGCTGGGTAGTGCCGTTGCCAGTGGTGAAGTGGGGGTTCTGGCCGCGGGCAAAGCGCTGCGCCAGCGCATCGCGGATCAGCGTGTCGAAGTTAAAGGCGCTGTCCTGCAGCAGCTCCAGGCTGATCACCAGATAGCCGGAGCGGTACGTCCAGGCCTTCAGCGTCTTGCTGCCGAAGGTGAGGTCGGTGCCGGCAGCGCCGGACGTGTTCTCGCCGACGATCGTCGCCACGTTGGAGGTGTCGTCCATCGTCGGCCAGGGCAGGTCGACGCCGGTCCCGCTCTCGATGACGCGGGCCGCGCCACGCACGCCGCCGAACGCCTTCTGCGCGATCAGCAGCTCGCGCATGAAGTCCGGCGCGACGGTGTAGCCGCCGGCCGTGGTCGTGCCGACCGAGGCGGCGGCCTGAATGCGCTGCGCCACGATGCGGCGGTCATCGTCGGTCAGGGCGGAGACGCGGCCGGTCACGAAGGCTTTGAAGAGGCGCTGCTCGCGCTCCTTCTCCGCCTCGATGTCGCCTGCGCTGACACCGCGACGCTCGGCCTCGGCCCGCAGGCTGCCATCCAGCTCAATGGCCAGAGCGTCGGCCTTCTCGGTGCGCTCGATGCGCGCCATGAGCTCGTCGGCGCGCGCCATCATCTTGTCGGCCTCGGCCATCTGCTCGGCCGTCACGTCGGCCGCGTTCAGGATGGCGCGCGCCTTGATGATCAGATCCCCGCGCTCAGCGCGGAGCTGCTTCGCAATCTGCGACATGCTTACCTCTGTATAGGAGAGGCCGCCCGAGGCGGCCGGGAGTGGCGCGGCCGATGACCCGCGCGCCTCGGGGTTCAGGCGGCTTCGGCGACCCGCAGGCGGGCGCGCCGGAGCGCGATGTCATGGGAGGAGGCGCGCGGCGCACCCGTCGCGGCAGCAGCCGGCGCAGGAGCGCTCAACACCTCGTCGACCAGACCGAAGGTCTTGGCCTCGGTGCTGGTGAACCAAGTCTCAGCGTCGAGGACGGCGACGATTTCAGCCGTATTCTTGCCGGTCTTCGCCTCGAACATGGCGGCCTGCTGGCCGTCAATTTTCTCCATGGTGGCGGCCTGCTCGAGCAGGTCGTGCCGATTGCCCACCACGAACGCCCAGCAGTTGTGCAGCATCATCATCGCCCTCTCGGCAATGGTGACCTTCGTCCCCGCCATGGCTATGAAGGCAGCTGCCGACGCCGCAACGCCGTCGATCTGCACCGTCACGTCGGTGCGGGCCTTCAGCGCGTTGTAGATCGCCAAGCCGTCGAAAATATCGCCCCCGGGAGAATTCAAGCGCACCAGCAGCGGGCCGTCACCGATTCCGGCGAGCGCTTTGACGACGTCCTTCGCGGTCACGCCGTAGTACCCGATCTCGTCGTAGATCAGGAGCTCGGCGGGCTTGTCCGCCGCGGCGGCTCGTACAGACAGGCCGGGCTCCGGCGCCATGGAGGCATAAAGGGACAGCGCCTCGGGCCGCGCCGCGAGGACACGCTCGGCGAACTTACGCATTCAGATGGCTCCTGGAAGCTTTTGCGGCGGCGGGGGCTTCGGCGGCGCAAGCTGCTGGTCGAGCGGCTTATTCGTGCTGTTCACGAGCGGCGTGTCACCGCCCTCGACCGGCGGACGGTTCCGCATGGACCGCGCCTCGTTGATGGTGAGGACGCCGGACGAGATCTCGGTCTGCATCACTTCAGCCGACGTGACCGGATCCATCGCCAGCAGCGCCGAGCGCTCGAACTCGACGTAATAGCGGCCATCGCCGAGCAGCCGCGCGTTCAGCACGTTCTCAATGCGCGAGAGATCAGCATCGAGGGTATACCCAAGAAAGGCGAGATGCTGCTCAGCGATGCCCGAGCCCCAGCTGGTGCTCTTGTCAGTTTCATTTAATAACGAAAGCGGCACGCCGAAAAATCTAGAGATGTCGGCGACCTGGTACCGGCGGCTGTCGATCGTCGCCAGGTCGACCGGCTTCATCTGCAGCACCGTGAGCTTGCTGCCCGCGTCACCGAAGTAAGCCTTGCCGGCATTGCGCCAGCCACCGTTGTCTTGCGCCCACTGCGCCTTGAAGCGCTTGAAGCTGTCCGGCTTCATGTTCGCCGGCGCCTCGACGAAGACCGAGGGGCTCGAGGCATTCGCGTGCGCGAAGCCGGTCTGCTCTTCGAGCAGCTTGGCGAGGCCGATGCTGTCGCCGGCGGCATAGCGGATCCGCGACACACCCTGGACGCCGTCGAAGCCCGGCCCGGCGACGTGCAGCATGTCCTCCCAATCGATGTACTCGACCGGGCGGCCGTCGTCCCAGGAGACGCGATAGACCCGGCGGCCGGTCGTGGTGCGCAGGATCTCCACCAGCCATGGCAGGACGAGTTCGAGACCGACCACGCGCGCTGCCTGGTCGTAGCGGATGATCGCGTAGCCGTTGCCGTGCATCAGCATCGATTGCGCCAGCACCTCCTTGAACTGGTGCGCGACCATCGGTGAACCGGGCATCGGCTCCAGTTTCAGCAGCCGGTTAAGGCGATGCTCGGTCGCCTCGCGGCGGCCCTCGGGCGTGCGCTCGAAAACCTTCAGCGGCAGGTTGGCGATGAGGCCGGAGATCAGCGTCACGCAGCGGAACACCGCCGAGACCGCCATCGCGGTCCGCTCGTTCACCGCCGGGCCGAACTTGGCCGCGGCGCCACCCATTGCCCAATCGGCGAACCAGGTGCCGTCGACCTCGGAGAGGTTCACGGTGGGGTTGTCGAGGGATGCGACAGGGGCGAGCGTGGGCTCCCGCCGCTCCCGCAATGCGGTGCGGCCGAAGCCGAAGAGGGTCAGCAAGCCCATTCTCAGCTCCAGAGCTCGGCGTCGTCGAAGATGCTGCCGCCGGTCTCACCGGCTGCGCCTGTTGCCGCCCCGACCGCCATGGCCAAGGCAATGAGTGCGTCGATGCGGTTCACCGCGCGGCGCTTGGAGAACCAGGCGTTGCCGAACGGGTCGCTCTCCATGCCCGCCGACATCATCGCGGAGATCAGCACCGGCGAGCGCCGCAGACGGATCCGGCCCTCGAGAATCAGCTGCTCCAGTGCCAGCTTGCTGCCAGGCATCCAGAGGCCGCTCTCGGCGCCCTTCTTCTTGCCACCCTGCGGGTGCTCGATCAGCGGCACGCCGACGCCGAGGGCGTCCAGCTCCGGCTCGAAGTGCTTCTTGAAGCCGTAGCTGTCATACGCCAGCGTCCGGATCTCGAAGACGCCGACGAGCTCGGCCAAGCGGGCGGCGACGAAGTCGAAGCGCACCATTTTCCCAGGCGCCGCCTGCAGCCAGCCCTCGCGCTCCCAGAGATCATACGGGGCGTTGTCCCGCAGCGCCCGCTCGGTCAGGGTGTCCCGCGGCGTCCAGGCCTCGACCCAGGCGTCGAAGGTTGGCAGGTCTGCGACGGTCCCGTCGTCGCGCGGCAGCGATACCGTCCCCGTTGGGACGACGAAGGCCATCGCGGTCATGTCCTGCGTGGCCGAGAGGTCGAGGCCGACGAACACCGGCGCGCCGCTGTGCTCGCTCTCTGGCTCGAACTCGGCGAGGCAGGCCTCCAACGCCGGCCGCGCCATCCAGGCGGTGTCAGCCTCCGTCCACTGGCAGAAGTGCAGGCGGAGGATGTTGTTCAGCTTGCCAGGGATCGCCTTGGCCTGGCGCACCACGCCGGCGAGATAGTCGGGCTGCACGGTCACGCCGAGCAGCGGGTTGGCCTTGATCCAGCAGGACGGGTCCTCAAGCGGATCATCCTTGGGATCGAGTGAGCAGACGAAGCTGAACGTCTCGTCGTCGATGACCTCGCCGACATAGGTGAAGGCCTCGTCCGGCTCGCGCGTGCCGGCGGCAACCCGGACCGCATGCTGGTGCTCCTGCCAGCAGACCGATTGGCGGTCGCTGCCGGAGTTGGTGGCCATCAGCAGGATCGGCTGACGGCGCCACTTGAAGCCGCGCTCCAGCATCTCGATGATGGTGCCGTTGCGGTGCTCGTGCACCTCGTCGCAGAGCGCACAGGACGGCCGCGGGCCGCTCTGTCCGTCCTCGCTCGAGATCGGCCGGAAGAAGGATCCGGTCTTCAGGTCGGCGAGGTTCCAGATCGGATTGCCGCCCGAGGGCGTCAGCCGCGCTGCCAGGGCGGGCGACTGCTGGAACATCGCCACCGCATCCCGGAAGAGGACCATGGCCTGGTCCTTCTTCGAGGCGGCGGCGTAGACCTCTGCCCGGTCCTCGCCATCCGCCAGCAGGCACCACATGCCGATGCCGGCCAGGAGCGGCGACTTCCCGTTCCCCTTCGCCTCCTCGTCGTAGAACCGCCGGAAGCGGCGCGACCCATCGGCGCGCTTCCAGCCGAACAGCGAGCCCACCCGGAAGGCCTGCGAGGGGTGCAGGGTGAAGGGCCGCCCCTCGAACTGGCCGCCGTTCAGCCGCAGCACGTCGCGGAAGAAGCCGAGCGCCTTGTTCGCCGCCGCTAGATCCCAGGTCAGCCCGCGGGCCGGCCCCTTCTCCAGATCGTCGAGATGGCGGCGGCAGGCGTTGCGGATGTGCGGCCCGGCTACCACCCGGCCGGCCACCACATCCCGCGCCCAGGCCGTCGCGGTGTCCGCCGGCGGCTCACTGGAAATAGGCGGCTGCGGGGTCTTCCTGCTCTTCGCCACCATTACCCTTCACCTTGCTGCGGGCGGCGGGCGTGGTCCCAAACTCGACCAGCCACGCCTTGAGGCGGCGGTCGGCGTCCATCAGTGCCGTGTAGGCGGGCCGCAGCCGCTCCATCTCGCCGCCGGCCTTGGTCTTCACCGTCTGGAAGCGCCCGTTGTCCTCGATGTCGGCGCGCAGCCAGATGATCTCGGCATAGGTCTCCGCCATCTGCTCGAGGGCGGTCGCATCGGCCTCCGTCAGCACGCCGATGCGGTCGAGGAGGGCCGAGAAGCGCCCCCAGGCGACCCGTGCTTGCGGCGACAGGTGCGCTGGCGGACTGGGCAACTCACGCCGCGGCTGCGGCTCTGCGGCGTTGAGCGGCCGCTTGCCGGCGTTGCCCGCGACGAGCTTCAGCTGGGTCGGCTTCGGGCGTCGGCCGGCCATGACCCTTTTCCCTCCAATTCGCGGCAGTGCACGGGAAGGCCCCGTCCGGTTGCCAAATTTTTCCGCCCAGACTTTCAGCCCCCCCTGGGGGTGGGGACGGTGGCGGGGGCGAGGGGCCAGCCCTCGGCGTCGCAGCCGCGCGCCGTCGCGCGCCCGCCGCGGCGGCGCTCGCCGTTCGCGGATTCCTTCACCTGGTTGTCGCAGTCGATGCAGCGGGTCATCAGGTTGGGCAGGGCGTTGGCGCCGCCGGCGCGGCGCGAGACGATGTGGTCGACAGTCAGCCGCTTGGTGCTGGTGCAGCCCGGCGTGGTGCACCGGTGGCCGTCGCGCTTCAGCGCGGCCCGGCGGAGCGCCTGCCACTCGGGGCTGCGGTAGAAGGGATCGGCGGGCATCGGCTCAGGCGTCAGGCACGGCGTCGGCGAGGATCCGCAGCAGCGCCGCGATGCGGAGCTGCCGTGTGCCCAGGCTCCAAAAGATCTCGGCCGAGACGGGCGCTTCGTCGGCGATCCGCTGCGCCGAGGTGAGGGCATGCCGCCCGAGGCCGGCGATCGCCTCCGCGCCCTCGCGGAGCTCGTCCTTCGACACTCCGAGGGATGCGATCGCCGCCTCGAGCCCAGGCCCGGGCGGGATGGGACGGTGGTCGGTCGGGTCTGCGGGCACGTCGCCTGCTCCTGGGTTGGGGTCAGCGGGGCGTCCCGAGCAGGGCGAGGGCTCGGCTGGTCAGCCGGTCGATGTCCTGGCGCAGCGCGAGGACAGCCGCGGGATCCACGGCCAGCCAATCGTCCTCGAAGCGGTCGAAGACCTCGCCGAGACGGGTGGCGGCGTCGAAGACCTGGCGGCCGGCATCCCGCACCGGGCTGTCCGACTCGGCCTGCAGGCAGCGCGGCGGCTCGGTGTTCAGGTAGGGCGGCATGATCAGCTCGCCGCGGGCCGAAGAGCGGCGAGCAGCCGAGACACCTGCCAGGCACTCCACGTCTCCCGCCCGAGCGGGGTGCGGATGCCGCGCGCCTGCAGGGCGGCCGCGATCTGGTTCAGCGACGTCGCGCCGGCGCGCTGCGCCGCCTCGACGTAGGGCCGGAGGTCGTCGGTGTAGGCCTGAGCCTGCTGCCGGTAGACCTGCCGCGCCTTCTCGGCCGAGCTGGCGTCACCGGCGCGGAGCCGGGGGTTGCCCAGCTTCACGCCCCGTGCCTTCGCCTGTTGCAGCGCGGCCTTGGTCCGCGCCGAGATCATCCGCGCCTCCTCCTCCGCCACGGCCGCCAGGATGTGCACGGTGAGCCGGGTGACCGTCGGCATGTCGGCGGCGACGAACTCGACCCCGCTTTCCATCAGGTGCGAGATGAAGGCGACGTTGCGGGCGAGCCGGTCGAGCTTGGCGATGATCAGGGTGGCCCGGCGGGCGCGGCAGGCGGCGATCGCCTTGGCCACCTCGGGCCGGTCGGACCGCTTGCCGCTCTCGACCTCGACGAACTCCGCCATGATCGTGCCGCCGGCGGCTTGAACGTGCCGCTCGACGGCTGCCCGCTGGGCCTCCAGGCCGAGGCCTGAGCGGCCCTGCTTCTCAGTGGATACCCGGAAGTAGGCAATGAACCGAGGCGGCCCGGCAGCCACCTGGAGGGGCTTTCGGGCCATCGCAGCTCCGGGGTCCCGGCTTGCCGGGGCTCAAGGGTTCAAAGGGACGTTTGAGAGGACGTGAGAGCGGACGGGGCCTCAGCCGGCGGGGCGTCGGGGGGTATCCTCCCGCCCGGACCGGGCCGGCTCGGCCCCCTCAGCCTCACCAAATTCCACGGTCTGGAATCGAAAATCGGGCACGGTTCCAACCTTCGGGCCGGGCCGGCGCTTCGCCAGGGCGTGGCAATCGGGATGGTTCACGCCGCAGATTCGACGCGGGTTGCCCCGCGCTGCCGCGCAGGTGCAGGCATAGTCGACGAGGCGCATGGGGCCGTCCGGATCGGTGAAGCCGCCCGGACCGCAGGGGCCGAAATTGCAAAACGCCCGGGCTTTCAGAGCACCGGGCGCAGCTGTGGCGACAGGTCCTGATGCCGTTTTCGCGAGCGAAAGTCAACCGCTATTCGGGCAACCGCCACTCGTCCGCCAGCACCGACAGGCCCCGGGCGACGCGCCAGCCGAGCGCCGGCTCCCGGTGCACCACGGCGAGCCGCACCGCCCGCTCGACGGCATCGCCGCAGACCCGGCGCAGCAGCTCGAGCGCCGCGCGGTAGTCCCGCCAGGCGACCGCCGCCGCCAGGTACTGGTCGTGGCTCAGCTCGCGCTGCCCACCCTGCGACCCGCCGCCATAGCTCCCGGGCATCTCGGCCGCCGGCAGCGCATCCCGCCAGAGGTCCGCGAGGATCGCCGCCGCCTCGCGCTGGCGGGGGGACAGGGACAGGCCAGCCAGCGGCCCGTCCAGCCGGGTACGGAGGTACTCGGTGCCGGCCACGTCCGCCGGCACCAGCTGGCCGCGCCGCGCCACCATGGCGGGGCCATCGCCGCCGCGGTCATCATCCAGGATGCCGAGCTTGGCAGCGGCGCGCGCCGCCGCGCTGCGGGCATCGTCGCGGGCCAGCTCCTGCACCCGCTCCCGCACAGCCGCCTCCGCGTCCTGCCGTTCCTCGGTGATGAGCATGGCCACCAGAATCCCCGCCTTGGCCCGCATCCGCTCCCACCGCTTCGGGTCGGGCAGCACCGGCTCAGGGAGGATCGGCCGCCGGTGCATGACCTCCGCCGGGGGGAAGACTGGCAGCCGGCGTGGCAAACGGGCGATGGCCGGCTTCCTGGAGGAAGCCGGGACAACGGGAACGGCGGCAGTCGGCATGGGCGGGGCGCTCGGAGACTGGTCCGAGAATGTTATAACATTCCTGTGATGACAGCAACTTATGGTAGAAATTGTCAGATCAGAAGCAGGCCGTGGCCTGTGCCATGCGAAAGACCATCGCCACGCCCGTCGCCATCCCGCAGCTGAAACTGAGCAGTGCTGTGACGATCATCCAGGGTGCCAGCCGGCGGCCGCGAGCCTGCCGCGTTTCCGCCTCGGCGATGGCACGGTCGATCCTGGCCAGCTCCGTCGCTAGGTCCAGCTTGGTGGCGTCCATGTCCCGGTGACGAGCATCGGAGATCAGAGGCCCAGGCGTTTCGTCGGGCTCGCCTGGAGGAGCTTGCCGCGGCGGACGGAGCGCCTCCTCTCTCTCCTCTGATAATGCCTGTC
>NZ_JAUTWS010000479.1 GCF_030657435.1 Paracraurococcus lichenis | reverse complement strand
GGCCTCCGCCCTGAACTCAATGCCCTCCGGCACCACGCCCGTTTCGACATAGCGCCAGAGCGCAATCAGCAGCTTCCTGGCCATGGCCACGATGGCGATCCGACGCGTCCGCCCTTGCAGCGTGCCGACGCGCTCGCGGAACCAAGCGGCCAGTGCGCTGCCAGGCTGGTAACGCAGCCACAGCCAGGCGAGCTGGATCAGCGTCGTGCGCGCACGCGGGTTGCCCGCCCGGCTGATGCTCCGGTCACGGTCCATGCCTCCACTTTGGTAGGGCATCGGCGCGATGCCAACATAGCTCGCCAGCTGGCGGCAGTTGGCGAACGAGCGGTAAAGCACCTCGCGCACCAGCACGGCGGAGAAGTTCTCGCCAATGCCGCGAATGCGCTGGAGGGCTGTGATCTTCAGCGCCATCGCCTTGTCGGCCGCCGCTGCTTTGGCCGCCGCGGCCAACGCTGCTGCGCGCTCGGC
>NZ_JAUTWS010000478.1 GCF_030657435.1 Paracraurococcus lichenis | reverse complement strand
GTAACCGGGGCAGATTCCCGGGCACGGCTGGCTGGTCAGGCCGGGGCTGCGGCCTGACGGACGAGATCGGGTAGCGGCGGGACGGGCATGGCGCCCGGGACGCGCAGGCGGTCGCCGAGGTAGCGGTAGAACGAGAGACCGAGCTTGCGGCAGGTCTTCATCAGGCCGAGCAGCACATCGCGGGCGGTGCGGCCCTCCTCGCTCATGGTGCCGCCGGAAACCTTGCGCTTGGTGACGCAGGCGCGAATGTCATTCTCGGAGCCATTGGTGTGGAGCGGGATCTCTGGCCGCTGCAGCACCCGCAGCAGTTCGGCCTTGCGGCGATGCAGGCGGGCCAGCAGGCGATCGAGCACGACATAGCCGGTGTGGCGGGTGAAAATCCGGTCGAACCGCGCCCTGAGCGCGACGGCCCGTCGGGGACAGGGCTCGCGCTGCCAGGCCTTCAGGTCGGCATAGAACCACCAGATCAGGGT
>NZ_JAUTWS010000477.1 GCF_030657435.1 Paracraurococcus lichenis | reverse complement strand
GGTCGGGGCCATGGTGTCCACCAACGAGGATGGCCAGGCCACACCGTTTCGGCTGCTGCACAAGCCGGTCTCAGGACCGTACCTGGTGGAGCAGATCGCCACCATGTTGGGCGTTCGGTAACACGGGCAGAAAGCTCATTTTCATTGTTCGGTGGTTCTGGCGGATGCGTCGGCGCCATGAGTGGCGAAAGTCATCCTGCTGACTTTGAGGGAACTATTCTGCCGCTGCCGCTACGACCCGTTGCATACACCAGCGTTGTCGACAGCGCAGAAGACCGAGGGAGGAAACGTCCACTCGGTCCGCCCGAAGACCGTCGCGCCCACCCGGATGGGCGCGGCGGTCAAGGGCCGAGCCGCCCGGCGAAGGCGACATGATGTCAATCGGCCCTTTAATCGCGGCCCTTTAATCGCGACTGTTTGTCAACTCCGGTGATGCTGGCTCTGTCGGGGTCAGGGTCCTTTCCGAGGTCCTTTA
>NZ_JAUTWS010000476.1 GCF_030657435.1 Paracraurococcus lichenis | reverse complement strand
TGTTCAACCGCAGCCGCGCCCCTCAAGACTGCGCTTCGTACCGCCACCAAGTGTCCATTTGCCGCCTGACGCAGCAACACGCGGCATCCACGCGGCCGAGCGTGAATAGGACGGGATGAAGCCGCCCACGACTGGGAAGCAAAGCTCGCACCGCTGCTGGCGGACGAACTCCGCCGGCGCCGGCACGGCAAGGGTGGTGCCCGCGGCCGGCACTGGCACGTCGACGAAACGTACATCAAGGTCCGTGGCCGCTGGGCGTACCTGTATCGTGCCATCGACCGCGACGGCAATCTCGTCGACACCATGCTGAGCGAGCACCGGGACATGGCAGCGGCCCAAGCGTTCTTCCGCTCGGCCAAGGCTGCCGCTGGCATCACCCCCGAGCGTGTCACCACCGACGGGCACGGTTCCTACCCACGGGCGATCCGCGCGACGCTCGGCCGTCGGGTCGTGCATCGGACCAGCGCCTTCAAGAA
>NZ_JAUTWS010000475.1 GCF_030657435.1 Paracraurococcus lichenis | reverse complement strand
TGCTGATCGGGCGAGCGCTTCTCGGCTTCGGCCTCGTTGCTGGCGAGTGAGGTCTCGGCCTCCTCGAAGGCGAACTGCAGCTGATCCTCAGGCAGCCGCTCCGAGCGCGGGCCGAACTGCATGCGCTGCAGCTTCTGCAACTGGTGCTTCAGATGCTCGTTCCGCTCCGCCAGCGCGTCCCGCTCAGCCACAGCGCTGTCGCGTTCTGCTGCAAGGCTGTCGCGCTCGGCCAGGGCGGCCAGCAGCATCGCCTGCAATACTGCAGGGTCGTCGGGTAGGGTATGCGCCGGATCGCCGTCGTCACGCATCGGCCGGCAGTCTACGCCGCCGCGGTCGGTGTGGGAATCCGTCTCGCCGCCTCCACGCGTGAAAAATCAAGACCCGCAAACAAGGCCGCGAACTGCACAGCAGACAGACGAACGCAGCCGTCGGTGATCGGTGGCCAGCGGAACGCGCCACCCTCGAGCTGCTTCCAGAC
>NZ_JAUTWS010000474.1 GCF_030657435.1 Paracraurococcus lichenis | reverse complement strand
GGTCTCCGGTCGCAAGCGCCACATCTTGGTCGACACCGAAGGCAACTTGCTCAAAGCACGTGTGCATCCCGCCGACATTCACGACCGCACCGGCGCCCCACTGCTGCTCGCTGGCCTGAAGGAGGAGTTCCCGCTGCTCGCCCTGATCTGGGCTGACAGCGCCTATCAGGGCTTGAAGACATGGTTGCAGGAAACCTTGGGCTGGCGGCTGACGATCAGCAAGCATTGGTGGACGGGCCTGCGCGCCATCTGGGGCAGTCCCGATCAGCCACCGCCCGAGATTCCGCGCGGCTTTCACGTCCTCAAGCGGCGCTGGGTGGTGGAGCGAACATTCGCCTGGTTCGGGCGAAACCGGCGTATGAGCCGAGACTATGAGCGCCTCATCCAAACCAGCGAGATGCTGCTCTACGCCGCCATGGCGCGCATCACACTCCACCGGCTAGCCAACAAACAGCAAAAAATTGCTTAACAGCCTCTTA
>NZ_JAUTWS010000473.1 GCF_030657435.1 Paracraurococcus lichenis | reverse complement strand
CGGCTTCAGCTGCGCCGTCGGGCGCACCTCACCCTCACGCCAGGCTGTCTGCAGACCCTTCAGGAACTCCTCCAGAGTCGGCTGTGTCGGCGCCGCGTGTTCGCCAACCCCGGTGCGGTCGGCCATCTCCACCAGCCGCTGCTGCGCCGCCCGGATGTCGCGCAGCAGCCGCACCGGGTCCAGGCCGGAGGCCATCGCGCGCAGACGGGCCCTGACCTCCTCCGGGACCCGCGCGTCCTCGAGCAGCCGCTGGTAGGGCGTGGCCGGGGCGTGATACCGCTTCCGCACCACCGCGCCGTCACGCGACTTCTCGGCCAGCTTGAACGAGGGCTGGAAGAAGTTCACGAACAGCCGCACCGACCGGTACAGCTCAGCCAGCGCCGCCGCAGCCTCCAGCCCCTCCAGCCGCCAGTAGCCGACGATCCGCCGCACCACCGCGCCGTTCTTCTGCTCCACATGCGCCTGGTCGTTCTTGCGGC
>NZ_JAUTWS010000472.1 GCF_030657435.1 Paracraurococcus lichenis | reverse complement strand
GGGCTTCGGCTGCGCCGTCGGGCGCACCTCACCCTCACGCCAAGCTGTCCGCAGACCCTTCAGGAACTCCTCCAGCGTCGGCTGTGTCGGCGCCGCGTGTTCGCCAACCCCGGTGCGGTCGGCCATCTCCACCAGCCGCTGCTGCGCCGCGCGAATGTCGCGCAGTAGCCGCACCGGGTCCAGGCCGGAGGCCATCGCGCGCAGACGGGCCTTGACCTCCTCCGGGACCCGCGCGTCCTCGAGCAGCCGCTGGTAGGGCGTTGCCGGGGCGTGATACCGCTTCCGCACCACCGCGCCGTCACGCGACTTCTCGGCCAGCTTGAACGAGGGCTGGAAGAAGTTCACGAACAGCCGCACCGACCGGTACAGCTCGGCCAGCGCCGCCGCGGCCTCCAGCCCCTCCAGCCGCCGGTAGCCGACGATCCGCCGCACCACCGCGCCGTTCTTCTGCTCCACATGCGCCTGGTCGTTCTTGCGGT
>NZ_JAUTWS010000471.1 GCF_030657435.1 Paracraurococcus lichenis | reverse complement strand
AATCGCGGCTGTTTGTCAACTCCGGTGATGCTGGCTCTGTCGGGGTCAGGGTCCTTTCCGAGGTCTGGGCCTCATGTTGGTGTTCGAGGGCGGGCGCCTCAACGTTTGCAGCGAAGTCCGAGAGCCTCGTCTTCAGCCGATTGACCGAGGTCACCGACACCACCGTCCCGACAGGGACAACAACCGGCGCCGCCAAGCCGCGCGGGCCGGATCTCTTGCGCTCAGGCGGCCTTCTGCACACCCCACTCAAAGCTGGTGCCGTCGGTCCATAGCCCTACCCGCATTCGGGGTTATGCAACGCGGACATACTTCGGACATCCGAGCTCAAGCATACGGTTCAGCACATTGGCAGCGATGGCGATCTCGGTGGCCTGACGCTCGTCTGTTTGCGATCGGAGTCCGTCACCGATGACGCGCTTCCAACGCGAGATGTCAGCCTCGATCAAGGCACGATCGTTGTAGCCCAAGGCTCGCTGCCAGCCC
>NZ_JAUTWS010000470.1 GCF_030657435.1 Paracraurococcus lichenis | reverse complement strand
TGCGGTGTTGGCCACGGGCGTGATGACCGCGGCCCCCACACCGCGGGCTGGGCAGATCGCGCCGAACAGGTAGGCAGAGCTGTGTCGATTGTCGCGCACCATGGCCGGGCGCGAGCCGACCGGCGCCCAAACGTAGGTCAGGCTGCCCTTCTGTCCAACTCGGGCTTCATCTTTACATGAAGGGTTCGGCTGTCAACGGCGTTTCTACATGCGGAACTTCCAGTAGGGTCAAAGCGGGGTTCGGCAAAGCTGTTGGGCCCGGGGCGGTTCTGCGTCGCAGCGACGGCTGCATCACCTTACATGCGGTCGGGTCAGTGGCGTGATCCCAAACCATAATGCCTCATGCACGAGGCGTTGCCCCAGTAAAGCGCGACCCACCTGAAACGCGGCGGCTCTGCACCACCATAGAAGAAGACGGTCACGCTTCCCGTGTCGCCGCGAGCGGTGGTGCCGCCTACGGCAATCCTGTTGGCTTATGCTATGGTCAT
>NZ_JAUTWS010000047.1 GCF_030657435.1 Paracraurococcus lichenis | reverse complement strand
GCTTCGGCGGCTTCGGCGGCTTCGGCGGCTTCGGCGGCTTCGGCGGCTTCGGCGGCTTCGGCGGGCGCTGCCGCGACCGGCGCAGCCTGTCCAGCCTCGGCCTGCACCGTCACCGCCTCCGGCAGGTCGTTGGCCGGCGGCGGCAGGTCCTCGGCGCCCGGCTCAGGCGGCTCTTGCATCGGGCACCTCCTCCACCCCGGCGGCCCGGCGGCGGACCAGGATCGGGCCGAAGCTCTGCTCCTGCCGCAGCTCGATCGCGCCGCCGCGGGCGGTCTCGAGCGCCGCGACCAGGGTGCTGGCGATGGCGGCGCGGCGCTCCACCGGGTCCTCCAGCCCCTCCGGCAGGAAGCGCTGCAGCACCGCCCAGTCCGGCAGCGCCCCGACCAGCCGGCCGAGCCGCGCCAGCGCGTCCTGCACCGTCCAGAGCTTGCGCGGCTTCGGCGTATAGGGCCGCCGCGCCAGGGCCCGGCGGCGGGCGGCGGCATAGGCCTGCAGCAGCGCCGGCAGTTCGGCCGAGATGCCGCTGCGGTCCTCCACCTTCAGGGATTCCGGCGCGCCGCGGCCGAAGACCTCGCGGCCGAGCTGCGGCCGGGCGCCGAGCCAGGCCGCAGCCTCGCGCATCCGCGCCAGCTCGGCGATCCGGTCCGTCAGCGCGAGCGCCAGCGCCTCCGCATCCTCCTCCTGCTGCGGATCCTCAGGCACCAGCAGGCGGGACTTCAGCCAGGCGAGCCAGGCGGCCATCACCAGCCAGTCCGCGGCCAGCTCCAGCCGGACCTTCCGGGCCTGCTCCAGCACCGCCAGGAACTGGTCGACGAGCTGGATGATGGAGATCTTCGCCAGATCGACCTTCTGCGCCCGCGCGAGGTCCAGCAGCAGGTCGAGCGGACCCTCGAATCCTTCCAGCCGCAGGTGCAGGCTCGGGGTGGCGGCGGGCTCGGTCACGGCCCGGTCCCGTTGCCCGAGAGGCGCAGCACGAGGTCCAGCGCCGAGGGCAGCACATGGCCGAGCGCCCAGCGCACCGGATCGGCGCCCGGCGACAGTTGCGGCAGGATCACCACCGCGAAGAGGACCAGCAGGATCCCCCAGCGCTCGAGCCGCATATAGGGCAGCGCCAGCGACCGGGGCAGCAGCCCGGCGACGATGCGGCCGCCGTCGAGCGGCGGAATGGGCAACAGGTTGAACAGTCCGAGCACCAGATTCGCCAGGATGCTGAGCGCCAGGAAGCGATAGGCGATCTCCAGCGAGTCGGGCGAGAGCAGCATCCCCCAGTTCTCCGCCGGGTGGACCAGCAGGGCGGCGAGCCAGGCCAGGGCGAAGTTCATCGCCGGGCCGGCGGCCGCGACCAGCATCATGCCCTGGCGCGGGTTGCGCAGCGCCAGGACGTCCACCGGCACCGGCTTGGCCCAGCCGAACATGAACTGCACCCGGCCGGTGGCGAGCAACTGCCCGACCAGCAGGATGCCCGGCAGCAGCAGCGTCCCGACCGGGTCCACATGGCGCAGCGGGTTCAGGCTCAGCCGGCCCATCCGCTTCGCGGTATCGTCGCCGAGGGCGAGCGCGGCATAGCCATGCGCCGCCTCGTGCAGGGTGATCGCCAGCACCGAGGCGAGCACCGCGACCACAAGCTCGGGCAACCAGGTGCCGAGGTCGCTCACGCCGCGGCCAGCCAGGCGTCGCGCTGCGCGAGGAGCGCCGCGGAGTCGAGCGGCCGGCGCATCGCCTGCATGGCCGCGCGGGCCTCGGCGAGCCGCGCCTCGGCGGCCTCCGACAGCGCGGGGCAGCCGGCAAGCGCCGCGGCGGTCTCCTCCAGCACCCCGTTGCAGTGCAGCACCAGGTCGCAGCCGGCGTCGATCGCCTCGGCCGCCAGGGCGCCCGGGTCGCCCCGCAGCGCCTTCATGCAGAGGTCGTCGCTGACCAGCACGCCGGCAAAGCCGATGGCGCCGCGGATCACCCGCTCGATCACCAGGGGCGAGAGGGTCGCGGGCCGCTCCGCATCCAGCGCCTCGTAGAGGATATGCGCCGTCATGGCCCAGGCGCCGGCGGCGGCCAGGGCGGCGAAGGGGGCGCAGTCGAGCGCGAGGTCGTCCTTGCCGGCGGTGACCCGCGGCAGGTCGAGGTGGCTGTCCACCAGCGCCCTGCCATGGCCGGGGATGTGCTTGATGACCGGGATGCAGCCGGCCTCCTGCAGCCCCTCGATGGTGGCGCGGCCGAGGCGCGCGACCTCCGCCGGGTCCTCGCCGAAGGACCGGTCGCCGATGATGTCGTGCGCGCCGGGGATTCTGAGGTCCAGCACCGGCGCGCAGACCACGTCGAAGCCGACATCGGCGCAGGCGAGGCCGAGCAGCGCGGCATTGGCGCGCGCCGCCGCCTCCGGCCCGGCGGTGAAGCCGGCGGCGGGCGGGAAGGCCGGCCACAGCGGCGGCCGCAGCCGGGCGACCTGGCCGCCCTCCTGGTCCACCAGGATCGGCGCATCGGCGCCGAGCGCCTCCCGCAGCTCGGCGGTCAGGGCGCGGAGCTGGTCGGGATCGACGATGTTGCGGGCGAAGAGGATGGCGCCGAGCGGCGGTGCGGCGCGGAACAGCGCCGCCTCAGCCGCCGTCAGCCTCGGGCCGGAGACGCCGACGATGGCCGCGCGCGGGCGTGCCACCCGGTCAGCCCCCCACCGGGTTGCAGGCTCCGCCCTTGGCTTTCACCGCCTCGCACAGGGCCTTGGCGGCGGCCGGGTCGGCCAGGCCGCCGGTGCGCAGGCGATACAGCGGCGCCTGTCCCTCGCGCTCCAGCTTCGTGACCTTCGGCTGGAAGCCGGCGAGCTCCGGCACGCGCTTCGACAGCCGCTCCCATTCGGCGCGCGCCGCCTCCTCGGAGACCAGGGCGCCGAGCTGGACCAGCGCCTTGCCGTTCGCCACCGGCCGCGGGGCCACGGCCGCGACGGGGGCCGGCGTCGCCGGCGCGGCGGCGACCGGCGGCGGAAGCTGCGGCGCGGCGAGGGGCGCGGGCGGCTGCGGCGCCGGCTCGGCGGCCGGGACGGGTGCCGGCAGGGCCTCGATGGGGGCGGGCGGCGCCGTCTGCTGCCGCAGCAGGTCGAGCTGCGGCGATTCCGGCCCGGTGCCGAGCAGGGCCTGGCCGCGGCGAAGCTCCCGCTCCCGGCGCTTCTCCGGCGGCTCCAGCACGAGCTGGTCCTGGTTCGGCACGATGAGGCCGCCCGGATTCTCCGGGCGCACCTTCAGCGGCCTCGTATCGGGCTCGATCACCGGGACCGTGCGCGGCCCCATGCGCGAGAGGCCCCAGGTCACCGCGCCCGCCACCGCCACCGCCCCCAGCAGCCCGCCGGCCACCGCGAGCAGCCGCCAGGACGGCGCCTGCTTTTCCTGGCGCGGACGCCAGGAGGGAACTGCAAGATCGCTCACCGCATCTCCTCGACGGGCGTCACCCCCATGACCGCGAGGCCCGAGCGGATGACCGTCCCCGTGGCGGCGACCAGGGCGAGCCTCGCCCGCGTCGCCTCCGGCTCATCCGCCCGGATGAATCGCAGGGTCGCGTCATCGCGGCCCTTGTTCCAGAGTACATGAAAGTCGCCGGCCAAGTCATGGAGAAAAAAGGCTATCCTGTGCGGCTCGCGGGCCAGCGCCGCCCCCTCCACCACCCGCGGCCAGGTGGTCAGGCGGCGGATCAGCGCCATCTCCGCCGGGTCAGTCAGGGCCTCGAGCGGCGCCAGCGCGAGATCGCCCACCGGCGGGTCGCCGCCCTGCCGCAGCACGCTGCGGATGCGGGCATGCGCGTATTGCACGTAGAAGACCGGGTTGTCACGCGATTGCTCGACGACCTTGTCGAGGTCGAATTCCATCTGCGCATCGGCCTTGCGCGTCAGCATGGTGAAGCGGACGGCGTCGCGCCCGACTTCGTCGATCAGGTCGCGCAAGGTCACGTAGGTGCCGGCGCGCTTGCTCATGCGCACGGGCTGGCCGTCCTTCACCACATGGACGATCTGCGCCAGCACGACGTCGAGCGGGACCGTGTTGCCCGAGAGCGCGGCGACGGCGGCCTGCATGCGCTTGACATAGCCGCCATGGTCGGCGCCCCAGACATGCACGAGCTCGGCGAAGCCGCGTTCAATCTTGTACAGGTGGTTGGCAATGTCGTTGGCGAAATAGGTGCCCGAGCCATCCGACTTGCGCAGCGGCCTATCGACCTCGTCGCCGAAATCCGTGGCACGGAACAGGGTCTGCTCGCGCGGTTCCCAGTCCTCCGGCGTCTTGCCCTTGGGCGGTTCCAGCACGCCGCGATAGATCAGCCCGCGGTCGTTGAGCAGCGTCTCCGCCTGCTCGAGCTTGCCCTCGCGCACGAGCTGCGCCTCGGAGACGAAGACGTCCTGCACCACGCCGAGGGCGGCGAGGTCCTCGCGGATCGAGTCCATCATGCGCTCGACGGTGAACTCCCGCACGGTGTCGAGCCAGTGGTCGGGGCCGAGCATGCCGAAGCCATGCTCGGGGTCCTGCGAGGCGAGCGCATTGCCGAAGCGCTCGCGCAGCGCCTGGCCGACCGGGATCAGGTACTCGCCCCGGTACTGCAGCCCGCCGGGGACGAGCTGGGCATACTGGTCCTCGGTCATGGTGGTGCCGAGGGCCTGCAGGTAGCGCCAATAGGCGGCGTAGCCGAGCGCCTGCACCTGCGCCCCGGCATCGTTGATGTAGTATTCCTTCGTCACGTTCCAGCCGGCCTTGGCGAGGAGGTTCGCCAGCGCATCGCCCACCACGGCGCCGCGGCAATGGCCGACATGCATCGGCCCGGTCGGGTTGGCCGAGACGTATTCGACATCGACCCTGCGGCCGCCGCCGGTGCGGCCGTCGCCGTAATGCTCGCCGTCCGCCAGGATCACCGGCAGTTGGGCACGCACAAAGGAATCGCGGAGCCGCAGGTTGACGAAGCCGGGGCCGGCCGGGGCGGCGCTCTCGACCTCCGGCAGGGCGGCCAGCTTTTCCGCCAGCGCGGCGGCGAGCTTCGGCGGCGCCTGCCGCGCCAGCTTCGCCACGACGAGCGCGCCATTGGTCGCCATGTCGCCATGCGCCGGGTCGCGCGGCGGCTCCACCAGCACGCGGGCGAAGGCCTCGCCGGGCAGCTCGGGCAGGAGCTCGGCGAGGGCGGCGATGGTCCGGCCGCGCAGCGCGGCGAAGATGTCGTGGTCGGTCATGTCGGGCGGGGTGTAGCAGGCCCGCCGCGGCGGCGTAAAACCTCTCTCAACCCGGCCCAATTCGCCTGAAAGCGGCTAAGGCCGACTGAGTCCGGTCCGGCCTCATTCGGGAATCCGATTGGTTTTCCAATGGTTTGGCGCAGCCGGATTTTAGAATTTTAGAATTAAATCGGCCCGTCCCGGGATGCCGCACCCCGCAGGCGCAGCGGTCCCTGCGACGATAGTCCTAATACCACCCACCGATCCGGCGATGCAAGGGCGGGGTGCGGCCCCGCCCTGCCCCGGTCAGGCCGCCAGCAGCTCGTCCGCTGGTCCGAAGAACTCGTAGTGGATGCGCTGCGCCGGCACCCCCGCCGCGGCCAGCCCGCCCACCAGCACCCGCAGGAAGGGCTTCGGGCCGCAGAGGTAGTAGTCGGCCCGGTCCAGCGGCGTATGCGCGCGCAGCCAGTCCGGCGTGATCCGGCCCGGCTCCGCCCGGCCCCGGTCCTCCGGCCGCGGCGCCTCGTGGAAGGTCGTCGCGGTCACGCCCGGCGCCGCCTGCGCCAGCGCCGCCACCCGCTCGCCGAAGGCCTGGGTCGCGCCATCCAGCGCGCCATGCGCCCAGTGCGTCTCGAGGCTTGGATGCCGCGCCGCGATCACCTCCAGCATGGAGAGCAGCGGCGTCAGCCCGACGCCGCCCGAGAGCAGCACCACCGGCCGCTCGGGCGCCTCCGGCAGCACGAACTCGCCGGCCGGCGCCGCCGCCTCCAGCACCGTCCCCGGCCCCGCCTGGTCGTGCAGCCAGTTGGAGACGGCGCCCCCCTGCTCCCGCTTCACGCTGATGCGGTAGCCGCGGTCGTCCGGTGCGGAGGAGATGCTGTAGTTGCGCTTCAGCAGCGTATGGCCCGGCAGGCCGAGGCGGAAGGTCAGGTACTGCCCCGGCTTGTGGCGCAGGACCCGGCCGCCATCCTCCGGCCGCAGGCGGAAGGAGGTGATGAGGTCGCTCTCCCGCACCCTCTCCGCGACGACGAAGCGCCGCCAGCCCTGCCATCCCCCCGGCGCCGCGGCGGTCGCGCGGTAGATCTGCGCCTCCCGCCCGATCAGGATCTCGGCCAGCGCCCAATAGGCCTCGCCCCAGGCGGCCAGGATCTCCGGCGTCGCAGCCTCCCCCAGCACGTCGCCGATCGCGCCCAGCAGCGCCTCCGCCACATGCGGGTAGTGCTCCGGCAGGATCAGCAGGCCGGCATGCTTCTGCGCGATCCGCTCCACCGCGGCGCCGAGGACGGCGAGGTTGTCGATGTTCCGCGCATAGGCCAGCACCGCCGTCGCCAGCGCCTTCGGCTGGGAGCCGGTCTCGCCGTGGTGGGACTGGTTGAAGAGGTCGCGGATCTCCGGGTTGCGGAACATCCGCTCGTACATTCGCCGGGTGATCTCCAGCCCGTGCTGCTCGAGGGCGGGGACGGTTGCCTTCACGGTTGCCTTGGTCGCGTCGCTGAGGGGCATGAGGGGCTCCAAATGTGGAATCTTCAATACCACTTATCAGCCCGGACGCCCCGCTGCCAGGAAAACCCTATGATCGAGCCATGCGCCTGACGCTGCACACCGACCTCGCCTTCCGCACCCTCATGCACCTCGCCCTGCGCCCGGGCGCGCGGGTGCAGACCGAGGAGATCGCCACCGCCTGGCGCATCTCCGCCAACCACCTGGACAAGGTGGTGCAGCGCCTGGCCGCGGCCGGCTTCATCGAGACGCGGCGTGGGCGGGGCGGCGGGATGGTGCTGGCGATGGCGCCGGAGGCGATCCGCCTGGGCGACGTGGTGCGGCGGACGGAGGACGACCTTGCTTTGGTCGCCTGCTTCAGCCCGGGCGGCGATCCCTGCGGCGACGTCAGCGGGGAGCGCTGCGTCCTGGCGGGCGCCTGCCGGCTGCAGGGCGCGCTGGGCCGGGCCATGGCCGCCTTCCTCGGCGTGCTGGACGGGATGACGCTGGCCGACCTGCTGGACCGGCCGGCGCGGGCGGCGGCGGAAGCGCGGCTTGGACTCGCGTCACTCTCCGAAATGTGATTTCGGCAAGAGACTGGCCAGCGGCGCGTGCGAGGCTGCGCCGCATGACAGCTCTCGACCTCGCCGGGATCGCGGCCGGCATCACCATGGGCCTCTGGCTCGACCGGCTGGTCGTGGCCGCGGGCAGTCGCGTGCTGCTGCTGCTCGGCCTGGCGGCGCTGGGCGCCTGCCTGCTGGCGGGGCAGGACTGGGCGGGGACGGCGATCGGCTGCCTGCTCGGGGCGCAAGTGATCGCGGCGCTGCCGTCGCGGGAGTGACGGCGCGCGGCCGAGGCATGGCACGGGTGCGGCGCGCCGGCATGCCGCACCCGCCCGGCGTCCGTCCGGGCGCAGGCCGCGAAAGGCTTGCCCGGCCGCCCTCCCCGTTCAGGCGAGCAGGAGATCCTGGCTCGTCAGGTGGTGGACGCCGGCAAGCTCGATCTCGCCGTGGAAGCGCGTCTCGCCATCCGGCAGCGGCGCGGCCAGGGTCGGGCCGAGGAACTCCACGACCGTCCGGCCATGGGCGATGTCGTAGCGCACCTGCAGGGCGGCATCCTCGCCGCTGAAGGGCGCGGTGCCGAGGAAGACCGGCAGCGCCGGGTTGGCCGGCGCCCCGAAGCTGAAGTCCCGGGTGTTGTAGGACAGCAGGATCGTGTCCTCGCCCTGCACGAAATCCAGGATGACATCCCGCTTGCCCGGGCCGAACCCGGTATCGGCATCGGCCACCTGCAGGCGCGCACTCTCGTCGTAGATGACCGTCGGCGCGAAGAAGAACCGGTCGGCCCCGGCTCCGCCGACCAGCAGGTCCGCCCCGACATTGCCTTCCAGGATGTCGTCCCCGGGACCGCCGAGCAGCGTGTCCCGGCCATAGCCGCCGAGAAGCTCGTCATTGCCCGGGCCACCGATCAGCAGGTCATCGCCCGCGAGTCCCGAGAGGACATCCGCCCCGGCGCCGCCGATCAGGCTGTCGTCGCCGGCGAGACCGGTGAGGTGGTCGCTTCCGGCCAGGCCCGCGATGATGTCGGGACCCGGCGTGCCGCTGAGGTTGTCGTCGCCCGGCGTGCCACGAAGAAAGGCCATCGGTTCCTCCCTTTTCCAGGCAGAGGAATAATAACACCAGGCATATGCTTCTGCGGAACGCTTTCGGTTCTCGCCGGCCGCACGTTCCGGCGAGGGATCTTCCCCTCCCCGCGTGGCGCGCCGCCGGCCTCAGCCGAAGGCGCCGACCTCATGCGTGATCGCCGCGCCGCAGCCGCGCACCAGGCCGAAGAGCCGCGCCATGGGCGCAAAGATCTCGGCATGCTCGCGGGCATAGCTCAGCCCCTCCCGCTGCGGCGCCGGTTCCCGGAAGTCGAGCTCCACCAGCGTGCCCGGCGCCGCGGGGAAGACCTCCTCCAGCAGCCGCAACGAGGGCTCCACATCGAGTTGCAGGATGCGCAGTACCAGCATCTCCCGCGTCGCGCCGTGCCGCGGGCTGAACTCCGGCAGGCCGGCGGCCAGCAGCCAGATCCGGTGGATGAGCGCGAGGCGGAGCGCGTGCAGCAGCACGAGGCGGTCCGGCATGGTCGGCAGGTCCGGCCAGGCATGCCGCAGCGCGAGATGATCGGCCTGCAGCCGGCGGAAGAGCCGGCGCACCGGTGCATCCAGGTCCAGCCGCTCCACCGCCCCGGCGACGGAGAGCAGCTCCTCCCGCCGGCCGGGCCGGCGGGTGAAGCCGGCGCGGTCGAGCCAGGGGCCGGGATCGAGCGTATCGACGACCGCCCGCAGCACGCCGAGATCCGAGCAGGCCACCGCCCGCGCCGCCATGGCGAGCGCCCGCTTGAAGCGCGGCGAGCGCTCCCGCAGGTCGGCGAAGGCATCCGGATTGGCCGAGGCGGCGAGGCCGAGGCCGTGGATGGAATTCGCCATCCAGCCGAGCTGCTGCAGGATGGCGTTGTTCGGGATGGCGCGGAGCTGCGAGGGATGGCTGATGCGCAGCGGCCCGCCCATGCCGTCCGACTGTCGCACCGCCGGGCGTGACCCGGTGCGGTCCAGCAGGCCGGGGCCGAAGGCGCCAAGCAGCGCGGCATAGCCGGGATCGGCGACCAGCGCCTGCATCTCCCGCCGGACCGTGGCGAAGAAATCCGCGACATAGTCGGCCTCGGCATAGACCGGGTCGTCGACCGGCCCGACCGGCGCGAAGGCATGCGCGGCGATGCCGGCGACGGTGGCGGCGGCGAGCTGCGGCGTGCCGAAGAGCAGGTAGCCGTCGCCGCCCTGGAAGGCCGTCTCCTCCCGCAGCCTGAGGCCGGCACGGTCGAGCGCGGCGCGGGCCTGCGGCGGGGAGAGATAGGCGAGCCGGTCGGCGAGGCTGTCCGGATGCCCGCCGCGCCCGACGCTCTCGCCATGGGTGTCGAAGAGCACGACCTCGATGCCGTCGAGCTTGTGCCGCCGCAGCAGCTCCACGAGCCGCAGCTTGAGGCGTTCCGCGAGATAGGACCCGGCGAGCTGGCCGACATAGCGGCCGGAATCGGAATAGCCGAATTGCAGGCAGAGCCGCCCATGCTGCCGGACATAGTCGCGGTAGTGGGGGCTGCGCAGCGCCTCCTCCAGCACCCGCTCGCCGCGGTCGAGCGCCTCGGCCGTCTCGAAGAGCGGCGAGATCTCGATGGCCTGGTCCGCACCGAACCGCTTGGCCAGCCAGAGCGCGGCGAGCAGCGTATAGCCCGTCTCGGTCTCGGCGATCAGGAAGCGGATGGGCGCGCTGCCGTCCACATGTTTGGCGATCTGGGCGCAGATCAGCATCAGCCGCGCCGCCGAGGCCTGCTCGGCGATCAGCGCGCCGAAATCGACCGGCTGCGCCGCGACCTCGCCGAGGGCGGTGTTGATCTGCGCCAGCAGGCCGCGCCGCTGCGCCATGTCATCGGCCGAGGTGGTGAGGCTGAGCCGCTGGCGGACGGCATTGTGCACCTGCGCCGCGTTCAGCCGGACATGGGTATGGGCGAGCGAGAGGCCATGCGCGGCGAGCCCGCCGCGCGCGACGGCGAGCGCCAGGCGCGCCGCATCGTCCGGCGCGGCGGCGATGGCGGCGGGGAACATCTCCAGCAGCGGCCCGGTGCCGGTCAGCGCCGCCTCCCGCCGTCCCAGCATCTCGGCGGCCAGCCGCGCGACCGCCTCGGGCTCCGGCGCCTCCGGCACCGCCGCGATCTGCGCGGCGACCGCCTCCATCGCCGCCGCGACCCGGGCGGCGATGGGCGCCGCGGCCTCGCCGAGGGGGAGGAGCTGGGCATGCAGGCGCTCGAGTTGCAGGCGCTTCATGGTCAGGCGCAGCCGCAGCGTGTCCCACCAGCCGATATCGGTGCGGCCGTCGGTGTCGTAGCCGACCCAGGAGGAGAGCAGGACCGGGCGGGGCACCAGCGTGGTCCAGCGGTCGCCCCAGACGCCCTTGGCGGCCGTCAGCAGCGCCGCCGCGAGCCCGTCCAGCGCGTCGCGCCCGCGCTGGATGGCGGCGACCGCCTGGCGGAACTCCTCGGCGAGGGTCGGCGGGCTCGGCCGGTGGAGGAGGCCGGGGGGCAGCGCCGCGCCGCTCGCTGCCTCCGCCAGCGCCGTGCCGGTCTCGGGCGGCAGGGAGAAGGTCGGGTGGGCGGTGAAGACGGCGGCAAAGCGCGGCGTCTCGAGCAGGGCGCGGTAGCGCGCGAAGGGGATCGGGCTGTCCTCGGGGTCCGGCCGGACCAGCCGCTCGGCCAGCGCCGGCAGGTCCGTCGCGGTACCGAGGCCGACATAGGCGGCCAGCCGCTTCGCCCGCTCGGCCGCCGCGGCATCCGCCAGGCGCTGGACCATGTCGGCGAGGCTGTCGAGGTCGAGCTGCCCGTCATCCATCCGCCGGCTGATGGCCAGCGCGATCAGCAGGACGGGGTCGCCGAAGGGGTCCTGCGCGGCGGCGTCGCGCGCCTCCCGCAGGCGGGCCAGGAGTTCCTCGAGGGGGTCGGGCGCGACGTCGGGCATGCCGCCATGTTGCATGTGCGAAGGGCACAAGGCCAGCCTTTCAAACAGGCAGGCGGCGTGATGTTTCGGCGTTGGCGCGTCGGATTGCCTGCGCAACGGGCAGGGCGGCGAGGCAGAGCAGCGCCATGGCCCAGAAGGCGCCGGCACCGAAGCGGCCATAGAGCAGGCCGGAGGCCAGGGTGGCGACGGCCCCCGCGAGGCCGACGCCGAGCGTCGCATAGAGCGCCTGGGCCGAGGCCGCGAGGGCGGGCGGGACGCTGCGGCCGATCACCGCCATGGCGGCCAGGTGCTGCGCCGCAAAGGTCATCCCGTGCAGCGGCTGGGCCAGGACCATCGCCGGCACCGCGGCGGTCAGCGCCATGACGGACCAGCGCAGCACGCCGGCGGCGGCGGCCAGCCCGATCAGGGCGCCGGGACCGAGCCGCGCCAGCAGCCGCGGCCCGATCCAGGCGAAGACCAGGATCTCCGAGGCGACCGAGACCGACCAGAGCAGCCCGATGGTCTCCGCCCCGATCCCGGCCTCCCGCCAGCGGATGGTCGCATAGCCCGTCGCCACGGCATGGCTGCCGCTGACGAGGGCGGTCGCCAGCAGCACCAGCCGGAAGGCGGGCAGCGCGAGCAGCGGGCGGAAGGCGCCCCGCCGCGCCCGCGGCGCCGGCGCGGCCGGCGGCACCGGCAGGGCGAGCGTCGCCAGGGCGGCGAGGAGGAAGCAGCCGGCATGCAGCCAGAGCACCACGCGGAGGTCCGCCGCGGCCGCGACGGCCTGCCCCGCCAGTGCCGTGCCGGCGACGAAGGCGGCGGAGCCGATCCCGCGCAGCAGGCCGTAGTCGAGACGCAGGCCCGGGGCGGCAGCGGCCCGCACGGCCAGCGCATCCGGCAGCGGCCCGACCGGCCCGGTCGCGCCGTGCTGCAGCAGCCCGACCAGCAGCAGCGCGCCGAAGCCCGCCGCGGCGCCGTAGCCGAGCGCGGCCAGCGCCGCGAGCAGCAGGCAGGCGAAGAGGCAGGCCCGCGGCGCCGCCCGCCGGTCCGCCACCGCGCCGACCAGGGGCGTCGCCACCAGCCGCACCGCGATGCCGCCGCCGAGGATGAGGCCGATCTCCTCCGGGCTCGCCCCCTGCCCTTCCAGCACCGCGGGGAGGAAGGGGCTCAGCACGCCCCAGCCGAGGAAGAGCGCGACGTAGAGAAGGACGTAGCGGCCGGCGCCGCCCGCCGGCCACGGCGCCATGTCAGCGCTGCGCGATGCCGCCGCCGGCGGTCACCCGCCAGATCTTGTTGCCGACATCGTCGGCGACCAGCAACCCGCCGCGCCCGTCCGGCGCGACGCCGACCGGCCGCCCCTGCGCCTGGCCCTGGGCGTCGAGGAAGCCGGTGAGGATGTCGATCGGCGCGCCGTTCGGCCGGCCGTCGCGGAAGGGCACGAAGATCACCTTGTAGCCGGAGGGCGGGCGGCGGTTCCAGGAACCGTGCTGGCCGATGAAGGCGCCGTCGTTGTAGGGCGCGGGCAGGCCGCTCTGCTGCGGCGCGAAGGCGAGGCCGAGCGAGGCGGTATGCGGCCCGAGCGCATAGTCCGGCGGGATGGCCTTCGCCACCATCCCAGGATTCGGCGGCACGCGACTGTCCACGTGCTGGCCGTAATAGCTGAAGGGCCAGCCGTAGAAGGCGCCGTCCTTCAGCCCGGTCATGTAGTCCGGCACCAGGTCGCTGCCGAGTTCGTCGCGCTCGTTCACCGCGACCCAGAGAACCTTGGTGCCCGGCTCCCAGGCGAGGCCCACCGGGTTGCGGGTGCCGGAGGCGAAGATGCGGTGCTGGCCGGTGCGCGCATCCACCTCCCAGACAGCGGCGCGCTCGCGCTCGGCCTCCAGCCCGTTCTCGCCGACATTGCTGTTGGAGCCGACGGCGACGTAGAGCTTCGTGCCGTCCGGGCTGGCGATGACGTTCTTGGTCCAGTGGTGGTTGAGCGGGCCGCCGGGCAGGTCCGTCACCTTCTCGCCCGGGGCGGTGATGCGGGTCTCGCCCTCGCGGTAGGGGAAGCGCAGCAGCGCATCGGTATTCGCCACGTAGAGCGTGTCGCCGACCAGCGCCATGCCGTAGGGCGAGCGGAGGTCCTGGACCAGCGCGGTGCGGGTCTCGGCGCGGCCGTCATGGTCGGCGTCGCGCAGCAGGGTGATGCGGTTGGCACTCGTCGCCTTGGCGCCGGCCCAGCCCTGCACCATGCCCTGGACCCAGCCGCGGATGCCCTTGCCGTCCTCCGGCCGCGGCGGGCCATTGCTCTCGGCCACCAGCACGTCGCCGTTCGGCAGGACGACGACCTGGCGCGGGTGCTCGAGGTCCTCGGCGAAGGCGGCGACCCGCAGGCCCTGGCCGGGCACCGGCGTCGCGCCCTCCGCCCAGCCGCGGGCGGGGGCGATGTTGATGGTGGGGATCCAGCTTTTCGTCGGCGGCGGCAGGGTGGGCGACGGGCCCTGGCCCTCCGCGACGCTGTGCTTCGCCTCGTCGCAGGCGACGAGGCCGAGGAGGAGCAGCAGGGCAAGCGGGGTGCGGGACATGACGGGTCCTGGATGATCCGCCTGCCCAACGCCCGAGGCCGGGCCGGGTGCCCTGCCCGGACGCTGCCGCCGGCCCTTGCGCCGCGCAGGAGGCAGCCATGCGGCAACGGGCCGCGGCCGGCGGCATTTCATGCCCCATCGGCGGACGGCACGGGCGTGCCGGCCGCAGTCATGCATGGAGACAAGGCGATGCGCTACAGGGTGGGCTGCGACCTGGACTACGAGGTGAAGGCGGATGACACGCCCTTCGTCTTCAACATCGAGGCGCAGCGGCGGCCGGGCCAGGCGGTGGCGCGGGAGAGCCTGCGCTTCTCGCAGGACCTGCCGCTCGACCGCTTCGAGATGCCGGAGAGCGGCAACCGCTATGTCCGCCTCTGCGCCGACAAGGGAAAGCTGACGGTGCGCTACGAGGCGGAGGTGACGCTGGACCCCGCCCGCTTCGACCCGGCGCTGGTGCGGGAGGTGCCGGCCGGCCGCCTGCCGCTCGAGGCACTGACGCATCTCTACCCCAGCCGCTACGTCGAGGCCGACCTGCTGCGCCCCTATGCGCAGCGCGAGTTCGGCCACCTGCCGCGCGGGCATCAGCGGGTCACGGCCATCTGCAACTGGCTGCACGACAACCTGGACTACACCCCGGGCAGCAGCGACGAGCAGACCTCGGCCCGCGACACGCTGCTGCAGCGGCAGGGCGTCTGCCGCGACTTCGCGCATCTGGCGATCGCCTTCTGCCGGGCGCTCGGCATCCCCGCGCGCTTCGTCAGCGCCTATGCTTGGCGGCTCTCGCCGCCCGACTTCCACGCGGTCATGGAGGCCTGGCTGGAGGGGCCGGAGGGCGGCGCCTGGTTCCTCTTCGACCCCACGCGGAAGTCGGCGGCGGACGGGCTGGTGCGCATCGGCATCGGCCGCGACGCGGCGGAGGTCGCCTTCTGCTCCCCCTTCGGCGAGGTCGGCTACGGCAAGCCCGCGGTTCGGATCGAGGCGCTGGACCGGCCGGCGCGGGAGGCGCTGACGACCGAGGCGGTGACCGCGGCCGTCGCGTAAGGCGCTCCGGCGTCCCTTAGCGGCCCGCCGGGCCGCAAGGCAGTGAGGGGCACGCGGCCCCTCGCCCGCGCCGTCTTGTATGTTGGGCGAGCCGATTCAGACCTCCGGGCCATCCGGGGCACCCCACGAAGCGGCGCTTCGTGGGGACCCCTTCGGCCCTTCGGTCATCGGCACGTCTTGTATGTTGGGCGAGCCGATTCAGACCTCCGGGCCATCCGGCCCTTCGGTCATCGGCACGCCTCAGCCCGCGAGGCCCCGCAGCGCCGCGCAGATGCGCTCCACCTGCGCCTCGGTCAGCTCCGGATACATCGGCAGGCTGAAGACCTCCTGCGCCGCCCGCGCCGTCTCGGCGCAGCCGGCCGGGCCGAGCGGCACGCGGTCCTCATAGGCCGGCTGCAGATGGACCGGCACGGGGTAGTGGATGCCGGTGCCGATGCCCTCCGCCCGCAGCCGCGCCATCAGGTCGGAGCGGTGTGGGCTGCGGAGCACATACTGGTGGAAGACATGCTCGGCATCCACCCGCCGCTCGGGCGCGGCGAGCGGCCCGCCGGCGAGCGCCGCGTCATAGGCCGCCGCGATCTCCCGCCGCCGGGCATTGCCGGCATCGAGCGCGGTCAGCTTGACCCTGAGGATCGCCGCCTGCACCTCGTCGAGGCGGCTGTTCACCCCGACCATGGCGGAGACGTAGCGCTCCTTCCAGCCGTATTGCCGGATGGCGGCGATGCGGTCGGCCAGCTCGAAATCGTCGGTCGCCAGCACGCCGCCATCGCCGAGCGCGCCGAGATTCTTGGTGGGATAGAGCGAGAAGGCCGCGGCCGTGCCGAAGGTGCCGAGCTTGCGGCCGTGCAGCGTCGCGCCATGCGACTGCGCGCAGTCCTCGATCAGCGCGACGCCATTGGCCGCGCAGGCCTCCAGCATCGGGTCGAGGTCGCAGGCCTGGCCGTAGAGATGCACGGCGATGGCGGCGCGGATCGGCGGCAGGCCGGGCGGCGGGTCCTCGAGCACCGCGCGGAGCTCATCCGGATCCATGGTGTAGGTATCGGGGTCGATGTCGAGCAGCAGCGGCACGGCGCCGGCCATCTCGATCGCGGCGACGGTGGCGACCGCGGTGTGGGAGACGGTGGCGACCGTCATCCCCTCCCCGATGCCCATGCCGCGCAGCACCAGCGCCAGCGCATCGGTGCCGTTGGCGCAGCCGACGGCACGGGTGGTGCCGAGCCAGGCGGCGAATTCCCGCTCGAAGGCTTCGCCCTCCTTGCCCAGGATGTACCAGCCGGAGCCGAGCGCGCGCTGCACGGCGGCGTCGATCGCCTCCTTCTGCGCGAGGTAGCCGGCACCCGGATTGGCCTGCGGAATCATGCTCTCGGTCATGGCAGCGGTCCCGGAACGCCCCCCTCAGACATAGTCCGCCAGCCGCGCGCGATACCATTCGAGCGACAGCGCCAGCCCCTCGTCCAGACCCACCAGCGGCGCCCAGCCGGTGGCGGCGCGGAAGGCGCGGTCATCGGCGTGATAGCTGCCGATGTCGATGGGCGCGCGGTCGGCCGGGAAGCTCTTCACGGCATAGTGTCCCGCTCCGCCATTGGCCGCAATCAGCCGGTCCGCGAGCTCGATCAGCGAGGCCGGCGGCGAGCCGCCGAGGTTGAAGACCCGCCCCGCGACCTCGGGCCGCGGCGCGCATTCGGCGGCCAGCAGGAAGGCGCGGACCACGTCGTCCACATAGGTCAGGTCGCGGAGCTGCTCGCCGCCCCAGACCTCGAAACCCTCGCCCTCCAGCACCCGGCGCAGCCAGATGCCGAGGAAGGTCTGCTTGGCGTCGCGGATGCGGAGCCGCGGGCCGTAGCAATTGGTCAGGCGCAGCGAGACGACGGGGCGGCCGAGCACGCGCTGCTCCAGCAGCCAGTACTGCTCGCCGGCGAATTTGGAGACGCCGTTGGCGTCGGGCGGCTGCACCGGGTGGAATTCATCGACCGGCAGGCGCAGCGGCTTGCCGTAGAACTGGCGCGTCGAGGCGTGCACGACAGTCGCCTTCGGCGCCGCCTCCCGCATCACGCCGATCAGCCGGACCTGGGCGACGGCGTTGATGGCGATGTCGGAGACCGGGTCCTTCTGCCCGCCCATGTGGCTGGTCTGGGCGGCCATGTTGAACAGCACGTCCACGTCCTGGCAGAGCGAGTGCAACTCGACCTCCCGGATGTCGCCGCGCACCAGCAGGACCGAGGCGCCCTCGAGATTGGCGATGTTCGCCCCGCCTTCCGGCATCATGGCGTCGATGGCAGTCACCCGCGCGCCGAGCGCGGCGAGCCGGTGGCAGAGCGCGCTGCCGAGGAAGCCCGCCCCGCCGGTCACGAGGACGCGCTTCCCACGCCAATGGGCGGCCCGTTCCGCGTCGGTCATCTGCTCTTCATCCTTCCATGGGCCCGAGGCGCGTGCGGCACCCCGGCCCGCTGCATAGATGGCCGCGGAATGCGGCGGAAGCGTGCCCCAGACTTGTCCGGCGATGGGCGCGGCCGCAAGGGCGCACGGCGGCCTGCCGGCGCGAGCGGCAGCGGCGGCGGCGCATCGGCCGGCAGGATCCGCCGCCGGCCTGCTCTCATGCTGCCGGGGCCCTAATCCCCGGCGGCGCCGGGGCGGGCCTCCTGCGGCGCGGCATGCGACGGCAGCGGCGCTGCGCCCTGATGTTGGCTGCGCGAGGGCGTGGAGGCCTGCGCATCCGGGTTGCCGGCCCGGCTGCCGCGCATGATTTCGTAGAAGCCGAAGAGCAGCAGCAACTGGGCGAAGAGCATCTGGATGCTGGCCAGCACGCGGATGCCGTCATCCACCGGCTGGATGTCGCCATAGCCGACGGAGGAAAGCGTGACGACGCTGAAATGCAGCGCGTCCGAGAAGTCGATGCGGATCGCGCCCTCCGGCCCGTGGAAGAGCGGGTGGGAGGAGAGCCCGTCGGCGATCCGGTAGAGCGAGCCGAAGATAACCACCAGCAGCGCCCAGAGCGAGGAGAAGGCGGCGATCGGCACCGCGAGGCGGCTGAGGCGGAGGGTGACGGCGCGGAAGATGACCGCGACATCGACCAGCAGCCGGACGACATCGGCCACCGCGGTGACGCTGATGACGGTGATCGCGCCCATGGCGGCGAGCAGCGCGGCGCCCTGCTGCGGCTCGCCGAGCCGGTTGATCGGCACGGAGAGGGAGACCACCCCGACCAGGCCGACCGCGACCAGCCAGCGGGCGAAGCGCGGCAGATGCGCGATGTCGGCCGCCTCCTCCCCCTGCGCCCAGGCGCGCAGCACGCCGCGCTTGACCCAGCAGGCCGCGACGAAGCCGGCGACCGGCAGCAGGAAGCCGATCATGCGGGCGGCCGGCGGCGCCTCCGGGAAGCCGGCGCGGCCGAGCACGGCATAGAGGCAGGCATACATCGCCAGCCCGTTGGCCGTGCCGAGGGCGAATTGCGGCCCATGCGGGTAGATCAGGTAGAGGGCGCCCACCGCCGCCGCCGCGCCGCCCAGCACCACCAGCGGGAAGACGCCGCCCTGGTCGGCGACGCCGCCCGCCACCAGCAGCATGAGCGCGAGCGACATGCCGAGCGAGGTGCCGAAGCCCTTGGGCGGCCGGCCCCGGCGGTGCGGGTAGGGCGCGATCACGCCGGCGCCGCCCCTCCGTCCAGCGCGGCGACGCCGGTGATCTCCACCTTCCAGGTGGGATCGACCAGCGCCGCCTGGATGGTCATGCGGGCCGGCTTCGCCGCGGGATCGAGCCAGCGGTCCCAGGCGCGGTTCATGGCCGGGGCATCGGCGATGTCGGCCAGGACGATCGTCACGCTCAGCAGGTTGCGCTTCGAGGTCTCGGCCTCGGCCAGCAAGGCATCGATCTGCGCCAGGATATCGGCGGTCTGCCCCTCGGCGTCCAGCGTGGCGTCGTCCGCCACCTGCCCCGCCAGCCGGACCAGCCCGCCATGCACCACCGCGCCGGAGAGCCTGCCCTCCTCCGCCAGCCGCCGGATCGCCATGGTCCCGACTCCCCTGCCCGTCTCGCGGTCCTGATAGAGCAGGCCCCGGCGGGCGGGAACCGGGTCCGCGGCGGCCCGGCGCCGCGATCAGGCGGCCGGGACGACCGCCGGCATCGCCGGCCCGGCGATCTCGATATGCACCCGCGGACGCTGGAAGGCGGGCACGATCCCGGCGACGCGCACCGTGGCGGCGTCGGGCGCGAGGCCGAGCGCCTCGAGCGCCGCCTCGTCCTCCCGCGGCAGCCAGCCGAGCGGCGCGCCCTCCGGCAGGATGACCTCGATCGAGAAGCCGCGCTGCGGCCGCCCGGCGCGGCGGAGGGCGAGCGTCAGGCCCGGGCGGAGCCTGGCCAGATCCGTGGGGGCGGCGCGCTCCCCGATGCCGGAGATGAAGCTGTGAAAAAGGGCGGGTACCGCGGCCGCGATGCCGATGGGCATGGGTGTTCCTCGCTCAGCCCCGGTGACCATCACGCGCCGATGCCTGGCCGGGCGCAACCGGATGATGGCGCCGCTGCGCCCCTTGTCTGTCTTCCATGGTCTCCTTCCCCCGCCGCCGGGCTGCCCCGCGACCCCGCCGCGCCCCATGGCAGGCGAGATATGCGTCCCGAACCATCGGTTGAACTATCCTTCGAAAATGTGAATGGCGGTGCGCCGGAGGTGCCTCAGCCTGTCCTTCGCCGCGCCGCCGTTGCGACTCCGCTGCCCGAAACGGTGCGGCGGTGGCTCGGGTGCCGCTCAAAGACTGGCGATAGTGTTAACGAGGTGCGGCGGCGGATATGCGGCCGGCACATGCCAGGATGGATGGGATGAGCACCGCCCCGATCCGCGTGAACCGCGCCCCCGTCCTCACCCTCTGGGCCGCCGTGGTGGCGGAGCGGCTGGGCCATGCGCCGGACACCGCGCTCAGCCTGGCCAGCGCCGTCGCCGGCACCGCGGCGCGGGCCAAGGCGCGGCGGCTGGGCCTCGCCGAGGAGCACGAGGCCGCCGCCCCGAAGGAAGGGCGGCCGGCGCCGCGCCGGACCGTCCGGCTGCTCGGCCGCGAGATCCCGCTGGCCGAGGGGCCGGAGGGCCCGCTGGCCGCCGAGCCGGACGGCAGGCCGGCCAAGCCCGGTGCGGTGCGGGCCTATGTCGCCCGCGCTTTCGGCGAGCGGCTGCCGGAGGTCCGGGCGGCGATGGAGGACCTCGCCGCCCGCTTCGAGCCGGAGGAACTGAACCGGATCGGCTTCCGCCTCTACGAGGCCTTCCGGCCGGAGGTCCCGCCCGATGTCAGCGGCTGGGGCGCCAGGGCGGCGCTGCACCTGGAGCGCATCCGCGCCGCCGCCGACTGACCGCGCCGGCCGCATTTCGGTTGTGCCGCCCGGCGGAAAGCCGCAGCCTGGGCGGCAGGCGGCAGGAAGGAGAGCGCGCATGCGGCACCGGATCGGCCTCGGGGTCGCCCTGCTCTGCGCAGCCCTCGCCGGGCAGACCCGTGCCGCGGAGCCGGCCGCCTCCATCCGGCTCTTCCGCTCCGACATCCTGGTCGAGGCCGATGGCCGCGCCGTGCAGACCACGCGGACGGAGATCGCCGCCGGCAACGACGCCGCTGCGCAGCGCGAGGCGCAGCAGGCCATGACCTACAGCGAGGGCGTCGAGCGCATCGACCTGGTCGAGGGCTATACGCTGAAGCCCGATGGCCGGCGCCTGCCGGTCCCGCCCGCCTCCGTCCGGCGGCAGATGGCGCCCGGCCAGGCCAACCTGCCGCAATACGCCAACCGGGTGCAGGTCATCGCCATCCTGCCGGAGGTCGCGGGGGGCGACGTCCTGGTCACGACCTGGAAGCGGACCATCGTGCGGCCGGTCTTCCCCGGCCGCTTCGCGCTCACCACCCTCTTCGCCCGCACCGCGACCTGGGAGGATGCGGAGGTGACGATCCGCCTGCCCAGGGGCATGCCGCTCGTCACCGAGGAATTCGGGCCGGCGCATGCCGTGGCGGCGGAGGGCGGAATGCAGGTGCATCGCTGGCGCTGGCGGGCGCCGGCGGTGGCGACCGATATCGCCGTCCTCGCCCCGCTCGACCGCCTGCCGCGGATCTTCGCCTCCAGCTTCCCGGACTGGCCGACCTTCAGCCGCGAATACGCGGCGCTGGTCGCGCGCAAGGTCCGCGTCACGCCGCGCATCCAGGAACTGGCGGACAGCCTCGCCGCCGGCAGCGCCGACCGGCGGGAGGAGGCGCGGCGGCTCTTCGACTGGGTCGCCCGCAACATCCGCTGGGTGGCGATCTATGTCGGCGACGGCAATTTCGTGCCGAACGATGCGGAGCTGGTGCTCTCCCGCGGGCATGGCGACTGCAAGGACCAGGTGGTGCTGCTCATGGCGCTGCTGCAGGCCCGCGGCATCGCGGCCGAGCCGGTGCTGGTCAATCTCGGCCCCACCTATCGCCTGAGCGGCCCGCCGACCCTGACCGCCTTCAACCACGTCATCGCCTGGCTGCCGGACTGGGACCTCTATGGCGACAGCACCGCCGCGGGCACGCCGCTCGGCATCCTCGCGGGCGGCCTCTACGGCAAGCCGATCCTGCACGTGACCGCGGCCGGCGCCGCGCCGCGGCGGATGCCGGCGGTGCCGCCGGGCTTCAGCACCTCGCGCCTCGTCACCCGCATGGCGCTGGACGGGGAGGGCCGCATCGCCGGCGAGAGCCTGACGGAGGCGACCGGCGCCTATGTCCCCTGGCTGCGGCGCATGGCAGCCGCGGCGCAGGCCCAGGGCGGCGAGCGCGCCGCGGCCGAGCAGTTGCGCGCCATCGGCCAGATCGGGACCGGCCTGGTCGTCCCGGCGCCGCTCGGGGCCACCGGCCCGGGCTATAGCGTCTCCGGGCGCTTCAGCCTGGAGGCGCGGCCGGGCCTGCTGGAGGGCGACGGCTTCCAGGTGCCGAGCGGCATGCGGCTGCTGCCGCGGGCGGGCGACGGCCTGCTGGGCCCTGCCCTGCTGCGCGGCCTGCCGGCGACGGAGCCGACGCCCTGCCAGGCCGGCGAGCAGGCGGAGGACCTGGAACTCACCCTGCCGCCCGGCTTCCGGCTCGCACGCCTGCCGCGCGACCGCAGCCTCAAGGGCGAGGCCTGGAGCTTCGAGGCGCGCTGGTCCCTCGAGGGCGGCACGCTGCGGGTCGCGCGGCGCATGGCCTCGCGGGTCGAGCAGCCGCTCTGCGAGGGCCCGCTGCGCACCGAGGCGGCGAAGCTGCTGGAGGAGGTGCGGCGCGACATCGACACGCGGATCGAGCTGGAGCGGGTGGACTGACGGCCCGCTGCGGCGCACCCGGGGACGGGCGCGCTGCCCGGCCGGATCCGATGCCGGCCGGGCATCGATGTGGGCGCCCTCAGTCCGCCCCGGCCGCCCGTGCCCCGGGCGGCGCGACGGTGCGCCGCGCCTGCTCGACCCGCTCCTCGAGCCAGACGCTGTGGTGCTCGCGGGCGTAGTTCACGTCCACCTCGCCGGTCTGCATGGCCTCGAAGGCGCCTTCGGTGCCGATGGTGCCGATGTAGATATGGCCGAGGATGACGGCGATCATCACCATGGCCAGCGCGGCGTGGACGAAATGCGCGACCTGCTGGTCCGTGATGTTGTCGAGGATGGCCGGCGCCATCAGCAGGTAGCCGGTGATGGCGGCCAGCACGCCGCCGCCGACCTGGAACCAGAACAGCGCCTTCTGCGCGGCATTGAAGCGGCCCGCCGGCGGATGGCCCTTGGCCGCGGGACCGCCCGCCTTCACCCAGGCGACGTCGACCCGCGTCGGCCAGTTGTCCCGCGCCCAGAGCGCGGCCATGACCAGGATGCCGAGGATGAAGGGGAAGGACAGGAACTGGTGCGCCGCCTGCCCCCACCAGGTCAGCGCCGTGAAGGCCTCCGCGCCGATGATGGGGCGGAGGACATAAACGCCGAAGGTGATGTTGAGGCCGCTGAGGCCGAGCACGACGAAGCTGGTCGCCACCATCCAGTGATTGAACCGCTCCAGCAGGTTGTAGCGGTGGATCCTCAGCCCGGCGCGCCCGGCCTCGATCGGCGTCGGCCCCTTCCAGAGATAGAGCGCGGCGAGCAGGCCGATGGTGCCAAGGACGATGAGGCCGCCGGCGATGGTCAGCACCGTGGTGCGCCAGCCGCGCCAGTCGCGGCCCTTCGGCTGGATCAGCACGCCGGCCGCCTGGTTCGGGATGCTGACGAGCCCCCGGACCATGCCGAGGCGGCGTGCCTCCTCCAGCTCGACCTCGGCCGCGACCGGCCCGCCGCGGGCGGTGAAGGGCGGCGGCGCGACCTGCGGCTGCACCGGCACCGGCGGGCGCGGCGCGATGCCCTCGGGCGAGGCGCTGCGCGGCTGGCCGGTCGCCGAGGGCCGCTGCGCCGGCTCCGGCGGCTGGGCATTCGGGCCGCCGCGCCCGGCGCCAACCTCGGGCGCGGCGGACTGCACGTCCGGCGAGGCGGCGGAGACGCCGGGCGCCTGCTGCGGCTGCGCCAGCGCGCCGCCGGCGAGCAGCAGGACGAGGCCGAAGGCGGCGAGGCGACGCGCGGTCATACCGTCAGCTCCTGCTTGTAGGCGGTGCGCCAGCCCCAGGCGCCGGAGCCGAAGCCGCGCATCTGCACGCGCTCGCGGTAGATGTCGGCGATGATGTCGCCATCGCCGGCGAGCAGCGCCTTGGTCGAGCACATCTCGGCGCAGAGCGGCAGTTTGCCCTCGGCGATGCGGTTGCTGCCGTATTGCAGGTACTCGACGGGCGTGCCGTCCTGCTGCGGGCCGCCGGCGCAATAGGTGCACTTGTCCATCTTGCCGCGGCCGCCGAAATTGCCGATGCGCGGGTATTGCGGCGCGCCGAAGGGACAGGCGTAGAAGCAGTAGCCGCAGCCGATGCAGAGGTCCTTGTCGTGCAGCACCAGGCTGTCGGCGGTGCCGTAGAAGCAGCTCACCGGGCAGACCGCGGCGCAGGGCGCATCGGTGCAGTGCATGCAGGCCATGGAGATGCTGCGCTCACCGGGATTGCCGTCGTTCAGAGTCACCACCCGGCGGCGGTTGATGCCCCAGGGCACCTCGTGCTCGTTCTTGCAGGCGGTGACGCAGGCATTGCACTCGATGCAGCGGTCGCTGTCGCAGAGGAACTTGAGTCGTGCCATGATCATGCGCTCCGGATCTGGCACAGCGTGACCTTGGTCTCCTGCATGAAGGTGACCGGGTCGTAGCCATAGGTGGTAACGGTGTTCGCGCTCTCGCCCAGCACGATGGGGTCGGCGCCGGGCGGGTAGTATTTCCGCCGGTCCTCGCCCTGCCACCAGCCGCCGAAATGATAGGGCATGAAGGCGACGCCCTTGCCGATGCGCGGGGTGACCATCGCCTTCACCTTGATCCGCGCGCTGTTCTCCGGCCCCAGCACCCAGACCCAGGCGCCGTTGCGGATGCCGCGATCGGCCGCATCGGCGGGGTTGATCTCGATGAACATCTCCTGCTGCAGCTCGGCCAGCCAGCGGTTGGAGCGCGTCTCCTCGCCGCCGCCCTCGTATTCCACCAGCCGGCCGCTGGTCAGCACGATCGGGAAGTCGCGCGCCACGCTGTGCGAGCGCATCTGCACGGAGAGGCCGAGATGCGGCACGCGGAAGCCGCGGCGGTCGCGCAGCGTCGGATAGGTGCCGGGCGGCGACGGCGCATTGGGGTCGGAGGCCATGACCGCCGCCTGGTCGATGCTCGGGATCAGGTCGGTCCGCGGGGTGTAGATCGGCTCGCGGTGCATCGGCACCGCATCCGGCAGGTTCCAGGCGACCGCGCGCGCCTTGGCATTGCCGTAGGGCACGCAGCCATGCTCCATGGCGACCCGGATGATCCCGGCCGAGAGGTCGGTCGACCAGGAGACGCGGTCGATGTTCTCGCCGCCGACGCGCGCGATCGACTCCTTCTCATGCGCCGTCAGCTCGTCGAACCAGCCGAGGCGCTTGAGGACGGCGACGGTGAACTCGGGATAGCCGTCCTGGATCTCCGAGCCCTTGGACCAGCTCCCCTCCGCCAGCAGCGTCTGGCCATTGCGCTCGACGCCGAAGCGGGCGCGGAAGGTGCCGCCGCCCTCCTTCACGTGCAGGGCGGTGTTGTAGAGGATATGGGTGCCGGGATGCTTCATCTCCGGCGTGCCCCAGCAGGGCCAGGGCAGGCCATAGACCTCGCCCGCCACCGGCGTGCCCTCGGCGCCGCGCAGCGTGGTGATGTCGAAATGCTGCTGGTTGGCCATGTGCAGCCGGAGGCGTTCCGGGGACTGGCCGGTATAGCCCAGCGCCCAGGTGCCGCGGTTGATCTCCCGCAGGATGTCCTCGACCAGCACCCGGCCGTCCTCGACCTTGATGTTCTTGAAGAGCTGGTCGGCGAAGCCGAGGCGCTTCGCCAGGTCGTACATGACGTCGTAGTCGTTGCGGCTCTCGAAGATCGGGTCCACCACCTTCTCGCCCCATTGCAGCGAGCGGTTGGAGGCGGTGCGGGTGCCCACCGTCTCGAAGCTGGTGCAGATCGGCAGCAGGTAGGTGCCGTTCCTGCGGTTCGAGATCATGGAATAGGTGGTCGGCACCGGGTCGCAGACCACCAGGAGCTCGAGCTGCTCCATCGCCCGCAGCGCTTCCGGCATGCGGGTGACGGTATTGCCGCCATGGCCCATCACGAAGATGGCCTTGCAGTTGCTGGGCTGGTCCACCTGGTCGCGCGGCAGCACGACGCTGTCGAACCAGCGGGTGCTCGGGATGCCCGGCATCTCCATCAGCTTCTTGCTGGCGAAGCGGGAGACCATCCAGTCGTAGTCCACCTGCCAGACGCGGCACCAGTGCCGCCAGGCGGCCTCGTCCAGCCCGTAATAGGCGGGCAGGGTCGAGATATCGAGGCCCATGTCCGTCGCGCCCTGGACGTTGGTATGGCCGCGGAAGATGTTGCAGCCCGTCCCGGCGGAGCCGACATTGCCGGTCGCCATGCAGAGGATGGAGAAGGCGCGCACGTTGGCGGTGCCGACGGTCTTCTGCGTCGCGCCCATGCACCAGATCAGCGTCGCCGGCTTCTGGGTGGCGAAGATCTGCGCCATGCGCTTGAGCTGCGCCTCCGGCACGCCGGTCACCCGCTCCACCTCCTGCGGGTTCCACTTCGTCACCTCGCGCCGGATCTCGTCCATGCCGTAGACGCGCTGGGCGATGAACTCCTTGTCCTCCCAGCCATTCTCGAAGATGTGCCAGAGCATGCCCCAGATGATCGGGATGTCGGTGCCCGGGCGGATGCGGACATAGTCGGTCGCATGCGCCGCCGTGCGGGTGAAGCGCGGATCGACGACGAAGAAGTTGGTCCGGTTCAGCTCTCGCCCGGCCAGGATGTGCTGGGTGGCGATGGGGTGGGATTCGGCGGGGTTGCCGCCCATGACGATGACGGTCTTGGCGTTGCGGATGTCGTTGTAGCTGTTGGTCTGCGCGCCGTAGCCGAAGGTATTGGCGACGCCCGCGACCGTGGTGCTGTGGCAGATGCGCGCCTGGTGGTCGGTGTTGTTGGTGCCCCAGAAGGCGCCGAACTTGCGGAAGAGATAGGCGGCCTCGTTGGTGAACTTCGCCGAGCCCAGCCAGAACACAGCCTCGGGCGTCGACCTCTCCCGGATCTCGAGCAGCTTGGCGGAGATCTCCGTCAGCGCCTGGTCCCAGGAGAGGCGCTGCCACTCCCCGTTCACCAGCTTCATCGGGTATTTCAGCCGGCGGTCGCCATGCGTCAGCTCGCGCACGGAGGCGCCCTTGGCGCAATGCGTGCCGCGGTTGATGGGCGATTCGAAGGCCGGCTCCTGCCCGGTCCAGACGCCGTTCTGCACCTCGGCAATCACGCTGCAGCCGACCGAGCAATGGGTGCAGACATTCTTGATGCGGGTGATCGGCACGGCGGCGTCCTGCACCACCGTCGAGGGCGGCTGCGCCTGCGCCCCCGCCAGGCGCGGCCCAAGCGTGCCCAGCGCCGCCAGCCCGGCGCCGCCGAGGCCCGCCTGCCGCAGGAAGCCGCGGCGATCGGTCCCGCCGGCCGAGAGACCCTCATAGGCCGCGGCCAGCCGCGCGCGGCCGGCCCGTCCCTCGCTCCGCCTGATCAGCATGCCAGCGCCCCCTCAGTACCGGTTGGTGCGGTAATAGGCGCGGACATGGTCGGTCTCGCGGTAGCGGGGCTTGCGCTTCTCGGCCTCCGTCTCCTTCCTCGGCGGCAGGCCGCCGGTGCTGCCATCCGCCTCGAAGGCCGCGGCCGGCGCCGCCACCGCGGCCAGGCCGAGCCCGCCCAGGAAGCGCCGGCGCGCCGGCCTCATCTCGTCCCGATCCTGCGGCATCGCCAAGCCTTTCCCACCCAAGTCCGGGACGCAACGCAGGAACGGCAGCGGGGATGCGTCCGGTGGCGAATGGTTCCCGGGCGTGATGCGGGGCAACTGCCGCGGCCGGCGGGGCGTTGGCCGCGCGTCCCCGCAGCAAAGGATCACAGGCCATGGCGGCGCTCGCCCGAACCATGCTGGCGCTCGCGCTGGCGCTGCCCTGCATCGCGCAGGCGCAGGGGACCGGCCCGATGCAGGGCACCACCCAGCCGCAGCCGCAGCCCACGCCGCCCGGCGGCCCGCCGGTGCCGCGGGCGGAGGAGATCGGCAATGGCCGGCCGCGGCAGGACCCGGGCGGCGGCCAGACCGATACCTCGCCCGGGACGACGAGCAGCCTGCCCCTGCCGCCGGCCGGACAGGCGGACCCGGTGCCGAAGAAGTAGCCGTCCCGCCGGCCTCGGGCGGCGCGGCCATCGGCGGATCGGCGGCGCGTGCCGCCCGGGGCAGCCTGATCCGGCATCCGGCACACCCCGCCTCGGCGCCTCTCGGCGGCCTGGCCGGGCCGGACGCAAGAGGTTGTTTGACCCGAATCGAAGAGCCACCATAGGTTGTGTCTGGCGGAAACACCTCGCGCCGGAGGCCAAGATGGCGACCATGCATCCCGACGACTTCCTGCCCCGCCCCAGGCCGGCCCCGCCGCGCCCGGGCCGCGCGCCCGAGGCAGCGCGGCAGGTCCTCGATGCCCTCGCGGCGCTGTCCGAACGGGCGGAGGCCGCCGGACTCGACGCCACCGCGGCGAGGCTGCGCGCCATCGGCAAGCTGGCCTGCGCGGAGGTGGTGGCGGTCAGGCTGGCAGGCCTCGTCTGAGCGGCCGGTCCGGAGCGGGCCGATGGCCGGAGCGCCGCGGGCCTGAACCGGCCCGCCCGACATGCAAGGGGATCAGGCGGGTGCCTGGCCGGTGTCGGGGCCGGTATCGGGCACGCTCGGCAGTCCCAGCCGTCCCAGGCCGGGCAGCTTCAGCGCCGGCCGCCGGAGGTCGATGCCGGCGACGGCGCCGAGGATGTTCACCTCGATCCCCTCGACCCAGGCCAGCGTGATGCCGGCATAGCCGCCGAGCGAGAGGCGGATGCCGGTGCCCGAGGCGGTCCGGCGCAGCCAGCGGCCGTCATAGGGGAAGTCCTTGCCGATGGCGGTCGGCGGCAGCACCGCGCCGGCCTCCGGCACGGCATCGAGCACGGCGGCGACGAAGGTGTTCGAGTTCGGCCCCGGCCAGGCCCGGTAGTCGCCGCGGTTGCGCCAGGCATAGCCGGCGATGGCGGCCTGCATGCGCGGGATCATCGCCGCCGCCGCCTCGCCATCCGCGGCGAAGACCAGTTCCGGCTCGCGCCCGAACCAGCGGCCGTCCGGCGCGAAGCCGTTCACGCGGACCGGCTCGCCCCAGGCGGTGTAGTCGTAGCGGGTATAGGCGGCGCCGCCCGCGGGCTTGAGGACGATCCAGCAATGCACGGCCAGGATGCCGCGCCAGCGCACCGTCGGCGCGGCGAAGACCCGCACCAGCGCGGCGGGATTGTCCCAGGCCGGCGGCAGGCGGCCGATGCTGGAGCGGTCGGCGCTCCACCAGTCCGCGCCGATGCCGGTGCGCTGGTAGAGCAGGACCGAGATGCCGAGGGGAAGCAGGTAGAGCAGCCCGAAGAGGGCCAGCGAGGATTTCGTGACGAGCATGGATGCGGGAGATGTTTGGTCGGCGGCGCGGCGCCGCAACCCCGGCCGAAAGGGCCAGGGCGCGCCGGCCGGCCGGACCGCGCGGCCCGGCCCCGCCTCGGCCGATCCGCCGCTCAGGCGGCCCGCACCTCCTGCAGGAAGCTGCCGACCTCGGCATCGAGGGTCCTGGTCTGCCGGGAGAGCTCGTCCGAGGCGCTGGCGACCTCGCCGGCCGCGGCGCTGGCTTCGGTGGCGGCGCGGCTCACCGCCCCGATCGCCCCCGTGACGCTCTGCGTCCCCGCCGCCGCCTGCTGCACGTTCCGCGCGATCTCCGCGGTCGCCGACCCCTGTTCCTCGACCGCCGCCGCGATCGCCGCCGCGATCTCGCTCACCTCGCCGATCCGCACGCCGATCGCCTGGATGGCGTCCACCGCATCGCCGGTCGCCGACTGCATCGAGCCCACCTGCGCCGCGATCTCCTCGGTCGCCTTGGCCGTCTGCTCCGCGAGCGTCTTCACCTCGGAGGCCACCACCGCGAAGCCCTTGCCCGCCTCGCCGGCGCGGGCCGCCTCGATCGTCGCGTTCAGCGCCAGCAGGTTGGTCTGCTCCGCGATGGTCGTGATCAGCCGCATCACCTCGCCGATCCGCTGCGCGCCCTCCGCCAGGCCGCGCACGACCTCATCGGTGCGGCGTGCCTCGCTGACCGCCTGGCCGGCGACCTTGGAGGACTGCGCCACCTGCCGGCTGATCTCCGCGATGGAGGCCGACAGTTCCTCGGCCGCCGCTGCCACCGTCTGCACATTGGCGCTCGTCTGGTCGGCGGCGGCGGTCACCGCCTCGGCCCGCTCCAGGGTGCCCTCGGCGGAGCCGGACATGGTGCGCGCGGTGCCCTGGAGCCTTGCGACGGCGGTCGCGAGCACCTCGACGGTGCTGCGCACCTTGCCCTCGAAGCCGCGCATCAGCACCGCCAGGCGGTCCGCCCGCGCGGCCTTCGCCGAGCGCTCCGCTTCCTGTTCCGCCGCCAGGGCGTCGGCCTGCTTCAGGCCGGTGCGGCACTCGTCGATGGCGCGCGCCAGTTCGCCGATCTCGTCCAGGCGCACCGTGCAGGGCAGGTCGAAGGCGTAGTCCTGGCGGGCGAGCTGGCGGGTGGCGCCGGCCAGCCGGACGACGCGGGAGACGACGTTGCTGTTCAGCCAGTGTGCCGAGGCGAAGGCCATGACGGCCGCGAAGAGCGTGACGCCGCCGATGACCCAGAGCGCCCGGGCATAGGTCTGGTGGGCATGCCCCGCGGCCGACCCGCCCATGCGCGAGTTGAACTCCATCAGCGGACGGATCGCGGCGATCAGTCGGTTGTAGATCGGGTAGGTCTCGAGCCCATAGACCTTCGCGGCGCCGTCGCCGTCCCCGGCCCTGAGCAGGCCGGTCACCTTGTCGGCGCTGGCCCGGTACTCCGCCAGGTCGCGCTTCACCGTATCCGCGAGCCGCTGTTCCTCGCCCGCCGTGATCAGCGGCAGGTAGCGCCGCCAGTTCTCCTCCATGATCGAGAGGGTGTTGGCTTGCGTGCGCATGGCAAGCTCGCGGACCTCCTGGTTGGGCGCGAGCAGTTCCTGACCCTGGTGCGCCCGATGGCGCGCGACGCTCATGCCGAACTGGCCCAGCGCATCGATCGATGGCATCCAGTTCGCCGCAATCTCGGTCGTTGCATCGTCCAGGATCGAGATTTGCTGGCTGGCGATGGCCCCCATGCCGGCCATCACCAGAAAGAGCGCGCCGAAGGCGCAGCGCAGCTTGGCGCCGACGGAGAGTTTCTGCAACGATAGCACGGCGTGGATCCTGTACGATGCCGGCGCTTCATCCCCGGGGAGCATCCCCGTTGATGCGCCCTGGTTCGGAAACCAAAGCCGCTGGCCTTTACCGGATTGTTTCCCGCGATCCGCGCAAGCACGCCCCGCGCCCATCCTCATATGAAAATGCGGTCGCCCCCGGCCCCCCGCATTGGCATGCAGCAGATGAGGGCCTGTCGGCCCCTGAAGGTCAGCCGGCGGCGACGAGGAGGACGGAGATCGACGGCAGCCGCCTGTCGAGGTACCTGCGGCAGGCCGCGTCGGAGCAATCGGCCAATGTTGGGCGGCCGCATGGCGAGGTGCCATTGGGCCCTGCAGAGCCCGGCAGCAGGCTGCAGGACGCCGGTCGCCTTGCGCTCCTGACGTCCCAAGGACAGGCGGTGCTGGCGTCCCCAACGGGATTCGAACCCGTGTTACCAACGTGAAAGGCTGGTGTCCTAGGCCTCTAGACGATGGGGACCGCGCGGCGGGGGAGTAGTGGGCAGGGCCGCCGCGGTCAATAGCCGGGCGGCACGGGCGCGGCATCGACCAGGTGCAGGCAGGCGCTCACCTCGTCGTTCCAGCGTTCCGCCCGCAACTGGCCGCAGAGATGCACCGGCTCCCGCGTCCGGCTCAGCAGCAGCTCGGCCAGAGGGCCCTCCTTGGCGCGGAAGCAGATCGCCTTCAGCCGCCCGCCCGATTCGCCCTCGATGAAGGCGCGGATAGTATTGCCCTCCTTGCCCACGCGGTCCGCCCGCACCACGCGGGCGCGCGGCACGGCGAAGACCGGCTCCTCGTTGCCGGCGCCGAAGGGCGAGAGCCGCGCCACCTGCTGCGCCAGCGCCGGCGTCGCGGCCGGGACCATCACCGTCCCCTCCACCACCAGGTCGGCCGCGCCCGGCAACTCGCCCGCGCGCGACAGCCGCTCGTCGAGGAAGGCGTGCAGCTCCGGCAACCGCTCGATCTTCAGGCTGAAGCCGGCCGCCATGGCATGGCCGCCGCCGGTCTCCAGCAGCCCGGCCTGGCGCGCCGCGATGACAGCCCCGCCGAGGTCGAGGCCGGGCACCGAGCGGCCGGAGCCCTTGGCCAGCCCATCCGCCACGCCGGCGACGCAGGCCGGGCGGTTGAAGCGCTCCTTCACCCGGCCGGCGACGATGCCGACCACGCCGGGATGCCAGCCCTGGCCGCTCACCAGCAGCACCGGATGGCCGGCGGCATGCTGCGCCTCGGCCTCGGCGAAGGCGGCGCCCAGCACCTCGGCCTCCACCTCCTGCCGCCGGCGGTTCACCGCGTCCAGCCGCTCGGCCATGGCCCGCGCCTCGACCGGATCGTCGCAGAGCAGCAGCCGCAGGCCGAGATCCGGCTCGTCGATCCGCCCGGCGGCATTGATCCGCGGCCCCAGCACGAAGCCCAGCGAATGCGCCGTCGGCAGGTCGCGCACCTGGCCGATCTCGAGCAGCGCGGCGAGGCCGGCATGGCCGCGCCTGCCCATCACCTTCAGCCCCTGCGCGACCAGCGCGCGGTTCACCCCCGTCAGCGGCATGACATCGCAGACGGTGGCCAGCGCGACGAAGTCGAGCAGCTCCATCAGCGGCGGCTCCGGCCGGCGCTGGAACAGCCCCTCCCGCCGCAGCACCCGGTGCAGCGCGACGCAGGCGAGGAAGGCGACGGCGGCGGCGCAGAGATGCCGGAGGCCGGAGCCGCAATCGAGCCGGTTCGGGTTGACCACCGCGGCGACGCGCGGCACCGGCCCTTCCGACTTGTGGTGGTCGAGCACCACGACATCGGCCTGGCCGCGCGCCGCCTCCAGCGCCTCATGCGCCGCGACGCCGCAATCGACGCAGACGATCAGCGTCGCGCCGCGCTCGCAGAGGGCGCGGATGGCCGCCGGGTTCGGGCCATAGCCCTCGTTCAGCCGGTGCGGGACGTAGTGGCTGACCTCGCAGCCGAGCAGGCGCAGCGCGCGCACCATCAGCGCGCCGGAACAGGCGCCGTCCACGTCGTAGTCGCCGAAGACGGCGACCGTCTCCCCTTCCCGCACCGCGCTCGCCAGCCGCGCCGCCGCGGCCTCCATGTCGAGCAGCACGGAAGGGTCGGGCAGCAGGGCGCGCAGGGTCGGCTCGAGGAAGTCGGTCACCGCCTCCAGCCCCACGCCGCGCGCGGCCAGCAGCCGCCCGACCAGCTCGGGCAGGTCCGCCCGCTGCGCGATGGCGAGGCCGAGCCGCGCATCGCCCTCCCGCCGCACCCAGCGCCGGCCGGTGACGCTGCGCGCGACCCCGAGCACGGCCTCCGGCAGCGCGCTGCCGTCCATCAGCGCCGCCCCGCCCGGTGCCGGCTCAGGCGACGAAGGCCGCGGGCTTGCGGGCGAAGTTGTGGTGCCCCTCGACGTAGCGGACGGTGCCGGACTTGCTGCGCATGATGATGGAATGCGTCACCGCCCCGGTCGCCGAGCGCTTGACGCCGTGCAGCATCGGGCCGCCGGTCACGCCGGTCGCCGCGAACATGACGTTGCCGCGCGCCATCTCGTAGATGCCGTAGATGCGCTTCGGGTCGGTCACGCCCATCTCGCGGGCGCGGGCGACCTGCTCCTCGTTCTCGAACTGCAGGCGGCCCTGCATCTGGCCGCCGATGCAGCGCAGCGCCGCCGCCGCCAGCACGCCCTCCGGCGCGCCGCCCGAGCCCATGTAGATATCGACGCCCGTGCCGGGCTGGGAGACCGCGATCACGCCCGCCACGTCGCCGTCGCCGAGCAGCATGATGCGCGCCCCGGCCTTGCGGCAGGCCTTGATCATCTCGGCATGCCGGTCGCGGTCGAGCGTGCAGACCATCAGGTCGCCGATGGAGCATTTCTTGGCCCGCGCCAGCTCGCGCAGGTTCTCCTCCGGCTTCGCGTCGAGATGCACGACGCCCTCCGGCAGGCCGGGGCCGACCGCGATCTTGTCCATGTAGATGTCGGGGGCGTGCAGGAAGCCACCGCGCTCGGCCAGCGCGACCGTGGCGATGGCATTCGGCCCGCCCTTGGCGGTGATGGAGGTGCCCTCGAGCGGATCGACGGCGATGTCCACCTCCGGCCCGCCCAGGCCGATCTTCTCGCCGATGTAGAGCATCGGCGCCTCGTCCATCTCGCCCTCGCCGATCACCACGGTGCCGCTGATCGCCACCGTGTCGAAGGCCTTGCGCATGGCGTCCACCGCGGCGCCGTCGGCGGCGTTCTTGTCGCCGCGGCCGATCCAGCGGGAGGCGGCGAGCGCCGCGGCCTCCGTCACCCGGACCAATTCGAGCGCCAGGTTGCGGTCGACCAGCAGGGTCGACGCGTCGTAGTCCGCCATGTGGGCCTCCGTGATCTTGGGCGGAGACTACACGCAGCCGGGCCGCGCCGGAAGCGGCCGGCGCGGCCCGGGATCAGGGCAGCGGGACCGGCGACCGGCGGCGGGTCAGAGCGGCTCGATCCGGATCAGCGCCGGCTTCTCCAGCACGGAGTCGAGCGCCGCGAGCCGGGCCAGGGCGGCGCGCATCGAGGCCTCCTCGCAGTCATGCGTGGTCAGCACCACCGGCACCGCCTCGCCCGGCGCCCTGCCGCGCTGCAGCATGGCCTCGAGGCTGATGACATGGTCGCGCAGGATGCCGGTGACATCGGCGATCACGCCGGGACGGTCGAGGACCATCAGGCGGAGGTAGTAGGCGCCGACATGCCGTTCCATCGGCAGGGCGGGCGCGCCGTCCAGCAGCCCCGCGGCGGCGCCCCAGACCGGGGTGACCCGGCCGCGCGCGAGGTCGATCAGGTCGGCGACCACGGCGCTCGCCGTCGGCCCCGCCCCGGCCCCACGGCCCTCCAGCACCACCCGGCCGACGAAGTCGCCCTCCGCCACCACGGCGTTGAAGACCCCGTCCACCCGGGCGATCGGCGCGGCGACCGGCACCATGCAGGGATGCACCCGGGTGGCGATGCCGGCCGCGGTGCGCTCGGCGATGCCGAGCAGCTTGATGCGGTAGCCGAGCTCCCCGGCGAGCGCGATGTCGAGCGCGCTGACCTCGCGGATGCCCTCGACATGCACAGCGGCGAAATCCACCGGCCGGCCGAAGGCGAGCGCGGCCAGGATCGCCAGCTTGTGCGCGGCATCGATCCCGTCGATGTCGAAGGAGGGATCCGCTTCCGCGTAGCCGAGCTTCTGCGCCTCCGCCAGCACCTCGGCGAATTCCCGCTTGTGCTCGCGCATCACGGTCAGGATGTAGTTGCAGGTGCCGTTCAGGATGCCGGCGACGCGGCGGATGCGGTTCGCCGCCAGCCCCTCGCGCAGCGCCTTGATCGCCGGGATGCCGCCGGCGACGGCGGCCTCGAAGGCGAGCGGCACGTTGCGTGCCTCCGCCAGTTCGGCGATCGCCGCGCCGTGCACCGCGAGCAGCGCCTTGTTGGCGGTGACCACCGGCTTGCCGGCGGCGAGCGCGGCCTCGACCAGCGCCCGCGCCGGGCCGTCGCTGCCGCCGATCAGCTCGACCACCACATCCGTTCCGGGATCGGCGGCCAGCGCCACCGGGTCGTCGTACCAGCGCAGCGCCGAGAGCGGCACGCCGCGGTCCCGCAAGCGGTCGCGGGCCGAGACGGCGCCGACCACCACCGGCCGCCCCGCACGCGCCGCGACGATCTCGGCATTCTCCGAGAGCAGCTTCAGGACGCCGGCGCCGACCGTGCCCAGGCCGGCGACCGCGATCGAAAGTGGCTTGCTCATGCGGAGACTACTTCCTTCTCGGCCTCGGCCGGGCCGAGGTTGTCGCCCTGCAGGAAGGCGCGGATGCCGCGCAGCGCCTGGCGCATGCGGTGGCTGTTCTCGACGAGCGCGATGCGGACATGGCCGTCGCCATGCTCGCCGAAGCCGAGGCCGGGCGCGACCGCGACCTTGGCGCGGGCAAGCAGGAGCTTCGAGAATTCGACGCTGCCGAGGTGGCGGAACTTCTCCGGGATCGGCGCCCAGATGAACATCGACCCCTCCGGCGAGGGCACGTCCCAGCCCGCCTGGCGCAGGCCCTTCACCAGCAGGTCGCGGCGCTCCTTGTAGAGCACCCGCATGGCGGCGACCGAATCCTGCGGCCCGTTCAGCGCCGCCGCGGCGGCGACCTGGATCGGCGTGAAGGCGCCGTAGTCGAGGTAGCTCTTCACCCGCGCCAGCGCCGCGATCAGCCGCGGGTTGCCGGCGGCGAAGCCCATGCGCCAGCCCGGCATGTTGTAGGTCTTGGACATCGAGGTGAACTCGACCGTGATGTCCTTCGCCCCCTCGACCTCCAGCACCGACGGCGGCGGCACGTCGCCGAAATAGAGCTCGGCATAGGCGAGGTCGGAGAGGATGAAGAGCTCGTGCTTGCGGCAGAGCGCGACCAGCTCGCGGTAGAACTCGATCGAGGCGAGATGGGCCGTCGGGTTCGAGGGGAAGTTGACGATCACCGCGGTCGGCTTCGGCACGGAATGCCGCACCGCCCGGTCGATCGCCGCCAGCATCTCGTCATCCGGCGTGCAGGGCAGGCTGCGCGCCGTCGCGCCGGCGATGATGAAGCCGAACTGGTGGATCGGGTAGGAGGGGTTCGGCACCAGGATGGTGTCGCCGGGCGAGGAGATGGCCTGCGCCAGGTTGGCGAGCCCTTCCTTCGAGCCGAGGGTGGCGACCACTTCCGTCTCGGGATCGAGCTTCACGCCGAAGCGGCGGGCATAGTAGCCGCAGAGCGCCTTGCGCAGGCCGGGGATGCCCTTCGACATGGAATAGCGGTGGGTGCGCGGGTCCTGCACCGCCTCGACCAGCTTGGCCACGATATGCGGTGGCGTCGGGCTGTCGGGATTGCCCATGCCGAGGTCCACGATGTCCTCTGCCGCGGCCCGCGCCTTCGCCTTCGCCGCATTCACCTCGGCGAAGACATAGGGGGGCAGGCGGCGGATACGATGGAATTCCTCGGTCATGACCTGGGTCCGTGTGCATTTGGCCCACGCCCTGGCCCGGGACCCGGCGAAGCCATGCTTCGCGGGCGCGGGCGGCGCGGCCCGCCCCTATAGGGCCGATTGCGCTGCGGTGTCAGCGATTCAGCGCATGGCCTGCGAAAAACCTGCGGCTCAGAGGCGAGGGCGGTCCGGGGCGCCGAGCAGGTCGGGCGGCGGCGGGGCCGGCGCCTCGGCCGGCATCTCCGGCAGGGCGGGCGCGGGCGCCGCGCCGGGCCGCGGCGGCGCGCCCTGGCCGGGCTCGGCGCGGGGCGCGGCCGTGGGCTGCCCGGCCGGCGCCTCGGTCAAGGGGATCCGCGGCGCGGCCGCCAGCGACGCGCGCGGCGGCGGCGCGGCGGGCATCACCTGGTCGCGGGGCGCGCCGCCCACCGCGGCGCCGGGCGCCGGGATGCTGCGGAGGAGCAACGGCTCGCGCGATCGCGTGCGGTCCTCGGCGAGTGCGGCGGAGATGGCGTTGCGCAGCTCCGGCGGCGGCCTCTCCGGCCGCGGCGGGATGCTGGCGAGGTTGGGCGAGGGCAGGTCCATGCCCGGCGGCGCCGGCCGCCGCGCGTCGTCATTGCCGGAGATGCGGTTGTAGATGGCGACCGGGTTCACCTCCTCCGGCACCGAGCAGCCGGCGAGCGCGCAGAGCAGCGCCGCCGCGGCCCACGGTCCGCGCCCTGCCCTGCCCCCGCCACGACCCGGCCATGCCCGCATGCCCGACCCTCTCACCCGCTCGCACCCCGACCCTGGGGACGGCATCCCTCCGGCCTCCATACCACCGGACCGTACCGCGGCGTTTCCGCCCAGCGGCGATATGCTCTAGAGCAAAATCGCCCAACCGGAAATGCGTCCCCGGCAAGATGCCGCGACACGCGCTTACACGTCGTCACGGGACCATCACTGGAACCGGTCTGGAGCGGACAGGCGGGAGCGCGGTAGGATAGGCCATGGACCAGGAAAAGACGCCCGAACACCCGCAGTTCCGCCTGCCCGACCCGGCGCTGGTGACCCGCACCATGTCGGAGGTGGCGGAGCGCGGCCAGCGGATCGTCACGGATTTCCTCCGCCGCCAGGCCGAGAGCGAGGCGGTGCCCGACCCGCTCAACATCGGCGGCGCCTTCCTCGAGATGACGACGCGGCTGATGGCCAATCCGGCCCGGCTGATGCAGGCCCAGCTCGGCTTCTGGCAGGACTACCTGACGCTCTGGCAGAACACCGCGCGGCGGATGCTGGGCGACGTGCCGGCACCGGTGATCGCCGAGGACCCGCGCGACCGCCGCTTCAAGGACGAGGCCTGGCGGGAGAACGAGGTCTTCGACTTCATCAAGCAGAGCTACCTGCTCTCCGCCCGCTTCTTCCAGACCGTGGTCAGCGACGTGGACGGGCTGGACCCGAAGGCGGCGCAGAAGGTCGACTTCTACACGCGGCAATTCGTCGATGCGATGAGCCCGTCCAACTTCCTGCTGACGAACCCGGAGGTGCTGCGCCGCACCGCGGAGACGGGCGGGGAGAACCTGCTGAAGGGCCTCTCGCACCTGCTGGCGGATCTCGAGCGCGGCAAGGGGCGCCTGCGCATCCGCATGACCGACGACAGCAAGTTCAGGGTCGGCGAGAACATCGCGGTCACGCCCGGCAAGGTCGTCCACCAGAACGACCTGATGCAGCTCATCCAGTACAGCCCGACCACCGCGACGGTGCTGAAGCGGCCGCTGCTGATCCTGCCGCCCTGGATCAACAAGTTCTACATCCTCGACCTCAGGCCACGGAACAGCTTCATCCGCTGGGCGGTGGACCAGGGCCACACGGTCTTCGTGGTCTCGTGGGTCAATCCGGACGAGCAGCTCGCCCAGAAGGGCTTCGACGACTACATGCAGGAGGGCATCTACGACGCCCTCTCGGCGATCGAGAAGGCGACGGGCGAGCGGGAGATTAATGCCATCGGCTACTGCCTCGGCGGCACGCTGCTGGCGACGACGCTCGCGCATATGGCGGCGAAGCGCGACACCCGCATCAAGTCGGCGACCTACTTCGTCACCATGACGGATTTCGAGGAGGCGGGCGAGCTCGGCGTCTTCATCGACGAGGAGCAGCTCCACTGCCTCGAGGAGCAGATGCAGAAGCGCGGCTATCTCGAGGGCCGCGAGATGGCGACGACCTTCAACATGCTCCGCGCCAACGACCTGATCTGGTCCTTCGTGGTGAACAACTACCTGCTTGGGCAGGAGCCCTTCCCCTTCGACCTGCTCTACTGGAACGACGACAGCACCCGCATGCCGGCGCGGATGCACAGCTTCTACCTGCGGCGGATGTACCAGCAGAACGACCTGATCAAGCCCGGCGCCATCGAGCTGCTGGGCCAGAAGATCGACCTGCGGAAGATCAAGGTGCCCTCCTACCTGATCTCGACGCGGGAGGACCATATCGCGCCCTGGAAGAGCACCTACCGCGCGACGCAGATCTATCGCGGGCCGGTGCGCTTCGTGCTGGCGGCGAGCGGCCACATCGCCGGCGTGGTGAACCCGCCCGATTCCGGCAAGTACAGCCACTGGGTGAACGAACAGCTCCCGCCCGATCCGGAGGCCTGGTTCGAGGGCGCGACCGAGCTCGCGGGGTCCTGGTGGCCGGACTGGCACCGCTGGGTCACGGCGCTCGAGAAGTCGCAGGTGCCGGCACGCCTGCCCGGCTACGGCAAGCTCAAGCCCATCGAGGACGCGCCGGGGAGCTACGTGAAGGTCATGGCGACGGACTGAGCGCCGCCGCCTTGCATGGTGGGCGAGCCGATTCAGACCTCCGGGCCATCCGGGGCACCCCACGAAGCGCCGCTTCGTGGGGACCCCTTCGGCCCTTCGGTCATCGGCGCGCCTTGTATGTTGGGCGAGCCGATTCAGACCTCCGGGCCATCCGGGGCACCCCACGAAGCGCCGCTTCGTGGGGACCCCTTCGGCCCTCCGGTCATCGGCACGCCTTGTATGTTGGGCGGGCCGATTCAGACCTCCGGGCCATCCGGCCCTTCGGGCATCGGCACGCCTCAGTAGCCGATGCTGGTGCCGGCGCCGAAGCCGAAGGTATTGCCGAGCTGGCCGCTGACCTCGCCGGGCGTGCCGCCCGGCCAGCCGCCGGTCGCATCCAGCCGCGCCACCACCTGCGCGATATTGGCGCTAGCGATCGCCCCCTGCGGCAGCGGCCCGAGCTCGCCGAGGCGGGCGACGCTGCGTGCGCCGCCGGGGAGGAACATGGGCGCCGGCAGGGCGGCCGCGGCGCGCGCCTCGTTCCTCGCCCGCAGCGCCGCCGCGGCGGCGAGCAGCGAGCGCACCACCGTCTCGGGCGGCGCGTCCTCCGCGACGCCGAGCGCATCGCGCAACTCGGCGCGCGCCAGCAGCAGGTCCCGCCGCACCGCCTCCGGCACCGGGGCGTAGCGCGGGTCGCGCGGCAGGGCGGCGGTGACGAATTCGAGCTGCGCCGCCGCCTGAGCCGCCTCGGCCGGCCGGCCGGCCAGGCCGCGCGCGCTGTAGGCGAGCGCGGGCGCCATGGCGTCGATCGCGCCGCGGATGGGATCCGCGGTCCCGGGCGTCACGGCCTGCAGCGGGACGGGCATCGGCGGCGGCGCCTGGCGCATCTCCGCGCAGCCGGCCGCGGCCAGCGCCAGCAGCAATGCCCGTCGCCGCATCAGAAGCGCCCGCGCGGCTGGCCGTCCGTCCGCCGCAGCGCATCGGTCGCCGTGACGGCGGCCTGGTTGGTCAGCGGCAGGTCCGGCAGGGAGGCGAGCCGCAGCATCGCGGTCTGGCCGCCCTGCGGGAAGACGGTGGCGGGCAGCGCCGCCGCGGCCGCATCGGGCTGGCCGCTGCGCACGGCGCGCGCTGCGGCGTAGAGCGACTCGATGACGGGCTGCGGCGGGGTCGCGTCCGGGATGCCCAGCGCCGCGCGCCATTCCCGCCGGGCCTGCTCGAACTGCGTCCCGACGGTCGGCGAGATATAGGGGTAGCGCGGATCGGTCGGGATCGCGACCGCGAGGTATTCCATCTGCGCCACCGCCTGGGCCGCGTCGGCCGGCCGGCCCGCGAGCTTGCGCGGCGAGGCGAAGGCGACGGAGGTATTCGCCACCGCGCTGCGCAGCGGATCGCCCGCGCCGACGACGGCATCGGGCGGCAGGTTGGCGCTCGGCGCCGGCGGCTGGTCGGCGCAGGCGCCGAGCGCGAGCGCCGCGAGCAGCGGCAATAGGGCCTTGGTCATGCGGACATCCCCCGTTCGCGTGCGGACGCGCGATCCATCCGCCAACGCGGTTGGGCGGTCCCGGTCTCCCAGCGGCGCGAGGATGGTCGGTTCGCGCCGAGAACGCAATTCGCCCGGGGATGACCGTTCCGCCATCCGCCCGGCGCCCCGCATCCCCGGCCGCTCAGTAGCAGCCGGCCAGCCTTGCCCGGGTGCGCAGCAGGGCCAGCACCGTCCGGCAGGTCGGGGCCGGGAGGTCCACGATGTCGGCAAGCTCCACCACGCTGCCGAGCAGCGCGTCCACCTCCATCGGCCGGCCGCGCTCGAGGTCCTGCAGCATGCTGGTCTTGTGCGCGCCGACCTCGGCACCGCCGGCGATGCGCTTGTCCACGTCGATGGCGAAGCGCACGCCGAGCTTCTCGGCCACCGCCTGGCCTTCCAGCATCATCTGCCGGCAGACCGACTTCAGCTCCGGATCGCCGGTGATGACGTCGAGCGTCGCGGTGGTCAGCGCCGAGAGCGGGTTGAAGGCCAAGTTGCCCCAGAGCTTGACCCACATCTCGTCGCGGATCCTGGGACGCACCGGCGCCTTGAAGCCGGCCGCGACCAGCGCGGCGGAGAGGGCATTGGCCCGCTCGCTGCGGCTGCCGTCCGGTTCGCCGAGGGTGAAGCGGTCGCCATAGGTATGCTCGATGAGGCCGGGCTCCGGCACCTCGGCCGCGGGATAGACGATGCAGCCGATGGCGCGGGAGGGATGCAGCAGCTCCCACAGGCTGCCGTCGGGATCGACGCTGGCGACGCGGCGGTCCTCGAAGGGCCCGGGCAGCTTGTAGAAATACCACCAGGGGATGCCGTTCACCGCCGAGACGATGGCGGTGCCGTCGTGCAGCAGCGGCTGCATCTGCCGCGCCGCGCCCGGCAGCGAATGCGCCTTCAGCGTGACGACGACGTAGTCCTGCGGCCCCGCCTCCTCGGCGGAGGCGACGCAGCGCGGGCGGACGACGGTCTCCTGGCCCTCGCTGACGAGCCTGAGGCCCTTGGCCTGCATGGCGGCGAGGTGCGGGCCGCGGGCGATGACGGTGACTTCAACATCGCCTTTGGCGGCCAGCTTCGCCGCCATGAGGCCGCCGATCGCGCCGGCGCCGAAGATGCAGATGCGCATGGTGCAGGTGTCTCCGTGCGCGTTTTGGCCCTGGTGCGCGCGGGACGCAAGCACCGCCGCCGTCAGGCGCCCTCGATGACACCGCCGAAGCGCTCCCAGGTGCTGCCCGTCCAGCGGGCGAGCTGCATCTGCCGGATCGGGTGGTAGTTGGTCGGGCTGGTGTTGATGCGGATGCCCGGCAGCAGCACCCCGACCTCCAGGTCGCGGAGGTTCGCCGCCTCGCGCATCAGCCGCTCGCGCGACAGGTCGCGGCCGCATTGCCGCAGCACCTGGGTCATGGTCGCCGCGATGCCGTAGCCGAAGATGTTGCCCGCATCGGTCAGCTCGCCTTCCGGATACCAGCGTCGCATGAAGTCGCGCCAGGCGTTCATGCCGGGATCCTCGGCCCAGGAGGGATCGGTCGGGTCCTTGAGATAGGCCGAGGTGATGACGCCCGTGCCCTTCTCCGCCCCGGCCGGGACCATGACGGCGGCGACCGAGATCGAGACGTTGCTGAGGAAGTGCAGCCGCGGCTGCCAGCCGATGTCGTAGACCTTGCGGATCGCCTGGGCGGCGAATTTCGGCGTGGTCGCGCTGATGAAGACCTCGGCGCCGGTCGCCTGCAGGGACAGCACCTGGCTGTCGATGGTCGGGTCGGTCACCTCGTAGGAGGCGGCGCGGACGACCTGGTCGTAGCGGTCCCCCAGCAGGTCGCGGAGCCCGACGAGATAGTCCTTGCCGAAATCGTCGTTCTGGTAGAGCACCGCGATGCGGGCCTGCGGCGCTTCCTGCCGCACCATCTTCAGGTAGATCTGCGCCTCGGTCCGGTAGCTGGGCTGCCAGCCGATGGTCCAGGGCGTGTCCTGGTAGTTGCCCCACTTGTCCGCGCCGCTGCCGACGAAGAGGTGCGGCACCTTGCGCTGGTTCAGGTAGCGCACGATGGCGCTGTTCGCCGCGGTGCCGATGTTCTGGAAAATGCAGGCGACCTTGTCCTGCTCGACGAGGCGGCGGACCTGCTCGACCGTCTTCGGCGGCGAGTAGCCGTCGTCGTAGCTGAGGAAGGCGATCTTCCGCCCGGCGATGCCGCCCTGGTCGTTGACCATGCGGAAATAGGCCGCCTCGGTGCGGGCGATGGTGCCGTAGGCCGAGGCGGGGCCGCTGTAGGAGGCGGTATTGCCGATGCGGATCTCGGTCTCGGTGATGCCGGTGGTGTCGGCGGCGCGGGCCAGGCGGGGCGCGGCAAGGCCCGTCGCCAGCGCCGCGAGCGCGGCGCGTCTCTCGAACATGGTGACCTCCCCAGGTCGTTTCTTTCACCCCGTTGCGTCGGGGCCGCCCAGTCTGCGCCGGAGGGCGCGGCGAATGCCACAGGGAGGTGTTGTCCGCTGCACCGGGTGCGCCGTCCGCGGCGCGTCGTGCGTCCCGGCGAGGGGCGCAGGGAGATCACGGCCAGCCCTCGCGGGGTGCCCCTGCCGTCTTGCGGCAGGCCGGGGGCCCGCGTCGGGGAGCGCGGCCCTTGCGGCGCAGCCGGGCCGCGCGGGCCGAAGCGCGGCCGACGGGTCGTCCGCCGGCCGCCCCTTCCGTCAGGCGGTGATCCCGAGCTTCTCCGCGAGGCCGATGCGCTGCAGCTTGCCCGTCGCGCCCTTCGGGATCTCCGGCAGGAAGATGACCTTCCGCGGCACCTTGAAGTCGGCGAGGTGCTTCGCCGCGAAGTCGCGCAGTTCGCGCTCGGTCACCGTCATGCCCTCGCGCAGCACCACGGCGGCGCCGACCTCCTCGCCCAGCATCGGATGCGGGATGCTGAAAGTGAGCGCCTGGGCGACCGCCGGATGCTCGGAGAGCACGCCGTCCACCTCGAGCGGGCTCACCTGCTCGCCGCCGCGCTTGATGAGCTCCTTGAGGCGCCCGGTCAGCAGCAGGTAGCCGTCCCGGTCGAACATCCCCTGGTCGCCGGTGCGGAACCAGCCGTTGGTGAAGGCCTTGGCATTCGCCTCCGGATTCGCCTCGTAGCCCTTGGTCACGTTCGGGCCGCGGATGACGACCTCGCCGATCTCGCCCTGCGGCAGGATCTGGCCGTCATCCGACATGATGGCGACCTCCGGCCCCGCCGGCAGGCCGACCAGCCCGGGCTTCTGGGCGCGCGGCGGCAGCGGGTTGCTGCACATCTGGTGGCTGGCCTCGGTCATGCCATAGGCCTCGATCACCGGCGCGTTGAAGGTGGCCGAGAGGTCCTTCATCGCCTGCGCCGGCAGGCTGGCCGAGGAGCTGCGGAGGAAGCGCAGCGGCGCGCGGGCGATGATCTCCCTGTTGCGCTCGGCGCGCTGCAGGATCGCCTGGTGCATGGTCGGCACCGCGGTGTACCAGGAGGGCCGCTCGGCATCGAGCCAGCCGAAGAACTTCAGCGCATTGAAGCCCGGCGTGCAGATCACCGCCGCGCCGGCCGAGAGCGAGGAGAGCGTCGCCGCGATCAGCCCGTGGATGTGAAAGAGCGGCATGACGTTGAGGCAGGCATCCTCCGGCGTCAGCGCCAGGGTGCGGGCGATGCTGGCGGCCGATGCCGTGACATTGGTGTGCGTCAGCGGCACGATCTTCGGCCGCGCCGTGGTGCCGGAGGTGTGCAGCACCAGCGCCACGTCCTCCGCCTCCGCCATGCCGGGCTGCGCCGCCCGGCCGGGGGTCCCGCCCGAGAAGGTGAAGGCGCCCGCCGCCTCGCCCGGGACGAGGTCCACCACCGGCACGCCGAGCCGCGCGGCGACGGCGCGCGCCGGGCTCTCCATGCCCTGCAGGATGACCAGCGCCTTCGCCTTCAGGTCGGTCAGGTAGAACTCGAATTCCTCGTCCTTGTAGGCGGGGTTCAGGGGCGCTGTCGTGGCGCCGCAGGCGATGGCGACGAAGCCAGCGGCCATCTCCGGCCCGTTCGGCAGCACGATGGCGACGCGGTCGCCGCGGCCGATGCCGATGCCGTTCAGCGCCGCGACCGTCCGCTCCGCCAGCGCCCGCAGCCCGGCATAGGTGAGCGACGCGCGCTCCGGCGCGCGGATGGCGGGGCTCTCGGCCGCACCGGTCTCGAGCAGGGCCGGGATGGTGGTGGCAGCGGACATGCGCAGGCGGACTCCTGATACGGGCAGGCCCGGCCGCTCGCGCCGGCCGGGCCCCAGGGGCGGGACGCGGCAGCCGCCGCGCCCCGGTCTCATGGCTGGAGGGGTTCTAGAGCAGATTGCGGGCGGGCGACATCACCCGCCCGGTCATGTCCTCAGCGGACCGATTCGCCGGCGATGACGGCCATGGGCGGGACATGGGCCGGCGCGGTCCCGGCGGCGGCCGGCATGCCGGCCATCCGCCGCCGCATCGGCTTGACCACGAAGAAGGCCAGCACCGCGGCGGTCAGGTCGGCGGCGATGGCGGCGATGAAGACCCCGTCCCAGCTCCCGGTCGCCTGCTGCAGCACCGCCGAGACCGGCACGAGCAGCGCGGCGGTGCCCTTCGCGGTGTAGAGCATGCCGTAATTGGCCGTGGCGAATTTCCGCCCGTAGGTATCGGTGCAGATGGAGGGGAAGAGGCTGTAGATCTCGCCCCAGGCGAAGAAGACGAAGCCCGAGAGCAGCACGAAGAGGAAGGGGTCGTGCGCCCAGTGCATCAGCGCCAGGATGCCGAAGCCCTCGAGCGCGAAGGCGATGAACATGGTGTTCTCGCGGCCGATATGGTCGGAGACCCAGCCGAAGAAGGGCCGGGTCAGGCCGTTCATCACCCGGTCGATCGAGAGCGCGAATTGCAGCGCCGGCAGGGTCAGGCCGAGGATCGAGACCGGCACGCCCGCCACCTGATAATCCTTCGCCATCGGGCCGAGCTGGGCGATCGCCATCAGGCCGCCGGCGCCGACCATGGTGAACATGGCATAAAGCACCCAGAAGAGCGGGGTCTTCAGCACCTCCTTCGGGGCGAAGTCGCGGGTGGTCTGAGCCTGCTGCACCGCCTTCGGCGCCTCCGGCGTCTCGCCCCTCTCCGGCGCGCGCAGCGCGAGGGCGGCGAGCATCACGACGAGGCCCTGGCCGAGGCCGAACCAGAAGAAGGCGGCCTTGTAGCCCTGCTCGGCGATCATGCTGGCGATCGGGATGACGGTGAGCGCCGAGCCGCCGCCGAAGCCGCCCGCGACGATGCCGGCGGCGAGGCCGCGGCGATCGGGGAACCACTTCAGCGCATTGCCGACCGAGGCGGAATAGACCACGCCTGCGCCGATGCCACCCAGCGCGGCGCCGAGATAGAGCAGCGCCAGGCTGTCGGCGATGGAGTTCAGGATCCAGGCGGCGCCGACCAGGAAGCCGCCGAGGCAGACGGCGATGCGCGGGCCGAAGCGGTCGATCAGCCAGCCCTCGACCGGGACCAGCCAGGTCTGCATCAGCACGAAGATGGTGAAGGCGACCTGGATGGCCGGCCGGCCCCAGCCATGCGCCTGGTCCATGGGGGTGACGAAGAGCGTCCAGCCATACTGCAGGTTGGCGATCATCACCATGCAGATGACGCCGAGCGCCAATTGCGCCCAGCGATAACCGTTGCTCACCCGCGCGGCGGCATCGCCGCGCTCTCCCATGCCCAAGGCCAGGCTCATACCCTCACCCTCCATATCGCGCCGCAGCAATACCGGCCCGGAACAGGAGGACAAGAAAAATGTTGCCGATTGTACATAAATAACGACTCTTTACGCCGATTTACAGGCTCTTCTTGAAATAAAATTGCGCTTGACGTCGGGAGAGATGCAGCGCGGCATCACCGATGCGGCACGAAAAAAGG
>NZ_JAUTWS010000469.1 GCF_030657435.1 Paracraurococcus lichenis | reverse complement strand
CCGCGGGGTGAGACCCCGGTGGTCCGCCCCAATCACCGACGGGCCAATGTCGGCCTGGTCTCGGCGGTGACCAACCGGGGCGAGGTGCGCTGGATGGTCCTCGACGGCGCGATCAAGGCGCCCACCCTGATCCGCTTCCTCGAGCGCCTGGTGCGCGACGCCGGGCGCAAGGTGTTCCTTATCCTCGACCGCTTGCAGGTGCACCGGGCGCGGCTGGTCCGCGATTGGCTGGCGGGGCGCGAGGATCAGATCGAGGTGTTTCACCTTCCCGCCTACAGCCCCGAGCTGAACCCGGACGAGGGTGTGAACGGCGACGTCAAGCAGGTGGTCACCGCCAAGCCGCTGGCGCGCAGCAAGTCGCAGCTCAAGCAGACCGTCGTCAACCACATGCGCAGCCTGTCCAAGCGGCCGGACCGCATTCGCGCCTTCTTCCGCCATCCGCAGTTCCGCTACGCAGCCTAGCTCAAGAACACCGCGGCCGGCTCAATA
>NZ_JAUTWS010000468.1 GCF_030657435.1 Paracraurococcus lichenis | reverse complement strand
GCCCCCTCGATGCAAGGGCCTTTTTGGTGTGGTAGCGCCGCGGTCGGGTGCGGTCATGTGTCCGGCCTCGATGTGCGGTACGCATGACCGTGGGCCCTGATGGAATCCGCGACCCCGCTCCGGATCAACGAATCGCGCTCGAACGCGCTTTGACAAACTCGGGTTCGGCAGGGTTCCGGGATCGACCGGTGTTGCCATCACTCCGCTACGCCCTCACGCCCCCATCGGCCGCGGCATCTCCGATGGGGAAGCTCTCATGTCGGTCTCATACGCAGCCCGCTCATGCGGCGGCCGGCGTGGCAGCGGCTGGCTTGGGAGCCCGATATGACTCGCCGCTGCGCAGCATTGCCCAGATTACCCGGGCGGTCTTGTTTGCCACCGCGATGGCCGCAACCTTTGCTGGCCGGCGCTCGAGCAGTCTGCGCAGCCAGCTTTCGGCTTCCTGCGCCCTCTGGCTGCGCATCACGGCGATGGCGCCAATGAATAGCAGGCGCC
>NZ_JAUTWS010000467.1 GCF_030657435.1 Paracraurococcus lichenis | reverse complement strand
GGGCGACGAGCTCGGCGAGCGCCTGGGCGGCGGCATCCGGCACCGGGCGGGGTTGAGGGCGGACCCGCTCGGCGAAGAGGGCGATCGCTGCGGCATCGAGGCGGTCGGTCTTGGCCAGCCGGCCGGTGGCGCGGGCGAAGTCGCGGATCTGGCGCGGGTTGACCACGGCGAGCGGCAGGCCGGCGCCGGCGATGGCGGCGGCGACGGTCAGCTCGAAGCCGCCGGTGGCCTCGAGCACGACCAGGGCAGGCGGTTCGGCCCGCAGCCGTGCCAGGAGCTGGTCGAGGCCTGGGCCGTCGCGCGCGACGGCGAAGGCCTGGCCCGACGGGCGGAGATGCACGTCGAGGCGATCCTTGGAGACATCGATGCCGACGAAGACCGGCGGAGCGGTGGGAGGCTGATCCATGACCCGTCCTTGTGAATGCGGGCTCGGCGCCTTGCGGCGGCGGCCCCGGCGACCGTTCGGGTTCCCGGATGGGACAACGGACGGCGCCCC
>NZ_JAUTWS010000466.1 GCF_030657435.1 Paracraurococcus lichenis | reverse complement strand
ACCGCGCCGAAGGGCCTCCAGCGCGCCGCGCGCGAAGCGCAGCAGCACCTCGTCCGAGGTCCGCCGAGCGAGCAGCTGTAGGTTGCCAGAGGCGACCATGAGTAGGTTATTGAAGTCATGCGCGACGCCACCGGTAAGCTGACCCATCGCCTCGAGGCGTTGCGCCCGCCGCAGGGCCTGCTCGGCCCGCGCTCTCGCGGTGACGTCCTGAAAGGTGGCGATGGCCAACTCCACCTGACCGGCGGCGTCGCGGATCGGGGCGGCGCTCACTTCGAGATGCACGAGCGCCTCACCGTCACGCCGGTGCATCAGCGCCTCGTGGTCGACCCTCTCGCCCCGGAGAACGGCACGCGCCAGCGGATACTCGTCGGCTGTCAATGTCCGGCCGTCGGGGTGGAGCGCTCCGAAGCTCGCGGTGTAGGCGCGCCAATCCGGCGCTTCGGCCAGCGGGCGTCCGAGAATCCGCTCCGCCTCCGGGTTGGAGAAGACGACCCGG
>NZ_JAUTWS010000465.1 GCF_030657435.1 Paracraurococcus lichenis | reverse complement strand
GCCGCGCCGGAGGGCCTCCAGCGCGCCGCGCGCGAAGCGCAGCAGCACCTCGTCCGAGGTCCGCCGAGCGAGCAACTGCAGGTTGCCAGAGGCGACCATGAGTAGGTTATTGAAGTCGTGCGCGACGCCACCGGTAAGCTGGCCCATCGCCTCGAGGCGTTGCGCCCGCCGCAGGGCCTGCTCGGCCCGCGCTCTCGCGGTGACGTCCTGAAAGGTGGCGATGGCCAACTCCACCCGACCGGCGGCGTCGCGGATCGGGGCGGCGCTCACTTCGAGATGTACGAGCGCCTCACCATCACGCCGGTGCATCAGCGCCTCGTGGTCGACCCTCTCGCCCCGGAGAACGGCACGCGCTAGCGGATACTCGTCCGCTGTCAATGTCCGGCCGTCGGGGTGGAGCGCCCCGAAGCTCGCGGTGTAGGCGCGCCAATCCGGCGCTTCGGCCAGCGGGCGTCCGAGAATCCGCTCCGCCTCCGGGTTGGAGAAGACGACCCGA
>NZ_JAUTWS010000464.1 GCF_030657435.1 Paracraurococcus lichenis | reverse complement strand
GTTGCAGCAGATGCTTCATGCCGGGAGCAAAGCCAGCATCGCCGGCGTCGATCGCGTACTGGATGTCACGCAGCAGATGGGCAAGGCAGACCTGATGCTCGCGGCTGGCCCAGCCTCTCTGGGCACCGAGGCGGTCGGAGATCCAGACCGCCGGGCGGACCTCGCCGAGGAACTCGCGTACCACCGCCTTGCCGCGGGAGGGGCGGATCAGGAAGCAGGCGCTGTCGGCATGGTGGAACACCCAGGTCCAGAAGGTCCTCTTGCCAACCCGCATGCTGGTCTCGTCGGAGGCCAACACCGTGCTGGCCAGCAGCCGCTGCTTGATCAGGCCGGTCTGTGCCGCGAAGGCTGGCGCGCTGTCCTGCAGCAGGTTGGCCAACGCCCCCTCGCTGATCTCCAGTCCGAACAGGTCACGCAACAGCCGCGCCAGGCGCTCGAACGGGATGGCCTGGCCGAAGCGCAGGTAGAGCACAAAGGCGCGCAGGTTGGGGCCGAAG
>NZ_JAUTWS010000463.1 GCF_030657435.1 Paracraurococcus lichenis | reverse complement strand
CTATATCCGGAGCGGCCGCTTCGACACGGCTGCAGCACAGCCCCTGGCACGCTGCGGCTACCGTGACTATGCAGCCGTGACGGAGATGTTCGAAGCCTTGCGCCCGACGGACCGCGGCACATACCAACCAGGTCAGCCGGATTGGTGAGGCAGGCCGGGATGGTGTCGCTGCAGTCCGGAATTCAAAGTACGGAATGCCCAGGTTGCCGGCATTCGTGTGCCGGCGCCGCAGCGGTGGAACAAGGTCATTATTGCTCCGGCCCTCATTGTCTTGACGGACCTAACCGGTGCTTTGCGCTGTATGGGCCGAGATTCGGCGGACATGGTCGAGTCAATGAGGGCCGGAGCAATAGGCATGGGACGGCGACGTGGCCTGCCATTTCGTTGCAAAGTACCTCTCGCGGCGAGCCGCTACCGCAGCCGTGGATCACCGTCTCATCGTCAGCGCCCCGAGCCGAAGCAGGCCCGGCTGCAGCCTGGGCCGGGTGATCGAGATGG
>NZ_JAUTWS010000462.1 GCF_030657435.1 Paracraurococcus lichenis | reverse complement strand
GCGATTCCACGGGATCGCGGGCACCTGAGAGGGGGTGCCTGGGGCTGGTCTGTCGACAGTCTGAGCGGGCTAAGGCGGCCTCGTCCCTGACGAGGTCCGCTGGATGCCAACCGAGAGATTGTCGATGCGCCGGATCCGCGATGTGTTGCGGCTGAAGTACGAGGCCCGGCTGAGCGAGCGCGCCATGGTGGCGGCGCTGGGCATCAGCAAGGGAGCGATCGGGTCCTACCTGAGCCGGGCCCGGGCGGCGGGGCTGTCCTGGCCGTTGCCGGAGGGGCTGACCGACACCGAGCTCGAGCGGCAGCTGTTCCCGGGGCCGCCGGCGGGTGACGCGGTCGCCAGCCGGCTGGTGCCGGACTGGGCGGAGGTGGAGCGGGAGCTGCGGCGCCGCGGGGTGACGCGGGCGCTGCTCTGGCAGGAGTACCGGGCGCAGCACCCGGACGGCTTCGGCTATTCCTGGTTCTGCGAGGCGTACGAGGCCTGGAAGTCCCACCTGTCG
>NZ_JAUTWS010000461.1 GCF_030657435.1 Paracraurococcus lichenis | reverse complement strand
AGACCAGCTCCTCGGTGACGTGGATGCCGTCGATCTGCACGGCCAGCAGATCGAGCCCGGACAGGTCCTGCCCCATCCAGGCTGCCATCCGCTCCGCCGAGAGCGCGACGAAGCGCCGCGAGGCGGCCGACTTCGACACCCCCGCGCCCGGGCCCGCCGGCACGTCGCCCTCGGGCAGCCGAACCGCCCGGCCGAACCGGCGCGTGGCGACCCCGAGCAGCATCAGGTTCATCGCCCAGCGCCCCAGCCAGTCCTCGCCCACCGCCTGCTCCCAACTCGGCAGCACCACCTCCCGGCCACCGCGCTCGCGCACCCGCGGCCGTGCCACCGAGACCTTGCCACCATGGAAGCCGATCGGGCCCTGGGTCCGGCCCCAGCGCTGCGCCTGCCGCTCTCCACCCCGCCCGTGCCGCGGGCCGCACAGCGCCGCCGCATCGGCCTCCAACATCGCCTCAAGCGCCTCCAACCCCGCCCTCAGGCACAGCCGCTCGAAGCTCTCG
>NZ_JAUTWS010000460.1 GCF_030657435.1 Paracraurococcus lichenis | reverse complement strand
GGCGCACCAGCCGGCTCATGTGGGCCGCGTGGTAGGTCACACCCCAACGGGCCTCCACCTCCCGGCAGAGGTCGGGCAGGGTCCAGGCGCTCAGCCCGCTGGTCTCCACCTCCGGCCCGTCCAGCACCAACTGCCGCAGCGCTGCCCGGCGGACCTCATCCAGCCGTGCGCGCCGGCCCGAGCGCGGACGGTCATGCAGGCCGGCCAGGCCCTCGGCATTGTAGCGGGTCACCACGTCCCGCAGCGCCTGGCGCTCCATGCCCGCCAGCCGCGCCGCCTCCGCCCGTGGCAACCCCTCCAGCGCCCCGGCGATCGCCAACATCCGCGTCGCCGCAGCGCGGTCGCTCTCACGCCGTGCCAGCCGACGAAGCTCATCAGCCGACACGTCGTCGCGGATCGGCAAGCCCTTCGCGCTCATCGCGTCCTCCCCCTCAGGGTCGGACACCACACGAATCACGCCGCGCCGCGCCACCGCAAATCACCACCGAGTCATAACATCAGCAGGACGGTAT
>NZ_JAUTWS010000046.1 GCF_030657435.1 Paracraurococcus lichenis | reverse complement strand
GCCGGCGTCCTGTTGACCGTGATCGAGGGCGCGGTGGATGCCGGCGTGGGTGCGCTGACCAGCAGCCTACAGAGCGGCGGTGGCAATCAGTTCCTCAACTTCGGCAATGTCGGCAGCCGCGCCCGGGGCACGCTGGGCCAGAGCGCCTTGCAGCAGGACTACAACCGCCCACCCACTCTGCGGCGGGACCATGCCGACAGCATCACCGTCCGTACCGTCGGGGATCTCGACCTGTCCTCGATCTACGAGTTGCGCGAGGTCCGCGATGCGGCTGCGCGCGCAGGCGTCCCCACCACCAGAAGACAGGCCCGATGATGACGGATGACCGCGCGCTGCGCTGGCTCCTCAAGCCGGTGGAGAAGTGGATGACCGATCCGGCCACGACGGATTTTTGCATGAACCATCCGGGGGAGGCATGGGTAAAGCAGCGGGGCACCTGGTTCTCGGTCGAGACGCCCTACGAGATGGAGGACCTGGAGATGATCGGGCTCCACTCTGCCGGCCTGCGTCGCCAGGACATCTGGACCGACACCCCTCTCTGCGCCACGACCTCCCCTTGGGGCCACCGGGTGCAGCTCATCCAGCGCCCCTGCGTGCTGCCCGGCACCTACAGCTACTCGGCCCGGCGCGCGGGCGACTGGCAGCCGACCTTGGAAGGCCTCAGCGCCGCTGGCCTGTTCGCTGCGACCCGTCGCCACGATGAGGCCGGCGGACGGCTGCGGGCCTACGAGGAGCCGGAGCGGTTCTACCGTGAAGGCGACATGGAGAACTTCTGGAAGTCAGTTGTGCGCAACGGCCTGACCGTCATGGCGGGAGGCCGCATGGGCTCCGGCAAGACGACGTTCGTCCGCGCCCTCGGCGCCGATGTGGACCCGGCCAAGCGCGTCTGCTCCATCGAGGACGAGGACGAGGCCCGGCTGACCCAGCCCAACCGCGTCGGGATGCTCTACAGCGAGGGCGGTCAGGGTGAGGCGGACGTCGGGCCGGAGAAGCTGATGATTGCCGCACTCCGCATGGCGGTCGAGTTCGCCATGGTGCAGGAATTGCGCAACGCCAGCGCCTGGGCCTTTCTGCGCATGGCTGCGACTATTCAGACCTTCACCACGAACCACGGTGATTCGTGCTTCGGCATCTTCGACAGCACCCGCCTCATGCTGAAGGCACCCGGCTCCGGCGCCAACGGCATGCAGGACGTGGACATCTTCCGCCTGCTGAACCGCTACGTCGATGTCGTTGTGCACTGCGAGTTCACTCCGCCAGCGGAACCGGGCGGCAAGGGAAGCTATGGTCAGGACGAGGTGTGGTTCCGCGGCGTGGACAAGCCCCTCGGGCTGACCGTCGAACAGGCGGAGATGGCGTGAAGGCCGCCCTCGGCTTGCTGCTGCTGACGCCAGCCTGGGTGGCGGCGTCATCGGCCGCATTCGCCATTTGGACGGGGCGCGTCATGACGCTTGGGCTCGCCACCGCCTGGTGTTGGCCCTGGTATTTCTGGCGTGGGGTTTGGGAAGGGTTCTGGCCTGGTGACCCGGCCGCCCTCGCCCTGACCGGATCCGCTACCGCCGCCCTTGCCGTACCGCTGCTACTTCTCCCCCCGGGGAAGCCGAAGACACCGAAGGCCATCGAGCGCGCGAAGACCGCGACCCACGGCACGGCCAGCTTCGCCAGCAAGCAGGAGGCCCGGGACCGCTTCCCCGGGATCTCCGACGAAGGTTATGGCGGCATTCCGGTCGCACGGAACTACCGTCGCGATCTCTCCCAATGGGCAGGCGTACCTTTCGATCCGCGCCGGAAGGCGACTTGGGACGAGGGCATGAAGGCCGGCATGCTAGTCGACCCCTGTACGCTCCGCTCGACGATGAGCGCGTGGGTGGCGGGATCCGGCGTCGGCAAATCCCAGACCCTCCTCCAGGCTCTCGCCCACCCCACGCTGCGCTGGACCGGCAGTTACGTCGTCGGCGACCCGAAGCGGGAACTGGAAGCGATGACGCGCCGGACCCGTGAGGCCATGGGGCAGGAGGTCTATGCCATCCGGCCCGGGAGCGGGATCAACGTCCTGGCTAACATCGACCCGCAGAACGAAGACTTCGAACTCGACGTGATGACGCTGGCCCGGCGCGTCGCTCCGGAGCCCGACCCGGGCCGCAGCACCGAGAACAGCGAGTGGTCCACCTGGGTCCAGCAGATCATGTGGGCGATGTTCTCTCACATGCTGACCGCGCCCGGCTGGCCGCGCGAGAAGCTGAACCTGCGGACCTTCAAAGCGGCGGCGTCCTGTGGCGAGCAGGAACTGAAGCAGTTGCTGAACGGCATCGCCACGTACAGCGAGTGCCGGTTCGCCCGCGAGAACGCCCGAGGCGTGCTGCTGGAAGCCGAGGAGACCTGGACCGGCGTCTACGGCACCTTGCAGGCTCATACCGCCTGGCTCGGTGCCTCCCGGCTCGCGGACATGGTTTCCGACGACACGGTCCAGCCGAGGGACCTCTGCACCCGGCCAGTCACGGTCTTCATCCAGGTGAAGGCCAAGGCGCTGAAGGTCGCCCCCGGCTGCGCCCGAGTGCTCTACGGCGCCCTGCTCGACGCTGCTTACGATGCCGACGGCTTCATCCGGGGTCGCATCCTCTACGACATCGACGAGGCCTATACGCTCGGCCGGATGGAGATTTTCGAACTCGTCCGCGACCTCGGCCGCTCTTACGGGATCACGGTCCGCTGGTGGTATCAATCGCTCGGCCAGCTTGAGGTGCTGTACCGCCAGGGCACACGCGCCTGGTACTCGTCCCTCGCCTACATCGCCTATGCCGGCGTCGCCGATCTCGACACTGCCCGGATGATTTCGGAATACGCGGGCAGCTTCGGCGCCCTGGTGCGCAACCACTCGACCAATAAGGGGACTGCGACGCAGCAGGCCGCCTTCTCGACCTCCCGCAGCCGTGGCGAGGGGGAGAGCGAGCAGGAAGTGGCGCGCAAACTGCTGATGCCTAGCGAAGTGCTGACGACTGCCGACAATGAGGTGTTGTTCCTCTCCCGCGGCATGCCGGTGATTCGCGCCGTGCTGCCGCTCGCCTTCCAGGACGAGGAGATCAAGCCACACCTCGACGCGAACCCGGTGGATGAGGCCAGGAGGGCCTGGAAGCTCCAACCGGATCCAGGCCGCGCCATCGCGGCATAGCAGGAGGACAGGATGGCACTGACCGACCAACAGCGCCGCGAGCGCGATAAGACCGATCTCGCGGTGTGGGAGCCGATGCGCGCCGCCGGCGAGCAGGTAATGCGCGATCGCCGGGCGGCCGAGGCCGTGAAGGCGAAGGAGGATGGCGTGGAGGCCGCGAAGGAAGATCGCGGTCGCGGCCTCCGAGTTAGAGTCTAGACACGCGCACCACGGCGCGGCCGGGCGGCGGCGGGTTGGTTGCCTGCCGCCGCTTTTCCTTGTTCGATGAGCTGCGCCCAGGGGCCGAGATCATCCGCAGCAGGCCGTGGTGCCGACGGCTTCTGCGGGTCACCCTTCCCGCCTTCCTGGGCATCAGCCCCGGTAATCGCCCGCTTCTCGATCGTCTCGATCGCTCGGTCCATCATCGCCTCTAGAACCTTGTCCGGCCGCGGCTCGCGCGCGCCCCGCAGTGTTCCGTGCACCGGATCACGCTCCGCCCCCTTCTCCGCAGCCAGCGTTTCCTGCTTGCGCAGCAGGTCGAGCGCGCTGGCGTAGTTCAAGCGCCCGTCCAGAATGCTCTCGGCAAAGCCCTCTGCGAGCCGCTCCATGGGATCGCGCACGGCTCCTTGCGCAGACTTTGCGACCAACGCCGAGGAGACGACAATCGACGCTGATGCTTCAGCAGGAGTGCTCACCGGAGCCGATGTCGTGGCTGCCTGAGCAGGCTGCCCTGTGGCGTCCGCAATCGCCACTAGGATCGCCCGGTTCCGTTGCTCGGCCAACTCCAACCCGCTGGCGCGGGCCGCCGCCCGGGGCGTCTGGGCGGCGGTTTTCTCCAAGGTCTCGGCCCGCTTGCGGAGAGAGCGCGCCAAGTTAGCCGCGGGCATGCGGCTCTGGTGGGCCCGGTTCAACGCCTCAAGCTGCTCGATTTCCCACCGCACGCCGATACCGACACCAGCCGCGCGTGCCATCGTCGACGGCCGCCCCTGTGCCCTACCCTGCAAGACCTCGGCCCGCACCCGTTGCTGAGCCCGGTCGGCAGCGGCAGGCGGCACCAGGCGCTGGATGTCCCTCGCCTCCCGCAGCGCTTGGAAGCCGCCCACCAGCGCGTGCCTGCCAGCGCGCACCGCGCCCAGCGTGGCTCGTGCCGCGTCGGCGAGGATCTCCGCTCGGCGCCGCAGGACCGAAGGTCGAAGCTGCCGGGCGACGAAGCGTGCCGCCTTGACCGTCAGGCTGCGGTCCCAGGCCCTCCTGATCGCCACACCCATCCGGTAAGCGGTGCGGACCTGATAGCGCCGGTAGAAAGCTTGGGCGCCGGCCTGGAGGATCCGGGCACTGCCCAGCAGCGCCCGGCGGCTCCTCGGATTATCGAGGACACGGCGGACCTTGTTCTCTGCCACGCGGGCGGCGATAGACGGCCCGAAGACGATCCCGAGTTCGGCCGCCTGCCGCAGGCGCTGGGCGTGCTGGCGGGTTTGGACGGAGGCCGAGCGCAGCGAAGCGACGCGGGCGTGCAAGTCACCCCTCCCCTGCGCACCAGGTGTAGCCCGCTGCGGTCGAGGTGCCGACCGGATTGGCTCCTGGCCTGCCAGGTCAGTCGGTGGCCAGCCCAGGTTCTCGCACTGCCTGCGCCAGGCCGGTCGGTCGGCCATGCCGTCGCGCGTCGCCCCTTCAGTCGCCCGCATGCCAATCTTGACGCGGACCTGACGCTGCCGCTCCGTGAGGTCCGTCCAAACCTGCCCCTTCGTCAGTGTGTATGCTTTGGCGTGCTCCTCAGCCTCGCGGGAACGGCGGGAGAAGTGCTCCACGACATGATCCGGCACGTCGGACAGCACGGCGACGCCGTTTCGCTGCTCGACACGTAGGCCGGCCGCTCTACCTTCTTCCTGGAGGTGATGCGAAAGCAGCGCGGAGGGGGCGCGGTCCTTGGCGAGTTCAATGAGCTTGCGGGCGTCGATCGCCCGGATCTCTCGGTTCGGGAGAACCACGGCATTCGGCACGACGAACTGCTTATGCAGGCCGGGCGCCGCGGTGCCGTCCTTGAAGGGACGCGTCGTGTGATGCGTCGCGCCCCAGGCCGCGAACCGCCCGCGGACCTCGATGCGCTGCTTGTCCTTGCGCACCACGGCCACCGCCGAGCGCGCCTCCACATCGGCCAGCATCTTGCTCGTCGCCCGCTCGAAGACCGACGCGATGACGGCGGCGCCGGCTGGCGTTGCGGCATTGGCGTGGGCGAGCGACCACGACGGATGCGGCGACAGGATGAAGTGAACGAACTTCACCGCCTGCTTGCCGTCAGCATCGCCGCCGGTGTAGCGGCGCGCTCGCTTCGGACGGGGCATCTCGCTCCCGTCCGCGCGCTTGCCGCCGACGAGCGCGGTCAACTGCTCCTTCGTCAGCGCCTTCCCTGGCTCAGCCCGCATGGCTTCCGCTGCCGCGGGGTGCATTCCCTCCCACGGCCGTAGCGGCGTGCCGGGTTCGCGGGCGGGCGGCTCGTTGGCCAGACGCGCCGCTGCATCACGCTCTGCCTTCGGCTCGGTCGGGTGCGTCAGATGCGCCGCCATCCGCACCGGTGACCTCGTTTTAGCGAGATCGACATAGGCGAAGGCCATGTCAGTGGCTCACGGCTTGGTCGGGCTCGACTGGCTCGACCATCTTGCCAACCTCGCCGGCGACGTCTTCGGGAAGGGCGTCCACCTTCTCACCGAGGCCGTCCAGCTTCTCCTCAATGCCGCCGAGCAGGTCTTTCAGAACCTGCTGGACGCTCTTGCCGTCCTTCGGCGGTTTGGCGGCCTCGACCATTTCCCGCAGCGTGCCGTCATGCGCCTCCAGGGCGCCGATCAGTGCTTCGAGGAGCCGGTGCGTCTCGATGTCGCGCTCGGCCTGTGCCCGATCCCGTTCGGCCTGCTCGCGCCGCATGTCGGCCAGTACCTGCAAAACCGTATCATAGCCGGTCGGCGGGGCAGGGGTGGTGCTGCTCTCGGTCAACGCCTGATCCTCCCAAATGCCCGGCGTAACCGGGCTGCGGCCCGCGCCAGCGCGAACCAGCAACGCCGCCACTGGGGCGGTTTCGGCCGGATCGCAATGGCGGCGGTTTCAATGGCGCGGCAGGCCGTGGCCACGTCCACGCGGAACATCTCCCGGCATCCCAAGTGCAGCCGGATTCGCCGACGTCGCAGCAGTCGGTGCGCCAGCCGTTCGACGCGGCGGCAGTCAGGGACGGCGACCGCCCAGGCGACGGTCAGGGGCGCGAAGCCGCGGTATCCGGGCTGCCGGGACAGCGCCGCGGCGCGGCGATGCGGGCAGACGGTGGTGTGCCCGACCTTCACCACGCCCGAGTGGCGGGTCGCCAGGACGTAGACCTGGCCCGGCTGCGGCCATCGGCGCCTTTGGAGAGCCATCGGTCTGCACCACCCCCCTCTGATTCACCCTTGGCGCCCCTCGCTTTGGCCCCGACCTTTTCTAACCCTGATTAGGCGACATAAGGAGACAATAGGAGACATACACGGCGACGTGTAGAGATCAAAGGAGACATTTTAGGGGCTCGGCAGCTAAGTGCAGACAATGAGCGCCGTAAGGGGATAAAAGGAGACGTTTGGAGACGTAGCGGGAGACAGGCGGGGAGACGAATGGAGATTCATGGTGGCGTGCCCGGTCGCGATGTGGTTCCGTGTCCGCATGGAGGGGGCATGGGGGACCAGCGACTAGCGGACTTGCTGCGTGAACTCCGTTCGCAGCCTTCGTCCAGCGGCGGCCGGGCCGTGGCCTGGATGCGGCACCGCTGGGACGAGCTTGAGGAGTTACGCCGGCAAGCCACTCCGCCGACATGGACGGAGGTGGCGGCTTTCATGCGGGCAGACGGCGTTACCTATGCCGATGGGCGCCGGGCCGATGCCGAGCTTGCCCGGAAGACGCACGACAAGATTCGCAGGAGCAAGGAGCGGGTTGCTGCGAGAGCGGCGAGCCGGGGGACGCGCCCTGCTGTGGAGCCAGCGCCAGCGCCGGCCGCTGCGCCGGTTGTGCCAGTATCGAAGCCAAAGCTGAAAGATCCGACGGACATCTTTCGTCCGGCCGGGGGCAACAGGGACGATGAACCTTAGGAGGGGCAGGGGGTATGGCCGAGACGACGAAGAAGCCCGCACCGGCGGGTGAGGCGGAGGTCGTCGACTTCCGCGCCATTATGAAGGCTGGGCTCAGCAAGCGGCCGGTTCGGCAGGTGGCTTTGCCGCCTATGCCGTCCGTGTTGCCGGAGCGGAAGGCCGAGACGCTGGTTCTGCCACGCGAACCCGGTGTGCCGCCGCTCGTAGACCTGGCCGGCCGGCGGAAGTTCGTTATCGTTATGGGGCCGCAGAACGCCGGCAAGACTCTCGACATGCGGATGGTGGGCTCCGAGCTTTACGAGGCGGACCTGCTGAAGCGCACCTGCTTTGCACCGGTGGATCCGGGCCCGCGGGCGCTCGGCCGCTACCTCGACGTCAGCCAGCCAGCCTCAGCGCGCCAGGACGACTGCGTCGACTTCATTGAGGCGGCGCACAACTTCATGTCGTCAGACGACGAGCGCCGGTACCAGATCTTCGTGCTGGACTGCGGCGGCAACAACACCGCGCTGCCGGTGGTGCTGGCACGCAATCCCAAGTTCGTCGCCGAGCTTGAGGCTGCCGGGGTAGCGGTGGTGCTTAGCTACTATTGGGTACCCCGGGTGGATGATTTGGTCCTGCTGGATCAGCACCGGGACCTCGGGCTGGTCTCCCCCCACACCATGCTCACGATGAACATGGCGAAGGCTGCCCGCGGCCTGGAGAGCTACGAGACCATGCGGGCGCAGGCTCCGTGGCAGCGGTTGTTGCGGGCCGGCGCGGCCGAACTCGTGCTGCCGGCATTGGCCGAGGAGTGGGCGCAAGAGGTCGAGCACCTCAGCCTGCCGTTCTGGGCGGCGCGCGATGGCAAGGTGCCCAAGGGGAGCGACGCCGAACCGCTCGACCAAGCCGGCCGGGTGGCTGTCGCCGAGTGGATGAGCAAGTGGCGCGAGGCGCGCTCGCCGGTGGCCTCCTGGCTGCGCTGACATGAGCGAACCGCCGGCCGAGTGGGTGGACGAAGACGGGGTGGTCCAGGCTGGGCCGCCCCCGGAGACGCAACGTGCCCGGCTTCGACTACGTCAGCCGGCGGCGACGCCTGGAACCACAGCGGATACGAAGGGGGACATACCAGCGGCGGCGAGCGACGCTGAAGGGGAGGGGGGTTCCTCTCCCCGAGCACGGCTCCTGCGGCTGAAGGCTGTCGAGCGACCTGCTACCGAGCCGGTGCAGCCGGAGCGAGCCGAGCCGCTTCCTCCGCCGCGGCCGGTGGTGTCGGGAGAGCGCGAGGCTTTCGAGGAAATCGTGCGCGAGGCTCGCCTGCGGCTGGTCGCGGCACTCTCGCGCGACGGGGTGCGAGATACCGACGCGCGCTGGTTCGTCGGTGCGATCGCCGCAGCCGTGGCGGTGATCGAGGCTGCGCAGCGGCGGGAAGACCAGCGGCAGCGCGACTTGATCGAGGCGCTGACCAAGCTGCTGGCCGAGGCTGAGACGCGGCTGAAATCCCCCTATGGGCCCGAAGAGCGCCAAGCGCTGCGGGCAGAGGTCGCGCAGTTGGCGGTGGGCGCGCTCCCCGGCCAAGCCGAGCGGGAGGTCCTGGCCGATCGGCTGGTCGAAGCGGTCCGGACTATCCTTGAGCCCGTTGCAGCCAAGGCGCAGGAGCAGATACGGCCGGAGCGAGCGCTGGTGCCAGTGCAGCCTGCCGCAGTGTCGGTAGAGGAGCAGCGCCGCGCGCTGGCAGCAGGAGCGAAGCTGGCGGTGGCCCAGGCAATGACGCCGGCGGCGCTGCGATCGATGATGCTCAAATCGTGGGCCGCGGCGGGAGTGGTTTTCGCTGCTGGCGGGGCTTTCGTGCTGCTGATGCTGGCCATGGCACGGATCCTGGGCTGATGGCGACGAACGCTGACTAGGTACCTCGGCGCAGAGATTTTGAACGGTTGGCGGAGCAATCCTCCGGCTTTGTGGCCCCACGCTGTCTCGGTCTGGGCCAGAGGGCCTTAATGGTAGATGCTGCTGAAGGATTAAACGGATGTTTATTTACAACTGCCGAGCCAACGGGTCCTGTTATCGCACAGCACAGTTTTTTTCCAACGGGTCGACGCAGCCTTTGAGTGATATTAGCGCATCCGTAGGCCTAAACGGGGTGAATCGCGAGGAGGATGTTAGAATCATTCAGCAACGTCTAAACGGAGTTCCAGAAGAAAGTGGAGGCCCTCGCCCAGTTCTAGATGAGGATGGCAGATGCGGTAAATACACCAGAGATGCTATACGGGATTTTCAGCTCAAGCAATTTCCAAGCTCTAAACCCGATATTCGTATCGATCCAGGGAAGAGGACTATTCGTCGTCTCAATGAGCTTACCACAAGACGCAGAACTTCTGTAGATGGCGTATCTCGCCAGCAGTTCCTACTTATCGTAAACGCCTATGTTCCAGAGGTCGTTCGGCGAGTTAGGATAGCACGTCAGCGACTTCAAAACGCTAGAGCTGCTTATAGTGGTAAGCTTATTAAGCCCACCCATCAAGATCAAAAGCTGGTAGATTGGCACTTCAAAACCCATAAAACGGATGACCCTGTTGGAGCAATAGGACTTATCTTAGCCATATACGACCGTATGGATCAGCGTCTGACATGGCACATCACACGGGCCCGCCCGCTATTCCAGTTAGGATTTGCGAAATCAAGCGACCAAGCTGTAATGTATACTTCGATTGGCGGATGGGACGCGCTAGAAGACGAGCTTGATGGGTCAGGCGAGGCTGTGAATAAGATCAAGGTCGTAGCGACGCATGCTGGCCCAAGTACGATAATACACGAGTTGGCGCATTTGTGCGGAGGTAAGTCGCCAGCCGACGCGATCGGCCACATGGCCAATCCTGTCCCCCTGCCAAACGGAACTCGCCTCGAAGAAGGATTTTCTAATTACAGAACTATGAACGCTCAGGAGGCCAGACGAAATGCTGCGAGCTACCAGTCTCTGACTGAACCAGAGCCGTCGCAATTGGGACCGCCCATGGGAGATGAGTGGTAAATCTGTTGAACCTTGAACCCACTAGCGACTACAACTAGTGTTCAGATACATTCGAAAGATACAAGGGACAACGCCCAGCCGGTCGCGCTGGGGCTCACCGCAGTCCTTCCCGATTACTGGCATCTAAGTGCCATCTAAGGGCACGGCTGAGGCACGCGGCCTATACAGCGCGCTTCAGGTTTACTGATAGGTAGGCAGCGGAGCCGGAAGGGGCATGCCGGTACGCTTTGTACGGCAGCCGTAGCATGCCGGGGCCGGATGGCCCCCTCCCTCCACGACACCAGTACACGGCTGGTGATTGAGCGGCGCTGGATACCATAGGATCCGGCGATGGCGACGAATCCTGATCCGGCCGAGCCGGCGCTCCTTGAGCAAACCGCGGCTGCGGGCTCCTGGGGCGGTCCGTCCTACCGGTACCGCGGCGCCACCATCGAATGCCTACCAGGCGGCCACGTCTGCGGCTTCGTCATGGACGGCCACCCGCTCTCGGGCCGAGGCACCTTCGGCGTCGTGGGCACCATTACGCCGCTAGTCGACTTCTGGGGCGCCTATGCGCACATGGGCCATCTCATACATAAACCTCTTGGAACCCTACTGCGACTTGTGCATTATACACACTGACAGCGCATCGTGCGCATGTCATGGGTGACGCGGGACACATATGCGCATGAACATCAGCGTGCCGGACGCTCTTCGAGAGAAGATGCAGCCGTTCGACGACAAGACGAACTGGTCGGCGATCGCGGCAGCGGCCTTTCAGCAGGAGGTGGACAAGTTGGCCTACTTGGCGAGCATCGATGACCCGGTGAAGCGGCGGCTGAAGCAGACCGAAATGGAAGACAATGACAATGCCGGCGAACTGGCAGTAAAGGCCGGCCGCGAGTGGGCCAAGCACCATGCTCGAATGGTGCATCTGCGGCGCCTTCACGCAGCGTCGGAACACATATCGGAGCCAACTCCTGACCACTTGGCCAAGATTATATTGAAGGACGAAAGCGCTCGCTGGCTGGATGTGCCGGGCGTGGACGAATACCCGGAGGACTTTGAATTGGAAGCTGGTTGGACAAATGGCTTTGTGGAAGGCGCCATGGAAGTCTACGCGGAAGTCTGAAGGGCAGGGGGCGGCTCTGTAGAAGGGCCGCTTCTACAATGGATTCCATGAGACGAAATCACATTCAATAGCCACGTTGCGGGCACGCAACATGATCCCCATGGCCTTATTCTGTCCGCCATGGGCGTAGTCGGCGAACTGCCAAGCGCGCGAGGTCTGACTTTCGTCGATGTAGATCGCGTTCGTGTCCGTGTATTCGAACTCAACGTCGTCAATGAACCAACGATAGTATCCAGGTCCCCAGCAGCACATGTGGGTGTGCCATTCGCCCCAGTTGTAGCGGTAGTCGCCGGGCGGATAGATCAACCGGAACATGTCTCTGCGATTGCCGTTCTGATCTCTGCTACCGTCCCAATAATGCAACGCATAGTAGAGACTGCCGCCACTGTCGATCTCGCCCATGTCGGTTTCGGCGCCGGGCCAGTCGTCTGAAGCTGGCCAGAGGACGCTGGCGCTGCCCTGAGCCCAATAGCCGTCATTGTTATACCCCAGACCACCGAATGCCTTGACACGGAATGCGAACCATCCGTATCCGTAACCTTCCCAGATCGCCGAAGGTTTCGCATAAAGCCCGGCGCCGTTGTCGCCATAGTCAGCACCGGGATAGTTCTCGATGCGCGCGATGCTGTTCTGCACGGAGTAGGACGGACCATCGGCGTGCCACCACTGCCAGAGCAGCCCGGGACCATCGTTGAAATCCTCGAACACGGTGCTGCCGGGTCCAGCGACCAGCTTGCCGCTGACGTAGATCGTGTTGGTGCCCGGCGTGGTCGTGCCGCCGCCGCCACCCGGGTTGCCGCCAGTGGGCGCCTCGACCGGGATCTCCGGCGCCGTCGCGCCCGGGTTGTCGGCCAGCCACTCCGGGGTGTTCTCAATGAGGGCGACGCCCTTTTTGACGCCAAACTCCATGGCTGGGCGCAGCGTCGGGTCGGTACTGCTCACGTTCAGCGCAAACCACGCGCCATCCGTGACAGTCCAGAGCGTCGCCCGCGTTCGGGGCTGGTACTGAGCATAGGCGTAGAGGTGCTGGCGCCAGGTGTCGGCATAGGTGCTGCTGCCGTGCGCCGCCTCGGTGATCAGCACCGGAACGCCGCCGTTGCCCTGCGACACGATGTCATAGGCCGCCTGCTGCGCCTGCAACTGGCTCGCGGTCGGCACCCCGGCATACTCGTGAACCGTCAGGATCACCCGCTGGTCCTGCACCATGACCCAGTCCGCTGCGGTCAGCGCGTCGGGGCTGTAGTTGGCTGCCGCGCCGGTCAGCAGGACGTAGCCGGCGAGCTTGGCCCGGAGCCGGCGGTGCGCCTCAAGCCGGAAAGCGTTGGCCGCCGCATTGGTGCCGAGTTCGATGCTCGCGCACGGGCCTATGGCGATCATGTCCTTCGGAAAGCGCGTCGTGCCCCGCTGGACGATGAGGTTCGCCTGTCGGTCGAGCATCGTGTAGATGTCGGAAGGATTGGTCGTGATGTCGTCGCCGAGGACGTCGGCGCACTCGTACAGCACCTTCAGCCCGGCGCGGATGACCGTCTCGACCATGTCGAAGAACTGGCCCAACTGCGCGTCCGTCGGTTGCACGCCGCCGACCCAGCCGCCGTACATATCGATTTTGGTCCGCCACGGCAGGAACAGGCGGACGTGGGTGATGCCGAGGCCCTTGAGGTAGGTCCAATAGGCCGTGTCGGTCGCCAGCGGCTTGCCGCCATAGGCCATGTACATGGGTCGCCACCGCTCGACCGCGACGCCGACAGTCAGTGGTGCGACGAAATCACGAGCCGCCTTCGCGTCGGCGCTGTTGATCGGCTTGGCCTGAACTGAGGCAGGCGCCTGCAACATCGGTGCGCCGCCGCGGGCCACCATCGGCAAAAAGTTACGGGTGAGCAGACCCATCAGGCGGTTCCGGCCGGGAAGACGAACCGCAATTTTGCGACAGAGGCGGCAAGCGCTTCCGCGCTCTGCCGCTCTCGCTCCATGCAGTGCAACGCGGCAATCGTCCCTTGCTGGGACTGGTTTACCCGCTCCGCATTTGCGAGGTCCCCGCGCAGCCGCGCGATCTCGGCGTTTAGCCGCTCGATATGCGCGACTGCGTCGGAGCCCTTTTGCCGCATGTCAAGCGCTCGGTGGGTTACGCCAGGCGTTTGCCGTCCGATGGATGTACTCGTTCCGAGCCTTATCGCGCTGGGCGCGCAAATGCTGTAGCTCGGTCATGGCAGCCTGTTCCGGCGCGAGCCCTGGCAGACCATGCTGAGCAATCGCCTTTGTCGCTTCCAGCTCGCCCTTGAGCCCGTCTTTCTCGTCGCGCAGGCGGGCAAGTTCGTCGGCCACACGGAAGTCCGTCCAAATGTCCGCGTCGCCGACGCGAACCTTCTTCATGGAGTACGACACGGGCAGTTCCTTTCCAGCGGGGGGAGACTTCGGAGCGGAGGGCGGCTCAGGGCGGGGCTGGGCGCCGTCCATCATCGTCATCGACACAATCAGCATCTCGCCATGATCGAGTTGGCGCGCGAGGGCGAGGGCTCCGTCATTGTCACCGGCGCCGCGCCGCGCCTCGATTTCGGCCGCATCAGCCGCGGAAACGCGGAAGGCGAGAGGGCCGAAGTGAATCATCTGATGGGTCATCGATGGCGTCCGCGCTAGGCCATGCCATTGCGCGCGGCATAGACACGCTGGCGCTCTTCATGCTCGGCGATAGGCCATTGTGTCGGGATCCCGCCCGCCACGTGCGCACCGTGCTCCTTCGCCGTGGTCAGCAGGCGGTTCGCATGCCGATACTTGCGCTCCGCGGCGGCCAGCGCGTCGGCATCCGGACCTCGCTGCTTCACTGCGACGTCCCGGAGGGCGTGCCAGGAGCGCATTGTGCGCACATATTCCTGCACCGCCTCCAACCGCAGCCGGAGGCCTTCCTCCACGACCGGGCCGTAGGCATTGGCCACCATCGAAGAGGCCCGCGATTGCTCGGCCACGACCGTGCGGGCCGTGACCGCCTGCCGGCGTTTCCAGACACTGAGAGTGAACTCGGCGTACTGCTGCGCCTCAACCACAGCGCGGTTTGCAGCCGCAAACTCCTCGGCCGTTGGGATCCCGCCGGCTTCCGCGCGCTCGGGCATAGCTGCCAGCGCAGCCTTGGCCGCGGTCACGCGGTCTGCCGCATCCTGTGCAGCATGGAGTGCCTCCGCCTCGCGCCGCCGGTCCTCGGCTGGCGAGATGCGACCGGCATTCACCTGCTGATCCAGATCGGCCGGCACCAGGCGGGCGATGTCCCGCCGAACGGCCTCGTCCTCGGCCTCGCGTTGGGCCTGTTCCGCCGCCTGCCGGGCAGCGGCTGCCTCTGCTTCCGCAGCCGCCTTGGAACGCAGGGCAGCAGCCTGCGCGTCAATCCGGGCGATCTCGAACGCTGAGGCGATCACTGGCGGCGCGCCGGCGCGAGCTTAGCGGCGGCCTCCCGGACCAGGTCGGCGAGGGTGGCACTGACGCTGATCCTGCCGCCCTTACGCTCGGCGCGATCGACTGCAATACGAAGTGCCATCTGTCGGACGTCAGGAGGGAAACAAACGCCGGTATACACGACCCCGCTCTGGGTGGACACGGCCATAGGAGCCTCACGGAAGGAACTGACAATATAACATGTCGCCAGTGCCTTCGTTCAAGGTCTGGTGTGGCCGATTTCCGGCACAACACACGTGCCGGTTCATCCAATTTCGGCCGATAGCTTGAGATGCAGGAAACGCTATTTCAGGTGGGGAAACTGGCAGGACGGCCGCCTGTTATATCGGCGCCAAGGCCGACAGAGCGCTTTGGTGCGGTTCACGCCGCCTCCGCGATACCTCCTGCGGGAGGAAGGGCCGCGAACCTATTGCCGCGGCCCTTCCTTTTTTCGGCACAGCAGGTACGTGCGCTACACCAGCCCGCGCCGGAGGAACTCGCTCGCAGCCGTCGCCTCGTTATCGCCGAGAGCATCCAAGTCGAAGCCAAGCAGGTCGCGGATGACCGACAGTTCGATCTCTGTCAGGTCGCCACGCAATTTCGATTCGCAATGCATGACCGCAACCTTCGCCAGGCGCTCCCTTTGTGTCCGCGCCGGGGTGTCGCAGATGTTGGCGTAGGCGCGGTCCCGCCGCTCGGCTATCGCCTCAACACGGCCCTCCATCTTGAGCCTGAGGGCGCCTTCCGGCGCCACGTCCTCCTCCGTTGCAGCGAGGTCGAAGGCGACCGTCGCCTCCATGTAGATCCTGGCGGCGGCGCAAATGTTCGTCTCCATCTCGCTCATGCTGCAAACTCCATTTTGGTGTCCATTCGCGACAGCCGTCCATCAGCAGCCGCAATCATGCCGGTGACCTCCAGCGCGGCATCCATCGCGCCGTGCTTAGCCAGCGCCTGGAACGCGTCGGCGTTCGCCACGAGCGTAGTTTCTAAGCTCGCGCGTCGGGCTGGCACCGGCCGGTCAGCGCGCTCGATCTCGGCCACGCGCCGGCGCCATTCAGCGAGCCAGTCGGCCCGGCTGCCGGCATCGAACTGCCAGCCGCTGCGGTCCGCGATCACCCACACGGAAGGCGAGGGGGCGCTCACGCCCGCCTCCTGTGCTCTGCCAACCGCGCGACGCTCGCCGGAATGTCCCGCACCTGCTGGCGAAGGTGCGCTGGCACCACGGCATCGTCTCGGTGTTGGGCTTCGACGGCCAGGGCGGACAATGCGTCGGCGATGCGCACCACCTGGTCGGCGTCACCGGCCGCATCGCCAAGCTCGTCGACCAGCCGCAGGAGGCGAGCGGAGAGGCTGTTGCCGCCCCGGGGGATCTGGCGATGGACAGCGAGCCCATGCGCCGCCAGCCCGTCCAGGAGGTCCCGCGCCGCGTCACGCGCCTCGCCGGGGTGCAGCGCCGCTCGGACCGTGAAGCCGTTGCCCAGGCCGTCATGGACGACCTCGTGGCTGTTGAGCCAGCACTCGCCACTATCCCGAACGGCGCCGTTCCGAGCCACGACGGTGCCAAGGACTTCGGAGATCGTGTCGAGCACGAAGGGAGAGGTGCGCATCAGTGCATCTCCTCCCTGCTGACGGGAGAGGGGATGGCAACCACCGCCAGCGCGTGGGCGGCCTGGTGCCCCTGCGCGACGTGCTGCATGCCGAGGACGCGGCAGGTGCACAGCAGCGCCTCGGTCGTCATGGCGCAGGCAAAGCTGGTGGCGAGCCGCAGGCGGGCCGCGGTGCAGCCCTGCTCGGTCTGGAGGTCGAGGCCGGCGATCGCGGCAGGGACGTGGGCCCGAGACAGGGCGGCGAGATGCTGCATCGTGCACATGGCTCCGTCCTCCCTCACGCTGCCATCGGGACGGGGAAGGCGAAGGAGGCGAAGACCTCCGCCGCGGCGGCGCGCTCGGCCGCGTCGTGCTCCAGCGCGTAGTGCTGGGGGATGCCGGCCACCAGCGACACGAAGCTGAGGACGGCCGAGAAGGCCGCGTCCTCGGCCACGCCGTCGGCCAGGGGCAGCCACTCGCCATCCCGCATGTGGACAGTAGCGCGGAAGGCGTCACCGTCGTGCCGCACGTCGATGCAGCGCACGCCGGCGATGATCATCGCCAGCGTCGCCGGGTTGCGAGGGGAGGGGTGGGCGATGACGGTGACGCCGCGCATGGCGGTGAGGCGCGACCGGGCTGATTGGTCTAAGCTGAAGGCAACCATAGTCCGAATTCCCAAGGTTCGGGTTGTGGCCAGGGTCTCGCGGGAGGATCCGACCCCTCCCGCTTGGCCCGCCTTGGGGGCTGGCCCCTCGGTGACAACCAGACTATCATCTGCAAACAGGGATGCAAGCTCAGTTTGCATGTGATAGTATGACAATCATGGGAAGTCAGATCAGAGCGGCGCGGGCTCTCCTGCGGCTCACGCTCCAGGACCTCGCCACCGCCTCGGGCGTGAGCGTGGCGACTATCATTCGCGCGGAGAAAGTGGACGGCGAGCCGACCATGACCCGCGCCAACCTCGCGGCCCTACGGCGCGCCCTGGAGGACGCAGGAGCGGTGTTCCTGCCAGACGGCGGCGTTCGACCCAGGAAACTGAGCGGGGAAGGGCACCCCACATGAAAGAGCACCCCACCCCATGACCACCTCAGTCGAGCCCAAGGTCCCCGGCCGGCTGCAACGAGCCCTGGAGGCCTTCCAAAAGGCTCAGGGCATGCTGCTGACCGCTCATCGCGGGCTGAAGGGGCAACCGGCTGCCGAGGTCGACCGCTTCTGGATGGCACAGGGGCGTCGCATCGAGCAGCGCCTGCACGCCACCGCATCCGAAGCCGTCGCTGCCTTCAAGGCATTCTCTGCTGCCGGCCTGGTCGCCAGCGCGGCCGACCGCCACCTGGTCAATGAGGCGCAGCGACTTCTCGCCGAAGGTGGCCGATGACGCAGGACCGGTTCGAGGAGTTGCTCGGCGCGCTGCACTGGGGAGAGCGCACGCTGGCCGTCGTGTTGGGCGAGCACTGGACCACAGTGCGCCGCTGGCGCGCCGATCCGACGAGGATGCCGGACAACGTCGAACGCTGGCTGGAGCACGCTGCAAAGTCACTGCTGGCCCATCCGCTACCGAAGGGATGGACGCCTCAGGTCTCCTACGAAGGGCGCAAACGGCACGGCCAAGCCGCTGAGGAAGATTGAGATTATGACAAGCCAATCCAAAACCAAGCTCGCCTCCTCCGACCGCCAGCGTCGGTTCAATGACCGCGTCGCCTGCATTCGCCTCCGGATGGCGATTGGCCAGGCGCTGGATGACCGCGGCATCACCACGCTGGCCGCGATCGGCGAGGCACTCGGGATGCCGGCAGCCGAAGCGAACGGCTTGCTGACCCGCCGCCAGTGGCGCGAAGGCGATGTGGCGGCGCTTCAGGCCGCCGCTGCACGGCTCGGGCTGTCCGTCTGACTTCAGGCCCCGTCTCGCCCACTGCCTACACTGTGGCGAGTGCAGCGCGATGCGCGAGCCGGGGAGGCGCTGTACTGACCGTGCTGTTGGTCCGGATGGGCGGGCCGCAGGATCTGCTAGGCCTGTTTCGGATCAAAATCGTCTTCAGGGTGTGAAAGCAAGGTGTTAACTCGACGAAGAAGTTGCCAGATCGCTACAAACAATGGGAGCGTTACTCCGAGAGAAAACAAACCACTGCTTGGTACATTTGGCATTCCAACAATGTTGAGTGTTAGTGATAACGCGGATATCCAAAGAACCACTGACGCTATTATGATTGCAGGTGGATTTTTCACATTGGTGATTTTGCGCCTTCGAATAGGCGTCGTAATTACATGTTCAATTACAAATCCAGCGGTGATAGCACTTGCTAAACGCCAGATCAGCCAAGGTGGCAAAGCAAGATGTGCAAGCAGAGGTGGTAGCAAAGATCCGGTGACTACTATAAACGATAGGTGTAAAAAATTTCTAGCGATAAAAACCTCGAAAATAGTTAGCACTCCACCTCGTATTTGCCTGAAAAATACAAAAATCATGCTAAGCGCCGCATAGGTCATTGCAACTGTTGCCAGCGTGTATAGGTAAATAGGATCAGGTAATTCCATATGAGTGGCCTCCCTAAACCAAATAAATGGCCTTGGCTCACTGCCCGCGTTTTCACCCGACCATAGCCGTGCATCGCAAACCGAGCCTCTTCCGGCTTCCCCACCGAAGGCTAACCACCTTCCCGCTGCCCCTCAAACCGCGTTAGTGGCGGCGCGTTCGCCTACCCGATTGGAGGGGGGAGCACCTTCTCCGGTTGCGAGCAAGCCGTCCCGCGTGGGGAAGACACGGGGCGGCCTCAGCGACATGGATGATGCCAACATGACCGAGCCTGCTGAGATCCGGCTAGACCTCGCTGACGTCCTGGCCGAGCTTTTCCTCGGCGCGATGGCGCGCGAGATCGAGATGGATGAGGACGACGAGGAGACTACCGGCCGCTGACTGCCCATAACGCGGCACTACGCCCTAACTGGACGCCGCACCGGCTGGCGGCGGCGTCAACGCTTAGGCCTTCTGCCATTCAACGGTAACCGATAGGCCGCGCGAAATGAACTATATCGTCAGCCATATACTCAGCCCTCTCCATGCTTAGAGCATTGTCTGAATAGATCAGGCCGCGCTTTTGCAAAGCCTCGCGCACCAATACCAGCGCGTTGACAGCGCGAGACGAGTGCATCGCTTGCGTCGCAATGGAGAGTGCATCAGTTTTAGAGATCCAATCACGCGTGCTCCTCGCCATAAAAACCTCCGATGATAGGCAGCAAGGTAACTAAAATAGTCCCGCTCAATTGCTGATAATCTGTTACCGCTTTATCTCTTACGGCACGAATTGTCTCGGCTTCTGAGCGGGCCGCACCGCCTCCTGTTGCATCCAAAACGCCATGCCTCTCGGCCTACAGCAGATGCGAAGGGGCAGTCGGCGACGCTGCTACACAAAGTCCGGAAAGCCCACGCCGCACGGCCCCTCCGGTCGCCAGTCGCGTTAGCTCCGGCCGCATTTTTCCAGGACAGTCTCTAGCCCAACCTTGGACGACGACCACAAGACGGCAACCGCCTTGTTCCCGACCGATACCAGCGGTGCGTAAAACGGCTCATAGCCGACGTAGCCGCCATAGGCGTTTTTGCCATTAAGCTCGCCGCATAGCGCATCCGTGCCATCCGCTTCCCTGACGACGCGAACAGCGCGAAAGCGGGTGCTCTCAGGGTCTCGGAGAGTGTCCGCGACGGCACTTTGGTAAACTGCCATTTTCTGCGGCGACACGACGACGGTATGAGGTTTGGTTGCCGCTTTCGCGGGGATACTAGGCGATGAAACTGGAGCAGTCTGGCGTTTAAATCGCGCAGTTGCCTCCGCGTTGTCCCGCTCCCACACAGCTAGATCCGTAGTCGTGGAGCCGTTCGACAATCTGTAATGGTTATTCATCGGCGTCATTAAGGGCTGCGCACACGCTGCCAAGCTCAGGAAACCGAGAACCGTGAATCCTCGCACCATCGTTGCTGCCCGTCTGCCTGGCACCCGACCCGGCCGAAATGGCTGGATCTCACAAACCGGGTTCAAGATACAACTTCCTACCGACAATTATCAACCTTTGGTATATATTTAGCTCATCGGCCGACGAGCGCCTCGCGGACGATCTCCCAATCCGCCGCGCTGATGACGCCCTTCGCCACCGCCTCGTGGCCGGCTTGCAGCAGGTCGAGGCGCTGGGCCCGGGCGATCAGCATGACATGCAGATAGACGCCGCTGAGCCGGTCAGCCTCAGCCTCGACAGCCACGCGATCCAGGTCCGTGCTCATGGCGATTCGCCCTTCGGGACGGCCCGAAGTCTAGGCGAAACCGCCCGGAGTGTTCCATCTTTGTTCACGCATGTCGCGGCACCTGGATGGCAGCCCGAAGCCGGTGGATCCGCTGTGGTTTCGACAGCACGAGACGCTGCACATCCGCTGCCAGTGCGGACACAGAGCGAGCGGCGTCATCGGGCTGCTGGCATGGCGCGCTGGCATGAGCGGCCATCAGCGGGTCTGGGAGCTTGTGCGGCGGCTGCGGTGCTCAAGGTGCGGGGCGCGGAGGCCGGAAGTGGAGGTCGGGCGATAATAGGTGCTGCCGAACCTTATTGCCATCATGTCCGTTCAGTGATACTGAGTCGATATGACGAAGCCTTCCGGCAGTCCCGCATTGCCAGTCACCATCAATCAGGGACCGAGTGCAGATTCGCCGGCCAGCGACCTTCCGCGGGAGTGGTGGCCTGAGCTTGTGAGTTGGCGACGCATTACGACACAGCGCGATATCCCGCAGGATTGCCGATCTCTCGTCTTCTATGTGGAGGACGCCGAGGCAACCAGCGACTGGCTGGGGTACGGGTCGCGGGCTTCGTATCTGCGGGACGGACTTGGCGTAGATCCGGCCATGGTGGATTGGGCGTTGGCCGGCCTGAAAATGTGCGGCGCCGACCAGCCGATCCCGATGGCAGACGCTGTGAAGCTAGGGAAGCGCGGCGGCCAACCTGGGAATGACAACGCAGCGAAGGTCCGCAAAGACCGCCCTGACGGCCAGCGCGCGCCCGCATACGGGACGAGCGCCGCTTACCTAAAGGCTAGGATCGAGCGCGACGCGCCGGAGATTGCCGCGCGCATCCACGAATATCCAAGCGTGGCGGCTGCGGCGCGGGCTGCCGGCATCACGGTGGCGAAGTCGGATCGCGTGTCGCTAGGCGAGCCGGCTGACGCGGCTGCGCGGATTGTGGAGACGAAGGGCACGGATTACGCGCGAGCCCTGGCCGACGCCCTGCTAGCGCAGGCGCTTGCGCATAACGCTTACGCAGGAACAGCGGGGTGAGTGCGCCTAATTAAACCATTGTTTGCCAGATGGCTCCCAACCGTATAGGAACTAACTGAAAAATAGTCGGCCGCTCCTTCGATGGCGTCCATCGAGTAATCTCGACCAAGGTACTCTGCAAGACTTTCGATTGGGACCAAAAATTCAGCAGCAAATGCACGCTGCATTTTTTGCCGTGCCGTGTCAGAAGCTGTGGCGGGGTGCCAACTTTCCCCTTTCTGCATCAAACCATCACACAACAGTCGAGCGGCCTCGAATCGTTTCCCAGTGGAGTAGCGTCCACGGAATATAATTCGATCTCGGCCACTTTCGTCCGACACCATCATAGCAAGAGGATGCCTTGGGCGCGGAGCGTTAGCCTCGTCAGAGAACTGCGCTTCCCTTAAACCAAGCAGGTCACCAAGCTTATCGTCGGATACCGGACCATCTTGGCTTATACCGGCGGCAGCGCGCAGTGAGTGAGCCAATGTACGCCCACGATCCGGCGCGGACATCGTTTTGTTAGGTTGCTCAAATCGCAGACTGCGCACCAAATGGGCTGAGACTCCCGGCACATCTTCAGCAAACGTTGTGACTTTCTCGATTTCGGCGCTTGGGTTTGCACCTGAACAAAGAGCAGCAATTTCCATTGCGGCTTCTTGGCCAGCAATTTTTTGGAGGTGAACAAGCCGTTGCATTAATGCGTCGGGTACTTCTTCGGGATCAAAGCCAAGTGCAGCTTCCAAGCGCCGCATGTTGGTGGCTTCCGGGTCGGCTCGTTCCGCTAAAACGTCTGACCAAAGATCTCTGAGATGGGGCGCACTTCCAGCCGTGCGCTCCAGCACCAAACTTAGGAAATTATCGACTCCAGCTTCGAACGCCTCTGCGGATATTGATATATCGAAATTAGATATGTATCGGATCATCTCACGCGACCGAGGTTCAGTCGGCAAGCACTCCGCTCGGATGATTTCCCCGTCAGAAACAAAAGTAAGGCGTGGCCACAAAAAGCCGTAGCCGGCTGCCGCAACCTCATGAGCCATGCGCCAGGAGGTGGAGCAGTGTCCAACCACCGGCTTTCCTTCCCAACGTAACCGCCACCAGAAGCTCGCTAGCCAAAGCGCTAGTGGCATAGCAGATAGGATGGGCGCATCATCTATTGATTGAGACCAGTGATTCTCTGCACGAGAAGCATTGTTCCCGGCAATATCAATTTTGATTCGCGCTGAGGTAACGTCGCCTTCTGCAGCGGCCCAGTCCGCAAAAATCGTCAGGCCGTCCCTCATCCTGTCCTCCACCGCTCACTGACCGCCTCACGAAGCGGATCGTCCACCTGCATGGGGTAACCATGGTAGACTCCATCAGCCTCTCGCTGAGCTTCAAGCGGATGCCCAGCCTCGCTAACGGCCCATACCAGTTGTGGCCACCCCTCCCCGGACCAACGAGCGTCAACCAGCCCCATTCTAATCCCACTTCGCAACAAAAACAAGGCTTCGGTCCGTCTAAAAATACCGACCTCGTCACAAAGGCTCTTGCCCCTCCGTGGAATAGCGGGTGGGCTCAGGTTGAAATCTCCAGGATTCCTCTTGTGTTCCGGATTGCCCCCATACCGCACTCTTGAGGCTAATGTAGCTAACATTGTTCTCACTTCATCAAACCGAGTAGCAGACATTATGTCGCGCTTCTGGTTAAATGATTTGCGCTTCCGCATACAACCGCCGATTGTGGTAAGTGGGGCGTTGGGATTGCTGATGTTACCCTAGCACTCGACCTCTCGGGTACAACATGGGCAGAGCCTGGGCGGCGCTCAAAGAGACCTGGGTCAGCCCGCCACTTCCCACAACCTAGACCGACCCGGTCGTCCGCTCTGCTTTACCACACCGCGCTCACGCTGGTGTTGGATCTCGCGACCGCCGCTGCACACCACTGCATGGCGTTCGGAGACTCTACCAGTACTCTACCAGTAGGGGTGCGGTGAGAGAGGAGGGAATCATCCGACCCAGCCCACCGCCCGCCTAACCAACCGCAGCCGCGCACGCGAACGAGCCCCTTCCGGCTCCCTGGAGTGAACGAGCGGGCGCGGCTATTCAGCGGCAGCGAGCGGCTGCTTTGTGCTATCCAGGACGTGCACCAAAGGGGTCTCCGTGCTTCGCCGTTTCGTTCGGCTCGCTACGAACTCTAGAATTTCCTTAGACAGACCCGGAACTGCCCTGAGGCCCTCACGAAGCGTTTCGGAGGACATTAACTCGTGCACTGGGCTTCCAAAGCTTTGTGCTTCCACAAGCCGAAGCGGCTGCTCGTCCATGCGATCCAGGGCCGACGCAAGAAGTCGCGTGGCAAGTGTCTCATCCAATCGGCTCGCCTCACGCCTATATCCCTCGTACGAGCGTGAAACAGCAGCCTTGAAAGCGTAATCTTCAGCTAGGCGAAAGCGCTGCCCTATCTGCTTGGTGGCAAGCCAACCGAACCAAACAGCACCACCTACTGAGAACAACGAGAGCAGTGCCGTGCCCACAATGTTAACACTTGATACCTGCGGGTTCGCCAAAGTCGCGACAAGCTCGTGGACACGGTAGCTGCCGTAACCACCGCCCACAATCAGCGCAGCAACCAATCCACCAATCCACCACTTTGCTGCGCGCTCGATATTCGCCGATCGCTCGGAAAATGCCGATGCCAAGCCCTGACTTGTTGCGGCCGCGTAAGCCGCACCGAGTTCCGCCGTTATAGTCTCAGCCTCTTTGCGGATTGCTTGGATTGCAGCCAGCGCGGCAGACGCCTCCTCCTTCGATATCTGGGTCGCGGCACTGTTCTTCACCGCTTGCGCCGCCGAATCGTCTACCTGCTTACGAACGTCCTGTAGCTTTGCAAGATCAGCAGGCAGGCTCTCCGCAGCGTCATGTGCTCGTTCAATGTCATCAATCTTAGCTTTGAGAGTGACGGTCCGCGGCTCCAATTCTGCCAGCCGCTGCATGATAGAACGGGAAGCTCTTACAGATTGATTTAGAGAGCGAGCAACCTCGGGATCGCTGTCCAGCGCTGAATTAAGGGCTTGGCGCAACCCTCTCATACTGCTTTCGAGCATATGGACTGCCCATGGGAGATTGCCATTGAGCAAATTGTCCATTATTGACGACGACGCAATGTGTTCAAGTCGGCGTACGTAATCGGTAATTTGGGCGGCGTTAGCGCCTAAGTCTTCCCGGCCGCGCGCTTCAATTTCATCAGCAATACTCTGAACCATCGCCTTTAATTCGGCGCGGGTTAGAGCAGGTACATTCCAACTAACCGCAATATTTAACGGCTCATCGTGGGGTATTTTGACATAGATCTGCTGACCGATGGTGAGAAGAAGGTTGCGAATGTTATCTAGGGTCGGATGCATAATGAACGCCAATTGCTATCGGGCACCCAGAACGAGCACCTGAGGTACTCACTCACATACCCGTGATGACGGTAGTAGGCCAGCGCGAAGGGAGGGTGCCTGCACAGGTCTAACTTCGCCCCAGGCAGTGCGCTTTGATCAGTCGCCACGCCGCTGGTGGTAGCGCGCCACCGCGCCGCGCCCGGCCTCCAAATGCTCGACGTAGCGGGCCGGCATGACGGGCGTCTTCCACCGCCCGGCCTGCTGTACAGCGGCCGTGTCGGCGCCGCTCGCCACCAGATCCTGCGCCATGCCGACGCGGCAGGAGTGACCGGAGATGCGTGTGGCATCGAGGCCGGCGCGGCCGGCCATCCGCTTCAGGATTGCCGCCACCTTGCTCGGGTCCAGCGCGTCGGCGCCGATGCGACCGCCCTTGTTCACCGGCCTGAAGACCGGCCCGGCGACGATGCCGGCAGCATTGAGCCAGTCGCGGAGCGCCGTCACCGTGGACTGGCCGAGGAACAGCACCACGCCCTCGCCGGCCTGATCGGTCTTCGATCGCCGGATCAGCGCCGTGGCCGTGCCGTTGGCGGCGAACTCGACATCCTCGACGTGCAGCGCGACGACCTCGGAGCGGCGAGCCAGCAGGTCGCGGGCGACCAGGAGCATGGCGAGGTCGCGCAGGTCCGACAGCTTCAGTCCGGTGGTGGCCTGGATGCGCGCGACGGCAAGCTCGCCGAGCGGCGCGGCCTGGCGCTGGCGGGAGCCGCTGGCGCGGACCACACGCTTCACCGCCAGGGCGACGACCTGGTCCTCGGTGGGATTGTCCAGCCGCGCCAGCGTGTGCAGCCGGCCGATCGCCCAGACCGCCTGGCGGATGCCGGCCGGCTTGCGGCCTTGGTCGTGCAGGTCATCGACGTAGGCAGCCACCACGTCCGGCGCGGCGGGCAATGGGCAAAAGCCACGCGGCGCACACCATGCGGCAAAGGCCGTGACACCCTTGCGCAGCGCCCGCACGGTCTCCTCGGCCATGGTGCCGCGTGCTTCGTGCAGACCGTCCTCGATCCGGGCCCGCAGGTCGTCAGATAGCACCAGCGCGGTGCTGGCGGGGGCGGCTGGCGCCGGACTGGTGGCCGTATCGTTCATGGATCGAGCCCTGCCGAATAGCGTGCGGTAATAGCGCTTACCAAACTCAATGCGGATAAGGAAGATATCTCACGGGCCATTGCAATGCCGCAGCAGACTGCTGCGGGTATATAGCCGCTGCCGCTTAACCCCAAACTCAAGCGGCGGCTCCGGCGCCCGCTTCCTGACTTTCTCGCCCGGGAGGCGGGCCGCCCCCCAGAAGTACCTCGGCGGGCTGCAACCCAGGCCATCTCGACCATCAGATTCTAGCTACCAAGCTATCCCGTAACACAAATGGGCGCTTTCATTGCGAGCTTGGTTTTCCTGCAACTAATGTGCTTGCACACGTGTTGCAGACCATGTTGTCGCAGGGAGCCCCTTTCTGTGGCAGCACTGCGGTCCGCCTCGCTCCCCTCCCGGATCGTCCGGGTTTGAGGCGGACCGCCTTCAACACGACAGGTCTGCCGATGTACGAGCCCAGCCCATCGCTTCCGACCTCGATTTGGGTCGATGCATTCCGCGCGCTGGGCGACCAGGCCGCGGCCGAGCGTCATGCGGCAGTTCAGACGCTGGTGCCGCCCGGTATGGCAGAACTCCTCGAACAACTCGGCGACGTGTTGCAGATCATGTATCCCGACAAAGCAAACGACTAGCGCCGCAGCGACACCCAGCCCGAGAACTGCGCTGCCATGATCCGCTCGGCCGCACCCAGTACCGCATCACGCTGGGCCGGATCCCGCAACGCGGCGCCGTAGGTCTCCAGCAGCGTCACGACCTCGACCAGCACGCCGTCCACGGCGATCGCGGCAAGCTCGGGCACATCGGCGCCGGCCGCGATCGCCTCGTGCATGCGGTCCTCGACGATGTTCAAAAGTGGGTCCGAGACCGTCGCGTCCATGTCCGTCATCCTCCCGCCCGGCGATCCGACTCTGGCGTAGCTGCCGCAGCGGTGACGTGCTGCGCGAGCGCCGGCAGCCACCCATCGTCCTCGCTTTGGCTGACCACGGCCTTACCAAGCGCAGCGCGATCGACGAGGCCGGCATCAGCAAGATTCTTGGCCGCCTGGCTGTGCTTCAGGCGGACCTCGGCCTGAACCTCGGCGCGGTCGGCCCAGAGGGGATTCCAAGAGTACCAACTCGCCCGCGGCCGCCGCCCCAGCGCACTCCGGACGAGACATTCATCGATAGTACGCAGCGCGGGCCCCACCATGGTGCGCTGCTTCGACGAGAGCGAATTGAAATACCGCTCATCGTCGCTCTCCCCGGCAGTGCTGGCTTGCAGCCCGCTGGCGCTCGACCGGCCGAACAAACGGCTCGCCGGGATGTCCAGCGCCCCGCAAACCTGAATGACTAGCCTGTCGACCGTTTCAGGCAGTCCCGCGCCAAGGTCGAGTTGCCGAGTGGTGATTTCCTCAGCCTTGTCCATAAGCAAGGTCGAGAACAACCCCTTCATCATGTTGGCCAGAGCGAACCTGCTGATAATAGCGCTCCGGTACTCGGGGTTGGTTACACCGCGGTTTAGACCTTCAATTGCGACGATGTCTTGCTTGCTCTCGAACAGCAGATGCTGGATCGCGCGGAGCGTCTGCTCCAGGTCCGCAATCGGCCGATATGCCCGCTGTAGAACGCTCGTGCCCCACGGCTCATTGGTGAGGTGCCAATCGAGCACCGGCGCCGGCACGAAGAGGCAGACCCGCGACGGGTGAATGGGCACATAACTGCCGTCGAAGGCGAGGCGGTATTCCGCGGGCTGGCCGTACCACGGATTAGCCGGATCCCGGATCAGCGGGCCGACGCTCACTTGGTCGCGGGCCATCACCTGGATCCAGCCCAACCCGCCCTTTCCCAAGGACGCCGGCTCCAATGGCTCGGCCGAATTGCCGTCGCCAGCGCCGACTAGCAGGAGGCCCGCGCCGTCGCGCGCTGTCAAAGTCAGTGCGGTCGCCACCTTCGCCTGCAGACCTATCCGCTGCTCCTCCGCCTCGATCGCCGCGACGTCAGAGGATTTGCCCTGCCACGTGCGCCACCGCGACGTCATATCGGCAGCCGGCTGCTCGATCGCCCGCGCCGCGATCCAACTGGTCTCGACCATGGCCCGGATTTCGGCAGGCGAGACCCGGTCCCAGGTGTAGTGCGCGGCCGAACCCTTATCACGAGCACTGCCAATGCCGGCCATCTCGCCGACGAGGGAGCGCAGCGAATCGACCATCGGACGGGAAATGGAAGAGGTGGCGTTCATCATGGGCTCCCGGGTCACCCGACCCACGAATAGGAAGCGTCGAAGGTTGGGACAGCCATTTCGGCAAAGGCACGGCTGAGCGCGTCAGCCTGATCATCATGCTGACCGTTCGGAAACGCCCGAAGCTCTTCGAGGAACGCTCTGTTCCAGGGCGCGCGGACGATGGCGAGGTTGCCGCCGTTGGCCTGCGACGCGATCGGCATTGCCCGCGTCGTTTTCGAACCCGTCTCCCGCGAGGTCTGGACTGTGTAGCCCAGCAACTGCCGGACGAAATATTCGGCGACGGTCTTCCCGGCTGCGCCAGGATCCACCGGCAGCGAGATGAGGACACCGCCTCCGTCCCGCTTGGCCGTCTCGACGATCGCGCGCTCGACACCTTCCGGGCCAGCGCGCAGGCGGACGATATCGCAGACCGTCAGCCGGTTGTCCGGTGCCTGGTGAAGCAGCAGGCCGGCCGTCCAGTCCGGCGACCGGCCATTCGGCGCCGCAGTCGCCGCGAGATCCCAGGCCCGGATCCAGGTGCCCCGACCTGGCGCGGGCGGGATGTCGCAGACCTTGATGGCGTCCACGTCGAAAACAGCGCCTTCAGCGACCACTGGGCTCTGCAGGTACAAGGCGGCCCAGTCGCGCGGGCCGATCGCCTCCCGAATGCCCGCCAGTGCCTCGGCCGAGTAGCGCTCGGGCCAGAGCGCCTCGCCAGCGTCATCCAGCGCCGGCAGGTTCAGGACCTCCCAGCGCTCGCCACCGGCCGCCATCTGGTCCAGCAGCCGCCCACTGAGGTCGTCGGCGTGCCACCTTGTTTGCGTAACGATCACCGCGCCGTTGGGCATCAAGCGAGTGAAGGCGGTGCTGGTGAACCAGGACCAGACCCCTTCACGCACCACCGGGCTCTCGGCGTCCGCGCGGTCTTTCGTTGGGTCATCGATACTAAGGATGTCGGCCCCACGGCCGGTTATTGCGGTCCCGACACCAGCCGCGACGTAGCTGCCGCCCTGGTTGGTGTGCCAGCGCGCCTTGCTGCCGCTGTCCTCGGCCAAGCCCACCCCAGGAAACAGCGCCGCGAACTCCGCCGAGGCGACGAGATTTCGAACGTCCCGACCAAAATCACTGGCCAGGTCCTGCCCGTAACTCGCGCTGATGAACTGCCGATGCGGGTTCCGGCCCAGCGCCCATGCCGGAAAGCGTCGGCTGACCAGTTCAGACTTGCCGTGCCGCGGCGGGGCGAAGATCAGGAGCCGCCGGCACTCGCCACGCTCAACCCGCTCCAGCGCCTCTGCGATACGCCGATGCATCGCGCCAGGCCGGTAGCTCGGGTTCGTGTATCCGGTGAACGCCAACAGGTCAGTGCGGGCCGCTCGGCGCCTCGCCAGCTCCATCCTCGCCGTCTGCTGCGCCTGCAAGAGCCGCAAGTTCCTCGTCGGTGAAGTCAGAGAGGCTACGGCGGACGGTGGCATCGACGGTCGTACTCGCCAGACGGGGGTGGAGGTAGGGGGCGGCTGCGACCGCGGCGTCGTACTGACGCTCGGAGATCTGCGCCGCAGCCTCGCCACCGCGCATCACGGTCAGGATGACGTCCAGCGGCATCGGGCCACCGGTGAGCGCCTCGGTGAGGCCGGCACGAGCGCGGGCCTCGCGTTCCAGCGTGGCCTTGTTTTTCGTCCCCGGCTTGCGACCGCCGGTCCTCACGTACTTCGCCATCGCAACTGGGGTCCAGATTAGATACTCACGCTTCCGACATGGCCCCGTTCGGTGTTCGTTCCAACAGATCTCAACTAGCGATCACACGAGATTCATTACGGTTGAGGCTGCAGATCAACCAACTTGATCCGACCTGCGGCGAAGTCCCGGAACTGAACCGCCACCGCCTGTAGCCGGAGAATTTGAGCAGCAACAGGAAGTTCATCCAAATCATAGAGTGTAGTTTGCTGAAGCTCTATTAGTTGTGGTGCTAACGCATGCAGAACAGCTTTACTGAAAGCTTCATCAAACTCTGCCCTGGCTACTTTCAGATCGTGCTCGGTCGCCATCTGCAATCCCCTTAGTTCTTCACCTCACTTCCAGATGGAGCGAGGTGCTTCAAGGGTCCACACAGCCGAAGGGAGGCCAGCCCTCCGCTGTGCTTTGACGACCGTTCAACGGCGCTCAGTACCGCTCGGCATGACCGTGCCGTCGTCGTTCACCTTGACCTTCAATTCCTGACCGGTCGCGTCCTGCCCCGTCAGTTCATAAACCGGCTGCGTGTAGACCATCATCTTCTCTGCCCTGGTGACCGCCACCTTGAGTTCGCGTTGCGCTGTCTGCATGACCTTCGGCGGCACCTCGGAGAGCGCAATTTCTTGCCCAAGACGCTCCTTCGCCTCGGGGGATGGCTGGACCTTCTGCACGTTGCTTTCTCGCGTCACGGGGCCTTGCTGCTGGGCAGACGCTGTGGGGATGGCGAGGCACGCCGCCGCAAGCGTTGCGACGACCATCCCGGACGTGGTGCTCCTCATGTCCTACCTCCCTGGTTTCGGGTTCTGTCCCGACTTCAAGCCACGCAGTGAAGGCGGTTGCGCCCCTGGTGGCATGGAGGTTCAACAAATGGATCTAAATTTAGTTTCGATGCAGCCTTCCGCTTGCGTGTCATCGAAGGCCTTCGTGGCACCCAGCGGAGACTTCAGCCAACCAGGACCGAAGCGCGGCGCGCCTTATTCTTAAAAACCTACATCGGCCAGACCTCCCTTGAGGCGCCTAGGGTGCCGGCGGGTTCTCGGCCGTCGCCGTCTGGATCGGCGCCGGCAGCACCTGCGCGGCCTCGGCACGAACCAGCGGAGGCGCCAGCAGGGCGGCGAACTCGCGCTCGGCCTTTGCCCGCAGCGCCGCGCTGGTGAAGCATAGCGGCTTTGCACGGCGAGGCCGGGTAGGGCGGCGGAAGGGCCTCATCGCGTGTCTCCGTGGCGCCGAGCACCGGCCAGCAGGCCGGCGAGCATGGTTTCCTGGGGAATGGTCTGCCGGTGGCCCTCGGCCTCGGCTTGGATGGCTGCCCGCTCTTCCTGAGCGACAAGGTCGGGCTCGGCCTCAGTCAGTGCGGCGAGGGCGGCTTCGGCAGCCTGCTCAAGAAAGCTAGCCCTAGTAGCAGCAACGCCGATTGCCTGGAGGCGAGCGGTTTGCCGGAACGGCGCGATACAGCCTGCCGCTACCGCCGATCGTGTGTGCCTCAAACTGGCCACCCATTGTGGCGGGGGCGATCCGAGGGTGTAGGGTGCAGGTTGATGTAGGGTGAATGGGGGTTTATCCCCTTATACACGCGCGCGTGCGCGTGTAGACCTGTTAACCTGCAAATACCCTGCACTATCCTACACCCTACACCGCTGTCGCACTGGCTGGGATGATCAAGGCGGCCGGTGTAGGGTTGTGCAGCCCTAATATAGTTCATCATATGTTCCTGCTTTTGCATGCGCTCTGGCCCCTACAGAAGGTCAGCGATCATCTGCTGTTGCGGGATGCGCTACTTGGGCGGTCTAGACCCTGCTCACCGGCGACGACGGAGAGAGGTCGTTACCAGACTCCGGTTTCGGACGGCTGGAGCTTCAGCCCGAAGAACCGCACGCCATTCTTGTCCCGGCCTTTTTGGAACTGGCGCTCCATCTGCCCGGAGAATGTCTTGTTGGTGCCAGGTTCCTCGCCCCGTTCCCGAGCCCATGTGCTCCAGTCTGCGTAGAGCAGAGAGGACTGGGCCGAACCCATTGGGGTGACTTCGCAACGTTCCTCAATCCACTGGCCAAGCAGGTCTTGCGCTTCGAAATAATCAGCGGTGGCGTCCAGAACGACCTTCGGTCGCACCAGCCCGTTCTGCTGCCAATCAAGGCATCCCTCGATGGCCCAACGTAGGATACCGGCCCATTCCTCGCGGAGCTTCGCAGGAAGGGTCAGGTCCTTCTCCGGTGGCTCATGGATAAACGGGACGATGTTGAACCGCCTCCGCTCCGCGTCCCCGACCGAAGACAGCGCCGGCTTGTAGTTTCCAATGACGGTAATCTTGAAGGTCGGAATGTACTCGAAAAAGTCCTGCCGCATGTGGCGGGCCGAGATCGGGTCGCCACCCGTCGCCTGCTTGATGCGCCGGCTGTCCCATGTGCGGTTTTCGCTGGTTTCCGAGGCGCGGACCATGCGCGCCCCATGCAGATGTGCAAGGTCAGTCGGGTGCCGGTCGCCCTTCGTCGCCTCGAACGTGTCCATGGGTGCATTCCGACAGTAGTCGCCCAGAAGGTCACCCAACGTGTTCAGGTAGAGTCCCTTCCCGTTGCCACCCTTGCCATAAACGAACAGCAGCGCTTGCTCACGTGTATCGCCGGTGAGGCTGTATCCAGCCCATTGCTGGAGGAAGCGGATCAGGGCCGTGTCACCGTTCGTCGCTTCGTGCATGAATTGCAGCCAGCGCGAGCAGTCTACGGTTTCGGACGGAGCGACCGTCGTTGACTTCGTGATGTGGTCGGATTGCTGCCCAGGTCTCAAGATGCCGGTTCGCAGGTCCACCGTGCCGCCGGGGGTGCCGAGCAACCAGGGATCAGCGTCCCAAGTCTCGCGGGTTGCGGCAAAGCCTCGATCCAGCCGTGCCAAGCGCTCAACGGCTGAACATGTGGCGGCGCGGCCGAGGGCCGCCTTCGCCTTTCCGGTCGCGCCGGTCTCAGTGGCGAGGTCACGACAAAGCTCGCGCGCCCAGTCCGCCGCGAGCCGGGTTCGGTCCCGCTGCCACAGGCAGTTGTCCCAGAGGAACCACGCGTCACTGTCATGGCAGTAGCGCAGAGCATTGGCGTGGCGTTCGGCGTAGATTAGCGCCAGCCGGTCTTCCGTGAGGTCGTCAGGGTCAAGATCTGTGTGTGCCGCCGCCTCCGCCTTTTCGTGTTTTGGCTTGGCCGTACCAGATTTCTGCTTCCTGCTGCCGACTTCCGGCGCATCGCGGCGAGGCACGTCACGGGGCGTCTGCTTCCCGTATGAGAGGCCCGAGATGATGGTCTTTTCCGCCTCTGGGCGCGTTAACCCGGCTGCCAGCGCAGCAGCCAGCAGCCGCGTCTTTACCTCTTCCTCTCCCAGATGGCCGTTAGCGACGAAGCCACCGAGCTTCGTGGCGGCGATGTTTAGCCGGTTATTGCGGCTGCCCTCGCGGGTCTCCGCAACGGCACGGCATTCGGCCTCCAGGGCCGCCGAGACATAGCGGCCTCCTCCGTCATCGGCTGAGGTGAAGCGACGACCGGCGGGGGGCGGCTGGTTCGCGGTCTTTGGCGCCTCTGGAATGGGCTTCCCGTTGCTGTCGCACGCAACACCGCCAACGTCGCGGAGTGCGGCCTCAGCCGCAGCCAGGAAGCGCCGCAGCAAGGCTTCGTCCACCGGGGGTAGCTCGGTCAGCGGCACCATGTCGGGGCTACCCTCGCGGACCCACAAGTATTCCTTGTGGGTGTCCGGATGGATGCCGAAGGCGACGAACTGGTTGCCCTGACCGAGGATCTCGACCTTCGCAATCTCGCCGTTCGGCATAAGGTAGCTGACTGCCATCTTCCGCAGTTGGGCCGCAGTGCGGAAGACCAACAGGGTCTTCGGCGCTCGGCCGATCCGGCACAGAGGCGTCACCCCTAGAATGGTATCCGCGTGGGCCACGATCTGGTTCACGGCCGTCGCGTTCAGCACGTCAATATCCACAGCGGACGCAGCCCAAAGGCACCCGTCTGCGTCAGGGGCGGTCGGGGCGCCGCAGAGCGCGCCTGTATTCGTCCAGTCAGGATACCTGGCCGACCAGCGTTGGATTTCCTCGACGCTGGCAGTTGCGCACACGCGCGGCCAGTCTCGCAGAAGGGCGCGCTTGCCCGCGGTCGGCACCGGGGGGAAGCCGTTATCGTGCATCAGGAGCCGGCGGCCAGTCTGCGGGTCGCGTGCTTGCTGGGAATGATCGTCCGGCATCATCCGGCACTCCCGGTGCGCTCGGCATCGAGCAAAGCGAGAACCGCCGCGAATCCCCGAGATGAGTTGCGGACAAGCGGCTTCCACTCGACCAACGTGTTGGTCGAACGAGTGCTTTCAGAAGGCATAACAATTCGGCCTCGTTTTGAGGCGCGGTCTGGGCTTGCGGCCAGCGAGCTAGGCGGCTACTTTTTCGTTGGGAACTTTGTAGCCTACCTTTATGCCCCGGCCGGTCTCTGACCGCGTCCGGGGTTTCTTATCCGACGAAGTTCAGGCCAAGTGCCTGGGCCACTCGCAGTTCGTTGTCTTCAGTCACATGGTGTCGGCCGTTCACCAGAACGGTCGGAATGTCACCATTCAGTACAGCCGTGTAAGCGCGCCGATGCTTCGCAGCGCCAAGTTCAACCTCGGAAGCTCCGGCTTTCCTAGCATTCTCTTTGACGGCGAGAACGACTTCACGAAGAGGGCGTAGTTTGGGTGCGCTAAGATTGCTCATCATCATACCTCTCTTGAGGGTCTACCTTCCCAGAAGCGGACCGACGCTTTCGTTTTACCTCGTCACCTACGGGGATTGTTGGCGTGAAGGGCGCCAGCGCCCCCATGCTCGCGCCTGTCCGACGACAGGCCCGCAAGTACCTCGAACTCGTTTTCAGGTCGGGCAAAATGACACGCGCCGTCTGCGCTTAGACATGCCTGTGCCCACGGGCGGCCACATAAACCTGTGGCGGTCCGTCGACAGACATTTCCATTAGAGTGCCCAGTGCGGGACTGCACCTCTAGTCCATGAGTGACATTTGTCAGCGCATAGACGCCACCACTCAGCATCGCGTTTGACGGCGATCTGACTGCTGGACGGACTTCACGAGGATGGGGGAGAGAGTGTCGTTTAATCTGAGCGACGTCAAGCACAAACGGTTCTGCGACCCAACCGCGCAGTGGGTGAAGCGGGTTGGTGGAAGGTAGCCTGCGCTGATGCTGTGTGCCCCGGTTACTCACAACCAGCCCGTGGACTTTGCCAGCGGGATGCGTGGACTTTACCAGCGCCCGGGAAGGAGGGTGTCGCAATAAAATCAACAGCTTAGGCGGGTTATCCCGAGGACTTTGCCAGCACATACAATTAGAGTCTTCAATTACCTGCCTAGTAGCTTCCTGCTGGTAAAGTCCACAGCGACAGGTCCCCTGCGGCGGCGCATGTTTCTGCACATGGGCACGGTGCACGACATCCTGGAGGCGCGAGGCAAGGAGGCGGCTTTGGCCGCGATCGACCGGGCAGTGGTCGAGGCCGCGTCGACGTACCTTTCGGATGAGACTGGCGGCATCGGCTTTCTCTACAGCGGCTGGTGCCAAGCCGCCCTTCCCCATCGACGCCTCGCCGACGATGAAGATTGGACGATCACCCGCCCTAACCTCACCTTGGCCGTCGAGCCTGGTCGCAAACCCGGAGCGGACGGCAAGCTGGTTCCGGTGGGCGTGCCCTACGGCTCGCGCGCTCGCTTGATCATGCTCTACCTGCAATCTGAGGCCCTGCGGACTGGCACACGTGACGTGCTGCTCGGGCGCAGCCTGCGCGATTGGCTCGGTCGGATGAACATCAGTATCGGCGGAAAGTCGCTTGTCGACGTCCGGGAGCAGGCCGACCGTATCGCGCGCTGCCGCTTCACCTTCCACGTTACAGCCGGGACCCATGTCGGCTTGGTCAATCAAAACGTCATGGACACCGCCATGTTCGTGCCAAGTGAGGATCCGGCGCAGAATGCTCTCTTTGTAGAGGTGGCCCGCCTTTCGGAGGTGTTTTTCGACCAACTCCGTCGCCACCCTGTTCCGGTCGAGGAAGCCGCGATCCGGGCGATCTCCAACAACTCGATGGCCTTGGACCTGTATGCGTGGCTGGCGTACCGGCTGCACGCGCTTGAAAAGTCCACACCAGTATCCTGGGTGGCCGTGAAGGGCCAGTTCGGCACCGGCTTCACTCGCATGAACAACTTCAAGCCGACCTTCCTCGCAAACCTGAAGCTCGCACTGGCGGTCTACCGGGACGCCAAGGTGCAGGTCGAGGAGCGCGGCCTGGTGCTGTATCCTTCTCGCCCGCCAGTGGCGCCGCGCATCGTAGCGGTGCGCTGACGGCGGCGGCATCACTCCAGCGCAGCGGCAATCGTCCACGGTGCAGGTGACCGTGGTGGCGATCACTTGCCACCAGCCTCTTCGGGAGCAACCGAAGCCTGTTCGGTGTCATTGTCGCTGAAAATGACGGCCACGCGCCCGTCCGGAAACTTTTGAAATTCCACGCCCGCGCGCGCCAGAGCTTCTTTGATGTCCCGAAGGTTCTTCTCCATCGGGATGCGCCCAGCTTTCCCCTCGAACTCCTGTACCACCGGCAGGCTAACAGCCGCCTCCTCAGCGAGCTTGCGCTGACTTAGCCCCACAGCGTTCCGAGCCGCCCGGCATTGGGCGCGGGTCAAGCCGATTTTTGCCATGCGGGCCTTGCCTCCATCGCTCAGACGTGGCATTTTAACACGGACATAGTTTTAGACAACCCCTAGGATGTGGTTCGACGCCATGGGTAGCACAAATCGCAACGGGTTTGGTGTTCCGGCATGACCGCCGTCCCCGCCCTCCTCGGCGCGACCCTGATGGCCGCCGGCCTGATCCTGCTTTTGAAAAACCGCGGCTTCGTGGTCGCGTGCGGCTTTTGCAGTGCCGGCTCCTGCCTATTGGGCTGGGCGATCTTATGACCCGGCCTGCCGTCATCCCGAGCCCGGCCGATGCTGTGCTCGTCCTCGATCACCACTGATACGGAGAGACGCTGATGGCTTCGCCGCTCACCAGCACCGTCGCGGGCGCCGGACCCGACACGCTGATCTTGCAGGTTTCGGGTACTCCCTATGCTGGCGTGATGCCGATGTTCACCGTCTCTGTGGACGGCCACCAGGTCGGCGGCGTCTTCACCGCTGACGCCGACCATTTTTCTGGGCAGACGCAGGCGATCACTCTGCACGGCACCTGGGGACCGAATGCCGTCGTCAGCATCGATTACTTGAACGATGGATGGAACCAGCTTGTCGATTGGTCGAACCCAGAAGCGGTGATGGCGGTACCGGGCAACGACCGGAACTTAATCATCGACAGCGCCACGTTCGATGGTGTCGCGCTGCCGGGTGGTCCGCACGGTATCTACAGCGACACGGTCGGAGTGAATACCTTCACCACGTCTAGCCTCGCGCCAGCCAACAACACCACCATCACCGCTCATGCGGGGCAGAGCGCCTTCACCGACATCCAGGCGCAGGCGCAGCAGTTCGCAGCGGCGGGCATCACGCAGGCGGACATCGACGCCTATCAGAAAGCGATGACGGAGGCGCTCGCTGGCACCGGGCTCAACGACGACATCTACTCGCCCGGCGTGAAGAACGGCGGCGCCCCGGTAGCGGTCGATGACAAGTCGCTCGACTTCAACGGCGGGCACTACGACATCAAGTACGTCGAGGACTTCGGCAACGGCGGCGGCCTGTTCACCAATCACTGGGGCCAAGCCGGTGTCACGGACGGCACTGGATATAGCCAAGTCCAGACCTCGGCCGACTTCTCGGGGCTTATGATCCCGGCAAGTGGTCCGGACGGCGGCCTCGCCTACGGCCTGCATATTTTGTTCGGCTCGCTCACGCCCGCTTGGCACAGCGGCACCTACGCCGCGCTGTGGCCATCTGACGACAAGTGGCCAGGGCCAGAAATCGACCTCGTCGAGATCAATGGCGACGGCCAGCCCTACGGCACTTTGCACTGGGCGCGAGATGGCGTCACGGGCCAGGGCGGCGAGGCGAACAACGGCTATTCGTCTTTCGTTTACACCGGCATCGACGCGTCGCAGCCGCACGCCTACTGGGTCGACTGGCAAAAAGACCACATCACCTTCGGCGTCGACGACCACGCGTTCAAAACCTTCACCGATCACGTGCCGCAGGCCTTCGTCGACGGCGGCACCAACACGAGCCCCGGCATCGGTTCGAAGTTTGAGGGCGTCGCCAACACCGGCACGCTTGAGGGCTACGTCTATGCGACACCGTCAGCGGCAGACACCGGCGCGACGCTTTCGCAACTGACTGGTGCCGCTGCGGACAGCCCGCTCGTCTAGGGAGGAAGTCCATGCCGTCCGGTGCCGCATCGCCACTTGCTTGCCTGCTCGACATCCTCGCCACGGTAATCGGCCTCGCGCTCGGCGTGGCGTTGGCTGCCGTCTGGGTTGCTTTGCAGGCGTTGCTGTGGACGGTGCGCGCCGTGGCGTTCTCGGTGGTCCGGTGACCTGCCTCGGGGTTGCCGGCATCGCGCTGTTCCGCTGCCTGGCGACCGATCCCGTATGCCTGCCTCCGCAGTATCAACCCTATCGGCTCGACCTCGCCGCCGTCGCGGAGCAGGAGAGCGCTTTTAATCCATGGGCGCTGCGGGACGAGACCACCCGCGAGAGCCTGTTCCTGATATCCCGAGACGCGCTTGCGGCCGAGATGCTCCGTCGCTTGGCAGCAGGGCACGTCCTTGGCATCGGCTTGTTCCAACTCACCGGCGAGGGCAACTGGCGCCGTCACGGCCTGACGACGATCGAGCGTCTGACTGACCCGTGCGCCAACATGGCCGCCGGCGCCGCGCACTGGGTTGCCGACCTCAAGGCCGCCGTCGACCAGCGGTACAACTCCGGCCGGCTTGATGGCGCCCCCGCCTATGCCCGTCAGGTGGCCGACCGCCGCGCCCGGCTCGCGCCGCTCCTGAACGCCCCCTCCCCCGCCGCGACTTCGGAAGTCGCCACCCCGCGCGCCCGCGCGACGGCCTTCGAGCGTGCGGCTAGGGCAACCGCTTTCGAGCAGGGCCGCCGTCCTGCGACGAGCTTCCCCGTGCCGCCATCCGAGGCGGGCAGCACCGGGGCCCCTCCCCAGCGCCTCGCGGACCGCAATCCATGACCTTCCCGTCGAAGCGCATCACCACGGCCATCCTGCTTGCCACCACGGCAGCCTCGCCGGCACTCGCTCAAATCACGACCGGAGGCGTCAACATCAGCGGCAACCTCAATCCGACCACCGTCATTTCCAACGGCATCAATCTCCTGCTGCTCGTGCTCGGCGCTCTGATCCTCGGCTATTGGGGCGTGGTCGGCGCCATGCACCTGCGCGGCAACCCGGTAGAGGGGCGCTGGATCGTCGGTGGTATCATCGGCACCTGCTTCATCGCCGGCTGCGCATTTATCGGTCAGCGCCTGCTCGGCGGCGGCGGGGTCGCCCTCTGATGAGCGCGCCGCCCGATTGGGACGACGATCCTCCACACAGCGACCCTGTGTACCCAATCTCGCGCGCTGCGGCGCCGGGCGGCGTGCCTCTCGGTCTGAGCATCGCCGGCTTGATTGCAGGTGCAGCTTCGGCGGTGCTGGTGCATCCGTTCTCCATCGCCGTGCTGCCGATCGCCTGGGCGGCGGCGCAGCGGTGGTTCAATGGCGACCTGAAGAAGCTGGCGACCCTGTGGCAGTACGCCACGGGCGCCTGGTGGACGCCGGATCCGGTCGTGATGCGGCCGGGCGGCAAGCGTGGTCGCCTTTGGGGCGGCTCGACCGTCTCGTCCCTGCCCCTGGGCAGCGTTGGCGGCCGGCCTCGCCACATCACCCTGCCCGAGGACTGACGCATGCCGCTCCGGACCTCGGACGAGCTTCTTCCTTATTGGGCGCATCATGACGAGCGCACGATCCTGCGCGACGGCGGGACGCAAGTTCGCGTCTACCAGGTTTCAGGCCTTCCCTGGGAGTTGGAGACGAACCGCTCCATCGGCCGGCTGCACAACCGCCTGAAGAGCACGCTCGGCAGCATCGCGCACCCGAACCTCACCATCGGCGTCCATGTATGCAAGCTGATGGAGCATGGCGTCCCCCAGGCTGGCGATATGCGCCACACCTGGCCGCGTCAGTTCGACCAGGACTACCGCCAGCACGTCCTCGGCCACGGCCTGACCCGGAACACGATCTACATCTCGGTCACGCTCCGCTCGTCCGGCTTCGGCCGGCTGTTCGGCGGGAAGACCGGCATGCCGACGCCGGAGGACATTCGGCGGATGGACGAAATCTGCGCTGTACTGGAGAGCGACCTCGCCCTCTACGGCATCGCCCCGCTCGGCCTGCGCGCGGAGCGCCGGCGGAACGGCGTGCTGCGCTGGTACAGCCAGGTCGCCGAGGCGGTCGGCATCATCCTGTACGGCCGCTATGATCGGGTGCCCATGCCGGCGCGCGGCAGCCGCATCGGCCGCGCCATCCTGCGCGACCGACCGATCTTCACTCCCGGCGCCCGCACCATCGAGATCCGCACGCCAGGCAATGGGGCGGCGGCCCGCTACTTCGGCACGATGCTGGGCTTCACCGCATGGCCCGAGGGTATGGAGCCAGGGGTTCTCAACGGGCTGCTGAGCTTCCCCGGCACCTGCGTCATCACCGCGACCTTCGGGTTCAAGAGTTCAACCATCGCCCGCACCATCATGAAGCGCCGGCAGGGTCACGCGAAAACCGCCGGCGAGGAGGAAGAGGACGACGTCGGCAGCATTGGCGCGGCGCGGAAGGAGTTCCACCGCAAGGAATGGGTGCTTGGCTCCATGCACCTCTCTGTCGCGGTCTATGCCCCTACCCGTCCGCGACTGAACGACCTCACCAACCATGCCGTGACCGTCCTCAAAGACGCCAGTATGAGCCCGGTGCAGGAGGACCTCAACCTGGAAGCCGCCTGGGCAGCGCAGGCCCCGGGCTGCTGGCACAAGATCGCCCGCCGGGACAACTTCACCTCGTTGAACTTCGCTGCCGTGGCGCCGCTGCACAACTACCCGCCCGGTGACGACGACCCGCTGTGGGGGGACTACGTCGCCGATTTCCGGACCACGGGCGGCACCCTCTACCGGCACAACCTTCACCGTGGCGAGGTCGGCTCAACCTTGCTGTTGGGCATGACGGGCGAGGGCAAGTCGGTGCTGGCCTGCGTGCTGCTGCTGGGCGCGGTGGAGCGGCTGAACGCCCGCGGGATCATGTTCGACAAGGACCAGGGCTCCAAACCCTGCATCCTCGGCATGGGCGGCAGCTACCTGACCCTGCGGTACGGCGTGCCGTCCGGCCTCGCCCCGCTCAAGGCTGCCCGCAACACCCCAGAAGATCACGGGCACCTGGTCAAGCTGTTCACTGCGGCGATCAATGCCAAAGCGCCGGAGGACTTCGCCTGGACACCTGAGGAGGTGGACCGCCTCAACCGGGCCATTGCGCAGCAACTGCGGATGCCGCCGGCCATGCGGTCCTGGGCCTGCGTGCGGCAGATCATGGGCTGGCGGAACAACCAAGGCGCCGGCGCCTGGCTGGAACCCTGGTGCGAGGGCGGCACGCTGGGTTGGGTCTTCGCCAACGAGCGGGACGAGGTGGACCTGACGCGCCGCTGCGCCGGCTTTGACACCACCGCCCTGCTCGAACACCCGGAGGTGTGCGGGCCAATCCTCGCCGACCTGTCGTGGCGGGTGCGGCGCTTGGCGACCGGCGAGCCGCTCTTCCTCTATTGGGACGAGCTGGCCCAGGCACTCAAGATTCCCGAGTTCGAGGACATCATCGGCGACAATCTATCGACCATCCGGAAGAAGAACGGCGTCGTCGTCATGGCCTCGCAGTCGCCCGGCGCGCTGCTCGCCAGCAAGATCGGCGACGTCATCAAGCAGCAGACGCCGACCAAGATCAGCTTCGCCAACAAGGAGGCGGACTGGGACGAGTATCAGGCTATCGGCTTCACGCCGGTGATGTTCCGCATGGTCACACAAGACTTCACTCGCGGCCCGAAGCGCTTCGTCATCAGCCGGGCCGGCGCGAGCGTCGTCCTCGACTTCGACCTATCCTCGATCAAGCAGCACCTCTGGATGCTGTCCGGACGCTCGTCCACCGGCGACGAATTGGATCGCATCATCGCCGAAGTCGGTCCCGATCCGGAGGCGTGGGTGCCGATCTTCCTACAGCGCGCGCCGCAGGCCCATGCGCGCGCCATGGCCGAAGCCGCCCGTCAGGCGGCCAAGGATGCGGAGCGGGCCAAGCAACCAGTTTTGGAGGCCGCAGAATGAACGCGCGCATAGCATCAGATGCGGTGATGGGCGCTCTCAAGGGCGTCGTCGGCGGCGTCATTGGGGGAGCAGGATCCGCTACGGTGGCGACCATGCTCATGTCGCTGGACCCGTTTCATCCGTGGGGACCGGATGAGATTGGCCGGATGATCTGCGTTGCCGTCCCTCCCTGCATGGTTGCGGGCGGCTGGATCGGCGGCATTAGCGGCGCTTTCCCGCTGCTGCGTTTCATCGGATCCGCCATCAACCGCTATGCGGACCGCCTGCTGGCGCGTACCGCTGCCCGGCAGTCCTTTCGCGTGGGGGGACGCTGACGTGACCCATCCCGCTTTTCGCCGCGGACCGCTGGCCGCCTTCGTGCTGTCGTCCGCCGCCTGCGCCACCCTGGCCTCTGGGCTCGCTGGCGCCGCTGGCATTCCCGTGGTGGACGTCGCGCTGAACGCCCTGGTCGGCAAGGAAGCCGCCGAGACAACGGCTCGCTGGATCACCCAGGGAGCGCAGATGGCGAAGACCATCACGCAGGGGACGGCGATCATCCGCAACGGTGTGGAACAGGTGAACCAGGGCGTCCAACTCTACCACAACTTTACTGACCCAACCTACTTACAGAACTTCGCCATGTCCCTTGTGCGGGCGAACGTCCGAGCACCCTTGCCCGGCGACAGCAACCAAGTCCGCGATGCGCTCGCCGGCGCGCTCGGCTTCGACCCGGCCAGCTTCCAGTTGTCCGGCCTGATGAATGACTTCCTCCAACGCAACCTCGTCTATCGCCCCGAAGGCGACGATCCTGATGCGGTGCGGCTGCGGGAGGAGGCGTCTTCCAACGCCGCCCAGCTTGCCATGACACAGCAGGGATATGAGGGAAATGCCCGCCGGATCGACGGCTTAGGCGAACTCGCGGGACAGATCGGCAAGCAGGCCACCACCGCAGAGCGCGCTGACTTGAACAACCGCCTGCTGGCGGAAGTGGCCTTTGCGCAGACCCAGGCCAATCAACTCAAAGCCTTGGAGATGACGAACCAGGCCGAGCAGGAGCGGCGCAAGCAGCAGGACGAGCAGCGAAACCGCAAGAGCGCTGAGGACATGGTGCGGGAGGCGGACGCGGTCCTTGCGCGGCGCCGAGCCCGCTACATCCCCGTCACCGCGAGCTTGATCCCATGAGGGGCCGGTTCGTCGTGGCGGTGCTGCTGGCGGTCGCCTCCCCTGCCCTGGCACGAGAGAGCCGCGAGGCACGCGCTGCCGACGCTCGCGCCATGACGCGGCAAGCCGACGCCTTCATCCGCGCTCATCCTCGGTCTGACCCCGGCAACCCGCTGTTCTACGCTGGCACGCCCTGGACCCGCGATTGGGTGCTGTCGATGTGCAGCCGGCCCACGGGGCGGCCCAGTGCCCGTGCGTGCGCCGCTGCCGGCGAAGCCCGGAGGCTCGACGCGCGGTGAAACCCGACATCGCCAGCATCGTCGATTTCTGGGACCGCGCCGTCGTCGGAGCAACGGACCGGCTGCTGGAGGCCTTCGTCCGCGAGATGGGAGCGGCAGCCATCATCGCCCTGACGGCTTGGTGCCTGGTGACCGGCTGGCGTTTTCTGGTTGGCGACAACGAGCAAGAGTTGAAGTACCTGATCCGCCGTGGCGTGGCGATGGCCCTGCTCGTCTCCCTCGCTCTCTCGACGCCGCTGCTGAACCAGTATGTCCGCGACTTCTTCGGCGTGTCGCTTCCCGGCTGGCTCACCCGCACCCTGACGAGCGCCGGGTTCGCGGGTGAGAATACTGCCTCGCCTGCTGACTTCGGCCTGACCATGCCCGGGAACTTCGGCACCGACCTTGATGCGCTCTGGGCCCACGGATGGAAGCGCGTTGCGGCCTTGTGGAGCAAGGTCAGCTATTACGACTTGTTCGGCCATGCCTCGTTCATAATGGTCGTTGCCGCGACGGGCATCCAGATCATGGGGTGTCTCGTCGGCTATCTCGTGACCAGCGTCCTGCGCGGCATGCTGATCGGCTTCGCGCCCGTCTTCCTCATGTTGGCGCTGTTCGATCGGACCCGGCCGTTCTTCGATCGGTGGCTAGGGAAGATTGTCTCGCTGATCCTGGCCGGCGTGATGCTCGTTGCGGTGACGCAGATGTCGCTCCAGAGCGAACTTGTCATGCTCGACGCCCTGGTTGATCCGCCGATGACCTCGGCCGACACCCCTGGGCCGCTGCAGTCGTATCGGGTCTTGCACTTCATCGCCATCGTCTGCTGCGTCGGATTGCTGCTGATGGGCTACGCCTCTCTGCTGGCCTACCAGATCGGCGGCTCGGGCATGGCCCCCACCATCGTGCCCGACCTTGCTGGCCCCACCGGCAGGGCCGCCGGCACTGCGGCGCGCGGCGCTTACGCGCTGGTCGCCGGCACCACCAATACAATTCGCAACATGATGCAGCACATCCATGGCGGCGGGCGGGGCGGGCCTTCGGGGCGCGGCCCAGGTTCCGGTCCTGGTCCGCAAGGCCGTCCGCCGCGCGGCTCAGGTGGGCCCGGCGGTGCCATCGCTCGTCAGGCCACCTCTGTCGCCAGCCCTGCCCGCCCCCGTCCGTATGGATCGTGAGAGGTTCGACATGCGCGCCCTGCTGATCGTCACCGCCCTTCTTCTCGCCGCCTGTAGCTCGTCCAAGGATCGCCCGGCACTGGTCACCCCCGGCGGCGATTGGCGCCAACTCAATGCCGGGCAATGGGCGTGGAATGGGAATGAGATCGCCCGCCCGCCGCTCGGCGCTGCGGAAGCTACCGGCCTCGGAGGCGTTCGGTGAGCGACGCCCTGCCGGCCGCCGGCGCCACCGGCAACCAGGTCGTGGCCGAACTGCCCCCGCCGCCGCGCGCCCTGTTTACGCCGTCGGCGGACGAGATGTTCGAGCTTCGGAAGGATTTGGCCGCCGGCCGGCGCGATGCCCGTGACCGTGAGGCGACCACGAGGACGTGGCGGCGCATTGGCGTCGGCGTGGGTGTGGCGGGCTGGATCTCGGCCGCGGCCATGGCCTGGGGGTGGAGCGGCACTTACCCGCTGCGGCGCGACGTGCACCACTTCACGGTGCTGAACGACACCGACCACACGGCCGCCGTCTTCGAGAGCACCTGGGACCTTCCGGAGAGCAAGCGCGAGGCGCTGATCCTTGGCACCGCCGCGCAGTTCGTCCGCGCCTGCGAGGGATATAGCTGGGTCGAGGCGCAGAGCCAGTACGACTATTGCGCCGGGCTCTCGGCCGCGATGCTGCGCCAGGAAGTCGTCTCCGAATGGGATCCAACGAACAAGGACAGTGCGCAGGCTCTCTTCGGCACCAATGGCTGGAAGCGGGTCGCTACCGGCAAGCCCATCCGCACCGGCACCACCGCGATCGTTGTCCCGACCATCATCGTCGCGGCGCGGCCTGGGGAGCAGCCGCAGTGCGCTCGCCGATTGATCCGGTTGTCCTACTCGGCCGTGAAAAGCCTGCCGACCTCGCTGCACCTCCAGTACCCGACCGCTGACATCATGTTCGTTGGTCGCAGCCGCGACGTCGACCCAACCCCCATCGACCCAACCACCTGCCGCTGACGGAGAACCTCATGCGCCACCTGCTGCTCGCCTCCGCTGCCGCCATCCTCGCCAGTCCTGCCCTTGCCATGGTGGACCCGCCAGCTTGCTCGGCCGCCGGCGATCCGCGGGTACGATGCGCTCCCTACGACGAGGTGCAGGTCTATCGCGTGCCGGCCCGCGTCGGGGCCCACGTCACCATCCTGTTCGCCGAGGGCAGCACCATCCTCGATCCGGCCGGCGCCATGATCGCCGCGAGGAAGGAAGGCGACGACAACAAGCCCAAGGAATGGCAGATCGTACCGGACGCCAACACCCTGCAACTGCAAGCGCTGCGCTCCGACCTGCCAAGCACGGTGATGACCGTCCCGGTGCAGATGCGCGACGGCAAGGTGCTGAACCACCTTTTTCAACTCGACGCCCTGGCGCCGAACCCGGGCAAGGCCGGCGCGGCACTGCTGTCTGAAACGGACGAGCCTGACGAGGCCAAGCGCAAGGCAGCCAATGCCGACACCATGCTGCTGCTGCGGTTCAGCTATACGGCCCAGCAGAACCCGCCGCCGCGGCCAGCCCCGCGCATCGCGGTGGACGGCTCCCCGGCCCAGCCTGCCGCGGTGCAGACCTCGAACCGCTTGGCCGGCACGCTGCGGCAGGAGGCGTTCTACGGGCCGCATCCGCGCAACTGGCAGTACATCGCTCGGGGCGACGCAGAGACCCAGCCGCTCGAAATCTCCGACAACGGCCTCGATACCGTGGTCCGGTTTGACGTCGGGCTGCCTGTGCCGAACGTCTACAAGTCCGAGACGGGCAAGTGCGATGGCGCCGAGAGCGAGGCCTTGGTGACGCGAGACACCCTCGGGCCCGGCCTGTTCCGCATCCACGGCACCTTCCCTGTGCTGTGCTTCCGCCGCACCCCGACCAAGGCGACCGAGGTTCGCAACATCGGCTTCGACCCCTACGGCGCCAACCCGGGCACCGGCACGATCAGCCCGAACATTGTGAGGACGGTGCGTCGTGGCCCCCGTTACTGACCTGCAGGAGGATGACGACGAACTCGACTGCCTCTACGAGGAGACTGGCGAAGCCGAAGCATCGCGTGAGCGGCCTCGGCGCCGGGTATGGCCTTGGGTACTGCTCGGCACAGGCCTGCCCGTGGCCATCACCCTCACCACATGCGCCATGACGGGCCAGCGGGTGATGCAGGAGCCGGCGGCGGCGGTCGTCACTACCCCGCCCCCTCCCCCGCTGCGACCTGCTGTGCCCGAGGCCAGCACCGGCGCGGCGGCGGCTCCGGCACCGGCAGCCGGCCCGTCCACTCCACCACCGGCGAGCACTCGGGCGGTGGTCGTCGTGCGGGAGGCTTCGGCCCTCGCGAGCACCAATCGTGCCGAGGCGGCCCGCACCAAGGCCGAGGAAGTCGAGAAGAGCCGCGCTGCCGCCCGGCAAGGTGCCCAGCAGCAGGTTGCGCAGCGCGAGGGAGAGCGGCCGGGGGTGAACCGGGCGGCGCCCTGGGTGAACGAGCATCCCGAGTTCACCATCCCGAGCCACACGCCGATCTCCTGCACGCCGGACGGGCCGATAAACAGTGAGGCGCAGGGCCCTATCACCTGCACCATCGACGCCGCGGTGCGCTCGGAGGACGGGACGAACTTCCTGCTTTGGCCTGGCGCCGTCATCGAAGGCTACCTGAGCAGCGGCCTGCAGTACGGCCAGCGGCGGCTCATGGTGGCCTTCGAGCGCATCCGAACCACCGACTATGTCCGGATCCCACTGCGGGGCATCGGCGCCTCCCAGCTTGGCGAGAACGGCATCACCGGAACTTACGACAGCCATCTGTGGGAGAAGATCCAG
>NZ_JAUTWS010000459.1 GCF_030657435.1 Paracraurococcus lichenis | reverse complement strand
CAGGAGCAGCGGATCCGGCGCCTGATCGCGGACCGCTGCCCGGATCAGTTGAAGCTGCCATTCTCGTTGTGGACCCGCGAAGCGGTTGGCGCCCTGATCGAGCGGGAGACCGGGGTGCGACTGTCAGCCTCAGCCCTCGGGCGCACCCTGCGGGCCTGGGGCTTCACCGCGCAGCGCCCGGCACACCGGGCCACCGAGCGGCGGGAACCCGAGGTCCGCACCTGGCTGCAACACGCGTACCCGGCGATTGCCGCCCGGGCCAAGGTTGAAGGCGCTGAGATCCACTGGGCGGACGAGACCGGCCTGTCCAACCAGGCCAGTTACGGCCGAAGTTTCGCTCCAAGGGGCAAGACCCCCGTCCTGCCCCGGCCAGCGGCGCGGGTCTCGCAGTCCATGATCTCCAGCCTGACCAACCGGGGCACGCTGCGGTTCATGATCTATGATGGCGCGCTCACAGCGGCGACCTTCCTGGTCTTCCTGCGCCGCCTGGTCCAGGGTGCCGGGCGCAAGCTGTTC
>NZ_JAUTWS010000458.1 GCF_030657435.1 Paracraurococcus lichenis | reverse complement strand
CAGCAGGCCAGCGAGGCCGGAGCGAAGCCGAGCCCGGCCCGGCGTGGCCCCAAGCCCGCCCTCTCCGACGAGGACCTGCTCGCAGCCATTCAGGCCGACCTCGCCCGTTCGCCCTGGACCGGCGAGGGCCACCGCAAGGTCTGGGCCAGGCTGCGGGCGATGGATGGCATCCGGGTCTCGCGCAAGCGGGTGCTGCGGCTCATGCGCGAGCACAGCCTGCTCTCGCCGCACCGCGCCCGCCCGCGGCCGGAGGCGTCGCATGAGCGGCACATCATCACCGAGGCGCCGAACGTCATGTGGGCTACCGACGCGACGCAGGTGATCACCGTCCAGGACGGCAAGGTCTGGCTGTTCGGCGTCGCCGAGCACTGGAATGCCGAGCTGCTCGGCTGGCACGTGGCCAAGCACGGCACCCGCTACGAGGCCATCCAGGCGCTTGGCATGGCGGTACGCCAGCAGTTCGGCCACCTGAGCGCAGGCGTCGCACGCGGCCTGGCGCTACGCCACGACCACGGCAGCAAC
>NZ_JAUTWS010000457.1 GCF_030657435.1 Paracraurococcus lichenis | reverse complement strand
CGGAAAGCTGTTTCGGGTCAGCAGCTTACAGGGCCGCTGCCGACTGTTAGCATCACAGATGACGATTTATGGTTGAGGGGTGTTCAGCTCGCCGCGGCGTCGCGGATGTTCGGCGGCAGGGCAATGCCTACGGCCTTGAACAGCGGCCCGACGGCGCCGGTCGCGGGCGTGCGCAGCCTGATCTGCTGGCCGTCCTTGGCCAGCAAGACTTCCTGCAGCCGGTCCAGGTCGCGTAGCACGTCGCCCCATTCCGGGGTGAAGCCCGCAGCCTTGCAGCGCTCGTACAGCTCCTTCTGCAGCACGAGGGCGAGGAAGGAGCAGAAGACGTGGCCGCGGATGGCCGCGTCGGAGGAGTGATAGATCGGCCGCGTGCGCAGCACGCCCTTGGTTTTGCGAAACAGGGTTTCGACGGCCAGGAGCTCGCGGTATCTCAGCATCGCCTGCAGCGGCGTGACGCGGGCGTTGGTGCGCAGCACGAAGATGCCGTCGTATCTCGCTTCCTCGGCCAGCTTGCCGACATCGAT
>NZ_JAUTWS010000456.1 GCF_030657435.1 Paracraurococcus lichenis | reverse complement strand
CGAAGCCAGGTTGCCATCGCTCGCCGTCCTGCCCTTCGTGAACCTGAGCGGCGATCCGGAGCAGGACTACTTCGCCGATGGCATGGCGATGGAGATCATCACCGCGCTGACCCGCAGCAGCGGGCTCTTCGTCATAGCCCGCAATTCCTCATTTGCGTATCGGGACCAGGAGATCGACATACGCCAGGTCGGGCGGGACCTCGGCGCTGGCTATGTGCTCGAGGGCAGCGTCCGCCGCGCCGGCGACCGGCTGCGCATCACCGGACAACTTGTTGACGCCACACCGGGCGCGCATCTCTGGGCCGACCGCTTCGAGGGCGACCGTACGCAGGTTTTCGACCTGCAGGACCGCGTAGCTGCCAGCGTCGTTGCGGCAATCGAACCGACCTTGCAGGCCGCCGAGGTCGAGCGCCACCAGCGGAGCCGGCCGGACCGTCTGGATGCCTACGATCACTTGCTGCGTGCCTACGCCTTCGAGCACGAGTTCACGGCCGAGAGCTTGGTCGCGGCGCTGGACTGCACGCGC
>NZ_JAUTWS010000455.1 GCF_030657435.1 Paracraurococcus lichenis | reverse complement strand
CCTACGCGAGGTTCTTCCAGGTCCTCGAAGCGCGCTGCAAGCGCGACGGGGTCGACCTGGCCAAGGTCAACCCGGCCTTCACCAGCGTGATCGGCCGGACGAAATACGCCCGCGGACGGGCCATGTCGGTGCATCACAGCGCCGCCCTGGTCATCGGCCGCGCGGCGCAGGGATATGGCGAACGTCTCGTCACCATGGACGGCACCCCCCTCGACGCAGCTGCAAGGATGCGTTCGAGGACCGAGCGGCGCCGTTGGCGGGGTGTTCGTCGGCTGTTGCGGGAGGGTGCGCAAGTGCCCGCACGAACCGCGCGGTCGGGGGCGGGAGCAGCGCGAAGGGGTGGACCCGCTGCGGCGAAGAGCCGCGGCGATAACCCTGCTCCGGCAACGCCCCGGGAGGCATCTGCCTCCCGGGGTACGAGCCGGTCGAGAACCCGGAGCGTCCCATCTCAAGTCGGGGGCGCCGTTGCCCTGGCGGCAGAACCGGTCAGCCAATCAGGCTGATACGACTGATACGAAAACTTACAACGGT
>NZ_JAUTWS010000454.1 GCF_030657435.1 Paracraurococcus lichenis | reverse complement strand
CAATACCGTTGACTTAGGCGCGGTCTGGAGTGACGGCTGGGCGTCGGCGGAACATCTGCCGCAAGCGGGCGATCCAGTGATTGAAGGTGCGAGGCGCGAGGCCGTGCGCTTTGGCGTATGCAGCGCGCCTGAGGCCGCTGTCGCGCCAAGCCCGGACATGATCGCGCCAGAACGCGTGTCGGTCGGCGGCGGGAGGTCGCAGGGGCGGTGGGCTCGAGGGTGTGGCCGTCTGCTCTGGACCCGGCCCCTCGGGCGCGACGATCCGGATGTGGTCAGGATAGTGCAGCGGCTGGCGTGCGCCGGGTGCGGCGCGGCCCTTGGTGGGAAAGCTGCTCATCTTGCGCTTGACCGCGCGCGGGTTGTGACGGCCGCGGCTTTGCTCCGCCGGCACGGCGAGGATCTCGACCAGCACCATCTGCTGCATCTGCCGGCGCTGCCGAGGGGGAAAACGCGGCGTGGAAGGGCAGATGCCGCCGGACCACGCGAACGGTGTGCAGGAAGGACAGCTGGTCGGGGTCACAGCCGTTCTGCCG
>NZ_JAUTWS010000453.1 GCF_030657435.1 Paracraurococcus lichenis | reverse complement strand
CCATCCGTACGCAATCGCCGTACGGGCTGCGGCTCCTTGCTTTCAGGGTTTGTGTCCGGCCCGCGCAGCGGGATGACATGTTGGATTTCCAGAGCGTCGTCGTGGACGATGATGCGCTCGACCACCAGCCGCAAGATGGCTTGACGCTCGGCACTATCGGCGGCTTGCAATCGGGAGCCGACGCGCTCGCTGAACGCGACCAAGCCGGCGAGTGCCTCCTCGGCCCGGAGCTTCTGCTCGGTTAGGCGGAGTTGCCGCTCTTGCTGCTGCTCGGCCAGGCGTCGCTGCTCGGCGAGGGCCTTGCGCTGCCCCGATAGCTCTTCGAGGCCGATCACCTCGGCCTGGTAGGCTTCAATCAGTCGCCGGTCCGCCCGGTCGAGCCGCTCAATGCGGGCGCGCAGCCGGTCGTCGGCGGCCTCCCCTCTGCCGTCCCGAGCCTCGGCCAGGAAGCGCTCATACTGCGCCGCCAGCTGCGCGGGATCCCCGAGCAGGCCCGCCACGTGCTCCCAGACGGCCTGCTCCAAGCCCTCCGCTG
>NZ_JAUTWS010000452.1 GCF_030657435.1 Paracraurococcus lichenis | reverse complement strand
GTGGCAGGTCGGTGCTGCTCGCCAGGCACCAGGGCTCTTTCATGTCCTTGGCCTGCACGCAGACGACGGTGGGGACGGGGTAGGCGTCGGCGGTGACGGTCGCACCGCGCAGGATGCGGACGCGGCCGCCCTTGCCGACCCAGTCGGCGGCCGGTCGGGCCTCGCCGTCGTTGGCGGTGACCGTGATGTTGCCGCGGAAGCGGATGACGAAGTCGAACTTCAGCTCCTCGGTCAGCAACCGGTAGAGCTTGCGGTCGCCGAAGCCGCGGTCGGCGACGAGGCAGACCTTGACCCCGAGGGGCAGCGCCTCGGCCAGGCGGACCAGCGCCTGGTACTCGTAGCCATTGCGGCGGTCCTTCAGGGTCGCCGTCTCGACGCTCAGCCAGAAGAGCGGCGTGGCCCGGCCATGGCGGCAGAGCAGCGAGAGCATCAGCGTGGCTTGGCCGTCGGCAGCGAACTCGGTCCAGTCCATCGCCACGGTGATTGCTGGGCGCTGGCCGACGACGTGGCGAACCCAGTGCGGCAGCAGGGCGTCGACG
>NZ_JAUTWS010000451.1 GCF_030657435.1 Paracraurococcus lichenis | reverse complement strand
CGGGTGTGCGTCGTCGCTGACCGCGGCATGATCTCGGCCCCTACCATCGAGGGTCTCGAAGAACGCGGCCTCGAGTACATCCTCGGCGCCCGCGAGCGCACCGACCGCGTGGTGCACGAGGTGGTGCTGGCCGACGATGGCCCTTTCACTCCCTTGCTGGTCGAGCGCGCCAATGGTGCGGAGACGCAGCTCTTTGCCAAGGAGGTGCGGCACGCCGGCCGGCGCTACATTGTGTGCCGCAACGAGGCTGAGGCTGAGAAAGACCGTGCCGACCGACAGGCCATCATTGCCGGTCTCGAGCAGCAGTTGCAGCGCGGAGACAAGGCACTGATCGGCAACTCCGCCTACCGCCGCTACCTGCGCCGCGTCGCTCCAACAAATGCGAAGGGCGGCAAGGCCAAGTCAGGGCCGGCCTTCGAGGTCGACATCGGCAAGCTGGCCGAGGAAGCGAGATACGACGGCATCTTCGTGCTGCGCACCAACGCCCGCGTCACGCCGTTGCAGGCGATGCTGAGATACCGCGAGCTCCTGGCCGTCGAA
>NZ_JAUTWS010000450.1 GCF_030657435.1 Paracraurococcus lichenis | reverse complement strand
GATGAGGTGGCAAGGCCGGTCGTCGCCGAGCACGACTTGAAGGTGCGGAAGCGTGGCGCCGTGCGGCGATGCAGCTGCCGTAGCTCCGGGCACCCTACGTGTCGGCAGCATCTGCAGGGTGTTCGTGGCCGTCGCCCAACGCCGCACTGTCATGCTACCCGCCCCTCCGGGGTGGACGGCGGCAGCCGCTCTTGGCCATTTCCCGATGCCCGCGGCAGCCAGACCGTGACCTGGGTGCCCTCGCCCGGTCGGCTGACAACGGCGACCATACCGCCGGATTGCCGCGCGAAGCCGTAGACCTGCGATAGACCGAGCCCCGAGCCGCGGCCGACGGCCTTGGTGGTGAAAAACGGTTCAAAGGCGCGGGCGAGCACCTCCTCGGTCATCCCGGTCCCTGTGTCCGACACCGACAGGGCGACGTAGTCGCCGGGCGGAAGGCCGCCACGGGCGCCATCTGGCAGGGCTTCGCTGCTGGCATTCTCGGCCGAGAGGGTCAGCAGGCCTCCCTCCGGCATGGCGTCGCGGGCATTGATGGCCAAG
>NZ_JAUTWS010000045.1 GCF_030657435.1 Paracraurococcus lichenis | reverse complement strand
TGCTTAGGGCAGGCGCGTCTGCGCCCAGGCCTCGGCCATCTTCGCCAGGGGATCGACCGGCACCGGCTTGGCATGCGCCAGGGCGACGCCGTCCGGCAGATCGCCCCAGGCGCGCACCGGCCCGCTGTCGAGATGCACGAAGCTGCGCCGCGCATAGATCCCAACGCCGCCGCGGCCGAGTTTGAGCGCCTGTTCGCCGAAGCCCGCCACCTGCTCCGCCGGCAGCAGCACGTCCACTGCGCCCGCCCGCAGGTGCTGGCTGTCGCCGGCGCCATGCACGAAGCGGTTGGTCTCCGGCGTGCGATAGCCGGAGAGGATCGTCAGCGGACCGGCAAGGCGCGCGCGCCGCGCGACCTCCCACAGCACCTCGATCGCCATGGGATCGAAGGGCATCACCGCATGGGTGCGGCTATCCGCCAGCACCTGCGACAGGTCCGCCATGGCCGCAGGATCGGGCGCCCGGCCGTCATGCCAGGGGCCATCGAAGCGGTCGCCCGTCGCCAGGTGCCGCAGCGACAGGCGCCGCGCGACGGGGCCGACGCGCCGCGTCGCGGCCCAGGCGCCGTGAGGCCCGAGGGCGACCGCAGCGGCCGCAAGGAGGAAGGTCCGGCGTGTCATCGCTTCCCTGCTACGCAGCATCGGCAGCGGAGGAAACCCGCAACCGCATCCTGCGCACGCAGCCTTGACGAAACGGATCACGCGGCGCGAGCAGCATCCAGGCGCGATCAACGCTCAGTCGCTGCGCGCCCGCAGCGGCACGGGCTCCGGCCCCGGCAGGGCGCCGGCATTGCCCTTGGCGTAGCGCGGATGCGCGTCGTTCGCGGCGGCGCGCATGGCCATCGCCCAGTGGCGTTCCTGCATGAACCAGGCGATGGTGCTGCGCAGCCCGGCCTCCAGCCCGACGCGCGGCTGCCAGCCCAGCAACTCGCGCGCGACCGCGATGTCCGGCCGGCGCCGCCGCGGATCGTCCACCGGCAATGGCCGCCGGACGATGGCGGAGGTGGAGCCGGTCAGGGCGACCACGCGCTCGGCGAGTTCCGCGACCGTCAGCTCCTCCGGATTGCCGAGATTGACCGCGCCGCGCAGCGGCGCGTCCGACGCGGCCAGGCGGCACAGTCCCTCCACCAGATCGTCCACGTAGCAGAAGGAGCGCGTCTGGCTGCCGTCGCCGTAGATGGTGATGGGATCGCCAGCGAGAGCCTGGGTGACCGCGTTGGAGACGATGCGGCCGTCATCCGGCCGCATGCGCGGGCCATAGGTGTTGAAGATGCGCGCGACGCGCACCTGCGCCCGCCCGGCGCGGGCATAGTCGAAGGCCAGCGTCTCCGCCGCGCGCTTGCCCTCGTCGTAGCAGGCGCGCGGGCCGCAGGGGTTCACGTTGCCCCAGTAGCTCTCGGCCTGCGGATGCACCTCCGGGTCGCCATAGACCTCGCTGGTCGAGGCCAGCAGGAAGCCGGCCCCGGCCCGCTCGGCAAGCTGCAGCAGGTTGCGGGTGCCGAGCACGCAGGTCAGCAGCGTGTGTTCGGGATCCGCCTGGTAATGCGGCGGGGAGGCCGCGCAGGCCAGATTGAACACGGCATCCACCCGCGTCCCGCCGCGCAGGATCTGCCCCGGCCGGAACTCGATGACATCGGCCTCCAGCAGGTCGAAGCGAGGCTCATGCTCCAGATGGAGGATGTTTTGCTTTCGCCCGGTGCGGAAGCTGTCCACGCAAATGACATCCCAGGACCTGCCCAGCAGCGCATCGCAGAGATGCGAGCCGAGGAATCCCGCGCCGCCGGCGACGACAGCGACCTTTCGCCTGCCCCTGGTCACGTGGCCGCCTGCTCCCTTGCAAGATGATCGTGGCGGCGCAGGGCCGCACGCAGATGACCTTCCAGCTCCGCCGCGCGATGCGCCGCCGTATGGGCGCCGAGCACGCGTTGCCGGAAGGCCGCGGCGAGCCGGTCCCGCGCCGGCTCCGCCGTGCCGAGCAGGATGTCGAGCACCTGCCCCGGCCGCGTGGCAAGGAGGATCTCCTCGCCCGGCCGGAACAAGGCCTCGATCCCGTCCCAGGTATCGGAAATGACAGGGGTTCCGCAGGCCCCTGCCTCGAAGAGACGGACGCTCGGACTGTGTCCGGCCTGCACCATGTCCTGCCGCGTGACGTTCAGGGTGAAGCGGCTGGCGGTGTAGAAGGCGGGGTGGTCGGCGGGCGCGACATGCTCCAGCCGCTCGACATTCGCCGGCCAGTCGATGCCGGCCGGATACTGCGCGCCGGCGACGACGAAGCGAAGCTGCGGCGCCCGACGCGCGGGCTCGAGCAGCAGCGCCTCGAGCATCGGCTGGCGGTCGTCGCTGTAGGTGCCGAGGTAGCTCAGGTCCCAGCGCCGCGGCCCGCCGAGCGGCTGGTAGACGGCAGGATCGACCGAGCAATGCAGCACGCGCGCCGCCGGGGCGCCGTACTCGCGCTCGAGCCGGCGCAGCGTCGGCCCGCCGGTGAAGGAGAGATAGAGGTCGAACTGCGGCACCTGCCGCGCGGCGATGTACTCCTCGTCGTCGCGCGCGAGCTTCGCCAGGGTCACCGGCGTATCGATGTCGTAGAAGGCGGTGGCGCCGCGCGCGATCCGCTGCACTAGGTCGCCGACGGCGACACCCTGCGGGACATAGGAGCCGAGGACCACCGCATCGGCCGCGGCGATGTCGTCCTGCCAGCGCCGCAGGTCATCGAGATCGCGATACAGCACGAGTTCGCAATAGTCCGGCGACGCCAGGTCGCGCTGGCTGGCATACCAGGGCACGTCGCGTTCGAGGAACAGCACGCGATGCCCGCGCGCGGCGAAGGCCTTGAGCAGAGCGCGGTAGGTGGTGGCGTGGCCATTGCCCCAGGCGGAGGACAGGCTGAGCCCGAGGACGACGAGGCGCAGGGGCCGGTCGCTCATGCCGCCTGGCCTGCGCGGCGCCGCGCCGCGACCTCACGCAGCAGCGCGTCCACCTGCGCGCCGCGGCGGGCGTAGGTGTGCTGCGCCATGATCCTGGCGCGCGCCGCCTCGCCGATGGCGCGCGCGCGACCGGGCGTGAGCGCGGCGAGATGGGCGGCCACCTCCGCACCATCGCGCGCGACCAGCACCTCCTCTCCGTCCCGCAGGAAGAGCTCCAGCCCGACCCAGGCATCGGTGATGAGGCAGGCCCCGGCCCCCGCGGCCTCGAAGACCCGGGTCGCCGGCGAGTAGCCGACCTGCGCCATGCTGTCCCGCGCGATGTTCAGCACCGCCAGCGGCGTTGCGTTGAAGGCATTGTGCTCGCGCGTATAGACATGCCCGATATGGCGGACATTCGGCGGCATCGGCTTGTCGTGCCAGCCATTGCCGCCGATCAGGAAACGCCTGTCCGGCAGCAGCGCGGCCGGGCGCAGGAAGAACTCCTCCACCCGCGCCTCCCGGTCCGGCAGGCGATTGCCGAGGAAGGCGAGGTCCGATGCGAAGCGCTCCTCCGCCGCGACCGGATGATGGGTGGCGGGGTCGAGCGCGTTGTAGACCGGCACGCAGCGGCGCGCCCCGAAGCCCTCATAGGCCTGCACGACGGGCGGGCCGCCGCCATAGGTGAGGACGAGGTCGAGGCCGGGCAGCGCGCGCCGCAGCGGGTGGTCCGGCGCGGCGGCGATTTCCGCGAGCGTCGCCGGCGCATCCACGTCCCAGAAGATGCGGATCGCCTCCGGCCGCGCGGCCGCCATGACGCCCTGCAGCAGCTCGGTGTCGAAGACGCCGACGCCGCTCGCCTTCACCACGACATCCGCCCGCGCGGCCTCGGCGATCACCTCCCGCAGCGCGGCCTCGGTCGCCGGATAGACCCGGACCTCGGCCCAGTCCGGCGGGGCGATGTCGCGGTGCTGCTGGCGGTCGAAGGCATCGGGCTCGTAGAAGGTGGTCCGGTAGCCGTGCCGATGCAGCTCCTGGATCAGGCCGCGATAATAGGTGGCCGCGCCGTTCCAGTAGGAGGAAAGCAGGCTCGAGCCGTAGAACGCGATCCTCATGCCACGGCCTCCGTCGGCGCGCGCAGCCGGGCGACGATGCCCAGCAATTCCTCCACCCGATGCGCGCAGGTATGGCGGGCGCGGATGCTCTCGAGGCCATACGCGACCAGGCTGGCGCGCAGCCCGGCATCCTCCTGCACGGCGCGCAGATACCGCGTCATCTCCGCCCCGTCGCGTGCGACCAGGTAGTCCTGGCCGGGCCGGAACAGCCCTTCCGCATCCCGCCAGGGCGAGCAGAGCAGCGGAATGCCGCAGGCCAGCGCCTCGAAGACCCGGATGGTCGGAATGCCCGGCAGGAGGTCGAGGTAGAAGCGTCGCGGGACATGCACCGTGGCGAGATGCCGCGCGAAGACCTCCGGCGCCCGGGCATTCGGCAACCAGCCGCGGTAGCGCGCGCCATGCGCCGCGAGCATCCGCAATGCGTGGTCGGGGTAGCGCACGCCATGGATGTCGAGCCGCAGGCCGGCCTCCTCGGCCGGTTGCAGCAGGAAGCGCTCCAGTTCCTCGCTCCGCTCCTCGTCGCCCCAATTGCCGATCCAGACCAGACCGTCGCGTGCAACTTCCGTCGTCGGCGGGTGAAACAGGCGCGTATCCGCCGCCTCGTGCCAGGTGAAGACGCGGCCGCCCCAGCCCCAGCGACGATAGACCGCGGAAAGCGCCTCGCCGAAGGCGAGCACGCCATCATAGCCCTCGAGGTCGAAGCGCCGGATCGCCTCCGGGTCGCTGACGGCGCGATGGTGCGTGTCGTGAAACAGCAGCGTGAAGCGCGCGCCGAGGCGGCGCAGGCGACCGACCGCCGCGACGATGGCCGGCTCGTTCCATTCGTGGACGATGATGAGGTCGGCGCCGTCCAGCGCGGCCTCGATATCGCCGGCATTGCGGTAGCGCCGCGGCTGCAACTGCGGATAGGCTGCGCGGAAGGCGTCCAGCCCGGCCTCGCCATGGTCACGCAGCAGGTTGTCGCGGCTCCAGGATTCGACGGGTTCCAGCGCAAGGACGTCATGCCCGCGCTCCTGCATCTCCGCCAGCACGCCACGCAGGAAATGCGCGTTACCGTGGTTCCAGCAGGACTCGAGCGAATGCGTCAGATAGGCGAGCCTCACGCGGCGGCGTCCCTTCCCGTCTGATGGTGAGCCCCCTGGAGGAGCCGGCGATAGGCCGCGAGCATCGCCTGCGCCTGCGCCTCCGGACCGTAGTGGCGCGCCCGTTCCCCGGCCGCAACGCCAAGCGCGCGGCGCCGTTCCCCGTCCATGGCGAGACGATGGATCGCATCCGCGAAAGCCGGTGCATCGCCCGGCGGCACGAAGACCGCCGCATCGGCCCACAACTCGCGGAACACCGGCGTGTCCGCCAGCACCAGCGCGCATCCGGCCTGCGCGGCCTCGAGCACGGTCAGGCCGAAGGGCTCGTAGCGCGCGGCGGAGGCGAAGATCGGCCGCGCGGCGAGCCATGCCGCGACTTCCATAGTGGAAAGGCGGCCGAGCCGACGCAGATGCGCGAATGCCGCCTGCGCGCCATGCGGCCCTTCCAGGGGTCCAGCCGCCATGAGCGGGAAGGGCAGAAGCGCGGCCGCGCGGTCGAGCGTCGCGGCATCCTTGCCTTCGTCCCACAGGCGACCGGCGGTGAAGGCGAAGGGTTGCGCGGCATCCATGGCAGATGCCACGGCCGGCTGCCGCGCATTCGGCACCACGATCGGTGCCGCGGGCAGGCGATAGGCTGCCCGCGTCGCGGCCGCGAAGGCAGCGCTCGGCGCCACCAGCAGGTCGGCCGCGCGATAGCCGCGCGCCGTCAGCTCCGCGCGCCAACGGAAATCCGCCGGCATCTCGCTGCCGCGCACCGCCTGCCACCAGGTCGCCAGGCAGGAATGGCAGGCCACCAGAACCGGCACGGGAAAACCTGCGGCGGCGGCCGGCCCCGGCGCGTTCAGGTGGACGAGATCGGCGCCGGTCTGCTGCGCGAGCCGGGCGAGCGCCTGGCCGGAGCCCAGCACCTCCGCCGCGGAGCCGGCCAGCCATTCCAGCGGCAGATCCGTCTCAAGCAGACGCAGGCCGGGCACGCGCTGCGCCGCTGCGCGCTGGTCGGGCGCGGGTCGTGGCCCCATCACCGCCAGCACCGTCTCCACGCCGTGCGGCGCGAGGGCACCCGCGAGGTCCAGCGCATAGGTCCAGACCCCGCCCACCGCATCCGCCGTCATCAGCAGCCGCAGGCGTCGCGCGTCGCTCATCGGCAACACGCCGCTTCGAGCTCGGCCAGCGGCAATACCTGCTCCTCCTGGATGTCGCTCAGCCGCGCGAACTGGCCGAGGTAATGCGCATGCGCGCGCTCCCAGGCCAGATCGTCCGGCGGGCCCCAGAGCCGCAGGTAATCGGGCGAGCTCGGATAGGGATAGAGCGGCACCGGGTCGTTGGCCCAGACGCCACCGCGCTGCAGGTCCTCGCGCCAGGCCGCGACCATGGCCGGATCGTCCCCCGCCGTCTTGATCAGGTTCGCCTGCACGAAGGGCACCCGCCGCTTCGCATAGAGCAGGCGCTCGGACAGTTCCTCCGTCGTCATGCGGCAGTTCTTGTCGAGGGCGGCGCGCCCTTCCGGCGTCAGGCTCTCCACCCCGGCCTCGATGGAGACGCAGCCGGCGCGGCCGAGCAGGTCGAGCATCTCCGGCTTCCACAGGTCGATGCGCGTCTGGATGCCGAATTGCAGGCCGCGCCCCACCAGCGCCTCCAGCAGCGGCCGCTGCGGCAGGAAGATCTCATCGATGAAGTAGAGATAGCCGACGCCCTGCGCGGCGAGGCCGTCGATCTCCTCCAGCAGCGGGCCGAGCACGCGCCGGCGATAGGCGTCGCGGAAATCGAGCTTGGCGCAGAAGGAACAGGTATAGGGACAGCCGCGGGAGGCCTCGACCTCCGCGCCTGGCACCGTCGGCTCGCAATCGAAGCGATGATGATGATGCCGGTGGCGGCGGACCCAGTCATCGGGCCAGTGCAGCGCCGGCAGGTCCGTGAACTTGCCGGCATGCGGGCCGCCCGTTGTCCGCATGCGCCCGGACTCCTGCCAGGCGATGGACGGCACATCGGCGAGGTCGCGCGCCTCCGCGAGGCGCAGGATGATCTCCTCGCATTCGCCGCGCACCACGACATCCACGTCGAGCTTCCGCAGCGCCGCGCCGGGCGTCGCGGAGCCATGCGGGCCGACCGCGACGGTGCGCCCGCCGCGGCCGCCGAGCGCCAGCAGGAACGCCCGCGGCACGCGCAATTCCGGTGGTGCGCAGCGCCAGAACAGGTAGCTCGGCGCCGTCGTCACCACGGTCATGTCCGGGGTGAAGGCCGCGACCTGTGCAACCGCCTCGGCCTCCGTCAGGCCACAGAGATGCGCGTCGAGCAGCAGGACCTCATGTCCCGCCGCCTCTAGCAGGCTCTTCGCATAGCCGAGTTCCAGCGGCAGGTGCGGCGCGCGGCAGCCGAAGTAGATGCTGCCATCGAAACGCCAGGGCGGATTGACCAGCGCGACCCTCACGGCAGAGCCTCCGCCGGCGCATGCTCATTGCGCAGCCAGGATGCCAGCGCGCGCAGGCCCTCCCGCCAGGGCCGCGGCGCGGCGAGCCCCAGCCTGTCCCGCGCGCGCCGCGTGTCGGAGACATAATAGCGCTGGTCGCCCGACCGCCAGGGTCCGTAATGCAGGTCGACGGGACGGCCGAGCAGCACTTCGATCTCCTGGATCACCTGGCGAAGGCTGACCGCATTCGCCGGCCCACCGCCAAGATTGAAGGCCGTGCCGCTGACGGTGCCGATCCGCCGCCGGGCCGCCAGATAGGCATCCACCACGTCGTCCACATACAGGATGTCACGGACCTGGCAGCCATCGCCGAACAGGCTGATCGCCTCGCCGGCGAGGGCCCGGATCAGGAAATGCGCGACCCAGCCCTGGTCCTCCGTGCCGCGCTGATGCGGGCCGTAGATGCAGCTCATCCGGAACACCGCCGTGGGCAGGCCGAAGCTGCGCGCATAGTCCAGGACATACTGGTCCGCCGCACCTTTGGAGCAGCCATAGGGCGTATGGAAGTCGAGCGGCCGGTCCTCGCCGATGCCCCGCGCGCGGATGTCGTCGCGCACCGGGACGTAGGCGTCGTCCCGTAGATCCAGCGCGAGGTCGGACAGGTCGCCATAGACCTTGTTCGTGCTGGCGAAGATCACCGGGAGCGGACGGGCCTGGCGACGGACGAGCTCCAGAAGCCCGACCGTCCCCCGCAGGTTGGTGGCGAAATCCCCGGCCGGATCCGTCAGGCTGGTCGTCACCGCGACCTGCGCGGCCAGATGGAAGACGGCGCCCGCCTCGCGGACCGTGCGGCCAAGCTCTGCGGCATCACCGATGTCGGCGACGACTGGCACGATCCGCCGCGGATGCCGCCGCTGCAACCACGCCAGATTCCGCTCGACGCCCGGACGCAGCAGAGAATCGTAGACCAGCACCGTCTCGCCATCCGCCGCGAGCCGGTCCGCGAGATTCGAGCCGATGAAGCCGGCACCGCCGGTGACCAGGACGGGACGCTGCTCCGTCACGCCACCAGCCCTCGCGCTTCGAGTTCCTGCCGCGCCTGATGCACGCGGTCCTCCGCCTCCTGCCGCGCCACCCATTCGGCCAGTTCGGCAAGGCCCTCCACGAAATCCCGGCGCGGCGCGAAGCCCAGTTCCTGCCGCGCCAGGGCGATGTCCGGAATGCAGTGGCGGATATCGCCCGCGCGCATCTTCCCAGTGATCTCCGGGCCGATCTCGGGCCGCCCCATCGCGCCGGCCAGGAGTTCGGCGACCTGCTGCACCGTGCGGTCCTCCCCGCTGCCGATGTTGAAGACGCGGCCGGCCGCGCGCGGATGCTCCAGTGCCAGGAGAAAGGCATCTGCCACATCGGCGACATGCACGAAATCGCGCCGCTGCAGGCCATCCTCGAAGATCATCGGCGGCTGTCGGTTGTGCAGGCGCGAGGCGAATATCGCCAGCACGCCGGTGTAGGGGTTCGACAGCGCCTGCCCCGGCCCGTAGACGTTCCAGAGGCGCAAGGCGACGCCCTCCATGCCATAGGCCGGCGCGAGCGTCAGCGTGAGTCGCTCCTGAACATATTTCGTGATCGCGTAGACGGATGCGAGCGCAGCACGCTTCGCCTCGGGCGTCGGAACAGGCGAGAGAGGCCGGCCCGCGTCGTCCAGCGGGTCCCAGGGCTCCGCCGCCGAGCCGCGGGGGCGGCGAACCACTTCCTCGAACAGGCTCCCGTCCACGCCGCGATACAGCCCCTCGCCATAGATGCTCATGGAAGAGGCGACGAGGATGCGGCGCACCGGCCGGTCGATCAACTGCTGAAAGAGCACAGCCGTCCCGTGATCGTTCACCGAGACATAGCGGTCAACGGCGTACATGCTCTGTCCGACGCCGACCTCCGCCGCGAGGTGGACGACGCTGCCGACACCGTGCAGCGCCACCCGCAGCCTGTCCGTGTCGCGCACATCGCCGTGCAGAAACTCCACCTCCGGCTCCAGGGCCGGACGGCCGCGCGCATGCACCTGCTCGATCAGGCTGTCGAGGATCCGGACGCGGTATCCCCGCGCGAGCAGCAGCCGTGTCAGGTGCCTTCCGATGAACCCCGCGCCGCCAGTGACCAGGACAAGTTCCGACACCAGGGCGCCTCCTGTGGTAAAGCCGAGCCATCCAGGTCCCTAGAGACCGCGATGCTTGCCGAGTTCCCCGCCGCGCCCCGCATCGGTGGCGATGGTCCGCCACCTGCGGCCCGCAAGCTACAAAGGCTCTCGGTTCGGTGCGAACGCAAGCTGAGCCGATGCGTAGCCGGCGCGGAACCGGTGCTCACCTGTATTTGTCGAAAAGGCAGTTCATCCGGACGCCGCCCCGCGCGCCGCTTCGCGTTCCGCCAGAACCCATGTTCCCGGACGCGGAGAGCAGGGGCCGGATGCAGGGGAGACAGGCCTTGGGTTCCAGACGCTTGCGGGTCGGCCTCGTCGGCATCGGCAACTGCGCATCCTCCTTCGTGCAGGGGCTCGGCTATTACCGCGATGCGCAGGGCGATGTACCCGGCCTGATGCATGCGGAGCTCGGCGGCTACCGCATCTCGGACATCGAGGTGAGTGCCGCCTTCGACGTCAGCGCCGAGAAGGTCGGGCGCGACCTGGCCGAGGCGATCCACGCCGCGCCGAACAACACCATGCGGTTCGCGACGGTGCCGCCGTCCGGCGTGACCGTGGTACGCGGCCCGACCCTGGACGGCATCGGCCGCTACCTGAAGGACGAGCTGCGCGAATCCGACGCGCCGCCGGTCGATGTCGCGCAGGTCCTCCGGCGCACGGGAACCGAGGTGCTCGTGTGCTACCTGCCGGTCGGGTCGCAACGCGCCGTGGAATGGTATGCCGAGCAGGCGCTCGAGGCCGGATGCGCCTTCGTCAATTGCATCCCGGTCTTCATCGCCTCCGACCGCTCCTGGCAGGAACGCTTCGCGGCACGACGCCTGCCGCTGATCGGCGACGATATCAAGAGCCAGGTCGGCGCCACCATCGTCCACCGCGTGCTCACCAGCCTGTTCCGCGACCGCGGCGTGTCCCTGGACCGCACCTACCAGCTCAATTTCGGCGGCAATGCCGACTTCCTGAACATGCTGGAGCGCGAGCGGCTGCAGTCGAAGAAGATCTCCAAGACGCAGGCCGTCACCAGCCAGATGGCATCCGCCCCCTCCCCCGGCGATGTGCATGTCGGGCCGAGCGATTTCGTGTCCTGGCTCGGCGACCGCAAGTTCGCGCATATCCGCATGGAGGGGACGGGCTTCGGCGGCGTGCCGCTGAACCTGGAGCTGAAGCTCGAGGTCTGGGATTCGCCGAACTCGGCCGGCGTCGTCGTGGACGCTGTGCGCTGCGCCAAGCTGGCGATGGACCGCGGCATCGGCGGCGTGCTGAAGGCGCCGAGCAGCTATTTCATGAAGTCGCCGCCCGAGCAGTACACGGATGCCGAGGCGCGCGCGCGCCTGCTGCGCTTCATCGCCGGCGAGGCATGACCGCATGGCGGCGAGCATCCTGCTGGTGCGGCATGCGACCCACCCGCTGGTCGGCAAGGTGCTGTGCGGCCGAGCACCGGGCGTGTCGCTCGGTGCAGCGGGCCGGGACCAGGCCGCGCGGCTGGGCGCCGCCCTCGCCGGCCGGCATCCCGCGGCGATCTGCACCAGCCCGGTCGAGCGTGCCCGGGACACCGCCGATGCCATCGCCGCAGCCTGCCGGGTGCCGGCCAGTCTCGACGATGCGCTGGACGAGATCGACTTCGGCGACTGGACCGGCCAGTCCTTCGACCGGCTGGCGGGCGATCCGGCCTGGGCGCGGTGGAATGCGGCACGCGGCGAGGCCTGCCCGCCCGGCGGCGAATCGATGCACCAAGCCCAGGCGCGCGCGGTCGCCGGCATCCAGCGGCTCCGCACCGCGCATCCGGACGGCACGGTGGTCGCGGTCAGCCATGCCGATGTCATCAAGGCGGTGCTGATGTGGTGCCTGGGCCTGCCGCTCGACCGCTACCACGCCTTCGACATCGACCCGGCCTCCGTCAGCACCCTTCTCCTCTGGGACGGTGGGGGAAAGGTCGTCCGCATGAACGAGGGGATCGCGGCATGACGCAAGGCATCGAGACCGAGGAGATCCGCCGGCGCGCGGCGTCGCTCGGCGAGTGGTTCCACAACATCGACCTCGGCGGCGTGCGGACCGCGCCGAACCACTTCCTCGGCGACTATCCGGCGGTGAAGTGGCGGCAATTCGCGCATGTCATCCCGCCGGACCTCGCCGGACGCAGCGTGCTCGACATCGGTTGCAACGGCGGCTTCTACTCGATCGAGATGAAGCGGCGCGGCGCCGCGCGGGTGCTGGGGATCGATTCGGACGAGGACTATCTCGCGCAGGCTCGCTTCGCGGCCGAGGTGACAGGCCAGGATATCGAGTTCCGCTGCCTCTCGGTCTACGACCTCGGCGCGATCGGGGAACGCTTCGACATCGTCCTCTTCATGGGCGTGCTCTATCACCTGCGCCACCCGCTGCTGGCGCTGGACCTGATCCACGAGCACGTGGCGAAGGACCTGCTGGTCTTCCAGTCCATGCAGCGCGGTGCGGCCAGCGTGCTACCGGTGCGCGAGGACTACGATTTCTGGGAGCAGGAGCAGTTCGACGATCCCGGCTGGCCGAAGCTGCACTTCATTGAGCGCCGCTACTCCCATGACGAGACCAACTGGTGGGTGCCGAACCGCGCCTGCACGGAGGCGATGCTGCGCAGCGCCGGCTTCGCCATCGAGGCGCATCCCGAACAGGAAGTCTATCTCTGCCGCCGCGTAGAGGCGCCGCCGGGCGCCGCCGCGGCCTATCCCGTGAGGGGACGCACCGCATGATCGAAGCGGCGATGATCTGGAACGAGCCGAACAACAAGTCGCACTGGGATCCCGAAGTGGATCCGGGCTGGGAGCGTTTCGCCGAGATGGCGACCCTCGCCGGCCGCGCCATCCGCGAGGCGCACCCGACCCTGCCGCGCGTGCTCGGCGGCATCTCCCCGATCGACCCCGGCTTCATCCGGCTGCTCGGCGCCAAGGGCGTGCTGGACCAGTTGGACGCGGTCGCGGTGCATGGCTTCCCGCTGGACTGGAACCTCTGGCAGATCGGCGAATGGCCGGCCAAGATTGCGGAGATCCGTGCCGTCACCTCGCATCCCGTCTGGGTCTCGGAGGTCGGCGTCTCCTCCTTCGGGGCGGAGGAGGTGCAGGCCTGGGGGCTCGACCGCACCGCCGAGCTGCTGATCGGCCAGGCGCCGCGCATCCACTGGTACAGCCTCTATGACCTGCCCCGCGCCTGGGAGGCGACGACGCGCCACAGGGAAGCGGAGGGCAGTTCCTACTATCGCCATTTCTACATGGGGCTGCTGCGGGAGGATGGCTCGCCCAAGCCGTCGCTCGAGCGCTTCGCGCGGCACGCGCCGGCAATGGGTCTCTGCCAGTGGTTCCATTTCGAGGACCACCGGCTGGACGAGGCGGTCGCCTGGATGCGGCGCCTCGGCGTGCGATACCTGCGCACCGGCCTGTCCTGGGCCGATAGCTTCCGGCCCAATGCGCTCGACTGGTTCGACCGGCAGATGCAGGCGCTGGCTGAGTTCGACGTCACCGTCACCTTCTGCTTCACGCCGGAGCATCGCGGGATCGCGCCGCACCACACCAGCGCGCCACTCGTGCCGCAGGAGTTCGCCGAGTTCTGCGCGCAGATGATCCGGCGCTATGCGCGTCCGGGTGTCGATGCCGCCGGAACCGCGCCGGTCGGGGCGGGTTGATGCGCCACCCCAGAGCCATAGGCGTGCAGTCCCCATGCCGTCCGACACCCAGCCGAGTTCCATCCAGGAAGCCCGCGAGGCCGCCAGGGCTGCCTCGCTCCGCTATGTCTCGGACGAGGGGCCGGGCATCTCGCGCCGCAAGGCCGGCCGGCACTTCTCCTACAGGCTGCCGAAGGGCGGCCCGATGAAGGACCCGGCGACGCTCCGCCGCATCAAAGCGCTGGCCATCCCGCCGGCCTGGACCCAGGTCTGGATCTGCTCGTATGACAACGGCCACATCCAGGCGACCGGCCGCGACGAGAAGGGTCGCAAGCAGTACCGCTACCACCCGCGCTGGCGGGAGACGCGCGACGCCGCGAAATTCGGCCACATGGTCGAGTTCGCCCGCGCCCTGCCGCGCATCCGGGCGCAGGTGGAGGAGCATCTGCGCCTGCCGGGCCTGCCGCGGGACAAGGTGCTGGCGACTGTCGTCCGGCTGCTCGAGACCACGCTCATCCGCGTCGGCAACGACGACTACGCCAAGCAGAACGGCAGCTACGGCCTGACCACGCTCCGCAACAGGCATGTGGCGGTGGAGGGCTCGAAGCTCCGCTTCCGCTTCAAGGGCAAGAGCGGTAAGGACTGGCAATTGCAGGTCTCAGACCGCCGCATCGCCCGCATCCTGCGGGAGTGCCAGGACCTGCCGGGGCAGGAGCTGTTCCAGTACGTGGACGATGACGGCACGTTGCGCAGCATCGATTCGGGCGACGTCAACGACTACCTGCGCGAGATCGCCGGGGAGGACGTGACGGCCAAGGATTTCCGCACCTGGGCCGGCACGGTGCTGGCAGCGCTCGCGCTCCATGAGTTCGAGCGCTTCGACACCCAGGCCGCGGCCAAGCGCAACGTCAAGCAGGCGATCGAGCAGGTGGCCTCCCGCCTCGGCAACACGCCCACCATCTGCCGCAAGTGCTACGTGCATCCGGGCGTGCTCGACCTCTACATGGATGGCGGCCTGGCGCTGCACGTGAAGGAGGAGGCCGAGGCAGCGCTGCTGGACCAGGCCGCCGGGCTGAAGCCGGAGGAGGCCGCGGTGCTCGGCCTGCTGATCGGCCGCCTGGCGCGCGACGAGAAGGTCGAGGAGCAGCGGATCGTGCGGGCGTCGCCGCGCGCGCTGCAACAGGCGGGGGCGCCGCCCTGATGCGCATCCTGGTCTTCGGGCTGACCATCACCTCCTCCTGGGGCAATGGCCATGCGACGCTCTGGCGGGCGCTGTGCCGCGCCCTGGTGCGCCGCGGCCACCACGTGACCTTCTACGAGCGCGACGTGGACTACTACGCCTCGACGCGCGACCTGCAGCCTATGCCGGGCGTCGAGCCGATGCTCTACCGGGACTGGGCCGAGATCCGACCGCAGGCGGAACGCGCGCTGCGCGGCGCCGACCTCGCCATGGTCACCTCCTATTGCCCGGACGGCATCGCCGCCTCGGCCCTGGTGCTGGAGAGCGGCGCCCGGCTGCGCGCCTTCTACGACCTCGACACGCCCGTCACGCTGGACCGCCTCGCCGCCGGCGAGCGCCCCGCCTATCTCCCGCCGGATGGCCTCGGCGGCTTCGACATCGTGCTCAGCTACACCGGCGGCGAAGCGCTGACGCGCCTGCGGACCGAACTCGGCGCGCGCCGCGTCGCGCCGCTCTATGGCAGCGTGGACCCGGAGGCGCACCATCCGGTCGCGCCCGATCCGCGGCTGCAGGCCGACCTCTCCTATCTCGGCACCTATGCCGCGGACCGGCAGCCGGCCCTTGAGCGGCTCTTCGTCGCGCCGGCGCGGCGCCTGCCGGCGCGGCGCTTCGTCATCGGCGGCGCTCTCTATCCGCAGGACTTCCCCTGGGCCGACAACATCTGGTTCGTGCGGCACATGCCGCCGCCGGACCACCCGGCCTTCTTCTCCTCCTCGCGCCTCACACTCAACGTCACGCGGCGGGCCATGGCTGACATGGGCTGGTGCCCCTCCGGCAGGCTGTTCGAGGCCGCGGCCTGCGGCGCCGCGATCCTGACCGATACCTGGCCCGGCCTGTCCGACTTCTACGCGCCCGGGCGCGAGCTGCTGGCCGCGGAGACGACGGAGGAGGCCATCGCCGCCATCGGCCTCTCGGATGCCGAATTGCGGCGCATCGCGCAGGCCGCACGCGAGCGGACGCTGGCGGAGCACACGGCCGACCATCGGGCCTTGGCATTGGAGGCCGCGCTGGCGGCCGCGACGACAGGAGGCTGAGCATGTGGGGCATCATCCCGGCCGCGGGGCTCGGCAGCCGCATCCAGCCCCTCGCCTTCTCGAAGGAGCTGCTGCCGGTCGGCAGCCGTCTCGAGGGCAGCGTGGAGCGTCCGCGGGCTGTCAGCGAGCACCTGATCGAGCGCATGATCGCCGGCGGCGTGGACAAGCTCTGCTTCGTCATCGCGCCGGGCAAGAGCGACATCATCAACTACTACGGCTCGCGCATCGGCGGCGCATCCATCGCCTATGTGGTGCAGCAGGAGCCGAGCGGGCTGTGCGACGCGATCTTCTGCGCCCTGCCGCTGATCGCGCCAGAGGAGGCCGTGGTGGTCGGCCTGCCCGACACGATCTGGTTCCCAGAGGCCGCGCTGGCGCCGCTGCCGGACGACGAGTTCTCCTTCCTGCTCTTCCCCGTGGACCGGCCTGAACTGTTCGACGCCGTCGTCACCGATGCCGAAGGCCGGGTTGAGGCGATCGAGGTGAAGCAGCAGACCGCCCGCAGCCGCTGGGTCTGGGGTGCCTTCAAGCTGCCGGGCGCCGTGCTGCACGACCTGCACATGCTCTGGCGCTCGCCGGGGCGGCGGGACGAGTATATCGGCACGCTGGTGAATGCCTGGCTGGCCCGCGGTGGCGCGGCGCGCGGCGTGCGTGGCGGCGAGGTCTATGTCGATGTCGGCACGCTGAACGGCTACCGCGAGGCCGTGGCGCTGCTGGCCTCGCGCCCGGGCCCGCGCGATTCCGCGGTGATCCCGTTCCGCGTCCTGCAGCAGCGGGCCGCGCTGCAGGCGGCGGCGCTGCGGCCGGACCTCCCCGCTGCGGGGGTCGCCGGCTGAGGATCCCGAGCGAGCCGCGGCGCCGCGCCATGCCCCTCACCATCCTCCAGGTCGCCTTCCCCTTCGCGCCGGTCGGGCCCGATGCGGTGGGCGGCGCGGAGCAGGTGCTGTCCATGATCGAGCGCGACCTGCCGCGCTTCGGGCACCGGACGGTCACGGTGGCGCAGGCCGGATCGGTCACCCGCGGCCCTCTCCTCCCGACTGCGCTGCCGCACGGCCCGATCACGCCCGCGATCCAGGCGGCGACCTATGCGGCGCATGCCGCCGCGATCGAGCAGGCGCTCGCGCGGTACCCCGTGGACCTCGTCCACATGCATGGCATCGACTTCCACCGCTACCTGCCGCCGCCGGGCATGCCGGTGCTGGCGACGCTGCACCTGCCACCGGACTGGTATCCGGCCGAGGTGTTCCGCCTGCCGCGGCCGGACACCTGGCTGCATGCCGTCTCGGCCTCGCAGCATCGCGCCTGCCCACCCTGCCCCGCGCTGCTGCCGCCGGTCGAGAACGGCGTGCCCATCGATGCGCTACCGCTGCCGCTGACACGCCGCGGCTTCGCCCTGGTGCTCGGTCGCATCTGCCCGGAGAAGAACCAGCATGCGGCGCTCGAGGCCGGCACACGTGCCGGCCTGCCCGTTCTTCTCGGCGGCCAGATCTTCCCCTACGAGGCCCATGAGCGGTACTGGCAGGAGGAGGTGCAGCCGCGCCTCGCACCGCCGCACCGCTTCCTCGGCCCGCTCGGCTTCGCGCGCAAGCGGCGCCTGCTGAATGCCGCGCGTTGCCTCGTCTCGGCGAGCCTCGCGCCGGAGACCAGTTCGCTCGTCGCCATGGAGGCGATGGCCTGCGGCACGCCGGTCGTCGCCATCGCCTCCGGCGCGCTCGCCGACATCGTGGAGGATGGCGTGACCGGCTTCCTGGTGCGCGATGCGGGCGGGATGGCCGCAGCCATGCGTGCGGTGGACCGGCTCGATCCGGCGCTGATCCGGCGAACCGCGCAGCGGCGGTTCTCCGCCGAGGCGATGCTCGCGCGCTATGCCGCGCTCTATGAGCGCCTCGTCCGCGGGGACCGCAGCCATGCGGCCTGATGCAGGCGCGCTCGCGGTCGAGGAGGTGACGGACCGCCCGGGTCTCGAGGCGCAGCGCCCCGCCTGGGAGGAACTCTGGCGCACCGTCCCGGACGCCACCCCCTTCCAGTCGCCGGCCTGGCTGATCCCCTGGTGGCGCCATGTCGGCGAGGGCAGCCTGCTGACGCTCGCGGTGCGACACCATGGCGCATTGGTCGGCCTCTTCCCCTTCTACCGCTACACCCGGCCGGAGACGGGCGAGCGGCTGCTCTTCCCGCTCGGCATCGCCACCACCGATTACCTGGACGCGCTGGTGCGGCCCGGCCATGCGCCGCAGGTCCTGGACATCGCCGCGCGCCATCTGGCGCTGCGTGCCGGATGCGATGCCTGGGAGTGGCCGCAGCTTCGCCAGGGCTCGCCCCTGCTGGCCCTGCCGGCACCGGCTGGCTGGGCGGAGGAGGTCGGCCATGCCGATCCCTGCCCTTGCCTCGCCCTGCCGGAGACGGTGGATGGGTTGGCGCAGCGCGTCTCCGCCAAGACGCTGCGGGACCTGCGGACCGTCCGACGCCGCGCGGAGCAGGCCGGCGCCCTGCATTGGGAGACCGAGGCGGACGGCATCGAGGAGCCCTTCGACGCGCTGCTGCGGCTGCATGCCGCACGCTGGCGGATGCGTGGCGAGGACGGCGTTCTCGCCGCCCCAGGCGTGCAGGCGATGCACCGCGAGGCCCTGCCGGCGCTGCACCGGGCCGGACTGCTGCGCTTCCACGCCCTGCGGCTGGATGGCGAGATCGTCGCCGCGCTCTATGGTCTGGCCGATCCCCCGTCCCGCAGGGCCCGCCGCCTCTACTTCTACCTCAGCGGCTTCGACCCGGCGCTGGAGCGGCTGAGCCCCGGCATGCTCCTGGTCGGCCGCGCGGTGGAGGCGGCGATCGCCGAGGGCCTTGCCGTCGCCGACTTCCTGCGCGGGCAGGAGCGCTACAAGTACTTCTGGGGGGCGCAGGACCAGCCCAGCTTCCACCGCCGACTGGTGCCGCCATGCGCAGCCTCCTGATCGTCCTCGACAGCGTCGGCTGCGGTGCCGCGCCGGATGCCGCGGCCTATGGCGACGCGGGCGCCGACACGCTCGGCCATGTCATGGCGCGGACGGGGCTGCGGCTGCCGGCGCTCGACTCGCTCGGCCTCGCCGGCGTCATGCGGCGCGACGGCCCGGCGCCGCAGGGGCTCTGGGGCCGCATGCAGCCGCGCGCCGCCGGCAAGGACAGCACCACCGGGCATTGGGAGATCGCGGGCGTCGTGCTCGACCAGCCCTTCGCGGTCTACGAGGCCTTCCCGCCCGCGCTGCTCGATCCGATCGAGGCGGAAGCGGGCCTCCGCTTCATCGGCAATGTCCCGGCCAGCGGCACCGAGATCATCGAGCGGCTCGGCCCCGAGCACCTGCGCACGGCACGGCCCATCCTCTACACCTCGGCCGATTCCGTCCTGCAGATCGCGGCGCATGAGGCGGTGATGCCGCTCGAGGCGCTCTACGCGCTCTGCGAGCTCGCCCGGCGGCATGCCGACGCCTTCCGCATTGGCCGCGTCATCGCGCGTCCCTTCGCGGGAGAGCCGGGCCGCTTCCGCCGCACGCCGCACCGGCATGATTTCGCCATGCGCCCGCCGCGGACCGTCCTCGAAGCGCTGACGGAAGCCGGACACCCGCCGGTCGCCATCGGCAAGGTCGCCGATCTCTTCGCCGGCCAGGGCATTGCGCGCAGCCTCCCGACCGGTTCGAATGCGGAGGGCATGCGGCGGATCGCCGAGGTCTGGGACATGACGCGGCACGGGCTGGTCTTCGCCAACCTCGTCGATTTCGACACGGAATACGGGCACCGCCGCGACGCCATCGGCTATGCGCGGGCGCTCGCGGATTTCGATGCCTGGCTCGGCGGCTTCCTCCCGAAGGTCGGGCCCGACGACCTGCTCATCGTCACCGCCGACCATGGCAACGATCCGCTGCATCACGGCACGGACCATACGCGGGAGGAAGTGCCTCTCCTCGTGCGCCAGGCCGGGCGCCGCGGACCGCTCGGGACGCGGGCGGGCTTCGGCGATGTCGCCGCGACCCTCGCGGATTTCCACGACGTCCCCTGGTCGGCGGGACGGTCCTGCCTCGCGTGACGGCGCTCCGCGACTATCTCGACGGGACGATCCCGGCCACCGTCGCGCTGATGCGGCTGATGCTGCAGGGCGCCTCCGCCGAGTCGGTGATCCGGCATCTCACCGGGGCTGCGGCGGATGACGACCGCCTGCTGCCGCTGCTCGCGCTGGCACAGCGGATGCGAGACGGGCTCTGGACTCTGCAGCGCATGGTGGAGGCTGGCGCCACCCACGCGCCATGCGACGACCCCGAAGCGGCCATTGCGCAGAGCCGGGCGATGTTCGACCGCCTGGTGCGGATCAGCCCGGAGGCGAGCGTCGCCGCCTATAGCCTGGGCGACCCGGAACTGCTCGATGCCATCACGATGGAACTGGTCGTTTGGCTGCGCGCACAGGGGTTGCTGGCGCGCCGGCCGCGCATCCTCGACCTCGGCTGCGGGATCGGCCGCCTGGCCGGCGCCCTCGCGCGCGATGCCGGCTCGGTCACCGGCCTCGATATCGCGCCGGCCATGATCGACGAGGCCCGCCGGCGCAACGCCGCCCTGCCGGGATTGCGGTTCGAGACCTGTTCCGGCCGCGACCTCGCGGGCATGCCCGATGCCTGCTGCGATCTCGTCCTCGCCGTCGACGTCTTCCCCTATCTCGTCGGCGGCGGCCTGCCCCTGGCAACCGGTATGGTGACCGAAGCCGCGCGGGTGCTGCGGCCCGGCGGCGACCTGCTGATCCTGAACTTCAGCTATCGCGGGCCGGAGGCCGACCGGCGCGACCTGCCCGGCATTGCGGCGCAGGCCGGATTCGACCTCCATCGCAACGGCACGCGCGAGTTCCTGCTCTGGGACGGCCTGGTCCACTGGCTGCGGCGCCACCACGCAGGCGCTTGAGCGGAGGCAACCTGCCGCACCGGCCCGAGTTGCTGGACCACCGCCCTGCAAGGATGCACCTTGACCAGCCTTCCCTGGATCGGCCGCGCCGATGGCGCGCCCTATTTCGTCGAGGAGAGCGGCGCAGCCTGGGCGCCCATCGGCCATAACGACGCCATCACTTGGCCGGACCTCGCCGGCCTCTACCGGCGGCGCGACCTGCCGGGCGTCGAGCGCCACCTGCGCTGGCTGCAGGAGCATGGCGTGAACTGCCTGCGCCTGATGCTGGAATACAGCCAGCACGACCACCGCCATCTCGAGCACGCGCCCGGGCGCTACAACCCGGCGCTGGTGCAGCTCTGGGACGATCTGGTGGCGCTCTGCCAGAAGCTCGGCATGCGCCTCCTGCTGACGCCCTTCGACACCTTCTTCCTGTGGATCCGTTGGGACAGCCATCCCTACAACAAGGCGAATGGCGGCCCCTGCGCCGCCCGCACCGAGCTCCTGACCTGCCCGGCGACGCGGGAGGCGGTGAAGGCGCGCCTCGCCTTCGCCACGGAGCGCTGGGGCGGCAGCGGCGTGATCTTCGCCTGGGACCTCTGGAACGAGATGCATCCCAAGCACGGCGAGGCGGATCCCGACTGTTTCGCCCGCTTCATCGACGATGTCTCGCCCTTCATGCGCGACCTCGAGATGCGGCTGCACGGCCGGGCGCATCTGCAGACCGTCTCGATCTTCGGGCCGGAGCTCGGCTGGCACCCGCGGCTGAACGAACCCATTTTTCGCCATCCCCTGCTCGACTTCGCCAGCAGCCATTTCTACGAGGAAGGCACGATCGACGACCCGCCGGACACCGTGGCGCCGGCCCTCAGTGCCGGGCGCCTGACGCGGGAGGCATTGTCGGAGATCCGGGACGCCCGCCCCTTCCATGAATCCGAGCATGGGCCGATCCACCGCTACAAGGACCATCACCACACGCTGCCGGCGGCCTTCGACGACGAGTATTTCCGCCACATGCAATGGGCGATCCTCGCCGCCGGCGCCAGCGGCAGCATGCGCTGGCCGAACCGCACCCCGCATGTACTGACGCCCGGCATGCGGGAGGCGCAGCGCGCGATGGCCGGCTTCCTGCCCCTAGTGGACTGGCAGCACTTCCGTCGCGTGAACCTGAACGAGGAGATCGGCTCGGATCCGGACACCATCGCCTTCGGCTGCGGCGATGCGCATCAGGCCGTGGTCTGGCTGCTGCGGCGCGGGCCGATGCTGCCGGACGGAAGGCTCGATCCGGAGATGCCGGCGCGGCCCGCGGCGCTGCGGGTGCCTGGCCTGGCCGCGGGGCGCTACCGCCTGGCGCTCTGGGACACGCGCGCCGGCCGGCCCGCCGGCGCGCTGGACGGCGTGTCGCAGGGAGACGCGCTCTCCGTCACCTTGCCGCCCTTCCGCGGCGACGTCGCGGTCGCCATCGTCGCGGCGTGATCGCGCTGCTGCCCTGGCTGGGCCTGCTGCTGCTGGGGGTCGCGGGGATGCAATGGGGCGCGGCCCGGGCCGCGACGCTGCTGCAGGCGCTCCGCGACCGCTGGGGCCTGCCGGCGACCGCGGGCGGCGCGCTGATGGGCATCGCCACGGCGGCGCCGGAGACGGCGGTCAATCTCTCCTCGACGCTGTTCGGCTGGCCGGATATCGGCCTCGGCGCCGCGCTCGGCTCCAACGTGCCGGCGCTGCCGCTGGCCGTGCTGCTCTCCTGGGCGGCGACGCGCTGGCGGCGACGGGACGACGCGCCGCCGCCGCAGGTGCGGCCGCAGGTCGTGGAGGTGCAGGCGCTGCCCTATCTCGGCATCGTGCTGCTGCTGGCGGCCCTGACGCTGCCGCCGCCCATCGCCGGGCTGCAGTGGTGGGACGGCGTGATCCTCTGCGCCGGCTTCGCGGCGTATATCGCGCATGCGCTGCTGCGCCGGCCCTGGTTGGAACGGGCGGCGATGCCGGAGGGCGTCGTCGGCCCGGCGCTGCTCGGCCTGCCGGCCATCGGGCTCGGGGCGCTCGCGGCGGTGATCGGCGCGCAGAAGGTTGGCGCGCCGCTGGGCGTGCCGGACATGGTGGTGGGCCTCTTCGCCATCGGCCTGCTCTGCGCCCTGCCGGAGAGTTGGTCCGCCTGGCGCTTCACGCGGGACGGCACGCCGACGGTGGCGATCGCTGCGGTGATGGGCGACGGCATCGTCTCCCTCACCCTCGCGCTGCTGCCGCTCGCGGTGGTCGGCTCCTCGGTCGGCGATACGGCGATCTACGGGCTGAACCTCGGCTTCCTGATCGCCGTGCTTGCCGCCTATGCCGTCCGCAACCACCGGCGGCGCGGCCAGGCGATGGGGCCTGGCTTCGTCGCGGTGCTCGGCGGCGGCTACATCGCCTATCTGGCCGCCACGGCCGTGCTCCTCGGGCGCGGCTAGGCCGCCCGCATCCGCCGCGCCAGGTTCTCGCCGATCATCACGCAGGTGAAGTGCAGGTTGGCGCGGCAGTCGGTGGGCATGATGGCGGCATCCGCGACGCGCAGCCCTTCCACCCCGCGCACCGTCAGGTCCGGGTCCACCACGCCACGCGGGTCCTCGTAGGCCGTCATGCGGCAGGTGCCGGCGGCGTGCTGGATATCCCCGCATTCCTGCAGCATCAGCGCGTCGAGCTCGTCATCAGGCAGGCCGGCGGAATCGGCCATGGTATAGGGACCGTCACCGAAGCTGATCCCCTGCGCGATGCCGGCGATCTCCGGCCGGGCGCAGAGCGCGGCGAGGCGCCGGACGCCGTCGCGCATCCGCAGCCGGTCGCGCGGGTCGTCCAGCATGTTCTCCTCCACCACCGGGTTGGCGTGCGGGTCGGCCGAGACCAGCCGCACCTCGCCGCGGGAGAAGGCATCGTAGAGCGCGATGCCGATGGCGCCGACCGGCGCCGGACGATTGCCCGCCAGGCCGCGGTGATTGTAGGCGATCATGATCATGTCGCGCTCGCCGCCGCCTGCCAGGTGGCTGCTGTAGGTCACGCAGCAATTGGTGTGGCGCGCATCCGGGTCCGCGGCCGCGGCATCGGGCGTCAGGGGCAGGGTCGCGCGCAGGATCGGGTGGTCCATGAAGTGCTGCCCGACCGCCGGCAGGTCCTGCAGCACGGGGATGCCGAGGTCACGCAGCGCCGCGGCCGCGCCGAGGCCGGAACGCATCAAGATGGCCGGGCTGTGGATGGCGCCGGCGCAGAGCACGACCTCCCGCGCCGCGATCTCCTCGAAGCCCTCCGCCCCCTCGAACAGCACCCGCACGCCGCGCGCGCGGCGCCCGTCGAACAGCACGCGGTCCACCAGCGCGCCGCCGCGGATCTCGAGGTTCGGGCGGCCGCGCGCCGGCTCCAGGTAGCCGTCATTGGTCGTCACGCGCCGGCCGTCGCGGCTGTTGATGGGGTTGCAGGAGACACCCTCGCCGGTAGGCGCGTTCAGGTCGGCCTTCCAGGGGTGGCCGGCCGCCAGCGCCGCATCGCGCAGCGCGCGGTCCACCGCGCCCCAGGTCTCGGGCGGCGCCCGATAGACCGGCAGCGGGCCGCCCCGGCGGATGCCGGGCGCGGTGCCGGTGTCGGCGTCGTCCTCGATGATGTCGAAGAGCGGCAGCACGTCCCGCGCCGACCAGCCCTCGCAACCGGCCTCGGCCCAGGCATCGAAGGCGGAGGGCACGCCGCGGATGGCGATCTGCGCATTGACCGTGGAGGAGCCGCCGAGCGCCCGCCCGCGCCAATAGAATTTCGGCGCCTGCGCCCTGGTGCGGCGCGTCATCAACCCGGGCCACTGCCACTCCGCCTGGTGCACCGGATCGTGCATAAAGGGGATGATGTTGGCGCTTCGGAGGGCATGCGGCGCCTCCGCCGCCCGCCAGTCGCGGCCGGCCTCCAGCAGCAGCACGCGGCGATGCGCGTCCTCCGACAAGCGGGCAGCCAGCGGCGCGCCGGCCGAACCGGCGCCGACCACGATGACGTCGTACATGGACGGGATCCCTTTCCACCCGGCAATGACCATAGCCGATGGAGGTAGGCATCCAATGGACGTGCCAGATGGACGGCGCGAGGATCGCGGGCACCGCGCGACGCCGCGGCACGGGAGGACCAAGGAATGACCACACGCCCGATCGACCCCGAGGTGCAGGCGATCCGCGACCTGCTCGCCGCCCGCCCCCGCCCCGCGGACCTCGCCGAGCGCCGCAAGCGCCTGGACGCGCTGGGCGGCAGCTATCCCCTGCCGCGGGATGTCCGGGTCGAGCCGGCCACGGCGCATGGCGTGCCTGCGGAGTGGACGGAAGCACCCGGCGCGGATGCCTCGCGCGTGCTGCTCTACCTGCATGGCGGCGGCTATGTCGCGGGCTCGCTGGCGAGCCACCGGCCGATGGTGGCCGAGGCCGGGCGGCAGGCGGGGCTGCGCACCCTCGCGCTCGACTACCGGCTGGCGCCGGAACACCCCTTCCCCGCCGCGGTCGAGGACGCCGTCGCCGGCTACCGCCACCTGCTGGAGAGCGGCTTCGCGCCGGGCCGCATCGCCATCGGCGGGGACAGCGCGGGCGGCGGGCTGACCGCGGCCGCGCTGCTCGCCATCCGCGACCGGGGCCTGCCCATGCCGGGCTGCGGCTGGCTGGTCAGCCCCTGGGTGGACCTGGAGAGCGCCTCGGCCAGCATGGAGACCAAGTCGGCCGAGGACCCGATGGTGCAGAAGGTCTACCTGCTGGAGATCGCGGCGATGTACCGTGGCGGGGCGGCGGCGCGCGACCCGCTGGTCTCGCCGCTGCAGGCCGACCTGCGCGGCCTGCCGCCGCTGCTGGTGCAGGTGGGCTCGGCGGAGACGCTGCTGGACGAGGGCGTCGCCTTCGCCGGCAAGGCCGGCGCGGCCGGGGTCGCGGTGACGCTGGAGGTCTGGCCGGACATGATCCATGTCTGGCACCTCTTCCATCCGCAGCTTGCCGCAGGGCGGTGGGCGCTGGGCAAGGCGGGCGCCTTCCTCCGCGAGCAGCTCGCTGGCTGAGGCGCGCCGATGACCGAAGGGCCGGATGGCCCGGATGTCTGAATCGGCTCGCCCAACATACAAGGCGCTCCGAGAACCTCCGGGCCGTTCGGCGCGCCCGGCACGTACGGCAGGGGGCGCGGCGGCTGGCCGCGCCCCGTCCGGCTCAGCCCGCCGGCTCGAGCACGTGGATGACGCGGCTGGCAATCATGTCGCGCGTCTTGGCGGCATAGGCCGCCATGTGCGGCGCGGCGGCATGCGCGGCGAGTGCCTGCTTGCTTTCCCACTTCTCGATGACGACGAAGGTGTCGGCGCCGAAGGGTGTCTGGATCTTGCCCATGCCCTCGGCATCGATCGCCGGGCCGTATTCGATGCAGCCCTGCTCGGCATGCACCGCGGGCATATTGGCGCGGAAATGCTCCAGGATGCTCTCCCGCATGCCGGGCTTGGCGGTGATGATGGCAACCACATGGATCATGGCCGGACGTTCCTCCGTCGCTTGGACGGCGGCAGGGTAGGCCGGGCGCCCGGGCCTGCCAATCAGCCCTCGCCGGCGAAGCGCGCGGCGATCCGCGCCTCCAGCGCCCGGTAGCCCTCGACCAGCGGCCGACGGTTCTCGAAGGCGTCCTGCGGCATGTCCAGCAGCCGGCCGCTCATCGCGTCCTTCACCTCCCCGTCCTTGAGGAAGGCGCGGCGGAAGAGCCGCGGCGCGGCGCCGACATAGGGGCGGAAGCAGACGCGCTGCGGCCCCGCCTGTCCCAGCCGCCGCGCGACGCTCGGCGGCACCCAGCCCTCCCGCGGCAGGGTGATGCTGTCGGCGTGCAGGCTCAGCGCCTTGCTCTTGAGGAAGGGCTCGATGAACTGCACCTCGTCCACGCCCGCCGCGACGATGTGCCGCGCGCAATTATGGCAGGGGAAGGTGGTGACGAAGAGGCGCCCGCCGATGGTGGACACGCCGCGTCGCGCCGCCGAGATCAGCGCATCCATCTCCGCATGGACGGAGCGGCTGAACTCGACGAGGTGGCCGAGCCGCGAGCGCCGCAGCCGCCGCGCCAGCCCGGCGCGCGTGCCGGCATCGCCCAACGCCACGCCCTGCTCCTCCAGCAGGTCGAGCACATGGTCGACCAGGCGGTTCCGCTCGTCGGTGTTGCGGCAATAGCCGCCGAGGGCGTGGCAGCGGCCGCGCTCCACCTCCTCGGGGTCATCGGTGCCCTCCCCGTAGAGGCCGCCGCCGGCACGCGGCACCTCGTTGCAGCCGGTGGAGAGCAACTGCCCGTCCGGGCCCAGCAGCACCGCGCCGACCTGGCGCGACAGGCAGGCGCTGCCGAGTCGCGCGGCATAGGCATGGTACATCGCCTGCTCCGCCTCGGTCGGGCGCAGCATGGGCCGGTCGGCGCGGACCAGGGCGAGGAAGCGCGCGAGATCGGCGGTGACCGGCCAGGCATCCAGCTCGGCATCCGGGCACCCCGCATCCGGCAATGGGGCAGAGCTGTCGCAGTAGAAATCGGCGTAGCGGAAGGTGTCCGCGACCTTCTGCCCGTAGTCGAGGCCGCCATCCTCGTCCCGGCCCATGAACTCCTGCACGGCGCGGGCCGCATCGGGGTCGTCCGGGGCGAAGCCGTATTTCCGCATCAGCCGCGCATGCCGCGTCCGCTCGTCGCAGACCACCCCGAGCAGCCAGAAGGCCTCGCCATAGACCGAGCGCAGCAATTGCACCTCGGCCGGATGGCGCAGCGCGTCGCAGACCGCGACCAGCGGGCCGCCCGCCGCGCGTGCGCGGTGGATCTCGGCGATCATGGCGGCGGCGACGAAGGCGTTGTCGTTGTCCTGGCGCAGCCGGCTGCCGATCTCCTGCAAGGCGCGGAAGCGGCGGATGGGCAGGTCGGCCGCTGCCGCCGCCCAGTCGCCCGGCGCGGCGCGCTGCATCACCTCCCGCGCCCGGACCGGCACGGAGGCGCAGCCAGCGCGGGCGAGCAGCCGCTGCAGGACGCGCCCCACCGAGGAGACGCCGGCGCCCACCGCGCCGACCAGGCCGATGACGAGGTCCGGGCTCTGCGCGGCGCGGGCCAGCGCCAATGCCTCGATCCGCTCCGGCCTCTTCCGCGGTCCCGCCATGGCTGCTCCCGTCGCGCCCGCCGCAGTCCGGCAGGCTGCCGGGGGTCGGGCCAATAAGGGGTTCCACCGCAGCCGCAGCAAGGCCCCGAGCGGCCGGGGGTCCGGCGGCGCCCCATGACCGGCATCGCCTCCGGCAGCCGCGCCCTCCGCGTCCTGCCCGGCACCGGCGCCATCGGGTCGCGCAGCCTCTTCGCCGCCGCGGCCGGCATCGTCGGGCTGGCGGCAGCGCCACGGCATCTCCGCGACCGATCCCGGCAGCGGCCTGCCCGCCGTTGCGGCCCGGCGGGCGACGGGTCGGACCGTGGCGGATCGCGGCGCCGCGGCCCGGGCGGCGCGCGCCGGGACCGATGCAGTGGATCCGGGCAGGCGCAGCGCCTGCCGGCGGACCCCAGGTGCCACCTGCGCTCTTCGGCACGGCCGGGACGGTGCCTCGGCCTCCCTCAGCGCCGGGTCACGCTGTTCCGCTCCGGCGCTGTCGCACGGCCATGCTGCGACGCAGCAATTCAAACGTTTTCTCAAACAAAGGCAGGAAGCGTCTTCGACGTGTGCCGGATGCGTGATAGTGGCCCTGCCGACACGCCCGATCGGGGGCGCCAGACCGTTTGTGAGCCGCAAGCACCCGGAATGTCAGCCAGCGTCATCGGCAAGAATGGGCCCGCCATCCCCCCCGCCAATCCCCGCAGCTATGAGGTCAAGGTGCAGCGCCAGCCGCTGCCGCCCAGTCGTTGGGTCTGGATGATCGTGGAAGAGACGACCCAGACCGTCGTGCAGCAATCCAGGGAGACCTTCCCGAGCGCGCAGGAAGCCTGGATCGGCGGCCGGCGGCGGCTCGGCAAGCCTTACTGAGGCAGCCTCTCCGTCGGCGCCAGGTCGCAAGACCGGCGCCAGGGGCGGACAGGGACCAGGTGCGCAGGATGCGGCGCCCTGGCCCTTGCCTCTGCGCCGATTGCAGCGGGACATGCCGGCCCAGGGCCGCGTCGCCGAGGCATGCGCGGCGGCCCGGCCTTGGCCCGCGCAGGACACGGTCGCTTCCTGATCCTTCCCCCAGCCATCGTGCCCATGACCACCGGGACGGAAGCGCTGTTGCGCCCGGGCCTGCGTGACGGCCGACAAGCCCTGCGCGCCACAGGGAAGAAAAGGCGCCTATATCAAATATTATATGGGCTGCCGCCGGTCGCACCGATGAATACAGGACGGTGACAGGCGACTTCGATGTATCGAGACCGGCTCCGACTGCTGCAGTATAATCGTGTCAAATATTTGTGTATTTCCTGGACTCCCAGCGAAACGCGGCGTAGCATTACTTGTGCTCGCGTTCCCAGTGAGTACGCATTCAACAAATGAATTGGAGCAGGAAATGTCGGTAAGCACGTCTACGAACCCGGCTTCCTCACAAAGTTTTACTCCGTACGGGGCCAATGCGGCCGGCCTGAGTAACCAGCAGCAGCCAGGCGTCATCCCCCAAGGCTTCAACTTCGGTCATCTGGTGCAGCAGATCGCCGGGCACGCCGTGCAGGCATTGCCCGGAATCATCATGTCGGTGCTTTCCGCGGATCCCGTGCTCGGACCGGCCGTACGCCAGCAGGCCGGTGGCGGCGTCGCGCCGCAGGGCTTCGGGCTTTCCACGCCCTTCGGCGGCTTCCAGTTCAACTCGGCGGCGCCGCAATTGGGCGGTGGCGTCAACCCGCAGGGCTTCGCGCTTTCCACGCCCCTCGGCGGCTTCCAGATCAGCTCGGCAACCCCGCAGGCCGGCGTCTCTCCGCAGGGCATCAATGTCGGCCAGCTCGTGGAACATGCCGCGACGAGCCTGCTTCCCATCATCTTCAGCCTGCTCGAAGCCCATCCGCAGTTGCAGCAGCTCCGGCAGCAGACCGGCGGCGTGACGCCCCAGGGCTTCGCGCTCAGCACGCCCTTCGGCGGCTTCCAGATCAGCTCGGCGACGCCGGATGCGGGCATGCTGGCCCCGCAGAGCTTCCTCAGCGGCATCGGCGGCGCTCTCGGCCATGTGGCGAAGCAGGTCGCGCAACAGGCCGCGCATGGGCTCGTGCAGCAACTGCCCACCCTGATCAACGGCGTCCTGCAACAGCTCTCGACCTCGCCGCCCACCGTCCACTGACGCGGGGCTTCGGCCCGCATCCTCCCCGGGCCGGGGCGGCCTCCCTCACGGTTGCCGCCCCGGTCACGTCACGGCTTCCATGCAGCAGGAGGCGCCCGCTGTCCGACAACCGCTCGCAGCAGTACACGGTGGCCGCACGCGACCTGTCCGTGCCTTTCGACGTGACCAGGCAAGCGGTTGCGAGCGTGATCGCATCCGCCCCTGGCACGCGCCTGCTGGACCTCGACCCGGCGACCAAGGTCGCCGTCATCGAGGTTCCGGACAGCCAGGTGCAGGCGGTGCGGGAAGCGCTCGATCAGCAGTTCTTCGTCGATCCGAACGCGCCACTCCGGTACTGACCGCCGACGCCACGGACGCAGGCCTTCCTGCTGCCCTGCAGCAGGACAGAGGACATGTCTGACCAGAAGGACTCTCCCGGACCCCGGGACCGTCGGGGCTCGCCGGCGCATGCGGCCGCGCCCGGCGCATCGGCCACCGGCAGCGCGGCCGACCAGCCGACGCACAAGACGACCCCGCACGCCGATGTCGGAACCCGTCGCCGCCAGTACATGGTCGGCCGGGCGGTCCCGACCGCCGAGGCCTATGCGGCCGGCTTCGCACCCGCGGCGGCCGGATTCGGCCTCGGCCCGCAGGTGCAGGCGGGTGGGAGCTACAACGCGGACGAGATCGTGCGGGCCCTCGGCGCGATGCCGGATGTCGAGGTCGTGCGCCGCGTCAGGCCGACCGGGGTGGGCGTGCTCTCGGCGGGCGCCGCCAACCACGACATCGTCGTGGTCCGGACGGCGACCCTGGAGAAGGCCGAGTTCCTCGAGACCATGGGCCGGCGCAATCCCTCCCTCATCGTCGAGCGCGACCACCTGCTCCAGCATCTCGGCACCTTCCGGCCGGCCTTCGTCGGGCTGCCCGGCACGCCGACGCAGGCCGCCACCGCCTCCATCGATGTCGAGTTCCGCGTCACCTCGCAGGACGGCAACGGGCTGCAGAATGCCGAGGTCGTCGTCTATGGCGAGAACGGCACGGAAGACCGCGGCAAGACCGATGCGAACGGCAATGTCACGATCCAGGTCCGCGGCGGCTTCCTGAACCAGACGGCGGCGCTCTATGTGAAGCCGGCCGCCAATCACTGGGAGAAGTTCATCGAGCGACCCTCCCTGCAACAGAACGGCGTCAACACCATCCCCTTGCGCGCCCTGAGCGATTTCCCCGAGGCGGATTTCCCGGCCCCGAACAATCAGCGCAATGCTTTCTTCGGCTATGGCCAGCGGATCATGGACCTGCTGGGGCTCGACCTCGCGGCCTGCACCGGCGCGGGGGCGAGGGTCGCGATCATCGACAGCGGTTGCGACGCGGATCACCCCGCCCTGCGCCACATCAGGATCGGCCGCGACTACACCAACCTGTCCGATGACCACCAGCCGGACGAGAACAGCTGGCGCGACGACCAGATCAGCCACGGCACGCACTGCGCCGGCATCATCGCCGGCAACGGCCAGAACGGGCATATCCGCGGCTTCGCGCCGGAAGCCGAAGTCCACATCCTGAAGGTCTTCCCCGGCGGCGCCTTCAACAACCTCGTCGCGGCCATCCATTACTGCATCGACAACGCGATCCATGTGGTCAATTGCAGCCTGGGCAGCGACGCCGATTCCCGGCTGGTGCAGCAGGCGATCGAGCTTGGCCGGCAGGCCGGCGTGGCCGTCTTCGTGGCTGCCGGCAATTCGGCCAGTGCGGTCCAGTTCCCGGCCCGGCTTCCGGGCGTGATGTGCGTCTCGGCCATCGGCCAGGCCGGAAGGGTGCCGGAGGATACCTACCACGCCCGCACCGTGCCGGACGGCGCGCCGGTGGCGCCCGGCCAGGTCTATCCGGCGCGGTTCACCTGCCACGGCCCGCAGGTCGGGCTCTGCGGCCCGGGCGTCGGGATCATCTCGACCGTGCCGGGGGGCGGCTATGCCGCCTGGGACGGCACCTCCATGGCCGATCCCCACCTGACGGGGCTGGGCGCGCTGCTGGCGGCGCATCACCCCGCCCTGAACCGGGCCGTGGTCCGGGACGCGGCCTGGGTCGACCATCTCTTCGCGCTGATGCGCAGCGCGGCGGCGCCGGTCGGACTTCCCGCGGAATTCGGCGGCGTCGGCCTGCCGCAGGCCTCGCGGGCGATCGGGGCCGGAACGGCGATGGCCGGCATGCGCCTGAGCGGCGCCTCCCCGACCTTGCAGGCAGGGCCCGATTCGGGCATGGCGCTGCGCGGTCCCGAGGCCCTGGCCGAGGCCGTGTCGAGGGCGGTCCTGAGGCTGCTCCCGGAGTATATGAAGGACAGCATCCAGGATACGCGACGGGACCCGGGACGGACCGCCGCCTGACATACCGGCCTGCAGACGTCCTGGCCTCTGCAGGCCGGCATCGGGCGCAGGGTTGCCGGGTCCTCATCGCAGCCTGGCGGCGATGGGAGCCCGGCGTGGCAGCCTCGCGCCGAAGAAGGCATGCCGGTCAGCATCTGCGCTGGCCGGCATGGACGCGGAGGTCCGCCGCCCCGGAACCGCTGCCGCCCCGGCGGATGCGCCGCAGCCCTCACGAACAGCGAAGTTCAGATGCGGAGGAGGCTGCGCGGCGGGTGACCGGCGCGCCGCGGCATCCCACCCGAAGGAGATGCGGCCTCCGGACCGTCAGGCAGCGGAACAGGGGCCTGTCGTGCGGAGGCAGGACGTCCGGCGCCCGGTCGGCCTCCGCGGCGATGGTTGGGGCGCCAGGATTCGAACCTGGGAATGGCGGTACCAAAAACCGCTGCCTTACCGCTTGGCTACGCCCCATCCGCCGCGGCCCCGCTGAATAGAGGTCAGGCGGCCCCGCCGTAAAGCCCCCCTGCCTCGCGCCACCAGCCGGACGGCAGCAGCCTCGCCGCCGACTGCGCGGCCGCAGCATCCGCGAAGAGGCCGAAGCAGGTGGCGCCCGACCCGCTCATCCGTGCCAGCAGGCAGCCGGGCAGCGCGCGCAGCGCCGCCAGGACCTCGGCGATGACGGGGCAGAGGGTGATGGCCGGCGGCTCCAGGTCGTTCCGCAGCCCGGCCAGGTCGCGCGCCATGCCCGCCGCATCCGGCCAGGCGGCCGGAAGTTCGGCCGGCGGCGTGAAGCCGCCCTGGCGCGCCTTGAAGACCGCAGGCGTCGGCAGCGCCACGCCCGGATTCACCAGCAGCAGGCCGCAGCGCGGCAGCGCCGGGGCGGGCAGCAGCACCTCCCCCACCCCCTGCATGCGGGCGGGGCGGGAGGCGAGGCAGACCGGGATATCGGCGCCGAGCGGCGCGGCGACCTCCGCCAGCCGCCCCTCCCCCAGCCCCAGGCCCCAGAGGCGGTCCAGCCCGCGCAGCGCCGCCGCGGCATCGGCCGAGCCGCCGCCGATGCCCGAGGCGACGGGCAGCCGCTTGGTCAGCACCATCGCCGCGCGCGCCGGCACGCCCACCGCGGCGGCCAGGGCCCGCGCCGCCCGCAGCACCAGGTTGTCCGGCTCGGCCGCGAGCGCCGCGCCGAAGGGCCCGTCCAGCGCCAGGGAGAGGTCGTCCGCCGGCGCCAGGGCCAGCGCATCGGCCGCCGGGCCGAAGACTGCGAGGCTGTCCAGCAGGTGATACCCATCCGCCCGCCGCCCGGTGACGTGCAGGTACAGGTTCACCTTGGCCGGGGCGAGCTCGGTCGGCATCAGCGCTGCGCGGTGCTGGCGGGATAGCCGGGCAGGCCGTCCTTCAGCTTGGCCTCGATCTTCACCAGGTCTTCCGGCTCCGGCTCCATGGTGAGCGCGCGCTGCCACTGGAAGCGCGCCTCCCGCTGCCGCCCGCCCGCCCAATAGGCATCGCCGAGATGGTCGTTAACGACGGCATTGCGCGGCTCGAGCTCCACCGCCTTCTCCAGCCAGGTCACCGCGCCCGGCAGGTCGCCGAGGCGGAACAGCACCCAGCCCAGGCTATCAGCGATATTGCCGTCCTGCGGCCGGAGCTCGGTCGCGCGCAGCAGCATGGCCTTGGCGCGGTCGAGGTTCTTGCCCTGCTCCGCCCAGGTATAGCCGAGGTAGTTCAGGACATAGGGCTGCTCCGGCGAGAGCTCGAGCGCCCGCAGCAGGTCGGCCTCCGCCCGCGGCCAGTCGCCCGAGCGCTCCCGCGCGATGCCGCGGGAATAGAGCAGCGGCCATTCCGCCATGCCGGGCCGGCCGATGCGCGACAGCGCCTGGTCATAGGCCACCGCCGCCTCGGCGAAGCGGTTGCGGCGGCGGAGCAGGTCGCCGAGTCGCGCCGGCGCCTGCGGCAGCGTCGGATAGGCCTCGGCCAGCTTGCGCAGCACGGCCACCGCCTCCTCCGTCCGGTCCAGCTTGTCCAGCAACCCGGCGCGGCGCAGGCCGACCACCGGCGCCAGGATGTCCTCGGCCGGGACGCGGTTCAGCGCCGCCAGCGCATCCTCGTCATGCCCCTGGTCGGCCAGGGTATCGGCGGTCAGCACCAGGGCCGGGCCGAAGCCCGGCCGCAGCCGCACGGCAAGCTGGGCAAGGATCAGCGCGAAGTCGCCGGAGCCCTGGGCGCGCAGCGCGCCGGCGAGGGCGGTATGGGCCTCCGCCCAGCCCTCCGCGGGGGAGGCGACGCCGCGCGCGGCCAGCGCGCCGCGCTTCATCGCCTCGGTCGCGGCCAACGCCGCGTCCTCCCCGCTGCCGGCGATCTGCTCGAGCAGCCGCTGGCCCTCCGCGGCCTTGCCGGCGCGCGCCAGCACGCCGGCGGCCAGCACCGCGAGGCGCCAGGTCGGTTGCGGCTGGTCGGCGACGGCCATGCGGGCGAAGCGCTCGGCCTCCCGCGGGCGGGCGGCGATGTCGGCGATCAGCGCGGCATGCAGGGCATTGAGGGCGCGCAGCCGGTTGCTCTCGGCCAGGGGGCGGAGCGTCGCCAGCGCCTGGTCGGGCTGGCCGCGGCCGAGCTGGACCCAGGCCAGCAGGACCGGCTGCAGCACCTGCACCGGCCCGCCGCGGCCGATCGCCTTCAGCCGCTGCTCCGCCCGGTCCCAGCGGCCGGCCTGCACATCCGTGCCGGCGAGCAGCAGGTTGGCGGCCGGGTTGTCCGGCAGGCGGCGGGCCAGCCGCGTCGCCTCCGACCGCCCGTCCAGCAGGGTCGCCAGGAAGGCGCGGTTCAGCACCTCCGGCTGGTCCGGATCGGCCTTCAGCGCCGCCAGCATGTTGTCCGCCGCGGCCTCGGTGTCGGTCTCCGCGCTGGCGAAGCGGCCGGCCAGATAGGCGCCGAAGGCGCCGGTGATGGGGAGGCCGGAGGCGCTGCGCGGCGCACGGCTCCCGGGCGCCCCGCCGGCGGCACAGGCGGAGAGGAGCGCCGCGGCGAGGAGAAGGAGCCGCGGCGAGGATCCCGGAAATTGCATGTCCGCAGGCTAGCAGGCGGGCGGGGCACACGCCACGGTGGCGATGCCGCCGCGGTAAACCATCTTCAGCCGAGCCGGCCGTAGTCGCCGAACTGGGCGAAGACCGCCTGCAGCTCGGCCTCGGTCAGCAGGACGGGGGCGAGGCCGGCGCTGCGCAGGGCGAGGTACTGCCGCGCGAGGTTCTCCACCTCCATGGCCAGGGCGCGGGCGCCGGCCAGGGTCTTGCCGAGCGCGACGACGCCGTGATTGGCCAGCAGCGCCGCCTTGCGGCCCTCGAGCGCGGCGACGCAGGCCGTCGCCAGCGCCTCGGTGCCGAAGGTCGCGTAGGCGGAGCAGCGGATATCGGCACCGCCGCCGAGGGCGATCATGTAGTGGAAGGGCGGGATGCCCTGCCGGGCGCAGGAGAGCGCGGTGGCGAAGGGGCTGTGGGTATGCACCACCGCCCCCGCCTCCGGCCGCGCGGCATAGATCGCCGTATGCAGCCGCCATTCGGAGGAGGGCCGGCGGTGGCCGCCGACCACCGTGCCGTCCGGCGCGACCTCCACCAGGTCCTCCGGCATCGTCTCGGCATAGGGCAGCGCGGCCGGGGTGATCAGGCAGCCCGCCGGCGTCCGGATCGAGAGGTTGCCCGACTTGGACGGCATGAAGCCCAGCGCATCCAGCGCCCGGGCCGCGGCGATGAGCGCCTCGGAGGGGGTCATGCCTTGTGGCGGCGGCCGACCAGAAGCTCGGCCCCCTCCGCCCCGGCGGCCTCGGTGTGGCGGCAGCCGGCCTCCAGCGTGAAGACCTGGCCCGGGCCGCAATCCTGCACCCCGCCGGCGGAGGTCACGGTAAAGCGGCCGGTCAGCACCAGGCCACGCACGTCCCAGCCATGCTCGTGCTCGGGCAGCCCCTCATGCGCCGGCACCGGGCGGCGGAGGATCTCCTGGTAGCCCTCGGCGCGCAGCGAGGATTCGAAGCCGGCGGTGTCCATGGTCCTTGTTCCCTCCCTCTGGCCGCGGGTCCTGGGCGTGGCCGGCCGCATCAGGCAGTGGTCCACCCGCGCGTGGCCGCAGGACGCGCCGGCAGAATCCTAGCTTCGGAGCCGGCAGCCTGAGAGCACGGCGGCGAGATTGCAATGCGCCAGACCGCCGATGGCCGGCATCCCGGCCGGCTCCCGACGCCGTCGAAGCCATCCCCGTGCTGAACGGCCGCGCGAGGGGCGCCATGCGGCGCGGGCTGCGGCTATGCTGCGCCGGCGGGGCGGAAGACCCCGCGGGGAGGAGCCGAACCATGCATCGCCGCACCCTGCTGCCCGCCCTCGCGGGCCTGCCCCTGCTGCCCCGCGCCGCCGCGGCGCAGGCCTGGACGCCCGACCGGCCGATCCGAATGCTGGTCGGCTTCGCCGCCGGCGGCAGCACCGACACCACGGCGCGGATCGTCGCGCAGGCCATCATCCCGGCGCTCGGCCAATCGGTGGTGGTGGAGAACCGGACCGGCGCCGGGGGCAATGTCGCCTCCGAGGCCGGGGCGCGGGCGGCGCCCGACGGCTATACGCTGGTCATGGCCTCCATGGGCACCCATGCGGTGAACCAGGCGCTCTACCGCACCCTGCCCTTCCATGTCGCGAAGGACTTCGCCGCCGTCTCGCTGGTCTGCCTCTCGCACAGCCTGCTGGTGGTGCGCCCCTCCCTGCCGGCGCGGAGCGTGGCGGAGCTGGTCGCCATGGCGAAGGCGAAGCCGGGCGGGCTGAATGCCGGCACCGGCGGCTCCGGCAGCTCGCAGCACTTCTCGCTGGCGCTGTTCGAGCACCAGGCCGGGGTGAAGTTCACGCAGGTGCATTATCGCGGCGGCGCGCCGGCCATGGCGGACCTGGTCTCCGGGCGCGTCGACCTGGTCTTCGCGCCGATCGTCGAGAGCGTGCAGCAGGTGCGCGCCGGGCAGGTCCGGGCGCTCGGCATCACCCGCCGCGACCGCTCCCCCTATTTCCCCGATGTCCCGGCGATCGGCGAGCAGGTGCCGGGCTATGTCTTCTCGAGCTGGCTCGGCGTCTTCGCCCCCGCGGGCACGCCAGCGCCGGTGGTGGCGCGGCTGTCGGAGGCGATCCAGGCCGCCATGCGCGTCCCGGCGATGCGCGAGCGCATGGCGGAGCTGGGCTACGACGCCGTCGGCACCACGGCGGAGGAATTCTCCACCTTCCAGCAGGCGGAGATCACGCGGACCGCGGAGTTGGTGCGGCTCTCCGGCGCCGCGGTGGAGTAGTGCGGGAGGCACGGCGGTGCCGCCGCGCCTCCCGTCGCCCGCCTCAGATCACCGTCCAGGCCGGGCCGGTGGTGCCGAGATAGCTGGCCGTGCCATGGAGCCCGTCCATCTGCCAGATGGAGAGCGCGCCGCTGTCGTGCCGCCACAGGATGTCGGCCTTGCCGTTGCCGTCATAGTCGGCCACGCCGGCCACCTGCCAGGACTGGTCGAGCACGGCGAAGCCGTCGCCGCCGGCGAGGGTCGCGCCATCCATCCACCACTCCGCGACGCCGCCGCCCTGCATGTCGCGGAGCAGCAGGTCCGCCTTGCCATCGGCGTTGAAGTCGGCCGCGCCCACCACCTGCCAATTGGCGCCGGGATAGCCGACCACGCCGCCGCCGGCATAGTTGATGCCATCCATCAGCCAGATCGAGATGGTGCCGTTGGCATGCTGCCAGGCGAGGTCGGACTTGCCGTCGCCGTTGAAGTCGGCGATCGCCGCCACCCGCCAGGCCGGATCGACGATGCCGAAGCCGTCGCCGCCGATATAGGTGGTGCCGTTCATCCACCACTGGGCGATGCCGCCACCGGCGTCGCGCCAGAGGATGTCGGCATGGCCGTCGCCGTTGAAGTCGCCGGTGCCCACCACCGACCAGCTTGGCGCGGCGAAGCCGAAGACGCCGCCGCCGAGCACCTGCGTGCCATCCATGCGGTTGATCGCCGCCAGGCCGTCATCCTGCCGCCAGAGGATGTCCGCGCGCCCGTCGCCGTCGAAGTCGCCGGTGGCGGCAACCTTCCAGCCGGCGCCGGGCGACTGCAGCGCGCCGCCGCCGACATGGGCGACGCCGTCCATCTGCCACTGCTCGACGCTGCCATCCGCCCCGCGCAGCAGGATGTCGCTGGTGCCCGTGCCGGTGAAGTCGCGGATCACCGTGTGCAAGGCGCGGTCGCCGTCGCTGAAGCGCGCCACCTCGAAGCCGAACAGCGTGTCGGTGCCGTCCGGCCCCGTCGCCGTCCAGGACCCGTCGGCATTGTGCAGCAGGACGGTCTGCGCGCTGGTGCCGGAGAACACCGCGACATCGCGGCCGGCGCCGCCCTCCAGCCGGTCATTGCCCGCGCCGCCGGAGGCCTGGTCGTCGCCGCCGCCGAGCGAGATCAGGTCGTGGCCGGTGGTGCCGGTCACCGTCTCCGCGGCGTCGGTACCGGTATATTGGTACTGCAGTCCGGCCAGCGTGCCGGCATAGGCCACCGCCTGGACCTGCGTCGTCACGCCGCCGCTCGTGACGGCGAAGTTCGGCAGGGTCGCCGGCGGCTGCGACGGGCCATCGCCGCCGCCACTGCCCACCGGGTCTCCGCCGCCCTGGCCGCCGCCGGGCGTATCGCCGCCCGTGCTCCCGCCGCCGGTGCCGCCGCCGCCGGTGCCGCCGCCGGTGCCGCCCGAGCCGGTGTCGGGCGGAGTGACCGCCGCGCCATAGGTGACGTCATTGGCGCCGAGCGCGGTGACGCCGGCGAGGAAGACGGCGTCGGTGCCGGTGCCGTAGTGGACCGCCAGGCCGGCCGTGCCGCTGAGGGTCGCCGCCTCCATCCGCACCAGATCGGCGGTGATGCCCGGGCCGAAGACGATGTGGTCGGTGCCGGACTTGAAGCCGTCGATCCGGTCCGTGCCGTCGCCGAGCGAGAAGCGGAACTCATCCGCGCCCGCACCGGCCGCCATGGTGTCGTTGCCCTGGCCACCCACAAGCGTGTCGCCGCCATTGCCAGCCGCCAGCGTGTCGTCGCCCGTGGTGCCCTGACGCAGGGTCGGCGGCTGCACCACCGGCGCGCCATAGGTGACGTCGTTGGCACCCAGCGCGGTGACACCGGCGAGGAAGATCGAGTCCGTCCCATTGCCGTAGTGGACCGCCAGGCCCGCCGTGCCGCTGAGGGTCGCCGCCTCCATCCGCACCAGATCGGCGGTGATGCCCGGGCCGAAGACGATGTGGTCGGTGCCGGACTTGAAGCCGTCGATCCGGTCCGTGCCGTCGCCGAGCGAGAAGCGGAACTCATCCGCGCCCGCACCGGCCGCCATGGTGTCGTTGCCCTGGCCACCCACAAGCGTGTCGCCGCCATTGCCAGCCGCCAGCGTGTCGTCGCCCGTGGTGCCCTGACGCAGGGTCGGCGGCTGCACCACCGGCGCGCCATAGGTGACGTCGTTGGCACCCAGCGCGGTGACACCGGCGAGGAAGATCGAGTCCGTCCCATTGCCGTAGTGGACCGCCAGGCCCGCCGTGCCGCTGAGGGTCGCCGCCTCCATCCGCACCAGATCGGCGGTGATGCCCGGGCCGAAGACGATGTGGTCGGTGCCGGACTTGAAGCCGTCGATCCGATCGGTGCCATCGCCCAGCGAGAAGCGGAATTCGTCCGCGCCCGCGCTGGCCGCCATGGTATCGTTGCCCTGGCCGCCCACCAGCGTGTCGCCGCCATTGCCGGCCGCCAGCGTGTCGTCGCCCGTGGTGCCCTGGCGCAGGGTCGGCGGCTGCACCACCGGCGCGCCATAGGTGATGTCGTTGGCGCCCAGCGCGGTGACGCCGGCGAGGAAGACGGCGTCGGTGCCGGTGCCGTAGTGGACCGCCAGGCCGGCCGTGCCGCTGAGGGTCGTCGCCTCCATCCGCACCAGATCGGCGGTGATGCCCGGGCCGAAGACGATGTGGTCGGTGCCGGACTTGAAGCCGTCGATCCGGTCCGTGCCGTCGCCCAGCGAGAAGCGGAACTCGTCCGCGCCCGCGCCGGCTGCCATGGTGTCATTGCCCTGGCCGCCCACCAGCGTGTCGCCGCCATTGCCGGCCGCCAGCGTGTCGTCGCCCGTGGTGCCCTGGCGCAAGGTCGGCGGCTGCACCACCGGCGCGTCATAGGTGATGTCGTTGGCGCCCAGCGCGGTGACGCCGGCGAGGAAGACGGCGTCGGTGCCGGTACCATAGTAGACCGCCAGGCCGTCGACACCGAGTTTCAGGGGCTCCACCCGCACCAGGTCGGCGGTGATGCCCGGGCCGAAGACGATGTGGTCGGTGCCGGGCTTGAAGCCGTCAATCCAGTCGTTCCCGTCGCCCAGCGAGAAGCGGAACTCGTCCGCGCCCGCGCCGGCCGCCATGATGTCATTGCCCTGGCCGCCCACCAGCGTGTCGCCGCCGCCGCCGGCCGCCAGTGTGTCGTCGCCCGTCGTTCCCTGTCGGAGTGTCGGCGGCTGCACCACCGGCGCACCGTAGGTGATGTCGTTGGCGCCCAGCGCAGTGACGCCGGCGAGGAAGACGGCGTCGGTGCCGGTGCCGTAGTAGACCGCCAGGCCATCGACACCGAGGTTCAGCGGCTCGATCCGCACGAGGTCGGCGGTGATGCCCGGGCCGAAGACGATGTGGTCCGTACCGGGCTTGAAGCCGTCGACCCAGTCATTCCCGTCGCCAAGGGAGAAGCGGAACTCGTCCGCGCCCGCGCCGGCCGCCATGGTGTCGTTGCCCTGGCCGCCCACCAGCGTGTCGCCGCCGCCGCCGGCCGCCAAGTTGTCGTCGCCCGTCGTTCCCTGTCGGAGTGTCGGCGGCTGCACCACCGGCGCGCCATAGGTGATGTCATTGGCACCCAGCGCAGTGACGCCGGCGAGGAAGACGGCGTCGGTGCCGGTGCCGTAGTAGACCGCCAGACCATCGACACCGAGGTTCAGCGCCTCCACCCGCACCAGGTCGGCGGTGATGCCCGGGCCGAAGACGATGTGGTCGGTGCCGGACTTGAAGCCGTCGATCCAGTCGTTCCCGTCGCCGAGCGAGAAGCGGAACTCGTCCGCGCCCGCGCCCGCGGCCAGGAAGTCGTTGCCCTGGCCACCCACCAGCGTGTCGCCGCCGCCGCCGGCCGCCAAGTTGTCGTCGCCCGCCGTTCCCTGTCGGAGTGTCGGCGGCTGCACCACCGGCGCGCCATAGGTGATGTCATTGGCACCCAGCGCGGTGACGCCGGCGAGGAAGACGGCGTCGGTGCCGGTGCCGTAGTAGATCGCCAGGCCATCGACACCGAGGTTCAGCGCCTCGATCCGCACGAGGTCGGCGGTGATGCCCGGGCCGAAGACGATGTGGTCCGTGCCGGGCTTGAAGCCGTCGATCCAGTCGTTCCCGTCGCCGAGCGAGAAGCGGAACTCGTCCGCGCCCGCGCCCGCGGCCAGGAAGTCGTTGCCCTGGCCACCCACCAGCGTGTCGCCGCCGCCGCCGGCCGCCAGGTTGTCGTCGCCCGTGGTGCCCTGGCGCAGCGTCGGCGGCTGGACCGGCGGTGGGGCGAAGGCGAGATCGTTCGGGCCGAGCGCCGTGACGCCGGCGAGGACGATGCCATCCCCGTTCGGACCGTAGAGGATACCGAGGCCCTCAAGACCATCCTGGGAGAAGGGGAAGATCTGGATATCGGCATCCGTGATGCCGGCACCGAAGCTGATCTTGTCCACCCCCGGCTTGAAGTCGAACACGGTGTCGTTGCCGTCACCGAGCGAGAAGACGAAGGTGTCGGCGCCGGCGCCGGCGGTCAGCACGTCGTCGCCCTTGCCGCCGATGACCGTGTCGCCGCCGGTGCCGGCCGCGAGGTTGTCCGCACCGTCGGTGCCGGGCACCGTGACCCCGGGCTGCACCACCGCGCCATCGATGACGAGGCCGGCGACGGGCGTCCGCAGCGGCATGCCCTGGTCGTCGTAGATCGCATTGCCGGTCGCGGGTCCGCTCGTCCCGAGCAGATGGGTGTCGCCGTAGCCGTAATAGATCTTGGCCCCGACCGGCAGATCGGTGCCGAAGCTGACGACCAGCGTATTGCCGGCGCCGAGTGCCACGCCGGTCGCCTTCAGGACGGTCGAGCCCGCGATGGCCTGCCAGCCGATGCCCGTGGCCGCATCCGCATCGAGCGCCTGCAGCGAGGCCGCGCCATCGAACTTGAGCGTGACCGTGACCTGCCCGGCCGCGCTGCGCTGCGCCTGCACGGCGACAGGACCCGTGTCGTCGATATTGCCGCCGCCCAGCTTCACCGGCGAGCCGTCCTTGGCGTAGACGCCGAAGGCCTCGGCGATGCTGCGCGCTGCCCGCTCCGCGACCAGGTCGGCATCCGCCTGGCTCATATGGCCGCCGGCGCCCTCGAAGACGCCGTTCATGGCGAGGTCGTCGTTCTCGGCGGTCAGGCGGGCGCCGAAGCTGCCATCGGCCGCGAGGTCCGCCATCCCGGTGCGGATCGCCTGCGCGCCGGGATCGGCCGCGCCGTTGCTGTCCAGCGGAATCGGCTCGACGAAGACATAGGAGATCGGGTTGCTGGTGGAGAGCCCGGCATTGAACGCGGCGCGGACCAGCGATGCGTCGTAGCGCACCGCGTCCTCCCAGGTGGCGGCGGTCAGCGTGGCGTTGCCGCTGTCATACTCGCTGTGCAGCCAGAGCACGACCGTCGGGTCGTCGCGCTGGTCGGCCGGCAGGCTGGTGACGTAGTTCACCAGCGCCTTCTCGTAGGCCTGCTGCTCCCAGCCCTGCTGGCCATTGGTCGTGGTTGGCTTCAGCCAGTCGCCGATCAGCGAGGTGCCGGAGACGGAGGTGTACTTGTCGCCGGCGTCATAGGGCTTGAACAGCAGGGTCACGGTATCGGCCTTGCCGTCGAAGCCGAGCAATTGCTCGATCCGTGCCGTGAGGGCGGCCCCGGCCTCCTGCCCCAGGACGATGGAGTTCGACTGCCCACGCAGCAGCACGTTCAGGTTCACGCTTTTGCTCTCCCCAAGGGCGCCGCTCCAATACGGGGGCGGCATGGCTATCGGGAGAAAAGCGCGATGCAGGTCGCCGGTCTTTCCACAAATTAGATAATGCCGAACACCATTTTGTTATGTATTCGACACTGTCCTTTTCACGACTCAAGAAGACGGGCGTGCGTTATATCGTAATGCGAGAAATATTATACTTACTTTTCTACTCCGGATTGCGGCCGTCCGGTCGCCCGGACGGCCAGGCAGCGGTCACATGCCGCCGATGTAGTTCGGCCCGCCGCCGCCCTCGGGCGTCGTCCAGTCGATGTTCTGCGTCGGGTCCTTGATGTCGCAGGTTTTGCAGTGCACACAGTTCTGCGCGTTGATGACGAGGCGCGCGCCACCATTGCCGGCCTCGACCGCGGCCCCCTCGCCCGTCGCCTCCGCATCGGGCGTGCCCTTCAGCTCCCGCTCCGCCTCCGGCCCCACCGCTTCGTAGACCGCGGCCGGGCAGTAGCGGCTCTCCGGGCTGCGGAACTGCTCCCAGTTCACCGGCGTCCAGCGCGACGGGTCGCGCAGCTTCAGGTGCGCCGGCTGGTCCTCCTCATGGTTGGTGTTCGACAGGAACACCGAGGAGAGCCGATCGAAGGTCAGCTTGCCGTCCGGCTTGGGGTAGACGATGCGCGTCGCCTCGCTCGCCTTCTTCAGGCGTTCGTGGTCCTCGTGGTGGTGCCAGGTCCAGGGCGCCTTGCCGCGGAAGACATAGGTGTCGAGCGCCGCCGTCACGAGGCCGCCGAACAACCCGTACTTGGCGAAGCCGGGGCGGATGTTGCGCACGCTGCGCAACTCCTCCCAGACCCAGCTCTTCTCGAGCGCCTGCGGGTAGCTCTCCAGCACCGGCGGCCGCGCCTCCTGCGCCAGCGCCGCCGCCACCGCCTCGGCCGCCACCATGCCGCTCTTCATGGCGGTGTGGCTGCCCTTGATCTTGGGGACGTTCAGGAAGCCGGCGGTGTCGCCGATCAGCATGCCGCCCGGGAAGACCAGCTTCGGGATGGCCTGGAAGCCGCCCTCGTTCAGCGCGCGTGCCCCATACGCAACCCGCTTGCCGCCCTCCAGCATCTTCCGCACCTCGGGATGCGTCTTGAAGCGCTGGAACTCATCGAAGGGCGAGAGCCACGGGTTCGGATAGTCGAGGCCGACGACGAAGCCGAGGGAGACCAGGTTCTCGCCCAGCATGTAGAGCCAGGAGCCGCCATAGGTGTCGCGCTGCAGCGGCCAGCCGATGGAATGCCAGACCAGGCCGGGGGTGTGCTTCTCCTTCGGGATCTCCCACAGCTCCTTCATGCCGAGGGCGAAGGTCTGCGGCGCGCAGTCGCGGCGGAGGTCGTAGCGCTCGAAGAGCTTCTTGGTCAGCGACCCGCGGCAGCCCTCGGCGAAGAGCGTGTAGGTGGCGCGCAGCTCCATGCCGGGCTGGTAGTTCGGGCCCTTCTCGCCGTCCTTCTGGATGCCCATGACGCCGGCGACGACGCCCTTGACCTGCCCGTCCTCGACGATGGTCTCGGAGGCCGCGAAGCCCGGATAGATCTCGATGCCGAGCGCCTCGGCCTTCTGGCCCAGCCAGCGGCAGACATTGCCGAGCGAGACGATGTAGTTGCCGTGATTGTCCATGCCGGGCGGCGTCGGCAGGCGGAAGGCGCGCGTCTCGGTCAGGTACATGAAGTGGTCGGCGCCGGCCGGCGTCGCCAGGGCCGGCGGGTCGTCGCGCCAATCGGGGATCAGCTCGTCCAGCGCCCGGGGCTCGAGCACCGCGCCGGAGAGGATATGCGCGCCGATCTCGCTGCCCTTCTCGACCAGGCAGACGGAGGCCTCGGGCGCGACCTGCTTCAGGCGGATCGCGGCGGCGAGGCCGGCCGGCCCGCCTCCCACGATCAGCACGTCGAACTCCATCGCTTCCCGCTCTTCCGCGCCGGACATGCCGTGCTCCTCCTGTTCCCTCGGGCATGTAGCCTCGCTTCGGGTTGCGCGTAACCCCGGCCCCGGCCGATACGGAAGGGGCGAGGAGGCGGGCGCGGCGATGGAGGCGATGACGCGGGAGGCGCTGCTGGCGGCGCTCCGTCTGCAGATCGACTGGGGGGCGGACGAGGCGCTGGAGGAGGCGGCGCTCGACCGCACGGTGGCCCGCACGCCGGCGCCCGCGACACCGGCCCGGCAGGCGCCGGCACTGGTCCTGCCCACCCGCGCGGTGGTCGGCGCACCGCCGGCCGTCACCCGGGCGGCGGCGCTGGCGGCACAGGCGGACAACCTGCCCGCCCTGCGCGAGGCCATGGCCGCCTTCGACGGCAGCCCCCTGCGGGAGACCGCGACCAACCTGGTCTTCGCCGATGGCGTGCCCGAGAGCGGGCTGATGCTGATCGGCGAGGCGCCGGGCGGCGACGAGGACCGCCTCGGCCGCCCCTTCGTCGGGGTTTCCGGCCAGTTGCTGGACCGCATGCTGGCGAGCATCGGCCTCAGGCGGGAGGAGAGCTTCTACATCACCAACATCCTCCCCTTCCGCCCGCCCGGGAACCGGACGCCGACGGATGCGGAGATCTCCCTCTTCCTGCCCTTCGTGCTGCGCCACATCGCCCTCGCCCGGCCGCGGCACCTGGTGCTGCTCGGCGGCGTCGCGGCCAAGTCGCTGCTGCGCTCGAAGGAAGGGATCACCCGGCTGCGCGGCCGTTGGCATGAAGTAACGAAAAATGATGGCCAGTCACTCCCGGCACTGGCGACACTCCATCCCGCCTACCTGCTGCGGAACCCGGCGGCGAAGCGAGATGCCTGGGTCGATCTGCTGTTGCTGCAGCGGAGCCTCTCACGCCAATAGCGGGCGGAATGCCGATTCCTTTATCGGTCAGCAAACGGTAAACATCTGAGATTACACATCGCGCGGTTTTTTCCTGGCTCGTCTCGCATTTTCGGGGTTGCGCCGACCGCGGCTGCAGCGCTAACGGGAACGGGCCATGACCGCGATCCGCGCCATGGCCCGCGACGCCCTTCGCCCCCTGCTTGCCGGGGTCCTGTGGGGCGCGGCGCTGGTGAGCGGGGGTATCAACCCCGCCCTGGCGCAAAGGGCCATAGATCAAGGCCCCCTTGGCCAGACCGCCATGAGCGTCCCCCGGCCCGCCACCCCTGGCGGGGTTCCCGGCCTGCCCCAGGTCTTGGCCCCGTCCGACGCCGCCCGGCTGCGACGCATCTTCGACCTCCAGTCGCGTGGCGACCTGGCCGCGGCGGCGCGCGAGTCGGACCGGCTGGGCGACCGCCGGCTGCTGGGCCATGTGCTGGCCGACCGCTTCCTGCGGCCGGGCGCGCATCCGCAGCCGGCCGAGGTCCAGGCCTGGCTGGCGCAATATGCCGACCACCCGGACGCGCCCGGCATCCATGCGCTGCTGGGCCGGTTGCTGCCGCGCGGCGCCACGCTGCCCGCCCCGCCCGTGCCGCCCGAATCCCTGCCGCCGGAGGCGATCCTCGCCCCGGAGGAGGCCTCCCCCCTCTCGGCCGCGGTCGCCCGCAACCCGGCGCTGGACCGGGCGGTGCGGGAGCGGGCGCAGCAGGGCAAGGCGGCCGCCGCGCTGGCCCTGATCCAGCAGGGCAAGGGGATCTCGCCGGCCTATGCCGGGCTGCTGAAGGCGGACCTCGCGATCGGCCTCTTCCGCGCCGGCAAGGACGAGGAGGCGCTCAGGATCGCCGCCGAGGCCGCCCGGGCGGGCGAGCCGAGCGGCCTCGCCGCCTTCGCCGCCGGCCTCTCCGCCTGGGGGCTGGAACGCTGGGACGCCGCCCTCCCCTTCTTCGAGCGCGCCGCCCGCACCGAGCAGGCCGCACCCGCGCTGCGCGCGGCCGCCGCCTTCTGGACCGCCCGCGCCGCGGTGCGCGCCCGCCGGCCCGCGCTCTACGTGCCCTGGATGATGCAGGCGGCGCAGGAGCCGCGCACCTTCTACGGCCTCGTCGCCCGCCGCGCCCTCGGGCTCGCCCCCGGCTTCGCCTGGGAGGGCGAGCTGGCCGGGGAGGCGGAGGCGGCGGCCATCGCCGAGACCGCCGGGGGCTGGCGGGCGCTGGCCCTGCTGCAGATCGGCCAGACAGGGCGGGCGGAGGCCGAACTGCGGCAGCTCTGGGCCCAGGCGCAGCGCAATCCCGGCCTGGTGCGGGCCATGATGGTGGTGGCCGCCCAGGCCAGCCTCACCGGCCTGACCTCGCAGCTCGCCGCCGCCTCCCAGGCCGAGGACGGGCGGCCGCGCGACTTCGCCCGCTTCCCGGTGCCGAAGCTCATCCCGCAGGGCGGCTTCCGCGTCGACCCGGCGCTGCTCTACGCGCTCGCCCTGCAGGAGAGCCGCTTCGATGCCGGCGCCGTCTCCCCGGCCGGGGCGCGCGGGCTCATGCAGATCATGCCGGCGACGGCGAGCTACCTGGCACGCGACCCGTCGCTGGCGACGGAGGGCGCGCAGCGGCTGCATGACCCGGGGTTCTCGCTCGAGCTCGGGCAGCGCTACGTCCACTACCTCGCGCGGCACGAGGCTGTGGAGGGCAACCTCATCCGCCTGCTCGCGGCCTACAATGCCGGCCCCGGCAACCTGCTGAAATGGCTCCCGGCGCATGACCACCGGGACGACCCCTTCCTCTTCGTCGAGGCGATCCCCTTCGACGAGACGCGGGGCTTCGTGCAGCAGGTGCTCACCTTCTCCTGGATCTACGCCTCCCGCCTCGGCCTGCCCGCGCCGAGCCTCGACCAGCTCGCGGCCGGCAGCTTCCCGAAATTCGCCGGGGTGGAGGAGGTCACGGCCATGCTGCGCCAGCGGGGCCGCACGCTACATTAGGCGGGACGCCAGACCCGGAGCGCCCCATGCCGATCGATGAGAGCCTGCCCTTCCTCCCCGTCAACATCGCGGTCCTGACCGTCTCCGATACGCGGGACATGGCGAGCGACCGCTCCGGCCAGACCCTGCAGGAGCGCATCGAGGCCGCCGGCCATCGCTGCGTGGCGCGGGAGATCGTCAAGGATGAGGCGGATGCGATCGAGGCGGTGCTGCGCCGCTGGATCGCCGACCCGAGCATCGATTGCGGCATCACCACGGGCGGCACCGGCATCACCGGCCGCGACGTGACGCCGGAGGCCTTCAAGCGCGTGCTGGAGAAGGAGATCGAGGGCTTCGGCGAGCTGTTCCGGATGCTGAGCTACCGCAAGATCGGCACCTCCACGATGCAGAGCCGCGCCCTCGGCGGCGTCGCGGATGGCACCTATCTCTTCGCCCTGCCCGGCAGCACCGGCGCCTGCAAGGATGCCTGGGACGACATCCTGGTCTTCCAGCTCGACGCCCGGCACCGTCCCTGCAACCTGGTCGAGCTGATGCCGCGGCTGAAGGAGCACCTGACGGCGGCGGCCTGACCGGGCGGAATGCGGCGCCCCGTCAGCCTGCGGACGGGGCGACGCCGCCGGGCACGGGACGACCGGGCCTGCGGAACCTCGCCGCGCGGCGCAGGCCGCGCGGCGACCCCGGCTCAGTGGCCGGCATTCTCGCCGGAGAAGTCCGGCGCCGCCAGGCCGCTCGCGGTGAGCTGCTCGACCAGCCCGGCCTTGAGGCGCTCGAGGCCCTCCGGCGAGGTCGCCTCGCAGCGCGCGACCAGCACCGCCTGGGTGTTGGAGGCGCGGAGCAGCCACCAGCCATCCGCGGTCAGCACGCGGACGCCGTCCACGTCCTGCACCTTGGCGCCGGACTTCGAGAGCCGCTCCTTCACCTCCTTCACCACCTCGAACTTCCGCTCCTCCGGGCAGTCGAAGCGCAGCTCGGGTGTATTGATCACCTGCGGCAGGGCGGCGCGCACCTGGCTCAGCGTTTCCTGCATGCGGGCGACGATGCCGAGCAGGCGGACGGCGGAATAGGGCGCGTCGTCGAAGCCGTACCACTTGTCCGCGAAGAAGATGTGGCCGGACATCTCGCCCGCGAGCGGCGAGCCGGTCTCGGCCATCTTCGCCTTGATCAGGCTATGGCCGGTCTTCCACATCAGCGGCTGGCCGCCGGCCTTGCCGATCTCGTCGAACAGCACCTGGCTCGCCTTGACGTCGGCGATGATGGTGCCGCCCGGCTTGTGCTTCAGCACGTCGCGCGCCAGCACGACGAGGAGCTGGTCGCCGAAGAGGATATGGCCCTCGTTGTCCACCACGCCGATGCGGTCCGCATCGCCGTCGAAGGCGATGCCGAGATCGGCCTTCTCGCGCGCCACCTCCTCGATCAGTTGCTCGAGGTTCTTGGCGACGGTCGGGTCGGGATGGTGGTTCGGGAAGCTGCCGTCGACCTCGGCATTGATGACGAAATGCTCGCCCGGCAGCTTCGCCGCCAGCACCTTGGTGACATTGGCGCCCGAGCCGTTGCCCGGGTCCCACACCACCTTCAGCTTGCGCTCGCCGCCGTCGTAATCCTCCAGCACGCGGGCGACATAGGCGTCCATGATGTCGACCTGCCGGTCGCTGCCCTCCGTCGAGACGGGGACGACGTCGCCCTCCCGCGCCATGCGGCCGATCTCCTGGATCTGCGCGCCGTAGAAGGGCTTGCGGCCCAGCATCATCTTGAAGCCGTTGTAATCAGGCGGATTGTGGCTGCCGGTGACCATGACCGCGCCGTCGGCGGCGAAGTGATAAGCGGCGAAGTAGAGCATCGGCGTGGCGACAAGGCCGATGCGGATCACCTCCAACCCGCAGGCGCGCAGCCCGGCGACGAGCTGCGGCTCGAGGTCCGGGGAGGAGAGCCGGCCGTCATAGCCGACCGCGACCTTGGTGCCGCCGGCGCGCGCCACCATGCTGCCGAAGCAGCGGCCGATGGCGAAGGCATCCTCCGGCTGCAGCGTCTTCCCCACGATGCCGCGGATGTCGTATTCGCGCAGCACGGTCCGGTCGAAGCTGTGGTGGAAGGCGGTCATGAGGCTCTCCGCGTTTTGGCGGCGGGCGCTTGCCCGTCGCGATCAGGGACGGCCGATCGAGGCATAGGCGAAGCCGGCCGCACGCATGGCCTCCGGATCATAGACGTTCCTGAGGTCCAGCAGA
>NZ_JAUTWS010000449.1 GCF_030657435.1 Paracraurococcus lichenis | reverse complement strand
CATGGGGTGGCAAGGCCGGTCGTCGCCGAGCACGACTTGAAGGTTCGGAAGCGTGGCGCCGTGCGGCGATGCAGCTGCCGCAGCTCCGGGCACCCTACGTGTCGGCAACATCCGCAGGGTGTTCGTGGCCGTCGCCCAACGCCGCACTGTCATGCTACCCGCCCCTCCGGGGTGGACGGCGGCAGCCGCTCTAGGCCATTTCCCGATGCCCGCGGCAGCCAGATCGTGACCTGGGTGCCCTCGCCCGGTCGGCTGACAACGGCGACCGTACCGCCGGACTGCCGCGCGAAGCCGTAGACCTGCGATAGACCGAGCCCCGAGCCGCGGCCGACGGCCTTGGTGGTGAAGAACGGTTCAAAGGCGCGGGCGAGCACCTCCTCGGTCATCCCGGTCCCTGTGTCCGACACCGACAGGGCGACGTAGTCGCCGGGCGGGAGGCCGCCACGGGCGCCATCTGGCAGGGCTTCGCTGCTGGCATTCTCGGCCGAGAGGGTCAGCAGGCCTCCCTCCGGCATGGCGTCGCGGGCATTGATGGCCAAA
>NZ_JAUTWS010000448.1 GCF_030657435.1 Paracraurococcus lichenis | reverse complement strand
AGCTTGAGTTTGGCCATTTTCAGGGTGCGTGGAGAGGCTTTCGAGGAAAGCTTGGCAGCGATGTGCGACCATCGGTTTGCGCCTTGGGAGCTGCGACGAGTTCGGTTGAATCATGCGTGACCTGAATCCGACGTGAAGGCCGCCGGGTTTCACGTCGGACCTTCGCTTGGCGAGTCTCCCCGAGCCGACGGTTCGAGGAGTGATGCATGGCTGGCGCAACCGAGCCCCGCGTGCCGAACAGCTTGGTGACCTTCCTGCAGCCCTTCCGGTCCAGCTTCACCGCCCCAACCTGGGAGCACGTGCTGGTGCTCGTGATGGGGGCGATCCTCGTACCCGGTCGGCGGACGGTCGCCTCGGCGCTGCGGGTCACGGGCCTCGGCCAGACGCGCCACTTCACCAACTATCACCGCGTACTGAACCGCAATGCCTGGTCCACCCACGATCTGTCGCGGCGATTGCTGGTCCGTCTGGTCGACGCCTTCGTCCCGGACGGCGAGCCGGTCGTGATCGGTCCGGACGACACCATCGAGCGACGTTGGGGC
>NZ_JAUTWS010000447.1 GCF_030657435.1 Paracraurococcus lichenis | reverse complement strand
CGGAAAGGCCCTGGTTGTCGCGTGTCGCAGTTGCAATGAGACCCGGCTGCCGCTTCGGTTTGCATCCATGCCGATTGCGTTCATGATGTCGTGCCGGTTACTCTCGGCTGCCAACAAGTCGCACGGGGTGGCGATCACCGTACCGGGTCTGCCCGCCCAGTACGCGATTGCTGTGGCGACGGCACGCCCACTCCACAGGCGGACAATGCCCGGTCTGACGGCGCCGGTTGCGGCGGAGGGTACCATGAGCGCAGAAAGGGGAAAGGAAGCGCCCTCAGCCGAGATGGAATGGGCCGAGGATCTTGCCCCGATTCCTCCCGCCGAGTGGTCCCGCGCGCGAGCGAGGCATCTGCTCGACCGTGCCGGCTTCGGCGGCACGCTGGAGGAGGTGGATCGCCTGGCGGCATTGACGCCGGAGGCGGCAGTGGCGTCGCTGGTCGACTATCACTTCATGCCGGACGACCATCTGCGTCCTTTCGAGGAGTCCGGCGTCTACGATCCCTCGTTGCGTGAGTTCCCGGAAACGCGTCCTGCTGCCACGCGGGC
>NZ_JAUTWS010000446.1 GCF_030657435.1 Paracraurococcus lichenis | reverse complement strand
ACCCGACTTGGACACCGCCTTCCGGAAAGCTGTTTCGGGTCAGCAGCTTATAGGGCCGCTGCCGGCTGTTAGCACCACAGATGACAATTTATGGTTGAGAGATGTTCAGCTCGCCGCGGCGTCGCGGATGTTCGGCGGCAAGGCAATGCCAACGGCCTTGAACAGCGGCCCGACGGCGCCGGTCGCGGGCGTGCGCAGTCTGATCTGCTGGCCGCCCTTGGCCAGCAAGACTTCCTGCAGCCGGTCCAGGTCGCGTAGCACATCGCCCCATTCCGGGGTGAAGCCCGCAGCCTTGCAGCGCTCGTACAGCTCCTTCTGCAGCACGAGGGCGAGGAAGGAGCAGAAGACGTGGCCGCGGATGGCCGCGTCGGAGGAGTGGTAGATCGGCCGCGTGCGCAGCACGCCCTTGGTTTTGCGAAACAGGGTTTCGACGGCCAGGAGCTCGCGGTATCTCAGCATCGCCTGCAACGGCGTGACGCGGGCGTTGGTGCGCAGCACGAAGATGCCGTCGTATTTCGCTTCCTCGGCCAGCTTGCCGACATCGAC
>NZ_JAUTWS010000445.1 GCF_030657435.1 Paracraurococcus lichenis | reverse complement strand
CTAGTGGGTCACTTGCCTCGTAATGCACCATTCTCATTGACTGCTGTCGTGCCGGGACAGCGGCTGGTGGGTGTGAGCACCTGAGCCGCCGAGTGCGCGTGCGTCGCCGTATTGCTTGCGTCGCCTTTTCCGGCGCTTGCCGTTCCACAGGAAGGGCGTTGGCTGCCGGTTCCAGGCTTGTGCTGTCTGTTGGAACCAGGTGCCGATCTCAGTCGGGTTCTGTGGATGCTGGCCATCGAGCGTGCGGCGCTTGAGGATGCGCTGGATAGACTCGGCCATGTTCAGCCAGCTGCCGCCGAGCGGGGTGTAGAGCGGCATGATGCCATGCTGGCAAAGCCAGAGCACCATCCCGGTACTCTTGTGGCCGGTCAGGTTGTCCCAAATGAGGAGCATGCGCAGCGGCGGCAAATCAACCGGCAAGGTGAAGCGCTCCGCCAAGCCCTCTTGCCATACCTCCCATGTGGCATGGGTCAGCGTCGCATCGGTTGGCGCGGCGGGTGGCGGCATGGTCGCCAGGATCGCCGCGAACCGTTCCTTGAGCCAGCCGTGCAGAA
>NZ_JAUTWS010000444.1 GCF_030657435.1 Paracraurococcus lichenis | reverse complement strand
CTTGAGGCCTTGCGCACGCCGGAGGGCCTGCCGATCCCGCCCAACACGCTGGAGGAGTTTCGGCGCGACCTGGCGCGGCTGACGATGGTGCGCGAGCAGATCGCGGCGATCGAGCGGGCTCGCCTGGCGCGCCTGGAGCAGGCCCCAGGAACGGGACCGCACGCCATGGTGCGCCTGCTGGCCAGCATCACCGGGGTCGGCGTTGAGACAGCGGACATGCTGGTGCAGGAAGTGCTCTCGCGGAACCTGCGAGATCGCAGGGCGGTGGCGCGCTATGCCGGGCTGACGGGCTCGCCCGACGAGAGCGGGGCCAAACGGCGAGAGAAGGGGCTGGCAAAGTCCGGCAATGCCCGAGTGCGCCGCGGCCTGATCCAGCTCGCCTGGCGCTTCCTCCGGTTCCAGAAGGAGAGCGCGCTGGCGCAGTGGTATCGCGCGCGGACCGCTCAGGGTGCGCGCAAGACGACCATGATCGTCGCCCTTGCCAGAAAGCTGCTCATCGCCTTGTGGCGCATGGTCGCCACCGGCGAGGTCCCGCACGGCGTCGTGCTGCGACCAGC
>NZ_JAUTWS010000443.1 GCF_030657435.1 Paracraurococcus lichenis | reverse complement strand
CGCAGCTTCAGCGCCCACAGGTAGGGCTGCGGAATGGCGTCGATCAGCGCCTGCACGTCGTCGTGCCAGCCGGCGAAGTCGGCCCGCATCGCCGCATGGGTGCCGGGCGTGGTCCAGGATTCCTCCAGCCAATCGTCGCGCTCGACCACGCCGACAAAGTTCATCAGCTCGCCCCGGCGCAGCGGGTACTGGACCACGTGCCGACCCGGGCCGACCCAGTTCGACGCCACCATGCGCGCGAGACGGCGCGGCAGCCGCTCCATCGGGATCACGCCGCGCCAGGCGACGAGGCCGGTGAACTCCGCCTCGCCCGGGCCGTACAGCGCCGCGCGCACCGCCGAGTGGATGCCGTCGGCACCGACCAGCGCGTCACCCTCGGCGGCAGCGCCATCGGCGAAGCGAAGCACAGCGCGCCCGGCCTCGTCGGCACAGCCGGCGGCGCGGCGGCCGAGCCGGATGGTGCCCGGCGCCGCCGCCTCGACCGCCTCGGCCAGCACCGCCAGCAGGTCGGGACGGTAGAGCGTGACGTAGGGGTGGCCGTAGGTCTCGACCGAGAC
>NZ_JAUTWS010000442.1 GCF_030657435.1 Paracraurococcus lichenis | reverse complement strand
TCTGGTCCCATCCATCGGCGGCCATTCTCGCCTGGGCCGGACGCCCCAGAAAACTATGTCACTTCTTTCAGTAACTCTTTTGACATATTGCAAGTTTCTGCACCTTCTTTCTTGAGCATGCAGTATCATGGGTCCGGGTGAGTTCCCAGGCATACGCACTCTCGGAGAGCAGCCATGGCGAACGAGGTGATGGATCCGGCCACGGGCGAGGTCGTGGATCTGGCGGCGATGACCGACCGGGCCTTGTTGGAGGCGGTCTATCGCCAGCAGTCGGTGATCCTGGGCGCCTTGCTGGACGTGCTCGGCGCGGCCGAGGCCAACGGCAAAGCGATGGACGAGATGCTGCAGGCCGCGAAGGGCCCGGAGAAGAAGGGCGGCAAGAATCCGGTCGCCGAGTTGAGGGAGGCCATCGAGGGCCTCATCGGCGCAGTGCGCGAGGTGCCCGAGCAGACCGCCGAGGCCGTGGACGGGCGCCTGGAAGACACCATCCGCCGGTCTATCGGCGCGGAGTAGGGGAGGGCGGCCATGGCGGTCCGCGCCGTCATCCTGCACGATGC
>NZ_JAUTWS010000441.1 GCF_030657435.1 Paracraurococcus lichenis | reverse complement strand
TTACTTCACGATGCTGGCGACGACGCCGGCACCGACGGTGCGGCCGCCCTCGCGGATGGCGAAGCGCAGGCCCTGGTCCATGGCGATCGGCGCGATCAGCTCGACGTCCATCGTCACGTTGTCGCCCGGCATCACCATCTCGGTGCCCTCGGGCAGCTTGACGATGCCGGTCACGTCCGTGGTCCGGAAGTAGAACTGCGGCCGGTAGTTGGTGAAGAACGGCGTGTGGCGGCCGCCCTCCTCCTTGGTCAGGATATAGGCCTCGGCCTTGAAGCCGGTATGCGGCGTGATCGAGCCAGGCTTGGCCAGCACCTGGCCGCGCTCGACGTCCTCGCGCTTGGTGCCGCGCAGCAGCGCGCCGATGTTGTCGCCCGCCTCGCCGCTGTCGAGCAGCTTGCGGAACATCTCGACGCCGGTCACCGTCGTCTTCTGCGTGGCGCGCAGGCCGACGATCTCGACCTCCTCGCCCACCTTGATGATGCCGCGCTCGACGCGGCCCGTCACCACCGTGCCGCGGCCCGAGATCGAGAACACGTCCTCGATCGGCATCAGGAAGGGCAG
>NZ_JAUTWS010000440.1 GCF_030657435.1 Paracraurococcus lichenis | reverse complement strand
TCGACGCGTGCGACCGCCCGTCAGGGCATGGCCCCGACCACCCACCAACCGAGGCCATGCGGGTGGTCGCAACACTGCGGAGTTTCCTGCGCGAGGGCACGCCCTGGTCCTGGTTCCAGGCCGCCTCGCACGCACATTCTGAAAACCGCCTGTTGCTATGGGGTGGCGCCTGCCCACCGGGCCTACGGCCCGGCGCCGTACGTGCCCGTCCCGCGGTATTGAGGCGGTCGTGGGCACCACCATCGTCCCGGCGGACACCACCACCGTGGCCACCGCCACTGATGGGTCTTCATTCGGCCGAAGCGGCGCTAATCGCCATCCGAGGGACCTGGCAGCAGTCGCCGCAGGTGGTGGCGCAGCAGCACCACCTGGTCATTGCCCCAGAAGAGCCGGTTGCCGACAACGATGGTCGGCACGCCGAACGCGCCCCGGTCCAGTGCTTGACGCAGGGTCGCCCCTTGTTCATCCCTGATCTCTGGGCGACCAAGCGCAGCGGCGAATGCCGCAGAGCCGAGGCTCGCCTCGCCAGCGCGGGCGACGCACACCTCGCGGTCAACCCTCGCTAGGT
>NZ_JAUTWS010000044.1 GCF_030657435.1 Paracraurococcus lichenis | reverse complement strand
CTACGCAGAGCCGGGATGTAAAAGATGGTAAGCGCGAGGATTTGTCGCGTGAGCCGGAACAGGTAAAAGCATTCCGAGATACATGGAAAGACGGCATACACTCATACCTAACATACCTGCGTGATCGTCTCACTGTAGCGCGAGAGTTATTAAATGAAAGAGGTTCGATTTTTGTTCAGATAAGCGATGAAAATGTACACAGAGTACGCGCCGTTATGGATGAAGTGTTCGGCGCCAACAATTTCGCCGGCCAAATTATATTTTCAAAAACTACTGGCCAATCAGGTGGTGCAATACCTTCAGTGTTTGATTATTTGCTATGGTTCGCAAAAGATTTGAGCTATGCAAAAATTCGAAAGATGACGGTTGCTAAGCCGCCGATTGATAATCCAAAGGAGCGCTATGTGTGCGTAGAAACGCGCGATGGCCAGATCATCGACTTATCTCTTAAGCAAAAAATGGGTTTTGATCCTATTCCAGAAGGAAGGATTCTTCGTCTTGACAATACGACTTCTCAAACCGGGAGCGAGACGTCACGAACGCCTTTTGTTTTTGAAGGAAAAAGCCATGTTCCCGCGGGCGCTCGTGGCTGGTCGCTTTCGATCACTGGCCTCGAACGAGTAGCGAAGGCGGGATATTTGGTTTCCGTGGGTAAAAGCCTGCTGTGGAAGAGATATCGGGATGCTAACCGAAGAGTAGGCGTCACTTCTGAATGGTTTGACCTGAAGCCATCCGGCTTCGGCGGGGAGAAAATATACGTTGTCGAGACTAATAAAGAAGTTGTAGAGCGTTGTATACTCATGACAACCGATCCAGGTGATTTAGTCCTCGATCCTACCTGCGGGTCCGGAACCACCGCCACTGTTGCTGAGCAATGGGGGCGGCGCTGGATTACTATTGACACTTCTCGTGTCGCAATGGCGCTGGCTCGTACCCGCCTGATGTCGACGAGGTATCCATACTATCTTCTCGCCGATAGCCGTGAAGGTCGGGCAAAAGAGCAATCCGTCTCCGGAAAAATCCAAGCCGAAACCGGCACGTTCAACGATATTCGACATGGATTCGTTTACGATCGCGCACCCCTAATCACGTTGAGATCTATTGCAAGCAATGCAGAGATCGACGTCCTGTGGAAAGAGGGTAACCAGATCATTGAACCTCTCCGCGACAAGCTCAACGCCGCGATTGGAAAGGCGTGGGAGGAATGGCAGATCCCGCGCGAGGCCGACCCCTCTTGGCCGAGCGAAACTGCTAAAATCCACGCCGCTTGGCGGGCAGCCAGGAACGAACGGCAGCGGCGCATCGATGCCTCGATTGCTCGCCGGGCTGAGATCGAATTCATCTACGATCGACCTTATGAAGACTTGACGCGTATTCGCGTGGCCGGCCCCTTCACCGTCGAAAGCCTCTCGCCGCATCGAATGGTGCCCGCCGATGAGGACGAGCTATTGGGAGCGGCTACTCCTGGCACACGCCGGAAAGCCGCGACACCGCCGCTCGATTTTGCTGCCATGGTGCTGGATAACCTTCGTACCGCCGGCGTTCACCAGACGCGGAAGGCCGATAAGATCCACTTCACAAGCCTTCATTCCTGGCCCGGGAACTACATCGGCGCCGAGGGCCGCTTTTTGGAGGGCGAGACAGAGCGCCGCGCCGGCATAATGATCGGACCGGAATTCGGTACCCTCAGCCGTACCGATCTTGTCACCGCTGCCCGCGAAGCCTCAGAGGCGCGGTTTGACGTGCTCATCGCCGCAGCCTTCAACTACGACGGGCATGCCTCCGAACTTACCAAGCTCGGGCCGATGCCGATCTTGAAGGCGCGGATGAACCCCGACCTCCACATGGCCGCCGACCTGAAGAACACCGGCAAGGGCAACCTGTTCGTGGTGTTCGGGGAGCCGGACTTGGTGGTGGAACCGGTGTCAGGCCAGCCTGATCACGTCCGCATCCGCATTATCGGTGTCGACGTTTTTGACCCGCAGACCGGCGATATCCGCTCCGGCGACACGAAGAGCATCGCGGCTTGGTTCATCGACACCGACTATAATGAGGAAAGTTTCTACGTCCGGCACGCCTACTTCCTCGGCGCCCAAGACCCCTACAAGTCGCTGAAGGCTGCCCTCCGCGCCGAGATCGACGAGGAAGCCTGGGCTACCCTTTACCGTGACACATCTCGCCCATTCCCGCGTCCTGCCACGGGGCGGGTCGCGGTGAAGGTGATCAACCACTTCGGCGACGAAGTGATGAAGGTATTCACGGTATGAGCCTGGAGTTCCGGATCGCCGCCACCTTCACGGCCGCGCTCGCGCGCCTAGCGGCGCCGGAGCAGAAGGCGGCCAAGACCACGGCCTTTGATCTGCAGATGGACCCAGCGGCCCCGGGGCTGAAGTTTCACCGGATCGACCGCTCCCGCGATCCGCATTTCTGGTCCGTCCGGGTCAACAGCGACATCCGAATTATTGTCCACAAGACGGATGCCAGCTTCCTGCTGGCCTATGTCGGCCATCACGACGATTCCTACGCCTGGGCCGAGCGCCGACGCATCGAGGCGCATCCGCGCACTGGGGCCATCCAGATCGTCGAGGTCCGGGAGCGGGTGGAGGAATTCGTCTCCGCGTCGGCGCCTGCGATACCGCCGACCGCGGCACCTGAACTTCCCCTGCCAAAGCCGTTGGTCATCCCTTTCCGGGCTCTGTCGGACGACGACCTGCTGGGAGTGGGCGTTCCATCGGATTGGGTCGCCGACGTCAGGAAGGCAAGCGAGGATGCCTTCCTTGCCATGGCCGAGCATCTTCCAGCCGAAGCGGCAGAGGCGCTGCTCGAGTATGTCGGCACCGGCCGCTTGCCGAAGCCGGCCCCGACTACCGAGGCGGATCCCTTCGCCCATCCCGACGCCTTGCGCCGGTTCCGAGTGGTGGAGAACCAGGAAGCGCTTGCCCTGGCCCTCGACGCGCCTTGGGAGCGGTGGGCGGTGTTCCTCCACCCGGCGCAGCAGGGGGTGGTCGACCGCAGCTACAACGGACCCGCCCGGACCTCCGGCTCGGCCGGGACGGGAAAGACCGTGGTCGCGCTGCATCGCGCCGCGCGCCTGGCTCAGGAGGCGGCGGACGGCAGGGTGCTGCTGACGACCTTCTCGCAGCCATTGGCAAAGGCGCTGGCGCGAAAGCTGGCGGTGCTGGTCGGGGACACATCGCCGGTGCTGCGCCGGGTCACGGTACTGCCCTATCGCAGCGTGGCAGATGAACTCTACCAGTTGGCATTCGGGCGCCGTGCCGTCGTGGCCTCCGATGAGCAGGTCGAGGACGCGGTGCTGAAGGCGGCCGAGGGGGTCGGCGCCAAAGGATTCACTACCAGGTTCCTGCTGTCGGAGTGGCGGCATGTCGTGGATGCCTGGCAGATCGCGGACGTAGAGGCCTACGCCAGGGTGCCGCGCCTTGGCCGGAAGAACCGGATGAGTGCAGGACAGCGGGAGCGGCTTTGGCCGGTCTTCGCCGCAGTGCGCGCCTCCCTGGCGAAGCGTGGCCTGGCGACCTGGCCGGACATCTTCGGTCGTGCCGCGGCCTACTATGCGACGCGGGAGACCAAGCCCTTCACCCATATCGTGGTGGATGAGGCGCAAGACCTCGGCGTGGCCGAGCTACGATTCCTGGCTGCCATCGCGCCGGCGGCGTCTGACGCTCTGTTTTTCGCTGGCGACCTCGGCCAACGAATCTTCCAGCAGCCTTTCTCTTGGAAGGAGTTAGGCGTCGATGTGCGCGGTCGGTCGTCCACGCTGACGGTAAATTACCGCACCAGCCATCAAATCCGCCAAGCTGCAGACAGGCTGCTGCCCAGCGCCGTCCGGGACGTGGACGGCAACGCTGACGATCGAAACCGGACCGTGTCGGTGTTTAATGGGCCAGCACCTACCATCCAGCAGTTCGACACCGAAGCGAAGGAGACTGCAGGCGTCGCCGCGTGGATCGCGCAAGCCCGGGCGGACGGGATCCTGTCTTCGGAAATTGGAGTGTTCGTTCGATCTCGTGTTCAGCTGCAGCGTGCCCGTGCCGCGGTGGAAGGTGCTGGCCTACCTTGGGTTGAACTGTCGGAGCAGGACCAGGAGGTGACCGGCAGCGTCCTGATCGGGACGATGCACCTAGCAAAAGGCCTAGAGTTCAAGGCGGCTGCCGTGATCGCTTGTGACGATGGAATCTTGCCGTTACAGGAAAGACTCGAAGCGGTGGCTGACGAGACTGAACTGGACGATGTCTACGAGACGGAAAGACAGTTGTTCTACGTCGCATGTACCCGGGCAAGGGAGAGGCTGTTGATTTCAGCAACCCGTCCTATTTCTGAGTTCATTCAAGATATCGCTTCTACGCGGGAAGAGTGAAACTGTACAGCTTGCCAACTCAACTAGTTGGCAGGCTGTTCAAGCGTGTCCGGTCGAATCAGACGTAACTTGTCATCTTCGATTTCGGATTCCAAATCATCCAATCTGCTCAATCGCATCTCGATGGATGAAAGACGTTGTTCGATAGCTGCTAAGCGCGCTCGACGAGTCCTCTCTCTGACGCGCAAGCCTTCTACCGCAGTTAGCAAGACGGCAACATCGGTCTCCAACTCAGACATGGGGCTGACACCCTTTCGAACACATGCACTGCTTGGCAGCGATGCTACCTTCCCAGCGGTTGTAGAGTATACTCCGTAGCAAAATACTCGACAAGGCGGCGCCATTGCGCCGATGCATATCCGAGCCGTCCTGGCGCACAACCTTCGGCACCTTCGACTGGATCGCGGCTTGTCCCAGGAGGAACTAGCGTTCCGTGCCGGCATCGACCGAACGTATGTCAGTTCATTGGAACGCGGAGTATATGGTGCGACGGTCGACATGCTCGATAGGATTGCCCAGGCACTGGGCGTACCAGCGGCAGATTTGCTTCGGGTCCCTGATGAAGGGGAAGCGAAATGCTGACGAGGCATGCAGTTCTCGTCGATGCCAAAATTATATCAGTTTATGTTGATTGTCGTAAATCGTAAAGGTGTTTGCTGGCCTTGGAGCTTCCAAAATTAGGGTTGAAACTAGGCGCTTCATGACGGCGCCGAGGTCGGATTAGAAGGGGTTGCTGCCATGAACTGATTGGGGAACAATTCGAGTAGTTCTCAGAGACTGGGCGCCTGATCGGTTGAACGGGGCCACGCCTAATTTGTAAATCAACGACGCTCGAAGATGGAGAGTTCACTCTGTGCATGTAGCCAGAAATTCACTGGGGACCCTGTATTGGAAGGGTTCGCCGTCAACGTTAATATCGATACGCGGCTTTGTGGGCGCCCTAGTGCTGAGAGATGCTGCACGGTGACCTCAACGCCCAGTGCTACTAGCGCGACGGTCGCTAGTGTTTTGGCCGAGCTTGATGGCCGGTTCTCACCAGTAGCGCGCGCCTTTGAGGACGGAGAGTTTGCACTTTGGGTGGGATCCGGCATATCGCGCCGGGCGCCCAATCTCGGAGGGCTGGTCGCCCGCGCTGTCGAGTTTCTACGCGAGCGCGCCGCTGCCACCGCGACTTCAGCGGACTACCTTCCTGCGTTGCGTGAAGTCGTCGAGCTCGCTGGCATGGACCCTGCAACTCTCGAACCCCAATTTGGGCAGCCGTTTGCAACTTGGCCCGAGCAAGGGCAAATCGTGAACGCACTCTGGACCAGGTACTCCCGCGTCCTGGATATCCGGATTCCGCGCGAGGAAAGCGATTTCATCCTCTGGGAAGCGATCAACGTGCGTGACGCATTTGCTGATGCGCGGCACCCAGCGGCCGAGCACCTTTGTATCGCTATTCTTGTGCTCGAAGGTGCCGTCAAGACCATCGCGTCGGCCAACTGGGACGCGTTTATCGAGGCGGCAGTGCACCGGCTAAGCGGCGGAATACTTGGTACTCTCCAAGTGGTTGTCGATCCGAGTCACATGCGCGAGCCACCAGGCCGGGCGACACTGCTCAAGTTGCATGGATGCATTTATTACGCAACAATCGAGCCAAACACATTTCGAAAGTATCTGGTCGGAAGTCACACTCAGCTAGTTGACTGGCCACACAAGCCGGCGTTCGCGGCAATGCGGAACGCCGCGGTTATGGTGGCCACAAACCAGAAAGCGCTCGTACTCGGTCTTTCGATCCAAGATGCAAATCTGCAGGGTATATTCTCCCAAGCAAGCCAGGTGAATTCCTGGCCGTGGCCCTGCGACCCGGCTGCACCAGCGCACGTCTTCTGCGAGGACCGGATTGGGCAGGGGCAGCGGGACGTGTTGCGCGTGGTCTACGGCGACGCCTACAATCACCATTCCGCCGCCATACATCAAGCCGCGCATCTGCGCGCCTGGGGCGAACAGGTACTCATCGCACTATCGCTGAGGGTAGTGTTCGCTAAGCTCGTCCGCTTGATGGCGCTGGCCCTCAAAGCCATGGGTAAGATGCCACTCATTGCTCCCTTAGTGGCTCAATTAAACGAGTTGCGAGATGCGATCGCTGAGAGGGCTACCCCTGATCCGGTCGAGAGAAGCCGCACGGGCGTGACAGAGCTCGGTATTCGGACTTGGTCGCGGATTGCCTGCATCTTCAGAACGGGCACACTTCCAGCCAAACCTGACGCCTACGAAGCAATAAGCGCCTTCACACCGGCGCTGATCGGTGCCGATCAAGGGGCAGTCGCGTCCGGCCTTGGCCAACTCGCCGTTGCGCTCGCTTTGTTGCAGCGTGGTCAGGCTGTCGGACGATGGGAACTGGGGCCACCAACCGACGATGCCGCAACATCGGGCGCGCTCGGCGCCATGTCTGCCCGGGCCGGCGCGCAGCGGCGGCCGCTGTTCCTGGTCAGGTCCGCTACCGAGGCGCTCAGACTGGAGGGCGCCGGGGCATTCGCCGATGACGCGATTGTCGTGCACGCCGATGACACGTGGGCCCAAGCCTTCGGAACTCGCTTAAGTGCCAGACGCGTGAGGGGAGCCCCCGGACGTACGGGCCGGCTGGGAACAACGCACATTAGTCTCGGCGCCATGCTCGCGCGTTGCGATACCGCCGTGGCGCTCGAGGCCGAGTTCGGATCGGAACTTATCGTATGAGTGGCTCTCCCCTTGTGAGTGCAATATCATTCAGGTTGCGGGAGGCCGGCTACGAGGAAGTGTCGACACCGATCAGAGTCGCGGGGGTCGAGTTCGCATTTACCGGTGCGCTCAGAGGGCGTGGCGGTCGCGGTCGCGATCTCGTACTCCTTTTCGATACGATTGCCGGCGATTTTGGCGACCGGGATGCGATCCGGATCCGGCAGAGGGTTGAAGCGCTAGGGCGGGCGCTTGACCTTACGGGCTCGCGTTATGTCGTGACTGCAATTCTTGCTGGCGCGACACCAATCACGGGAGTGGAGGGACTCGCGGAGACATGCCGCGTGCTCCAGGTTGAAGGGGTTCCACTCGATCAGCAGGGCCAGCCGCTTGATGAAGGTTTTGGGAGGCTGCTCGACGATAGCATCCTGCTTCTACTGCCCCTTACGCTGCCTACTTATAGTTTAGAAGACCAAGCTGGGAGCGAAACCGCCCTGGGGCAACTCACGGCGGCTTTACCCGCCACTGTGGACAAAATTCTCGCTAGCGCGCTGATATCAGCGTCCGAGCAGGGGGAAGAGGCAGTCACTACAGCCGCAGGCGACGCGCTTTCCGCCAAGTTCGAGAAGGACGAATGGGGAAGCCAAGCATGACAGGGCCGCGCCTGAAGGAGCTAGAGGTTACGAATTTCAGGAGCATCCGTGGGCACGTCCATGCCCCACTCGACGCCAGCGTCGTGTTGATCCACGGCGAGAACGGCGCGGGTAAGACCAGCTTACTGTCGGCGATCGAACTGGCGCTTACAGGTGCCGTGCAATCACTGCAAAGGGCAGATCCCTCCTACACGGTGCAACTGCTTCACCGTTCGTCGACGCAAGGCGCGGTAATCCTCCGGACTGAAATAAGCGACGACGAGGCAGTTTTCGATGCGGTGCTCGACTCTGGGAGCTTGCGCACCGGTCGGACACTCGACGCGAAACGTGCTTCGTTTTTTAGCGAGCGCGCTTACCTGCCGCAGTCTTTGCTCGGGCAGCTGCTCCAAATTTACCAAGATTCGAACTCAGAAGTCGGCTCACCTCTGGCAAAGTTCGTCAGCAAGCTGCTCAGCCTCGACCGGCTCGACGCGTTGGAAGCTGGCCTTCGGCCACTCGCGGATTTGCGTAATGTCCGCAAGCTCGCTCCCGGTTGGAGCGGGCTTGAGACGAAGCGGACAAGTGCGGAGAGGCTCGTTAACGATCAGCGCCGGATTAGGAAGGAAATCGCTGAGCGGCTCGGGACCGACATACAGCGCCTTCAGGGACTTTGCGCGACCCTCGGCCTAGAGCATCCGGTGACGGAGGTGACACTGGAAGCGCTCCCGCGTGCCCTCGATCCGTCCGACGATGTTAAGTTGCTCGACCACTTGGAAGACCGAAGCCGTGAACTCAGGGCCCTACGGAGGGAGGTCGAGGGCGCTCGCATCTCGACCGGCACGGATGTAATTCAATCGGAAAACTCCGCTGCGGCTGAAGATTATGTGGCTTGGCAACGAGAGCATGGGCCTGCAATCGCCGAGCTTCGCGCTAGGGTGGAGGCTCTCCTGCCGAACGTGGTGCTATCGAGTGACCTTGCAGGCTTCGTAGACGATGCGCCTACGCGCGTCCTTGCGGCCGCTATGGAAGCGGCATCGCGCGCGACGTCCGCGCGCGCTGACGCTGCGAGGCTCATCGTTGTTGAAGGCCAGCGGGAAGCGTCCGTCCGTCAGAGGGATGCGATTGACAAAGAGATTGCGGCCATCCCGGGTGACGCGAGCGGCCTTGCCACGGCGCTCGCTGAACTGTCGGCATTCGTACGAGACGAAACCTGCCCGGTGTGCGATCGCGACTACGCCGAGAATGGGCGAGGTCGTCTCGCGGAGCACGTTCACGCGAAGGTGCGCCGGCTATCTGGAGCGGCGGAACGGCTGCTCGCGCTCGGTGGGTCCCGCGCGGAGGCACAGGCGCTGGTCGAGAGTCTCGATCGGCAGCTAGAAACTCTGAGGGCCACTGTAATCGACTCAAGGGCGCTTGCAGAACTCGACCGCCGGAGTGCTGCGTTAGAGGCGGCGGCCAAGGCGTTGCAGAGTGCGACCGCGACGTTGCGTGAAGGGGCGCGTCTGCTTGCGCTCGATGTCGAGATCCGTCGGGCCGCAAGCGCCGCCCAAGTGCGCGATGCGACACTTCTAGCTGCGCGCGAGAATCTGCAAGCCTTCGTCGCGTCGGTCAATGCGGAGCCATTGGCCGAGGCCGAGTCGCTGAGCGATGCATTTGGACGCATTCAAGCAAGCCTGCAGGTGGAGATCGAGCGCCTGCGCGCTCGCCTGTCCACACGGCGCGAAGCAACGGCGCTACTGGCCATCGTGAGGGAGACGATTGGCCGACGCGAGGTAGTCGACCGCAGCATTGAGGCGGACTCGAAAATGCTGCGGGAGGCGGCTACGGTACTGAAGCAGGCTCAGGCGGTTAGAGAGCAAGGACTAGCAATTCGCAACGCTGTCGATGGCGTAAGGTCAACAATCATACGACGTGAGTTCAACGACCGGCTGAACAGAGTGTGGCGCGATCTCTTCGTCCGCCTCGCTCCAACTGAGCCATTCGTGCCCGCCTTCAGCATTCCGGAAGCGTCCACTCAGCGACTCCAACCTAAGCTGGTCACTCAGCATCGATCGGGAGGCGATGTTGGCGGGACGCCTGGCGCAATGCTCAGCGCCGGCAACCTCAACACCGCCGCACTCACACTGTTCATTGCGCTGCACTTGTCAGTTCCCCGGGAACTGCCTTGGCTCATTCTCGATGACCCTGTGCAATCAATGGACGACGTGCATATCGCCAATCTTGCGGCGCTATTGCGCACGCTCTCCAAGGAGCACGGGCGGCAGGTGATCGTCGCAGTGCACGATCGGCAGCTATTCGAGTACCTGCGGCTTGAGCTCAGCCCGGCATTCCCGGACGACAGTCTACTCACTCTCGAGCTGTCACGCGGGGTTCGGCGCGGCACGCTCTGCGAGCACAGGCGCTACCACTTCCAAGATGAGACGACATTGCTGGTGGCGTAAGCGAGAGCAAGCCGAAAAGCTCTGCTCCCGCACTTGGTCGCACTTCAACCACGCCCCCCAGCGCGCTCACATGATAGATCCGGGCGTCCACCATGGGCAGTGTGTCTCGTCGGTTGCACATACCAGATGTTGTGTGCTGGGGAACTTGCATCGCCGGGATGTCTTGTTGTGGGACGAGGAAACAAACCGCATACTCTCACTGACGGATTCGCCATGGAGTTTCCGATGCCGAGTGCCGAGATGCGCCTTTTTTGCTTTTTGTTCAGCAGGAAAGGCTCCATCCAACACACAGTTTCCGCAGGCTCCGTCCTATAATGCCAGTAGGCGGGGACTGAACCTAAGGGCTGCTCAGGGCAGCGGCCCGCGCGCCGCGCCGAAGAGGCGCGCCGCGGCCTCCAGCACGCGCGCGGCATAGGCGGCGTGCAGGTCCGGCGTGCGGGAGTGGTAATTGCCCACCGCCCGCATCAGGTCGCCATTCGCCTGCCGGAGATGGCCGTGCAGGATCGCGCCGGCGGCGGCGATGTTGAAGCAGGCATCGCCCACCAGCCGCTCCCGCACGGTGCCCTCGGGCAGGCCGGTGACCTGCGCCACCGGCGCGAGCCAGCGCGTATTGACCTGCATGACGCCGAGATCCTCGGACCCATCCTGGTTGCGGCTGACGGTGCCGACCTGGCCGCCCTCCACCGCCTGGATCGCCGGCAGCACGCGGGGCGGCAGGCCGTAGAAGGTGGCCACCGCCATCATGCAGGCGAGGTAGGGGATCGCCATGGCCCGGGCCCCGGCCGCTCAGCGTTCCAGCGATTCGCGGATGCGGCGGCGGATGCGCTCGTTCGGGTCCACCGAGCCGCTGAGCGGCTGCCGCCCCAGCGTCTCGGGCAGGACGGCGGCATTGGCCAGCCCCTCGCGCAGGTCCTCCGTCAGCGCCCGGGCGTCGCGCTGGTCCTGCACCACCCGCGGCGTGATCAGCACCAGCAGCTCGGTACGCGCGCGGGAGTTGTTCTGGCTGCCCAGCAGCGCGCCGAGCACCGGGATGTCCTTGAGGAAGGGCAGGCCCTGGTTGCCGCGCGAGTCGTTGTCGCGGATCAGCCCCGCCAGCCCGATCGTCTGCCCGTCCTGCACCACCACGCGCGACCGCACCGCGCGCTGCAGGAAGGTCGGCGAGCTGATGCCGGTGGCCGGCGCATTGGGGTCCACGTCGCTGACCTCCTGCGCGATGTCGAGCGTGACCATGCCGCCGCTGCTGACCCGCGGCACCACTTCCAGGATGACCCCGGTCTCGCGGTAGTCGACGCTGTTCACCAGCGGCGCGCCGGCCGAAAGCGTGCTCTGCGCCGATTGCGTCAGGAAGGGTACCAGGCTGCCCACCTGCAGCCGCGCCGGCTCGTTGTCCAGCACGAGGAGCTGCGGCGAGGAGAGCACCCGCACCTGGGTGAGCTGCTGCAGCAGGTTGATGGCGTACTGGCTGCCGCCGGTGCCGTCGCCGCTGAGGACGAAGCCGGGGAAGGGGTTGCCGAGCAGGCGCTGCGGCCCGGGCGCGAGCGTCAGCGCGGCCTGCAAGCCGCTGTTGCCGAAGAGGTATTGCGTGCCGTAGCTGAGCTTGTCGTTCAGCGTCACCTCGGCGATCGTCGCGTCGATCCGCACCTGCAGCGGCAGGATGTCGATCCGCCGCAGCATCGCCTGCACCGTGCTCGCCTCCTGCGCCGTGGCGTAGACGACGATGGCGTTGTTCTGCGGGTTCGGGATGATGCGCATGGTCTCGGCCTGCGCCTCGCCGCCGGACCCGCCGCCCAGGCCGCCGAGCAGCGGATTGGCCGCCGCCGTCGGCTGTGCCCCCGGCACGGCGCCGGCCGCGGCCTGCTGCCCTTGGCCGAGCAGCCCGCCGCCCACCCCCGCCCCGACCAGACCGCCGGCCCCGAGGCCGATGCCGCCCCCGCCGCGGCCGCCGCCGAGCCCGCCGCCTCCATACCCGCCGCCCCCGTAGCCGCCACCGCCGAAGCCGCCCGCCCCGCCGAAGCGGCCCGCGCCGATGCCGCCGCCCGCGCCCATCGTCCGCTGGCCGAGCCCGGGCGCGGTCCCGCCCGGCACGCTGGGCTGCGCGGTGACGCTGCCCGGCGTGAAGGCCTGCTGCAGCAGGAAGGCGACGTCGTCGCTGCGGCCGTTCTGCAGGTAGTAGACGTTCCAGGTCCTGACCGTGCGCGCCCGCGCCCGCTCGACCAGCCCGAAGACCCGGCGCGCGCTGTCGATCAGCCGCGGCTGCGCCGCGGTGACCAGCACGGCATTCACCCGCTGCATCGGCACCACGCGGATCTGCGCCGCCAGCGCGCCGCCCTGCTGGGCGCGCAGCGCCTCCTGCAGCGCGGTGGCCATGTCGCGCGCATCGCCCGAGGGCACGGGCAGCAGCGCATAGGACTGGTTCGCCAGCAGGTCCACGTCGAAGGTGGCGGCAAGCTGCGCCAGCGCCTCGCGTGCCGGCGGGTCGCCGCCGAGGATGAGGGCATTGCGCCCGGGATCGGCCGCGACCCGGCCGCCCGGCCCGGCGAAGGGCTGCAGCACCTTGGCGAGTTCCTCGGCCGAGGCGTAGCGCAGCAGCACCACCCGGCTGCCGCCGGCGGCGGCATCGGCGGCGATGCCGCTCGCCGCCGCCGCGGCGGCCTGCGGCACCACGCGGTAGAGGCCGCCCTGCTCGACGACCGCCGCGCCGTTCGGTGCCAGCAGGGCCTGCAGCGTCGGCAGGAGTTGCGCGCGGGTCAGCGGCGTGCTGGTGCGCAGGGTCGCCGTGCCGCGCACCGCCGGGTCGATGGCATAGTTGACCCGCAGCATGCCGCCGAGGATCTGCGCCGCGACCTCGCGAATGTCGGTGTCGGCGAAGTCGAGGGCGTATTCGCCGCGCCCGCCGGCGGCCGGCGTGCCCGCCGGCTGCGGCAGGGTGGCGGGCAGCGCCACGCTGGTCTGCACCGGCGGCACCGGGATGGGCCCGTCCACGCGGCCGCTGACGCGCGGCGCGGCGGGCGTGACCGGCCCGGCGAGCGGGGGCAGGGGCTGGACCACCGGCTGCTCCGGCGGCGTGGCGCAGGCCGCGAGCGCAAGCGTGATCGCGGCGGCAAGGCTGGCCGGCTGCCTCATCGGGCGAGGGCGGCCGGCGCCTGCGGCACCAGGGGATTGGCCGGCGCCTGCGGCGCGTTGGGGTTGGACGGCGCCTGCGGCGCCAGGGGGGTGGCCGGCGCCGCGACCGCGACGGCGGGGCGGGGCGGCCCGACTGCGGCCGGCCGCGGGTCGAAGCTGGTGCGCAGGCTGCGCTCGCCCTCCGGCCCTGCCAGCATCACTTCCCCGGCCAGGATTGCCTTCACCTCGAACTCCCCGAGACGGTCGCCGACGCGCAGCACCTGCGGCTTCGCATGCTCGCCGGCCGGTGCGAAAATGGCGGCGCCGCCGCCCGGCGTGATCATCACGCCCGCCAGCCGCGGCAGGTCGCGCGCCGCCGGGCCGCCCGCCGCGGCCAGGCGCGGCTCGGCCACCGGCCGGCGGTCCTGGGCGAACAACGGCCGGGCCAGCGCCGTCGCCGCCCATTCGCCGCTGCGGTCGGGCGGCGCGGGCGTCGGCACCTCGGGCGCCGGCCGCCAGCGGGCGACCGCCGCGGCCGCGGCGCCGCGCGCCACCGGATCGCCCTCGATGCCCTGCAGCTCCCAGGCGATGGCGCCGGCGAGCAGCGCCGCCGTGGCGCCGAGGCCGGCGAAGGCCGCGCGGCTCACCGCGCCGCCTCCGCCGCGCGGAAGGCATAGACGGTGAAGCTCGCATCCATCGGCCGCGGGCCGGTGCGGAGCAGCAGCGCCGGCGCGCGGAGCTGCAGGTCGTCCACCAGCATGCGCGGCGTCGCGGTCGCCACCGCCTGCAGCAGCCGCACCACCGCGGGCCAGGGCGCATTCACCGCGATGCGCAGGCCGATGCGGCGCCAGGCCCCGGCGGCCTCGCCGGGCAGCGCCTCGGCCGAGGAGAGCGGCGCGCCGGCCCGCGCGGCCATCTGCTGCAGCCGTCCCTGCAGCTCGGCGGCGGCGATCGGGTCGCTCGCGCCCTCCAGCACCGCGCCGGTCGCGGCGCGCGTCGGCTCGGCCGCCTGGCGCGCCTGGTCGCGCAGCGCCGGCAGGCTCTCGGCGATCTCCGCCATGCGGCGGGCGACGGCGCGGCGCGCCTGCACCTCCTCCGCCCGCATGGCGTACCAGTCCAGCAGCGGCGCCACGAGGCCGGCCCAGCCACCGCCGAGCACCGCGAGGGTGAGGCCGATGGCGAGCAGCCGCCCGCGCGGCCCGGCCGGGAGGTCCAGCGCCGCCATGCTAGAGCCCGAGCTCGGCGCGGATGGAGAAGACATCGACCCCGCCCGACTCCGCGCGGGTCACCGGGGCGACGAAGGCGGTCTCCCGGATGCCGGGATCCGCCGAGAGCAGGCCGATCAGCCGCGCCGCACCGCTCGAGCGGCCGGCGATGGTGAGCTTGCGCTGGCGCAGCGTCAGCTCGGTGAGCCAGGTGTCGTCGGGCAGCAGCTCGGTCAGCGTGGCGATGACGCGCAGCGCGTCGCCGATGCGCGCGCGCTCCGCCGCGAAGGCGTCCTGCCCGCCCTTGGCCGTGGCGAGGCGGCGGCGCAGCGCCTCGGCCTCCTGCACCTGCGGTTGCAGGGCCGCGATCTGCCGCTCCGCCGCGGCGAGGGTCATCGATTGCAGCGCAAAGGGCAGCGCGACGGCGGCGATGGCGAGACCGCCGCAGGCCGTCCCCGCGAGCGCGAGGCCGCGCCGCCGCCAGGCCTCCCGCCGCGGCGAGCGGGCGGGCGCCGCTTCGGCGAGCGGGATGGCGCGCGGCCCGTCCGCCGCCGGCGCCTCGATGCCATCGGTCCGCAGCCCGGCGCGCGCCAGCGCCGCCAGGGCAGGGTCCACCACGATGCGGGGCAGCAGCGACAGGCGCAGGCGCAGCAGGCCGCGCGCGGCATCGCGCGCCTCGAGCCGCCAGGCCCAGGCGACCTCCTCGGCGGCGAAGGGGGTGAGGCGGTCGAGCTCGTAGCGCAGCACGCCGCCCGGGTCCTGCTGCGCCGCCAGCGGCAAGGCCACCTCGCGCTCGAGCAGCGCGCCCGGCGGCGCGCGCAGCAGCAGCCGGCGCGGCCGGCGGCGCAGCCCGGGCAGGGCGGCAAGGGCCACCTGGCCGAGCGGCGTCTCCCGCCCGCGGCGGCGCAGCACCACCTCGGCCCGGGCGGAGTCGGCGGTGAGCGGCAGCACCACGAGGGTCGCATCGGGCAGGCTGGCCGGGGCGCGCCAGCGCGCCGGCAGCAGTTCCGTCATGCGCGCGGCCCACCAGCGCCACAGCTCGCGACCGATGCCGGCCACCGGCCCGCGCGCGGGCGCAGCGGCCACGGCAGTCCCCGGAACCGGCATATCGCGTCTCCCTTACCCCAGCGACCCGCCGCCGTGCGGCGCTACTGGATGCGGGCAGGGCGGCAGCGTCAACGCACCGCCCGTTGCCTCACCGAAGCGTGCGAAGCGCCTCACCAGTCCTGCCGCTCGCGCATGGGCGCGGCGACGATGTCGGGCCAGCGGCGCGCATCGCCGCGCGCGAAGACGAGGCGGATGCGCACCAGGTCCGGCAGTTCCGGCCGCGTCCAGGCGCCGAGCCAGCCGCCGCCCGCGGCGGCGGACCAATAGGCGACCTCGATGCGTTCGAGGCCGCGCAGCAGCTCGCTCTCCTCCGGCGCGGGCGGTGGGCCGAGCCGGCGGGCATGCAGCCAGGGCGTCCAGCGCAGCACCAGCCGTCCGGCGCGGTCCACGCCGAGCGCCGCCTGGGCGAGGCGCGTCGGCAGCGCCGCGGTCGCGGGCAGTTCGGTCAGCGCCTCGAAGCCGGTGGCCGTGCCGCGCAGGCCGGGCACGGTGAGGTCGTCGCTCGGCATCAATTGCGTGACGATGCGGCGCAGCGCGCGGTCGGCGATATCGAGATCGGCGACGCGGCCGAGCTGGCGGGCCTGCATGCCCCAGGCCTGCAGCCCGAAGCGCGTGCCCTGCAGCAGGCCGAGCATGAGGAAGCCGAGCACGGCAAGCGCGACCAGCAGCTCCAGCAGGGTGAAGCCGGCCTCGCGCCGCGCCGTCATCGCGCCGCCGTCACGCCGAGGCGCTGCGTCTCCAGCCGCACCTCGCGCGCCTCCCCGCCATCGCGCCAGCCGACCGCGACGCTGACGGCATAGAGCGTGACGCCGCCTGCGCTCGCTTCCGGCACCACCCGCAACCGCCAGGAGAAGCCGCCGCCATCCTCACCGCGCTGGTCCATCGCCGTGACCGGCCGCCCTTCCAGCGCGGCGAGGCGGGAGCGGGCGCGGGCCAGCGCCTCCTCCGTCCGTCCGGCGATCTGGGTGGAGCGCAGGCCGAGCAGCCCGCCCTGCAGCAGCGCGGCGAGGGCGATGGCCGCGATGGCGAAGGCGACCATCGCCTCCAGCAGGGTGAAGCCGGCCTGCCGCTCAGCGCGCATCGGCGGGCAGTTCCGTGAGCGAGACGCGGCCGCTCAGCCAATCGATGCCGAGTTGCATGCGACGGCGGCCATCCGCGAGCTCGATCCAGCCGCCGGTCGAGCTGCCGTCCGGCGCGAAGCGGATGGCGGCGAGCCGGCCGCCGGTCTCGGTCGCCGCCGCGCGCACCACCATGGCGGTGCCGGGCGGCAGGGCGCGCGGCGCGCCGCCTTCCGCCTGCCAGCGCGCATCCGCGGGGTCCAGCAGCACGCGGCGGGAGGCATTGCGCGCGATCGCCGTGGCGCGCGCGAGCCGCAGGTCCTGCACCAGAGTGCCGGCGGCGGCGCGCAGGTCGAGCGCCGCGCTGCGCGGCGGCCCGCGCATGGCGAAAAGCCCGGCGACGAGCGCCAGCACCGCGAGCACCACGATCATCTCGAGCAGCGTGAACCCGGCTTCGGCGCTGCCGGCGCCGCCCCGTTTCGGTCCCTGCATACCTTGACATTACGGCGTCGCCGCGGGCCGCGGATACCGTAAGCCCGTCACGACCGCGCCAGCGGGTCGCGGGTCGGGCTGCCGGCCGGTCGGTCGGGGAAGCGAGGTCGTGCGGGTCCGGAGGCGCGCCGAGCGCGCCCGGCCCCCGGCAGCATAAGACCAGCCTGCCGCCGTCACGCGCCCGTGCGCTGTGCGGCCGCGCGACGCGGGTTTGCGGCCGGCTGCCGCGTCGGCAGGATGCCGCGGCCGGGCACGATTGCAGCGCCGAAGGCACGACGCGGAATCGCGCGCGACGCCGACGCTGCGGAGGAAACATCGAATGGTCATGCAGCCGTGCCGGCTCTGGGCCGCGCTCGCGCTCTGCCTCGGCACCACGCCGGCCCTCGCGCAATCCGGGGGCAGCCGGTTCTGCGGCGACCTCGCCGCGCTCGCGCTCCCCGCCACCACCATCGCCACCGCCGAGGAGGTGACCGGCGGCAGCTTCACCCCGCCCGGCGCCACCACGCCGCAGACCGGGCTTCCGGCCTTCTGCCGCGTCGCCGGCAGCATCTCGCCAGTCGAGGGATCCCGCATCGGCTTCGAGGCCTGGCTTCCGCTGCAAGGCTGGAACGGCCGCTACCTGCAGGTGGGCAATGGCGGCTATGCCGGCACGATCCAGTACGGCAACCTCGCGCCCATGCTGCGCCTCGGCTTCGCCACGGCCAGCACCGATGACGGGCACGATGCCAGCGGGCCGACCGGTTCCTGGGCGCTCGGCCAGCCGCAGCGCATCATCGATTTCGGCTACCGCGCGGTGCACCAGACGGCCTTGCGGGCGAAGGAGATCGTCCAGGCCTTCTACGGGCGGCCGCAGGACTACGCCTACTGGAACGGCTGCTCGGAAGGCGGGCGCGAGGGGCTGATGGAGGCGCAGCGCTTCCCCGCGGATTTCGACGGCGTCCTGGCCGGCGCGCCGGCGCAGTACTTCACGCATCTGCAGGCCGCCGGCGTCTGGAACCAGCAGGCGCTGCAGGCCGACCCGGCCAGCACCATCCCCGCCAGCAAGGCGCCGGCGATCCAGGCCGCGGCGCTGGCGCAATGCGACGCCGCCGGCGACGGGGTGCAGGACGGCATCGTCGGCGATGTCCGTGCCTGCCGCTTCGATCCCTCCGTCCTGCTCTGCCAGGGCGAGGACAACGACACCTGCCTGACGCCGAAGCAGGTCACGGCGCTGACGCGGGTGCAGCGGGGGGCGCACAACCCGCGGACCGGCCAGCGGCTCTTCACCGGCTACCAGCCGGGGGCGGAGGCGGAGCCCTCGGCCAACTGGAATGCCTGGTTCTGGTCTGGGCCGCAGGCCAACCAGTTCGTCTATGGCGACGCGCTTTTCCAGTACTTCGTCTATGACGATCCGGCCTGGGACTGGCGCAGCTTCGACTTCGACACGGACCTGTTCCAGGCCGACAGCAAGCCGATTGCCGAGCAGTCGCTGGGACGCGTGATGAATGCCGTCAGCCCGGACCTGCGCGCTTTCGCCGGGCGCGGCGGCAAGCTGATCCAGTACCACGGCCTGAACGACCCGGCGATCGCGCCCTATTCGATCAACTACTACGAGTCCGTCCTGGCCCATGCGCGGCGCGGCGGCGCGGCCGATCCGGTGCGGGAGACGCAGGCCTATTACCGCTACTACAGCGTGCCGGGCATGGGCCATTGCAGCGGCGGGCCGGGCCCCAATGCCTTCGGCCAGCAGGGCTCCCTGCCGGTGCCGGCCGACCCGCAGCACAACGTGCTGCTGGCGCTGCAGCGCTGGGTGGAGGAGGGCGTGCCGCCCGAGGCGATCATCGCCACGAAGTACCAGGGCGACCAGGCCGCGAACGGCGTCGCCGCAACGCGGCCGCTCTGCCCCTATCCGCAGACCGCCGTGCATGACGGCGCGGGTGACCCGAAGCAGGCCGGCAGCTTCCATTGCGTGGATCTCGGCCTGTCGCTCGCCACCAATCCCGGCCTGACGCCGGCGCGACAGCCGGTCTCGCCCACCCGGTGACCGCGGCTACTGTGCCAGGTCGTTCAGGCTGAGCATCGCCAGCAGCATGGCGGAGACGATGCCGGCGACCACCGCGCCCATGACCACGGTGATCGCCGGCGTCAGCAGGGAGACCAGGCGCTGCAGGCCGATGCGCGTCCGCTCCTCATGGATCTCGGCCGCGCGCAGCGCCATGGGGCCGAGCTGCGCCGTCTCCTCGCCGAGGCGCAGCAGGTGGATGGTGCGGATGGGGAAGACGCCCGCGGCGCCGAGCGGCCCGGCGAGGCCGGCGCCGCCCTTGGCGCTGGCCGTCGCCTCCGCCACCGCCTGCACCGCGGCGCGGTTGCCGAGCGTGCCCTGCACCACGCCGAGCGCGGCATCCAGCGCCATGCCGTTGCCGAGCAGCGTGCCGAGGGTGCGGCCGAAGCGCGCCGCCAGCGCCTCCCGCGCCAGGGGCCCGGCGACGGGCAGGCGCAGCAGCAGCCGGTCGGCGGCGAGCCGCGGCCCCGGCAGGCGCAGCACCTGCCGCACCACCAGGAACAGCAGGCCGAGGGCGATCATCGCCTTGCCGCCATGCGCCGAGACGGCATCGCCGACCGCCATCAGCATCCGCGTCGGCCCGGGCAGCGCCGCGCCGTTCTGCTCGAAGAGCGGGACGAATTGCGGCAGCACATGCGTCAGCAGCAGCGCGATGGAGCCGATGGAGGCGACCAGCAGCAGCGCCGGGTAGATCATGGCCGAGCGCAGCGTGGCCTCCAGCGAGCGCTGCCGCTCCAGCAGCGTCGCCAGGCTCTCGAGCGTCGCGGCCAGCGTCCCGCCGGCCTCGCCGGCGCGCACCAGCCCGACATAGAGCGCGGGGAAGCTGCGCGGCTGGCGGGCGAGGGCGGCGGCGAGCGGGCTGCCGTCCCGCACCTCGTCGCGCACCCGCTGCGCGACCCGACGCAGCCGCGCGCTGCCGGCCGTCTCCGCCACGAAGCGCAGCGCATGGTCCAGGTCCTGCCCGGCGGCGAGCATGACCGCGAGCTCGCGGGTCAGGTCGGTCAGCTCCGCGCGGGAGATCGCGCCGCGGCCGCGGCCGAACTCGGCCTGCAGCACCGCGCCCAGCACCGGGCTGCCGCCCTCGTCCGGCTCGGCGCGCATCGGCAGGTGGCCCTGGCGGCGCAGGCGCTCGACGGCCGCGGCCTCGTTCGGCGCCTCCACCCGGCCGCGCGCCAGCGTGCCGTCCGGTGCGACGGAGAGGGTGCGGAAGGCCGGCATCAGGCCTCCGCGCGGACGCTCAGCAGCACCTCGTCCACGGTGGTGATGCCCTCGATCGCCGCGTCCAGGCCGCAATCCAGCATGGTCACCATGCCGCCGGCGACGCCGGCGCGCTCGATCTCGCCATGCTCGGCGCGGGCGAAGACCAGGCGCTCCACCTGCGCGTCCACCGCCAGGAATTCGGCGATGGCGAGGCGGCCGCGGAAGCCGGTGTTGCGGCAGGCCGCGCAGCCCACGGGCTGCCAGAGCCGCGGGCCGCGCCAGCCCGGGCGGCGGTCGAGCGCGAATTCGGCGACGAGGGCGGGCGGCGCCTCGGCCTCCCGCTTGCAGGCGGGGCAGAGCTTGCGGACGAGCCGCTGCGCCAGCACGCCGCGCAGGACGGAGGCGATGAGGTAGTCCTCCAGCCCCATGTCGCGCAGGCGGGGGATGCTGGCGGCGGCCGAGTTGGTGTGCAGCGTCGAGAGCACGAGGCGGCCGGCGAGCGCCGCGGTCACCGCCGTCTCCGCCGTCTCCAGGTCGCGGATCTCGCCCACCATGACCACGTTCGGGTCCTGCCGGACGATGTTGCGCAGCAGCGAGGCGAAGCTGAGGCCGATCTGCGGCTTCACCTGCACCTGGGTGATGCCGGGCAGGCGGTACTCGATCGGGTCCTCGATGGTGATGATTTTCCGAGTTTCGGCATTCAAGCCAAGAAGAGCCGTGTACAGGGTCGTCGTCTTGCCGCTGCCGACGGGACCCGTGACCAGCACGATGCCATTGGGCAGGGCGAGCGAGGCGGTGAGGCGCTGGACCACCCGCGGCGGCAGGCCGAGCTGGGCGTAGTCGAACTCCACCGCGCTCTGGTCCAGCACGCGCAGCACCACCGTCTCCGCATGTAGGGAGGGGATGGTGGAGACGCGGAAATCCACCTCCTGCCCGCGCACCGCGAGCCGGATGCGGCCGTCCTGCGGCAGGCGGCGCTCAGCGATGTCGAGCCGCGCCATGATCTTGATGCGCGAGATGATGGCGGGCGTCAGCCGCGCCGGCTGGGTGTCCACGGTCTGCAGCACGCCGTCGTAGCGGCAGCGGATGCGCAGGCGATCCTCGAAGGGCTCGATATGGATGTCGGAGGCACCGGTCTCCACCGCGCGGGAGATCATCTGGTTCACCAGCCGGATCACCGGCGCCTCGGAGGCGAGGTCGCGCAGCCGCTCCGCATCCTCCTCCAGCGGCTCGGCCGTGGCGGGCGTGCCGGCCTCCTCCGGCTCGAGCGTCGGGTAGAGCCGCTCCAGCGCCGCCTCCAGCTCGATCGGCAGCGCCACTTCCAGCCGCACGGCGAGGCCGGTCGCGGCGGCGATGGCGGCGGGCGTGAAGGCATCCAGCGGGTCGGCGACGGCCAGGACCAGCGTGTCGCCCTCCCGCGCCACCGGCAAGGCGCGGGCCTGGCGGAGGAAGCGGGGCTGCAGGCGCTCGGGCAGCAGCGGCTCGGCGGGCCAGCGCGCGGCTTCGGCGATGCGCAGGCCGAGCAGCGCCGCATGGGCCTGCGCCAGCCCGCGTTCCGTGACCAGGCCGAGATGCATGAGCACGGCATCCAGCCGCTGGCCGGTCTCGGCCGCGACCCGCCTGCCGCGGTCCACCGCGCGGGCATCGCACTGGCCCTGCTCCACCAGCAGCGCCGCCAGGTCGTCCAGCGCGCGGGCGAGCGGCGCTTCTGGCGCAGGCGTCACCGGCCCCGGGGTTGCGTTGCGCGGCTGGCGCTCGATAAGCATGGTGGGACAATCGTATACGCGCGGTCGCCCGGGCAAGGGTCGCCGCGTCACGGCCACGGGAGGAATCGGTTGCCGGCCTGGGTCCTGCCGCTGCTTGCCGCGCCGGTGGCCGGCAGCCTGCTCGGCGTGCTCATCCGCCGCCTGCCGGAGGGCAGGCCGGTCGCCTGGGCGCGCTCCTGCTGCGAGGCCTGCGGCGGCGTGCTGGCCGCGCGCGACCTGGTGCCGCTGGCGAGCTACCTGGCGCTGCGCGGACGCTGCCGCGGCTGCGGCGCGCCGATCGGCGGCTTCCATCCGGCGGTCGAACTGGCGGCGCTCGGCCTCGCCGCCGTCGCGGCGCTGGCGATCCCGGCGGATGCGCCCCGCCTCTGGCTGGCCTGCGGGCTGGGCTGGGTTCTGCTCGCTCTCGGCTGGATCGACTGGGAGCGGATGCTGCTGCCGGACCTTCTCACCTTGCCGCTGATTCCGGCCGGCCTCGCGGTCACGCTTGCGCTGGCGCCGCAGGACCTGACCGCCCATGCCCTGGGCGCCGTGCTGGGATATGCCGCGTTCCGCGGCCTCGCCCTGCTCTACCGCGCGCTGCGCGGGCGGGAGGGGCTGGGGGAGGGGGATGCGAAGCTGCTGGCCGTCGCGGGGGCCTGGCTGGGCTGGCCAGGGCTGCCGGATGTCGTGCTGCTCGCGGCGCTGCTGGGTCTTGCGCTGGCGGGGCTGCAGGCGCTGCGGCGCGGCCGGCTGGATGCGGCGGCGCGGCTGCCCTTCGGACCCTGCCTTGCCCTGGCGCTGTGGCTGTTGTGGCTGGCGCAGGGCGGGGCGCCATGACGGAGAGGATGCGGGTGCGGACCAGGACGACGAAGGACCGCGCGCGGGGCGCGGAGGCGGGCTTCACGCTGCTCGAGGTGCTGGTGGTGATCGCCATCCTCGGCCTGCTGATCGGCCTGGTGGCGCCGGCGGCGCTGCGGCAACTCGGCGGCGCGCAGACCTCGGTGGCACGGCAGTCCGTCCAGCGCCTCGGCGGCGTGCTGGACATCTACCGGCTGGACATGGGCGCCTACCCGACGACCGACCAGGGGCTGCAGGCGCTGGTGACGCGCCCCTCCGGTGCGGCGGGCTGGAACGGGCCCTATCTGAAGGCCGAGCAGGGGCCGCCGCTCGATCCCTGGAACCGGCCCTACCTGTACCGCAACCCGTCCACGCGGCCGGGGAAGGAGTACGACCTCTGCTCGCGCGGGCCGAACCCGCAGGGCGGCGAGTCCGTCTCCGCCGAGGGCGCGATCTGCAACTAGCGCGCCGGCAGCGCCGCCGCCTCACGCGGTCAGTCGTCGCCGATCGCCCGCCAGCCGAGGATCTGCCAGGGCCGCCCGCGCGTGCCCTGGCCCAGCCGCACATGCGCCTGCCGCACGAAGCGCACGCCGCCGGGCAGCGTGACGGCAGCGGTGATGGCGACCACCGGCGCGGAATCCGGCTCGCCGCCCAGGTCGCCCGCATCCTCCGGATCGGTGGTCGCACGCAGCGCCGCCAGCACCAGCGGGGAGGCGAACCGCAGGTCGGGGTCGCCGCCCTGGTAGAGCGACAGATGCGGCGCCAGGCGCGCTAGCAGCGCCGGCGTCATGCCGAGGACGAGGCCGAGTTCCTCAATGGTCTGGAAGGGCCGCCCGGGCGGCGCATAATCGCGGCCGGCGGCGCGGTATTGCGGCTCCTTGGCGCCGCCGGGCCGCGGGCGGATGCCGCCGCTGCGCCAGTCCAGCATCGCGGCGGCGAGCGAGGTGGCGGCGCGGGGCTCGGCGCCGATCTCCACCAGCAGCGCCTGCATCAGGCCGAGAGGCGCAAGGTTGGGATTGACCTTGCCCTGCTCGCTCTCCACCCGCACGACGGCGACGGCGCCGCCGGGCAATCGCATCTCCCGCGCCAGCCCATCCGGCAGCCAGCGCTGCGGCGAGGGATCGAGCAGCCGGAAGACCGCGGCATGCACCGCGCCATCGGCCGCCGCCTCCGCCGCCGCGGCGCCGCGGAGGTTGCCGGCGAGTTGCAGTTCGGACCGCCCGGTCGCCACCACCTGCGTGCCGAGCAGCGCGAGCAGCGCCATGGACCAGAGGACGAGCAGGAGCGCGAAGCCGCGCTCCCGCCCCGTCCCCCGGGACGTCACCGCCGGTATTCGGGCGCGGCGATCGGCGCCTCGTAGTCGCCGCCGCGCGCGCAGGCGAAGCTGGCGGAGTCGTTCGGGTCGCCCTGGCCGCTGTAGCGCGAGACCCGCGGGAAGGCGCAGAGCGGCCGGGTCGCGGCCACGCCCTGGGCGGGCTGGTCGTTCACGTATTTCGTGGCGATGATGCTGGTGGGTGCCTGGCCCTGCTCCACCCAGCGCTGCAGCGCCAGCAGCGCATTGTGCTGCGGATCGGCCGGTACCGGGCTGATGGTGGCGTTGAAGAACTGGTTCGGGCCGGGGCCGCCGCCGCAATGCCCCATGCCGGGCACCATGAACAGGCGGTAGAACTCCTGCGTGCGGGCCAGCGCGGCATGGTCGCCCTGCACCGCGGAGATGTCGGCCGCCGGTGCCGCCGGGTCGAGCCCCGCCCCCCGCGCCGTGACGCGCAGGTAGTAGTTCACCTGCTCCTGCGGCGGCACCAGCGGATCGGCGAAGCCGTGGAAGCCCAGCAGCTTGCCGCCATGGTCGCGGAAGGCGGAGAGGTCGGCGGTATTGGCGTTGATGACCGGCGCCAGTACGTCGTCGACCAGCGGCGGGTCGCGGTCGAAGTCGAAGCCGCGCCAGTCCCAGTTCGGCCCAAAGACCCAGTAGAACAGGCCCGGGAATTGCGGCTCGTCGATCGCGGCGCGGCCGACGCCCTCGTTGAAGGGCAGGTCGAAGGTGCTGCCGCTCTCCGAGCCGCGCGAGATGCCGGGATAGAGGAGCGCGCCGGTGCGCGGGTTGCGCGGCCCGTCATAGACCTTGCGCAGCGCGTCCACCTGCGGCGGCGTCAGGCATTGCGAAGTGTCCGACGCATCCTCGGCGCATTGCAGCGCGCCGGGGTCCCAGCGGCAGGCGCGCGGATCGGTCAGGTAGGTGTCGGTCGGCAGCCCGCCGCTCTGCGTCACGCAGGCCTGCAGGACGGATTGCGTGATCAGCGGCGCCTTCTCCGGCTCGATGGTCGTCGCCGGGTCCAGGCGCGTCGCCTGGAAGTTCCAGACGCCCGCCATCTGCAGATGAGTGCGGTTGTTGGCCGGGGCGCCGGCCAGGATGCCGTCATAGTCGTCGGGGAATTTCTCGGCTTCGTTGAAGGCCTGCTGGCCGCCGAAGGAGCAGCCGCTGAAATAGGCACGGCTGGGCGGCGCGGTGTAGTATTGCTGCGTCACCGCCTTGCCGGCAACCGTCATCAGGTGCGCGGCGCGGGTGCCGAAATCGTTCCACTTCTCCGGCCGGCCGATCAGCGCCTTGGCATTGCCCGAGGTGGAGGGCGCCGTCCCGGCATCCTGGTTGGCGGTGGCGAAGCCGAGCTGCGTGCCGCCGGCCAGTTCATCGTAGCGGATGGCGCCGCCATAGCCGCCATTGCCGGTGCCGAGGAAGCGGCCGTTCCAGGCGCTGCCCTCGGGCAGCCAGACCTCGATGCGAATGTTGCTGTCGGGCGTCGGCGTCAGGGTCGCCTCGACCCGGCAGAAGGCCGGCAGGTTGGGATAGGTGGTGCCGTCGGGCGCGGCGAAGCTGCCGGCGGGCACGGCCGTCGCGGCGGTGATGCTGCCCTCGCCCGGGATGCTCGCGCCGGCGAGATCGCCGCAGGCGGCGAAGGCCGGGCCGGCCAGGGCCGAAAGCGCGGTGCCGGCCAGCAGCGCCAGGGCAAGCCCCCGGCGCCGCGGATGCAGATCTGGATGCCTTGTCACGCTTCCCCCTTGGTCCCCGGCCGTTCGAGTGCGGCGTTTGAGGAGGGGAGCGTCATCCGGGAGGCCGCGTTGCACGCCGCCGCGAGGAACATGCCTCGTGTCGCGAGCGCTTGATCGGCTCAATCGCTAACGTAGGCGCTGCGCGTCAGCGTCACCGCGCCCGACTCGACATCCTGCACCTTGATCAGCGGGTAGCCGACCGTCCAGGTCGCGCTGGCGCGCTAGGCATCAACGACCATGTCGCGCAGCTCTGCGATGCCGGCGGCGTGCGGCGTGGTGCGGACCGGAGCGCGCGGGCATGCGGCGGGCAGCCGCCAGCAGGCCGGCCGCGTGGCAAGGGCGGCCTGGGTGGCATGCGACGCTCTCCGGGGAAGCGCAGGCCGCGGCGCCCGGGGCGCCACGGCGACATCAGGCGAGGCTCAGCGCGGCTGCCAGGGCGGCACGCCATCCGCGGCCGCGGCATGCACCCGGCCCTCCACCGCCTCGCGCCGGTAGTCCTCGGACAGGCCGAGCGTGCGGTTCGGGTAGCCCGCGACGTCGAAGTAATGCGTGCGGCCCACGGTCTGGTAGCGCAGCACGGTGCGCAAGCCGCGCGAGTCGGGGTCGGACGCGATCACGTGCTGCCGGTACTCCGGGACACCGCCGTCCGGCGTCGCCTCGAGCAGCACGCGGCCGAGCAGCCGGCCGGTATCGGCGACCTCGAGGCCGAGCAGATGCGCGACGGTGCGGCCGATATCGGCGTTGCTGGCCGGCGCCGGGTCGACGAAGCCGCGCCGGAAGTCCGGGCCCATCGCGCCCATGATGTTGCGCGTATCGGCCCGGCTGAAGGAGCCGTGCATGCCCTGGCCCTGCTGCAGGGCGCTGTCGGCCACCTCCGCGCCGCAGGTGGTCGGGTCGTCGCAGCCCAGCGAGACGCTGCGGAAGTTGAGCGCGATGTCGGGCTGCGGCGTCGCCGCCGTGCCGCGCAGGCCGATGGCCGAGATCGGCAGCGTGCCGGCGATGCGGCCGAAGCGGTTGTTGAGGAAGAGGCCGCTGGTATAGTCCTGCGAGGCCAGGATATCGACCACCTTCTCCGCCAGCGCGCGGTCGCCGCCGGGCAGGTAGACGAGGTCCGAGCCGCCATTGGCCGCGACGACGACCGCCGGGTTGGCCGGGTCGCCGATCACCGCATTGCCGTTGGTGCTGAAGCTGCCGGGCGCGACCACCGCGTTGTTCGCATCGGGGTCGTGCAGCGGCAGGCCGAGCGCATGGGCGATGTCGATGCCGACGAAGCCGCGCGGCAGGAGGCCGGCCGGCACGCCGCCGTAGCTCTGGGTCGCGGCGAAGCTGGTCGTGCTCTGCTTGGAGATGGTGGAGAAGCCGTGGTCCGAGGTCAGGATCACGTCGGTGTCGCCGTCGAGGCCCAAGCGCTGCAGCGCCGCCAGGAGCTGCGCCAGGTTGTCGTCGGCGTTCCTGACGGCGGCGATGGTGGTCGGGCCATTGATGCCCGGAACCAGGGTCAGCAGGCTGTCGCCCTGGTTGTGCTGCGTGCCGTCCGGATCGCGCGACCAGTAGACCATGACGAAGGGCTTCTGCCGCTCGGCGAAGAGCGGCAGGACGGCCTCGGTCGCCGCATTGGCGAAATAGCCTTGCTGCATGGTGTTGGCGACGGTGGTGCCCGGCGTGGTCGAGGTGCCGGAGGTGCCGTTGGCGCCGCGCGAGGGTGTCGCCAGCGGCAGGCCGGCGGCGTTCAGCCGGTCCTTCACCTCCTGCGAGAGCGGGATGCCGTTCGCCGTGCCGGTCTGGTCGTCGATGACGATGGTCTGCTGGCCGCTGCGCTCGGTGTGGTCGAAGATCAGGACGGGACCGACCTTGCCGATGCTGGCGGTGGAGAAGCCCTTGGCGCGCGCCGCGGCCAGGATGGTCTCCTGGTTCAGGTAGTCGCCGCCGAAGAGCGTGTCGACTTCGCCGAGCACCGGATCGCTCTCGAGGAAGGGGGTGACGCTGCCGCCCGCAGCGGTGACCGCCGTGCCGACATGGATGGTGTTGCTGAAATCCCCGGTGTCGCCGAGGAGATGCCCCGTCGCCAGGCCCGAGGCATTGGCGGTGGTGAAGGTCGGGAAGAGCGAATGCGTGTTGGTGAAGCGCACGCCGTTCTCGAGCAGCGCCGCCATGGTCGGCGCCGTGTCGGCATTGACGATGCCGGGCCGGAGCCCGTCGGCGACGAAGAGCACGAGATTGCGCGCGTCAGCCCCGCGCGCGCCGCCGGCCAGCAGGCCGAGGGCGAGCGCGAGGGCAGGTAGGGCCCGATGCATGGATCACCTCTCCTTGGAGGCTTCCGAATATTCGCGCCGCGGCGTCCAGGGGCGCGAAGATTGGGTGACGATCCGACGCGAGAAGGGCTTGCTCACATGTAAGACATGGACGCCGCGGCCTCCGTGAACGGGGAGGGCGGCGGCGCCGAACGGGATGGCGCTGCGGGCAGGCGCCTATCGGCAGGTGACGCGCGGGTGATGCCAGGCGGTGTTCACATGGCCCGTGCGGTTCCAGTCCGTCGCAGGCGATTCGTCATCGCTGCTGTCCGCGACCCCGGAGACCGGTTGCCGCATGGCATTGCTTGCCGCCGCCCGCTGGCTAAGCGGACGAGGGCGCATGCGCTGCCGCATCGCCGGTCCCAAGCAGCATGCGCTCCGGCGTGATCGGCAGGTCGCGGATGCGGCGGCCCGTCGCGTGGAAGACGGCATTGGCAATCGCGGCGGCCGCGCCGCAGATGCCGATCTCCCCGACATTCTTCGCGCCGATCGGGTTCACCGCCTCGTCCGCGTCCGGCAGGAAGAAGGCATCGATCACCGGCACATCGGCATTCACCGCCACCAGGTACTCCGCGAGGTTGCGGTTCATGAAGCGGCCGAGCCGGGCGTCGAGATGCGTCTCCTCGAGCAGCGCCATGCCGATGCCCCAGACGATGCCGCCGAGCAACTGACTGTGCGCCGTGCGGGCATTGACGATCCGCCCGCAGCCGAAGGCGCCGGTCCAGCGCGCGACGCGCACCTCGCCGCTGTCCTCGGCGACGCGGACCTCGCAGAACTGCGCGCCGAAGGCGTGCGGGGCATGGGTGCGGGCGTCCTTGTCGGGCGGCTCGTAGGTCGCCTCGCCCGAGACCGGCCCGTGGTTGGCAACCTGCTCCGCCCAGGCTGTCGGGTTCGGCGCGCCGCCCGACAGCGCCGCCAGGCGCCGCAGTGCCGCCTCCGCGGCCAGGCGGATGGCGGACCCGACGCTCGCCGTCGATTGCGAGCCGGCCGAGACTGGGGCGCGCGGCAGCCGCGTATCGCCATAGGCGAAGCGCAGGCGGTCGAGCGGCAGGCCGAGCGCCGCGGCGGCGACCATGGCGAGCGCGGTGGAGCCGCCGGTGCCGATCTCCTGCGTCGCGGTCGCCATCTCGGCCCGGCCATCCGGCAGCAGCGTGACGCGCGCCGAGGCGGGCGACTGCTTGCCGGGATAAACGGCCGTCGCCATGCCCTGGCCGACCCGCCAGCGGCCATCGCGTTGCGTCCGTGGGGCGAGCGGACGGCGTGCCCAGCCGAAGCGCTCGGCGCCCTGGCGGTAGCATTCCCGCAGCGCCTTGCTGGAATAGGGCTTGCCGCCTTCGTCCTCGTCCCGCTCGGTGTAGTTCCGCAACCGCAGCTCCAGCGGGTCGAGGCCGAGTTCTGCCGCCAGCTCGTCCATGGCGCATTCCAGGGCGTAGCTGCCCTGCGCCTCGCCAGGGGCCCGCATGGCGGTCGGCGTGTTGACGTTCACCCGGACGATGCGGTGGCCGGTGCGAATGGCCGGGCAGGCATACAGCATGCGGCTGACGACGGCGGTCGCGTCGGAGAAGGCATCGTAGGGAGAGCTGTGGCCGACCGCCTCATGCAGCAGCGCCTGCAGCCGGCCGTCGCGGCCGGCGCCGACTCGCATGCGCTGCAGTGTCGGCGAGCGATGGCCGGCGCCGACGAAGCCCTGCCGGCGGCCGAGCCAGATGCGGACCGGCCGTCCCACCTCGCGCGCCGCGACGGCGGCAAAGGTGATGTGCGGCCAGGAGGAGCCCTTGGAGCCGAAGGCGCCGCCGGTGAAGGCCGACAGCACCCGCACCTGCTCCTCCTCCAGCGCCAGGAACTTCGCCACGATGCTGCGCACGCCATAGACATGCTGGGTGCTGTCCCAGACGGTGACCCTGTCCCCATCCCAGGCCGCGACCGTGCCGTGCTGTTCCATCGGCACATGGTGCTCGACCGGCGTGCGGTAGATGAGGTCGAGCCGCACCGGCGCCGCGGCCAGGGCCGCTTCCGGGTCGCCGCGGCAGGATTCGACCGGCGGTGTGCCGATCAGCGGAATGCGCGGCGGCACCTCGGCTTCGTCGAGATGCGCCTCGAACCGCGCGCGCGGGCCGGCGGGGTCGGGCTCGTACTCCACCCGGACCAGGTCGGCGGCGTGCTCCGCCGCCTCGATCGTCTCGGCCACCACCAGCGCCACATACTGGCCGGCATGGAAGATGTGCGCATCCTGCAGCGGCATGTGCGACTGGCCCGGCCGCCCCGCCTGGCCCTGCTGACCGACCTGCGCGAGGCGCGGCGCGTTCTCGTGCGTCAGCACGGCGAGGACGCCCGGCGCGGCGCGGGCCGCCGCCGCGTCGACGGCGCGGATGCGGCCCGCGGCGATCGCGCTCTCGGCGAAGACACCATGCGCGAGGCCCGGCGGCATCTCGTCCGTCGCGTAGCGGGCCGCGCCGGTGACCTTGGCCGGACCGTCCCGCCGCGGCAGCGGCGGGCCGATCAGCGGCGCCCCGAAGCCATCCCCCGGGCCGATCACGCCAGCAGGCTCTCCGGCGTGATCGGCAGCTTGCAGATGCGCTTGCCGGTGGCGTGCCAGACCGCATTGGCGATGGCGGGCGCGATGCCGCAGATCGCCACCTCCGCCAGGCCCTTCACGCCCAGCGGGTTGAAGTTGCGGTCGTCGTTCGGGACGAAGATCGCCTCCTGCTCGATGATGTCGGCATTCACCGGCACGTGGTACTCGGCGAGGTTGGCGTTCATCACCTTGCCGAAGCGCGGGTCCCATTCCGCCCGCTCCTCCAGCGCCATGCCGAGGCCGCCGACCTGACCGCCGATGCACTGGCTGCGCGCGATCTTCGGGTTGATCACCCGCCCCACGTCATAGGCACCGATGATGCGCGGCACGCGCACGGTGCCGAGCGCCTCGTCCACCCGCACCTCGACGAAGACCGCGCCGAAGGCGGCGGAGCTGTATTTCTTCGTCTCCTCGCCCGGCTTGGCGCTGGTCTCGGCCTCGATCCAGCCGAGGTTGTGCTGGCGCAGCAGCTCGGCATAAGGCACCACCGGGCCGCCCTCCCGACGCGCCAGGCCGCCATCGCGGGCGGCGATCGCCTCGGCCGGCAGGCCGGCGAAGGGTCCCTCCGCCGCGGCGCGGACCAGGTCGATGAGCTTCGACTGCACGGCGCCGCAGGCCGCGGCGATGGCATTGCCGACGCTCGCCATGGTGATGCTGCCGCCATGGACTGGCGCGAAGGGCAGGTTGGTATCGCCGAGCTCGAAGCGCACGCGCGCCACCGGCAGGCCGAGCGTCTCCGCCGCCACCTGCGTCATGGAGGTATAGGTGCCCGGCCCCATGTCGGAGGCGGCGCTGCGTACCACCGCCGTGCCATTGCCGGTCAACGCGACCGAGGCCGAGCCGGCGCTGCGGTCGGAATGGTAGATCGCCGTCGCCATGCCGGTGCCGACAAGCAGGTGGCCGTCGCGCAGGCTGCGCGGCTCCGGCCGCCGCCGGTCCCAGCCGAAGCGCCGGGCGGCGACCTCGTAGCATTCGCGCAGCTTCTTGCTGGACCAGGGCAGGTCCTTCTGCTCGTCGCGCTCGACGTAGTTGCGCAGCCGCAGCTCGAGCGGATCCAGGCCCAGCTCGGCCGCCAGCTCGTCCATCGCCATCTCCATGGCGAAGACGCCGGTGGCGACACCGGGCGCCCGCATGGGGCAGGGCGAGTTGGTCGCCATCTCCACCAGGCGGTAGCGGGTGCGAAGATTGGCGCAGGCATAGAGGTGCTGGGTGGGCGCCAGCGTCGTCTCGGCATATTCCTCGTATTGCGCGACCTGGCTCCAGGCCTCGTGCACCACGGCCTGCAGCCTGCCGTCCTGCGTCGCACCCAGCGCCACGCGCTGGCGGGTGTGCGGGCGGAAGCCAATGGAGCTGTAGAGCTGCCGCCGCGTCAGCTCCAGCCGCACCGGCCGTCCCGCCACCTTCGCGCCAAGCGCCGCCAGGGTCACATGCGGCCAGGTGCGCAGCGCCGAGCCGAAGGCGCCGCCGACGAAAGGCGAGACGACGCGGATCCGCTCCTCCGGCATGTCGAAGACATGCGCGATCTCCTTGCGGTCGTTGTCCACCCATTGCGTCTTGTCGAACAGCGTGAGGTGCTCGCCCTCCCATTGGGCGATGGTCACATGCGGCTCGATGGCGTTGTGGTGCTCGCGCGGATGCTCGTAGGTGGCCTCCACGCGCACCGGGGCGCGGGCGAGCGCGGCATCGGCATCGCCGCGGCCGGCATCGCCGGGGCGGCCGGCCTTGGCATTCTCCTCCGCCGGCGGCTTGCCGCGGGCGGGGTCGAACTCCGTCGGCGCCTCGGCGCGTTCGTAGTCGACCTGGACCAGGCCGGCGGCGTGGGTGGCCTGTTCCGGCGTCTCCGCCACCACCAGCGCCAGGGGCTGGCCGTTGAACCGGACCTCCGGGTCCTGCAGCACGTGCAACTGTTCGCCGGACTGCGCATCCACCTGCGCCCGCTTCTCCATCTGCCGGTAGGCGAGGCGCGGGGCATTCTCATGGGTCAGCACGGCCAGTACGCCGGGGGCGCGCTCCGCCGCGGCGGTGTCGATGCGCGTGATGCGGCCGCACGGGATGGTGCTCGGCACCACGGCGGCATGCGCCAGGCCGGGCAGGTCGAACTCGGCGGCATAGGTGGCCTGTCCCGTGACCTTGGCCGGGCCGTCCACCCGGCTGACGGGCTGGCCGATGATCGCGTTCATGCCAGGCCCCCCAGCTCGAGGATCGCGCGTTCCACCGCGGCGCGCAGCATCGGCAGCTTGTAGGCATTGCCGGGCCGGGGCAGGGCGCCCTCGGTCGCGCGCGCCGCCGCCTCCGCCGCGCAGGCGGCGTCCAGCCGGCGGCCGAGCAGCACCTGCTCCACCTGCGGCAGGCGCCAGGGCTTGGTGGCGACGCCGCCCGCGGCGATGCGCGCCTCCTCCACCCTGCCGTCATCGCCGGTGCGCAGCGCCACGGCGGCCGAGGCGAGCGCCCAGGCGAAGCTGGCGCGGTCCCGCACCTTCACATAGTGCGACCGTCGCAGCGCGGCATGCGCCGGGATGCGGATGGCGAGGATCAGGTCGCCCGGCCGCAGCACCGTCTCGATCTCCGGATGCTCGGTCGGCAGCAGATGGAAATCCTCCATCGGAACCCAGTGCTCGGCACCGTCGGCGTGGCGCAGCAGCACCTCGGCATCCACCGCGATCAGCGCGACCGGCAGGTCGGAAGGCTGCACGGCGATGCAGCGCTCGCTGCCGCCGAGGATGGCGTTGTGGCGGTTCTCGCCGTCCCAGGCACCGCAGCCGCTGCCCGGCTCGCGCTTGTTGCAGGGCGTGGTCACGTCGCGGAAATAGAGGCAGCGCGTGCGCTGCAGCAGGTTGCCGCCGAGGGTCGCCATGTGCCGCACCATGGGGGAGGCGGTGGCGTCCAGCGCTTCCGCCACCACGGCGAAGCGCTGCCGCAGCGCCGCGTGGTCGGCTGCCTCCTGCAAGCGCACCAGGGCGCCGAGGCGGAGGGCGCCGCCCGGTTCCTCGGTGATGCCGCCGAGCGGCAGGCCGTTGACGTCGGCGATCTCCTCGGGCCGGCGCACGCGCTCCTGCAACAACTGCAGCATGTCGGTGCCGCCGGCGATGTATTCGGCGCCGCGCAATGCGGCGGCGCTGGCGGCGGCGGCATCGGCGGCCGCGGCATAGGCGAAGGGCTGCATCCCTCAGCCCTCCTGCGCGGCGGCGTCGCGCACGGCGGCGAGGATGTTGCTGTAGGCGCCGCAGCGGCAGAGATTGCCGCTCATCTGCTCGCGGATCTCGTCGTCGGAGCGGGCGCGGCCCTCGCGGATGGCGCCGACCGCGGACATGATCTGCCCCGGCGTGCAGTAGCCGCACTGGAAGGCGTCGTGCTCGACGAAGGCGGCCTGCACGGGATGCAGCCGGTCGTCCTGGGCCAGGCCCTCGATGGTGGTGATCTCCTTGCCCTGGCTCATGACCGCGAGGGTGAGGCAGGAGACGATGCGCCGCCCGTCCAGCAGCACGGTGCAGGCGCCGCATTGCCCGAGGGCGCAGCCCTTCTTCGTGCCGGTCAGGTGCAGCCGGTCGCGCAAGGCGTCGAGCAGCGTGGTGCGGGCATCGACCTCGACGCGGCGCGGCACGCCGTTGACGCTGAGGGTGACGGTCGCGTTGTGCGTTGCGTTCTGCATGGGGCCTCGGCGGGGGAGTTGCGGCTGGCAACGCCGCGTGCCTCGCGATGTTCGATCAACATCGCGGTGCGGACCGCGCCGCCGCGCGGCCCGGCCGGACACGGCAGGCGCGCGCGTCATGCTTCAGGCCCGGCCGGCCGGATGGTAGGCTGTGCCCCGCACCGGAGTCGGACGGCGGTGCGGGGCGCGCCGAACCGCCCGCCCGAGATGGTCGCATGACGCCCGAGCCCCGCAACCGCAGAGGATCCCGGTCATTCCTGCAGCGCGAGAATGGCGATCCTGCCCATGATGCCCGGACGCGGCAGGAGCATCCGGCGGTCGCCCCGGTCGATGCGGCAGCGGACCTGTCTTGACCTCCCGCCGGCCGCGCTCACCTGCGGGCGACCCGGTTGCGCGACCACGGCCCGTCGCGCCGCGCCGATCAGCCTCGCCCCATGCCTGAACCCGAAGGATACGACCCGCCATGCCTGACGGCCTGCCCAATGGCACCCCGCCGCGCTTCGACCTGCTGACCGCGAATCCGGTCTACAAGCCCTTCCGCTACCCCTGGGCCTATGATGCCTGGCTGACGCAGCAGCGCGTGCACTGGCTGCCGGAGGAGGTGCCGCTCGCCGACGACGTCAAGGACTGGCAGAAGAACCTGACGGCCTCCGAGAAGAACCTGCTGACGCAGATCTTCCGCTTCTTCACCCAGGCGGATGTCGAGGTGAACAACTGCTACATGAAGCACTACTCCCAGGTGTTCAAGCCGACGGAAGTGCTCATGATGCTGAGCGCCTTCAGCAACATCGAGACGATCCACATCGCGGCCTATTCCCACCTGCTCGACACGGTGGGGATGCCGGAGATCGAGTACACCGCCTTCCTCAAGTACAAGGAGATGAAGGACAAGTTCGACTACATGCAAAACTTCTCGGTCGCCAACAGGACCGAGATCGCCAAGACGCTGGCCGCCTTCGGCGCCTTCACCGAGGGGCTGCAGCTCTTCGCCTCCTTCGCCATCCTCATGAACTTCCCGCGTTTCAACAAGATGAAGGGGATGGGCCAGATCGTCTCCTGGTCGGTGCGGGACGAGACGCTGCACTGCCTGTCCATCATCCGGCTGTTCCGCACCTTCGTGCAGGAGAACCCGGAGATCTGGACGGAGGACCTGAAGCGGGAGATCGTCGAGATCTGCGCCACGATCGTCGAGCACGAGGACGCCTTCATCGACCTGGCCTTCGAGCTGGGCGGGGTCGAGGGCCTCGATGCCGAGCAGACCAAGCGCTACATCCGCTTCATCGCCGACCGGCGGCTGCAGCAGCTCGGCCTCGATCCCCATTACAACATCGAGAAGAACCCGCTGCCCTGGCTGGACGAGATGCTGAACGCCATCGAGCACACCAATTTCTTCGAGAACCGGGCGACCGAGTACTCCCGCGCGAGCACGACCGGATCCTGGGAGGATGTCTGGGCCCCGAGCATCGGCGAGAACTGGTCCTCCGAGGATCTGGCCGCGCACTGACACGTGACGACGGCCGGGCTCCCAGGCCCGGCGGCGGCTCGGACGCGGCGGGTTCGGGGATGGGCCGCGTCCCGGCCGCGCAACGGATGCGCGTCGCATCCGGATTCCCGGGGCCGCGGCGCTGGCCGCGCGCCCGGCCGGGCGCTACATGAGGCCCATGCTGAGGATCATGCGCGTCTTCGCCCTGCTGCTGGTCGTCCTGCTCGGCGGCGTCTGGGCCTTTGCCTGGGTCACCCGCGCGCCGGATGAGGGGCTGGGCGAGGCCTTCGCCGCCCGCCTCACCCAGGTCTTCGGTGGCCAGATGCCCATGCCGGCCGCCGGCGGCATCCAGTTGCCGCAAGGGATGGCGCTCGGCGGCCCCTTCAGCCTGACCGACCAGTCCGGCCGCGCGGTGACCGAGCGCGACTATGCCGACCGCTGGATGCTGGTCTATTTCGGCTATGCCTTCTGCCCCGATGTCTGCCCGACCGAACTCGGCACCATGGCGGCGGCGCTGGATGCCATGGGCCCGGCGGGCGAGCGCGTCACGCCGGTCTTCATCTCGGTCGACCCGCAGCGGGACACCCCGGCGGCGCTGGCCGACTACGTCGCCCGCTTCCATCCCCGCATGCAGGGCCTGACGGGGACGCCCGAGCAGGTCGCGGAGGTGGCGCGGCGCTACCGCGTCTACTACGCCCGCGTGCAGCGGCCGGACATGACCGACTACCTGATGGACCATTCGAGCTTCATCTACCTGGTCGGCCCGGATGCGCGGGTGCGGGCGCTCTTCCGCCCCGAGACCAAGCCGGAGGACATCGCCGCCGCGGTCGCCGCGCAGCTCCGCGCGCCGGCCGGGCGCACCAGCTAGCCTGAGCGGAATCCCGTCGCAGTAGGTTCGAGTGTCTTTTTGTGTCATAACTTCGGCTGCCGGCCGGCGCCGCGCAGGTCCTGGAGACGAGCATTATGGTGGATGAGGTTCCGGATCAGGAGGGGCCCCGGGACGGTGCACGCGGCCCCGCCCCGCGGCACAGCCGGCGACTTTCCGACAAGATCCTGATCGCCTTCCACCACGCCTGCGACCAGGGGGACTACGAGGTCGCCGAGCAGCTTCTCCGCATCCTCGAGATGATGCTGACGCGCCGCGCGGTCTCGCCGGACACCAACCGGCGGAAGAACATGGAGAGCCTGGTCGCGGCGCATGAGCGCCTCTGGTACCTGCGGCACCCCGAGAGCCAGGATAGCTGAGCCGCCGCTCAGCCCGGCAGCGCGGCGGCGTCGCGCAGGACCGCCTCCGCCGCCGCGCTGAACCCCTCGCCCTCATGCACCACGAGGCCCGGCTCCACCCGGGCCGGGCCGCGGCCCTCCCGCCGGCCCTGCAGCAGCACCCGCTTCGCCGCCAGGCCGGCGCGCGGCCAGACCGGCAGCAGCCGCACGCCGCCGCAGCCGGCCCCGGCCAGTGCCGCCATCCCCGCCTCCAGCCGCGCCGCCGGCAGGATCAGGCCGAGGCTGCCGCGGCGCAGCAGCGGCGCGGCCAGGAAGCGCGCCCAGTCCAAGAGGCTCGCCTCCTCATGCGTCGCGGCGCGCCGCAGCGCCTCGGGCGGGGCGGTCCCGCCGGGCCAGTAGGGCGGGTTGGCGAAGGCGTGGTCCACCGGCGGCAGGCGGCGGGCGAGCGCCAGGTCGCGCACATCGGCCTCGATCACCTCCACTTGGCCTTCGAGGCCGTTCAGCGCCGCATTCTCCCGCGCCAGGGCGGCAAGGCCGGGGTCGCGTTCCACCGCCAGGATCGTCAGCCCCGGCACCCGCGCCGCCAGGCAGAGGAAGCCGGCGCCGCTGCCGCAGCCGGCTTCCAGCACGCGCTGACCGGGCTTCGCCGGCACCCCGGCAGCGAGCAGCACGGCATCGAGCCCCGCCCGCAGCCCGCGCCGGGGCTGGCGCAGCCGCACCCGCCCGCCCAGCAGCCGGTCCTCGGTCGGCGCCGCCAGGGCCTCGGGCGGGTCGCTCACGCCTCCGCCTCGCCGGCCTCGCGCAGCACGCGGCGGGCCTGGGCCAGGTCCTCCGCCGCCACCGCGATCCGGCGCGGGAAGGCGCCGATGCCGCCCTCCACCGCGCTGATATGCGCATCCAGCACGATGCAGGGCAGGCCCGCATCCCGCAGCAGCGCCAGTAGGAAACTGATACGCACGGGGTCCGTGCTCTCGGCGACGACGCGCATCCGGTGCGAACTCCTTGTTTTCCCTGCGCTTGCCGCCATGTGGGAGCGTCGTTATGGTGCCGCCCCCTATGCACGGGTCAAGAGACGTGGACGCGGATGCGGGCGCGATGATGGATGCGTCGCCGATGATGGAAGCCGCGTCCCGCGGTGAGGATGCGCTGACGGCGCTCACCGCCCTCGTGCGCGACGACCTCGAGGCCTGCAACCGGCTCATCGTCGAGAAGATGCAGAGCCCGGTGGCGCTGATCCCGCAACTCGCGGCGCATATCGTCGCGGCCGGCGGCAAGCGGCTGCGGCCACTGCTGACGCTCGCGGCGGCGCGGCTCTGCGGCTATCGCGGGCCGCGCCATGTCGCGCTGGCGGCCTGCGTGGAGTTCATCCACACCGCGACCCTGCTGCACGACGACGTGGTGGACGAGAGCGCGCTGCGCCGCGGCCAGGCCAGCGCCAATGCGCTGTTCGGCAACAAGCCGAGCGTGCTGGTCGGCGACTTCCTCTTCGCCCGCGCCTTCGAGCTGATGGTGCAGGACGGCTCGCTGACGGTGCTGGCCATCCTCTCCGCAGCCTCGGCGACCATCGCGGAAGGCGAAGTGCTGCAGCTCGTCATCCAGAACGACACCACGACGACGGAAGCCCAGTACCTGCAGGTGATCGAGGGCAAGACCGCGGCGCTGTTCGCCGCGGCGACGCGCATCGGCGCCGTCGTGGCGGACCGCGCGGTGGCGGAGGAAGCGGCGCTCGACACCTATGGCCGCGCGCTCGGCACCGCCTTCCAGCTCGTGGACGATGCGCTGGACTACTCGGCGGCGCAGGAGCAACTCGGCAAGACGGTCGGCGACGATTTCCGCGAGGGCAAGATCACCCTGCCGGTGCTGCTGGCCTTCGAGCGCGGGACGGAAGCGGAGCGCGTCTTCTGGCGCCGCACGATCGAGGACCGTGCGCAGCAGCCCGAGGACCTCGCCGAGGCGCAGCGCCTGATGGAGCGCCACGGCGCGCTGCGCGACACGGTGGAGCGGGCGCGGGTCTATGGCGACCAGGCGCTCGCGGCGCTGGCCGGCTTCCCCGAGAGCGCGGAGAAGCGCGCCCTGGCCGACATCGTCGAGTTCTGCATCGCCCGGGCGCGGTAGCCCCGCCCGGGCGGGGGGGAGTCGGTCAGCCGGCCATCCGCGGCGGCACGGCCGCGACCGCCGCCAGCGCCAGCAGTTCCGCCCCGACCCACCATTCCTGCCAGGCGCCGAAGCTCAGCATCGCCGTCACGCTGCCCGCCGCTAGCACGGCGGTCGCCACCGCCGGGCGGGCGGCGCGCGCCGCGGCGAGGCCGAGCAGCAGCGCCAGCGCCGCGCCCAGCAACGCCCCCGGCAGGCCGAGCTCCAGCCAGAGCTGCAACGCCAGGTTGTGTGGGTGCAGTGGCAGCAGCTCGGCCGCCGGCAGCCAGGGGGGGGCGGCTTGTCCGCCCAGCCGGAACCGCTCCAGCATCGCCGGCGTCGCATGCTCGCCGTGCCCCGGGATGGCGCGGCTCGCCTCCATCCCCCAGCCGAAGACCGGTCGCTCCGCGATGCGGTCACTCACAAAATCCCAGATCAGCAGGCGATGCGCGGCCGAGGGCGCGAGGCCGTCCGCCGGGACGCCGCGCGCCAGCACGGGCCCCAGCACCGCCGGCATGGCGAGGATGGCAACGGCCAGCCCCGCCCCCAGCAGCCGCGGCGTCCAGCGCGGCGCCAGCAGCGCCAAGCCGCCCGCCGCGCCGCCGGCCAGTACCGCGAGCTTCGCCGATTCGCCCGGCAGCAGCACCAGCACCGCCGCGCCCGCCGTCAGCACCAGCGCCCGGACCCAGCGCGCCAGCCCGGCCGCCGCCACCAGCGGCAGCCAGAGCCCCATGGCGGAGGCCGCCGGCTTCAGGCCGAAGGCGAGTTGCGGCGGGACCTCCCGGAGGCCGCGCACCGCGGCGCGGATGGCATTGCCGCTCGCCGCATCCGCCGCGGCCAGCGCCAGGCCGGCGACGAGCCCCCCGGTCGCCGCCAGCAGTAGCCGGCGCTTCGCCGCCTCCTCATCCAGCGCGACGGCCCGCGCCGCGGCGGCGCCGAGGGCGACGAAGCCGCCGATCTGGAGCGAGGTGCCGAGCGCCCGCAGCGGCTCGAGCGCCCAGAGGGCCGTCATCGCGCCCCAGCCGAACAGCGCCAGCGCCACCCAGGCCAGCGGGCCGCGCGGCCAGGGCCAGGTGCCCTCCCGCCGCCAATGGGACACCACGCAGAGCAGCAGCGCGACGGTGGCGATCGGCGCCAGGGCCTTGGATTGCAGCACGCCGGCGGTCGGCGCGATGGCCAGCGCCACGGCGAGCGGCAGGCTCGGCGCGGCGATCCGCCGCGCCGGGAGGGGAAGGGTGGTCTGCATGGAGGGCCGCACCGGGTCCAGGGAGGAGGGCCCCCTGTGGACCGGCGCGGCCACCATCGTCAAACCGGCGCGATGGCCTCGCGCCGCAGCTCGACCGAGAGCTCGTCCAGGGCGCGGCCGACGCGGTCGAGCATCTCGTCGATCTCGGCCTCGGAGATGATGAGCGGCGGCGAGAAGCCCATGCTGTCGTTCACCATGGCCCGCATGATGACGCCATGCTTCTCGCCGAGCTTCGAGAGCCGCGCGCCGACCTTCTTCGCCGGGTCGAAATTCTTCGCCGCACCCTTGTCGGCCACCAGCTCGACGCCGGCGATCAGTCCGGTGCCGCGCACCTCGCCGACCATCGGGTGCTCGGCGAAGCGCTCCCGCAGCGCCTTCTGCATGTGGGCGCCGACGCGCTTCACATGGGTGCCGATATCCATCTCGTCATAGATCTTCAGCGTCTCGATCGCCACGGCCGCCGGCACGGGATGGCCGGAATAGGTGAAGCCATGGCCCCAGGTGCCGATGGTGGACGAGCCCTCGGCGATGCCCTGGAAGACCTGCTCGCTGACCATGACGGCCGAGATCGGCAGGTAGGAGGCGCTGAGCGCCTTGGCGCAGACCAGGATGTCCGGCTGGATGCCGAGCGTCTGGCTGCCCCAGTAATTGCCGGTGCGCCAGAAGCCGCAGATCACCTCGTCGGCGACGAAGAGCACGTCGTACTTCTTCAGCACGGCCTGGATCTTCGGGAAATAGGTCGCGGGCGGCAGGATCACGCCGCCGGCGCCCATGATCGGCTCCGCCCAGAAGGCGGCGACCGTCTCCGGCCCCTCGGCCAGGATCTTCTGCTCCACCTCCTCGGCGAGGCGGGTGGCGAAATCCTCCTCCGATTCGCCGGGCTTGGCGTTGTGGTAGTGGTGCGGCGTCGAGACGTGGTGGAAGCCCGGCAGCGGCAGGTCGAAGAGCTTGTGGTTCGCCGGCAGGCCGGTGAGGGAGGCCGCGGCGAGCGTGATGCCGTGGTAGCCCTTCAGCCGGGCGATGATCTTCTTCTTCTCCGGCCGGCCGATGGCGTTGTTCATGTACCAGATCATCTTGATGGCGCTGTCGTTCGCCTCGGATCCGGAATTGGCGAAGAACACCTTCGACATCGGGGAGGGCGCCCGCTCGATCAGCATCTCCGAGAGGTCGACCAGCGGCTCGTGCGACTTGGCGGTGAAGGCGTGGTAGAAGGGGAGCTTGCGCATCTGCGCCGCCGCCGCCTGCACCAGCCGCTCGTTGTCGAAGCCGAGGCTGGCGCACCAGAGGCCGGCGACGCTCTCGATGTATTCCTTGCCCTGGTCGTCATAGACCCGCACGCCCTTGCCGCGGCTGATCACCATCGGCCCGTTCTGCAGATGCGCCTTGTGGTCGGTATAGGGGTGCAGCGCATAGGCGATGTCACGGGCGGCGGTGGAATTGCGGGGCGGGGTCATGGGTGTCCGGCCTTCTGCGTCTCGATATCGGCAGTCTGCCAGGGATGGCGCGGCAGCCCAAGCCTTGCACGCGCTTGTTGCAAGGCCCCGGATGGACGCATGCCCGGGGACGGTGGCATGAGGACGCCTGCCGAGACGGGAATGCACGCATGACGGGAACCGGACCCACGCGCCGCGTGCTGCTGACGGCGCCGCTCCTGGCCGCGCCGGGCCTGGCGCAGGCCCAGATCCGCCGCAACGACCTCGATCCGCTGGCCCTGCCGGTGAAGCAGGACGACACGGTGGCGCGCGGCTATCGGCGCGACGTGCTGGTCCGCTGGGGCGACCGCGTGACCTTCGACGCGCCGGCCTGGGACCCCCGGCGGCCGGACCCGGACGGCGCCGCCGCGCAATTCGGCTGGGACGCCCGCATCGCCGGCATCGCCGTGCCGCAGCAGCAGGCGGCCGACGGCATCCCGCGCGCGGTCCTCGCCGTGGTGCACCCGAGGGTGGACCCGGCGCTCGCCTTCCCCGGCGGGCGGGACCAGCCCGCCGCGGCGGCGGCGATGCAGGGCGCCTCCCTGATGAACATCGAGAAGCAGGGCGCCGGCTGGGTGGTGGTGGATGGCGGCTTCCAGAGCCGCCGCCTCTCCGGCGGGACGCTCTGCCGCGTCTCCGGTCCCACCGCCGCCGGCAGCGCCCGCGGCGTGCTGGGCCCCGCGGGCGGCTGCGTCACGCCCTGGGGCACGCTGCTGCTGGCGGAGGGCGACCCTGCGCCTTGGCTCGCCCGCATCCCCCTCGGCAGCCCCGCGGATTATGGCTGGGTGGTCGAACTCGACCCCTTCGACCCGCAATCCCTGCCGGTGAAGCGCACGGCGCTCGGCCGCTTCGCGCATGGCGACGTGGTGGCGACGCTGTCGCGCGACGGGCGGGCGGTGGTCTACCTCACGGATCGCCGTATCGGGGGATTCCTGTTCCGCTTCCTCTCGGCCGGGCCGGCGACGGCGGAGGATGCGCTGGATGCCGGGACCATGGCGGTCGCGCGCCTCGAGAATGACCGCGTCACCTGGGTGCCGCTGCCGGCGGGGGCGCCGGATCCGGTCGCGGCGGCGGCGCAGGCGGGGGGCAGCCCGCTGGACACGCCGGCCGGGCTGGGGCTGGACCCGACGCGGCCGCGGCTGCTGCTGGCCTGCCACGGCAGTCCGGCGCGGCCGGCGGGGCATGTCATCGAACTGACGGCCGACAAGGGCGACGACGGCGCCGATGAGGCGGGCGCCGCGCTGCTCTTCGCCGCCGGCGATCCGCGCAGCGCCGAGGCGCGCTACGGCCGCGCCGGCCTGCCGCCGGGCAGCGCCTGGCCGGAGAACCCTGATACGGTGACCGTGGATGCGCGCGGCCGGGCCTGGATCGGCACGGATCGCGGCGGGCGCGTTGGGCCGCAGGCGGAAGGGCTCTATGCCTGCGACCTGGATGGGCCGGGCCGCGGCGTGCCGGTGCCGATCTATGGCGCGCCGCGCGCCGGCTCGATCGGCGGGGCAGGGCTGACGCCGGATGGCGAGGTGCTGTTCACCGCCGTGCGCCACCCCGGCGCCGAGCCAGGGGCGAGTTTCGAGCGGCCCGCCACGCGCTGGCCGCAATTCCAGCCCGGCGTGCCGCCGCGCACGACGCTGCTGGGCCTGGTGCGCGCGGCGGGCGGCGCCGTCGGCGGGTAGCCAGGACGGGCGCGCCTGCGCGCGCCGCCCGGGCGCCGCGCCTCAGTGCGGCTTCATCACCGCGCGCACCGCATCGGCCAGCGCGGCGCAGGCGCGGCGGGTGTCGTGGCGCGCCATCTCCTCCCGTGCCAGGGCGATGCGGTTCAGCGCCGTCTCCAGCGCCGGCGAGGTGTCGCCATGGCTGATGGCCAGCCGGATCCGCGTCTCGGCCAGCGCCAGGTTGATCGTCGCCGCGCGGTCATGGTCGTCGCGGAGGTCGTGGTCCGCGCCCAGCAGCAGGTCCAGCACGCCGCGCGATTCCGAGGAACCGCCGGTGAGCGGCAGCAGGTGCGGCGGCGGCGGGTCCGCGCTGTGGTCGGGGCCGCGCTTCATCTGCGGCACCAGAGCGGAGGCGAAGAGGTTGAGATAGGGATGCGGCTGCGCGGCGGCGTTGGGCATGGTTCGCTCCTCGGCCGGGAGCCGGGCGCGCCCGGACCATGGCGACAGGCTAGCGCCGCCGCTGCGTCCCGGTGTGACACGGCCGCGCGATGCGCCGCCGCTTCACGGCAGTGCGATGGGTCCCGTCCTCGCCGGACGGGATCGTCCCGCCTGCCGGGTCGGGTGGCGCGGGCGGGCAGGTCCTCCTTCGACCGGACGCACGGGCGGCCGGGCTGCGAGGTCAGGGTCCCCGGCCGCGGCGGCCCCCATCCGACCGGGCGAGGCGCGGCAGGCGCGGCTCAGCGCACCCGCCATTCCTCGACCCAGAGCGAACTCGGGTTCAGGTGCCCGGTCGGCCGGACATTCTCCAGCCATTGCGGCCAGACATGCGCATCGGCCCGGAACCAGAGCGGCAGCGCCGGCAGCTCCTCGGCATAGATCGCCTGCAGCCGGGACCAGAGGGCGCGGCGCTTCTCGCGGTCAAGCTCCACCGGGATCGCCTCCAGCAGCCGGTCCATCTCGGCATTGCGGTAGCCGCCGAAATTCTGCCCGGACCAGTTGCGCGCCTCGGTCGGCACCTCCTCCGAGTGCAGCACCGTGCGCGGGACACTCTCCGGCGCCGAGATCCAGGCGAAGAGCGCGGCGCCCTGGAAACGGCGCTTCGACAGCGTCTCGGAGAAGAGCACGCGCGGCGGCTCGTTGCGGACCCGCGCCTCCACCCCCGCCTGCCGCCACATGCCCTGGATGACCTGCTGCACCGCCTCCCGCGCGCGGTTGCCGGCGGTGGTCATCAGCTCGAAGGAGAGCCGCTCCCCGGCCGCATTGCGGCGGATGCTGTCCGGCGCACGGGTCCAGCCGGCCGCCTCCAGCAGGGCATTGGCGCGCGCGGGATCGAAGGGCCAGGCGTGCGCCACGTCGTCATGCATCGGATCCAGCGGGTTGACGCTGGTATGCGCCACGGTCTGCCGCCCCTCGAAGAGCCGCGCCACGATCTGCCCGCGGTCGAGGGCGAGCAGCAGCGCCTGCCGCACCCGCGGATCCGCCAGCATCGGCGTGTCGAGGCGGAGGGCGAGATGCTCGTAGACCAGGCCCGGCTTGTACTGGATGCGGAAGCGGCTGCCGGTCCGCTTCTCCAGCGCCGCCGCCTGCTCCACCGGCAGGCCGAGCTCGCCCGCGACCATGTCGACCTGCCCGGCCAGCAATTGCGCCTCCAGCGCCGCGGTGTTCTCGACGGTGCGGACCTGGATGCGGCGGAAAGCGGGCGCGGCCCCCTGCCAGGCCGGATTGCGCTCGAGCGTCACCCCGGCGCCGGGCTGCACGGCGGTGACGCGGTAGGGGCCGGACCAGAGGGCGGGGTTCGTCGTCTCGGTGTCATAGGCCGTGCGGCTGCGATAGGCCTTCGGCTCCTGCGCCCAGCGCGCCCGCTCGACATGCGCCGGCAGCGGCTGGAAGTCGCCGAGCGAGGCGAAGTCGAAGGTCACCCGGTCGAAGCGCAGGGTGACGGTGCGCGCATCCTCGACGATCAGCTCATAGGCCGAGCGGTAGAACTCCGCGCCGCCGAAGCCGGTCTCGCCGTTGCGGCCGGCCTCCCAGGCGAAGCGCAGGTCCTCGGCCGAGACCGGCGTGCCGTCGCCCCAGCGCGCATCGGCGCGGAGGCGCCAGGTGGCGCGCAGGCCCGGCTTGCCCTCCGGCGTCTCCTCCCGCCGGGCCAGGCCGTTCTCCAGCGACGGCAATTCCTCGCAGAGCATGCAGGCGAGGCGCCAGTCGGCGTCGTAGACGGTGACGGGGCGGCGGGCGAAGCCGAGGACATAGGATTTCGCCGCCATGCTCTCGATGTTCGGGTGGAAGGTGCTGGGGAACTGGGTGATGCCGATGGTCAGCGTGTCGCGCTGGCCCTGGGCCGCAGCCAAGCAGGGGAGCAGCAGCAGGGCGAGCAGGCGGAGGGCGGCAAGGGGCATCGTGGATCCTCGGGAGGCTCTCGGGCCGGCAGCATAGGCGGGAAGGTGCCCGGTTAAGGAATGGGGCAAGCCTTTCTGCGATCAGGACGATCCGGCGCCGGTTGCGCCTCAGGTCTGGACCATGCGACTTCGCACTCTCTTCCTCGTCACCATCTCCGTCATCGCCGGCCTCGGCACGATCGCCGCCGCCGTCTTCGTCGCGGACCAGTGGGCGACGCTCCGGCGCGTCGAACTGGCGCAGCGCGATGCCCGCCTGCTCGGTTCCGGCCTGAAGCTCGCCGCCGCGCTCAACATGGAGCGCGCGCTGATCAATCCGCGGCTGGCCGGGCCGGTGGCCGCCAGCGCCGAGCAGCGCGCCGCGCTGGAGAAGCCGACCGGGGAGACCGACCGGGCGCTGGCGGCGGTGCGGGCCGATGCGACCGCGGCCGACGAGGCGGCGGTCGCCGCCCTGGCCGAGCGGCTGGCGGCGCTGCGCAGCGGCGCCATGGCGGCGATCGGGCAGGAGCGCGCGCAGCGGCCGCCGGCGGTGGTCGGCCGCTACGTCCCGGACATGATCGCGCTGATGGACCGTGCCGGCGGCTTCATCCAGGCGGTGCGCGCGCGCGCCCAGCGGAACCACCCGGACTCCGCCACGGTGCTGGAGATCGCCACCCTCGCCTGGACCATGCGGGACTGGGCGGGGCGGCAGGCGACGCTGCTGATCCGGGCCGCGACGACGGGCGAGGTCATGGGGCCGGAGCAGGCGGAGCAGGCGGCCGAGTTCCGCGGCCGCGTGCTGCGGCTCTGGGATGCGCTGGGGGAGCGGGTGCGCGGGGCCGGCGATCCGCCCCGGCTGACCGCGGCGATGGCGCGCGCCGAGGCCGGGTTCTGGAAGGCGGGCGGCGACATCTACGCCACCTGGGTGGTGCCGCGCCGTGGCCAGACCCTGACGACCACGGGCGACGAGATGATCCGCCAGATCATGCCGATCTTCGACAGCCTGTTCCCGCTGCGCGACGCCGCGCTGGAGGAGGCCGCGGCGCGGGCGGAAGCGGCGCGCGGCGATGCCTCGCGCGCCGTGCTGCTGGCCGTCGGGCAATTGCTGCTCCTGCTGGCGACCGTTGCCGCCGCGACGCTGGCCTTCAATCGCCGGGTGGTCCGCCCCATCGGCCAGCTCACCGAGACGATGCGGCGGCTGGCGGCGCGCGACCTGGCCGCCGAGGTACCGGCGACCGACCGGCAGGACGAGATCGGCGCCATGGCCGGGGCGCTGCTGGTCTTCCGCCGCGGCATGCAGGATGCCGAGCGGCTGGCGGCGGAGCAGGCGGCCGAGCGCGGCGCCCGCGAGGCCCGCACGCGGCGGATCGAGGCGCTGGTGCACGGCTTCGAGGCCAGCGCCGCCGCCATGATGCAGGAGCTGACCGCCGCCGCCGGCGCGCTGGAGGCCACGGCGGGCGAGATGAACGGCGCCGCGACGGAGACCGGCACGCGGGCCGGCGCGGCGGCCCGCGCAGCCGGCGAGGCCTCGGAGGGCGCGCGGACCGTCGCCGCGGCGGCCGAGGAGCTCAGCGGCTCCATCCGCGAGATCAGCCGCCGCACCGGCCAGGCGACCGAGGCCGCCGCCCGCGCCGTGGCCAATGCCGAGCGGACGGATGCCACGGTACAGGCCCTAGCCGAGGCGGCGCAGCGGGTGGGCGCGGTGGTCGAGCTCATCAACGCCATCGCCGGCCAGACCAACCTCCTCGCGCTGAACGCGACCATCGAGGCGGCGCGGGCGGGCGAGGTCGGCAAGGGCTTCGCCGTGGTGGCCGAGGAGGTGAAGTCGCTCGCCGGGCAGACGGCGCAGGCGACGGAGGAGATCGGCACCCAGATCAACGAGATCCGCGCCGTCACCGGCTCCGCGGTCGAGGCGATCCAGGGCATCGCCGCCGCCATCCGGGAGGTGCGCGGCATCGCCGATGCCATCGCCGGGGCGGTGGAGGAACAGGCGGCCGCGACCCGCGACATCGCCTGCACCGTGCAGTCCGCCGCCGCCGCCTCCGGCGCCGTCAGCAGCAACATCGCCGCGGTGACGGAGGGCAGCAGCCGGACCGAGGCCGCGGCGACGCAGGTCTCGGGCTCCGCCTCCGACCTGCGCCGGCAGGCCGCGCGCTTCACCACGGAGATCGAGGGCTTCGTCGGCAGCGTCCGCGCCGCCTGAGCGGCGCGGAGGGCGGAGGGCGGCCTCCGCTCCGCCGCCGCCGCCTATTCGGCGTCGCGCGGGCGGGCTTCCTCGACCGAGCCGATGCCGCCATGGCGCTTCGACCAGCCGACCGGGTCCTCGAGGAATTTCCGCACTTCCTTGAGCGCGCTCTCGGCGAAATAGGGGCGCTCGCGGCAGACCTCCAGCACGTCCCACCAGGTGCAGAGGTGGTGCAGGTTCAGCCCCATGGACTTCATCGTCTCGAAGCTGCCGGGGAAGACGCCGTAGTAGAAGACCACGAAAGTATGGTCGCAGGTGGCGCCGGCATCGCGCAGCGCCTGGGCGAAGCGGATCTTGGAGCCGCCATCGGTCGTCAGGTCCTCGACCAGCAGGGTGTTCTTGCCCTCCGGCACGTCCCCCTCGATCTGCGCGCCGCGGCCGAAGCCCTTCGGCTTCTTGCGCACATAGGCCATGGGCGTCGCCATGCGCTCGGCGATCCAGGCGGCGAAGGGGATGCCCGCGGTCTCGCCGCCCGCCACCACCTCGATGGTCTCGTAGCCGACATGGCGGCCGATCTTCTCCACGGCCAGGTCGGAGATCTTGGTCCGGGCGCGGGGGAAGTAGATGATCTTGCGGCAGTCGATATAGACGGGGCTCTTCCAGCCCGAGGTGAAGGTGTAGGGCTCGTCGGGACGGAAGTTCACCGCCTTGATCTCGAGCAGGATGCGCGCGGCCGTCAGCGCGGCGTCCCGGTCCCAGTCGGAAGCATGTTGCATGGCCATGGCGCGTATCCCTGCCGGCGTCGTGTCGCCGTCTCGTAACCCTCGCCGGGAATGGCGTCCATGAGCGAGGCGGGCGCGGTCTGGGTGCTGGCCGATCCGCGGGCCGGCACGGCGGCGCAGGCACTGGGCATCGCGGACCGGCTGGGCGTGCCGGTGCGGGAGGTGCCGCTGGCCTGGGGCGGGCTGGCGCGCCTTCCCTGGCCCTGGCCGACCCTGGCCGGCCTGACGCCGGAGGCGCGGGCGCGGATCGCGCCGCCGCCCGGGTCCGCCTGGCCGCGGCTGGTGATCTCGGCCGGGCGGCGGTCGGCGCCGGTTGCCCGCTGGCTGGGGCGGCGCGGGGCGCGACTGGTGCATTGCATGCGCCCCGGGCTGGGGGCGGGCGCCTTCGACCTGCTGGTGATCGGCCGCCACGATCTGCCGCCCGGGCGCTTGCCGGGCGACCCTGGCCTGGCGCCGAACCTCCTGCCGATCCTCGGCGCCTGCCACCGCATGGCGCCGACGCGGCTGGCGGCGGCGCGGGCGGAATGGGCGGCGCTGGCGGGGCTGCCCTCGCCGCGCATCGGCCTGCTGGTCGGCGGCCCGGTGCGGGCGGAGGGCATGGCGCCGGCCGTCGCCGCCGCGCTTGGCGCCGCGGTCGCGGGCTTCGCCGGCAGCGTCCTGGCGACCGCCAGCCGCCGCACCGGCGCCGCGGCGACCGAGGCGCTGGCCGCCGCCCTCGCCGGCCGGCCGCACCGGCTGCACCGCTGGGGGGAGGGGGGGCCGAACCCCTATGCCGGCTTCCTCGCCTGGGCGGATGCGCTGGTGGTGACGGGCGACAGCGTCTCCATGCTGTCGGAGGCGCTGGCGACCCAGGCCTCGGTCTTCATCGCCGATCCGGGCGGCCTCGGGCCGCGGCACCGGAGGCTGCAGGAGAGCCTGGTCGCGGCGGGGCAGGCGCGGATGCTGGCGGCGGCGCCGGCGCCCTTCGTCCGGGCACCGCTGGACGAGGCGGGGCGGGTCGCGGCGGCGATCCGCGGGCGCGGGTGGGTCTAGCCCGAAAAATTCACGAGGCCCGCGGCGGACTGGTTTCCGCCTGACAGGGTTCGCCTTCTGGTTGGGATGGGTGCGCGTCGACGATGCCGCCTTCGGGACCGGTCTATGGCTGCGGATCGCGGGGCTGGCTGGTTGCGGGTCGGAGGGCTCGGCTGGGGCAATCGCCCCGATGTTCAGCAGGTCAGGCGCGGCAAGCGCTCGAGGGCGAGACGCAGGATGGCCTTGTCCGGACAGGCGCTCGGCAGGTGCAGCATGACCCTGGTCTTCAGGGCGACGACACGGGTGGCGAGTTTGACCAGGCGCAGGCGGAGGGTGTCGAACTGCGCCACGCGCCAAGTGGAGCGCTTCGGCATGAGGCTGCGCAGCGACCAGAGCAGCCAGTAGGCGCCGGTGTGCAGCATGAGGCGGAGTTGGTTGGCGGTGGCGCGGCTGCACGACGTGCGGTCGGCGGCGAGGTGGCGGCGCCAGGCCTTGATATGGTTTTCGGCCTGTCCCCTGGCGCAGTAGAGGTCCTCATAGATCCGCCGTGGCGTGCCGCCGGCGAGGTTGGTGACGACGTAGCGCGTGTCGGTGCCCTGCGGCCCGACCTCGACGCGGGCGATGATGCGCTCGACCCGGCTCCAGCTGCCGGCGCCGTCCCAGAACTCCTTGTAGCGGCGCAGCTTGTCCACGCGCGGCGTGCCGGGCGGCGGTGCTCTGCTCCAGCGCCTCGACGTGCCGGTGGAGGGTGGTGGTCGCGGCGACGCCGAGCACGAAGTCGAGCCGCTCGGCGCGGCAGAAGTCGAGGACTTCCGGTGCGCAGTAGTGATGAGGTGGACGGCCCCCAGCGGCATCGTGTGCCAAGCTCGGAGCTGTTGCAGGCATCGAGCAAAAGGAACCGTCCATCATGAAGAATACCGCAAAGGCCGTTCCGGTCACCATCGGCCTGGATATCGCCAAAAACGTCTTCCAGATGCATGGGGTCGATGCCGCCGGCCAGTTTGTGCTGCGCCGCAAGCTCAGCCGTGGCGATGTGCTCGAGTTCTTCAAGGGCCAGCCCAAGGTTTTGGTGGGCATCGAGGCATGCGGCACGGGGCACTACTGGGCCCGCGAGATCGCCGCCCTTGGCCATGAGGTGAAGCTGCTACAGCCCACCTACGTCAAGCCGTACGTCAAACGCGGCAAGACCGACGCCGCCGATGCTGAGGCAATCTGCGAGGCGGTCACGCGGCCCACCATGCACTTCGTGCCGATCAAGACGCCCGAATAACAGGCAACCATGATAATGTATCGCTCCCGTGAGCTGCTGGTCGGCCAGAGAACGGCGTTGGTGAACGCGCTCCGGGGTCACCTGGCCGAGCTGAGCATCGTCGCTGCCAAAGGCGTCAGGCGTGTTGCCGATCTCCTGGCAGAGCTGGTCGGCGTGGATGACACCAGGATACCATCGCTCGCCAAGGCATCGCTCAACTGCCTCACCGCACAGCTCGAGGCGGTGGAGGCGCAGATCGACAAACTCGAGGCGTTGATCCTGGAATGGCACAAGGGCAATGAGGCGAGCCGGCGATTGCCACGATCCCCGGTGTCGGACCGATCATCGCCTCGGCCGTAGTTGCAACGGTCGGCGACGCTTCGAACTTCGCCTCCGCCCGGCATCTCTCGGCGGCATGGGGGTTGACGCCGAAGCAGAACAGCAGCGGCGGCAAGGCCAAGCAGGGCGGCATCTCCAAGGCTGGGAACGCCTACCTGCGGCGCCTGCT
>NZ_JAUTWS010000439.1 GCF_030657435.1 Paracraurococcus lichenis | reverse complement strand
TGGACACGCCCGAGCCGCCCAGCGCCCTGACCAGGTCATCGACGGCGCGGGTCGACACGTCGTGCACATAGGCCTCCTGGATCACCGCCGTCAGCGCCTTCTCCGCGGTGCGCCTGGGCTCGAGAAAGCTCGGCAGGTAGGAGCCCCGGCGCAGACGGGACCTCTCCAGTTCGATCCGCCCAACCCGGGTGTCCCAGGCCCGGGCACGATAGCCGTTGCGCTGCACCAGTCGGGCGGGATCACGCTCCCCGTGCCCGGTGCCGGTGTCGTTTCCGTGCTTGGGGTTCCAATTCGCAACCAGAACCTTGGCCGGAGATCGACGATGGCCACCCCTCCGGGGGGGGCGTTGTGGATAAGTGGCCTGCCTGCGCTCAACCCTTGATGGTCGCTCCGGCAGGCCACTTATACCAGCCCGCTTAGCGGCTGACACATGCCCACTTTCTGGTGCCAAGGGAACGGATGACGTCTGGAGTGTCGGTCAGGAAGTCCCAGGCTTGCTTGCAGGCGGCGTTGATAGCCGCCTCGTCGTCCCAGACGACGTTGGAGAGCTTGTTGTCGCGCAGATGGTT
>NZ_JAUTWS010000438.1 GCF_030657435.1 Paracraurococcus lichenis | reverse complement strand
GCTGGGCACCCGAAAAGCCGGCCGAGCGTCAAGCCGCCGAGTGAAGGGTCCAGACCTCGCGCTTACTGTCAGTGCGCATCGTCTGGCAGACCGGCGCTACCAGCGAGCACCAAATCCGCCGTTCAGTGCAGGGCTACGCCGAATGCGCCGACACCGAAGTATTGGAGCGCCGGGTGCGCGCACTGAACGGCGCAGGCCTGCAAGATAGCGAGATCGCCACCGCCCTCAACGCCGAGGGACTTCGGACGGCGCACGGCGCCCCACTCTCGGGCGGAACGATCCACCTGCTCCGCAAACGCTGGAAGATCCGGACCGTCAAGATCAACGGTGTGGAGCCAAATCCGGAGCGCTGGCCGGACGGGAGCTATTCCGTTCAGGGCGCAGCCATCGCTTTGGGCGTAACCGACCAGACAGTGTTCAAATGGCTGCGGAAAGGCCGTCTTGTGGGTCACCAACGGACTAAGGGTCAGCCCTGGCAAATCATCCTGCCCGAGGAGCGCGTCGCAGCGCTCGCAGGACAGGTGCGATGCACCAACCCTTCGAGGAGAGAGGCATCATGAATCGCTCGGC
>NZ_JAUTWS010000437.1 GCF_030657435.1 Paracraurococcus lichenis | reverse complement strand
CCGCTTCGGCAACACGACGAAGCCGCGCGTACCCTCGGCGCGACGGACAATGTGCAACTGCCATCGGCCGCTTCGCCGCGCCGCGCTGGCCGCACGTGGTCCCTGGTATCCGGCATCGGCGAAGATGGTGCCGAGGAAGGGGAACAGGGCCCTGGTGCGGCGATCGAGCACGAGTGCCGCGCCTTCGCGGTCCTGCAGGTTGGCCACGTGCACGACGATGCTCAGCAGCAAACCGAGCGTGTCGACGAGGACGTGGTACTTGACCCCCTTGATCTTCTTCCCTGCGTCGTAACCAACCGGGTCGACCGACGGCGCCCCTTTTCCGCCGCCTTGACCAATTTGCTGTCAAGGATGGCCGCGGTGGGACTGGCCTCCTTGCCCGCCTGTTCCCGGCAGGCGATGTAGAGCTGGTGATGCACGGCCTCCAGCGTGCCGTCCCAATCCCAGCGCTGCAGATAGCCGTGCACCGTGCTCCGCGGCGGCAGGTCGCGTGGCAGGTGACGCCACTGGCAGCCGGTCTCCAGCACATACAGCAAGCCGTTCAGCACCTCGCGCACGTCCATCGAACGATGTCGCCCG
>NZ_JAUTWS010000436.1 GCF_030657435.1 Paracraurococcus lichenis | reverse complement strand
GGCTCTTGATGGGATCCGGGGTGATGGGGCACATCACACGACCAGGGCTGCGACGAGAGTGCCGAGGAGGGCTTTGCCGCGGCGCCGGGCGTTGTGCACGAATTCGAAGAAGCCGAGATACAGCGGCAGCTTCTCTTGCGAGATGCCCCGGTGCGGGCGGAGCCAGGAGCGTAGCAGAGACCACGTTCCCTCCATGGTGTTGACATGGATCTCGCAGAAGCCATCGCCGTCGTCATCGCGGGCATACTCGCCACGGGCGTGACAGACCGTCACGTGCCGATAACCCCAGACCGGCAGGCGGGCGTAGATGTCGTACTCGTCGGTGTGGACGCGGGCACCCTTGATGACGGCAGCCTCGATGATTGGCTGGATCGTCTTCTGCTGCACATTGGCCAGCATGCGCATAACCACCTGACCACCGCGCTGGATCAGGCCGAGGATTGGCGGCTTGTCCTTCTCCAGCGTGCCGCGGCCTGGCGCTCCCGCCAGTCTGCGGCGGCGTCCAGGCCGCCCCTTTTGGCCACCGCCGCAGGCTGGCCTTTGTGTCCGGCCACGACGTAGACCTCGTCGATCTCGACGTCGCCCTCC
>NZ_JAUTWS010000435.1 GCF_030657435.1 Paracraurococcus lichenis | reverse complement strand
ACGGCCGGCAGCGCGTGAACGCCACCCCCGCCGTCGCGCAGTAGTCCCGGACGGTCTCGTTCAGGAACGCCGTGTCGTTGTCCGTGTCGAAGCCAAGCAACGGGAAGGGCAGCACCCGACGCACCTCGTTCAGAACTTCGGTCACCAGCACCTGTTCGCGCACCAGCAATGGCGCGCACTCCGTCCAGCCCGACGCGATGTCGGTCAGCACCAATGTCTGCACGTAGCTGCCCCGCGCCGTCGGCCCACTATGCCAAACCAGGTCGGCTTCGAAGAAGCCGGGCGCTGGGTCGCCCCAGTCGGCGAAGGTCCGCACCGGCACGCTCCGCCGCAACGCCGCCGAGGGCGGCGTGCGCCGCCGCGGTGCCCCACCCGCCGCCGTCCTCACCTCCCGCAGCAGCCGGTCGATCGTCGCCGCGCTCATCGCCAGCACCCCGACCCGCACCTCCGGTGCCAGTTGCAGGTGATCGTGCCGCTCCATCGCCTCCACCAGCACCGGTAGCAACGGCCGCAGCCGCTTGCCGCAGACCCGGTCGGAAGCCTCCCACAGCACGATCAGTGCCTCGCGCACGGCCGCGTCATAGACGCGGCC
>NZ_JAUTWS010000434.1 GCF_030657435.1 Paracraurococcus lichenis | reverse complement strand
TTAGCCTGCGGAAGCCCTTGGCAGCTTCGAGCATCGCCGCGGCGGTCCAGCGCAGCGCCATGTTGGCACTGCGCCAGCGCATCACGTTGCGGCAGACGCGCCGCACCGCGCCCATAACGTTCCCGACGATGTTAGTCCAGGCCAGCGAGCGACGCAGCTCGCGCGGCAGCCCCAGCCGAACCACTGTGAGGATCTCGTCCAAGCATTCAAGGATCGAGGCGGCGGCGCCGGGTACGTCGGGCTCGAGGGTGCGCGCCAGCTTGCGCAGCAGCCGCTCAGCCTTGACCGCATCGTCAGCTCCCAAGCCTGCCGCAGCGCTCGGCGGACCGGCGCCTGCAGTTCTTTCGGCAAGCGATCCGCGATGTTGCGAGCCTTGTGAACTTGGCAGCGCTGTCAGCCGCGCAGGATGCTGAGCTCGGCTTCCTGCCCGCCTGATCGGACTTGGCGCATGAGATCCGCAGGCCCTCGTGCGTTATGGTGATGTGCTCGGGCGCGACTGCGACCGGCCGGCAGACCTCGGCGGTGGAATCTCGTGCTTTCCGTCATGCGTACCTCCATGAGAAGCGCCGCATCACAGAAGAACGGGGCTTCTT
>NZ_JAUTWS010000433.1 GCF_030657435.1 Paracraurococcus lichenis | reverse complement strand
GTAGCGGGCGCCGAGTTGCAGCGCGACCTCCTTGTTGCCGAAAGGAATCCGCAGCGGCGTGTCGCCCTCGGCCGCCGTGCCGCCCTGCTGCCGCTTCCCCGGCCTGGTCGGTCCCCCCGCCGTTCTGCGTGACGGCCTCGGGCTGCCCTTCCGGCCCTGCGGCGCCGCGGCAGCCGACCTCCCCACTGCGCCTCGGTCGGGCGGGGTGTGACCGGTGGCGCCGGCGGCCACCTCCGTCGGCCCGGCCGAAGCCTTGGCCTTGCGGCGCCTGGCCAGCCGTGGCGGTCGCTGCGCGCCCTCGCCCGCCGCCCGGCCGCGCCGGGACACTCTGCCCGGCTGCCCCACCGCAGAGGCGACCAGCGCCGCGTCGCCGGGCGTCGTGCCGTCCGTCAGCCGGCCAATGATGCGGCTGGCCTGGGTGCAGACGGCATCGATGGCGCCCACCATCTCCTGCTCTCCCACCAGCACCTGGTCGAGCAGCAGCTCCATCTGCGCAGTCACGCCAGGGTCGACCAGCGCCGGGTCAGCGCGCTCCAGCACGCCGAACAGCGCCAGGCCACGCTCGGTCGGCACGATGTGCTTGCCGTCGGTCCTC
>NZ_JAUTWS010000432.1 GCF_030657435.1 Paracraurococcus lichenis | reverse complement strand
GGCAACGCTGGAGCCGTTGCTGCGACCCAAAAGCGCATCCCGGGGTCACGAGGATCGCGTGCGACCGCTCGTACGCGGCATAGCAAACAAGGCGGACGTCCGCTTCATGACATTCAGATGCGCTCCCGCGCTCCTGTGCCGAACTGTACCCTCCTGCCCGGCGTTGCCTTGCCACCCCAGGGCGGGTGCGAAAGAAGGGCAGAGGCGGCAAGTGTCGGAACCATTCTCCTCTCTTCCGCATGCCTTGGCCCCCTCGCCGGAACCATCAGCTGCCGACACCATCCCGCACGGGTCGCGGCTGGACGCACTGCATCGGAGTGGGCTGCTCGACACCCCGCCCGATGCGGCCTTCGACCGCTTGGTCCGGCTGGTCTGCTGCCTGCTGCGGGTTCCGGTCGCCCTGGTCTCGCTCGTTGACGCCGACCGGCAGTTTCTCAAGGCCGCGGTCGGCCTGCCGGAGCCCTGGGCGTCGCGCCGCGAGATGCCCCTGACGCACTCCTTCTGCCAACACGTCGTCGTCTCCGGGGCGCGCTTCGTAGTCGATGACGCGCGGGCGCATCCTGTGGTGCGCGACAACCGCGCCGTCGCCGAGCTCGGTG
>NZ_JAUTWS010000431.1 GCF_030657435.1 Paracraurococcus lichenis | reverse complement strand
ACCCAGCAGCGGCGCGAACGCGGTCACGGCAACCTCCCCCTCGGTTGCCGCCCTATGAGTCAGAGGTTTGACGATCCGGGAATCCCGTCATCGCCCCGCCGGCACTGTTCTCCGCCGACCTGTGGCAGCGAGGACTCACCCCCGCTAGCGCACAGCGTTGAACAGCCCTGGTACCGCCACCGAGCGTCCGTTTGCCGCCTGACGCAGCATAAAGCGGTATCGACGCGGCCCAGTGTGAATAAGACGGGTTGAAGCTCATTTCGTGGCTCAATACAGACCCCACACGATTGCTGTGTACGCTTCGCCGTGGTCGTCACCTTCCACGACGCAACACTCGCTACAGGCGGGCGCTACCCCTTACCTGGCCGGACTTCCACCGGCTGGACCGCGCCAGCTTCGCCTGGCGCACCCAAACCCGAGCTGAGGGGCTCGCCCCGACGTCAGCCTACTCCACGGCGCCGGAGCCCACGACCCGTACAACAAGGTGCGTCTACACCATTACGATGTATCAGTGCATGATATCAACGAAACTAAAGTATTTCGTGCCGGTATCTGACAAGTTCAGGGCGGCGCCGTTGACCCCGACGCCATCGTAGGTCG
>NZ_JAUTWS010000430.1 GCF_030657435.1 Paracraurococcus lichenis | reverse complement strand
AGGGCAACGCTGGAGCCGTTGCTGCGACCCAAAAGCGCATCCCGGGGTCACGAGGATCGCGTGCGACCGCTCGTACGCGGCATAACAAACAAGGCGGACGTCCGCTTCATGACATTCAGATGCGCTCCCGCGCTCCTGTGCCGAACTGTACCCTCCTGCCCGGCGTTGCCTTGCCACCCCAGGGCGGGTGCGGAAGAAGGGCAGAGGCGGCAAGTGTCGGAACCATTCTCCTCTCTTCCGCATGCCTTGGCCCCCTCGCCGGAACCATCAGCTGCCGACACCATCCCGCACGGGTCGCGGTTGGACGCACTGCGTCGGAGTGGGCTGCTCGACACCCCGCCCGATGCAGCCTTCGACCGCTTGGTCCGGCTGGTCTGCTGCCTGCTGCGGGTTCCGGTCGCCCTGGTCTCGCTCGTTGACGCCGACCGGCAGTTCCTCAAGGCCACGGTCGGCCTGCCAGAGCCCTGGGCGTCGCGCCGCGAGATGCCCCTGACGCACTCCTTCTGCCAACACGTCGTCGTCTCCGGGGCACGCTTCGTAGTCGAGGACGCGCGGGTGCATCCTGTGGTGCGCGACAACCGCGCTGTCGCCGAGCTCGGTA
>NZ_JAUTWS010000043.1 GCF_030657435.1 Paracraurococcus lichenis | reverse complement strand
GGCGCCGCATGTTGGTCGTCCGCCGTCGGCCTCCGGGCTTGGCGGCCGGGATGAGCGGTTCGAGAAGGCGATACTGCTCGTCGCTCAGGGCCTGACCGGACCCGTAGTCCCCAACCAGCGCGCGGGTATCAGGCGTCCACATGGCGGCTTCTCTCCGGGAAAACCGCCCAGAACGCTTCTCCTACGCCGCCTTTTCAGCCCCAGCAGCGCCTTTCAAAACAGCCTTTCAGCGGCCCACCGACACCAGAATATGAAAAGTTCAAGCCATGGGCCCGTATGCTCAAGATGAGCTTTGCCAACGCGCCATGCCAGTTCCAGGGCGGCGCGTCGAAATAGGACGACGAGGATGAGGTGAACGACGGGAGCTGATGGCCCGGGCAACCCTTGAAGATAACGGCAGCCGCGGCCAAATCAGGGGTCGAGAGCTCGCCTGAAACCATAACCGAGGAGTCCGGGGTTCGCCTTGGACCACACCAGCCGAGTGTACCGAAACCAGGCTCTCCGCCGCTCAGCGGCGAGGTGGAGGTACCAGCGACATGACGCTTCTCATGTCGTATGGCTCTTTCAGCCTTTCGATATACGTATCGAAAGTGCTGATGGTTGCCGTGCTTGCCTGCATTAGTCGTAGGTGAAGCGGGGCGGCGGAAGCGAACCTTCCGCCGCCCTTGCTACGACGGCGAGGCGCTCAGCCCGAGATCCACACCATGCAGAGCGTCGTCACCGCCCGCCATGCTGCGGCCGCGGGCGGCATGGCACACGGCGCTGCGGCGGCCAGGGACATGGCGGCGATGACCAGGGGCGATGACCAGGTAGGTCACGGGATGCGAGAGCGCGCTCATGCCGACCTCTCCTTGCCCGCCGCGGCGGCCTGCTCGGCCTCTCGGCGATGCTGGATTGCGTGGCAGATAGCGCGCCGGGAGTAGCCCAGGCGTGCCGCAATCGCGGCAGTCTCAACGCCCTACTTGTACACGCGCCAAGCTTTGTCGGCGTTGACGTCGCCGCAGGTTCGTCGATGGGCATCCGAGGAGGTTCCCGGGCCACACTGGGTCCGGGACGCGCTCGCCTCCCTCCTCCAGCAACAGGCGGGCGAGACGATGTCTGCGGCCCATTCGTTGTTGGCACCTGTGAAGGGTATGTCTCAGCCTTGGTGATGTGGGTACGGGACCATGAGAAGTCGACTCCGGCCGAAAGCAACTGACCCGGCCTGCGCCCTCAGCTTCGATGCGCGGCGGCGAAAAATGTGCATCGAGCTCGATCAAGTGAGTGGGCGACGCGGCCGCGAGGTGAGCCATAATCAGGAGTGCTCCGGCGAAGCCTGTGGCGCGGTTCGTCTCACGAAGTTCGGACGCGACGGGCAAGGGGCGCTTCTCTTCTCGTCCAGCGGCCCGCCGAGGCGAACCGCAATGGCCAACGATTGCGGCTTCGTCTCAGTCACCCGAAGCTGCGAACACAAGCGAATTGCCTTCGTGACGCAAAAAAAGTAAGATCTCTACCCAATAATTTTGTCGAAGCCGACGCGCTTGATCGCGGCCTCGCGCAAATCCCGCCATGATTGATTCTTCTGTCATCCGCTCATTTTTCTCGAAAGTTACCGCACGACGTCTCTAGAGTTGCGCTCTGACGATGACTGATTTCCCTGACTGAGCATTTGGCACCCGATCGCGGCGGCCAGGATACACGGTACATAGGGAGGAACAGGCATGCCCGATCTCGCGCTGGCGGATCTCGTCCTGCCCTATGTCCTCAAGGGCGACAGCTATGGCCAATGGCACGCTGCGATCTCGGTCCTGTCCGTGCGCGAGCACGCGATGGCGGTGGACGAAACCGGCGTCGTCATCAGCGGCACCGCCAGGTTTGGCGGAGGCTCCAGGCCGTGGTTCGACTGGCGGTCCATGTCCTTCGGGATTGACGCCGAAAATACCGAAGGACACCCGGCGAAGGACGTCAGCCGCCGCGAGCCCTGGCTCGACATCCACGACACGGAGGTCGAGTTCGAGTTGCTCGCACCCCGGGCGGCGTCGCAGAAGGTCCAGCAGGCTGTGGCCGCCATCGGAGGCGCGGGCGATTTCGCCGCCGCCGCGGCAGTGCTCACCGCACTCGATGCCGGGCCGTCGCTGACGGCGGCTTCCGACTATCCGTCGACCACCTTCACGCTCGACATCCTGCTCAAGACCGCGATGCTCCGCCTGCCATTCCTGCGCCCGGCGCGGCTTGATCCGAGCGGCATCCTGGTCGAGGACACCGCCACCAAGAACGTGGAGATCACCCTCCCGGGCATCCGCCTGCGCTTGCAGCAGGGATCGAGCGCTGCCGACCCGCTGGTCGCCACCGTCCTGTCGCTCGGCGCGTCGAGCCTCGACGAGCAGGCCAGCCTCGGTGTCGCCGACCTGCTCACCATGCGGCCGCCCTACGCCTTCATCGGCCCCAGCCGGGTCATAGGCATCGGCTTCCGCAGCGCCGTCCTCGACCTCTCCGACGGCGTCACGCCGCCGAGCGTCCTGGCGCAGTTCGGATACGACGACTCCTGGACGGGCGTGTACCTGCCCGAGTTGCGGATCTACGTCGCGCCGGAAGGGGTTTCCGGCCTCGCGGTCGATGTCGGAGCCACTAACCTGCTGATCGGAACCGGCGCGTCGGCGGGCGTGACCGGCGATTTCGAACTCGCCGTCATCGACCAGGGCGGCGGCGATCTCCGGGTCAGCGCCCGCTTCTACGACGCGGTCGGCCAGTGCTTCAGCATCGTCAAATCCAGCAATGCGGCAGCCACGGTCACCATTCCCGACCACACCCGCATGGTGGTCGACATCGACGGCGGACTGACCCCCTACACCGCCAGCGCCCGCATCGGCGGCGGCCCTGACAGCCCCGGCCGCCTGTTCGGCGACGTCAGCTTTGGCGGCGCCACCACGCTCACCATCGTCGTGACGGCCAGGGGTTCCGAGCCGGGCGCGAAGACGGCCACGTTGACCGTCGACGCCACGCTCAAGCAGGCGACGGCCCTGCCACCGCCGGGGAGCGCTTCGCCCCAGTCGGCGCCCGCCGCCACCGTACGCACGGACCAAGTCAAGCGCGGCACGGTGCCGCAGCAGTCGCCGACGCTCCGCATCGTCTCACAGGACGCCCTGCGGGCGACGCTCACCCTGGACGGCGCGGATCCCGCCGGGCTCGCGGGCGCGCAGTGGACGGCCGGAGGCGCCGCGGCAGGAGCGGGCCCGACGGCCACCGTGGCCTGCGCGCCCGGCGAGACGGTGACGGTGCGGGCGGTCCTGCCCGGATCGGCCGCCCTGGCAGGCGGAAGCTCCACCGGCTTCTATCGCTTCAACCATCCGAACCGGCGCGACGACCCGGACGCTGCCGCCTATGCCCTAGCCCCGGGCAATGTGAAGGCCAGCCCGGCGCCGGATGAGGGGCTGAGTTCTGCCTGGATCGCCTCGGATGAGTCTGCTGAGCTCGCGGCCCTGCTCCAGGGCGTGCCCGGCGGCACGGCGATCACCATCAAGGGCTTCGCCAGCTTCGAGCCCGACGACGATCCCGCGCCGCACAGCACCGACTGGGAGCGCAACAACAGCCTCGCGCAGAACCGTGCCGTGGGCCTTGAGGCCCTTATCAGCGCCGCCGCCGCGCACCTCGGCAAGACGTTCGCCTTCCCCGCGACCGCCGCGGACATGACGAACTGGGGTCCGGCGCAGAGCGGCGATGTCAAGCAGCGTGCGAACTGGTGGAAAGCGGTGGCGACCTGGACCGCCGCGACGCCGGTGCCGGAGACCACCGTGGACGGGACGGTCGCGCGGCCCGCCGCCGTGCCGCCGGTGCCCGCGCCCATCCCCGACAATCCGGCCGATGCCGCACCTCCCGCGCCACCCTCCTGGTTCACGAGCGCCGACCTCAAGCTCCGCATCGTGCGAGACCGCCTGGTCGCGCTGGAGATCGCCGGGAAGTTTGACATCCAGACCCCGACCGAGGCGCAGCTCGCCGCGGGCGGGGTTCCTGCCGACCAGATGCCCCGATGGGCCGACGTGCCGAACCGCAACCCGGCGGACGGCATCGTTTCCGCGCGGCTCGTGGTGCAACGGGACGACGCCACGGGCGACGTCCGGCAGACCCTGAGCTTCGGCGCCGACCCGGCCGACATCGACGGCCTGAAATCGATGGGCTGGTTGCCCCCGGCGCCGTCCGACCCGCCGCCGGAGCCGCCGCCCGGTCTCAGCTTCCTCGGCCTCGGTGTCGCGCTCTGGCCCTTGATCTCGACCGCGGCGGATGCAGCCGACAAGGGGGGCGGCGGCGTGGTCACGCTCGCGCTCGACGGCGCCGCCATCGTCGCAGCCACGACCTTCATGGGCCTGAAGTGGCTGCGGGCGGAACGCTTTATCTGGTATGGCGGCGAGATCGATGTCCAGGCACGCCAGGACGGTGTCGAGGCGCTGCTGCTGGTCGACGTGGAAACCGCGATCTCCGCCGAGATCCCCAGCGACACGCCGCTCGTCTCCATCGACCGCAAGACCCCTCTGACGGCGCGGTACAAGGCGATCGGCTTCATCCTCGGCAACAAGCCGGGCGAGAGCAAGTTCCCGTTCCGGCCCTACTTCGACTCCTCCAAGGGTTACACCCTGGATGTCTCGGGGCCGGGCGCCATCAAGGTCCGCGAGCCCTTCGACAAGATCCTGAAGATCCTCGGCGCGAGGATTTCCAGGAGCAACCCGACTTTTGTCGAAATCGACCTCGGCTTCGGCGCCGACCTGGGGGTGGTCAGCATCGACCGGATGCGCGTCCGCCTCAATATCAGCCCGGGCGGACCGCCGGAGCTCTCCGCCTTCGGCGCGAGCGTGAACATCCCGGGCGTGGTGCAGGGCCGCGGCTACCTCGAGATCGGCCACGAGCCGCGCGGCACCGACGAGATCGCCGTCATCAAGGGCCGGATCGACATCACCATCACGCCCATAAAGCTGCGGCTCGCCGCGTCGCTCGCCATCGCCCAGATCCCGCCGGGCCAGGGCGGCCCGGCGACGGGGGTGATGGCCGCGATCGAGGTCGATTTCCCGGTCGCCATCCCGCTCGCCAACTCCGGCCTCGGCATCTATGGCCTGCTCGGCCTCTTCGCCATGCATTTCGAGCGGGATCCGTCCCTCGTGCCCGCAGGCGCGGCGGCGTCCGCGCTGGCCTGGCTCAAGGCAACCGGCGGCGAGGTGACGGATTCGCGCTTCTGGTCCCCGAAGATCAACAAGTGGGCCTTCGGCGTGGGCGCGGTGCTGGGAACGCTCGGCACCGACTTCATCCTCAACATGAAGGGGATGCTGCTGCTCGAGTTGCCCGGCCCGCGGCTGCTCCTGATGATGAAGGCCAACGTCATATCGGCCAAGCCGGACCTGCACGACGGCACGAGCGAAGGGACGTTCCTCGCGGTCATCGACCTCGACTTCGGTCGCGGCACGCTGACCATCGGCCTGGCCATCGACTACAAGGTGAAGCCGCTTCTCGAGATCCAGATTCCGGTCGAGGCGTTCTTCAACTTCCACGACGCCACCGACTGGCACCTCTTCGTCGGCACCTTCGACGGCTACGTCGACCCGGACACCGGAACACAGATCGGACCGGTCCACGCCACGGTGCTCGAGGTGTTCGACGCCAGCGGCTACTTGATGCTCTCGGGAAGGGGCATCCCCGCCCATGCCGAGCTGCCCGCGGTGACCGGCCTGTCCGCAGCGACCGGTCTGCACGTCTCGTTCCATTGGGGCGGCGACGCCCTCTATGTCGAGGTCGGCGGCGGGTTCGACGCCGTCGTCGGACTGTCGCCGTTCCGGCTGGGCGGCGTCCTCGGCATCCGCGGCTCGCTGCACCTCTTCATCATCGACATCGGCGCCTGGGCCGATCTCCACGTGCTCGCCGGGGAGGGCGATCGAGGCGAAGACCTGTCGCAGATCCGCGGCGATGTCTGCGGCGAGGTGGATTTCTTCTTCTTCAGCGTCTCGGGCTGCGTCGGCTTCAACCTCAGCGACGCCACCGTCCCGCCGCCGTCGCCGCCTGCGCTGGTGAAATCCTTGAAGATCGTCAGCCGCTCGCCTGCCCTGGTCGCAGGCAGCGGCACGGACCGGCCGATTGACGCCGTCATCGGCACCGGGCCCGAAGGCGACACCGCGCCTGGTGACCTCCCAGTCGTGCCAATCGACGCCATCCCGGTCTTGATGATGTCGGCGCCCCCGCTCACACCGCAGTCACCGTCACCGCCGCTCAAGTTCGGCAGCGAGGAGGTGGGTGGCACCCCGCAGGGTCCAGAAGGCGGGTGGGTCAAACGCGGCGAGGTGGAGTTCCAGTACACGCTCACCGCGGTGGAGCTCATCGGGACGCCCCCGACGGCAGGAAAGACCCCGGCAACCTGGTGGAATACCAAGGCGGGGGATGAGGCACTCGAGGCACAGCTCGCGCTGCTCTCCTGGCAGCCTGAGCCAGCGCCGCGGGCGCTCGGCTCCAGCCGGTTCCTGGACGAGATCACCAAGCGCAAGTGGGGCACGGTCTGCCAACCGGCCGCGCCCCCGGCGCCCTTGCTCTGGTTGTTCTGGGGGCAGCCACTCGGCCCGTCGCCGACCGGCTGCCGCCTGACAGGCCTACCGCTGCCCGATCCGGCAGGCAGTACCCGCTCTGCGCCGCCCGACGCCCTTCTCGTCGTCACCGAGCGCTGGCGTTGCGGCGACATGGCTACCGATGCCCTGCGCGGGATCGTCCCGGCCGAGGTGGAGGGAGCGATGGTGCCATGCCCCGGGGCGCCATCTCCCGACTCCGGCCCCACCCCGGATTTCCCACCGCGCCCGCCGGTGTCCGTCGCCCGGGAGGCGCTGCCGGTGTCCCCTTCTGCGGCGATCCGCGGGGGCGGTGCGCAGGCCCTGCCCAGCGGGCCCCGGCCGTCCTTGCTGGAGGTTGTCAGGAGGCTCGGCACAGGCGAACCGCTCACCGGGGCGGCGCACACCGGGGTGCTCAGCGGCATCGGTGAACCGCCCGCCACGCTCGCCGCGGCCCGCGCCTGCCCGGCCTGGATGCTCGCCTCGCCCGCCATGGATACCGGCGTGCTGATCGCCTTCGGCGAGAAGACCCGCGGCGACGCAGTGGCGGAGGCATGGAAACGACTGGGCTTCCGGCCCGGCCCTATCGACAACGCCGTCGTCTTCCGCACGGGCCCGATCGAGTATGCCCGCCTGTATCTGCTGGTTCCGCTCCGCTTGCTTCCCATCGGCGCCGTGGTGATCGCGGTGATGCAGGGCGATACCGTTCTCTCGCAGCGCGTCGTCACCTCGGCCGACGAAGTTCGGCCGGGCTCCCTGCCGCCGTCCTGGACCGCCGCCGCCAGCCCCTGGTCGCCCTTCGTGCAGGAACTCCAGGAGATCGACAAGCAGACCGAGCAGTACGGGGCCGTACTCGTCGAGATCAGGGGCGCTCCCGGAGGCGACTCCATTCAAGTTGGCAGCCAACCCGAGCTACGCGCGCGGGTCGACGGGTTCCGGCTCCGGCCCTTCTACGTCGGCGCTGTCGAGGCACTGCGGTCCGCCGAAGTCGCCCGCTCGGACTACGACACCACGGAGAAGACGAAGCTCAGCGGCGTCGTCGACGCTGCCCTCAATCTCGATGCCGCCGACATCGCCCTCCTGCAACGCGGCGAAACCTATGGCGTGCGCGCGACCTGGACATCGGCAACGCGCTCCGGCGGCACCGAGACGCCGGGTCCTCAACGGCAGCAGACCTTCTGGTTCCGGACAGACGCGGACCCGCCCGCGAAATTGGATCCGTGGATCCTGCTCGCGCTGCCCGGCGGTGGCGAGACGCACTTCTTCGCCGCCGAGCAGGTCCGGGTGGTCTTCTCCAGCCGCGCCGTCGGACCGCTCTATGCCGCCTACGGCAAGAAATTGCAGGCGCGGCTGCGGCCCGCCTCTTTCGTCGAGGTTCCGAGCACGCCGGAGAAGCCGCACCCTGTGCCGATCAACGCGTCCACCCTGAAGAACGTGGCCGCCACCCTCCGCACGCCGTGGGAGGACACGCTACGCAGGCTCGCGGCCGACCCCCGTTCAGGCCTCGGCTGCATCCCTGTGACCGGTACGGGCTTGACGCACACCAGGCTGGAAATCGCCATCCCGCTCGATCTGTTCACCGATTACCTCATCGACATCGAGATGCTGGACGTCGGTCAACCCGACGGCGCGCCAGGACAACGGGTGTGGCGCAGCGGCTTCTCGACCGGCGGGTTCCAGACGCTCGCCGCCTTCGCGCTCGCCATGCAGGTCGGGGAGGTCAGGCACCGCGGCGTTCGCACCGAAGATGTGGGCAAGCTCCAGGCCATAGGCCCGCGCTTCGCGGGCGGCGCGCCCCAGGGTAATCAGTTCGACGAGGAGCTCTTGAAAGCCGGGCTCGACGCCCTCCCGGTGCCCACGCAAGGCGGCTTCACGGTGTTCTGGGACCCCGGCACGCCGCCGCAGCCCGCCGCAATCCTCGTGGATGCGCCGGAGCCGATGTGGCGCACCCGCAAGCTGCCGACCGAGGTCATCGACCCGAAAGACCCGGTTGCCAAGCACTGGGAGCTGCTGCCGCAGCCCTGGCTGGGACTGGAGGATGCCTCAGCCTTCGGCCAGGTCGAGCACATCGTCGCCGCGCCCGGCGGTCAGCGCGCCCTGGTGACGCTGCGGCCCGGCGCGCGCGGCAGGCTGCTCAACCTCGTGCTGCGGCGCCTGGCCCGGACAGAGCCCTATCTCGCAGATCCGGCGGCGGATGAGGTCGTCCCGGTGTTCAGCAAGACCCTGGCGGCCGCTCCTTGGGAGGAGGTCTGAATGGCCTTCGTCGTCGACCCGACCCGCTTCGATGCGCGCGGCGCCTTTGTCCTCTGGAACGGCGAGGCGCGCCGCCTCGGCATCCCCGGCTTCGCCGATCACCGGCCGAGCGTGCAGCTCCGCTGGATGCTCAACGCAGAGCTCGGGTTTCCCACGGAGCCCTTCCGGGTGTGGAGCCGCCCGCACACCACCGACGCCTTCGTCCAGGCGCTCACGCTGGTTCCCTTCGTCAACTGGCTCGGGGCGGCAAACCTCTACACATGGACCGAGGGCAGCGTCTCCTCGGTGTTCGTCACCATCTCGGCTCCGGCCCTCGGGACCGTGGTCGCGTTCTCGGGGGCACCCAGGCCGGAACGGTTCTGCGCCTCCGCTTTCTTCCCGGCGGGCGGTGGCACTTTCGAGCTCAGGGCACAGACGATTGACGGCGTGCTGCTCCCGCCCGGCGCCACCGTCACCGCCGCGAGGGGTGTGCTGCCCGGGCGATACGCGAACACCGACGGCTGGCGGCTGGTCGAGGTCGTGGGCCTGCCGGTCGGCGCCGCCTGGTCGGGCATCGGCCAGCACACGCGCCAGCAAGGCCTGGTCACCGCCCCGACGGATCCGGTCTCCGCCGCCATCCAGCGCCTCACCCGCGGTGCGCCGCCCTTCGGCTGGGGGCCGGAGATCGCGCCAGGTGTGGCGGCGCCCGCGTGGCGGCCGCCCGATCCCCGCGCGCTCATCGTCGACGTCAACGGCTCGCTGCTCGACCTGCTCGCGCCCATCGTGGGCGGCAACCCGCCCGACGCGCAGGCGAAGCAGACCGTCGCCACCCCCTTGCCACCGCCGGTGACCTCGTCTGGCCAGCAGATGTCGGGCGCGGGCACCAAGGCCGACGTCTCGCCGCTCACGGTGGCCTACCTCGGCGCGGCGACCGATCCCTTCCTGTGCCTGGCGCTCGGCTTCGGGACGGCCTACGACGAAGGATCTCAGTTCGACTTCATGGTGACCGCGCGCTGGGAGGCGGGGCTGGACGGCCGGTCGGCCCCCTTCGACCTCGCCGCCATCGTGCCCGGGCCGGTCACGCCGGGGCCACCCGTCCAGCCCGCAAACCTGGTCGCCGAACTCCAGGGCCTTCTCCGGCCGATTGCCGTCGACGGGCCGTGGCGGGCGACAACACGTCTCGCCTGGGACCGGGTCCCCTCGACCCCGCTCGCGGGCGCCGTCAGCGCCGCGGCCGCCCGCGCAGGCATCGCGCCCGCGGCCCCAGCAATCCCGCTGCTCGCCCCGCGGCGGAGCGGGGGCCTGTCCCCGATTGCCATCAATGCCTCGACCTCCGGCCACCCGCCCGACCCCGACCCGAAGCACGTGAACATCATCGACCGCGAGATGCCGATCCCGCAGGACCCGGGAACGGCGCAGGTCGCATACGGGGTGGCGGTGCAGGACATCTGGGGCATCTGGTCGACCTGGGCATCGGTGGGGCCAACCATCGCCGAGCCGCCCCCCGAGCCCCTTCGCATCGTGAAGCTCAGCCTCATCGCCGAGGCTCCCGGCGCGGGCAGCGTCTGTCCAGCGACGCTCGAAGTGGAGTTCCTGCTCGACTGGCGGATCCGCACACCGGGCCGGGTCAGCTTCGTGGGCAACCTCTACGCCGCAGCCGAGGGAGGGGCGGCGCCGCCTTCCAACACACCACCGGCTGGCCTCGACCGGGGGACCGCCAGCGGCGGCCCGCCGCTCGACATCGACTTCGCGGGCGATGTGCCGAGCGCGCCCGGGGTCACCATCCAGCCCCTCACCGAGGGCGGGGAGGAGTTCGCCGCCGGGTTCGGTGCCGCCCAGGGGCAGGTGTCCCGGCGCTACCGGATGACCCTGACCGGACTGGGGCTCGACTTCGCCGGAACGCCCTTTGTCGGGATCGCACTTTGGGGCCTCGTGCAGGCGCGGATCCCGCCGCAGCGCGCGTCCGCCTTTGGCGCCCGGCCCGCCGTCGCCTCCGCCTCGGACCCGCGGCCGCCCGTCATCGTGGTCCGGCACGTCAAGCTGGCGAGCCTGCCCGACGCGGGCGGCTCCTGCCACGCGGTGCTCGCCTGGGATCCGCCCGCGCCCCCGGCCCTTGGCTACCACATCTACGAGGCCGCTGAGACGCCGCTGCTGGACGCCCTCGGGAAGCCGCAGCCCGAGCCGGGCGCGACGCTTGATGCCCGGCTGAAGGCGCTGACCGATGCCTTCAACGCCAACCCGCTGCGGCACCCCTTCACGCGGCTGAACGCCACGCCGTTCACCGGCACCTCGCTCGACGTGACGCTGCCCCGCGGCTCCATGGGCATCCACTGCTACGTCGTGCTCGGGATCAGCCCCTCCCTGGTCGAGGCACCCTGGCCCGCCGCGGGGAGCGCGGAGAGCACGCTGATGGCGGTGGGCATACCGCGGATCGCCCGACCGGCGCCGCCGATCATCGAGGTCGATCGGATCCTCGACACGACGACGGATCCACCCTCCTTCAAGGCGGTCATTACCGTCAGCACCCGGCCTGGGCACCGGGCGAAGCGGGTGGACCTGCACCGCGTGCGGGTGGACGACGCCGCGCGGGAGCTCGACACCATGGGCCCGCCCATCGCGTCCCTCCTCGACAGCGCGGGCGGCTGGGACGTGCAGAAGGTCGAGGATGCCGCCTTCGGCGCCTTCATCGGCAAGGTCACCGGCGAGGACGCGCCAGGCGGCTCCTGGCGGCGGGTCTGGTACCGCGCCGTCGCCTGGTCGGGGCGCGATGACACGCGCGGCCTGCTCCCCGGTCGGTCACCGCCGAGCGACGCTGCCTGGGTCGTGCTGCCACCGTCCGCCGCCCCGGCGATCAGCGCCCCGGTGCGCGGCGGCAGCGCGACCGACGTCACCCTGCAATGGAGCTCCGCCGCCCCGGTCGCGCGGACGCCACTCGGGTCGCATCTGCTCACGGTCCGCGCGGTCCCTCCCGGCGCACCCGCCCTCGTCTCCCTCGACAGCCCGCTCGACGCCCTCGACCATGCGCCACCCGCCACGGGGTCCGGGGTGTGGATTAGCGCTTCGGCGGCGGGCGCAACGACCTACCAAGCCATCCTGCGGCGGGCCTCGGCCGCCGACCCTGTCCAGGTCCTCGTCCGGATCACCGACCCGCTCGGGCGGGTGGGCGAGCAGATGCTGACCATCGGCGCGGGAGGGCCCTGAGATGTCCTTGAGCGTCACCACTCTCACGCCCGCGAACGTGCAGCAATCCTTGCAGAGCGAGGGACTCGGTGCACTCGGCCTCGCGGGCCTCGCACTCTCGACGCAGTGGACGGACACCACGCCGCCCGCTGCCAACTACGACGCTGCGGCGCTGACCCTCTCGCTACCGGGGCCGCGGGCCCCGTTCCGCGGCATCCTCGAGTACGGCTTCTCGCCCGCGACCGGCACCCTCGCGGCTGCCGTCGGCGCGACCGCCACCGAGTTCGACCTCGGCGCGGGGCAGGGGGGCGGCTTTCCCAGCCCGAGCGGGGGAGGAAGCGTACTGCTGACGGTCACCGGCGCCAGCGGCGTGGCGGCCGAGGTGGTCGAATGCACTGGGCGGACCGGCGACCGCCTGACCGTTGCCCGCGGCGTGGCCAACAGCACGCCGCAGGCCTTCGCCGCCGGGGACAGGGTGGCTCTACGGCTCGTCGGGGTGCCGCGGACCTCCGAGTTCATCGGTGTCGACGGCACGCCGCTCACCGGCACATGCGCCGTGCTGCGGCTCCACGAGGCGGCGGCGGTCCGCCTCCAGCGCCTGATGGCGGCCCGCTACACCGACGGGTCGGCAGCCCTGATGCTTCCCGTCTTCTCCTGCATGGTGTTCCGCGGCGCCCAGGGCTTCAAGGCGCCGCGCTGGTTCGAGCCGGGCGACCAGCTCAGCCTCGAGGTCGCCGGAGGCGAGACCGTCTCCTTCCACGACCGGCGCGGCCTCATCGTCGACCCGATCTTCGCTGCCGCCGTCCTGGCCGACCTCCAGGCCTGGCTGCCGGGTCTGACCGGCAAGAGCTCCACAGCGCCCATCGGCGGGCCCGGGGGCGCGCAGCCGATCGCGGGGCTCGCCCAGGGCACGCTGGTGCACGTCGTCGACCTCCATGGCGGCCCATACCGGCCCGCCCTCGCCGCTGCGACCCTCGTGACCACCCGGGCGGATGGCACGCAGTCGGCCACCATCCCTGCCAGCGGGCTGGTGACGCTCCCCGACGGCGAGGGCCTCGAGGTCAACGGCGCCGCGGCCGCGCCCGCCGATGCGGGGCGCCTGCGCTGGGGATGGGCGACCAACGGCGTTCTCTCGCGGACCCGGGCAGTGCCGCCCGCGCTGCCGACGACAGGCACCCCCGCGGGCACCCCGGCGCCATCACTGCCCAGGCAGTTTCTCCGGCTGGCGGTGGTCGACACGGTCTGGAGCCTGCTCGGCAACCGGACAGGCGCCGAGGTGCTCGGAATCCCGGCAGACGACCGGTCGACCCCTGATGATTTGCTGCCCGCCATCCACGACCAGGTGACGGTCACCTACCTGGCCGACGGCCCGGACACGCTGGCGACCGCGGCCGCGGTGCTGGCCCGCCCGTCGCAGGACATGGTGATCGTGGCCTCGCCGATCCTCGACGGCCAGTTCGCCACGCCTACGCAGGCCGGGGCGAACGCCCACTGGCCGGTCTTTCCGGACCCCAACACCGGCACTGGATTTCCGGGCGGACAGGCACTCCCCAGCCCGGCAGACGGCTTGCAGGCCGCGTGGATCGACGCCCAGGACGTGCTGGTCACTGTCGCCGCCGACAAGGTGCCGGACGGCGCGCATATCAGGATCTTCCCCCGCCAGTTCGTGACGGTCGAGGCGATCTCCGCGCAGCCCTCCTTCGTGCGCGGCGATGGCGGGGCGACAATCGCGGCGGCGACCAAGCCGACGTCGGTGCGGCTGCCCAACCCCTTCGCGCTCGCCCCGGGCCAGGCGCAGCCCTCGCCCGCCAACCTGGTCATGGACATCGTGGTTACGCCGCGGCAGGGCAACCGGCGGGTCTGGGCGAACACCCGCGCGCCGGTCGCGGCGGGCCCGGCGCCCGCGCCTGCCGACCCCTTCGCGGGGGTCAACGGCGTCGCCGCCATGCCGCCGACCTTTCTCTCCGTCGCGCCCTCGCCGCTCTTCGGAGTCCCGGCGACCATCCCGCCGCCCGGGACGGCACCGGGCGACGTCATCTCCTTCCTGCGCTCGCTCGCCTCCGAGGAGTCGCCTCGCCAGGGGCCACGCCTGCCTACCATGGCCCGCTTCGAGACGGTGGTGACGACCGGCACGACGGGCGGCGCAGGTCCTGCCCTGGCCTGGGAGGCGGTGCTAACCGGCGGCCGCTGGGCGCGCGAGACGCGCTCGGCGCTGCATGCGAGCGGGAACCCGGGCAATCCTGCCGGTCCGGACCTCCACGCGCCCGGCATTCACGTGACCGGCGCCCTGGCCTATGATCTCGCGCTGCACGCCATGCGGCGCGCCCAGCCGATCATCCCTCTGCCGGGCACCCCGGGGCCGAGCCCGGGATGGGTGGTCGCAACGAACGGCGACAACTTCACGCCGCCGCAGGACAACACGGCGACGAACACCGGCATCGGCGTGCTGCTCGAGACGGTCGCGTCCGGCTGCGAGACGCCCGAACTCAGCGGCGTCACCCCGCCCGCGCCGGGCTCCACGGTCCAATCAGCAGTAAACGCCCTGGCCAGTGCGCTCGGGGTGCCCGCGCCGACGGTCACCACCGCCAATCCGGACCGCCTGATTCGCCTGATCCGGCGCGAGTGCGTCGTCTCGGCCGCCGGGCTGCGGGACGCGCTCTGGTCACTGCGGCGCGCGTTGCGGGAAGCCCGGGAACTCATCTACATCGAATCCCCGCAGTTCGCCCGCACGGCGCGCCCCAGTGGAGCCGCCGCCGTCGAGGTCGACCTGGTTGGCGAAATCGCGGCGTCGCTCGCCGCGCACCCGAACCTCCGCGTGATCGTCTGCACTCCGCGCCAGCCCGATTTCGCCCCGCCGTTCCGCGGCTGGTCGCGCCAGCATTTCAGGGCGCGCACGGAGGCGGTCGGCAATCTCCTCGCGGTGGCCCCGGACCGGGTCGTCGCCTTCCACCCCGTCGGCTTCCCCGGCCGAAGTGCGGCCATCCGCACGACCAGCGTGGTGGTCGACGATGTCTGGTCCCTGGTCGGCGCCACCCATTTCAGGCGCCGCGGCATGACCTTCGACGGCTCGGCGGCGATCGCCTCCTTCGACCGGCAGATGGACGGCGGGTACTCCCGCAATGTCCGCAGCTACCGGCGAGTCATCATGGCTGCCAAGCTGGGCGTGGCGGATCCCGCCACGCTGGCGCCGAGCGCGGCCTGGGTGCGGCTCGGCTCGCCGCGGGGCGCCTTCGACCTCGTGGCGTCCTGGCTCGGCCAGGGTGGCCTGGGAGCCATCCAGCCGCTCAATGCGGGCCCCGCGGACACCGCGGTGCTCCCGGCGAGCGACGACATGGCGGACCCGGATGGCACGACGACGGGCAACTACCTCGGCCTGTTCGCCAGCCTCATCGCCGAGGCGGGAAGTTGAGGGCGTCGGCCGCCCCGTCACGCGGCGCGCGGCACTGTCCTGGCCGTCGCCGAGTGTTCGGGCAGCGAAGCCCCACATACCTCAGCACCCGATGCCCGGCTCCGCGCGGGCATCTCCTGCCTTCCGAGTGAACCGTGGGAGAACGACCCATGCCGCAGGAGACGCGCGAGCCGGTCACCGGCCACACGGCGCGCCGCAGCAAGGCGGCTGCCCAGGTGCGGTCGGTGTGGGCAACGCTGAAGGCCGCCTCGAACGCCGTGAGCGCCCCTTGCGAGCGGTTGGTGACCTCGGCATTTCACCTCACAACCAGGCTTCTGGGCGCGATCCTCACCGTCGCGATCCTGCTCATCTTCCTGAAGACCCTGTTCAGCGCGAACACGGTGGACCTTCGCACCATCGAGGTTCCCGACGCGCTCTCGGACATGGGGCTCACCAGCAAGGTGGTCACCTGGAAGCTGCGCGACGCCTTGAACGCCAACCGCGGGCGGGGAATAAGCCAGATTCTGCCGATGAACCTGCTGGTCATGCAGAACCTCCCGGATGTCAGCATCCCGGAGACCGCGCTGTCCATCGATCGTGCCGTTGGGATCGTCCGCAACCTGCTCCCAGCGGCCTGGCAGCACGACGAGATCTACGGCGCATTCACGCTTGTCGGGAAGCGCCTCTCGCTCGAGTTGCGGCTCAACGAGAAGGTCGTCTACGCAAGCTCAATCCCATTCTCGCCGACCAACAGCGATGTGAGGGACATCCAGCACCAGATAGCCACGGCTGCCTTTGCTCTCACCGTGAAAAGATACAGCGTTGCTATCCAGGACAAGCCGACCTCTGCACCGCTGCGCATCGCCTTCGGTTACCTCTGGGTCGATCATCGTCGTTGGGACAACGCCATCGACAGCTTCAAAGAGGCGCTCGCACTCGATCCGAGTAAGCCGGATGCACATTCGGCCCTTGGCCACATTGAGAGGTATCAGCACAACCCTGATTGGGATGAGACGCAACACTTGGATGAGGCACAACGCTATTTCCAGGCTGCGCTCGATCGGGATCCCAAATTCGCGGACGCCCATACAGGCATGGGGTACACCCATATCGGAAAGGCGGACGTCTACGCGAAAAAGGGAGACACCGAACTCGCAAAGGAAGAATGGGAGAAGGCCCGTCAAGCATTCGAGCAGTCCGGCCTCGCGAGTGGCGGCAGCGCGGATTCACGCGTTGGCCTCGCCCACGTCTACTGGGGGCAGGGGAACCTCAACAGGGCAGTCGAAGAACTCCAAAAGGCCATAAGGCTGTCTCCAAATGCGGCGGATGCACACATCCTGCTCGGGTCGGCAAGACGTACTCAGCGCCGCTTCGAGGACGCAATCGCGTCGTACGCGGCTGCGGCGCTGCTGAACCCGCTGTCGGACGAGCCCCACCTCGGATTGGGAGGCTCCAAGCTTGCGCTGAATAAGTGGGACGACGCCGTGGCGGAGTTCGGCGAAGCGATCCGCCTGTCTCGCCCCGCTCTTACCGTTGCTTGCGAGGAGATCGCCAAGCGGGCGATCGAGGCGCCCGGCGACACCGATTATCCCGAGCTTCGGCGGCGCCTCGAAGCGCTGGCAGGTGGAACAGAACGGTGTCCTTCGCCTCCGGCTGGTCCATAGAGGCTCCAGGGCGTCGGCGGCTCGGCACCGGCCTTCGCTGGCGCCGCCCCACACATCACACTGGTCCGCTCCCTTGCCGCCCGGGCCCGCATCCTCGCTCGGTGTGCGGGAGTTGCGGCCACGGCCGAGCCAATGACCTTCCGGGCGGGCGCGCTCGGGCTGACGGAGTTCTTCAACGACGATATCGTGCTCGCAGACGGAGGGGGATCGGGCAAGTGGGCACGCCAGCAACGGCAATGCTCCGCAACATCGTCTGTGACCGTCGGCAGATTTCGGCGGGTGCGCTGCCATGACAAGCAGAAGTCCGATTCGCCAGAATTGATGTTCGACCAGAGCACCATACCGCCAATTGCCATTTGACGCTTGAGGTAACAAAGCACTTCCGCGGCTGGAACTTCGCCCGAGAGCGGACAGGCCGATCGAGGCGGCTTCCTCGGCGATAGGCTAGGGAAGGGTTGCGGTCCTGGCCGCGGCGAAGGTGCCGAGACGGAGACCGTAAGTGGGGTTGTTCACGAGGTCATCGCCATACAGAGTGAGGTCGGTGAAATTCCCTGTCGACGTCATCTGACGGCGGTCGCAGCCGTCCTTCCACCAGGACCAGGCAAGCCAGCCGATGTCCCTTGGTCCGAGTGCGGTCAGCAGGTCCTGATAGCTGTAGCCGGACGGCGCCGGATGACGCTCGCTTGTGCCGTCGAGGTCGTAGAAGCAGAAATCCGTGCGCCTAGTCGGTAGGCCCGCTGCATCCGTCGCGTCGACCTCCTCGTCCTGCTTGTTCGCGACTTCTCCGAAAACGAGGGGAAGCGTTGCGGCAAGGGGATCGCCGAGAAGGCGCGCCATCCCGCCATAGGCCGCCCAGTAGGCGTGGACGCTGAGAAGGACATTCCTCTGAGGATCGTGGGCAATCAGGTCCTGGCCGATGCCGACGCCCGGGTTCGTGAAAGCTTCGAGGCTTGAGCCGCAGTCCGGAGCATCGATCATGACCGGCATGTTGAGGCCGTGACTGCGGATGGCGCTGATCGCCGTCTTGTACTCCGCCTGAAAGCTAGCCAGGGCCGCGGCGGGCGAAGGAGACCACCTGTACTGTCCCACCTCGTTGGCCAATTTGATGATCAGGTACTTGCGGTGCTTGTTGAGCACGGTGACGACGTTGCAGTCGGTCCACCAAGGGATGAGGCCGCTGTTCACAACCTTCGGGTCCCCTGCGCAGGTGAAGTCGGCCAGCATGAGGATCGGGATGAGCCGATTGAGCCTGCACTCGTCGAGCAGGGTGTCGAGGTCGGAGAGCGTGTAGGCGGGGCGATCGCCGCCCTTGTAGTTGACGTACCACTGCAACCGAACGGCGTTCGCGCCGGTCTTTTCCACCTCGCTGATCCGGCTGTCCGGGGGGAAGCCCCAGTTGTCGAGCACCGGGAGGTTGACCCCCCGAAGCACGACCCGGTTGTCCGCCGTATCGAGGAGGTAACGCCCGTCTACGTGGAAGGTGTCCATGTCGCGCACTCCGCTCTGCCTGGACTGCGGTAAATAGGCACGCGACTCATTCATAGCACGGCGACAGGAGACCTGAGGCCGACTGATGTGCGGGCGCGCACGTGTACCGCACCCGGCTGTCCGGACAATAGGCTGCGTTATCCGGCGTGCCTGGAGGTCTCCTGCTACCCGCCGCGCCGAGCATGTCGGCGAAGGCCATGATGGCGCCGCCGTGGAGCACCGCGGGCCGCGTGCAGAGGTCGTCGCGGACCGGCATCTCCGCCGTCACCCGGTCGGGTTCGGCCGCCGTGAAGGTCATCCCGAGCAACTTGGCGAAGGGCAGCATGCCCGCGTTTGAGGTCGGCCGACCGGTCCATGTCCGGCATCATCTCCCTCTGCTCGTGCCCGGGCGTCTACTTTCGCCCGCAGCCGAACAGGATTTCCACCGGCACCTCGATCGGGCCGCCCGTCTCGGCGTTCGCCCTCCAACCCGCGTCGGACATCTTCCCGCACCGCGCGGCGAACCTCGTCGGGGAGCGCCTACATACTCCAATCCGGCGAGCGCTCCTCCCCAGCCCTAGCCCTAGCCTTAGCCCTCCGGCCGCGGCGACGATGACCACCTGTTCCGCCATGACGCTCGGCGGGCTGGGCGCGATCCGCCGGTCGCGCATGACAGACACCACCCGCTGGTTCGCCTCCGTGGCGTGCTCGCGGGTGTCGAACAGCGAGGCCGAGACGCCCCGGCTGGCGTTCCGCTCACCAAGGAAAGCGTAGTAGCCGCGAAAGCCGGGCGCGCCCGTGATCGCCAGGAACATCTTCTCCGGCACCAAGGACGGCATCTCCTCCTTCGGCCCCGCGACACCAAGCCACGCCGGGCGGCAGGTCTGCGGCGTGCAGGGTCCGATGCGCCGCTGGCGCCGTTCCCCGGCAATACTTTCATCCTCGGCGATGAGGAGAACAACCCGCTGGCCTTCCTTCTCAATCGTGGCGTCGAAGCTCGGGCCGCTCTCGTCATTGACCTCGATGAAGTCCACCACGCGCCAGCCCGGTCGCTCCTTCGCCACCACCGCCTCGATCTGGTCCCTGGTCATGGCCAATGCCTCCCATTGGACCCGTCGGCAACGCCGGGCGGCAGCGGCAGTGCCGAAGGCGGCGGCTCGCCCTCAGTTCCCCTGGCGGGCCGTACCGGCGGCGGGGTCAGCAGCGAGGCGATCGAGTTTTGCCGCCATGATGAAGTCGTTCTCGTGTAGACCTTTGATCTTCTTGGTGCGCAGCGAGACCGTCGCGTAGCCCCAGCCGAAGGTGATGTCGGGGTGGTGGCCCTCCGCTTCGGCCAGTTCGGCGGCGCCTGTCGCGAACGCGAATGCCTCACGGAAATCCTTGAACTGGAAGCGCCGCTCGATCCGGGTCGCGTCGTCCATTAGCGACCAGTCGGGCGCCTGCTCGCGGTAGCCCTCGCCTCGTCCGCCGTCAGCGGCGGAACGCCACCGCGGCACGGGGTGCAGGTCTTTTCCGCCAATGTGCTCGCCATACTGTTGCCTCCCGACGGATTGGTCGCCCGGGACGGTATCCGTTGGATGTCCGGCGGCCATCCACGCCATGGGAAGCAGGATAGGCCGGGATCACCACTGACGCAGCAGTCCCGTCGGGTGGCAAGGCTGTCGCGCCTAGAGGAGGCGCTTCGCCTGATTGAGCGCAGTTCAAGCGTACCGCGTCGGCGCCGGACGGCACGACTAAACCGCGTCCACTTTGAGACCCGTAGCCCTGCCGCTCGTGGTTGAAGACCCTGTCAGCGGGCGTGGTCGTACGGGCGGAACTATGGGTTCCAAAGTGGACGCGGTTTAGGAGGATGGCCCCTCCTCGCTCTCGGCCGCAGCCCTGAACCTACTCAGCAGCATGACCCGGAACATCCGGGCGGCCAGCGCGATCATCCCGGCGCGCATCGGGGAACGGACATGAAAATTGACCTCTCGGGTAAGACCGCCATCGTCACGGGCTCGACCGGCGGGATCGGCTTCGCCATCGCTGCTGAGCTAGCGGGATCGGGCGCGGCCGTGGTGCTCAATGGCCGTAAGCAGGCAGCGGTGGACGGCGCGATCGCCCGGCTGCGGCAAGTCGTGCCAAGCGCGATGAGTAGGGCGGTCCGGGGCGTTGCAGCCGACCTCGGCACGGCCGAGGAGTGTGCGGCGCTGGTCGCAGTTGAGCCGTCGGCCGACATCCTGGTCAACAATCTCGGCATCTTCGACCCGCAGGACTTCTTCGGGACGCCTGATGCCGAGTGGGAGCGCTTCTTCGAGGTGAACGTCCTGTCGGGTGTCCGGCTTTCACGCGCCTACCTGCCCGGCATGGCGAAGCGCGGCTGGGGGCGGGTGATCTTCATGTCCTCCGAGTCCGGGCTGAACATCCCGGCCGACATGATCCACTACGGCGTGACCAAGACCGCTGATCTGGCCCTCTCGCGCGGTCTCGCCAAGCGGATGGCGGGCACCGGGGTCACGGTAAACGCGGTCCTGCCAGGGCCTACGCTGTCCGAAGGCGTACAGGAGATGCTGCGCCCCGAGCAGGAGCGGACCGGCAAGCCGGTCGAGGAGGTCGCGGCCGAGTTCGTCGTCACCCACCGGCCGAGTTCCATCATCCGTCGCGCCGCGACTGTCGAGGAGGTAGCCAACCTCGTTGTCTACATCGCCTCGCCACTCTCGTCGGCCACTACTGGGGCAGCGCTCCGGGTGGACGGGGGCGTGGTCGACACCATCGCCTAATGCCTCGGGGCGGCGAACGCAGTGGCAACTCTGCCGGGACAGAGGCGGCGGTTACCTGTGCAGCCTTCGCCTGCTGGCAGAGATGCCTGTGGGTCTCGAGCAGCGGGCGGGTCGGAGTCGTCATCATTCTCTCCTGGGGTCGCCGCAGGCCATGTCGCCGATCAGCCTCTGTCGGCCACCAGGTCCCTGTACTCCAGGTGGCGCTCGATGAAAGCGGCGACGAACTCGCAGCGGGGTACGATCTTGCGCTCCTCCTTGCGGAGGCGATCCAGCGTGCCGCGGACCAGCTTCGAGCCAATGCCCTGGCCGGACAGCGCCTCCGGTACCTCGGTGTGGGTCAGCACGAGGAGGTCGTCGCCCTCTCTCCTGTATTGGACGAAGGCGATCCCGGCGTCGCACGGCAGTTCGAACCGGCTCGCTGCCGGATTGTCCCTTACCTCGCTTTGCATGCCCGCCTACTCCTCGGGTTGGCTCTGGAGCGGCCACCCTGGCCGCTGGTCGGGCAACAACGCCACGGGCGGTCTGCGGGTGCCCAACTGGCAGGGCCCTGGGTAGCGGCCGCTTGCGGCGCAGCCGCGACGGTATTCATCCGAAGTCGAAGCTCCTCTGGGCGACCTCAGTCGCGTCGCCAAAGTTCGACACCGTAACCCCGAGAAGCCGAATCTTGTTCCTCAAGGGAAAGACGGTCCGGACCAGTTCAATCGCCGTACCCGCAAGCAGGGCGCGGCTGTCGACCGGCCCCGGGCAGGTCCGGCTGCGGGTCACTTGGCTGAAGTCGGCGTACTTCACCGTCACTGTCCTGCCCAGGGCGCCTGCGTTCTCGCACCACTCCCAGACCTCGTCGGCCAGCGTTTCCACCCCGGCCTCGGCCTCCTCGGGCTCGCTCAGGTCGCGTGGGTAGGTGGTCTCCGAGCCGGAGGACTTGCGCGGACGGTCCGGCACGACGAGCCGCTCGTCGATGCCGCGCGAAATGGCGTGGAAATGCGCCCCGGCCTTGCCGAAGTGCTGCCGGAGGAACGCCAGGCTCTGGGCCCGCAGGTCCCTGCCGGTGCGAATGTCAAGCCGCTCCATCCTGGCCGCGGTGGCCGGTCCGATGCGGTGGAATTTCGAGACTTCCAGGCCCTCGACGAAGGCGGGGCGGCAGCGGTAGAACCGGCTCGACACCGTGCCTACGGTTGGACGAGGTGCTGCACCATGACTTCGCTGATCTGCGCGCGGCACGGCTGGTGCAGGACCAGAAACTCGTCGAATACGTCCACGGGCTGAGCGAAGATCGCCTTGCAGCGCGCCTCGATTACGTCACGAGCAGCGGTGTGCCGCAGTCCCAGCCGCTCCACCACGTGCTCGCCCACCTGTTCAACCACCAGACTCATCACCGCAGGCAGGCCCATCACCTCGTCGGGCTGGCGCTTGGGCGCGACAAGACGCCGGTCCTAGACCTGCTCGCCTACCAGCGTTCCATCCGACGCCCTGGACGCGGCCGCCCGCGACTGCGCCCGCGCGCGGCGGCTGGTGACAAAGCCTACAGTAGCCCGCGCGCATGTGCCCATCTGCGCCGACGCCACATCCGCCCAGTGATCCCGACCAAGAAGAACGAGTACCGCCAGCCCGGGTTTGACCGGCATTCCTACCGTTTGCGGAACCGAGTTGAGCGATTGATCAACCGGCTCAAGCACCTTCGACGCATCGCCACCCACTACGAGAAGCGGGCTGCCAACTATCTCGCCATGCTCCCCATCGGCATGATCCTGCTCTGGCTGAAGCCGTTCTTGTAGGCAAGGCCAAGAGCCCAGCGCCGCCTTTGATGCAGACACCCTCGCCAGAACTCCATATTGGCAGGGAGCAGGCTGCCTGGGTTGGTGGCTGGGCGAGGGCGCGGGACATGACCAGGAGCAGCAGGATGGCCAGCAAACCGAAGAAGGCCGCTCCGAGCTGGAGCGACGTCAAAGCCAGACTGGCCGAATTTGATCGCACCACTCTACTGGGCCTGATGCAGGACCTCTATGCCGCAAGCAAGGACAACCAATCCCTCCTGCATGCGCGGTTCGGTCTCGGGGGCGACGTCCTCGAGCCCTACAAGGCCACTATCGACCGCTGGCTATGGCCCAACGTTTACAGGAACCAGGATGTCTCAGTCTCCAAGGCAAAGAAGGCCATTGCTGATTACAAGAAAGCCTCTGCTCGCCCCGAAGGTCTTGCTGAACTGATGGTCTTCTTTTGCGAACGCGCGGCCGGTTTCGCCCGAGAGTTTGGGTTTCAGGACGAGACATATATGGACGCGCTGGTTAGGATGTTCCAACAGGCACTGAAACAGGTGACTGCCCTGCCCGAGGAGCAGCGGGAAGCCTTGCTGGATCGCCTCAATCGGGTCTCAGTCGTCAGTGACGTGCTCGGCTACGGCGTCGCTGACGACATGGAAGCGATGTTGGCCGACTATCGATAGCTATTACGGCCAAGCGGGCACGAACACCCGCTGCAAGGACCGAGGCCGCCCCCGGCTACCGCCCCATCTACTGCCAGGCAGCACGACTCGATCGACGCCTCTGGAGAATGAAGCGCTTTGCAGACACGCACCAGGCGCTCCCCGGGCCGCGCGCCGTGCCGAAAGTGTCCGCTTACATGGCACGGCGAGCGTCAGTGTCGATCGGGCGACACGATCGCAGTGGGTCGCGGCGCCGTCACGTGAGTCTGAGGTTCGCCGCCTCATCACCGTGTTCCGTCACGGCATCGAAGCCAACCGTTCGCCTTTTGCTTTTGGCCTAGTCCTCGTCGATGCCCATCCAGAGGCGTTATCGCCATCCCTGCTCCCGCGCTCGGCGCGCCTCGTAGGTGGCGACATGGCACCGCGCGAGCCGCAGGATGGGGGTCGGCACGCCCATCTGCTCCGCCCTCTGCACCAGATCGCCCAGCACATGCTCGCCCTCAGTGGGTCCACCACGCTCGATGTCGCGCAGCATCGACGCGGTGAGCAGAGAGCCGTCCTTTGCCAAGAAGCCGGTGGCGATCTCGACGATTGACGGACGAGGCTCATACCCGGCCGCCTTGGCTGCCGCCCGGCATTCGGAAAGCAGCGCCAGCGTTGTGTCTCGTCCATCAGGCGCAGACAGGATGTCGCCCACGCTACCCCGCATCAGGCAGGTCGCAGCAGCCAGGGCGGCCAGCCCGACCCACTTCTCCCACATCTCCTGCACGATTTGGTCGCTGGCCCGCGGTCGGAAGTTCGCGCCCTCGAACACCGAGGCAATGGCCTGGACGCGTAGGGAAAGGCCACCTGGAATCTCGCCATAGATCAGTTGGTGATCTGTCCCCATGCGGTGGATTACCTGCCCCTCGGGGCCGAGGGTTGCCGGTATTTGGGCGACGCCACCAAGGACGCGATTCGCGCCGAAGCGCGAGGCGAGCAGGTCGAGGTGACGCATGCCGTTCAGCACAGGCAGGATGGCGGTCTCGGGTCCGACCGCGGGCGCGATGTCCTGCATCGCGGCGTCGAGCGAGTACGCCTTTACTGCTAGCAGGATCAGGTCATACGGCCCGTTCAGGTCACGGGCCAGCACGGTCCGGGGATGGACGTGAGCGTTCCCGTGTAGGCTTTCGATACGCAGATCGTGCCGCGCGATCTGCTCGGCCCGACCGGGGCGGACGAGGAAGGTCACGTCGCGCCCGGCCTCGACCAACCTACCGCCGAAGTAGCCGCCCAGTGCCCCGGCTCCAACCACGAGTATGCGCATGACGAAGCCCTCCGGTCTGGCGGGCGCCCTTGGCGCACCGACCTGCACAGGATCGTATACCGCGCCCACCCGGTCGGAACGGGAGAAAGGTGTCGCGTGTGCGGTGGAGAAGGCCAGGGCGCCAGAGGGTGCCACCGTCGGCTGCCCTCGATCTCGTGTTTTCCACTCCGTTCCACCAGGGCAGCGCTAGTCTGGCCCACGCGGGGCAGCGGGCCTCCCGGTCGGAGCCCTTGTCCCCAGCCGCCGGAGGCCCTGATGCCGACACCATGTAGCCCTGAGGTCTTCATCCGCTGCGGCCACTGTGGGCGGGTGCACGTCGTCTGACGGCCGGAGGCGTGAGACGAAGTTAGCAGTGCGCGCTGCCTGCACTGCGACCGGCCGGGCGACTGGCAAACGTCGGACGGCACCAGCGTGCCACGAGGATCCAGCGTGCCGGTGCTCGTCTGGAACGAGGCTGCGGAGAACATCGCCCGCGGCGATGCGGATTTCTCGGCGGGCCGATACCACTCGGCGGCGGAGGAGCACGCCGCCTGCCTGCGGCGGATGCTCGACAGGGTCATCGAGCGGCCCCAGCGCAAGGCTAGGCCCGACTAATCCAACAGTTCAATGGTCACCCGGACCGGTCTCCCGGACAGCCGCTTGACCTCCGGATGACCAATGAGGCTCTTGGGCCCAAGACCCTCAATGATGACTTTGGCAACGTCAGTAGCACCTTTTGTTTTGTCGCCCGTGTACGGTGGTGGCCGCACCAGGGGACGCCCCTCCTTCTCGCCATCCGATTCGACTTCATCGAGGAGCCGTTCGATTTCGGCCCAGGCGGACCGAGCCGCTGTCTCGTACTTCGTATTTTCTGCGGCGTCGCGAGCCACAAGCAACCGGCTCAGTGCGCGCCACGCAGCGAAGTGGATTGTCGAACGGAGTTGAACACTGTCGGTGGCTGGATCTTTGGCTGTGTTGGGCATAGCGGCTCCTTTACCTCTCTCGGCGTCCTGCCCGCGGCTTGCGATCAGATTGTCCGCCGTCTCGTCTGCCTGGTCCATCGCCGCATCCAAGGTAGCTTCGTCCGAGACGTCGGCGAGGCGTCCGGCGGCAACGTTGGCCTCGGCGTTGGACGTCAACGAGTAGATGTCGATCTCATCATCGTTGAGCGGCTGCCGAACGCGCTCGAGCGGTCCCGGCAGCATGTGAATGCCGTGCCGGGCGGCCTGGAGAAATTCCAGCACAGTAAGCGGCCCGTCGGGTGTGCCATCGGTGATGAGGTCGAGCGGCAGCCTGCCGCCGAAAACAGCCGCCCCTTGCGGGGTCTGGAGCCACCTCACCCCTTCCTCGTCAGTCGTAAGAAGGATGGCAAGCCAGCCATAGATAACGACGATGAGGCCGGTCCTTTCCACGACATCCTGAGGCAGGTCCAGCGGCCTGTGCTCCAGGGCCGCCTGGATCCATTTGTCGACGTCCGGCGCCCCGCCCAGCATGCGGCGGCGTTGCGCGTCATCAAGTCCCCAGAAGTCAGCGATCGCCAGAAAGGTGCGGAGGCCGGGGCCGCTATGACGGCGGCGTCTCTCGATAACAGCGTAGCGCTTGGCCTCCGCAAGCAGATCGGCGGGCGCGCCGATGCGGATCGCTGCGGTCTCTGGGTCGTACGCCGTGCACCCTGAGTAACCGTTCTCCAATGTCATCAGGCAGCTCAGACCGCGCCCCATCCTACGTCAGCGACTTCGATCGGCGGGAAGCCGGTCTCGGGTTGCGGCTCCTCGAGCCACCTCTGTCCCGCGCCCGTGCTGCCGAAGGCTTTTGCTGCCGCAGCAAGGACGCGCAGAATTCGGCGCGTCGCCTGCTTCTCGTCGGATGCACGGACCGGCTCGCCGTCGATGAGTTCATGGAGGTCCGGCTCGCTGTGCTGCCACTCCAGAAGTTCGTTGACGTTCATGCGCCTTCCCTCAGGAAGCTTCGTTAAGCCAAAGACTCTCACGGTGCGGTGCCAGCACGCAGGCGACCAAGGATGTCGAGCACCTGCTGTCGTCCGGCATCCCCCTCAGCAACGACGGCAGCAGGCGTACGCCCGCCGAGCAATGCGTGTGGCCGGTAGAGCCATCCGAAGGCCTCTTCCATGTCGCCCCATGTGAGCACGGCAGCGTCCACCACCGCGGCGTCTTCAAGGTCGACAGATTGCTCTGCCTGACGCCGCTCAATCACCCGCCGAAGGGCCTGAAGGTCGTCCGGATTCTCTGGCTCCGACACGTCAGCACCCCCTTTCAGGTGGACGAGACGCCGAAACCAAGAACACATTTAGAACATTTGCGGCCGAGGGAGGCAATGCTGGATTGTCATCCGATTGCGCAACGGGTGCCCAAGTCAGCGCAGATCGCCTGCGGATCGGGCCGGTGTATGGCGACAAGTATATCAGGGAGATAAGCGAAGCCACCTTGCATGTCTGGTATCGAGGCCGAACCCGCCATGCATGCCGAAGCGCCGCTGGGATTGTGCTCCGAAGGCATGATTGCGATCCGCGGGCGAGCAGGAACGTCAGCGGTAGAGTCGAGGACGGGCGCGGTGGCTTGGGCCTTCCGGCATCACCCCGTTTCCCGTCCCCGCTCATCGAACGCAGCATGCGGATTTCCCGCACTACGCTCTCCGACTGGCTTCACCGCAATGCCCACGATGTGGCCCATGATCGCTCGCGTCTGAGCGGTGGACGCCATCTTCGCACTGCCGCAGAGCTCCTTCCGACCTCTCCTGGCACTTCAGGTGTTTGCAGGCTCTCGCCAATCACCATGCCCTCGCGATCCTCAGAAGCGTACCAGAAGTCAGGGCCCTTCCCTCCACCGGCGTTACCCGGCCTCAACAGTCGTATGACACTGTCCGAATCCCGCCGACACCGCCGCCCAGGGCGACGTTGAGGCCGCTACCCTCATGCCAGACGGGCCTCCCCCGATTACCCGAACCACCCTTCCAACGTGCCGTGCCCACTACCCCGGCGGATCGAATGGGTGCAGATGTCGATTGCTTCCCCATTCACGCGGCCTTCCCCGGTATTCAGGCGGGTCGGCATCCGCATCAACACTTTCGAGGCCTGCTCAGGCTTCACTCACGTTACGGCCCGCTGGATTGCTCAACCGCCGAAGGCGGCCTTTGTCACGAGGCTTCGACCAAGCCGGTTACCCGACCAAGCCGCTCGTCAGCTACCGGAGCAATCGACAACTCTCCGGGTGAAATCTTCCTCCACTGGTGGTTCGCGCCTTCGGGGCGCACCGAATACAATGCTGTGCGGTGACATGAGTCCGCTCCTCCGGTCGTGAGCCCGGGATACGCTTCAAAGGCACGCTAAGACATTCCAAAATTGAGCAGGAGCGAACGGGGGCACTCGATGGTGCCGGAAGCCGACCTGAACAGCATTGCCCGAGCAGAGGCTACTCCGGCGCAGGCGCGGGAGGCCTTGCTGGCCGCCTTCGGGAACCCGTCGCCGGACCTGTTGCGGGACGTCTACCTCTCCCTGCGCTCCTGGGCCTGGAAGACGCTCGACCAGCGGCGCCGCGACCCGGAACTGCGGGATTGGTATGATATCCTCGCCGCTGCCTCGTCCTCCATGGCACTGAGTGGCCAGCCCGCCCTGGCCGAACGCCTCACCGCGCTCGGCGAGTTGCTGGCGGAGTCCATCGCCATTGCCGAGACGCTGTCCGTGGACGAGGTCATCAGGCGGCGGCACGTCGTGGCGGCGCTCGAGTTCCTCGAACGGCGGGACGGCCACGCCAACCGCGCCGACATTGCCAAGCACCTGTCGCTCGGGCAGGCCAATCTAACCCGCGTCCTCAATCTCATGTCGGCGGTCGGTCTGGTTGAGCGAACCACCCTCGGCAAGGAGGCTGTGTTCAGCTTGTCACGCGCCGGGTTCGAAGCGCGGCACGCCTGACCCGGGCAGGAGGTGGCGATATGTTGGAGCGAGCCCCCAACCTCGGTGCCTTCACCGTCCCCGATGCAGCCGCCAGCCCGCCTGAACGTCTGCGTAAGCAGACCCGAAGACACCCGGAGCAAAGCGTCGTTCATCGCCCAGAGGGATATGCACATGGGCCAGAAACCACTCGACTCAGCGATGGTCGGCAAAGTCCTGGATCCGACCACTGAAGAGGTCCAACGCAGGGCGGTTGAACTACGTGCGGGCGGTATCCTGTCCGCCGAGGCCGTCGGACATCTCCTGGGTATCAGCCGACAGGTCGTTGACGAACGCCGCCGAGCAGGAGTCCTGCTCGCGTTGCCCCAAGCGGCCGATTGGGAATACCCCCGCGCGCAGTTCCATAATGGCAAAACCATCCCCGGCCTCGCGGACATCATTGCAGCATTCGGAGCCTCAGGTCCCTGGGTGACGTTGGAGTTCCTGGTAACCGAGGACACAGTTCTGGACGGGCTGACGCCCCGCGAGGCACTCCTGCGAGGCGGTGATATGCACGGACGGGTCATGGCCCTGGTGCGCGGCTATAATGGTGGCGAAGGCTTCGGCTGACAGCCTGGGCAGGCATCCCTGAACTTGGCGGTCATGGTCACGCCGTGTGGAGCGTGGAGGGATGAAGGCCGCACCTCTAGATTCTGAGATGATCCGGCATCACGCGTGTTCAAGTTCACCTGCGGGCTCGGCGTGCACGGCGATGTGCATGCCTGCACTCTTCTCGACCGCTTTCAGGAGTGCGGCCAGGTTTGCAGCGCGCGGGTTGCCGCTGTTGCGCAACATGCGCATGAGACTGGGCTTCAGAATGCTAGTCCCGCTGCCAGTTTGCCGAATCCCATGGTCGTCTTGACCACTTCGCGGAGTTGGCCGAGTTCCGTCTCCAGGTCGCCGTCGACCACGTTGTGTGCTGCCTCCCCGACAAGGGCCGCACGGAAGGCAGGATCCTCCTAGACGTGCTTCACGACGTTTTCCCGGAGGTTGGGGGTCAGTCCCATCATCCTACCTCCTCACTCCATCGAGCACCTCCCGCAGCTTCCGCGCTAGGGCGTCGACCGTAAAAGGTTTCGGTAATAGGTGGATCCCGACATCCAGCAGTCCGTGGTGGCCAATGGCGTTACGGGCATAGGCGGTCATGAACACCACTCTCATGCCGGGGGCACGCTGGCGTGCCTGATCCGCTAGGTGCCGCCCGTTGATGCCAGGTAGCCCGACATCCGTCAGCAGCAGCGCCACCTCGGGATGGTCCGCCAGGATCTCCAGCGCTCGCCTGCCCTCCGCCGCCTCTAGGACACGATAACCGAGATGTCCCAGGGCGTTCGTCACGTACTCGCGGACGTTGTCATGGTCCTCGACGACCAGGATGGTTTCGCTGCCCCGCGGCACGTCAGCGTAGGGCAGTTCCGCTACGACCTCTCGGTCCCCTTCCGCCAGATGCCGAGGCAGGTAGATCTTCACCGTCGTGCCGCGGCCGAGTTCGCTGTAGAGCTTTATGTGTCCGCCGGACTGCTTCACGAACCCGAAGACCTGGCTCAACCCGAGGCCGGTGCCACGACCCTCCGGCTTGGTCGTGAAGAAGGGCTCGAACGCCTTGCGCATGACCTCCTCACTCATGCCGGTGCCGGTGTCGCTGACCGCCACCATGACGTACTGGCCCGGTGTGACGTCTGGCTGGGCAGCAGCATAGCTCTCATCGAGGAGGACATTCCCGGTTTCCAGGGTCAGCCTGCCGCCGTCCGGCATGGCGTCGCGGGCATTCACCGCCAGATTCAGGACGGCGTTTTCAAGTTGGTTCGGGTCGACGCAGGTCCGCCACAGGCCACCGGCGAGCACGGTCTCGATCGCGACCCCCTCACCGAGGGTGCGGCGCAGAAGTTCGGACGCACCCATGACGAGCCGGTTTACCTCTGCGACCTGAGGCGCAAGTGTCTGCTTGCGTGAGAAGGCCAGAAGCTGATGGGTCAGCGTCGCAGCGCGCTTGGCCGCCTCGCGGATACCGGCCAGCAGCTTGCGGGCCTCGCCATCCAACCGCTCGCTCGCGCGGCGTTCCAACAGGCTGGCGCCGCCCAGAATGGCGGTGAGCAGGTTGTTGAAATCGTGCGCCACGCCACCCGCAAGCTGACCGATAGTCTCCATCTTCTGCGCCTGCGCCAGCGCTGCCCGGGTCTGCTCCAGTGCCTGCTCGGCCTGCCTCCGTTCGGTGATGTCGCGGGTGACCTTGGCGTAGCCAACGAGCCGCCCGGCGTCATCGCGGAGCGGGTCGACGACGACATGGGCCCAGAAGCGGCTGCCGTCCTTACGCACGCGCCAGCCCTCGCCGTCATAGCGGCCCTCGCGTTGCACCGTCTCCAGCACCCGCGCGGGCAGGCCCGCATCCCGGTCGTCTTGCGTGTAGAATGCCGAGAAGTGCTGCCCCAGGATCTCCCGCTCGGTGTATCGCTTCAGGCGCTCGGCACCGGTGTTCCAGGTGGCGACGCGTCCTCCCGCATCGAGCATGAAGATGGCGTAATCGGTCACCCCGTTGACCAGGAAGCGGAAGGTCTCCTCGCTCTGTCGCAGCCTGCTCAGAGCCTGATTGCGCTCGGCCTCCCGGATGGCGGCCTGCTGCGAGACCTCACGGAACGCTGCGGGCGTAGGAAAAGCCAGAGCCTTGATGACCAGCGGCCAGAGCATGGCCGCGGTCAGCAGCGAGATCGCGGCGGTGCCGACCTTGACCAGCGCCTCAACCCCGTAGACGGGGTTCCAGAGGGTCAGGATCGCCATGAAATGGGTAGTGCCGCAGGCCAGGATGAAGGCGGCGAACAGCCAGAAGATCCAGCCGAAGGCAATGTCTTTCCGCCTGCTGACGAAGTAGGCCAGTGCCAGTGGGATGGCGAAGTAGGACACCCCGATGACCGCGTCCGAGACGGCGTGCAGCCAGATCAACTCGGGCTGCCACAGCAGGCAGAAGCCGTGCGGTGACAGGCCGGTCGTGGTCAGGAGGTCGAGGAGGTAGCCCATGGTCCCTGTCCTCCGGGCTGCGCCAGCCTGCCAGCCCTATCCGTGGGTAGTGCCCGTGCGGTTGACAGTGCGCCCCACCGGATCGCGCAGCAACGTGCCCGAGCGACAGCGAATGTAGAAATTATTGCGACTTCGGCCGCGGGGCATGGGTGCCCAGGCGGATTGCCCAACCATGACGGGAAGTGACCTATAACGCGCCTGACATCCGCGCCATACAACCGCGGCACCGTTGACTTGACCGGAACGTCGGTCCTCCATCGCCCACCACCTGCGGTCGAGCCGCAGACAGCGGGCCAAGCACTAAGAAACGCTGGAAGGAGGCGCGAAGTGTGACCCCGGACGGCTCTGCCTCCCCTGCCCCTCCATTCCCGGTTGCCCAGCGGACCGCAGGCGCTGCGGCCGCCGGGGCGGCCATGTCCTCCGTGCGTGGGCGGTTGCTACTGCTGGCCGGGGCGATGGCGCTACCGCTGATCGTGCTCTCGGGCACCAGCACCTGGTACGCCTATTCCGTCCAGCGCCACCAGCGAGAAGCCGCCCTGGTTGGTCGCGCCCAGGCGGCGGCCATGGTGGACCGTGAGTTCGACGCATCGTTCACCGCGATGCGGATGCTGGCGGGCTCCGCCGCGCTGGCTCGTGGCGATCTCGATGGCTTTGACGAGGAGACGCGGCGGGCGTCGGTGCAGCTTGGCGGCGTGCTGATCAACCTGACAGCCGCGAGCGGCGAGATGGCGCTCACGACTTTCTGGCCCCCCGGTTTGCGCAAGCCAGGCGTGCGGGCCAGCGAGTTTCTCCTCTCCGCCCTCAGGGACAACCGTGCTTCGGTATCCGACCTCGTCGTCGGCCCGCAGACCAGGCGCCAGCAGGTAGGAATTGCGCTGCCCGTGCCCTCCGAGGCGGGCGGGCCAGCCTGGATGCTGAGCCTCTACCTGCCCATCGACCGGCTGGCTCAGAACCTCGAACGCCTGCACCTGCCGCCCGGGTGGCTGGCGTCCATCCTCGACCGCCAGAACCGCATCGTTGCTCGCACCCGCAAGCCGGAGGAATTTATCGGGCAGCAACCGCCGCCCGACATGCTGGAGGCTCTGGCCCGTGCCGACGCGGGCCTTATCGATGATGGGCATCGGGCGGCGGACGGGGTGCCCAGCCTGACGGTCTTCGCCAGGGCACCGGAAACAGGCTACGTCGCCGCGATCGGCATTCCCGAGGCGGAGTTCACCGCCCCCCTCCGGGCCGCGCTGTGGCGGGCAGGCGGGGTTGCGACCCTCCTGACCGCCCTCGGCCTAGGCGGCGCCCTGGTGCTGTCCCGGCGTATCGTTGGGGCATTCCGGCGCGTGGCGGAGACGCCGCCGGGTTTCGTACCGCGCACGGGGCTGCGCGAGATCGATGAACTGGCCAAGGCGGCGGCCGAGGCGGACGCACGACGGCGGGACAGTGAGGCGCGTCTGGAGATGGCCGCCGAGGCGGGCGGCATCGGCATCTGGGATTGGAACCTTCTCGACAACAGCTTCGTCTACTGTGAGCGGGCGAAGGCCATCTGTGGCTTCGCGGCGGGGACGCCGGTCACCTACGACATGGTCCGGGACGTCACCCATCCGGAGGACTTCCCAATCACCTCCGCTATGTGCCAGCGCGCGCTCGACCCGGCGCTGCGGGAGAGCGTGCCCTACGAGTACCGGATCCGCCGGTCGGATGGCGAAGTCCGTTGGGTGCTGGCCCATGGCAGTGCGATCTTCGCGGAGCATGGCGGTGGGCTGCGGGCCGTCCGCTATCTCGGCACCATCCAGGACATCACCGCCCGCAAGCGGGCCGAGCAGGCCGTCCAGGAGAGCGAGTCTCGTCTGCGCCTGGCGGTGGACGCGGGCCGGATGGCGGTCTGGGAATATGATGTCGCCGCCGACCAGATCGTTGGCTCACCCGCGCTGTACCGGTTGTTGGGCTTCGCCGATGGCGTGACCCCGACCATCGAGGAGGTGCGTGGCCGCTATGCCCCCGGCGAGCGCGACAGGCTCCGCTCGATAGGACAGGCGGCGCTGGAACGGGGTGAGCGCTTCTTCGAGGCGGAGCATGGGTATCTTTGGCCGGACGGCAGCCTGCACTGGCTGGCATTGCGAGCAGAGCTCGTCATGCAACACGGGCTTCCGGTGCGGGTCGTCGGCGTCGTCATGGACGTCACCGACCGCAAGAGGGCGGAAGCGGAGCTCCGTGAGAACGAGGCAATGCTGCGCGAGCTCCTGGCGACGATCGACTTGGCTTCGGTGTTCATCCGGGAATGGGACGGCGGCATCCGGTTCTGGTCCCGCGGCTGCGAAAGGCTGTATGGCTGGACAGCAGCGGAGGCGGTGGGCCGGTCAGTCCATGACCTCTTGCGTGTCGTCTTCCCTGTCCCGCTATCGGAGATCGAGGCCCACCTCCGGCAATGCGGTGAGTGGGAGGGTGACGTCCTGCACCATCGCCGAGACGGCACCGCGCTGACGGTATCCGTCCGAAAGGTGCTCCAGCGTGACGGCGAAGGGCAGCCACCCGTCGTGCTGGAGAGCGCACGAGACGTCACCGCGCTGCGAGACGCCGAGGCGAGGCTTCGTGTTCTCAACCAGCACCTCGAGATCCAGGTTCGCGCCGAAGTCGCGGCCCGGCAGGCGGCACAGACTCGTGCCGCGCAGGCCGAGCGGATGGAGGCACTTGGACAACTGGCAGGGGGGATCGCGCACGATTTCAACAATGTCTTGCAGGCGGTGACTGGCGGCATCGCGGCCATGGAGCGGCGGGCGCCGGACCCTGGGCAGGTGAAGCAGTTCGCCAGGATGATCCGCGAGGCGGCGGCACGCGGCGCATCGGTGACCCGGCGGCTTCTCGTGTTTGCACGGCGCAGCGACCTGCGGACGGAACCGGTGGAGGTCGCCACGCTGCTCGAGGGGATGCAGCAGATGCTGCGGCACACGCTGGACGGCAGCATCGAGGTCAGGGTCGACACGGATCCTTGTGTGCCGAAGCTGCTCGCCGATAGGCACCAGCTTGAGACGGTGCTGGTCAACCTCGCCACGAATGCCCGCGACGCCATGCCGGAGGGCGGGACCGTCACCTTCCGTGCCCGGGCGGAAGCCGTTCTCGCCCCAGGGCACGAGATTGGACTCCGCCCAGGACGCTACGTCGCCCTGGCAGTCGCCGATACTGGCACCGGCATGGATGCCGAGACCCTGGCGCGGGCAACGGAGCCGTTCTTCACGACCAAGGATACCGGCAAAGGTACGGGTCTCGGCCTGGCGACGGCGCGCGGCTTTGCCGAGCAGTCGAGAGGCGGTCTCCACATCGACAGCACGCCGGGTCGTGGCACGACCGTGACCCTGTATCTGCCCACCGCGGAGGCACCATCCCACTCGGATTGCCCCCAAGACGTGTCCCAAGCGCCGACCACACCTTTCAGGGCACACCTGCTGCTGGTGGATGACGACACCATGGTGCGGGAAAGTCTGGCCGCCGGGCTGGCCGACATGGGCCATACGGTGCAGGTCGCGAACTCAAGCGAGACGGCGCTGGCCTTGGTCCGAGACGGCGTGCCGGTTGATTGCCTGCTGACAGACCTGTCCATGCCCGGCATGAACGGGGTCGCCTTGGTCCACGCCGTCCGAAAACTCCGCCCCGGGCTGCCTGCGGTCGTGCTGACCGGCTATGCGGCTCACAGCGCCCTGGCGGGTGCTGATGCCTGCCCGACCTATGCCCTGCTCTGGAAGCCGACAGACCCGGCGCGTGTCGCTCGCCGCATCGTCGAGCTTCTTTCAGGCGAACCAAACCTCGTCTCTTAAGGTCAAAGCCGGGCTCGAAAAGCGGGGGATGCGCCCTCCTGTTTCCGTCTCGGCTGCATGTGCCTGGGGTGCACTTTCATCGCGGCTAGGTTGCGGCCGCGATGCCGATCACTGAGTCGGGCAAACGCTTCCGACCGCCCCAAGCAGTCCGGGAAGGTCTATCGTTCCACCGGACAACACGAATGGCCGTCGCGCCGAATTCGCTTCTTCTACTCACGAAACCGCTCGGCGGGGGGGCTCTGGCACCCTATGAGGCCGCCCGGGGTGCCCTAAGGCGGCATGTGCATGCGCACGCGAGGCCTCGGGACACCATCGATCGCCCACAGCCAGCGGCAGCTATGCCCAGGTTCATCGCGGACGACGCCTCCGGCTGTGCTCGAAAGGCAACAGCCCCCGTCACCTGTTTGGGGTTGCGGAGCCACAGGGAACCGCCGCCCACATCCTGCATTAGGGATGGTGCGGCGCAGCATTCGGCTTGCGCTTTCGCGCCACTGGTACTACTAGCGCAAGCAGCAGCAACCCGGCGTTGCCGAGTTGCCTGCCTTTCTTGGACGTTTCCTCCCTAAACTCGGCGGTGCCTGACGGCGCCGCCCTTTTTTTGCCTGCGCGGGAGGAGCGCGGTGGAGACCGTATTCCATGTTTCAGGAAATGCGGTCAACTCGGCATTTCTGTAACATAACGTGTGGCGCGGAAGCCATCGTGTTGCGATGGTCGACCGAAGTGACTGTGGAACGGCCAGCATGGTCGACCATGTCCGCCACCGGGTGGTGACCCGCTTGTCTGTCCGCACGACGGCACCCGGCACCGCACGCCCGTCCGCAACGTCGCTCCTGCCTTCCAGCAGCAGCCGTGCGAGAAAATCGGGTTGGATACGAAGTCCTTCCCTCGAGCCACCCACGTGCAACACGACCAGCTAGCGAAGAGCAATATTGCAGTTCGCGTCGGCGTAGGCCACGCCGCCTCGGACCTGGCCAGTAAACAGTTCGCCGGTGGTTGGCGATCAACCTGCGTTCTCTTCCGCGACAAAGGCTTTGAGGACCTCCCCAAGCGTCCGCACACCTCGCTCGATGGCCTGCTCATCAAGGCTGGCATACCCCATCACCAGCCCCGCCATGTCGGGCTGGACTGCCGCCGGAGCGGGAGCATACAGGGGGGTGACGGGGTAGATGCCGAGGCCTGCCGCATGCGCCCGGGCGATGAGCGCGTCTTCCTGCACCTTCGGCACCCGGTTCAGCCAGACAACGACATGCAGCCCGGCATCGGCGCCGACCACCGTCACAGCGTCGCCCAGAGTTTCCGACAAGGTGGCCAGCAGGGTGGCGCGCCGCTCGCCATTCCGGCGGCGAACGCGCCGGACATGCCGCTCATAGGCGCCGCTCCCGATCAGCTCGGCCAGGGCCTCCTGCTCGAGGCCGGGCGTGTGCCTGTCCGTCAGCCGCTTTGCCTTGGCGAAGGCCGCGGCAAGTGACGTTGGGACGACGAGATAGCCGAGGCGGAGCGTCGGCGAGAGCGTCTTCGAGACCGTGCCGAGATAGATGACCCGCCCGGCCTCATCCATGGCCTGGAGCGGCGGGATGGGGGCGATGTCGAAGCGGTACTCGCTGTCGTAGTCGTCCTCGATGACATGGGCGCCGTTTTGCCCCGCCCAGGCCAGCAACTCCCGCCGACGTCCGGCCGACATGACGCTGCCCAGCGGAAACTGATGGGATGGCGTGGCATAGGCCAGCCGCGCCGCGGGCAAGCCTTTCGTCCGCATGCCCTCACGGTCCACGGTAACGGGAATCACCTCCGCCCCGGCCGCCAGAAAGACCTGACGCGCCAGGTTGTAGCCGGGGTCCTCCATCGCGGCCCGGTCGCCCGGGTCGAGCAGCAGCCGCGCGCAGAGGTCGAGGCCCTGCTGCGAGCCGTTGACCACGATGATCTGCTCCGCTTCGCAGCGCAGCCCGCGGGCCCGCCACAGGTAGCCCTGCAAGGCCGCCCGGAGGCCAAGCGAGCCGCAGGGGTCGCCGTACCGAAGACGTGGCTGTCGGCGTAGCAGGGCACCGGTGACCGCCTTCCGCCAGGCGAGCATGGGGAAGTCGGCGGTCGCCAGGTCGCCATAGCGGAAGTCGGCCACCAGCCGCTCCGTGTTGGCGACGAGGGGAAGCGGGAACTCGGCCAGGCGCTGCCCGAAGGTCGATAACCGGTCGGGAAATGCCGAAAGCTCAACCTGGCCCGGTGATGCAGGCGCCAGGCCAAGTCCCTGGGCCACCTGCGCCCGGGTGCCCTGCCGAGTTTCCAGGTAACCCTCGGCGATCAACTGCTCATAGGCCGCCGTCACCGTCGTCCGCGAGACGCCCCACTCCGCTGCCAGGGCTCGGGTCGAGGGTAGCCGGGCGCCGGGGCCGAGTTGACCGGCGGTGATCTGGCCCTTGATTGCCTCGCAGATCCTCTGGGTGATCCGCTCGGGCGCGGGTGCTTCCGATGGCATGGCGGCAAACTGGCCCAGTGCTTTCGCGGGAAACTGGCCATCCCGTGTGGGCCATTCCTGGGGCAAGGTCCAGCCCAACCCAGGAGCCCAGCCGATGTATGTCCCGCCCGCCTTCCGTGAGGATGGCCTCGCTGCCCTGCACGGGACGATGCGGGAGGCCCGCCTAGCGAACCTGGTCACTGCCACGGCCGAGGGCCTGCTCGCCACGCCGCTGCCGCTCTTCCTCGCGCCGGAGGATCATGCCCCTGGACGTGGTGTAGCAGCGTCGATCCCCGGCTGGTCCGAGGAGGTCAGGCCGCCACGCCTGGCAGACTGACGCGAGGAGCGTCGCTGATTGCTGCCAAGCTTTCAATGCTCATGTAGCGGCGACCGACAGCCCACTCGTCGTTCTGCTCCAGCATGAGCGCGCCGACGAGCCTGACGATCGCCGCCGCGTTCGGGAAGATGCCGACCACATCCGTGCGGCGCTTGATCTCGCCGTTGAGCCGCTCGAGCGGGTTGGTGCTGGCAATCTGTGCCCAGTGCTCCTTGGGAAAGGTCATGTAGGCCAGCACGTCGTCACGCGCCTCGTCCATCAGCTCAGCCAGTTTCGGCGCCCGCTCGCGCAGTGCGTCGGCGACGCTGTTCCACTGCGCGTGGGCGTCGGTCGCGGTCTCCTGGGCGAAGATGGTCTTCAGCATGGCGACGACCGCCGGGCGCTGCTTGGCGGGCACGTGGGCCAGGGCCGACCTCATCCAATGCACGCGACACCTCTGGAGGGTGGCGTGGAAGACCTTGCTGGCCGCGGCGCGCAGGCCCTTGTGGTCATCGGCAATCACCAGCTTGACCCCGCGCAGGCCACGGTCGGCCAGCGAGCGCAGGAACCCCTTCCAGAACACCTCCGCCTCCGAGGCGCCGGTGGCCACGCCGAGCACCTCGCGCCGGCCATCGGTGTTCACGCCCACAGCGATTATTGTCGCCGTTGAGACAACGCGCCCTCCCTCGCGCCCCTTCACGTAGGTGGCGTCAATCCAGAGATATGGCCACTCGCCCTCGAGGGGGCGCGTCAGGAAGGCGTTCACCCGGCCGTCGATCTCCTCGATCAGGCGGCTCACCTCGCTCTTGGAGATGCCCGCCCCGCCCATCGCCTTGACCAGGTCGTCCACCGCCCGGGTGGAGACGCCATGGATGTAAGCCTCCTGGATCACCGCCGTCAGCGCCTTCTCCGCCGTCCGTCGGGGCTCCAGGAAGGACGGAAAATAGGAACGCCGACGCAGCCGCGGGATCGCCAGCTCGATCCGACCAGCTCGGGTCTCCCAGGCCCGCTCACGGTAGCCGTTGCGCTGCACCACCCGGCCTGGATCCCGCACCCCGTGCGCCGCCCCAGTGCAGGCCTGCACCTCGAGCTCCATCATCCGCCCAGCGGCGAAATGCAGCATCTCGCGCACCAGATCGGTATCCGCACCCTTCTCGATCAGCTCCAGCAGCGCCATCTTCTCGTCGGTCATCGTCGTCTCCGTGCTCCGGGTTCTTGGTCGCACTCGAACCATAGTCGGAGATCGACGGTGGCCACCCCCCTCCGCGGGCGGCCCGCTGTGGATAAGTGGCCTGCCTGCGTTGACCCCTGATGGTCACTCCGGCAGGCCACTTACCCACAGCTCTGCTACACCACGGCCGGGGGCACAGCCCGCCGGAGGAAGACCCCTGCGGCACGCTCTACGGGCACCTCGCGCGCGCGAACCCGCAGTGGAGGTTGCCACCGGCAGGCGACGCTATGGCGCTCTTCATGGGGCCTGACGCCTACGTCAGCCCCGCCTGGTACCCCTCCAAGCAGGAGCACCAGAAGGTAGTGCCGACCTGGAACTACGTCGCCGTGCACGCCTACGGCCCGCTCGAGTTCTTCGAGGACGCAGACCGACTGCTCGAGGTCGTCACCCGGCTGACCGATCTGCACGAGCGGCCCCGTGCCGAACCTTGGACCGTCACCGACGCTCCGGAGGCCTTCGTCCGCGCCCAGCTCCGGGGCATCGTCGGTCTGCGCCTGCCGATCGCGCGCCTCGAGGGTAAGCGCAAGATGAGCCAGAACCGGAGCGCACCGGACCGGGCGGGCGTCGCCGCCGGGCTCGCCGAAAGCGATCTTGCCTCTGACCGCGCCGTGGCGGCGCTGATTTCGACCTGACCCCCGCCATACGGAGGATCCGAGCGATGCCCACGCCTCCCGCGATGTTCCGCGGCCTGTCGGCCTTCCCCATCACGCCCGCCGACGCGCGTGGCCGCGTGGACACCGACGCCCTGGCGACGCTGGTCGAGCGCCTCGCCGCGGCGGCGGTGGACTCCATCGGCCTGCTCGGCAGCACCGGCACCTATGCCTACCTGACGCGCGCCGAGCGGCGGCGCGCGGTCGAGGCCGCGGTGGGCTGCCTGGGCGGGCAGGTGCCGCTGATCGTAGGTGTCGGTGCGCTCAGGACGGACGACGCGCAGGATCTCGCCCGCGACGCGAAGGCTGTTGGCGCGGATGGTCTCCTGCTCGCCCCGGTGTCCTACACCCCACTAACCGATGACGAGGTCTTCGAGCACTCCGTTGCCGTCGCGCGGGCGGCGGACCTGCCCCTCTGCATCTACAACAACCCTGGGACGACACACTTCACCTTCAGCGATGCCCTGGTGGCGCGGCTGGCGGAGGTCCCCGGCATCGGCGCCGTGAAGAACCCGGCGCCCCAGCCCGCGGAGGCGCGGGCGCGGCACGAGGCGCTCCGCGCCAGGGTCCCCGGCACCTTCGCCATTGGCTACAGCGGCGACTGGAACGCCTCGGATGCCGTCCTGGCAGGCGGTGATGCCTGGTACAGCGTCGTCGGCGGGTTGCTGCCGATGCCCACCCTGAAGCTCCTCCGTGCCGCCCAGGCGGGCGATGCCGACGAAGTGGCCCGCTGGAACGCCCGATTCCAGCCGCTGTGGGATCTCTTCAAGGAACTGAGCAGCCTGCGGGTGATGTACGCGGCCGCCGACATCCTCGGCATCTGCCGTGCGGCGCCGCCACGGCCGATCCTCCCGCTGCCTCCTGCTGCCCGCCAGCGCGTGGCCGCCGCGCTGGAGATACTCCGTACCGATAACCGGTAGCCACGCCCGACGCTGTACGGCGGAAATTCTGCATTCCAATAGAGGCTGATAATGATGCCGGACCTGACCCAACTCGCCCTGTTCTTCGCCGCGGCTTTCCTGCTTGCCGTCACGCCTGGTCCGGGCATCTTCTATGTCGCCGCACGTACCCTCGCGGGAGGCCGCGCGGAGGGCGTCGCCTCCAGCCTTGGCACCGGCTTGGGCGGCATGGTCCACATCATCGCGGGCAGCCTCGGCGTTTCCGCCATCGTACTCGCCAGCGCTGAACTGTTCACCGCGCTGAAGCTGATCGGGGCCGCTTATCTGGTCTGGATCGGCCTCCGCACTTTCCGGTCCGCCCGCCAGGACGCGGCGGCCGGTCTGGAAGGCCGCACCGCAGCCCCGCCGGTCGGGCCGTGGCGGGCGTTCCGTGAAGGCGTGCTGGTTGAGACGCTGAATCCGAAGACGGCGGCCTTCTTTCTCGCCTTCATTCCGCAGTTTGTAGACCCGGCCAAAGGCCACATCGTCCTGCAATTCGTGGCGCTGGGCTTCGTGCCGGTGGCACTGAACACCCTCGCCGACGTCGTCGTCGCCTTCGCGGCGAGCGGCATCCGGGACGGCGCGGCGGCCCGTCCCACATTGATCCGCCGCCTGCGCGAGGCGTCGGGCGCCGCGATGGTTGCGCTCGGCATCGGCCTCGCTTTGACGAATCGCCCTGCTACCTGATCGCGGGGCTGCGCTGCTCTTGCGACCTGGCAAGGCCGGGTCCGCTCAGGGTTCGGCCGCCGGTCCGGCAGCCAAGCCAATGGATACGGGCTGCTATCGGCATCTTTGGCAAGGATATCTTCTCGCGTGCGAACCATGGTCGGCTAACGCCAATCAGGTCAGGCGCCTGCGCCTTTTATCGGGCCACATCACTGCAAAGCCAACTGATACAAGGGTATGGCTCCGCTGAGGCGTTCAAGCCATCCTGCTGCCCTTGACGAGAGCGACTGCATGACTCACGCAACCGGAACCACGGCCATGGACGCGGTAGGCGATTGGTATCACGCCTTCTTCACAGGCACGGTGCTGACCGCCGTCTCCCGCCGCGGGCCGCGCGACGCGGCAGAACTGGTGTTCCGAATTTTCCGCCGTCAGCAGCAGGAACGCTTCCTGCCCGGTCTGGAGAAGCTCGGGCTGCGCAGCCTGCCGCCCGCCGTCGCCGCCGCGCGGTACCACTACCTGTCGAACGCCATCGGAGGCGTCGGCGTGGAGTACCATGAGGAATCCGACCGCAAGGCGTGGATCCGCTATCCGCCGCCTCGCTGGATTTGGCAGGGCACCGCGATTTGCGGCATTCCCGGCGAGGTGAACGCCGCTATGCTCCGCGGCTGGCACGCCCATAACGGCGTGGCTCTCGGCTGCCCGCGCCTCGGCTTCATCTGCACCGGGCAGACAGTAGACGGTCAGCCGGGGCTGGAGGGCTATTACCTCGAGTACGATCACGACCTGGAGCCGGAGGAGCGACTGCGCTTCAGCCGGGGCGAGACCATGCCGCTCCATGACCCCGCACGTGCGCCCGCGCTGCCCGCAGCAGGCTGGCCGCCGGAGCGCCTGGCCAAAGCGAAGCGCGGCTACGCGATGGAGTACGTCCGCACCGCGTTGCAGGAGGCGGTGGCGCTGTTCGGGCCAGTGGAGGGTGGGCACCTGTTGGGCCTCGCGGCGCGGCTTGTAGCCATGCAGCACTACGCCGCCACGGCCGCCGCGCTTGGCCTACCCGGGCGTGGCGAAATCCAGAGCTTCGCGGCCTTCATGGTCGCCCTTGCCGCCGCCCAGGGCGACCGGGCTGAGATCGTCGAGGGACCCGAATGCGGCAGCCTGGTCATCAGACAACAAGGGCTGAACCTGCTGCGCGGGATCCCTCACCCACATCCGGCGATGCTGGAGGCCTGGAACGAGCTCCTGGTCGGTGCCCTGGCGGCGCACGATCGCTTCGCGCGTCTGCACTTCCTCCCTGACCCGGAGCACAAACTGACCTGGCATCTGCTACCCGCGGGCTGATCGTCGCTGCCGACGAATCGTTGCATTCGACGACCTCCCCCGCTGTTGTCAGGCCAGTCCGGCACCGAGGCGATGACCCCGGCCAAGCTGCACCAGATGGACCTGCCAAACGACCGCCACCCTGCAACGTTGTCTCCGTGACGAAAGCAGCGGAGAAGGGTGTGCGGGCCGGTTCTCCCTTCTACACGGTGGGCCACTCAACCCGGTCGGTGGAGGAACTGGCCGATCTACTCCGGCAGGCCGGAGCCGATCTCGTCGTCGATGTCCGGACCGTCCCGCGCTCGCGCACCAATCCGCAATTCAATGCCGACACGCTTCCGGGCGCCCTGGCCACCTTTCAGATAGCCTACCAGCACCTCCGGAAGCTGGGAGGCCTGCGCGGGCGGCGGAAGGGCCAACCGCCGTCGCGCAACACCTTCTGGGAGAACCAGAGTTTCCGGAACTACGCCGACTACGCGGCCACGCCGGACTTCCGGGAGGGCATGGCGGAGCTCCGCGAGTTTGGCCGCGACCATGTCTGCGCCATCATGTGCGCCGAGGCGGTCTGGTGGCGCTGCCACCGGCGTATCATCACCGACTACCTGCTCACGGATGGCGAGGAGGTCTTCCACATCCTGGCAGCAGCCAAGGTCGAGCGGGCAATTTTGAACCACGCCGCGGTGCGAGGGCCTGATGGAACGCTGGTCTACCCTGGAGATGCCTCCTGAGAGATCCTCAAGACGGTCATCGCGCTGGCTTGGGTATCGGCTAGTCGCGGCAGCCAAGCCCGACATCGGCTGCGACCAAATCAATGTCGCCATGGCCAGCCAAAGTGTGTCCTGATGGTGGTGGAGCGGCGAGCACTCGTCCCGTCGAACGGAGGAGCGACTGAGATGCCTGCATCACGTCCACCTTCTGAAACTGAGAACTCCGGCCCCGGTCCCTCACCGGAATCAGTACCGGCCAACCCGGCGCCTGCCTCGGCAACCGCGTGGGCGGGAGGCCAGGTCGAGGATCTGCTCCGCTTATCGCAACTGTCAAACGCCGCCCTGATACGCGGCGATGCGGACGCCTACACGGCCCTCGTCGCGCTCTCCGACGACTTCACCCTGATGTCGCCTTTCGGAGGAACGCCCTCTCGCGGGCCTGAGTACACCCCCGAGCGCATAGCGGCGATGGGACGCTTCTTCCGCAACGGCACCCTCCAGGTGGAGCTGGTCGAGGCGTATGGCTCCCAGGACATGGTGGTGCTCGCCCTCATCGAACATGCCCACGTCGAGGTCGGCGGCTTACCGGCACAGGACTGGCACCTGCGCGTCACACTCGTCTACCGCCGCGACGGAAAGGGCTGGAGGCTGGTACACCGCCACGCCGACCCGCTCGTCAAGGGCATCAGCCTGTCGCAGGCGGCCAGTCTGGCCCGAGGCGGGTGGGAGGAACCGGAAGTCCCTTGAGCGCCCAAATCGGACATGCAGACGTCGTCGTGGCTTTCCGGAAAGCAGACATGGGCCGCTCCGTGCCGCCTGTTGCGGTAGCAGCCGTGGCGGGGCTACCGCAGGCCAAAGAGTGAGCAAACCGATACGGGCGCGGTGAGCCCTCCTCCAGGGCTAGGCTAGGTGGTAGTGGCGCGCTTCGCCAAGCATGCCCCCCAGAACAGGCTCGAAAAGAACCAGGTCGGCTGTTCGAAACCTGCATCAGCCAGAAGTTCGGCAACAACCTCCTCGGAGGCAGGAGGATCGGCCCCCTCGAGGATCTTACCGAGCTTGGCCTGCACCTCCTCGGCCATTGCACCCTGCATGCGCCAGCGTTCACCCCAGGCGGCCAGGAGCAACGGCTGGCTCGTGTAGGCGTAGCGGTTGCCTGCAAGGATCAGCGGAGCGCCCGGCCGAAGGCGGCTCGCAACGGATCGCAGGAGTTGACGCTTCGCTTCCTCGCCTGGCTGATGATGGAGCACCCCGATCAGGGTCGCAGCGTCGAAGATCTGATCCGGCGCAAGGTCATCGACATAGCCGAGATGGATGTCGGTCCGTGCGGCCAGCCCCTTCTGCTCCAGATTCGCGCGCGCGATGTCCATCATCGGTGCCGAGGGGTCCACGGCTGTGAAGCGCCAGTTCGGCTCCAACCGGCCCGCGGTGACAATCTCTTGCGCACCGCCTCCCGCGCCGAGGACGAGGACGCGGGCCGCGCTTCCGGCGCCGAGCGTCGCGGTGAGCATGCAGGCGGACAGTTCATGGCAGGCGTCGTACCCCGCCAGGGCAATGCGGCTCTGGGCCTGGTACTCGTTGGCCCGTGCCGGGTCGAACTTCTGGGCAGCATTAGACGATGCAGACATCAAAGCAGGTTCCTCCCAAACTATTTTGCATCTCCTCTTCAGCAGAGGAAGCTCAAGGCCGCCCAGTTCGAAGATCCGCCTTGGTCGACAGCGGTGGTGTGAACCTTTGGAATGAAGTCTTTTATTCACTTAACGGCGTCGTGGTTAGGCATGCGGCTCTGCGCCTGATGTTTAGGGCTGATCAAAGCCGCGGGGGTTTACGGCGGGCACTACCGTTCCAGGGACTGGCCCACTTTTCTGACCCTTGTGTTACGCGGATCCAGCTTCTGTCCGGCGGATGAACGGAGTTCGATGGGCGGCACCGGGGTGAGGCCGTCGGCTTCCACAAGCATCGAATGCCGCTCGTCCGGTGCGAAGAGGTTCGCCTCGCCCCACTGACGCAGGGCCACGATTACCAGGAAGAGCGAGCGCCCCTTCTCAGTCAGCACGTACTCTCCGTGGGCGCTTGCGTCCGATGCTGGTGCCTGCTCCAGCACGCCAACGGCCACCAGATGCCGAAGGCGTCCACTGAGGATGCCCTTGGCAATCCCCAAACCCTTCTGGAACTCGCTGAACCGCCGGGCGCCATCAAAGGCATCACGGACGATCAGCAGCGACCACCAGTCCCCGATGGCATCCAATGCTCGCGCCACCGGGCATTCCGCGTCGCTCATGCTCAGTCGCTTCACCATTCCGGCACCACCGCTCCTGACCTCATCTGGTTCCATAATAGGACTAGATCAGCCGCTCGTCGTCTGGTCTCATGATAGGACTAAATTAGGAGATCCTCTCATGGACGGCGGACAAACGGCGCAGGCAACCAGCGCCACGGGCGAGCACGAACCCGCAAAGAAGCCGCGTGTTCCCGGCCTGTCGCCGAGACTGACCCTCCTTCTGGCGGCTGCCTGCGGTCTGGCGGTCGGTAATGTCTACAATGCCCAGCCGCTTCTGGAGGCCATCGCGACCGACCTCGGGATTCCGCTCGGGAGCGTCGGCATCGTCGGAACGGTCACGCAGGTCGGCTATGGGCTGGGCCTGGTGTTCATCGTGCCGCTTGGCGACCTGCTCAGCCGACGGCGCCTCGCTCTTTGGCAGTTCACCCTCTCGGCCGCCGCTCTCCTCGTGGCAGGCTTCGCTGGCAGCCGGACGCTGTTTCTCGTCGCGGCGGGCATGGTCGGTTTGCTGGCCGTCGTGGTTCAGGTTCTTGTCGCCTTGGCGGCGTCCCTCGCGGCGCCAGAGCAGCGTGGCCGCGCGCTCGGGCTTGTCACCAGCGGCGTGGTGACAGGGATCCTTGTGGCAAGGGTTCTCTCGGGCTTCATCGCTGACGTGGCGGGTTGGCGGGCCGTTTACCTCACCTCCGCGGGCGCCATGATGGCCATGGCTGCGCTGCTATTCCGCGCCCTGCCGCGGGAGCCGGAGACGATGGCCCCGATTACCTACGCAGGGTTGCTCCGCTCCATGGTGACGTTGCTGCGGCACGACAGGAACCTCCACGTGCGGGCAGGTTTCGCGTTCCTGATCTTCGCGACGTTCAGCACCTTCTGGACGGCCGTGGCACTGCCGCTGGGAAGGGAGCCTTTCATGCTGTCACATGCTCAGGTGGGCCTTCTCGGACTCGCAGGCGTGGTCGGCGCCCTGGCTGCGGGCGGCGCGGGGCGGCTGATGGACCGAGGGCTCGGGACCACGATCACAGGCCTTGCTCTTGGCCTCATGCTGCTGTCCTGGCTTCCTCTCGCGATGCTGCCGGTCTCGCTAGCATGGCTGGTGGGTGGCGTGATCCTCCTCGACCTCGCCGTCCAGGCGGTGCATGTGACGAACCAGAGCCTGCTGGTGTCCCAGCGGCCTGAGGCGGCCGGGCGCCTCATTGGGATGTACATGGTCTTCTATTCCCTGGGCAGCGCCACCGGCGCGATTGCCTCGACGGCCGCTTACGCGCAGGCAGGCTGGCCAGGTGTTTGCTCGCTGGGTGTAGCCTGTAGTTCAGGGGCGGTTCTGCTCTGGATCCTTACATCCCGGCGCCGCCACGCGCAGGAGGCCGAACTGTTTCCGCAGTAGCGGCACGGCCACGGAGGAAGCATGCTTGCTTGTCTAGGGGGACGTAGGGCACTCGGCTGGAGGGCGCAGTTCCGCGAATGTGGAAGGGCAGCACCAACCGGACCGCATCCGCTCAAGCGAAGCGTTCCCCTTTGCAGTGGGCCCGGACAATGGCCACGACCTGATCGCTAGGGACCAGACGCTTCGAGTCGCTCGAGCACCATTGCGAGACAGGGGATGGTCCCCCGTTCATGAGACTGCGCGCGCGGGTAAATTCATCCATCCCCAAAGCGGATGCCAGCTTCGTAATCAGCCGAATCAGGTAGGGGGCTGCCGCTCATCATGCAGCTTCCCCGACGGGCGAGGTGCGATGTCCGCCAAAGTGCTCGGCGGTACCAGATTCTTTCTCTTCGCGCCCGCGCGATTCAGCGTCTGCAAGCCACTGAGATTGCCCAGATTTTAGGGCATTTCCCTTACAAATCGCGCTGAACTCATCTCTTGTTTCCCCTACAGTTCGCGCTTGGCAACGGATTTCCAACAGGTCTCCGTGCTCGCCGGGCTGACACGCGCGCGGCGGACACATCCGCCTCTGATGCCGCTGCGGGATGACGATGGTGCCCACACGAGGAGGTGGCGGATGATGACCTGCGCTCGGCTACGCCCATGCCGATTTGCGATCTCGATGAGGACAGGTTTGGCGAGCAAGCTTTCCTGCCCCCTGCCCAGAACCATCCAAACCTAACGCTCGGTACCCACATCCCAGTCGGCGTCGGGTGCCTTCGGCTCGTGTCTATCGCAGTTGCGCGAGCCAGACCGTGCGGCCACCGCAGGTCGAATCCTCATTCACCTGCGCCACGACGACGAATCCGTTCCCGTTGAGTAGGGCTCGATACTCGGCGCCGTCAAGGCTCGCGTGGTACAGCGGCTCACCGCGAAGCGTGCCCATCGCCACGCCGTGCTCAGGCCCGCTCGTGAACATAAGCGCGGCGCGCGGCGCCGCGTGCACACGGAAAACCGGGAACATGCGGCGCTGGTCTTCGTGGGAGAGATGGAAGAAGCTGTCCCAAGCGAGGATGCCGTCGAAGCGGCGGTCCAGGGATAAGGTGCGCATGTCCCCGACGCGCCACGATTGCCCGGGCAGGCGGGCCTCGCACATAGTGATCATCTCCGGTGCCGAGTCCACGCCGGTCAGGTCGCATCCCCGCTCGACGAGGTAGTGGGCGATTGGTTCGCCGCACCCGCAGCCGAGATCCAGTACAGCGGGCCGGAGCGAGGACAACAGAGCACGGAACCTGTCGAGCCAGCCCACCTCCATCGGCGCCTTCCCCGGCCAGTCTTCCCGCGCGGCCACCCAGGTGCGGGCGTGACGCCGGTACAGCCCGATGATGCGCTCGGCGTCCGTCTCCATAGCGGCATCCTGAAGCGCACGCGACGCCTGGGCAAGGCCGCGTGTTCGCGGTCGAGAGCGGGCGTATCTCCTGTAGAGCAAGCCCTCGGTGCATCTTGCTACGTCATAGCTGTGGCGCCTGAAGCTCGCCCTTCTGGATCTTCAGACACCGTCCGAATCAGGCGTCTGACCCGCAGCCACGCGCATGACGACCGCCGACAGGTCCACAGCCGGACTGCCCTCCAGCCACTGGTTCATTATCCCCGCCATCCGGTGACTACGTCGGTAAGCGGTGCAGACGGTCGAGAACCCTTCTGGCGTCCTGCTGCGCCGGATGTCAGCGGGACGGAGATCGATGCCGCTCTCCCGCCACGCGCTGTTCGGCATGAGCAGGCGGTTGCCCGCGGCCTTCAGTACCTCATGGAGTTCTATTCCTTGGCCGGTTGCGAGCAGCCAGTCGCCCCTGAGCGGGCCCACGCCCTGGCCGTCGCCCAGTTGGCCGAGCTTGATGCCAAGCTCCGCCGTTTATCGGGTCTACAAGGTGAGCTTGCCCGCTTGGTGGGAACGGGCTGCGGCGAGGGCCCCGCCGCCGAGTGCCGCGTTCTCGAGACGATCGCCGACCATGACCACGGCCACTGCCTTTCGGCCGCCCATGCCGTGGCAGAGGACGCCGTCACGAAATGATGCGCTTGCGGCCAAGCTCGCGCTCGAGACCCTAGTCGCTGTAGGTCCTGTTAGGCGACTAATTCGGCCCGATGCTGGCGTCGGCACCGGCATCGGACGGCAGGAGGCAAGCTGGGGCTTCGAGGGCGACCGGCGCTTCGCCATCGTCGCCCGCTTTCCGGAGGATGCGGCCGGTTGTACTGGTCCTCCTGGACGTCATGCTGCCTGTCCGCTCCGTGGCGAAGGCTCAGTATCGGCGGCGATGACCGCCGTGATGCCCGTGGTGGCTACCGCCATGATGGTGATAGTGCGGCTGGTGGTGATGGTGTCGCGGCGCAACGTAGTTGTGGTGCCCACCATACCCCCATGGCCGCGGCGCGACCGCGTATGGAGCCGCCCCGTAGCCGTAGCCGTAAACCCGCTGAGGAGGCGCTCCGTGGTGATACGGCTGAGCGCAGGCTGGAAGTGCGGCAAGCAGAGCAAGCGTGACGAAAGCTGTAACCCGGCGCATGACGGTTCCTCCCGTTCTGATGCACCTCAAACATGGGTAGCCACCATGGCGCGTCCGTGGCGAAGCCGGGACGCAATGCGGGCACAACATGCTCGGGACCCTTGAACCTACAGTCGCTGTAGGTCCCATTAGATGGGCCCGACCGGTATGGAGGCGTCCGATGGCGGACGGGACGCAGCATGGGCGCGAGGGCGAGACAGACGGGGAGGCTCTCGCCTGGCCCGGCGCGGTCACTCGGCATCGTGCGGCCCAATCCCCGACGCCTGATGGTCCGGCGACCCATGAGCTGGATAATGCCACCACCCAAGATTCTGCCCACGGGAAGGCGCTTCAGGGGCCCTGTTTGCGCTTCTGCGCCGCCTGGCGCTGCCTGTGGACCGCCCGCGCCATCGAAGCCGCTGGCGAAGGGCAGTATCCTCGGCATCCTGCCCTCAGGCAGCCCGGCCGTGCACGATCGGCGTTTCCCGGCACTCCTGCACCTCGACCGTGACGTGGGCCACGCCGAGCCCCGCCGGAATGAGCGCCTTATAGTGCTCTGGCGGACGGGGCGTGTGAGTGACGACGCCGAGCGCGGCCGCGTAGACGCCGGGCGCCACCGACCAGACGTGCAGGTCGTACAGACGGTTGTCGCCCACGCTCTCGACGGCCTCGCGCACCGCCCGCAGGACCGGTTCCGGCGCCTGGTAGTCGAGCAGGATGCGGCTTGTGTCCCGGAGCAGACCCCAGGACCAGCGGGTCACCAGCGCGGCGCCGAGGAAGCCCATCAGCGGGTCCATCCACCACGCGCCGAGGAACAGGCCCGCCAGCAGGGCTGCGATAGCCAACACCGAGGTCAGCGCGTCGGCCATGACGTGGAGATAGGCCGCGCGCAGGTTCAGGTCATGCCCGTGACCATGGTGGTCGTGATCGTGGTCATGATGCCCATGGTCACCATGGTCGTGGTCGTCATGGCCGTGATGGTGGCCATGGTCATGCCCGTGGTCGTGGACACCGAGGAGCAGAACCGAGGCGGCGTTGACCGCGAGGCCAACCACGGCGACCGCGATCGCCCAGCCGAAGGCGATGAGGACCGGGTTTAGCAGGCGAGCGACGCTCTCCCAGACCATGGCCAGGGCGAAGGCGGCGAGCAGGACCGCCCCCGTGTATCCGGCGAGAGCATTGACCTTGCCGGTCCCGAAGGTGAAGCGTGGGCTGGCCGCGTGGCGGCGGGCGTAGGCGTATGCGAACGCGCTGATGCCGAGGGCCGCCGCGTGCGAGCCCATGTGCAGCCCGTCCGCGAGCAGGGCAACGGAGCCGAAGGCTAGACCGGCGCCGATCTCGACGACCATCGTCACCGCGGTGAGCAGGAGGACGAGCAGCGTTCGCCGCTCGCCCTCGCAGGGCCGGTCCTGGCCGAAGGTGTGGCCGTGCCGCCAAGTGTCCATCGTGTGCTGATGCGCAGTGCTCCTAATGCCGCTTCCGCCCTGAGGGCATGTACCTCAGTGCATGCGGTGTGTGGGGCCCGGGGGTGAGGTCGAAACCATCTCGGCGGCCGCGTAGAGCACCAGCACGGCAACAACTGCCTCCGCAGCGACCGAACGAGCCAATCGGGCCCCAGCCCCGGGGGCACGCGCCACCAGTGCCGGTGTCAGCCGGAAATAGGCGGCTGAGATAGCCGGAGTCGAAGTTCAACCGCTCGCGCAGGGCGCGCACGGCGGTGCCATCAGGCCCGACCTCGTGCAGCAACCGGGCCTCGCTGAGCGGGCGACCACGTTGCAGGTAGCTGTTCTC
>NZ_JAUTWS010000429.1 GCF_030657435.1 Paracraurococcus lichenis | reverse complement strand
CGCTGGACGGCCTCACGGCGGCGCCGATCCGTGCCAAGCTGCTGCGGCCAGGAGCAGCCGGGTCGGCCAGCGGCGCGAAACGCCACGTCGCTGCATGAGGCGGTTGACCTCGGGCGTGGACAGCGACGTTTCGACATAGCCGAAGCTGCCCCGCTTCTTCACTTCGCGTGCGGCCCCCACCACGCCGGTCAACGCGGCGCGGTAGAGCGAGGTGGCGAGGCTGACCCGCTTCACTCCGGCCGCCGCGAGCTCCGCAACCGGGAACGACTTTCCCTTGGTCCCGGCCATGAAGTTGAAGGGGCGTGACAGTGCGGCGCAGACCGCCCGCACCGCGTCAAGGTCAGGCAGGCCAAGCGCCATCAGCACATCTGCCCAGGCCGCCTCCTGCATCCAAGGGCGGGGCCCGAAAGGTTTGAACACGGCGAGGTCGCTGGCGTTTACCTGCCGCTAGCACACTGGCACAGCGCAATGCCACTCGGAGATACTGGCTATTCCGCCCTGATCAGGAAGCTGTCCCTCGACTTTCCCTCAGCTTCGGCAGCATGGAGCCATTTGGGAAGCCTTCCTCGTCCACTCCAGGTTTCCCCATTGGGGCCCCTGTAC
>NZ_JAUTWS010000428.1 GCF_030657435.1 Paracraurococcus lichenis | reverse complement strand
AGCCTCGAGCATGGCGGCGGCGGTCCAGCGCAGCGCCATGTCGGCGTCGCGCCAGCGCTTCACGTTGCGGCAAACGCGCCGCACCGAGCCCATGACGTTCTCGATGATGTTGGTGCAGGCCAGCGAACGGCGCAGCTCGCGCGGCAGGCCGAGCCGGACCACGGTGAGGATCTCGTCCAGGCCCTCCAGGATCGACGCCGCGGCGCCGGGCGCGCGAGGCTCAAGGGTGCGCGCCAGGTTGCGCAGCAGCCGCTCGGCCTTGGCCGCGTCGTCCAGTTCCCAGGCTTGCCGCAGCGCCCGCCGCACCGGCGCCTGCAGCGCCTTGGGCAGCCGCTCGGCGATGTTGCGGGCCTTGTGGACCTGGCAGCGCTGGATGGGCGTGTCGCGCCCGAAGGTGCGCCGGATGGCCTTGGTCAGCGCCTTGGCACCGTCCACGATGAACAGCCGGCAGGTCGCCGGATCGAGCCCCCGACCGACCAGATCGTCGAGCAGGGCCTGCACCACCACCGCGTTCTCGGTCGCGCCCTCCACCAGCCCGAGCGGGTGCTTCGTGCCCTCGGCGTCGATCCCCACCGCCGCGAGCAGGACCAAGTCCTCGGTGACGT
>NZ_JAUTWS010000427.1 GCF_030657435.1 Paracraurococcus lichenis | reverse complement strand
TCGGCCAAGCTGGCCGCCTCGTCACGCTCGATCCGGGCCACCTCGGTCTCGCTCACCACCCCGGGTTCCAGCTCCGCGACCAGCTTCACCCGCCACACCAGCTTCGGCACCGGCCCCGCTCCCTTCGCTCCCGCCGGTCGGAAGCTTACCGGAGCGGCGGCTTGGCACCTTGCCTGCTCTGGGCTCAGGGGTTCCTCGGCGGCGCTCACCCATCGTGGCCACTTGGGCCGTCAGGATCCCGGCCTGCAATGCCGCGGTGAGATGCTTCACCTCCTCAAGGCTGAGCCCGAGATCGGCCATCCCGCCCGCCTCGCTCCGCTCGATCCGGGCGAGTTCGGTTTCCGTCGTCCCTTCAGCCTCCTCGGCCACCAGCGTCAGCCGCCATACCCGCTTTGGCACCGGCGTCGCTCCTTCGCCACCACACCCGAGGAGCTTACCAGATAGGCGCCCTCGCGGCCCTCCCCCCACGGCTTTGCATGCTCTCAAACGCAGCGGCATTAAATGCCGGCTGGAGCTGGACGAGACACCAACGGGGCTCGTCCCGCAACCGGTTGCCACGGCGCTGTTCCGCATCGCCCAGGAAGCCTTCGCCAACGCGCACCGGCACAG
>NZ_JAUTWS010000426.1 GCF_030657435.1 Paracraurococcus lichenis | reverse complement strand
CACTTCGAGGTGGTCGCGGGCAAGGTGATCGATGCCGACGGCCAGCAACACCGCTTTGCCTTGGTCCGGGATGGCCAGGCGGGGTCGGCTGTGACCCTGCGACAGGCACTTGCCGCGGCAGGCGTGACCGCGGCCACGCCCGCGACCGTGCTGTGCGACGGCGATGCCGGGCTGTGGCGGCTGCAGCGCGAGGTGCTGCCGGGCGCCACGCCCGTGCTGGACTGGTGGCACGCCGCGGTGCGCTTCGAGCACGCAATCAGGGCGGGCCGCAGACTTGAGGCACCCCTCACCAACCGTGCCGAGCGCGACTTGGAGCGGGCGAAGTGGCGCCTTTGGCATGGGCGCTGGGCGGGATGCCGGGCCAAGCTCACCGCCCTGCTCCGCTGGACCAGGCGAGAAGACGTGGTTGAGGCAGCAGAGAGTGACCGCCTCCAGCGTCACGTCACCGATCTGCTGGGCTACCTCGAGCGCAACGAGGGAGCACTGGTGCCCTACGCCGCCCGGCGCCGGCGTGGGCTGCCGATCTCGACCGCGTTCGTGGAGAGCGCGGTGAACGAGATCGTGGCCAAGCGGATGAACAAGTCGCAGCAAATGCGCTGGAGCCGGACGA
>NZ_JAUTWS010000425.1 GCF_030657435.1 Paracraurococcus lichenis | reverse complement strand
CTGCAGTTGACATCATGAGGCCACCTTCATCGAAACGTCGGCCGGCATGAATGGCGATCGGGCCGCGATCAAAGTTACACCATGCTGCATCTCGGTCATGCCAATCACCTCCTGCCGTGCAATGCCATGACGACCGGAGCTGAGAGCCACGCTGGTCGCGTGAGCGTCGCTGCGTCAATCTTTCCCGCGTGATCGCGACGGATATGTGGCGACAGGCTGGGACGCCGAGGCGATGCGGTTCGTGCCGCTTGCTCGACTGCCTACGGCGATGCTTGGCTCCGCCGAACAGTCACCACGCTCTCCAGCACCGTGTGTAGCACCTGGATGCTTCGGCGGAGATGGCAGAGTTGCGTAGCCTGCCGCCTCTGAGTGGCTGCTAAAGAGATCCCCGGCTGCTTCCGGCACCCGGCCAGGAACGCTAGAGGATGAGGACCGCTACGGGAGGAGGGTAACCCGCGCATGTTCTACGAGCCTCGGCTGGGACACGGCCTGCCTCATGACCCGTTCAAGGCCATCGTCGCCCCGCGGCCGATAGGCTGGATCTCGACGGTCGACGCTGAAGGAAATCCCAACCTCGCCCCCTACAGCTTCTTCAACGCGGTGCATTCACA
>NZ_JAUTWS010000424.1 GCF_030657435.1 Paracraurococcus lichenis | reverse complement strand
GTGCGGTTACATCATGAGGCCACCTTCATTGAAACGTCGGCCGGTATGAATGGCGATCGGGCCGCGATCAAAGTTACACCATGCTGCATCTCGGTCATGCCAATCACCTCCTGCCGTGCAATACCATGACGACCGGAGCTGAGAGCCACGCTGGTCGCGTGAGCGTCGCTGCGTCAATCTTTCCTGCGTGATCGCGACGGATATGTGGCGACAGGCTGGGAGGCCGAGGCGATGCAGTTCGTGCCGCTTGCTCGACTGCTTACGGCGATGCTTGGCTCCGCCGAACAGTCACCACGCTCTCCAGCACCGTCTGTAGCACCTGGATGCTTCGGCGGAGGTGGCAGAGTTGCGTAGCCTGTCGCCTCTGAGTGGCTGCCAAGGAGGTCCCCTAGCTGCTTCCGGCACCCGGCCAGCAACGCTAGAGGATGAGGACCGCTACGGGAGGAGGGTAATCCGCGCATGTTCTACGAGCCTCGGCTGGGACACGGCCTGCCTCATGACCCGTTTAAGGCCATCGTCGCCCCGCGGCCGATAGGCTGGATCTCGACGGTCGACGCTGAAGGAAATCCCAACCTCGCCCCCTACAGCTTCTTCAACGCGGTGCATTCACG
>NZ_JAUTWS010000423.1 GCF_030657435.1 Paracraurococcus lichenis | reverse complement strand
ATTAAGGCGCGCCGGAGGACAGCCAAGCGCACCCGAAGCCGAGCGTGTAGAGGGCGTTGAGAAAATTCGTGGTGCCCGCGGCGGCGGCGGCCTCTTGCTCCCAGGCCGGCACGCCGGGGTGGTCGTGGCGGAGCGCCGCGCTGGCGGCGATCAGCAGCAGCGTGCGCAAGGGCTTGGTGCGCTCGGCCGCGAGCCGCTCGGGCGGCGTGCCGGAGGCGCGGGCGGCGAGCGAGGCGGCGAGCACGCCTCCGAAGGCCACGCGGGCCTCGCCCGCGACGAAAACGAAGTGCCAAGTGAAACGGCCCGAAGTCATTTTGATGGTGCGGACGCCTCCCCTGGTGGTTGCTCAACACGTCCACCTTGGCACATCGATGCCGTCCGGGGCGCCCACACCATCAAAGTGCATGCAGACCCTCAACCGGAGAAATGTTCGGCTGCAATCCAGTTTCTGGCGGAGAATTCCATTCTCCGGCATGCGTTATAACGTCTTTGTTAGCTGTGGTCCTCCGATCGTCATGGTTAAAAACCGCACCGCCGCAATGCGCGAAACTGGCTCTGTTGCGGCGGCGCCTGTGCAGAAGGGCCAGTCTGCACATTGCGAAGGCTGAGTG
>NZ_JAUTWS010000422.1 GCF_030657435.1 Paracraurococcus lichenis | reverse complement strand
AAACTTCTCGGTCGAGACAATAGATCCGATGGGTACCCGTCGCTGCTCGAGAGAGAATGTCGCGCTCGTGGCGCAGCTGCTTGTTCTCGCGCCTCAGGCGGGCAAGTTCCTCGCGTTCGGCCGTGTTCAGAGCAGCCTCGGCGGGCGCCGGCTTTGCCTCACGCCGACCCTCCTGCCGATCGGCGGCGAAGAGGCCGCCGATCGGGTCGCGCGCGGCGATGGCCGCCGGGTCGGGCTGCAGACTGCGCACATCGCGCAGGCCGAGGCGGCGGACGAGCCGATCCCCATAGGCTACTAGTACGGCCATCAAATACGTATCTTCAGCGGTCTATGCGGCGTAGCGGACGGTGGTGGCCTGGAAGAACGCCCGGACCTTGGCAGGGCGGCGTTGCAGGCTGCGCATGTACGAGGTGAGGCCGGCATTGAGCGAAGCCTTGTCCCTGGGGACCGGCTGCTTCGCCATGGCCTGCTTGACATCGTTGTTGAGGAACTCGTCCGGATTGTGCTCCGGCGCGTAGGGCGGCAGGTAGAACAGCTCGATCCACTCGGCATTGGCCTTCGCCCAAGCGGTGACCCGCTTGGCTCGGTGGACCGGCAGGTTGTCGACGATGAT
>NZ_JAUTWS010000421.1 GCF_030657435.1 Paracraurococcus lichenis | reverse complement strand
GGGCGCTCCAGAAGTCCACGGCCGTTTGGGCGATGACGAGGGTGACACGGCGGGCGTGGAGCAGGACGCGACCAGTGTGGTGCACGGATCAGCGATGTGGACGCACGTAGCCCTACCCGCATTCGGGGTTATGCGACGCGGACATACTTCGGACATCCGAGCTCGAGCATGCGGCTCAGCATATTGGCAGCGATGGCGACCTCGGTGGCCTGACGCTCGTCTGTTTGCGATCGGAGCCCGTCACCGATGACGCGTTTCCAGCGCGAGATGTCTGCCTCGATCAAGGCACGGTCGTTGTAGCCCGAGGCCTTCTGCCAACCCATGCGGCCGCGCTCGGCTATACACTGCAGATGTCGGTCGCGCTGTGTCGGTGCGGTCTCCGCGGCTTCACTCGGCACCGCGTTCGCGCGGGGCGGCACGATCACGGCCGCGTCGGGGCGCTGTGTCGTGACCTCGGCGTAGACATCGTCCCGGTCGTACGAGCCATCACCGCTGAAAGACGCAACCGGCTCCTCGACCTGCTCAAGCAAGGCGCCGACCTGCCCGCCATCGTCCACATCCTTGTCGGTCAGCAGCACCGCGACGATCCGGCCCGTGTCGACGCTCGTGGCGATGT
>NZ_JAUTWS010000420.1 GCF_030657435.1 Paracraurococcus lichenis | reverse complement strand
CCTCGGTCGGCGCTATGGTGGCTGGAGCTATCTGCCGCTTAAATATGGTCGCCGGCACGGCACCGACCGCTGGATCGGCGTGCCTTTCGGCGGCGGCACGGGGCCGATCTGCTACCGTGTCTCCACGCTGCGCGAGGCCGGGTTCGAGCGGGTGCCAGATGACCTCCAGGAATTCCTGAGGCTGTGCAAGGCAATGCAGCGCCTCGGCAGGCCGGCGGGCTTCGCCCTGGGCAACGCCGTTGGCGACGGCAACGGCTTTGCCAATTGGATGCTCTGGTCGCACAATGCCTCACTGACCGATGAGGAGGGCCGCGTCAGCATCAACAGCCGCGAGACAGTCGACGCACTCGAATACGTGCGCGAGCTCTACCCGACACTGGTCACGGGCACGCTCTCCTGGCTCGATGCCTCGAACAACCGTGCCTACGCCGCGCAGGAGATCCACATGACGGCGAATGGCGTGTCGCTCTATTACGCCTTGAAGAGCGATGCGCGGACTCGCTTCATCGCCGATGACACCGAGCACACGCCCTTGCCAAAGGGTCGCGCGCACGACATCCCACAATACTCGGCCGGGCTGAACGCCATGGTGTTCCGCCACGTGCGGAATATCAAC
>NZ_JAUTWS010000042.1 GCF_030657435.1 Paracraurococcus lichenis | reverse complement strand
CGCGTCGATGACCCGTTGACGGACGGTGGCTCCCAGTGCTCCGTTGCATTCGTGGCAGGTATCGGAACACGAGAAAGGGCTATGGGACCGGCACCCACGACCAGCAAGACTCAGGCTCCCGGGGACGGCACCTCGGAAATCAATCCTCATGCCGAGCGGGTCACGGCCGAGCAATTCCAACACCTCGTTGAGGCCTTCTATGGTACCCGCACCCTTGTGTTCGACAAGCACTTCGCCAGCGAAGTGCTGAAGCTGAACACCGGCAACCGGCGAGTGAACCAACGCAAGCTGGCACAGTTGGCGGACCAGATGCGATCCGGTGAATTCGAAAACACTGGCGAGCCGATCATCGTCTCGGCCGAGGGCGTGCTGAACAACGGCCAGCACCGGCTGTTGGCGGTAGTCGAGGCCGACGCGGTCGTTGACATGGATGTCCGCTTCGGGATTCCGCGTCGAGTCTTCACTAAAACCGATACCGGTGCATCTCGGAGCGGGGGAGATGTGCTAACGATTAAGGGAATACCGCAAGGCGGCCCGGTCGCCTCAGCGGTGCGATTGCTCATTCTCTATCGTCGAGGGTTGCCTGACAGCATCCGCCAGTTCGTCAGCAACGACGAGGTGGGCCGCGCCTTCGAACGCTGGAAGGATATCGCCGAGGTAGTCGCGGCGGTGAACGGCTTCGCTTATCCCCGAGGGATTCGCAGTACGCCACTTTATGCCACCGCCTACCTGGCCTCTCGCTCACCGGGAAAGGCAATGCTCCAGGATTGGCTCTACACGGTGGCAACTGGCCTGAATGCCAGCAAAGGTAATCCGGCCTGGCAACTGCGCGAGCGCCTGATCCGGGGCGTCGAAGCGCCAGTTGGAACCCGCGAGGGCCTGCTCGAACGGTTTGCCCTGATGATCAAGTCCTGGAACCTGCACGCGAGCAGTGAAACCGTGAGCATGCGAGAATTCCGCTGGCGCCCGGAGGGGAGGCATCCGGAGCCGTTCCCGAGGTTTGAGGGAGCGCGCCTACCTAGCTACGAGGGCGTAGGATAGCTGCCGACGCACCCTCAGCGTCGCTGCCAGCACGATGACGATGGCTTGGCAGTGATGTGGGGCAGGTCGAGCGATCTGCGTTGAACGCGGCGTCGATCAGATCTGCCTAGTGCGCCGAATGTCTGACGTTGGAATGACCTGATGGCAGTCTTTGCGCGCGTGATGACGGATTGCGCTTACCAACTGCCACGACCAATACCTCGGTCCAGGTGAGCACCTGCCGCATGCACGCGTCAATCATCTCGCCTTTCCAGCAATAGGCAGCATTCCGACTGAATGAGGAATGCCGGAGCATCGCAATCCAGAAGCCGGAGAGCTCGAAGGGCAGGGGGCTGGTAGCAAGCCCCAGCGATCAAGTGGCGAGCCTGGCGAAAGCACCGGGCATGCAATTGATGGTGCCGGGGCCACTCCTATTGATATCTGGTGTCTCGAGCGTACGCCTCCGGCGCCAGCGTTAAACTGCTTGGCACACCGACGGTCGATGACCGGCATTCGAGCATGTGCTGTGGCCGGGACCTGCGGCAACTGCACTGATCAGGTCACCCGGCCGCTATTCGCGACGGCGGAGACGCTCGGACATATGTCAATGCGAAACCAGGGCGATGGTTGCACGCGAGTGTAGTCCCAAAAAGTTGAATGCCAAGTTATGGTTTTTCGTTCTTTGAACCGTGTTCTCGCACTACCGTGTAACTGGTTGTCAGGAACGGAGGCGAGATGTCCAGTTCGCTTGATGCCGATATACCCGAGAACACGCGGGTTATGGTCGCGGGACGACACCTTGACCTTGGAGAGGTTCTGATAGGGCACGTCGAAACGGAAATGCGGACATTGGCGGATAAGTATTTTCGCCGTGCAGCAGATGCAACCGTCACCTTCTCCCGTACAGCCAAGGGAAGCGGCTTCTGCTGCAACATTCGCTTTCACGTGGCTGGAGATCTTGATTTTGATGGGCGTGCATCACACAAGGAAGCCCACGCTGCTCTCTCATTGGCAGTCGAGCACGTGGCCAAGCAACTCCGCCGCACCAAGCGAGCGCGACGCGAGGACAAGCCCGTAAATTTTGGCAAGGCCAACCTCTTCAAGGCGCATGCCGAGCGGGTCACAGAGCCTGATGACGCACTCGGTATGGTTGACACAGACGAAACCGAGTATTTCGAGAGCATGTTCCCATCCGGATCTTCTCCGGTGACCCTTCCCACGCACGCCAGTCTGCCGCTTGCGGCGGAGTAACTTCCAATCGGCCCGCGGGATGCTTGGCGAGCATCCCGCCAACCGCGGGGACCAAGATGGAAGCGACTAAGGCAGCAGATAGGCCTGATGACGCTCCAGGCAGTAGGTCCGGGGCGGATGCGGCGGCAATCTGGGACAACTACATGGGTGCTCTTCTGGCCACGGTGGAAGCGGTCAGAATGTCCAGGGCGGAAGCGGGCAGATGCACGCAGAACGCGGACCATGGCCTCGAAGGCGCGGCAGAGATGCGGCGGCGTTTGGTGGACGGGCCGCCACCCTCCGCCAGCGAACTGGCGGCGGTGCTGCACCATCTTGGGGCTGCAACGGAAGGCGAGAATGGGCGACCCACTGCGCCGCCCGTCCGAATGCCGACGTAGCGAACTTCAACTCCGCTTACACAAGGCCGAGTCGCTGTTACGGCAGCATGCGGCAGCCCTAGATTAACCTGCTTTGTGCCCGTTGCTTGGCGTACTTTGATCGCGGTCGGGCAGGAAGGTGCTACACCGGTTGCAAAGCCTTCGATGGTCGGCCGTCTTCAAGTTCGAGACCATCGGGCGCCGCGAGGTATTGCTGGCCACCCCGCATTTCCAGAGAGGCCCCGAGCAGGGAGGTTCATACTGCCCTTGCCTAAGGTCGACGGCAACGTCCGGCCCTATGCCGAGGTCGCCATCAAGGACTGCGATGGCGACCTTTGAGGCAGCATGCACAGAACACCCGGTCCGGCATGCCTGCGCATCTACGGCTCATAGTGTGCACCGAACGGATCGTATGGCTCTCAGGATGACGTTGTGGGGGTTAAGTCGCCCCGATCGTCAGCCTGTTGTTTCATCAATGTCGACAAGAACTCCTGCGACTGTAGAGCCTCAATCCTGTTCGCCAAGCAACGAAGTTCTGCATCGGCCGCGGTAGCGCCGGTCTCAAACGTTTTCTTCATTCTTTTTTTAGGCAGGAATCAACCTCTCGTAGCCTTCATCGGGCTGCGATAAGCCTGCATCGACAGCCAAATAGAAGAGGTGTTGCGGGGCGTCCTCGGTCACTTCAGATGGTGCTTCGTTGCACGGCAAGCGTACGTAAATAAGAATTAAGGTTAGGTTCTGTATTTGGTCAAAGAGTTTCACTGATTCCTGATGAGAATGCAACAAGGATGGGTGAAGAGCCCTCAAAAGCTTTGAAGCCTCCAAGCTCTATGCCATGAAAAGTATCATCTGTCTGGTATGTAATATTAGACCAGCCGTTCTCGCCTTAGGAACCAAGGGGCACAGGCACCCTCTTGACCTCCAGAGCCAGCGTCATTTCGTCTTCGTCTTGATGGCTCGGTGACACCAAACAGGGCTTGCGTCAGGCACCTGACACCGATCTGCCACTACACGCATTCGTTGTAGTCCTCCCACGAACCACAATCGATCAATGCGGTTACATGCTTTGGGTACCGGGAGCAGGAACGCCCGCCATGGATGTCCTGGTGGTCGAGGACGAGCCACTCGTGCGCGAGGTCGTTGCGGACGGGTTGCAGGATGATGGTCTGTGTGTGGTCGAGGCACCGACCGCTGAGGAAGCCTTGGCGCTGTTCACGAATGACGGCCGTCCGCAGGTCGTCGTCACCGACGTCAACCTGGGTTCCGGAATGGATGGCCTGACGCTGGCCGAGGAGGCGCACAGGCGCTGGCTAGATGTCGGAGTCGTCATCATGACAGGCAATCCGGTCAATGTATTGGGCCGACCCTCTGACCCGTGCGAGCGCATTCTCCTCAAGCCATTCATGCCCACGGTCCTGAGCCAGTGCGTGCGGGAGTTGCTGGGCGGTTCTTGCCGTGACGCCGAGAGACATCCAGCCCAGCAATAACCTCGGAGAGAGTAAGCCGTGGCGCTACCCTCATGACCCAAGGTCGTGTGGGTCGCAATAGGTGTCTCCTAAACCTCGCTTGAGGATTATCGGTTAAGTTTTGAGCAATAAGCTCAAAAAGTAGTAGGGCAGCCCGGGCGAGGGTTGCCCGACCGCGAGAGTCGACTATGTGAACCCTGTAGTCACTACAGGCGTGTGCCGCATGGTTTTGAACAGCCCGATCGGCATTGGTGCCCTGGCAAGAGCTACTGGCGCGAAGCTGGAGACGATCCGCTGGTATGAGCGGGTCGGCATGCTTCCCGCGCCTGATCGGACGTCCGGCAACTTCCGCAGTTACGGAAAAGTTCACCTTGATCGGCTGAGCTTCATTCGGCGGGCCCGCGGCCTGGGCTTTAGCCTCGACGATGTCCGCCAGCTTCTGCGCTTGGCCGACCAGGGACAGGATACGTGCATCGAACGTGAGCAGGTGGCGCGCGCCTACCTGGCCGAGATCGAACGCAGGGTCGCGGACCTGGAGGCCCTAAAGCGCGAACTCCATGGCTTCGTCGAGGCGGATAGCCAGGGGGCACCGACCCCATGCCGCATCCTCCAGGCTCTGTCCGCCCGTCAGGAGGCAGCGTAGTTGGGCACGACCGTAGAGGTGGTGTCCAACGAACCGACCGAGCCGACGGCGGCCTCGGAAGGCAGCAGCCCAAGCCGTGGTTTTCTCAGGCGCCCGCCCGGGCTGCGTGTTCATCTTCTCGGTCTTATCGTTGCCATGCTGCTGCCCGCCCTGCTCATAGGCGGCGTGGCGGCCTGGTCGCTCGCTGCCAGCTATCGCCAATCATTCGAAGCACGGCTCCAAGATACCGTCCGAGCGCTGGCTCTCTTTCTGGACGCCGAAGTCGACGCTCACCTCTCCACGGTTGCCGCCCTTGCCTCGTCGCCGCTGCTTGAGCGAGACGATCTCGCTGCCTTCGACACGTGGGCGCGCCAAGTTGGTAAATCAGTAGGCGGCTGGGTCGTCGTCAACGATGCCGCGCCGGGTCACCAGCAACTCCTGAACACCGGCTTGCCTGAAGGCGCGCCAATGCCACCCCCCTCTCCACCTGGCGAGGGTGCTTGGACAGTGATCCGGCACGCGATCGAGACCGGCAGGCCTGCGGTTTCCGACTTCTTCGTCGGGCGGGGAACCGGTCGGCCGGTGGTCGCCGTGGCCGCACCGGCCATGCAGGCAGGACACATCACCCGCGTGGTCGTCCTCGTCATGGACCCGGCCCGTATGTCCGAAGAACTGCGCATCATGGGGTTATCAGGTACGGCCTTCGCGTCGGTTGCGGACAGCCAGGGCCGCATCCTGGCGCGTTCCCGTGACCATGAACGCTTTGTCGGGACTGTGCCGCCCAGCAGGGAGGTGCCCGAAACCGAGCGCGCAAGAGGGGTTTTCCGAAGCCAATCGGTCTATGGCGAGCCCGCGATCTACGCCTCTCAGACCCTGAGGGCCGCTCCAGGCTGGACCGTGGTCGTGGCCGAACCCTACGAGCGCTATCAGGCAACCTGGGTCTGGCCGCTAGCAGCCCTGGCGGGCAGTGCAGCATTGGCACTCGCCACCGGTCTTGCCGTTGCAGCCAAACTTGCCCGGCGCGTTCTACGGCCGATCACAGCCCTTGCGCGTCAAGCCGAGGCACTGGCCGAGGGGCATGAAGACCGGGGTGGCACTCCAGCGTCGGGCGTGGCCGAGTTCGAGACCCTGCGGCTGGCCAGCGAGCAGGCTGAGGCGGCGCTCGTGGCTCGGGAGGCCGAATACCGGGCCATTTTCGAGACGGCTGGCGCAGGCGTAGCGGAGCAGGACGTGCGGACGCGCTACTACCTGCGGGTCAACCGGCGCTTCTGCGAGATCGTCGGCCGGAGTCAGGACGAACTGATTCAACACCTCCGTCCGAGCGACATTGTCCATCCTGACGACTGGGACCGCAGTCCTTCGATGCGGGCGCTCTCCATCGGCGTCGAGACGGAAGAGGAGTGCCGTCTGGTGCGACCGGACGGCGCCGTGGTTTGGGTCCGAGTCAGCGCAGCCGTATCTGAGCGGGACCGTCAGGGGCGGCCTCTGCGCGTGGTGAGTGTTGTACAGGACGTCACCGAGCGGCGGCGCGCGGAGGAGGCACGGGCGGTTCTGGCGCGCGAGGTCGACCACCGCGCCAAGAATGCCCTTGCCGTCGTGCAGGCGGCGGTGAGGCTGGCCCCCAAAGATGATCCGGCAGCCTACGCGAAGGCCGTGGAAGGACGAGTCACGACTTTGGCGCGCGCACACACCATCCTGGCTGACGCGCAATGGACGGGTGCCGACCTCCGCGTCCTGGCCGAAGCCGAGCTTGAGGCCTTTCTGTCAGGAATGGAGCAAGCCGGAGAAAGTGGTCCGGTTGTCGATCTGGACGGCCCGCCAGTGGTGCTGGTGCCTGCGGCAACGCAGCCGATCTCAATGGCCCTTCATGAACTCGCCACCAACGCCGCGAAGTACGGTGCACTTTCGGCACCAGGTGGGCGGGTCACGGTGTCGTGGTCGGTCGACACGGAGGCTGGTCTGCTCAGGCTCTGCTGGTCCGAACGTGGTGGCCCACCTGTTCAGGGCCCTCCGTCGCGCCGCGGCTTCGGATCGCGGCTCATCGAGACCACTCTGGCCAGGCAACTCGGCGGCTCAATACGTTCAGATTGGCAGCCAGAGGGGCTGGTCTGGGAAGCCGAGTTGCCGTTGGTGAGGTCGGTGAGGGGTGGACAGGCCCACGTGGCGAAGTAGGCAGCATCAAAGGATTCAAAGCCGCGATGACTGCGAGAAGGACAACAGTAGCTTGCCGGTTTCCCAAGGCGCCAGCCACATGCAGCAACGTCGCCGAGCGGCAAGTTGCTGTTTCCTCGAGCCTGTACTTTGTGTTTCCGCCGGGCACGGCGGCTCGAGCGAGAACGTCTGCGTCGGATCTCGCCGACGAACCTGGGGTTAAGGCACCTGCGATTGTGCCGCCCGGTGCAGCGCGGCCCGAACCGCACCGGCCAGCGCCTCGCGCGGGTAGGGTTTGATCAACACCGCGACTGCATCGTGCTCGCGGCCCTCAAGCCACCTGGCACTGCCGTAGCCGGTGGCCAGGACGTAGGGCACATTGCGGGTCTGGAGCAGGTCGACAGCCGGGAAAGAGTAGTCACCGCCGCCCAGGTTCACGTCCAGCACAGCGGCGCTGAGCGGCCTCTCACCGGCGGCCAGGCGCACCGCGTCGGCGAGGGTACGGGCCGGGCCGACAACGTCGCAGCCGAGCTCGTCGAGTGCTGACTCGATCTCCAGGCTCAGCAGCGCTTCATCCTCCACAACAAGGACACGCGGGCGGACACCCTTCTGTGCAGGCTGATGGTTAGTCTGTTCGATCTGCTGGGTGCATGTGACCCGGCGCTCCTCGATCGAGGCCCGAGGTGACGATTCTTTTGTCAGCGATGGTGCTGTGGACATCAGGAACCGAGGCTCAATCTGCATCTCACAATGGAGGCCAGTGTCCGTCCAGATGAGCTCGAAATCGCCGCCGAGTTGCTGGACGACCAGGGAGGTCAGCAGCCGTGAGCCGAAGCCGCGTCGAGTGGGTGCTTGCACCGGCGGGCCGCCCCGCTCCTGCCACACCAGCCTCAACCCGTTTCCTGTCCCCACGGTGTCCCACGACAGGACCACATGGCCTGCGGGTAGAGAGAGGGCGCCGTACTTGGTCGCGTTCGTGGCAAGCTCGTGCAGAACCATCGCCATCGGCTGAACCGCCTCCGGAGAGAGGCGCACCGCAGGTCCGGACAGCGACAGGCGCCCGACGTGCGCCGCCAGTTCGGCTTCGACGAGAGCACGCAGGTCGGCACCTTCCCACTTCTGTGTCGCCAGCAACGAGTGCGCCCGAGCCATGGCTGTGACCCGCCCCTCGACCGAAGCCGCGAAGCGCGCCGCGTCGTCCCGTGGCGTGAGCCGCAGCAGAGATAAGGCGACGGCCAGCGCGTTCTTTGCCCGGTGGTCAACCTCGCGCGCCAGCAGGTTCCGGAGCTCCTCGGCGCGCTTGCGCTCCGTCACGTCACGCACGACGGAGGTGGAGAAGCGCTGGCCACCCGAGGCGAAGGAGGAGACGGAGAGCTCGACCGGGAACTCGCTCCCATCCCGCCGGGCAGCGGTGAGCTCGCGCCTTGGCAGGTCAGTAGAGCTCGGTCGCTCACCGGAGGTGGTTGCTTTCACCTGCGGCATCAGCGTGCCGAGGTCTCGACCGAGCAGGTCCTCCTCAGCATCGTAGCCAAACATTTGCACCACGGATGCATTGGCCGACACGATCCGCCCGGCGGCGTCGGCGACCAGGATGCCATCGGCGGCTGTGTTCACCACCGAGCGCAGCCGCGCCTCGCTCTCGGCCAGGGCCGCCTCCGCCTTCCGGTGCGGGGTGACGTCGACCTCGGCGACCACGCCGCCCACGATCCTGCCCCGGGCATCGCGGACCGGCGCCGCACTGTTGAGAAAGAACCGCCGCTCCCCCGTGCCGAAGCGCGCGCATTCCACGAGTTCGCCGTGCGTGGTCTCGCCCTTGAGCAGCGCGCGGGCCATGGCCCACTCATGAGCCTGGATGCGCTCGCCTGTCTCCGGCCGGTAGCCAACCCACTCGCCGTAGGCCTCCCAACTGGTGGTGTCGGGCGGCACACCCCAGAGTTCGCGGTGTGCCGCGTTGTCCTTGAGGATCCTGCCCGAGACGTTGGCGATGATCACGCCCACCGGCAGGGCATCGAGCACGGCGCGCAGCGTCGCCTCGCTGTCCCGGAGCGCGGCCTCAGCCTCACGCGCCGCTGTCACGTCGGCCACGGACTCCAGCACCGCAACGGGGCGCCCGGCCTGATCGCGCCGCAGAGCCTTCCGCACGGCAACGACCACCTCGCGGCCGTCCCGGGCGCAATGCCGCAGGTCACCTGTCCACTCGCCGTCGTGCTCGAGCGCAGCCTTGATCTCTGGGAAGGGCACGGGGAAAACGGTCCGCAGCAGGTCGTGCGCGTCGCGGCCAACCACCTCCGCGGCGGACCAGCCATACAGGAGCTCGCAGCCCCTCGACCAGAAGCGGATGGGGCCGTCCCAGTCGCGGACCATGGCCATGCCGAGGTCGAGCGTCCCGGCCAACTCGCCGAGCGTCCGGTTCTGTTCGGCCAACGCCTCACTCCGGCGCAGCAAGGCTTCCTCAGCCGTGGCCATCCAGGCCCGCAGGTCCGCAATCTCAGTGATGGCGACCGGCGCATCCGCATCGTTGGCGTCGCGCGTCAGGGGGGTACCGGAGGCCACGGCCTGGGCGCGTCGGACCAGGGCACCGATCGGGCGCACCACGCGCCGGGCAAGGACGTGCGCGGCGCTGAGGCCGAGGACCAATACCACGGCTGCGCCCGCAGCCAGCCATAGCAGCGGCCGCCGCCACGCCGCTCCGTAAACCTGCCATGGCATGCTGACGGCGACGGTCCACCCCGGCGCATACCGGAGCGGTGCAAGGGCGAACAGAGTGTCCGTACCGTCGAGGTTCCCGCCGCGGACCAACTCCTCCGCAACCTTACTTAGGTGCCCGCCCCCCCCCCCGGTAAGGCGCTGATTGGCCAAGGTAGCGGTCGTGGTCATGCGACCGCGCAACAATGCGCCCGTGCCCGTCGACCAAGCTTGCGACCCCACCCGCCTCCAGGCGCTGCGCTTCGAGCAGGTGCGCAAGGCGCCCGGGCGGCAGTGTCATGGTGAGCAGGCGCATGGGTCCGTCCGACGTGAGGGGCATCACCACAGCGGTCGTGGGGTCACCTGTCGAGGGGCTGAGGTACAGGTCCGTCGTTCGTGGGCGTCCAGACGCCGCAACGTCTCGCAGGATCTCCTGCGCCTCGGGCGGGATCGGCGGTATCGCCCCACCAGGAGGTACGAATGTGTTGATGAACGTCGGAAAGCCCGGGGCGGGGCCGCGGGCCAGCACCCCCGTCCCGAGGGCGCGACCCACGGCCCTGGCCTGCACCTCAAAGGCCGCCAAGTCACCGCTTGGTCGCAGGTCTGGGGACTCTGCCAACGTCACAAGCGCTGTGGTCACGGAGTCGATCTCAGAGTCTAGTGCAAGTGCCAGCGCATGGGCTGTGTCCCGAAGGCGCCCTTCGGCTGCCGTCCGATAGCTGTCGACCGCTACCCAGGCCGCCGCGACTCCGCCCCCAAGCGCGGGGGCCAGTACCGCCAGCGCCAGGACCATGATGTGGTCCCGCAACCTGCGGCCCCGTCGTGGAGGGGGCGCCTGATAGCGACTTCCGAGAGACGCAAGCTGGTGCTCGGGCACGGCGGGAGAAGCTTCCGTCGTGACGTGAGGCATTCGGTACGGCTTCTCCTGACCTGCTCTTTTCTGGACGATCCAGACGCAATGGGACAACCGTTAGTAGCATGCAGATTGACTGACGGGGCCAGCAATTACATTCCGTAGGATGTAACCCGACACAGCCACGTAGACGATTCGCGGTTCGTCTGGTCTGCGGGGTAGATTCTGCATAGCGAGCAACCACGCTCGATGCGTTGAACTGCCGCTGTTACGACACAAGACCGCAATATAGCTGTCAGATTTGAAACTATAAGTTGATATAAGCCGAGTTAACGAGTTGAAGCCCGAAACGGTCTTCGAAAGCTCGCAAAATCACTTTCTTTGATGTGGCGATTTCTTGATTGCAGAGGTATGAACTCGACCGGGTGAAACGTATGCCCTCAGTTGAAACCGTTGGGGTAGGGTCGCTCGAGACCTCCGGCGGCGGTGGCGATTGGGGGTGGCCAACAGGTTGGAGCGTGATGCCGTCGGATGGGGGGGTTGTGGAGGCCGGAGGCAGGGGGATTTACCCTTCTAAGCCTGTCACGACGTACGGAAGCCAGCTTTGGTACCTGCTGCTGGCCCGGCTCAGCATGCCGCTGACGGCTTGGCGAACAACGTGGAGTTGGCGAACGACCTTGCCCGGCTCGGCTTCGGGGCCGGGCGGTCCAGCCGGTGAATCGCTTGCCCGGCGATTGCTGTGGCTGCTTGCCGTCGTAATCGTGCCGCTCATCATTTTCCGGGCGGGCACGCTCTGGATGCAGTTTGAGGACGACCGGGCGCAGGCGGAGGCACACCTCCTGGAGCAAGCGCGGACCATGGCGCGCCTGGTGGACCTTGAGTTCGAGCGGACGCAGGCGGTGGCACGCACCTTGGCGACATCCCCCGCTTTGGCCCGCGGTGACCTGGACACCTTTGCCGACGGCCTGCGGGCGGCGCGTGACCTGCTCTCGGAAGGCCTCCCTGTCGGAGCGCCGCCGGTCAGGATGACCCTCGTGGATGCCGCAGGCGCCCGGCTACTCGACACCAGCGCGCCGGACGGCCGTGGCAGGGGCGACCCTGCATTGCCACACGTGCGGGCCGCGATTGCCTCCGGCAAGCCGCAGATATCGGATCTTCATCTCCTAGGCGCGAACAACACCGTGCCCGTCATTGCTGTGGCCGTGCCCGCCCGGATAGCGGCGGTGGAGGGCGAGAACCAGCATTCAGCCATCGCGGCCATCGGCGCGACGCTTCCACGCCAGCGCCTGGTGGCCATCACCGAATTGGTGGACATGCCGCTTGGCGGCTTCATCACCGTGCTTGACCGCCAGGGCGTCATCGTTGCTCGCTCGGTCGGGGACGCCGAGACGGTCGGCAAGCAGTCCAGGCCTGCCGTGCTCCAGGCGATCCGTGCCGCGGAGAGCGGGCTCGCACCGCGTGGGACGCGGACGCTGGAGGGGGTGCCGTCCACCATCGCCTTCGCTCGTGCGCCGCAGAGCGGCTACGTCGTCGAGCTTGGCGTATCGGATGCGGCCTTCCTGGCACAACTTGAAGGGAATGCACGGCGGACCATCGTCATCGGACTGACAGCGGTTGCCTTGTCGCTCCTCCTCGCCATGCGTGTAGCCCGCCGCACGGTTGCGGATTTCCGGCGGGTGCCGGAGGTCGCTGTGGCAGGCGCAGCCATGGGAGGCACACCACCGGAACGCATTGGCCTGCGCGAGGCCGACGATCTCACTGCCGTGCTCGCCGGGATCATCGCTGAGCGGGAGCGCGTCGCGGCCGACGCACGTGCCCTGTTCGAGAACAGCCCGGTTGGCGTTGTCATCAGCGACACCAGCGGGCGTGTGCACGCCGCCAACAATGCCTTCCTCACTCTGATCGGTCGCGAGCGGGCGGACCTGGACAGGCGCAACCTCCGCTTGGACGAGATCACGCCCAAGGAGTGGCTCGCTCGCAATAAGGTGGCGATCGCCGAGGTCGCCGCAACTGGCCGGTGTATGCCCTTCGAGAAGGAGTACCTGCGCCCGGATGGCACGCGCGTCCCAGTCCTGGTTTCCTTCGGTCTGGTCGACCGGGACACCGGGGTAGGAGCCGCCTTCGTGGTAGACCTGAGCGAGCGACGCGCCGCCGAGGCGGCCCTGCGCGAGAGCGAGGCCCGGTTTAGAGCCATCACGGACACCATGCCGCAGATGGTGTGGTCGGCGCGGCCGGATGGCTACCACGACTACTACAACAGGCGCTGGCATGACCTCACCGGCACGGCGCCGGAGCGGGCCGGGGAATGGAGTCCGGTGCTCCACCCTGACGACCGCGAGCACGCCTGGGCGCTCTGGCGGCAGTCACTCGCTACCGGCGAGCCCTTCGAGGTAGAGTACCGGATCCGCATGGCCGACGGTGCCTACCGGTGGATGCTCGGCCGCGCCTTGCCGGTCCGCGATCCGGATACCGGCACCATCACCCGCTGGTTCGGCACCTGCACGGACATCGAGGACACGGTGGCGGCGCGCGAGGCCCTGGCACGGTCGCGCGAGGACCTTGAGCGGCTGGTCGAGGAGCGGACACATGACCTGCGGGAGGCCGAGGCGCGGCTCGCACATGCGCAGCGCATGGAGGCGCTCGGGCAACTGGCAGGCGGCATCGCACACGACTTCAACAACGTGCTCCAGGCCGTGCAGGGCGCTGTCACGCTGATTGAGCGCCGCCCGGCCGATCCGGAAGCTGTCGCTCGGCTCGCCCGCCTCGCACGCGAGGCGACTGGGCGTGGCGCGGCGGTTACCCGGCGCCTGCTGGCCTTCTCCCGTCGTGGCGACCTGCGAGCCGAGCCGCTCGACGCCGCCTCCCTGCTCGGTGGTATGCGCGAGATCCTGGCGCATACTCTGGGTGCAGGGATCGAGGTGCGGGTCGAAACCCAGGAGGGGCTGCTGCCCCTGCTGGCCGACAAGGGGCAACTCGAGACGGTGCTGGTGAATCTCGCTACCAATGCGCGCGACGCCATGTCCGGCCAGGGTGTCCTGAGTCTGACAGCGACGGCCGAGACTGTGTCGCGAGAAGGCCATCCCGCCGGGCTCTCAGCGGGGGAGTATCTTCGTCTCTCCGTTGCCGACACCGGTTCCGGGATGGACCAGGCGACGCTGGCGCGGGTGCTGGAGCCGTTCTTCACCACCAAGGGGATAGGGCGCGGCACTGGCCTCGGCCTTTCTATGGCCAAAGGCTTCGTGGAACAAAGTGGTGGTACACTGGCCATCGAGAGTACGCGGGGGCAGGGCACTGTCGTCGTCCTGTGGCTTCCGACCACGGCAGGCGAAGGGACAACCCGGCCTTCAAGCGGCAAGGAACAGTCAGCCGAGATGCGGACGCATGCACGCATCCTACTCGTCGACGACGAGACTCAGGTCCGTGAGATGATTGCCGAGGAACTTGCGGCGGCGGGATGCACTGTTCTGCCTATGGAGTCCGGAGCGCAGGCGCTGGAGCGACTTGATGCGGGCGAGGCGGTGGACGTGGTCGTGACCGACCTGTCGATGCCGGGCATGGACGGCATTGCCGTGATTCGAGAGGCGCAACGGCGCAGGACCGGGCTGCCCGCTATCCTGCTCACGGGTTACGCGACCAGCGCCGCCGAGTTTGCCATCGGCGACATGGTCAACGGTCCCGTTTGCCTACTGCGTAAGCCGGTTGATGGCGCGGCTCTCGCCGATCAAGTGGCGATCCTGGTTCAGAAGGCGCACCTACAAGGTTAATGTCAGGGCAGGCGTCGTCTCCAAGGCCTACCCGGGAGCTAACCCTCCAAGGCAAGCGCGAGATCACGGGCGGGCTCGAGCGGCTGCTGGCCTGCCCGTGCCCGTTCATGACAATAATCCACGTAGATGGTGCCAAGATTGTAGCCGAGGAGCGGCAAGGTAGCGGCAACCACCAGGACCGCCATGCGTGTTCGGAGCGTCAGGCGCCGCATGATGGTTTGGCTGCGAAGCACGTACCGCAAGGTCGCCACCACTCAGCACCCGATTACTGATTCACCGCGATGGCATGGATGCCTGCCTGACGCAGCACGCGGGCAAGCCGGTCCAACAGAGCTTCGGGCGAGGCTGGCTTACGCAGGAGGGCGAACGGGCCGCCCCGCTCAGCCTCTCGCATCCGCTCCACCTCCGCATCACCCGCATGACCGGTGACTAGAACGGCAGGCAGGCGTAGCAGGCGCAGCCGCACCTCACGCAGCAGGTCAAGACCGTCGAGGGCACCCGGCATGCTCAAGTCGGTCACCAGCGCGTCGGGCCGAAAGCCACCCTCGAGAATAGCGAGGGCCGAGGCTGCATCCTCGGCTTCTCGTACTTGGTATCCATGATCGTCGAGTTGCGCAGCCAGCACCGCCCGGACCTCGGCCTTGTCCTCGGCCAGCAGGATCGCGTTGCCGCCCTCGGGAACTGCACCCCTGTCGGAAGCCGTGTCGTCACTTTCACGCTCCTGGACTGCAACCGCGTCCGGAAGCCGCGGCAGCCAGATCGATACAGTCGTCCCCTCTCCAAGCACGCTCCGTATCGTCAGCCCGCCACCGGATTGCTCGGCGAAGCCATGCGCCATGGCCAGGCCAAGGCCGGTGCCTTTTCCCCGCGGTTTGGTGGTGAAGAAGGGTTCGCTGACGCGGGCCAGAACCTCCGGTGACATGCCCTCACCCTCGTCGCTGACAGAGAGGCGCAAGTAGGTGCCGGGCTGGATGTTATGCGGCGGGTTCTCCGCCCCGGGCACCGTCACCGCCTCAGCCGCGAGGATGAGGGTGCCACCCGCTGCCATCGCATCACGGCCGTTGTTGGTCAGATTGACCAGCACCGCCTCGAGTTGCGCCTTGTCCGCCTGTAACGGCGGCAGGCCGGGCGGAACCACGGTTCTCAACATGAAGTTGGAACCGAGGACAGGCTTGAGGAATTCGGCCAGGCCCTGCAACAACGGGCCGGGCGCCACCGGCTCCGAGCGGAGCTCGCCGCGGCGGGCGAAGGAGAGCAGGCGTCCAGTGACGGCAGCACCGCGGCCCGCCGCCTCGGAGGCCATGCCGAGGTACTTTCGAATGCTGTCGGCGTCAGGCGGCAGCCGCTTCGATGCGAGTGTGATCCCGCCCTGCACGGCCTGGAGGACGTTGTTGAAGTCGTGCGCGATGCCGCCCGCCAGGCGCCCGAGTGCCTCCATCCGCGCGGCCTGCGCCAGCCGCGCCTCGCTTGCGGCCAACGCTCGGCCACGCTCCTCTGCGAGGTGATCGAGTTGCTCGGCCTCGCGCGCCAGAACAGCTTCGGCCTCCCGGCGCGCGGTGACATCGAAGTTCAAGCCGACCATGCGGACGGCACAGCCATCCGGGCCGGGTACCGCATGGCCATGGCCTGCGATCCAGCGGACGCCATCGGCATGGACGACGCGGTACTCGTGGCTGAAGGCGCCATTGCCCGCGGCGATGGCGGCCTGGATGGCCGTGATCAGCCCTGGCACGTTATCGGGGTGAACGGTCGAGCGCGCCACCTTGCTGCTCGGCTGGCCATGCGCAGGGTCAAGGCCGTGGAGCTCGAACTGCCGCGCATCCCACTCTAGCCGGTCCGTCTTGAGATCCTAGGACCAGAACCCCATGCCGCCCGCCTCGAGGGCGAGTTGCAGGCGTGCCTCGCTCTCTCTCGCGCCCGCCTCGGCCCGCTTCTGGTCGTCGATGTCGGTGCAGGTGCCGACCCAACGAAGGATCCGGCCCTCGGCGTCCCGTACCGGCATGCTCCGGGCGAGAAACCAGCGGAAAAGGCCGTCCTGGCGTTGGAGGCGGTACTCATTCTCGTAGGGTTGGCCAGTTCGCACCGCTGCCATCCAAGACTCGACGGCCCGGGACCGATCGTCGGGGTGCATCGCATCCCGCCATCCTTGCCCCGCAGCCTCCTCGAGTGGGAGGCCCGTGTACTCGGTGAAGCGAGGGTTGACGTAGATACTGCGGCCTTGGGCATCTGCCTCGTAGAGCAAGGACGGGATCGCCTCGGCCAGAGCGCGGAACCGCGCCGCGCTGGCCACCAGCGTCGCCTCGGCCGCCACGCGTTGGCTGACGTCGCGGACCACGCCGGTGAAGAACCGTTCGCCGCCGACCTCGAAGGAGCCGACTGAGAGGTCGATCGGGAACTCCGTGCCGTCGCGGCGCCGCCCCATCAGGCTGCGGCCGGGCACGCCGATGACCCGCGCCTTCCCGGTTGCACGATGGGCAGCGAGATAGCCACCATGTCGGGCGGCCTCGGCGGCGGGCATCAGCAACTCGAGGTTCTGGCCGAGTAGCCCGTCCGGCTCGCCATCATAGCCGAAAATGCGTAGTGCGGCGGGATTGGCCAGCACGACGCCACCAGCCGCGTCGGCAACAAGGATGCCGTCCGCTGCGGTATCCACGATGGAGCGCAGCCGCGCCTCGCTCTCAGCGAGCGCTGCTCCGGCATCGCGCCGGTCGGTAACGTCGAAGCCGACGCCGAGTACGCGCCGCGGCGTGCCGTCAGGGCCATGGTCCAGATACCGCCCGACGGTCTCGATCCATCGCTCGGCGCCAGTGTCGGCGCGACGGATGCGGTAGACAATCCGAAAGGCTTGTTCGCCAGCCCTGCCACGACGGTTGGCCTCTTCCACCTCCGGCCAGTCCTCGGGCAGGATCCGGTCGCGCCACATGGCGTTGCTGGCCCGCCCAAACGGGTCCGGCACGTAGCCAAGCATCTCGAACTGGTTGGCGGTCCAGGTGGCAGTGCCGGTCGCCAGGTCGGCATCCCAAATGGCGAGCCCGGTGCTCTCGCTTGCCAGGCGCAGGCGTTCCTCGCTGGCCGCCAGGGCGGCTTCGGCACGGCGCTGAGCCGTCACGTCGGCGAGCACCTCGAGAACGGCCCCGGGCTGATCCGCAGTGGCCGGACGCAGGACCTTGCGCGCCGCCGCGATTACCTCTCGTCCATCGCGGGTGTGGTGGAGGAGGTCGCCCGTCCAGCAACCATCGCGTTCCAGCGCCGCTTGGACCTCTGCGAGCGGTACAGGGAACACCGTCCGGAGCAGGTCATGTGAGACGCGGCCAATCGCCTCTTCGGCTGTCCAGCCGTACAGCCGCTCGCACCCCTTGGACCAGAAGCGGATGACGCCATCCAGGTCGCGCGCCATGAAGGTACCGAGGTCGAGTGTGGCGAGCAGGTCCTTCAGACGTGCCTCGCTAGCGGTGAGCGCTTCCTGGGCACGACGCGCGGCGTCGATGTCGACCAAGGCCACCACACCGCCGACCACCTCGTCGCGCTCGTTCCGTACCGGGCGGCCCGCAATCCGGGTCCAGGCGCGGCTGCCGTCGCCACGCTGGTAGTGAACGTCGATGGAGGGGTTCTCCTCCCCGGCCATAACCATGCGGGCCAGCGGGTACTCGTGTCCGTTAACGCGCGTGCCGTCGGCGTGGAACGAGACCCATTCGTCGTAGCCGTGGATGTCGGGCGAGTGCAGCACGGGATGGCGCAGCATCTGCTCGACATAGCGATTGCCGCCGACGATCCGGCCCGAGGGTAGCTCGGCCATGATCAGGCCGACGGGCACCGTCTCCAGGATGGTACGCAGCCTGGCCTCACTCGCCGCCAACTCGGATACAGCGGTCCGCTCCTCGGTGACGTCGCGGAAGAAGACGGCGATGCCGCCTTCTATGACAGGGAAGGCGCGGAGCACGAACTGGCGGCCAAGCGCCTCGTGGTGCAGTTCAATCTCGGTTGGCACGCGCTCCTTTATGCAAACCCAGTGGGCATGCCAAACCCGTTGGTCCGAGCCTTCGGGAATGACGTCCGAGAACAGTCGCCCGATCAGGTCACGTCCGCCCGCTAGTTGTTCGGTCGCATGCTGATTCAGGAAAGCGAAGCGTCCGTCAGGTCCGAGCGTGTAGACGCCGTCGCTCGTGTTCTCGAGTGCGTTGCGTAGCTGCGCCGCCCCCCGGTCCACCAGCGCCTGCTCCCGTCGCTGCTGCCGCACCTCGATTATCACGGCGGCGAAGCACGCCAGGGTCGTAATCAAGGCCAGCCCGGCTGCCGAGTAGAGGTTCAGGGCAAGCTGCCGCGCAACCGCCGCGGCCTGCGCCTGCCGGATGACGAGAAGGCGCTGTTCCTCCTCGCTTACCTCCAGGAACAAGCGCCGGATCGTTTGCATGATCCGTTGACCCTCGTCGGTGCGCACCACGGCCATCGCGGCGTCGAAATCGCCGCGGCTGCCCAGATCGACGGTCCTGCCCAACTCCGCCAGCTTGTCAGAAACGGCCGTCTCCAGTTCGATGAGCCGCTGCTGCTGAGCGGGGTTGTCGCTGGTCAGTTCGCGCGTTCTCCGCAGCCTTTCCGGCGCCGCGACGAGACCCTCCTCGAAAGGTTGGAGGTAGTCGGGCTGCCGCGTGAGCAGGTAACCACGCTGGCCGGTCTCCGCGTCCTGCACGGCCGAGAGAGCCTCACGCACCTCGGTCAACACCTCCAACGTATGCGCCACCCACTGCTCTGCCTCCCTTGCCTCGTCTGAAGTGCGCAGCCCGGCGACGGTGACGAGGGCAAGGCAGAGGGTGAGTGTGGCGAGGGCTGCGGCGGCGGGCCGCCCGATACGGCGCCAACCGCGCTTAGTGGCGTTCGGATATGCGGCAGGCTTGGTGTGGGTGGTGTCCGACATGCCGGTGATGTACGTTCCGGTGGGTAGTCAAAGGAAGGGAAGTGGGGGCGGCCGGGTCAGGACCTCTCCTAGCGCGCAGGGTCTGCCGCCGGAGCAATCGCGTCCGCTCCACGGGCGCCCTGCGGAAGGCAGTCCGGCAGGAGTTGCGCGAAGCGGCGACGGAGAGCGCCGTGGCACTCGCAGGAGGCGCCCTCCAGTCGGGCACGGTCGAGGACCGTCACGCCCGCGCGGCTGAGCCGGACCAACTCCTCGGCCTGGAGCCCAAGGGCTGCCTCGCCCGCGCTGGCGCGCCGGACACTGAGCATCTCGGCCAGAAACTCCTGGGTCAGCGGCACCGGTGCCGCGGCATCGTCTGCGCGGTCCTGGGCGGTGAGCAGCCAGCGGGCCAAACGGGGTCGGAGAGGGTGCTGCGCGTTGCAGGCGGCGGTTTGAAGCGCCATGGACATCGCAGCCTCGGCGTACCGCGCCAGAAGATGGCGAAGGGACGGTGAGGCGGCAGCCGCTCTGGCCAGATCGGTCGTGAGGATCCGGGTCGCGGTGCCCGGCATCTGCACCACGGCACGGGTGTAGGCCTCGACCGTGGCGTCAGTGGCGTCAACGCTGATCCCGGCAGCGCCTTCCAGGCCGACCGTCACCGTCTCGGTGGTGCCCCCGTCCCGGAGCGGCAAGACGAGCGAAACCATCGTCCCTGCATGGGGGAAGTGAACATGTGACGGGACGTGGCCGGGCTCGAACAGAACCTGGCCACGCACCAAGGTCACCTCCTCAAGGTAAGGTGCGAGGTCTGGCTGGTCCTGGTGCGGCAGGGCCGCCAGCAGGCAGTTGCTCGCCATAGCAGAGCGAGCCGCTCGGGTGCGACGCCTTGGATCGTTCTGTGGCGCCCTCAACTTTGAATGTATTTTGATTTGGTGCAATTCCTACCAGGTAATCGCCTCACCGGACCGGGAGGTGCCTCAAGACGTATACGATCGTCTGCACGGTAGGTAGCAAATCTTCAAATTTATTTTTGAGCTCCAGGACCTTTGGATTGGGAACCGTGGCCCTTTGTTGCTCGGCATAGCCCGGAGCAACCGAACGAGTTGTCTTGGGTTGCCACATGGCATGGGCGGCCGAGGTACGCGTCATCGCTGCCAGCCTTGTCCTGCCGGATCAACAGCGTGTTGTGGGCGCCAGGGCTGTGGCATGAGGTGCCCCCCTTCAGCCGTCGCGCCCGTCGAGCTCCTAGCGAGGGCACGGCGGCGTTCGGGCGGGTCGAGGTCGATGTTTCCCACCTCAACCTTCTGCCGTCTGGGCAATGCTGAATGAGCCCACAGGTGCCTCGTCCGGTGTAGAAGGACGAGGCACTCCGCCAGCACACACGCCGAAATGCTGGCAGCGCAACTATGTGCTGGCGTATCCGTTGCGCTCCCCACAGGGGCGCGAACGCCTCTCTCAACTACGTCTTCCAGCCCTGCCGGAACGCGTGGTCATCACGGGACGGTGCGGGTGCGGCGATGGGGATGGAGGATCGGGAAGAGGACCCGCAAAACGGGGCTGGCGGTGCATCCCAAAATCAGATGTCGTCCGGCGAGGCAGATCCGACGGCCGATAACACACTGATGTCCTGGATCAGCCACGGTCTGCACGAGGCCCTTGACGCCGTCATTGACGAGACGCTGCCATCGGAGTTCTTGCGCATCCTGGATGAGCACGCCGAAAGCCCGGATACCTTTCCCGAGACCGACTGACTGACCGCCCACTACAGACAGGCAAGGGCATGCAGCGCCGTATCAGGGCGTGCCGCCAACCACTGCTCGCAGAGGCATGTTGATGTCGCAGCACAAGCCTGCCGGTTCGAACCGTAGGCTAGTATTGGCCTGCAATTCTCCGGTCAAGCCGCGCTCGAGCAGCCGGGTGCCGAACCCACGATGTGCAGGTGGTGCCTGCATCGGCGGACCATAACGTTCGGCCCACTGCATGAGAAGCCGCTCCTCATTCGCCATCATCTCGGTAGACCAGCAAAGCGACACATAGCCGCCCGCGACCGACAGGGCGCCATGGGTTGCGGCGTTTACCGCAAGCTCGTGCAGCGCAAGACCCAGCGTCACCGCGGCACCCGGGCGCAGCCACACTTCAGGACCGCGAAGGCGAACCCGCGCTGCCTTGTCTTCGAGGTAGTGGGCCAATGGAGCTTCAGCCAAGCCGCGCAGCGATGCGCCAGCCCAGTGCTCCTGCACCAGGATCCGGTGGATCCGGGATAGGGCGAGCAGTCGCGCCATGAACGCCTTGCGCAAGGCATCATCGCAGGACACATCCCGTAGGGTCTGGGCGGCCAACGATTGGACCGCCGAGAGGGTGTTGTTGACCCGATGGTTGACCTCGTGCAGCAGGCGCCGCAGATGCTCCTCCGACTGACGTTGTTCGGTGACATCGCGCTGTACTGCTACCCAGTGCGAAATCCGCCTGGTCTCGTCCCGGACCGGCGTAATGAGCCACTCGACCTCGAACTCGGTGCCGTCCTTGCGGTAGTTGACCGTCGCACCCTGAAAGGGCTCGCCTGCCTCCAAGGCCGCCCGCAGACGGTCGAGGACGGCGCGCTCGGTCTTCGGGCCTTGGAGAAGACGAGGGCTGTGCCCCACGACCTCTTCCCTGGTGTAGCCGGTCAGGCGAACGAAGCCCTCGTTGACGTATTCGATACGGGGGCCAGGTCGGTCGAGGTCTGGCCCTGTGATGACGATTGCCTCGCCCATAGCATTGTAGGCCACTTGCAGCAGGGCCGTATCGGGGTAGACCGATGCTGTCTTTTCGGCCCCAGGCTGGCCGGGTCCGACTTCAACCCGCTCCCCTTCCACCTTCGGCTTAGTCATCGACCACCCGCAACGTTTCATCCTCCTGCGCACGGGCAGCCGCCCTCAACACGGCCCCCAACGCCGAAAGCTCGTTTGAAGGTTCCTCGATGTGGTCGGTCGTTGCGGAAATCGAGAGCGGAAGGTGTGCGCCATGTCAACCGAGCGAACCGTTTGCCTGCTCACTGAACCTTGGCGAATGCCTACCGAGGCTTCGACATCCTCTTACTCCTCTGTCAATCCCGTACCAATGGTTGCAGAGAAGCGGAATTCGACCCCTTCGGGCGTGAAGGTCAGACTCGTGCTGGCGCCGAACTGCTGGACCAGGCCGCGCTCGAGCAGGCGCGAGCCGAAGCCGGTCCGCGTCGGCGGCTCAACCCTGGGACCACCCCGCTCACACCACAGGAGGTTCAACCTCGTGGCGCCATCCCCCTCATCGGCGACGCAGTGCCAAGTGACCTCAACACGTCCTCCAGGGGTCGAGAGCGCGCCGTACTTGGCGGCATTGGTGGCGAGCTCGTGCAGGGCCATGTGCATGGCGATGGCGGCCTCGGGCCGTAGCCAGACCGACGGTCCGGCGGCATGCACGCGAGCCGCTATGTCCCCACCATCGGCGTGTGGCGCCAGGGTACGGCGGATCAGGTCGCCAAGCGCAGCATCCCTCCACGCCCGTTGCGTGAGCATATCATGTGCCTGCGCGAGTGCGATCAGGCGGGACTGGAACCTGCTCTGGAAGGCGTCCGGGTGCTCGGCCCCTCGGGCCGTCTGGGCAGCGATCGACTGCACTGCGGTCAGTGCGTTTTTGACGCGGTGGTTCAGTTCACCCAGCAGCAACGCCTGGCGGGTCTCAGCTTCCTTGGCCGCCGTGATGTCGCGCGCCAGACCGGCGAACCAGAGGATACGACCATCCTCTCCAGGCACGGGGAAGCCGACGTCGCGGATCCAGCGCACCGCACCATCGCTGGGCCGGACAATGCGGTACACGATGTCGAACCGCGCGCCCGCGGGTAGAGCGCCAAGTGCCTCCGCCACCCGGCCGCGGTCCTCCGGATGCAGCAGTTCCGAGCGGTGGCACGGTAGCCCGACGACGGCGGCGCGCGGTTCGCCGCAGACACGTTCGTAGGCCAAGCTGAGATACTCAATCTGTCCGGTCTCGCCGTTGACGATCCAGACCACATCGTCGGTGGTTTCGGCGAAGCCACGGAAGCGGGCCTCACTCAGTCGCAGGGCGGCCTCGGCCCGCTTGGCCTCTTCGATATTGGTGCTGGTGCCGAAAAAGCGCTCTGGGTCAGCTTCCCGTCCCCATCTCCGGCCGCGCAGGGAAAGGGCCCGCGTCTCGAACCACTCGTAGACGCCATCCCGCCCTCGGAGCCGGTGCTCAACCCGCAACTCGCCATGCGTCGTGGCGGCAGCCCACGCGGCCATGACGCGGTCGCGGTCGTCAGGGTGGACGGCTTCCAACCAGCCGAACCCGCGCGCATCGTCGGCGGCGATCCCGGTGTGCTCAACCCAGCGCCGGTTGGCATAGCGCCAGGCGCCGCCGGGCCGGGCGCTCCAGACCAAGTGGGGGAGCGCGTCCGCTGCATCCCGAAGGATGGCATTGACCTCGGCAACCTCCGCCGTACGCTCCGCCACACGCGCCTCGAGATCGCGGTTTGCGCGTTCCCGAGCCTCGTTAGCCTTGGCGAGCGCAGAGGTTTGGGCGTGCAACTTCTCCGCGACAACCCGGAGTTCCTCCGCCTGGGCGCTCACATCATCCTCACACGCCCGGGTCCGTGATTCAGCTTCGGCCAGTTTGGCTTGCAGCACCGAGATTTGCATGTACGCCCGCTTGGCTTCAGCCCTGGCTTCGGCGAGTTCCCGTAGGGCCGCATCCCGCTCCAAGGCATTGGCATCGGCTTCGGCGCGGGCCTCAGCAGCATCTGTTCGCGCGTCCTCAGCGGCAGCCAACGCCTGCTCCAGCGTCTCTGTCGGATCCGGCTTCTGAGGCCTGTCCTCCCTATGTCCTCCAGCCTCGTCCATGAGTGGCCACGCTATTCCACAGCACAGTTACAATGGCCTGCCTGTACTCTGGTTGGCTTGACGTAAAGGTGAGGCAAGCGACGAGAGGAAAGAAGCTGCTGATTTCGTAACAAGACACCTTCCCTCCCGCCCCTGTGACAGACACACGAAGCCGAGATGCAACCCCGCTTTCGTCCGGGTCACTCTCTGACATGAAGGCTTTGCAGACGCGCTCCGAGATGAACTCCACCAGCGATGCTGCGGTGCAGTTCGACTTCCATGCCGAACTGATTGGGATGCTGCCGAAACTCCGAGTTCAGGCTCTTTCGCTGACCCGCAATGGCGCTTCGGCCGACGACCTGGTCCAGGATGCCGTAACCAATGCTCTGGCTGCCCAGGCCAGCTTCATGCCGGGCACCAACTTTTCTGCCTGGATGCATCGCATCCTCCGCAACCGCTTCATCAGTAATATCCGGAAGCGGCGTGAGACCACGGATATCGACGATGCGCCCATGTCGGCCTTGGCCGTCAGTGGTGCACACGAAGACCGGCTTGTACTGAAGGAACTGCACCGAGCCATCGGTCGCCTGCCCGCCGACCAGAGGGTGGCGCTGTTCATGGTCGTGCTCGAAGGCCGCTCCTACGAGGAAGTAGCGGAGGCGACTGGGTGTGCCGTAGGTACGGCCAAAAGCCGGGTCTTCCGCGCCCGGCGGCAACTCCAGGCCTACCTCACCGGCGCTGGCGACTGGACGGCTGTGTCTGCGGCCCTCACACGGCAGGAACGCTATCCCGGTCGTCCCGAGGCGCACGCTTCGGCCTGAACTAGAGGCAGGAGGGATGCTGCCGCCGCACTGGCGGCAGCAGCGCCTCTGAAGAGGAGGACGTCAACGGCGTCCTGACGCGCTGCGCACGGCCTTGACCAGAAGGTCGTAGTCGACCGGCTTTCGTAATAGCGTGATGGGACCGTGAGTTCCGCCAAGCCTACGGAGTTCCGCAAGGCCACCCGCTGGTGGCGCGCCGGTCACGACGACAATCGGCAACCCCGGTTGCTCGGCGCGCAGTGTGCGGATCAAGTCTTCACCGGTCATGTTCGGCATGTTCAAGTCGGTCACCAATACGTCGAGGGTGTCGCCCATGCGCCGTGCCACGGCCAGCGCTTGAGCGCCATCGCTGGCCACCGTCACTTGGCAACCCTCTGCTTCAAGAATGTCGGTGAACGAGAGCGCGATTAGCGCCTCGTCTTCAGCCAGGAGAGCCACGATGTGGCGTCCAGCATCTCCATACACGAGGGTCGGCTCCGATCATCCGCTGAGATCAAACTTAACATCGAGACATAACCTGAGTGAGTGCGAACTCGAACGACTTTATGGCCCAGACAATTTGAGATTCGAGCGGTCCAGACATAAATCTGCCCGAGGACCACGAACACGGTAAGCCATTTGCCCAACTAAACTTTATGCGCGCATTGTTCTATATATATATTTCAACTTACATATCGAATCCAGCAATGTAGGCGGATGCCGTCGACGATGCTAATCGTGAAGGCGATATCCTATGAGGATGCGCGACCGTTGTCCGACTGCTTTGGATCGCCGGGGGACGATGCGGTCGAGGTCGCCCAGCGCCTACGACGGGCGCAAGAGGCGGGCAGCATCCACCTGTTTGAGATTGGACCCGACCAGATAGCTCGGTGTGATGACGGTCTCCGCGCCCTATTTGGCCTGCCCCCTGGCGCGCGGTTCGACCACGCCGCTTGGCTCACCCGCCTCCATCCTGATGACCGAGACCGCTTGGCCGGTGACTTCGCACGCCTGATGCGCGAGGGCGGATCGACAGAGATCGAGTACAGGGTTCGGCGACCCGACGGCACTGTTCGCAGGCTGCTGAGCCGTGCCCAGGTTGTGGCCGATCCCGACCGGCCCGGCTCAGTTTTCGGCGTCACCATGGACGTTACCGAGCAACGTGAGGCTGAAGCGGCGCTCGCGGCCAGCAACGAAGCGGCCCGGCTAGCGGCAGAGCGTGTGCAACTAGCCCTCGACGCAGGCGCGATCATCGGCACCTGGGTCTGGGAGGTGCAGACCGATCACCTAACTGCCGACGAGCGCTTCGCCCGCTCCTTTGGGCTCGACCCGGCGCAGTGTCGAATCGGGATCAGTCTTCGACAAGCCATCGCACCAATCCATCCCGACGACCAGGCACGCGTCCTGAACGCCGTCGCCGAAGGCCTTGCCCGCGGCGGCCCCTACCGCTGCGAATACCGGGTCCGGCAGAATGACGGCGTCTATCGCTGGGTCGAGGCGAACGGCCGCGTCGACCATTCCCCTGAGGGCAAGCCATTGCGCTTCCCCGGCGTGCTGCTCGACATCGAAGGGCGCCGTGCCACGGAAGCAGAACGGGACCGCGCCGTAGCCCTGCTGCGGACCTTCACCGAAGCCGTGCCAGGGGTGGTCTACGCCAAGGACCGCCAAGGCCGGATGCTGCTGGCCAATGAGGGGACGGCACGTCTGATTGGCAAACCTCGGGAAGACTTCCTGGGCCGGACCGACGCCGAGTTTCTCCGGGACAAGCGGCAAGGGGAGGTCATCATGGCAAACGACCGCCGCATCATGGAAAGCGGTGTCGCCGAGCAGATCGAGGAGGAAGTCAGTTTACCTGACGGCACCATGACGATCTGGCTCTCCACCAAGGCGCCGCTGAGGGACGCGACAGGCAAGGTTGTCGGTCTTGTCGGCACCTCGATCGACATCACTGAGCGCAAGCAGGTCGAGGCGGCCCTGGCCCGGAGCCGGATGGACCTCGAAGATCTTGTCGAACAGCGCACACGGGATTTGCAGGAGATCCAGGCCCGCCTCGCGCATGCCCAGCGGATGGAAGCGCTTGGACAACTCGCGGGCGGCATCGCCCATGACTTCAACAATGTATTGCAGGCCATCCGAAGTGGCGCCGTCCTGATTCAGCGTCGGGCAAAGGACTTTGAAGTTGTGCGGCAGCTCGCGCGCATGCTTGTCGATGCCGTGGAACGCGGCACTACCATCACTCGGCGCCTACTCGCCTTCGCACGTCGCGGGGAGCTGAGGGCGGAGCCCCTGGACGCCGCGGCCCTGCTGCAAAGCACGCGTGACATACTGTCCCACACCCTCGGCGCAGGCATCGAGATCCGAGCCGACCTGTCGGACGACTTGCCCTCGGTTCTGGCCGACAAGGGCCAACTGGAGACGGTGCTGGTGAACCTTGCCACCAATGCACGAGACGCCATGGATGGTGCCGGGACCCTGATCTTGTCGGCTCGGTCCGAGATTGTCATGCGTGGTGCAGAGCCGGGTCGACCTATTGCCTTGCTGCCGGGCTCGTACGTCCGGCTGTCTGTGACCGACACCGGCTGCGGCATGGATACCGCGACTTTGGCCCGGGCGTCCGAACATTCTTCACGACCAAGGAGCCGGGTAAGGGCACCGGACTGGGCCTCGCCATGGCGCGCGGCTTCGCCGAGCAGAGTGGCGGCGGGTTGCACATCGAGAGCGCCCCGGAGCGCGGCACGACTGTGTCGCTGTGGCTGCCCGTGGCCAATGCGGATACCGTCGCGGGAGATGTCCCGGTAGCCAGCGACGTGGAGTTGCCCACCAATGGACGCCGCATCCTCCTGATCGACGACGAGGACCTAGTGCGGGAGATGCTGGCCCGCGAGCTAGAAGATCGTGGTCACGAGGTGATCCAGGCGTCGGACGGCGCAACTGCGCTGGCCTTACTTGACGCGGGCGAGGCAGTGGATGCGCTGGTCTCGGACCTGTACATGCCTCGGATGAACGGGCAAGCGCTGATTGCCGAGGCGCAGCGCCGCCGACCCAGCCTCGCCGCCATCCTGCTGACAGGCCATGCGGGCGGTGTTGCCGAGGTTGTAAGCCGCGGGAACGGCGGTGGTGGCTACACCCTGCTGCGCAATCCGGTCAGCAGCGACGAATTGGCCCGGCGCCTGGCGGAACTGCTGGAAGCTGCCCGCGACGGATAGACCAGAGCAGCGCGAAGCAGGTGAGGTTGAGTGGCGTTTGAGGTTGGCCGCTTCATGTGCGCCTTTTCAGACCAGTGCTGCTATCGGTGCCCGACGATGTGCCAGAGCATCCACGGCCAGGGCTGCCAGGTCCGCCAGCAGCGCTCGCTGCGACGGATTGAGGGCTGGCCTGGGAACCTGATCGATTATGCAGAGGGAACCCAGCCGTTGCCCCGTCAGCGGGCATACAAGCGGAGCCCCAGCATAGAACCGGATGCCCGGGGTGCTCGCCACCAAGGGGTTCGCCGAGAAGCGCGGATCGAGCGCTGCGTTCGGGACGACAAGGATCTCCTCGTCGCTGGCAACAAGGTGGCCGCAGAAAGAGATATCCTTCGGCGTGCCTGCTTGTTCGAGGCCAACGCGCGAAACGAATTCCTGCCAGTCCTCACCGACGAGCGAAATGGCAGCGATTGGAGTGCCCAGCAGCGCCGCTGCGAGGCGGGTAACCCGATCGAGTTCTTCCTTGCCCCGACCTGCGAACCACGGCCCCTCATAGGCGGCCACCGCAGCCAGGCGCACCTCCTCCTCAGCGGGCACAGGAGGCAGTGCAGCAGGAGGTGGCACCGAGGCGGCAACCGCGACACGGTTACGCCCGGAGTGCTTGGCTGAATAGAGCGCCGCGTCCGCCGCCGCGACGAGCGCTTCGGCAAACAGATCCGGATCAGCCGCGGGCAATGCTGTCGCGGCGCCGACGCTCACCGTCACCACGCCCAAGGGCAGGTTCGCCGTGTGTTTCAGTCCGACCGCTTCCACCGCGGCACGCACCTGTTCAGCCAACATTTCGGCGCCCGCTGCCGAGGTGTTTGGCAGTAGCACCACGATCTCCTCGCCGCCGTAGCGCGCCACTAGGTCCGCAGGGCGATGGACGGCGGCAGCCACTGCCCCGGCAACAGCCCGCAGGCACGCGTCACCTGCGGGGTGGCCATAAGTGTCGTTGAAGAGCTTGAACCGATCGACGTCGAGCAGTAGCAGGGAGACCGGTGTGCTCTCGCGTCGAGCCCGACTCCACTCCAACGCCAACGCTTCATCGAAAGCCCGACGGTTGGACAGGCCGGTCAGGCCGTCGGTACGCGCCAGGGCAGCCAACCTACCCTCTAGAGCCTTGCGTTCCGTCACGTCGCGCTTGACAGCGATGATACCTTCGGCCCTACCAGTCACGGGATTTAGGATTGCGCGCAAGGAAGTCTCTACCCAGACCTGCTCCAGATCTGGGAGAACGATTCGGTACTCAATCCGGGTAGTAGTCTCGCCTTCGCGCAGACGGGCGATGGCGTCCCGGACGACGGATACGTCCTCTGGGGAGACGTCGTCGAGTAGGTGGCGGCCGACCAGTTCCTCAGCGGGACGCCCAAAAATCGCCTCACTCGCAGGCGAGGTGTAGAGCCGCCTGCCCCCGGCATCGAGACGGCACACACCGTCACCAGAGTTCTCAGTCAGCAAACGGAATGCGGTCTCGCTGGACCGTGCGGCTTGCTCCAGGACCTGGCGGCGCCCGAGCTCGCGGTGCAAGCGGATGAGCAATACGGCCATCGCGCCCACGAGGAGGAGCGTCACCCCGCCGATCACGGCGGCCTTGCGCCGCCAAGCCGAGTAGACGTCATGGACAGCCAAGGCGACATTGATGAAAAGCGGCACACCCTCGAAGTGCCGCTGCGTATAGAACCTCTCCACGCCGTCGACTATGGAAATGGCGACGAACTGCTGCACTCCTGCCTGCTGCGCCCTGCGGAACGCGGGTGCATGACTGAGGTCACGGCCAAGGTTACGTTCGTCGAAAGGGGTGCGGGCGAGGACAAGGCCGTCGTCACGGAGGAGCGTCATGGACCCGCGTGGTCCAAGCTGCATGTCTTCAAATGTTGCCTGGAGGCGCGTCAGGCGGATCACCCCGAGGACGATGCCCGCAAAAGAGCCATCGGGGCGAGACAAACGACGACTAAAGCCGATTGTCCATTGCCCGCCTGCGCGACGGCTGCGGAAGGGCTTGCTGACAAAGAGGCCGAGGTCCGCCCGGTCGCGGTGAGCGGCAAAGTAGTCGCGATCGGTCAGATCGGCCGGGATCGCTGGAGCATCCTGACGACTATCGAATGCAACTTCGCCGTCGTCGTCAAGCAGGAGCACAGCGTCAAGGTAGCGGGTGGCACCAACCTGCTGCATGATCAACAAGCGGCGGAACTCGGGGCTGATCCGCTCCCCATCAGCGTAGGCCATGGTGTCGGCGACGGCTTGCAGGGCTAGGTCGATGGACCTGACCTCGGAGGAGAGGTCGCGCTCGAGGGCGCGGGCCAAGTTGGCGGAGGCGTCCGACGCCCGCGCCCAAGCGTCGCGGCGAGCATCGAGCAGCGCGGCCACCATGACGACAAGCACGGATGCCGAGAGGAGCAGCCCGAGGAACACGGGGCGCCTTCTTGCCAGGCGAACCGCGGGTGCAACGGAGCCTGTTAGCCGGGCCAGGGCGGGTGCGAAGCGGTTCATGATCGCGGCTCCGGCCAAGACCTCGACCATGATATCCGCGATCTCGTGCGAGTATGGCCTTGTCGGTGCCTCATACAGCATGGGGCTGTTAGGTACCGCTACGACCCCGGTTATAGGGGACGGGCGTGTCGGGCAGCGCCAAGTGAGGGGTAGCCTTCTAGTTCAATCCTCCAGACAGGCTGTCACAATGCCGACGCCACCCAGAAAGGATGGGTGTTTCTTAGGCAACGGACGCGTCGCTCCCTGCACATGCCGCCGCGGCAGCAAGTTTTCCCAGCATGGCGGGGACCTCAGCCGCGGGCAGAGGCCTACTGAACAGGTAGCCCTGCGCCTCGCCGCAGCCTTTCCTGCGCAGGGCGACGAACTGTTCCTCGGTCTCGACGCCCTCGGCGGTCGTGGTCATGTCGAGGCCACCGCAGAGATCAGCGACGGCGCGGACGATCGCGTTGCTCTGCCGGGATTCGTCCAGGCCACGGATGAAGCTACGGTCAATCTTGACCTTGTCGAACGGGAAGCGCTGGAGGTAGCTCAGCGAGGAGTAGCCGGTGCCGAAATCGTCCATGGCAATCCGCACGCCGAGCGCCTTCAGCCGGTGCAGGATGGCCAGCGTCGCCTCGGTCTCCCGCAGCATCACCGTCTCGGTGATCTCAAGTTCCAGGCGAGCCGGTGCGAGACCAGAGGCGGCGAGCGCGGCGGCCACGGCGTCCACCAGCCCCGGACTGGCGAACTGGGCGGGGGAGAGATTCACCGCGACCTTGGGGATGCCCGGCCAGGCGACCGCCTCGGCGCAGGCGCGCTCCAGCACCCACTCACCGAGCGGGACGATCAGGCCGATCTCTTCGCAGAGCGGGATAAAGCGGTCGGGCGGCACCAACCCGCGCTCGGGGTGACGCCAGCGCACCAGGGCCTCCAGACCCTGCGCCCGGCGGTCGGCGACACCCACGATGGGCTGGTAGTGCACCTCGAACTCGCCTGCCGCGAGCGCCCTGCGCAGATCGAGCTCGAGGGCACGGCGCATCTGCATGCGCGCGTCCATTTCGGGCTCGAAGAAGCGCCAGGTGCCCCGGCCGTCGGCCTTGGCGCGGTAGAGCGCCATGTCGGCCGCCTTGAGCAGTGCATCGGGGTCCATTCCATCCCCCGGCGCTACGGCCACACCAACCGAGGCTCCGACCGAGATCTGGTGACCCTCCACCTCGAAGGGCGCCCCGACCACCTCCACCAGCCGCCGCGCCAATGCCGTGGCATCATGCGGCTGGTTGACACTGGACTGGACAATGGCGAACTCGTCGCCCCCGAGCCGGGCGAGGATGTCGGTATCGCGCAACTCCGACCGGAGGCGCGCCGCGACGGCGCAGAGTAGTGCGTCGCCGATCGGATGGCCGAGCGTGTCGTTCACCTCCTTGAACCGGTCGAGGTCGAGGCAGAGCACCGCGAAGCTCCCGCTGCGCCTGGCACGGGCGAGCGCCTCTTCCAGCCGCTCGCGGAAGAGGATCCGGTTCGGCAGGCCGGTCAGGGCGTCGTGGTGGGCGAGGTGGGCGATGCGAGCCTCCGCCTCGCGGCTCTCGGTCACATCGATGACGACCCCGACCGCGCCGACGGGACCGCCCGTGACATCGTACTCGTATCGTGTGCGCGCCTCGATATGCCGGACCATGCCGTCTGCTGGACGCCGGATGCGATAGCGGTACGACGCCTCGGGAAGGCGACGGGCATAAGTCTCGGCGAGTTCCGCGGCTATGCGTTCACGGTCTTCGGGCAGCAGTGTTGACGCCCAGGTGGTCATCGAAATCGGGTCGGCACCCTCCGGCAGGCCATGCAATGCCCGCACTTCCGGCGCACAATGGATATCCCCATCAGCGTCGCGGGTGTAGGCGGCGATCCGGCCCACCTCCATGCCGAGCCGCAGCATCGCCTCGCTCGCCCGCAGCCTCTCCTCCGCCTGCCGCCGTTCGGTCACGTCGATGGCCACGCCGACGGAGCCGACCGACCGTCCCCCGGCGTCGAATTCGTAACGGGCACGCATCTCGACGTGCCGGAGGCTGCCATCAGTGGGCCGATGTATGCGGTAGTCCACGGCAATCCTAGCGTCGCCGCGAGCAATGGCGTCCCGCATGGCGTGGGCAAGCCGTTCCCGATCCTCGGGCACGACGGTGGCCATCCAGTCCGCGATTGGGATGGGCTCGTCGCCTGCTGGCAGACCAAAGATTTCCCGCGTCTCCGGGCCACACTGGAGCGCACCGGTGGTGAGGTCGCGTCGGAAGCTGCCGATTCGCCCCACGGTCTGCCCGATCCGCAGCATCTCCTCACTGCTGCGTAGCTTCTCAGCCGCGGTCCGGCTCTCCGTGATGTCCTGCGCGACCGCGACATAGCGGTGTGGGCGACCATCAGTGTCGCGCGCCGACACGGCCATGCTGAGGCGAACCCAGACGACCGAGCCATCCGGGCGTAGGTAGCGCTTCTCAGCATCCCGGGCACCACCAGGCGAGCCGACCGTGCGCCAGCGGGCCAGGTCGGCCTCTCGATCCTCCGGATGGACGACATCGGCGGGGCCGAGGCCGCCGAGGAGCTCGGCCTCGGACCGGCCGGTCATATCGCGGAAGCGGGCATTGACCCGTACGAAGCGGCATTCCATTGCGTCGAGCTCGGCGACGCCCGCTGTGCCTGTCTCGAAGACGGCTCGCAACGCTTCATCGCGTTCGGTCCGGGCGCGAGCAGCCGCCTCTCTTTCCCGGGATAAGGCGAGTTCTGCCTCAACCGAGGCCGCAGCGATCCGAGCACGCGCCCGCTGTCCGGCTAAAAATACCCCAGCGACTATAAGGCCATCAAAGAAGAGTACGGCCAGGCCCACGCGCCATACCTCGCGCCGCCAAGCTGCCAGTACCTCGTCCTCTGCACGCGTCGCCACAATCACGAGGGGGTAGCCATCGAGCGCTTGCACCCCCAGGACGCGTCCCGAGCCGTCGAGCGGGCTTCTACTCCGCAGCGATCCGCCCTCCGTCACGGGCAGGAGCTTGGTGAAGACATCACTCCGGGCAAAGGAGGTGCCGATCGCGTCCTCGGCCCAAGGATGGCGCGCGAGCAGCGTCCCGTCGCGGCGCATGAGTGCCACGGAGCTTCCCCGCCCGAGCGCGAGCCTGCCGAAGAAGGCTTCGAAGCGCCGCAGATCGATCTGTGCGCCTGCGATCCCGAGCAGGCGCCCGTCATACCCGCGGATGCGGCGGACGATGAAGATGGACCACTTGCCGTCGACCTTGTTCTGCACCGCTGTGCCCAGGGACGTGTCCGGGCCCCCGTCGGCCATCAGCGCCTGGAAGTAGTCCCGTTCACCGATGTCGATGACTGGGGGCGGAAACATGCCCGAGGTCGCCAGGAGCCTGCCGCCGAGATCGGCAAGAAAGACGCGGTCGACGCGCGGCATGCCGGTCGCACGTGCCCGCAACGCGTCGTGCGCCGCGCGCGTGGCAAGGTACTCGCTGAAGTCCCGTGGGGTGGAGACGCCCTCTGCACGCACCCAGTCGGCAACACCCTCCTCCAGTTGCTCCGTGGCCCGGACCCCGTCGCCAACCCACTCTGCCAGCACGACCGAGAGATTGCGCACCTCGCGCTCCGCATCCCGCAGCGCCGCCTCGCGCTGGGTGGCAAGATAGCCCAGCGCGCCGAGCGCGATTGCGACGCCGAATGCTGCACCGAGCAGGACCCGCCAGCGCAAGGCACGCTTGTCATTGGCAGCCGTCACGGACTGCATGCTCCTCGGGACGCGACGCCTATCGTCCTGCAACTCGCGGGCGTGAGAGGCGGGGGCAGACATAGTAGCGGCTCCGGCCCCCACAGGCGATTACCGCACCGGCAGGGGCTTGGCCGGGCAGGACAGCGGCGGCGCCCGACGAACGCGCGACGCTATCCCTATCGAAAGATGCCAAAGCCGAACATGGATGAGGTGCCTCGGACTGCTGCGCCGGTGCCAGCACCATGTGCGAGACCACGAGATATGGGTTGGCCCGACGCAGCGTCAGACTTCCTGCAAACTTTGCTCAAGCAGGCCAAGCCGCGGCCCGAGGGCGCGACGTTGTTCTCGCCTTCCAGGCTGTAAAAGGGGAAATGACAGAGCATTGGTGCGTGGCGGCCTCTTGGTCGACCTTGGCGTCTCGACGTCTCGTTCCCGGCGCGTTTTGTAGGGAAGTAAGCGCCGTTTCGAAGCGCGAACTGTAGTGGAAATGCCAGATTCAGCTAATAAATTCATGGACTTGTCGGTGCTGAATCGCGCGCGTGCGCGAAGAGAAATTATAGAGGCCGGGACGAAGTCCGGCAGGCTGGTGCAGACCGCCGTCTCCATGTGCCTCAATGCCGAGCCGCGCAGCCGTTCGGTGTACGCGGCAGGGGCACCTGCCCTGAAGGGCAGGAAGGAGGTCAGGGGTTTGCGCACCGCCAAGAAGGCACCTGTGCGTGTCTTGGAACGTTGATGGTGCATCCCGTAATGGCCGGGCAGCCTGACCCTTCCTCTGCCGGGCTCGCTATCTTGCCGTACCTGCTGACCGGCATCACAAGCGACCGCTATGGGTAGATTGATCGGGCGGTTCATCCCGAGGTCGCTGGCCGGGTGGTTCGCGGCATGCTGGGGCCTGTTCCTGCTCGCCGCCATTGTCGCGGGATCGACGCTGGTCTCGCTCTACCGCGACGGCACCACCGAGCGCCTCCGCCGGGCGGAGGCCGCGCTGGCGCGCGGCTGCGACGCCATCACCGAACGCTATCGCTTTGCCACGACCGGCTCGGCCCGGATCGACTGGCAGGACCCGGAGACGGTTCAACTCCTGACCGCCGCCACGCTGGTTGCGCTGCGCGACCTGCCCGGCGTTGAGGGCGGCCTGTGGCGCTCCGGAGCGGGGCCGTTGGCCTATGCCTACCCGACCTACGAGGGGGCTGGCCCTAAGACGGACGTTCCTGCGGCCGAGCTCTCTCGCATTGGCGAGACGGCCGAGGCCGCCATCCTTCGCGGCGTCCCGGTAATCAGGCGCTACGATGCACGCACGCAGGCCTTGCTGCTACGCGCCTGCCCGCTGCCCGGCACCTCCCTCAATCTTGCGGCTTGGGTCATGGACCGGGTCATCCTGTTCGGCGGACCCGCCTACCTACGGGCGGCCGCCGCACTGGCCGTTCTGACGGCCGTCTTGCTGGGATCGGCGGCCTGGCTCGGCTGGCTGCTCTGGGGCTGGTCGCGCCGCCTGCGCCAGATCGAGGCGGCGCTGGCCGGATCCGGCGCCGAGGACCTGCCGCGCCTTGCCGCCACCGGCCAGCGCGACCTCGACCGCGTGGTGCAGGCCGTCAACGGCGCGGCCGGGCGCTTGGCCGAGGCGCGCCGGGCTGCCGCAGCGGCCGCCGCACGGGCCAATGAGGCCGAGCGCCTGGCCGGTCTCGGCCGGGTGGCAGCAGGTGTCGCGCATGAGGTACGCAACCCGATCGCCGCCATGCGGCTGAAGGCCGAGAACGCTCTCGCCGCCCGCGATCCCGACCGGATGAGGCGCGCCCTGGACGTCGTGCTGGCCCAGGTTGGCCGTCTCGACACGCTCACCCGCGACCTGCTCGACGCCGCCCGCGGAGGTGCGCCACTCCGGCGCCATGCGACGGACCTGGGCGCGCTGGTGGGCGACCGCGTCGCCTTCTACCGTGAGCAGGCCGGTGCGGCGGGCGTCTCGCTCGAAGCAGGGGGCGACGCGATCCCGCCTGCCGCGCTCGACGGCGAGCGGCTGGAGCGTGCGCTCGACAATCTCATCCTCAATGCCTTGCAGGCGACGCCGCCGGGCGGCCGGGTCGAGGTCGCGGCGTGCCGGGGGGAGGACGGCCTCGTGCTGTCGGTGGCCGATACCGGCCGCGGCGTGCCGGAGGCGCTCCGCGCGCACCTGTTCGAGCCCTTTGCCTCCGGACGCCCGGAGGGAACCGGCCTCGGCCTGGCCCAGGTCAGGGAGGCGGCGGAGGCGCACGGCGGGCGCGTTCGCGCGTTGCACCGCGACGATGGCACGACCATCGAAATCATCCTGCCCGAGGGACCCGCCGCTGCATGGCCCGCATCCTGATCGCCGACGATGACACGGGCGTCCGCGAGGGGCTGGCGGAGGCCGTGTCGGACCTCGGCCATGAAACAGTGGAGGCGGCGGACGGCGAGACGGCCCTCGCGGCGGCATGCCAGGGCATTGCGGCCGTCCTGCTCGACCTCCGCATGCCCGGCGCGCTGGACGGCATGGAGGTCCTGCGGCGGCTGCGCGACCGCGCCGGTGCTCCGCCCGTGGCCATCCTCACGGCCTATGCCTCCTCGACCAACACCATCGAGGCCATGCGCCTCGGCGCATTCGACCACCTGACCAAGCCGGTCGGGCGGGCCGACGTCGCCGACCTCCTCGGCCGCATGCTCCGCGCCGGGACAGCGGAGCGGTTGCCTTACGGCGGAGCGACAGAGGACAACCCCGATGCCCTCATCGGCGTGAGCACCGCGATGCGGGAGGTGCAGAAGATCATCGGCCGGGTTGCGGACGGTGACGCGACGGTCCTCGTCACCGGCGAGACCGGGACGGGCAAGGAGGTGGTGGCCCGTGCCCTGCACCGCTTCGGCCGCCGCGCGGCCGGGCCCTTTGTCGCGCTGAACTGTGCCGCCATCCCGGCCGATCTCCTGGAAGCCGAGCTCTTCGGTCATGCCAAGGGTGCCTTCACCGGCGCGCTGGCCGAACGTCACGGCGCCTTCCGCGAGGCGCATGGCGGCACGCTGTTCCTCGACGAGATCGGCGACATGGACCTCGCCATGCAAGCCAAGATCCTGCGCGTGGTGCAGGAGAGGGAGGTGACGCCGCTCGGCGGCAGGGCGGTGCGTGTTGACGTGCGGATCGTCGCGGCGACCCACCGCGACCTCCTCGTCCGGGTGCGGGATGGCGCCTTCCGCGAGGACCTGTACTACCGGCTCGCCGTGGTGCCGGTGCATCTGCCGCCGCTGCGTGAGAGGCCAGCCGACGTGGTGCCGCTGGCCGAGCACTTCCTGGCCCGCCTGCCCGGGCAGCGGCGGCTCAATGCCGATGCGGCTTCACGGCTGCTGGCGCATCCCTGGCCCGGCAATGCGCGCGAGCTCCGCAACGCCATGGAGCGCGCTGCCGCGCTCGGCCGCGGCGAGGTCATCGGTGCGGCGGACCTAGCCTTCCTTGACGGCGTGGATCTCCGGCCAGGGGGAACGGAGGACTGGCTCGCGGGCGATCTGCCAACCGCAGTTGCGCGGCTGGAGCGTGCCATGATCCTCCGGACGTTGCGCGAAACCGAGGGCAATCGAGCCGAAGCAGCCCGGCGGCTCGGCATCCACCGCCAACTGCTCTATACGAAAATGCGGCAGTTCGGTCTGGCAATGGTGTCCGAAGAGAAGACGGGCACCGTCCGGACCGCGGACGGCCGCGACTCTGAACCAGACCTCTAAGTTGCTGGTTTCACTGCTATTGTTCTCTGGCATGCGGTTTGCGCTCTCCGGATCCAGTCCGCCGATGCAGCGGTGGTCCTGGATGGAGACACTGCCATGCCGAGGCTCAGCAAACCCATTCCGCTCCTTGCCGCCCTGCTCGCCTTATCTCTGGGTGGCGCGGCGCTGGTCTGCGCCCAACCTGTCCCGCCCACCTTCGGCCCGACCGGCTTCGATCCGGCGCAACTGCCGGAGACCCGCGGTGTCCTCGCACGATACACACTGACCCTGCGCGGCGAGGTCGACGGCTTTCTATTGCAGGACGGCACGCAGGTGCGCGTGCCGCCACACCTCTCGACCCAACTCGTCTATGCCGTGCACCCCGGCGACGCGGTGACGGTGCGTGGCCTGCGGGCGCTCGGCGCGCCGCTGGTCTCCGCCGTCTCCGTTGCCCGCGACGCGGGTGGGCCACCGGTGGTCGATATGGGCGGCGGTCCCCGCGGTGCCCTCCGCCCGGTAGATGTGCAGGGCCGGGTGCAGATGCCGCTGCGCGGCCCCCGCGGTGAGGTGAACGGGGTACTCCTGGAGGACGGCACGCAGGTGCACCTGCCGCCACCCGAGGCCGAGCGCTTCGCTGACCTATTCCGCCCCGGACAAACGCTCGCCGCCCGAGGCGATGGCCTGACCACTCCGCTCGGTACCGTGCTCGAGGCGGATGCGATCGGCCCTGGCCCGGACCGGCTGGCCGAGATCGGCAGGCCGTCCCGTCCGCTGCGGGACGACCGCGGTCCCGGGACCCTGCCGCCGCGCCCGCCGCGCGGCTGAGCCCGGGGAGCCCGGCCGCCATGCGCACTGCCCGCGCCCTCGACGCGCTGAACTTCTTTCTCGCCGACGTCCGCGACGGTCTCGGCCCCTATCTCGCCGTCTACCTGCTCGCGGTGCATCACTGGGACCAAGCGGAGACGGGCCTGGTGCTCTCCATCGCGGGTGTCGCCGGTTTGCTCGCCCAGGTTCCGGCAGGGGCGCTGGTGGACAAACTGCGCGCCAAGCGCGGGCTGCTCGCTGCCGCCGCCATCACCGTGACGGCGGTCTGCCTGGCGATCCCGCTCTGGCCGAGCTTCTGGCCGGTGGCTGCCGCACAAGTCGCCAGCGGTGCGGCCTCGGCGGTCTTTCCGCCAGCTATCGCCGCCATCACGCTCGGCCTGGTCGGGCACGCAGCTTTCACCCGGCGGACCGGCCGCAACGAGGCCTGGAACCACGCCGGGAACGCCTTTGCCGCCACGGGCGCAGGGGTGCTGTCCCTCTGGTGGGGGCCGATCGCGGTGTTCGCCCTGCTCGGCGGCATGGCACTGGCCAGCCTCGCCGCGGTTCTCGCCATCCCGGGACGGGAGATTGACCATGACTTGGCGCGAGGGCTCGATGGCGCCGCCGAGGGCGGGAAGTGCGAGGAGCCCTCGGCCTGGCGGGTGCTACTGACCTGCCGCCCGCTGCTGGTCTTCGCGGTCAGCATGGCGCTGTTCCACGTCGCTAATGCGGCCATGCTGCCGCTGGTCGGGCAGAAGCTGGCCGAGCAGGACCTCAACCGCGGCACGGCGCTGCTCTCGGCCTGCATCGTCGGGGCGCAGGTCGTCATGGTGCCGATGGCCTGGCTGGTTGGCGCCCGGGCCGACACCTGGGGACGCAAGCCGCTCTTTCTCGCGGGCTTCGCCGTGCTGGCGGCTCGCGGTACTCTCTACACCCTCTCAGACGATCCCTACTGGCTGCTGGCGGTGCAGGCGATGGACGGCGTCGGCGCCGGGCTGTTCGGCGCATTGCTGCCGATTGTTGTCGCTGACCTGACGCGCGGCACCGGCCACTTCAACGTCAGCCTCGGCGCGATCGCCACCGCCCAGGGCGTCGGCGCCTCGCTGAGCAACGCCGCGGCCGGATGGGTGACCGTCCAGGCCGGGTACGACGCTGCCTTCCTGTCACTGGCTGGGGTGGCGATGCTAGGGGCTCTGGCGTTTTGGCTGCTCATGCCGGAGACGCGGGCCGAGGTTGCTGGCACCGAGCAGCGGTACGGACGCCGGGTGGAAAGGGCGACAGTGTGATCGCCGCGCTCTCCGCCTCGCCCTGGACGACCTGGATCATCGCCGCCGCCGCGACCGCGGGCGTGATCCTGCGCCCTTTCGCCTGGCCAGAATGGATATGGGCGGTCGCGGGGGCGGCGTTGCTCACTGGCCTCGGCCTCCTCTCCCCGGCCGAGGCGCTGGACGGCATCGCCAAGGGCACGGATGTCTACCTGTTCCTCACGGGCATGATGCTGCTGGTCGAGCTCGCGCGGCAGGAGGGATTGTTCGACTGGCTGGCGGCTCACGCGGCGCGGCATGCCAGGGGTTCGGCCACACGGCTGTTCGCGCTGGTCTACGCCGTCGGCACGCTGGTCACGGTGTTCCTGTCGAACGACGCGACGGCGGTGGTCCTCACCCCGGCCGTGGCGGCTGTGGCTCGGGCGGCCGAGGTCGGGGAGCCGCTGCCCTACCTGCTGGTTTGTGCCTTCATCGCCAACGCGGCGAGCTTCGTGCTGCCGATCTCGAATCCGGCCAATCTGGTGATCTATGGCAGCCACATGCCGCCGCTACTCGAGTGGCTGCCGCGCTACGCCTTGCCCTCGATCCTGGCCATCGGCGCTACCTTTCTTGTCCTGCGATGGACGCAGCGGACGCCGCTGCGAGAGCCGGTCTCGTCCGACATTGAGATGGCCGAGCTCTCGCCGGGCGGCCGCATGGCGGCCTGGGGTATCGCGGGTACCGCGGCGGCACTGCTCGCGGCCTCAGCTTTCGACCTACAACTCGGCCTGCCGACCTTCCTGGCGGGTGTGACCACCGCGGGTATGGTGCTCCTGCGCTCACGTTGCGGCCTCCGGGAAGTAGTGAGTGGCGTCTCCTGGGGCGTGCTGCCGCTGGTTGCGGGGCTTTTCGTCCTGGTGGAAGCGCTCGAGCAGACCGGCGTTACACGTGCTATCGCGACGCAGTTGCACAGCCTGGTGCAGCAGTCCGCGACCCTTGCAACATGGGCTTCCGGTGTTGTCCTCGCGCTCGGCTGCAACCTGGCGAACAACCTGCCCGTCGGCTTGGTCGCGGGCCGCGTCGTGGAACTGGCCCAGGTACCCGAGACGGTGCGCGCAGCGGTGCTGATCGGCGTGGACCTCGGCCCAAACCTGTCGGTCACCGGATCACTGGCGACCATCTTGTGGCTCGTTGCGCTGCGTCGCGAGGGCCTGGCAGTGGGCGCATGGACCTTCCTCAAGCTCGGCGCGGTGGTGATGCCACCCGCCCTGCTGCTCGCCATCGGGGGCTTGTTCGTCTTCGGCTGAAAGCAAGGGATCACGATTTCCAATGCAGACCATCAGCGCAGCATGGCTCTATCCCATCATCCTCGCCTGCGGTGCCCTTCAGGCATGGGGGCCGCCGATGAACGGCGCGCTGCGCCAGGCACTCGCCAACCCCTGGCTCGCCAGCGTCGTGTCATTTCTGCCGATTGTCGCTCTCCTCGGCATCGTCTTTCTGTGCCAGCCACGCCCTATGCCGACCGTCGAGGGCGTATCCGGCATGCCCTGGTGGGCACCGCTCGGCGGCGTCATCGGCGCCTTTGCCGTGGTCGCCGGGCTGCTCTTCGTTGATCGGGTCGGCGCAGGAGTCTTTGGCGGCCTGACGATCACTGCGAGCATCCTGATGTCGCTGCTGATCGACCACTACGGCCTGTTCGGCATGCCGGAACACGGCCTCAACCTCGGTCGGGTGCTCGGCGGCGCGTTGATGGTCGTGGGTATAGCGCTGGTTGCCGCGTTCTGATGTCTACTTGAGTGCGCCGGTGGCCTGGATGGGGGCGGGCGTACAACTCGGGCTCGATGACTACGATGGCTGGAGTTGGCGTCATATCGGGACGCCAGAACGGTTGTGTCTGTCAGGCGGCCGAGACATTGCTCCCTACATGCTCGGCCGCAGTAGCGAGTTGTAGTAGCATCGCGGGGACTTCGGCGGCGTGGACCGACCTGCTGAACAGGTAGCCTTGCGCCTCGCTACATCCCTTGCGGCGCAGAGCCGCGAACTGTTCCTCTGTCTCCACCCCCTCGGCCGTGGTGGTCATCTCCAGACCCTTGCAGAGGTGTGCCACCGCACGCACGATCGCGTTGCTCTGACGGGTCTGGTCCAGCCCGCGGGTGAAACCGCGGTCAATCTTCACCTTGTCAAACGGGAAACGCTGGAGGTAGCTCAGCGAGGAGTACCCGGTTCCGAAGTCGTCCATGACGATACGAACGCCTAGCGCCTTCAGCCGGTGCATCGTGGCCAGCGTCGCCTCGGTCTCCCGCAGCAGCACCGTCTCGGTGATCTCAAGCTCGAGCCTGCCGGGCTCCAGTTGCGCCTCCGCCAGCGCGCCCGCCACCGCGTCCACGAGCCCTGGGCTGGCGAACTGGGCCGGAGAGAGGTTCACGGCCACTTTGAGAGCACCGGGCCAGTGCGCCGTCTCTGCGCAGGCGCGCCGTAACACCCACTCGCCGAGCGGGACGATAAGGCCGATCTCCTCGGCGAGCGGGATGAAGCGGTCCGGCGGCATTAGGCCGCGCTCAGGGTGACGCCAGCGGACCAGCGCCTCCAGGCCGGTGACCTTCCGATCGTCGACCCTAACGACTGGCTGGTAGTGCACCTCGAACTCGCCTGCGTCGAGCGCCCGGTGCAGGTCTAGCTCGAGGGCGCGACGCATTTGCGCACGCTGGTCCATCTCCGGCTCGAAGAAGCGCCAGGTACCCCGGCCGTCGGACTTGGCTTGGTACAGCGCCATGTCGGCCGCTCTCAGCAGGGCATCACCATCGACCCCGTCCTGCGGCGCGACGGCAATGCCGATGCTCGTGCCTATCGTGACCCGATGGCCGTCGAGGTCGAAGGGCATTGACAGCACCTCGACGAGGCGCCGCGCCAGCGTCACGGTGTCGCTCGCCTGGTCAGCGCCGGACTGCACGATGGCGAACTCGTCGCCACCAAGGCGGGCGAGGGTATCCGTCTCACGCATTTCCGCCCTGAGGCGCGCGGCGACATTACGCAGCAAGACGTCGCCCGCGGGGTGGCCGAGGGTGTCGTTGACCTCCTTGAAGCGGTCGAGGTCGAGGCAGAGCACCGCGAAGCCCTCGCCCCGTCGCATCCGGGCCAGCGCCTCGTTTAGGCGCTTGCGGAACAGCGCCCGGTTCGGCAGGCCCGTCAGAGTATCGTGGTGCGCCAGATGGGCGATGCGGTCCTCGGCCTCGCGTCGTTCGGTGACGTCGATGACCACTCCCACCGCAGCGAGCCGACGCCCGTCGGCGTCGTACTCGTAGCGGACGCGCGCCTCAATGTGGCGCAGCGCGCCGTCGGAAGAGCGGCGGATACGGTATTCGGTCGCTCCTCCAGGTGCACGGACGGGCGCCGCACGTTCAATTCCTCTCCGAAGGCGCTCCAAATCCTCCGGTAGCATCGGGGCAAACCACACCTCGGCTGGGATCGTCGCTACCCCCGGTGGAAGGCCGTAGATAATTCGCGTCTCGGCGCCGACGGTGACCACATCCGCCTCGAAGTCGTGGCGGAAGGTGCCGATGCGTCCGACCTTGAGGCTGAGACGCAGCAGCGCCTCGGCTTCGCGCGCCTCGGTGACGTCGACGACGACCCCGACCGCGCCGACTGTCCGACCCTCGGCATCGCGGTGGTAACGCGCGCGGGCCTCAATGTGCCGGACTTTGCCATCGCCTGGTCGACGCATCCGGTAATGAAAGGACCCCTCGGGCACACCGCTTGCGCGGGCATCGGCAAGCGCGGCCACAATGCGTCCGCGATCTTCAGGCAGGATCGTGGCGAGCCAAATGGCCGTTGATATCGGCTCGTCACCCTTTGGGAGTCCGTGCAATACCCGAGTCTGTGCCCCGCAGTGGATGTTGCCCTCGGCGTCACGGGTGTAGGTGCCGATATGACCGATCTCCATGCCGAGCCGCAGCATTTCCTCGCTGGCGCGTAGTCGATCCTCGGCCTCCCGACGTTCGGTGACGTCGTGGGCGACGGCAACGCAGCGAGTTGGGCGGCCTTCCGTGTCGCGCGCCGATACGGTGAGGCTCAGGCGAACCCAAACCGTGGAGCCGTCCGGACGTAGGAAGCGCTCCTCAAAGTCCCGGGCCCCAGCAGCTTCGATCGCTCGCCAGCTCGCCACTTCGGCCTCAATGTGGTCGGGATGGAAGACATCCGTCAGGCCAAGCCCGCCCAGGAGGTCGGCCGCCGTCCGTCCTGTCATCGAGCAGAAGCGGGCGTTGACCCGCACGAAGCGTTGGCCAGCGATGTCGATCTCTGCAACGCCGACTGTCCCTGCCTCGAACACCGCACGCAGGGCGCCGTCGCGCTCGGCCAAGGCCCGCGCAGCATTCTCGCGCTCTCGGGCCGCCGCCTCGCGCTCGTGCGACAGGGCAAGTTCGGCCTCGGCCGTGGCTTGGGCGGCTCGGGTCCGGCGGAGCGCGGCCCGGGCTCGCGCCTGCCGGTCCCAGAGCCGGGCACCGATGAGCACCAATGCCGCCAGCAGTGAGGCGCCGACGCCCAGGCGGATGGCTTCGTGCCGCCAGGGCTCGAGCACCTCGTCGGTCGCACGCGTCGCCAGGATCGCCAAGGGATAGCCGCCAAGCACCTGCGCCCCGAGGATCCGGTCTTTACCATCGATCGCGCTCCGGGACCGAAGCACCCCGCCGCCGCTCGCAAGCAGTCCGAGGAGCGCATCTGATCGCGTGATGACGGTGCCGATGGTAGCGTCAGGCCAGGGATGGCGGGCCAATAGAAGGCCGTCGCGACGGACCAGAGCGATGGAGCCCGTCCGGCCGAGGGCGAGCCGCCCGAATGGCGCCTCGAACCTCCGAAGGTCAATGGCAGCGCCCGCGACCCCGAGAAAGCTGCCGTTTGCCGCTCGCAGGCGGCGGGCGACGAAGACAGTCCACCGGCCGTCGATGCGGTTCCGCGTAGGGGCGCTCAGGAAAATATCCGGTCCGCTCTCGCTGCGCAGGGCCTCGAAGTAGTCGCGCCCTGTCACATCGATGCTTGGCGTCGGGAAGACGCCGGAAGTGACGATGAGCTTGCCTACGTGGTCGACGAGCAGCAGGCGGTCCACCCGAGGCAGAGCGGCAGCCCTGCCACGCAGGGCTTCATACGCCCACGTGGTTGCGAACCGTTCGTGGAACTCGTCTGCGGTGGCGACACCTTCGGCACGCACCCATTCCGCTATGCCGCCCTCTAGTTGCTCGACGGCGCGGAAGCCATCCTCGACCGAGTCGGCCAGCACCAGGGAGAGATTCCGCACCTCGCGCTCAGTGTCCCGCAGCGCCGCGTCGTGCTGCGCGGCCAGGTAACCCAGAGCCACAAGCACGACGAAGAGCGCAAGCACGGCGGCACATAGCATCCGCCACAGCGAGGCTCGCCTGTCCTCGGCAGTACCCGACGTTGTCGTGCCGGGCCGGAGGTGGCGCGTGAGGTTCAGCCAACTGCGGGCAAGCGGGCGGGGGGTAGGCATGGGATGGCTTCGGACCCCAATGCGTTCTCGCCTCCCGTCCGGGATGGACGGGGTAGGGCAGTGGCGGCGTTTCGGCAGCACGCTGCTTCCATTACCGCGAAGCGGCGGGCCAAGGTTTATGCCCGTGCCTCAGATGAAATCGATGTGCAAGATACCGCACGATCGTCGCCTAGCCCGCCCAATCCTGGGAGTTTTTCCCGCGAGTGTGTTGTGCAGCGGGTGGGCTACCAGGGCTCGTGCGGCAGCCGATTGCCTCGGGTCGGAGGCGTCCTCTTTTACCGCTTGGCGCGTCCTTCCGAAGCAGCAAAGCGTGTTGCCGAACGGCAGGGTGCTCATTGGTGGAATTGAGTTAGATCTATTAACCTTCTGATTTAGATAGTATGATCTCCACAAGAGTCGTGTCCGAGAAAGAACGCAGGTTCAGCAATGCCGACGAGGCCTGCACGTCCAGCCAGCACCTCGCTGCATGAGGCTCCCGAAGCAGCCTCGGCGGGAACTACTGGCTACCGCTTTAGGGCGGCCTGAGGCGCATGCGGCTCTGCCCGCCCCCTGCCTTGCTCGTGTGCCTTCTCGGCCGGTTGCCGGTGCCCTTGCTCGGCACGGCAATGCTCCGTCCTGTGCCGGGAGACGATCTCGCGGCCGTGCTCGTCCCTGGTGACAATCCTACCCGGGTGTTGGACGCCATGGCTGCGTCAGGAGGCACTTGGAGCCTTCTCCGGATTATCGCCACGCCCATCCCGGTACTGCTGGTCCGCCCCGGTGACGAGGACTGGCATGCCACCCTCAGCGGCCTACGCCGCGCCCGCGGTGTCCTGCTCGTCACGCGGGGGTCCACCATCAATGACTGCTTCAGCCCGCCCCCGATCCGCAAAGGCTAGACCCCGTGAACCTCGACACCTTGCGCCAGCGTGTTGGTGCGCTGGTCGTTCTCCTGCTCTGGGGCCTGACGGCCGCAGTGGGAATGGCATCCCTCGCCGGAGGTGGCTTCACCGGGGTGGTCATCTCCGCGCTGGCGGCCGGTGCGGCGACCTGGACTCATCTCGCCGCGTCAGGCGGACCACTGGCGCGTAACACGGCCGCTGCGGCCATGGTCTGCGCCGTCTCCGCTCTGGTCTGGGCGGCGCCGACCGGGCTGCGCACCGACATGCACATGGCCTACTTCGCCGGATTGGCGCTGCTGGCCGGGTTCTGTGACCTGCGCCCGATCGCGGTGGCGACCGTCCTGACGGCTGTCCACCATCTCGGCCTCGGGCTGTTGGCACCTCTTATGGTGTTCCCCGATGCCGACGGCGTGCTCGTCCGTGTCGTCGTGCACGCCGTCATCCTCCTCATCGAAGCCGGGGCACTGGCCTGGGTGGCGAGCGGGATTGAGCGCTCTGCCGCCGCGGGCCTGGCCGCCGCCGAGCAGCGGGCCGAGCAGGCGCGTGCCGAGGGCGCGGAGGTTGGGCGCGCCCTGCATCGAGTTCAAGAGAACGCGGCAGCGGAGGCACGCGCCGCCAGGTGGGGCCTCGCCACCCGGGTCGAGGACGCGATTGGCGCCGTAGCAACCCATGTTGCCGAGGCCGCTGTCGCGCTCGAGGCTGCGGCACGTTCCCTTGCAGAGGATGCCCGCGCGGCCGCAGGGGAGGCCGCGACCGCCGCCGCGGCGACCGGCGCCGCGATGGGTGACGCGCAGACCGTGGCGGCGTCGGCGGAGGAACTCGCCGCGCCGACCTTGGAGATTGCGCGGCAGGTCCAGCATGCCTCCAGAATTTCCTCGGATGCCGTGGTGCGGGTGCGGGCCGCCGACCGGGCCGTCGCAGGCCTTACTGAGACGGCCGAGCGCATTGGGACTGTGGTGCAGGTCATCACCCAGATCGCCGGGCAGACCAACCTGCTGGCGCTGAACGCGACGATCGAAGCGGCGCGAGCAGGCGAGTCGGGAAAGGGCTTTGCGGTCGTCGCGGGCGAGGTGAAGACGCTGGCCGTCCAGACCGCGCGGGCCACCGAGGAAATTGCCGCGCAAATCGGGCAGGTGCAGGCGGCGACTGCCGAGACTGTCGCTGCGCTTAGCGGCATCGGTCAGGCCGTCGAAGCCGTAGGTGAGGTAGCTGCGGCCATCGCGGGCGCAGTAACCGAACAGCAGGCCGCCACGCAGGAGAGCGCGGGTGCGGTGGGCCACGTCGCGGCACGGACGCGGAGCGCCACAGAGGCTGTCGGCCGGGCCCGAGGACGCGCAGAGAGTGCGGCCGAGGCCTGCTCCGCACTCACCCAGACCGCGGCGGCCCTGAAGCAGCAGGGTGACGTGCTTCGGCAGGAACTCTCTGCCGCCCTGGATGGGTTGCGGGCGGCGTGAGGTGGGTCGGAGCGGATCCGACCCTGTAGCGAGGACGGGCTCGCGCCGGACCTCGACGGGCTGACTATGCTATCCGGTCACATTGCCGACGGGCGTTCAAAGGGCACACAGATCCACGAAATGGACTGAGCACAGATTGTGCCATTGTGGTCGCCCCGGAGTCAGTTCGAGACACCCCCATCAAGGAGGCCGCGTGGTGGACTGGCCTGCGCGGCAAGGTTCCTCGGCCTGCAAATTTGCCGTGCCGACCTAACACACGCGCCCGCCCCCTTCGTCAGGCCGATCGCTTGACCTCCGAGCGCCTGGCGATGGCGGCAAGCCTGGCCTGTTGCTGTGCGTCGGCTTCAACGGATAGGCCAAACGTACCGTCGGCGTGCTTCAGCTTCACCGTGCAGGAGATCTGCATCCCGTCCAGCATGAGCGTTCCCGTCGACCCCAGGGTGAGGTGCTCCGCCGTGCGGATGCGCGCGCCGCCGACTGAGAGGTCCAGCACCTGCACTTCAAACGGCCGACCGCCAGCGATGGACGCCTGTGCTATAAGGCTGACGGCAGACCTTTCCCCGTCGCGGCGATCAACGTCCTGCGTCGAGGTGCGGACAACGCGGATGACTGTGTTCCGCAGGCCCGTGACCTCGGTTCCGAGCAGGTCCGAAATCTGCTGCACGGCCCCGGCCTGGGCATCAGCATCCTGGGCTGCCTGCTGGACATTGCTGGTCTGGGCTGACATCAGCTTCGCGGCTGCCGCGGCGGCGGTCATGCTCCGCGCGATCTCCGACGTCGAGGCGCTCTGCTGCTCGACAGCGGCGGCCACTGAGGTGGTGATGCTCTCCATTTCTCCGATCGTCGTGGCAATGTGCCCGACCGCCTTCGCAGCCGCCATGGTGGCCTGCTGCACCGCGCTGATCTGGCGGTTGATCTCCTCGGTCGAGCGGGCGGTCTGGGTCGCCAACTGCTTGACCTCGCTCGCCACGACGGCAAAACCCTTGCCACCCTCTCCCGCTCGAGCCGCCTCGATCGTGGCGTTCAAGGCCAGCAGGTTAGTCTGGCCCGCCACATCGGCGATCATGCGGGCGACCTGGCCGATGTTCTCCGCCTGCTGGGAGAGCGCCGCAATGCTCGCCTGCGCCTCGCGCCCGGCCTCGACGGCGGTCGTCGCCACCCGGCGGGTCTTCACCACCTGCTGGGTGATCTCCGCGACCGAGCTGGTGAGCTGGTCCGCCGCTGCGGCTACCTCCTCGGCCGTGTGCAATGTCTGGTTGGCCGCGCCTGACGCCTGCTTGGCACTGGAGCCGGTCTGCGCCGCCGTGCCGGACATGGCCTTGGCGGTGGCGGCCAGTTCGGCGGTCAGGTCGCCGACCTTCTCGACTGCGGTGCCCGCCTCGCGCTCAATGGTCTCGGCCATCTCCCGCAAGGCTGCGGCGCGGCTGGCCTGCTCAGCCTTGGCATAGGTTTCCAGCAACACCTCAAGGTCCAGCCAGGCGAGCTTGTTCAGGGCTGTCCAGAGAGCCATGCCCTGGGCGGCGGTGCCACGTCCGAGCAGGCGCCCGGTTGTGAGACTGGCTTCGAGGCCAAGATCGCGGACAACGGCGTTGGTGACGCTTGAATGGCAGATGGCGACTGCGTAGCCGGGCACTCGATTTTCGTAGAAAGCTGAAGCGAGCGCTTCAGCGGACTCCTGGAAGCCGCTGCCGAGCCTGCCGGAGACGACGCGCTGCCAATGGCTGACCCGGACGGCATGGACCTTCGGGTCCATTAGAGTTTTCTGAATTTCGGGCCAGTTGGAGAACGCCCCGTGCAGGTCGGTGAGCAGCTTCGGCATGCGCGCTTCCAGGTGAGCAGCCTGAGTACGCAAGACGGCCATGTCAACGGACGTGATCCCGAAGGCAGCGAGGCGCTTCTGCTGGTCGGGGGAGAACGCTTCGGTCATTTTACGTCCAATGGCCACGGTGTTTCCGTCCGGACCATAGGATGTTTCCATGGCGGGTTTCTGAACCGCATAAGACCGGGTCCGGCCGTCTACAATGGCCGTGGTTGCGTGGTTCGGCCCCCGTGGCGAAAGCGCACCAATCTCCGTCCCGGTGACCAACCGGTCGCCGCCGCCCCGAGGTCTGCATCGGCACCCATCCGAAAGAACCGTCGGTGACAACAGACGCTCCAGGTGGAAGTGCGCGGGCGCACGGCCCGTGCGGGACTGGGTCCGGTAGAGGTCTGCAAATCGCAAGTCTGGGCAGGTTGCGGCGGGTATGGGACGGCGATGCATGACGCACCGCCCACGAGCCGACATTCCAAGGCTGCCTGGGAGGAAGGGATGCTTGAACTCGTCTCACTCCGCACACAACCCGACCTGCGGGCGCAGGTGTTCGGCCAGGTGTTCCGGGCGCTTTGGCCTGCCTTCATGCAGGAGGACCCTACGGCCGACCTCTTCTTCGCTCGGGCGCACCGAGAGGCCTACCTTGATACTGCGTTTGCCGTGGTCGATCCGGCTCGGCCCGAAGTGGCGGTCGGGCGTGCCTTCGCGGTGCCCTTCGCCTTCGGGGAGGACGGCCGGGAGGAACTGCCTGACGCGGGTTGGGACGGTGTCGTCCGCTGGGCACACGAGGATCGTACCCTCGGCAGAGCGCCAAATGCCCTCAGTGCATTGGAGATCACTCTCCTGCCATCCCACTGGGGGCGGAGTGCTTCCGGCGTGGTGCTCGACGCCATGCGGCGACGCGCGCACGACCTAGACCTCCGCCACTTCTTCGCGCCGGTGCGGCCTACGGAGAAGCACCTCGAGCCATTCGTGCCCATGGTGGAGTACGCGGCTCGAAGGAGGGTGGATGGCCTACCAGCCGACCCGTGGCTGCGGGTCCACGTGCGCGCAGGGGGTGCGATTGTGAAGGTCGCGCCGACCAGTATGGTGGTCCCAGGCACGATCGCGGACTGGCGGCGCTGGACAGGCATGGAATTCAGCGAGTCCGGCAGCATCGCTGTGCCGGGCGCGCTCGCCCCGGTGCACGTCTCCCTGGAACAGGACCACGCTGTCTACGTCGAACCGAACGTCTGGTTGCGCCACACCGTCCCGGATTGAGCATAACCGATCCCGCGTGTGCTCCGGCAAGGTCTCATGTCGCCGCGGTGCTGACGTGGCGGCCGTGCATGGTCAGCCACAGCGGGAATCGTGCTCAGGAGGCTCGGCCACGGTGCTCGTGCTCTCTCCGGGCCTCACCGAGACCGGTTACGGCAAGGGTAGGGCGGCGAGGTTCCACCTCCCTTTAACGTCGCTAGCCGACCTGCTTGAGTTCGGCGAGCGACACCTCGCCGAACTGGTCGGTGAACGTAGGTGAGTGATCGGCGCCCCGGCGCTGTGACACGCCACTGATGCGGTGACTGCCGGTATCGTATAGCGTCACCTTCCCACCCTGCTTAATGGCGAGACGGCGGGCGTCGGGGAAGAAGGCGTAATGGATGTCGTTCTGGCCGCCACTCGATGCAGGTTGGCCGAGGCCTTCAGGCCACCAAGCCGGACTGAAGTCCAACGGCTGCATCGGTGGCATGGGCTTGAGAGGCTCCATGAATCCTTCCTTCTAAACGGACTTCAACGACCCTTCAGCGGCCCACCCATGTTGGCGAAGATCTGCCGATCCTTGTTCTCTTGCATCAGCATCGAGAAGCTTGGGATTTTCTCGAAACCGAGGCCCTGGGGAACACCCGTGTCGGGGTCGGGCTGGACCTTGGCGTAGCTCTCGCCCGCAATTTTCTCCCACTTGCCCGCAGGCTTCTTGACCTCAAGGTTCACCACAGTCGCCTTGAAGACCATACGAACGATGGCCTCCTTGGGCGCGGACGGCTTGGTGAGGCTCGGTGCGCCCGCCATGACCTGCCAGCCATTCTTCACGGCCCAGGCCGTCAGTTCATCCTTGTCCATCAGGTAGTTCTTTCGTGGATCTCGCCCGCCACGGGAGTTGGGCAGAGCAGTGGCACCAAGACCATCGCACCCCTGGCCGTTGGCACCAGAATTGGCAACAGAATTCTGCATTGCCGGAGACCTTCGCAGCACGGCGTGTGTCGGAGCGAAAACGGCCTGCCAGGTCGGTGACCAATAGAGCGACCCGAACACCTCGCCCGGACTGCGGCCTTGGACGTGGAGCGCCCAGGAGCAGAGCAGGACGGCCGGGAGCTCCGGCACCAAGGCGCCTGCCAGTACCGCCAAGTTCCGGCGCATGTCGCCGGGTATCCCAAGGCGGCGACGCCGATCAGCATGTGGGAGGGGGTCTGCATGCCACGCCAGCGCCGATGTTGTTCCGCAATGATGCCCACAAATCAGAAGCTTAACCGCTAAAAAGCGGGAGAATCGTAGACTCTAGAGGGGCGTAGATGCCGTAGCAGCTCCTTTGCAGGATGGCGATCTCTGACTAAAGTCAGAGGATGCACGAGCGCCATATCGAGCAGGTTCGCCGCTTCAACCGAGCCGCCACGCTGCACATCGGCGCGTTGGAGAACAGCTACCTGTGGGGTGCGGCACGGTTCGATGAGACAGACGGCTGCGGTAGAAATCACCGCAACCGGAGGT
>NZ_JAUTWS010000419.1 GCF_030657435.1 Paracraurococcus lichenis | reverse complement strand
CGGGTGTGCGTCGTCGCTGACCGCGGCATGATCTCGGCCGCTACCATCGAGGGTCTCGAAGAGCGCGGCCTCGAGTACATCCTCGGCGCGCGCGAGCGCACCGACCGCGTGGTGCGCGAGGTGGTGCTGGCCGACGATGGCCCGTTCACTCCCTTGCTGGTCGAGCGCGCCAATGGCGCGGAAGCCCAGCTCTTTGCCAAGGAGGTGCGGCACGCCGGCAAGCGCTACATCGTGTGCCGCAACGAAGCCGAGGCTGAGAAGGACCGTGCCGACCGACAGGCCATCATCGCCGGTCTCGAGCAGCAGCTGCAGCGCGGAGACAAGGCACTGATCGGCAACTCCGCCTACCGCCGCTACCTGCGCCGCGTCGCTCCAACAAATGCGAAGGGCGGCAAGGCCAGGTCAGGGCCGGCCTTCGAGGTCGATGTCGGCAAGCTGGCCGAGGAAGCGAGATACGACGGCATCTTCGTGCTGCGCACCAACGCCCGCGTCACGCCATTGCAGGCGATGCTGAGATACCGCGAGCTCCTGGCCGTCGAGACCCTGTTCCGCAAAACCAAGGCCGTGCTGCGCACGCGACCGATCTACCACTCCTCCGACGCGGCTATCCGCGGCCAC
>NZ_JAUTWS010000418.1 GCF_030657435.1 Paracraurococcus lichenis | reverse complement strand
GGGAGGGCCACCATGCCGTTCAAGGGCAACGCCGACCGCCGACACCATATTCCAGCTCAGCAGTGCCGGGTAAAGAACTGGGCCGAGTACGACGCCGGCTTGCGTGCTCGCGGCAGCCTCACCGTCTGGTTCACGACTGAAGCCATCGAGGCCTGGCACGCGGCGCCGCGCACCACCCCAGGCGGGCAGCCCTGCTATTCCGATCTGGCGATCACCACCGCCCTGACCCTGCGCGCGGTGTTCCGCTTGGCCCTGCGCCAGACCGAGGGGCTGATCGGCTCCATCCTGCAGCTGCTCGGTCTCACTCTGCCCGTGCCGGACCATACCACTCTGAGCCGTCGGGCCGAGACGCTGGAGGTGCTGCGGCCAAAGGCGGGCAGCGAGCCCGTGCACCTGCTGGTGGACAGCACGGGGCTGAAGTTGTGTGGGCCCGGCGAGTGGCTGATCGAGAAGCACGGCAGCCAGCGGCGTCGTGGCTGGCGCAAGCTGCACATCGCCACGAGCGTCGACACGGGCCGGATCGTCGCGGTGCTGCTGACCGACAAGGATGCTGATGATGGCGGGCAGGTCGGCGCCTTGCTCGAGCAGATCGAGGAGCCGATCGCGTCCTTCAGCGGTG
>NZ_JAUTWS010000417.1 GCF_030657435.1 Paracraurococcus lichenis | reverse complement strand
CGCTATCACCAACCCATGGAGTAGGTCCATGCCCCAGCCGAACGACCTCAGCAGGTCCCTTGTCCCGCTCGAGCAGGACAGCACGCTGGTCGCCGTGCTCGAGTTGAGCCAGTCGAGCTGGCTGGTTGCGGGGACCGTTCCAGGCGTCGAGCGCCAGCCGTTGAAGAAGCTGGATCCGGACGAGCAAGCCTTACTCCGACTGCTGGGGCGTTGGCAGGAGGAAGAGGCCAGGGCCGGACGCAGGGTGACCCGGATCGCGGTCGCGTATGAGGCGGGACGCGACGGCTTCTGGCTGGCGCGGTGGCTGCGCTCGCGCGGGATCGAGGTGCATGTCATTCATCCGACCAGCGTGGCGATCTCGCGCGAGCACAAGCGGGCGAAGACTGACCGGCTCGACACGGCGATGTTGATGCGGGTGTTCCTGGGCTGGCTGCGTGGCGAGCGGGGGCACTGCGGGATGGTCGCGGTGCCCTCGCCCGAGGAAGAGGACGCCAAGCGGCCAAGCCGCGAGCGTGAGAGCCTGGTTGGCGAACGCACTCGCATCGTCAACCGCATGAAAGGCGCCCTGGCGCGGCTCGGCATCCGCGGCTTCAAGCCCGAATTGCGCAGGGCGCCGGAACGC
>NZ_JAUTWS010000416.1 GCF_030657435.1 Paracraurococcus lichenis | reverse complement strand
CCTGCGCAGGGGATGTCCCGGCCAATGTTGAGCATGGCGAGCGGCGCGGCCGAGAGTGATCCTATGCGGCGCGCGTCTGCTGTGCAATCGGCGTGATCGTCGCGGTCTTTGCTCGGTGGGCAGTGAGAGCGGCACGGAGCGCCGGAAGGTGCCGCTTCGCCTTCAGCCTGCGAAAGCCATGGGCGGCTTCGAGCATCGCTGCGGCGGTCCAGCGCAGCGCCATGTCGGCGTCGCGCCAGCGCTTCACGTTGCGGCAGACACGCCGCACCGAGCCCATGACGTTCTCGACGATGTTGGTGCAGGCCAGCGAGCGACGCAGTTCGCGCGGCAACCGCAGCCGAACGACGGTGAGGATCTCGTCCAGACCCTCCAGGATCGACGCCGCGGCACCGGGTGCGCGGGGCTCGAGGGTGCGCGCCAGATTGCGCAGCAGCCGCTCGGCCCTGGCCGCATCGTCCAGCTCCCAGGCCTGCCGCAGCGCCCGGCGGACCGGCGCCTGCAGCGCCTTGGGCAGCCGCTCGGCGATGTTGCGAGCCTTATGAACCTGGCAGCGCTGAATGGGGGTGTCCCGCCCGAAGGTGCGCCGGATGGCCTTGGTCAGCGCCTTGGCCCCGTCCACTATG
>NZ_JAUTWS010000415.1 GCF_030657435.1 Paracraurococcus lichenis | reverse complement strand
TCGGCCCGGCGCTCCCGCCAGTCTGCGGCAGCGTCCAGGCCGCCCCTTTTGGCCACCGCCGCAAACTGGCCTTTGTGTCCGGCCACGACGTAGACCTCGTCGATCTCGACCTCGCCCTCCAGCCGCACGGGCGGGGTCTTGGCGACCAGGCCGCTGCGCAGTTGTTCGGTCATAGCCTGCACATCGGACCCGTCGAGGCCCAGCTCCTGAGCAATTTGGCGGTTCGAGAGGTTCAGCCCCATGAAGTACAGGCACAGCACCCAGACCCGCAGCGGCTGGTGATGGCCGGCCAGCACTGTGCCAGTGAGGTCGTCGAAGCGCCTGGTGCACGACTTGCAACGATACCGCTGCCGATGCGCCTGGGTCTCGTCGAAGCCGTCTCGCACCACGCCACCGCTGCCGCAGGCAGGGCAGTGCACCCCATCCGGCCAACGGTGCTGGCGCACCAAGGCAAAGCATTTGGCGTCGTCGATCAGCGCCGAGAGGTTGACCAGATCTGGTGCAGCCATGATGCCGACGCTCCTGGGGAGGGCCGGTTCGCCGTCCCGTCGTCGCGCATCATCACAGACCGGCCCCAGGCACGCTACCCGGGCCTCAGCTCATCACCCCGGATCCCATCAAGAGCC
>NZ_JAUTWS010000414.1 GCF_030657435.1 Paracraurococcus lichenis | reverse complement strand
ATTGAGCCGGCCGTGGTGTTCTTGAACTAGGCTGCGTAGCGGAACTGCGGATGGCGGAAGAAAGCGCGAATGCGCTCGGGCCGCCTGGACAGGCTGCGCATGTGGTTGACGACGGTCCGCTTGAGCTGCGGCTTGCTACGCGCCAGCGGCTTGGCGGTGACCACCTGCTTGACGTCGCCGTTCACACCCTCGTCGGGGTTGAGCTCGGGGCTGTAGGCCGGAAGGTGAAATACCTCGATCTGAGCCTCGCGCCCCGCCAGCCAGTCGCGGACCAACCGTGCCTGGTGCACCTGCAAGCGGTCGAGGATGAGGAACACCTTGCGCCCGGCGTCGCGCACCAGGCGCTCGAGGAAGCGGATCAGGGTGGGTGCCTTGATCGCGCCATTGAGGATCATCCAGCGCACCTCGCCCCTGTTGGTCACCGCCGAGATCAGGCCGACATTGGCGCGTCGGTGATTGGGGCGGACCACCGGGGTCTCGCCCCGCGGGGCATAGCTGCGGCCGCGCACGTCGTCCGAGCGCAGGCCGCTCTCGTCACCCCAGAAGATCACGCCGCCCTCTGCCTTGGCCCGCGCCGCGATCGCCGGGTACTCCCGCCGCAGCCAGTGCCGCACCGCAGCCGGGTCCTGCTCA
>NZ_JAUTWS010000413.1 GCF_030657435.1 Paracraurococcus lichenis | reverse complement strand
GATCTCGACCGGCCTGCCAGCAGTGCTGCCGAGCAGCGCTGCCTTCAGCAGATCGGCGAAGTTTTTTTATATTCCTCCTGCGCCGCAAGGTCCTTCTTCGGATGACAGGGACGTGGCTGCAGCCGCGTCAGGCCAAGCTGACGTAGCCATCCGCCGATCGTGCCCTCGCGTACCTCGACCCCAAACCGGCGCGCCACCTCGGCGCGCAGGTCGGCGCAACGCCATCGCACCACCTTGTCCCGCTCGGGATCCGGCCCCGCCACGACCAGGGCCTTCAGCTCCGCCTTCTGCGCCTCGGTCAGCAGCGCAGCCTTGCCTGGGCTCTTGCGCGAGCGTAGTCCCTCAATCCCAGCGGCATTGTAGCGGTGAACCCAGTCCCTCAGGGTTTGCCGATCCATGCCGCACTGCTCGGCCGCTTGTCGGCGCGGCACGTCTTCCAGAACCAGCGCAATCGCCAGCAATCGCCGGACCTGGTCCGGCTCTTCACCCCTGCCAGCAGCCGCCCGCAGTTGCGCCGGCGTCAGCTCGTCCCGGGTCACCGCCACTGCCGCACCCATCCTGCCCTCCCCGGCGACCCGACGCCGGGATCATCGAATCAGCATGCCGCCGGTCCGAAAAGACACAGGAGAGTCAGTGTCAGATCAGATTGGTAT
>NZ_JAUTWS010000412.1 GCF_030657435.1 Paracraurococcus lichenis | reverse complement strand
ATTGGCGGACGCGCGCCGGAGTGAACGATACGTCATGTCGCTTTCCAGGCGAGACCAGCCGAAAGACTGTCGCCGCTGCTTCCTACGGCGAGCTTCCGTTGCGAGTTTATGTTTCGAAGTGGAGCGGGTTGACAATGCCCGCCAGACATCGGTTACTCACCTGTTGCATGCATAGCGAGTGAGAGTCCACCGATCAGGATGAGGCTGGTTGCCCAGACCGCACCGAGGTTGAACCAAGTTCGTGCCACAAGCCGAAGCCCCAGATGACGGTATGTCAGCCACGCAAAAAGCCCGCCCGTGACGATCATCGCCGTCGCATGGGTGACGGAGACAACCACCGCCGTGCTCAGGTTGGCGCTGATCAACCAACCTAAGGCGTTCTGCCGCTCGTCCAATCCAGTAGGCCTGCAAAGCCCGAGATACACCGGCACGAGCATCAGCCCAGCACCGTGTGCGATAGCAACTGCAAAGGACCAGAGCCCAAGCCGTGTCGGCCGGATCCGGGACAGCACGCGCGGGTGGCGGCGCCGAAGAAGTTCAACAGCGCCGAAGCCGAGCAGGAGAATCGCCGCGGCGGTCTGGATCTCTCGCTGCCATGCCAGAAGTGCGCCGAGCACGGCAAAGGGAAGCATCATGACGAGCATGGCCAACAGATGT
>NZ_JAUTWS010000411.1 GCF_030657435.1 Paracraurococcus lichenis | reverse complement strand
CGGGAACGGCACCGCGGTTCGTCTATCAGCCCCCGGGACCGTCGGTCATGATGTAGCCCATCAGGTCGCCCACGCTGAGCTCCAAGTCCCGAAGCACGTCCTTGACGACGTCGCCGATCGAGATCACGCCAACGACCTTGCCCGCGTCCAGCACTGGCAGATGGCGAAAGCCGCGCGAGAGCACGCAAAACCGTGGGGGCAGGGTCGACCGAACGCCAATGGGTATGCTTCTGGCCCGCGGGGGCGAGGGGAGCGGGGCCAGAACCGGTATAGCCGGTGGCGGAGCTGGCGTTTGGGGTGGCGATATAGATCGAAGTTGCCATGTCGAGCGTGGCGCGGCGATCGGGCTGGCTGACCTCGGTTCCGGATGGAGGAGGTGACACGGTTCATCGCGGCGCTGCAGGCAAGGAGCTTACCGGATTATTGAGCCGGCCGTGGCGCTCTTGAAGGTCCGGCCTGCTGTACCTAAATAACTCACATCATGAAGCACGTGGACATGCGGAGCCTGACGCCAGAGGCGCAAGAGGAGCGCCGGCGACAGGTGATCGGGCTGCGTCAGGCAGGGCAGACCTATGCCGCGATCGCAGCCCAGGTCGGGCTGACCCAGACCGGGGTTTTCGACATCTGCAAGCGCTTCGCCGAGCACGGCCCGGCGGGA
>NZ_JAUTWS010000410.1 GCF_030657435.1 Paracraurococcus lichenis | reverse complement strand
GCCGCCACCGCCTTCGCCGACACCGAGTGGGCGTCCCTCATCGATGCCGTGATCCGCGTCGAGCGCGATGTTCTCACCCGCAACGCCAAGACCGGTCTCTGGCATCGCTCCTCCGAGACCGCCTTCTATCTCGCCACCACCGTGATCTCAGCCGTTCGCGCCGCCTCTGCCATCCGGGACCACTGGAAGGTCGAGAACACCTCGCACTACACCCGGGATGTCACCATGGGTGGTTGTGTTGCAAAGTTTGCGACGAGCCATGGGTGGTCGTGAACGGCCGCGACAAAGCCTGCTCAGGCGGCGACCTGGAACAGCTCGGCGATGAATGTGGCCTGCGCCCGCATGTCGCGTCCACCAACCCTCCGTACCTGCCCCTTCCGCACCATCGCCATCACCTCGTAGCCCGCCAGTGTTCGTCGCGCCGTGAGGAAACTGCCAAAGCCCAGCCCCGGCCTGATCAGGCGTTTAACGCGCCGATGGTCTTGTTCCACTATGTTACACCGGTCCGCTTAAATTCTGACCTGTTCGAGGTAGGGGTAGCTGGTGAGGCTGCGCAGGCGGTCTGCGGTGAGTGCATTCCAGGCTCGACAGAGGGCGTCGACGATGGCGTCGCCGGTGTCGAGCAGGCGGTGGCTCCAGTGCTTCTCGCGCAGGTACAA
>NZ_JAUTWS010000041.1 GCF_030657435.1 Paracraurococcus lichenis | reverse complement strand
GAAGCCGAGACCCAGGCGCGGCCGCTCGCCCGAGCCCGAGAGGCGCCGCTCCGCCGCGCTATAGGCCCGGACCACGCCCGCCTCGTCCAGCCGGATCACGCCGAAGGGCAGCCGGTCCAGCGCCTCGGGCGGCAGCGCCTCCACGGCCCGGGCCAGGTCCGGCTGGTCGAAGGACGGCAGCGGGAACGCGTTCATGCGGCGGGGCCCCCTCCCCGGGCGGCCCGCGGGCCGATGGCTGGTTGTCCTTTCCTATAGCCTGCCGAGGGTCCCGCCCAGTCGATGAGAGTCCGATGTGTGCGCATCCGCCCCCGGGGTCTCCGGCGTTGGCGCCGGCGCAACCGGGGGACCGCCGCGTGACGGATACCGCAGCCGGCGCGCCGCGCGCCTTCACCGATCCGGGCTGGCGCCGGCGCGTCATCCTCGCCGTCTATGGCTACCAGGGGTTGGTCGCGGGCTTCGGCCTGACCGCCCTGCCGAACCACCTCGCCGCGCTCGGCGCCGCGCCGGGCGCCATCGGCGGCCTCGCCGCCATGATCGGCCTGCCCTGGGCGCTGCAGCCGCTCTGGGGCCCGGTGGTGGACGGCCATGGCGGCTTCCGCATGGGCCGGCGGCGCGCCTGGGTGGTGGCGGGGATGGCGGGCGCGCTGCTCTGCCTCGCCCTGCTGCCGCTCGCCGGCGACGGCCCGGCGGCGATCCCCCGGCTCGGCCCGATCCTGATGGCGCATGCCGTCTTCGCCGCGCTGCTCGACACGGCGCTGGACGGCATGATCATCGACCGCACGCCGCGCGCGCGGCTGGGCCAGGCGACGGCGCTGACGCGCATGGGCTTCGTCGGCGGCACGGCGCTGGGCGCGGCGAGCTTCGCCTGGGCGATCCCGGCGCTCGGCCTGCCGCGCGCGGCGCTGCTCCTGCTGCTGCTCGGCGCGGTGCTCGCCACGCTGCCCTTCTCGGTGCGGGAGGCGCCGGGGGATGCGCTGCTCTCGCTCCGTCGCCGCCCGGAGGCCGCGGCGGCCGCGCGCCTGCCGCTCGGGCGGATGCTGCGGCGGCTGCTCTTCGTCATGCGCCGGCGCGAAGCGCTTGCCTTGGTTGCGCTCTGCATCGCGCTGGAATTCGCCACCGCCGTCTTCGGCGTGCGCCTGGCCATCGAGATGATCCAGGCCGGCGGCTGGGATCCGGCCGCGCTGTCGCGGCTGCAGGGCGGGATCGCGGTGCTCGGCGGCACGCTCGGCGCACTCGTCATCGGCTGGTGGTCGGACCGCGCGGGTCCCTATCGCGTGCTGTTGCGGCTGCTCGGGCTCTGCGCCGCGGCCTATGCGGGCAGCGCCTGGCTGCTGGTCGGGCCGCCCTCCGGCCTGCCTTCTTCCATCGCCCTGGCGCTGACCAGCATCGTGCCGGCGCTCGTCTTCGTCTCCCTCGCGCCCGCCGTCATGCGCAGCAGCCGCGGCGCTGCGGCGGCGACGCGCTTCGCGCTGTTCATGGCCGCGCTCAACCTCGGCAGCGCGCTCGGCGCCGCGTCCTCCGGTCCGGTCGGCGCGCTGCTGCGGCCCTGGCAGACCGTGCTGCTCTCGGCCGCGATCTTCGCTGGCTGCACGCTGGTGGCGCTGCGGCCGGCGCGCCTGTTCCGCGATCCGGAGGCCGGAACCGTGCCGGCCTCGCCCCGGAACGGTTCGGTTTCCGCGCCGGCTGCGGAAACCGTTCTCCGATAGCGCATCCGTTCTGCCGGAAATTCTCCGGTAGTCGTGATGCGCGGCGACACTGGCGCTTTTGCCGCACGGCATGACCTCCCGACCCTGACAATGACGGTGGGAGTGAGATGCCAGCAGCCTCGAAGCGGCGCCGCGTCGGCGTGGCGGTGGTCGGACTCGGCGGTGCGGTGGCGAGCACCGCCGCGGCGGGCGTGGAGATCCTCAAGCGCGGCAGCAACCGCATGGACGGATTGCCGCTTGCCGGCCTCTCGGTTCCCGGCCTCGCCGGCTATGACGATCTGGTCTTCGGCGGCTGGGACCTGAACGGCCAGAGCCTCGCGGAGGCCGCGGCCGAGCACCGCGTGCTGAACGACAACCAGCTCGAGGAGACCGGGCCGGCGCTGTCGCAGATCCGCCCCTGGCCCGCGGTCGCCAGCAGCGCCTTCTGCCGCAGGATCGAGGGCGCGAATGCGCGCGAGGCGAAGGGCCATCGCGCCGCGATCGACGCCATCGTCGACGACCTGCGGCGCTTCAAGGCGGCGAACGACGTGGACGATGTCGTCGTGATCAACCTCGCCTCCACCGAGCGCACGCCGGCCGACAGCCCCGCGCTGCGCACGCCGGAAGCCTTCGCCCGCGCACTTGACACGGACGACGCAAGCATTGGCCCCGCCATGCTCTACGCCGCCGCGGCGATCGAGGCGGGCGTGCCCTACGGCAACTTCACGCCCTCCGTCGCCGCCGATGCGCCGGCGCTGATGGAGATGGCGCGCCGCCGCGGCGTGCCGGTGGCGGGCAAGGACGGCAAGACCGGCCAGACCCTGATGAAGACCGTCCTCGCCCCGGCGCTGCGGGCGCGGGCACTGCACGTGGATGGCTGGTTCTCCACCAATATCCTCGGCAACCGCGACGGCCAGGCGCTGGAGGATCCGGACAGCCTGAAGTCGAAGCTCGGCACCAAGGGCAGCGTGCTCGACAGCATCCTCGGCTACCGCGTCGAGGACCACATCGTCGACATCCGCTACTACCGGCCGCGCGGCGATGACAAGGAAGCCTGGGACAACATCGACGTCTCCGGCTTCCTCGGTCACCGCATGCAGATCAAGGTCAACTTCCTCTGCAAGGACAGCGTGCTGGCCGCGCCGCTGGTGCTTGAGATCGCGCGCGTGCTCGACCTCGCGCATCAGCGCGGGGAAGGCGGGCCGCAGGAGCAGCTCAGCCTGTTCTTCAAGGCGCCGATGACGGCGAACGGCCATGCGCCGGAGCATGCCTTCCACCTGCAGGAGCGCATGCTGCACGACTGGCTTGGCATCCCCGCGCCGGCCGCCGCCGCGGAATGAGCGCAGCCGGGGAGGGCCGTCGCGCGCCGCCGGCGCTGCTGCCGCTGTGCCGCGCGCTCGGCGACCTCAAGCGCATCCGCTCCGCGGGGCGCGCGGGCTCGATCGCCGAGCGGCTCTTCGCCGGCGCCTGGGCCGGCGTCGCGGCCGGCGAGGCGATGGAGGCCGTCGCGCGCCGGACGGTGCGGGAGGCGCTGATCGCCACGCGCCTCGGCGACCTCGATGCCGGCGTGCTGGAGGTGGCAGGCATCCCGGCGAAGGAGGTCGGCCGCATCCGCGGCGCGGCCTTCGAGGAGGCCTGCGCGCCGCTCGACATGGCCTGCTGCGCCTGGCTGGGCAGCGGCGGCGAGGCGCCCGTGGCCGGCGCGCCGCCCGGCTTCGTCGCCCGTCTCGCCGCGCAGCCGCGCGCCGGCGCGACGGCGCCGGGCCGTGGCCGGCTGGTGCTGGAGCCGCCGGAGAGCCATGCCGAGCATTGCCTGCTGGTCGCGGTGACCGGCGCGCTGCTGGCCCCCTGCTGGGAGGCGCGGCCGGAGACCGTCTTCCTCGCCGGCCTCGCGCACCACCTGCACAATGCGCTACTGCCGGATTCCGGCTTCGCCGGAGAGGTGCTGCTGGGCGAGTGGCTCGGCCCCGCCTTCGCCCGCGCCACCGCGCTGGCGCTGCAGGAACTCTCCACCATCCCGCGCGACCGCGTCTCTGCCGCGCTGCGCGTCATCCCCGACGCGAACACGCCCGAGGGCCGCGCCTTCCACGCCGCCGACACACTCGACCGCGTGCTGCAGGTGGAGCACCACCTGCGCGCCGCGAGCACGCGGATGGACTACGTGCTGCGGGAGATGGAGCTGGTGCATGCCGGCCCGGTGAAGGAATTCCAGGACGCCGTGCTGGCGCGCATGGGCCTGCTGCCGGATGCCGCACCGGCCTGGCCGCTGGAAGCGCGCGGGGGCCTGCCGGCGTGACGCCGGACTCGCCGCATTCGCTGCGCGACGCCGCGGGCCGCCGCTGGCCCGCGCCGGACGGCATCCCCTTCCTCCGCGCGGGCCGGGAGGCGCTGGCCGCCGAGGCCCTCGCCCGCCTCGATGCCGGCGACCGGGAGGGCGCGCTGGTGCTGCTGCTGGCCGACCAGGACGACTGGTGGCGCGGCCCGACCGCCGGGCCGGAGGCGCTGCGCGAGCTGGTGCGGCAGCAGGCGCGGCTGAGCCTGCGGGAGGCCATGACGCTGCTCGCCTGGGGTCCCGTCGCCGACTACTTCGCGCATCGCTGGTCGGACCCGACCTTCCTCGCCGGCCTCGCCCTGGTGGAGGCGCACTGGACCGCGCCGCGGCGCGCCTTCGAACTGGCCTGCGGCATCGGCCACCATCTGCGCGAACTCGCGCGGCGCGGCGTCGCGGTGACGGGCACGGACGTAGTCTTTGCCAAGCTCTGGGTCGCGCGGCACTGGGTCTGCCCGGAGGCGAGCCTGCTCTGCCTCGATGCGGCGCAGGACTGGCCGGCGCTCGGCCGCTTCGACCTCGTCGCCTGCCACGACGCCTTCTACTTCCTCGAGCCCAAGGCTCCGATCCTCGAAAAGCTGCGCGGGCTCGGCGGGCTGCTCGCCATCGGCCACGTCCACAACCGGGACTGGGCGAATTTCTCGGCCGGCGCTGCGGTGACCGCGGATGCGATGGCGGCGCTGCTGCCCGATGCCGTGCTCTACGACGATGCCGAACTGACGCGCGCCCTGGCCGAATCACGCGCCCCGCGACCGGCGCCGGCGGAGGTGCTGCGCGGCGCCGAGGCCTTCGCCGCCGTCGCCGGCCCGGGCCTCGCGCCCGCCATGCCCGTCGCCGGGCTGCTCGCCCTGCCGCCCGCGGGCGCGCCGCTGCGCCGCAATCCGCTCTATGGCGAAGATGGCCACATCGCCTGGCCCTCCGAGCGCTATGGCCGCGAATACGGCGCGCGCGCCACCTATCCGCCGCGCGCGGCGGCGCCGGCGCGCGCGGTGCTGGAAGCGGCGACGGTGGAGGCCGCGCGGCGGCGCGAACTGCTCGACCTGCCGGAGCGCTGGTGATGCTGGACGCCGTCGGCACCGCATCGCTCGGCTGGGGCGTCATCGGCTATGGCTGGGTGGCGCGGGACTATGCCGTGCCCGGGCTGCTGGCCGCCGGCGGGCGGCTGGTCTCGGTCGCCGATCCGGATGCCGGCGCGCGCCGCCACGCCGCGGGCCTCGGCGCGCGCGCCGCAGCCGACCTGCGCGCGCTGCTGGACGATCCGGAGGTGCAGGCGGTCTATGTCGCGACGCCCAACCACCTGCACCGCGCGGCGGTGGAGGCGGCGGCGGCGTCCGGCAAGCCCGTGCTCTGCGAGAAGCCGATGGCCGCGAGCCTGGCGGAGGCCGAAGCGATGGCGGCGGCGGTGCGCCGCGCCGGCATTCCCTACGGCACCGCCTTCGACCAGCGCCACCATCCCGCGCATGTGGCGATGCGCGATGCCATCGCCGCCGGCGCCATCGGCACGGTGACGGCGGTGCGCATCGCCTATGCCTGCTGGGTCGATGCCGGCTGGGCGGCGGACAACTGGCGGGCCGATCCGGCGCGGGCGGGCGGCGGCGCGCTGATGGACCTGGCGCCGCATGGCATCGACCTGGTCGACCACCTGCTGGGCGAGCCGGTGGTCGAGATCGCGGCCCTGACCCAGCACCGCGTGCAGCGCTACGCCGTGGATGACGGCGCGCTGCTGATCGGCCACACCGCCTCCGGCGTGCTGGTGCAGATGCATGTCGCCTACAACTGCCCCGAGGGCCTGCCGCGCCGGCGGCTGGAGGTGCTGGGCACGACAGGGCAATTGCTGGCAGAGCGGACCATGGGCCAGAGCGCCGGTGGCTGCGTGACGCGCATCGACGGCCGCTTGGGCCTGTCCGCGCCGCTGCCGGTGCCGGAGGCAGGCGCCTCCCCCTTCGCGCGGCAGATGGCCGCCTTCGCCCGCTGGCTCCGCGGCGAGGAGCACCCGCGGCTGTTCTGCCTGGAGCGCGACATCCACACCATGCGGCTCCTTGCCCGGGCCTATGGGGAGGCATCATGCCGCTGACACCCTGGTCCTGCGCCAATTGCGGCCATTGGCAGCGTTACTTCGCCGCGCCGCCGGACTGCCCGGTCTGCACGGACACGCGCAATGACCTGCCCGAGGATGGCTGGCGCTTCCTGCCGCCCGCCGAGGTGCGCGCCTCCATCCGCGAGGGGCGCTGGCGGAGGCTGGACCGCGACATGGTCGCCTTCTCCATCGTGCCGGGCTACGGCCTCAACGGCACGGGCTGGCTGCTGCTGCACCCCGAGGGGAACATCGCCTTCGAGGCCGCGCCCTTCTACACCGATGCGATGCTGGCGGAGATCGACCGCCTCGGCGGCATCCGCTTTCTCGCCGCGTCGCATGTGCATGGCTACGGCGCGCTGTGGCAGTTGCAGGACGTGTTCAAGCCCGAGGTGCTGGCGATCCAGAAGGAGGACCTGCGCCTCACCAAGGCCTTCCGCGTCACCTGGCCCTATGACGAGGCACTGGAGCTGCGCCCGGGCCTGACGCTGTACCATGTCGGCGGCCATTACGAGGGCCAGGCCGTGCTGCACGATGCCAACCGCCGCATCCTCTTCTGCGGCGATGCCTTCAAGGTGGACCAGGACGCCGAGGGCAACAGCCTGGCCGTCTCGACGCACAAGGCCTTCCACAAGTCGATCCCGCTGACGCCGGCCGAGATCCGCCGTTACCGCGCGGTGATCGAGCCGCTCGACTTCGACACGGTCTGCACGCCCTTCGAGCGCGCCCCCGGCGTCACGCGCGACATCGCGCTCGCCGTGCTGGACGACCAGCTCCGCGGCCCGCCCGGCGTGCGGCACATCCCCATCGACGAACTGCGCAGGAGAGCGACGCGATGACCGACCTGCACGAGGTCGCCAAGGCCTTCCGCGAATCGATGCCGCGGACCGGCCATGTCTCGATCTTCCGCATCGACCAGCTCGACCGCACCGGCATCCCCGTGGTGCAGGCCAACCTGATCCTGCCCGACGAGCCCGCGACCATCGGCTATGGCTACGGCTTCCAGCCGATCGAGGCCGAGGTCGGCGCGCTCGGCGAGCTCTGCGAGGAGGTGCATGTCCATGCCTGGGTGAAGCAGGCGGAGCGCATCCTCGGCTCCCGTGCCGAGCTGGTGCGGCGGCATGGCGAGCGCGGCGTCGTCGATCCGCTGACCCTCTGCCTGCCGGCCGGCAGCGCCTATTCGCCCGAGATGCCGCTGACCTGGGTATGGGGGCAGCGCCTCTCGGGCGAGCCGGTGCTGGTCCCGCGCGAATGGGTCGCCGCCTATCCCTATCAGCTCGGCGAGGAGAAGCCGCGGCTGATCACGCCCATCACCAACGGCCTCGGCGCCGGCTTCGACCTGCCGCATGCCATCGCGCACGGGCTGATGGAGGCGCTGCAGCGCGACGGCAATGTCGTGACCTACCGCGCCCTCGACCAGGGCGTGGTGGTCGAGCCCGACGCGGTGGAGGAGGAGGATGTCGCGGCGCTGCTCGAGCATCTCGGCCGGCTCGGCATCGGGGTGCGCATCAAGCTGGCCTGCACCGATTTCGGCATTCCCAACCTCTATGTCGTGGGCGACGACCAGGGCGAGCCGACGGCGCCGGTGCAGGTGACGAGCTGCGGCGAGGCGGCGCATCCCGACCGCGCGCGGTCCCTGCGCAAGGCGCTGCTGGAGTTCTGCGGCTCGCGCGCCCGCAAGGCGGCGACGCATGGGCCGATCGAGACCGTCTCCGCCGCCATGCCGCGCGACTATGTCGAGCGGCAGATGAAGGTGGCGATGCTGGAGGAGGAGGAGAACCGCGCGCTGGAGGCCATGGCGGAATGGGTCGGCCAGGATGCGGCCGAGCTGCGCCGGCGCCTCGGCGGCAGCGTCTTCGCCGAACGGCGGCGGGTGAGGCTCTCGGACCTGCCGACCGTGCCCGCCGCGGGCATCGCCGATAGCGGCGCCCGGCTGGACCTGCTGGTGCAGCGCCTCGCGGCCGAGACGCTCGAGCCGATCGTCGTCGACTGCTCGCCCGCCCGCGGCCCGGTGAAGGTGGTGAAGACCATTGTCCCGGGGCTCGAGAGCGAGACGATGAGCTACCACCGCATCGGCTGGCGCGGCGTCCGGCGCCTGCGGGCGCGGCAGGATCCGCTGATCCTCGACGCGCCGCGCGACGGCGCGCGCCGCGTGCGCCTCCGGCCCGAGGATGAGGCGCGCGCCGGCGGCCCGGCCTGGTTCGATGCGGCCGAGGCCGACCGGATCGTCGGCTCGCTCTATCCGCTCTACCGGGAGAGCGGGCCCTTCTCGGCGCAGCTCCATCGCCAGCGGCGCGCGGCATGAGCGAGGCCGTCGAACCCGCGCCGGAGCTCGGCGCCACGGATCCGGCGCCGCAGCCGACCGGCGGGTTGCGCTTCGCTTACAACACCAATGGTGCGGCCAACCACCGGCTGTCGGACGCGGTCGCGCTGATCGGCATCGCCGGTTATGACGGCATCGCGCTGACGCTGGATCACCATCACCTCGATCCACTGGAGGATGGCTGGGTGCAGCGGACGGAGGCGCTGGCGCGCGATCTGCACGCCCGCAACCTCGGCTGCGTCATCGAGACCGGGGCACGCTTCCTGCTCGACCCCCGGCGCAAGCACGAGCCGACGCTGCTGACGCCGAACCCGGAGGGCCGCGCCCGCCGCGTCGCCTTCCTGCAGCGCGCCATCGATATTGGCCGGATCCTGGGCGCCGAGGCGGTCTCCTTCTGGGCCGGCGTGCCGCTGCCGGGCGTCGACCGCGGCGAGGCCGGGCAATGGCTGCTGGAGGGCGTCGCGCAGGTGCTGGACTACGCGGCGAAGCACGGCGTGACGGCGGCGCTCGAGCCGGAGCCGGGCATGCTGGTGGAGACGCTGGACGACTGGGCGCTGCTGCAGCAGCAGCTTCCCGCGCTGAAGCTCGCCCTCGACCTTGGCCACTGCCTGGTGACGCAGGAGCGCGAGCCGCCCGAGGCGGTGCGGGAATTCGCACCGCATATCGGCACCGTCGCCATCGAGGACATGCGCCGCGGCGACCACACCCACCTGCCCTTCGGCGAGGGCGACATGGACATCGGTGGCTGCCTCGATGAGCTGGAGGCCATCGGATTCACGCGCCTGGTCTGCGTGGAGCTGTCGCGGGAGAGCCACCGCGCCGACAGGATGATCCCGCAGTCGCTGGACTGGCTGCTGCGGTGCCGGGAGGAACGCAAACAATGAGAATTCTCTTCTGCTCCCGCCGCTTCTTCCCCGCCATCAGCGGGATGAGCGTCTATGCCGTGAACCTGCTGCGCCAGCTCGTCGCGGCGGGCCATGACGTCACCATGGTCAGCCAGTACCGCGGCGACCCCACGGGCACGCGCGTCTATGGCGGCGGCCCGCCGCCGCCCGTGCCCGGCGTGACCGTCATCGGCCGGCAGTCGCTCGGCGAGGAGGCCTTTGCCGAGCCGGGCGGCGCGGATTTCGAGCGCGATGTGCAGGACATGGTGGACACCATCCTGGTCGAGCACCGCAAGCAGCCCTTCGATCTGCTGCACGCGCAATACGGCTACCCCAATGGCTGGGCGGTGCTGCTGGCGGCGCGGCAGATCGGCATCCCGACCGTCGTCTCCATTCAGGGCGGCGACGGCCACTGGGTCGGCTCCTGCTGCGAGACGCATCGCCTCGGCATGCTGAACGTGCTGAACAACGCCAATGCGCTGCTGATCGGCTGCGAGAGCTTCGCCCACGAGGTGGTCGAACGGCTGCAGGTGCCGCGGCAGATCTTCACCATCGTGCCCGGCGCGGTCGATACCTCCCGCTTCCATCCCGCGCCCGGGCATGTCCCGGGCCAGGCGGCGGATCCGGTGCGGCTGCTCTACCATGGCCGCGTCGACCGGCGGAAAGGCTCGCTCGACTTCATGCAGGCACTGCGCATCCTGCAGGACCAGGGTGTGCCCTTCGCCGCCACAGTCTCCGGCATCGGCCCGGACCATGATTCGACCCAGGCGCTGGCGCAGGAGCTCGGCGTGCCGGTCCGCTTCAGCGGCTATGCCGATTACGACGCCGCGCCGCCGCTCTACCGGGAGGCCGACGTCTTCGTCAGCCCGACCTATGCCGAGGGCTTCAGCAACACCATCCTGGAAGCCATGGCGAGCGGCCTGCCCTCCGTCGCCTGCTACGCCGTCGGCGTCGTCGATTGCCTGCGGAACGAGGAGAACGGCCTGCTGGTGCAGCCCGGCGACATCCCGGCGCAGGCGCAGGCGCTCCGCCGCATCATCGAGGATGCGCCGCTCCGCCGCCGCCTCGCCGCGACGGCGCTGGAGGAATGCCGCCGCACCTATTCCTGGGAAGCCGTGGGCCGGCAGATCATGCAGGTTTACGAGGCGGTGCGCGGGCAGGCGCCGAGGACCGGCTTCGACCCCGTGCTGCCGCGCGACGCCGCCTGCCGCTTCCGCGCCCAGCCGCATCTGCTGTGATGGCGCATGCCCTCGCCCTCTCGCCGCATCTCGACGACGCCGCCTTCTCCTGTGGCGGCACGCTGGCGCGGCTGGCGGCGGGGGGCTGGACGGTGACGCTCTGCACCGCCTTCACGCGCAGCGTGCCGGACCCGACCGGCTTCGCCCTGGCCTGCCAGCTCGACAAGGGCCTCGGCGCGGAGGTGGACTACATGGCGCTGCGCCGGGCGGAGGACGCGGCGGCCTGCGCCGCGCTCGGCGCCCGCCCGCTCTGGCTCGACCTGCCGGAGGCGCCGCATCGCGGCTACCGGGATGCGCGCGCACTCTTCGCCGCGCCGCTGGCGGCGGACCATGTCGCGGCACCGCTCGCCGCGGCGCTGGCGCCGCTGCTCGACCCCGCGCCGGACCTGCTGCTGGCGCCGCAGGCGATCGGCGGGCATGTCGACCATGTGCTGCTGGTCCGGGCGCTGCGCGCCGTGCTGCCGCCGGGCTTGCCGGTGCTGTGGTGGACGGATTTCCCCTATAGCCTGAAACCGCAGAGCCACCCCGCCCGGCCCTTCGAGGCCGCCATGGCATCCCTGCCCGAACGCGCGATCGAGGGCGACGCCACCGCGCGACTCGCCGCCTGCGCCGCCTATCGCAGCCAGCTCGGCTTCCAGTTCGGCGGGACGGCGGGCCTCGCGGAAGCCCTCGCGGCCGCCGGCCCGCTGGAGCAGTTCCGCGCCGAGGGCGAGGCCGCGGCATGACGGCGCCGCTCGCCGATCCCGCCGTGCTGGCCGCGCGCCGCGCCGCGCTGGCGGCACCGCACATGGCGCCCCTCGCCCGCTTCGCCGCGGCGCTGCGCTGCACGACCGGCCTCGCCGTCCCGGATGCCGATCCGGCGGATGGCGGCATCGGCGCGCGGCTGCTCCTGCTGCTCGAGACGCCGGGACCCTCCATGCCCACGACCGGCCTCGTCTCCCGCGACAACCCGACGCCGACGGGCGCCAATCTCCGCCGCTTCCTCGCCGCCATCCCGCGGGCGGAGGTGCTGATCTGGAACGCCGTGCCCTTCCTCATCCACGCCCCCGGCGCCCGCAACCGCGCGCCGGATGCGGCGGAGCGCGAGGCGGGCCTCGCCCTGCTGCCGCCGCTGCTGGAATTGCTGCCGCATCTGGCCGTCGCGGTGCTGGCCGGGCGCTTCGCGGCGCGGGCCGCGCCGGCGCTGCAGGCCGCGCGCCCGGGCCTGCCGGTGCTGCGCATGCCGCATCCGAGCCCGACCTATACCTGCACCAGCCCCGCCGTGCCGGCGCTCATCGCCTCGGTGCTGGCCGAGGCCGCCGCGCTGCTCCCGCCCTGCCGGGACGCCGCCGCCTGAGCCCAGAGCCGATGGAGCGCCTCGGTCCGCGCCGCGCCGCCATGCTGGCGCTCACCGCCGGCCTGACGCTCGGCCTGCTGGCCCTGGCCTGGCCGGTGCTGGCGGGCGGCGGCTGGACGGTGTGGGAGGCGCTGATCCTGCTCTGCCTCGCGGTGAACGCGCCCTGGCTCGGCCTCGCCGCCGCGACGGGCCTCGCCGGCCTCGCCATCCGGCTGCTGGCGCGCGACCCGGACGCGATGGTGCTGCCGGCGCTGCGGGCGGCGGAGGGGCCGGTCGCGGGCCGCACGCTGCTCGCCTGCTGCGTGCGGCTGGAGGACATGGGCGCCGTGCTGCCGCCGCTGGCCCGGCTGCTGCGCGACCTGCAAGCCGAACACGGCGATGCCTTCGTCCTCGGCATCCTCTCCGACACGCCGGCCGGGCCGGACGCGGCGGCCGAGGCGGCGGCCGTCGCCGCCCTCGCCGCGCGCTTCCCGCCGGGCGCGGTGCGCTACCGGCGGCGGGCGGCGAATACCGGCTTCAAGGCCGGCAACCTGATGGACTTCCTCGACCGTCACGCCGCGGGCTTCGACTTCGCCCTGGTGCTGGACGCGGATTCGGAAATGACGGCGGCGGCCGTGCTGCGCCTGGTGCGGGTGATGCAGGCGGATCCGGGCCTCGCCATCCTGCAGGCCAATACCGCACCGACCGGGGCGGAGACGGCCTGTGCGCGGCTGCTCGGCCTGCGCATCCGGCATGGCGGGCGCATCTGGTCCACCGGGCAGGCCTGGTGGCAGGGGCCGGCAGGTCCCTATTGGGGCCACAACGCCCTGCTGCGCATTGCCGCCTTCCGCCGCGACGCGCGCCTGCCGCTGCTGCCGGGCGGCGCGCATATCCTCAGCCACGACCATGCCGAGGCAGCCATGCTGCACGCCGCGGGCTGGGGCGTGCGCGTGTTGCCGGACGACGCCGGCAGCCATGAGCGGCACCCGCCCGACCTGCAGGCGCTCTTCGGCCGCGACCTGCGCTGGGCGGCGGGCAACATGCAGTACCTGCGGCTGCTGCGGCGGCCAGAATTCGGCCGGCTCGGGCGGTTCCAGATGCTGCTTGCCGTGCTGCACTACGCGCTGGCGCCGCCCTGGCTGGCGCTGCTGCCGCTCGCGGCGCTGAACGTGGCGACCGGCGGCGGCGAGGGGACGCCGCGCGACCTGCTGCTGGCGCTGCTGCTCGCGGGCTTCGCCGCGGCGAACCTGCCGGCGCTGGCGGGATACGCGGAGGCGCTGCTGCGCCCCGGCCTCGGCACGCGCGGCCTCGGGCAGGCGCTGCTCTTCGGCCTGCTGCTCGACGTGCTGGAGGCGCTGGAGCGCACGGCGACGCTCGCGGTGCTCGGGCTCCGCCGCCTCGGCGGCTGGGCGCCGCAGCGGCGCGAGGCGCGGGCGATCGGCTGGGCGGAGGCGGCGCGGCGCTTCGGGCCGCAGACGCTTGCCGGGCTTGCCCTGGCCGCGGCCTTCGCCTCGGGCGGGGCCTTCCCGCTGCTCGCGGCGCTGCCGGCGCTGGCCGGGCTGCTGCTCGCCGTGCCGCTCGCGGTGCTGACCGCGCGGCCGGAGGCACCCCGCCGGCGCCATCCCGCCGCGCTGCGCCCGGCCCGGCCGCCGGCGGAATAGGCGCTTGCCCGCGCGGCGGGTCATCGCGGAGCATGGCGGGCATTCCAGGCCGCCAGGGAGTTCAGCGATGCGCCGCCTCCTGCCACGGATCTACAAGCACGAGGTGCTCAACCTGCTGCTCCCCCTGTTCCTGGTGCCGGCGACGCTGAGAGAGCCGATGCGCATCCCCGGCCTTGGGCCGGCGCCGCTGCTGAACTGGGCGGTGGCGGGCTGCTATCTCGTCGCCGTGACGTGCCAGTTCCTCGAATGGCGGCAGCGGCAGGATCCCGGCTACTGGCGGCGGCTGAACCGGTCGCCGCGGCGGCCCTTCCCGCTGGACCGGGAGGGCCGGCCGATCGACGACCGCTAGAGCAGATCAGCGCAGAGCGGGAACGCTCGGAGGCGAGACTCTGCGCTGCAGATCAAGAGCCTGGAGCATCCTCACGCTGCACGGTCAGCGTGAGGATGCTCCAGGCGGGGCGGCTACCGCGCCCCGACGGTTGCCCCGCGCGGCGCCCGGCGGCGCAGCGAGGCCGGCTTGCCGAAGAGGTCGATCATCGCCGGGAAGACCACCAGGATGAAGGCCGGCAACAGCGTCGTGCCGCCCACCACCACCACGGCCAGCGGCTTCTGCAAGTCGCTGCCGATGCCGGTGGCGACGGCGGCCGGCAGCAGCCCCACCATGGCGGCGAGGCAGGTCATCATGACGGGCCGCATCCGGTCCACCCCCGCCTGGTCCAGCGCCTGCCGCCAGGGCATGCCGGCATCCCGCAGCCCATGGAAGTGGGAGAGCAGGATGATGCCCTCCATGACCGTGATGCCGAAGAGCGCGAGGAAGCCGATGGCGGCGGGGACCGAGAAGTGCAGCTCCATCGCGTCCAGCGCCGCGACGCCGCCGATGCAGGAGAGCGGCAGCAGCGCGAAGATCAGCAGCGTGTCCCGCAGCGAGCTGAACTGCACGTAGAGCAGCACGCCGATGAGCGCGAGGGCGATGGGCACCACGATCTTCAGCCGGGCGATGGCGTCCTGCAGGTTGCGGAACTCGCCCACCCATTCCAGCTTGTAGCCGGGCGGCAGCGTCACGTTCTGCTCGACCCGCGCCATCGCCTCCTCCACCGCGCTCTGCGGGTCGCGGCCGCGGACGCTGAACTTCACCGGCACGTAGCGGCTCGCATCCTCGCGGTAGATGTAGCTCGCGCCGGTGACCAGGCGGATGCTCGCCACGTCGCCGAGCGTCGCGCCGGATTGCTGGCTGACGGGGATGCGCCGGATGGCGTCCAGCCCGATGCGGTAGGGCGCATCCAGCCGCACGATGATCGGGAAGTTGCGGTCGCCGCCCTCCTCATAGAGCCGCGCCGCCTCCTGCCCGCCGATCGCCGCCTGGATCACCTGGTTGATGTCCGAGACGGCGAGGCCGTAGCGCGCCGCCCTGGCGCGGTCGATGCGGATGGAGACGGTGGGCTGGCCGAGGGTGCGGAAGGCCGCGAGGTCGGCGATGCCCTCCACCTTCTCCATCTGCTGGCGGATCTGCTCGGCGACCCGGGCGAGCACGTCGAGCTCCGGCCCGATCACCTTCAGCGCATTGGCGCCCTTCACGCCGGAGGAGGCCTCCTGCACGTTGTCGGAGATGTACTGTGAGAAGTTGAAGTCGACCCCGATGAACTCCTGGTTCAGCCGGGCCTGGATCTTGCCGATCAGCTCGTCCTTGGTCTTCGCGGTCGTCCACTCGTCCATCGGCTTGAGCGGGACGAAGAACTCGGCGTTGAAAAAGCCGGCGCTGTCGGTGCCGTCATCCGGCCGGCCCTGCTGCGAGGTGATGGTGATGACCTCGGGGAATTCCTGCAGCACCAGCCGCATGCGGTTGACGTAGCGGTTGCCCTCGTCGAGCGAGATGGTCGCCGGCATGGTGGCCCGCATCCAGATGCTGCCCTCCTCGAGGGTCGGCAGGAACTCGCCGCCCATGCGGGTGAACTGGAAGACCGCGCCCGAGAGCAGCAGGCCGGAGACCAGGATGGTGGCGAAGCGCCGCCGCATGGCCAGGTGGTGCAGGTAGAGATGCGCCCGGCCCATCCAGCGGACGATGGGCATCACCTTCTCCGTCGTCTCGTCGCGGAACAGGGCGCCGGCGAGCGCCGGGGCGACGGTGAAGGTGGCAAACAGCGCGCCGCCGATGGCATAGGCATAGGTCTTGGCCATGGGGCCGAAGATCCGCCCCTCGATCCCCCCCATGGTGAAGAGCGGGATGAAGGCCGCGACGATGATCAGCGCCGAGAAGAAGATCGCCGTGCTGACCTCGCCCGCCGCGCGGTGGACGATCAGCGGCACGCCCGAGAGGCCGCGCGAGGCGGTGGGATGGACGATCCGGTGGCCATGCGCCGCATGCGTCAGGTGCAGGTGGCGGTAGACATTCTCCACCATGATGACCGTGGCATCGACCAGCAGCCCGAAGTCGAGGCTGCCGAGGGAGAGCAGGTTGGCGCTCTCGCCCCGCAGCAGCATGACGATGACGGCGGTGAAGAAGGCGAAGGGGATGGTGGCGCCGACCACGATGGCGCCGCGCAGGTCGCCGAGGAAGAGCCACTGGATGAAGACGACCAGGGCGATGCCCATGATGATGTTCTTCACCACGTGGTGGGTCGTCACCTCCACCAGGTCCTTGCGGTCGTAGATCGGCACGATCTTGACGCCGGGCGGCAGGACGCCGCCGGCATTGACCGCCTGCACCTCCTGCTCGACGGCGCGGATGGTGGGCAGGGTCTGCTCGCCGCGGCGCATGAGCACGACGCCCATGACGACGTCGTCATCCGCCTCCTGCCCGGCGATGCCGAGGCGCGGCAGGTTCCCGACCTCCACCCTGGCGACGTCCGAGACCAGGATGGGCATGTTGTTGTTGGCGCCGATGACGGTGTTGCGGACGTCGTCCATCGAGCGGATCAGGCCGACGCCCTGCACGACGGCCGATTGCGGGCCGACATCGACGATGCCGGCGCCGGTCGTCGCATCCCCGTTGCCGATGGCCTCCACCACCTGCGGCAGCGACAGGCCATAGGCCGTCAGCTTCGGCAGGTCGATGACGACGTTGTAGGACTTGGTCGGGCCGCCATAGGCAGTGACATCGATGACCCCGGGGACGCGCTTGAAGCGGCGCTGCAGCACCCAGTCCTGCAGCACCCGCAGGTCGGTCAGGGAGAAGCCGGGCGGGCCGACGATGCGGTAACGCAGGATCTCGCCGATCGGCGACCAGGGGCTGATCTGCGGCTGCACCCCGTTCGGCAACTGGATCTGGCCCAGGCGGTTCAGCACCTGCTGCAGCGACTGCTCGTAGTTGTAGGCGAAGGTGAACTGCGCCGAGACGACCGAGAGGCCGAAGAGGCTGGTCGAGCGCACCTTGGCGAGGTTCGGCATGCCGGACAGCCCGACCTCGATCGGGATGGTGATGTAGCGCTCGATCTCCTCGGCGCTCTGCCCCGGATTCTGGGTGATGACGACGACGGTCGGCGGCACCGGGTCCGGATAGGCCTCGATGTTGAGCTGCCGGAAGCCGGCGAAGCCCATGCCGAGGAAGGCGACGAACAGGAGGATGACCAGCGCCCGTTTCTGCAGGGCGAAGGCGACGAGCGAGCGCATGCGGTATCCTGACGAGGGAGCCGGCCGGAGCCATGCCGGGATCGCGGGCAGGCGAGTCCCGGTTGTCCGGTATCGCATGGGGCGGCTTGCCGCCGGCGATGGCTGCGGCTTACGGCTTCGCCATTTCGCGATGGCTGGGGGTTACGCGCCCGCCATGCCGCGGCGCGCCCGATCCCTCTGCCCATGCCGGGACCGAGGGCGACAGGCTCCCGGCCCGCCTTGTAAGTTGGGCGAGCCGATTCAGACCTCCGGGCCATCCGGGGCACCCCACGAAGCGCCGCTTCGTGGGGACCCCTTCGGCCCTTCGGTCATCGACACGCCTCAGCCGGCCGGGGCGCGCTGCCGCTCCGCCTGCCCGATCACCGCGGCCAGCCGCGCGGCCAGCAGCTCCGGCCCGGCCGGCTTGCGCAGCAGGGCGAAGGGGCCGGCGCGGTCGGCATCCGGCACCTGCTCGGGCGCCGCCTCCTCGGCATGCCCGGTCAGCAGCACCGCCGGCAGCCGGGGCAGGATCCGCCGCAACTCCCGCAGCATGGCCAGGCCGTCCAGCCCACCCGGCATGGCCAGGTCGGTCAGCACCGCCTCCGGCCGCAGCCCCGCCTGCAGCATCGCCACGGCGGCGGCCCCGTCCGGCGCCGCTTCCACGCGGAACCCGTGCTCCGCCAGCCCGGCCGCCAGCACCTCGCGCACCTGCGGCTCGTCCTCGACCAGCAGCACCAGCGCGCCCGCCCCGCCGGCCCGGGCCGCGGCATCCGGCGTGCCGCCGCCGTCGGCCTGCCCCGCCGGCGCTTCCGGCAGCCAGAGCGCGACGGTCGTCCCCTGCCCCGGCGCGCTCTCGATCGCCAGCGCGCCGCCCGACTGCTCGGCGAAGCTGCGCGCCATGGCGAGGCCGAGGCCGGTGCCCTGGCCGCGGGGCTTGGTGGTGAAGAAGGGCTCGGTCACCCGCGCCAGCACCTCGGGCGGCATCCCCTCGCCCTCGTCCTGGACCGAGAGGCGCTGCCAGCGCCCGGGCGGCAGGCCGGGCGGGCGGAGCGTGGCGGGCGGCATGGCCTCGGCCCGCAGGCGGAGCGTCCCGCCGCGCGGCATGGCGTCGCGCGCATTGTTCGCCAGGTTCACCAGCACGGCCTCGAGCTGCGCCCGGTCGGCGAGCAGCGGCGGCAGGCCGAGCGACACCTCCACCCGCAGGGTCAGGTCCGGGCCCAGCGTGTGCCGCAGCATCTCCGCCAGGCTCTCCAGCAGCGGCGCGGCGGCGACCGGCTCCGCCCGCAGCTCCCCGCGCCGGGCGAAGGAGAGCAGGCGGCCGGTCACCGCCGCGCCGCGCTGGGTCGCGTCCAGCGCCATCGTCAGGTAGCGCCGCGCCGCCCCGGCCTCCGGCGGCAGCCGCCGCTCGGCGAGCTTCAGGCCGCCCTGCACCGCCTGCAGCACGTTGTTGAAGTCGTGCGCGATGCCGCCGGCTAGGCGCCCGAGCGCCTCCATGCGCGCCGCCTCGGCCAGCCGCGCCTCGCTCTCGACCAGGGCCCGGCCGCGCTCCTCGGCGAGCCGGCCGAGCTGCTCGGCCTCCCGCGCCAGGATCTCGGTGGCCTGGCGCTGGGCGGTGACGTCGACCACCGTGCCGAGCATGCGCACCGCCCGCCCCGCCTCGAAGAGCACTTGGCCATGGGCGATGAGGTGCCGCTCCTGCGCATTGGCCAGCGCCACGACCCGGTATTCCGCCCGGAAGGCGCCGTCGCCGGCGGGGTCGAGCGCGGCGGCGATGATGGCTTCCAGCCGCGGCACGTCCTCCGGGTCGAGCCCGGCATAGAAGGTCTCGATCGTGAGGGGGATGTCCGGCGCGACCCCCCAGAAGGCGCGCGTCCGCGCATCCCAGTCGAGCCCGCCGCTGCGGATGTCCCAGTCGAAGGTGCCGACCTGGCCGGCCTGCAGCGCCATGCGCAGCCGCGCCTCGCTCTCGGCCAGGCGGGCGGCGGCGGCGCGGCGCTCGGTCACGTCGCGGAAGAAGACGATGATGCCCTCGGGCGAGCGGGGGTGGCTCTCGGCCTCGAAATGCCGGCCGAGCGGTGCGTAGAAGGCATCCGCGGTGGCGCTCACCCGCGCCGTCATGCTGCGGTGATAGGCCTGCCGGAAGGGACCGCCCACCGCCTCGGGGAAGACGTCCCACAGCACCTCGCCGGCGAGGTCGCGCCCGCCGGTCAGCAGCGCCGCGCCACGCCGGCTGAGGAAGACGACGCGCCAGTCGCGGTCGAGGATGAGGACGCCGTCCGCCGTCGCCTCCAGCGCCTGGGCGAACTCCGCCTCCCGCGCCCGCAGCGCCGACTCGGCGGCGGCGAAGCCCTGGCGCAGGTCCTCGAGCTCCGCCACCCGGGCGGGCGGCAGGCGCGCGGCGCCGCCGGTCTCGCCGATCCCTTGCGCCACCGCCCGGGCATGGATGCGCAGCGCCTCGACCGGCCGCAGGATGGGCCGGGCGGCGAGCAGGGCGAGGGCGCTGCCGAGCAGCAGGGCGAGCAGGCCGCCGAGGGCGAGGCCGTCGAGCAGGGCGCGCCAGCCGGCGGCGAATTCGGCGGCCGGCTGGGCCACCGCCATGGTCCAGCCGGGGGCCGAGGGGACGGCATGGAAGGCGAAGAGGCGCTCGGTGCCGTCGAGGGCGGTGGCGCGATAGGTCCCGGCCATCCGCCCGGCGAACCGCGCCGTGTTCTCCGGCGGCAGGTGCTGGCCCACCAACCGGTCGTGCAGCGCGTCCGAGCGGGCGACGACGACGTCGGCCGCGTCCGTCATGGCGGCGAAGCTGCCGGGGGGCAGGCCCTGGCGCAGCAGCAGGGCGCGGATCTGGTCGGCCTCGAAGGAGGCGCCGGCGACCATGGCGACGGCGCCGTCGGCGCCGCGGACCGGGACGCCGATGCTGACGCTCGGCGCCCCGGAGACCGAACCGGTGACGAGGTCGCCGACCGCGGGGCGGCCGGTGGCGAAGACGCGCTCGACCAGCGCCGTGGAGTTCAGCGGCGGCAGCGGCGCACCGGGCGGCTGGCGGGTCGTCAGCAGCCGGCTGCCGTCGGGACGGCCGAGGAAGATGTTGGCGCCGAGGCTGGCGGCGATCCGCCGCGCCTGGGCGTCGAGCACGGCCAGGTCGGGCCCGCCGCCCGCCGCCGTGAAGGCCGGGGAGGTGGCATAGGCGGTCAGCGCCGCGACGACACCCGCGACCTCCCGGTCCAGCGCCAAAGCGAGGCCCTGGGCGGTGTCGCGCAGCCGGTTCTCGGCCGCCTGACGCTGGCCGCTGGCGGCCTGCCAGATGGCCGCGCCGGCGAGGAGCAGGGTGGGCAGCAGCAGGGCGGCGGCAAGGCCGAGCAGCAGGGTGCGCAGCCGCCAGGCGAAGGCTGGCGGCGGGACGGAAGGGTCGGATGCCGGTGTCGGGGAGAGGAGGTCATGGGGTGGCGTCACAGCGCAGCGGAGCCCTCCGAACCGCCGCCGGGCAGGCAGGATCGTGGCTGCCCGCGGGACCGCGGGCCGGTTGCGCATCCTACCACGCCGTGGGGGGAGGGAAGGGTGTCGCCCGCCCCCCCATCACGACGACTGCCCATGCCTGCGCCGGCCATCGCCCCGGCGGCTCGCCGCACTACAGCAGGCCGAGGGCGCGCAATTCCTGCCGCAGCCGGGCGGGCAGGGCCTCCACCCCCTCGGTCGCCGCTGCCGCCGAGACATCCGGCGGGGCGGCCTCCGGCTCCAGGTAGCGCCAGCCCTGGAAGGGTTTCACCGGCCGCGCCGCCACTGGCACCAGCTCGGGGTCGAGCACGAGTCCCGTGCAGGGGCTGCCGTCGTCCCAGGCCTCCTCGCGGATGTCGAGGATGCGCTGGCGCACCTGCAGGAAGCCGGCGACCACCCAGTAGATGCTGCCGCCGGCGAGGATCTCCGCCGCCCGCTTCGGCATCGTGCGGGTCTGGTGGCGGAGCGGCGGCTCGGCGACCGCGCGGCGCGCCTGGATGTCGCGGAGCTGGCCGACATCCTTCGGCCCGACCGACAGTTTGATGAGGTGAAGCACCCCGGGGATGTACCCCGCGGGGCGCCGCTCGCAAGATGCCGCGTGCAGCCTCCGGGGCGGAGGACCCCTGCGCCTCGGCATCGCCGTCTCCATTCTGCCCGGCGCGGCGCTGCGGCAGACTGTCCTGGCGGTGCACGACCTGGCCGTGGCGCTGGAGGAAACGGGCGCGCTGGCCGAGGCGGAGGCGGAGGCGCGGACGAAGGCGCATCCGCTCGGCACCCTGCACCTCTTCGCCGGTCTCGATCGGATCCGGGCGCCGGAGGCGGCGTACCGGCCGCAGGGGGCGAGCCGAAATGCGAGGGGACGCCCGGGCAGACGCCGGCTGCGAGCCAGAAAGAGAGGATGCGGCCACCGGCGGGCGGAAATCCGCTGCCGCGATGGAATGCCTCTCGTCCAGGATCGGGGCTGGCTGCGGGCGGTACCCGGACGAGGCAGGCAGCCGTCAACCGTTGTCGCTGCGCTGGGCTCCGGTTTGCTGCGTTGCGAAGATGTAGCCGAAGAGGCCAGTCAACAACGGCAGGAGGAGGTTGAGCAAGACGAGTTGAGCAGCCTGCAGCCAGAAGGTGTGGAAGCTTGCCCAATGATTGTTCACCTCGGTGGCAAAGCCGACAGCCTGACGGATGCGTTCCGGATCGAGATCAATCTGCCGCTTCAGGCTTTCGAGGGCGACAAGGCAGGCCTGCACAGACGTCCCGGCAGCCGGGTCGCGGACCAGGGCCTGAACCGAAGGCAGGCAGGTTTCGAGTGCCGTCCGCTCGGGAACGGAAAGCGCCGGCGCGCTCCGAATGGCATTCTGAAGCGAGGCATTCGCCGCCGTCACCTCAACGTCGTTGAAGCCGCCCTGGCCGGCCGCGGCAACCGCCAACTGGTGCTGGAACGTCTCGAGCCTTTGTCGGTCCTGCGAGGGGAGCGAGGTGAGAAACGTCCGGTTCACCCCCTCATAGGCGAGTTTCAACTGGCTGATCTTTGCAAGATCGGCAATGAGAAGGTAGCCAAACAACAGCAGAATGGACGACCCGAGGAGGAACAGCACGACATAGGCAAGATTGACGCCCGCTTTGGACTTCGGATCGAGTTCCGAGACGGCTCCGGGAATGCGGTATTCTTCGGATGGCACGCTGCGCGCTTCTTTCGGGGGATCGACCGTGCCCGGCCCCCCGACATCGCCGCTAGTGTCGGTCAACGGAGCACTGTCCGGCCACCAGCCCTGGACGATCCAAGTTTGCCGACCCGTTCCGGTACGTCATGCACTGATTCCGGAACGATCCTCGACGACTCTCGCTTCCGAATCGTAACGGTGCGGAGGAACGACACGGGCCTTGGTGGGCGGCTCAACGCTGCCAGGACAGCGGTCGTCGACATCCACTCCATTGCCTCGATAAGGCGAATTGGTTGTGGACGGCGATCTGCCCCCTCCGACCTCGTATACCTTAATGCCCTGTGCGTAATATCCAGGATCAATACGTCGCGCGCCTGGCATAATCCGGACTCCAGAATGCAGGCTCAAACACCATTCTTACTTAATGGTTGTTCGGTCCAGCCTGGAGCAACAGAAATCAGCCATTCACGGCGTGTGCTTTCTTGTTTGGCTGAACACGGTCGAGTGAGGAGAGCGCGAGGCGTGCCACATCGCGCCCATCTCGGTTGGCCGACAAAATGAACCGGTCCTCCGCTCGCTCCTGCACCGCCCAGTTGAAAAGTGTGAGGGCGTCCCTGGCGATGTCGGTCACCTTGATATCATGGCCGAGCTTCGCCTTGAGGTCCGCGATCACCGAGTCCGGGATCTGTACCCTGAGCTCCATGGCAATCTCTCCTGAGTTTGGCCAAGCGCATCCCGAATGGCGGCCTGGTTTAGTCCAGTTTCTCTCCAGATTCAAGCCAAGCCGATGGGCGAGCGGGAGTTTGAAGCGCTTGAAGTCAAGGACAGGTGCGGCAGCACACCATCAACTGTCCGTACCTGCCGCAGGGGTGAGGAATTCCGTCCTTATCCAGCACCTCAGCTACGGTTGCCGCAGATGCGACCCGCTGCCGAGCCTTCCGGAGATGGTCGCGCTGCCGCCGCGCCGCGGCAGCAGGCAGCAAAGGCGTGAGGGGCGGGACTGGAGCCGATTGCAGTTCGAAAGCCTCGGTGTGCGTCTTCACGCCCGAAACCTGGCCCCGGCCGATGGCCTGTCCAGCCCTCACCCCCCGGTGCAGGCCGCCCGCCGCAGCCCGCGCGGCGCCGCCGCCTCCGGCGCCTGCACCAGGCTGAGCAGGCAGCCGGCATAGGACAGGGTGAAGCGGAGCTCCTTCGCGCCGCCATGGCCGCGCAGCGGCGGCTCGGGCCAGAGGGCGAGGGTGGGCGCGCTGCGCTCGGCCGCCTTGGCCTCGAGCATCGCCGCGCGGCGCTCCGGATCGGGGTCGAAGTCGTCGCCGTCGAAGACCACCACGGCGAGGCGCGGGCCGCCCGCCGGGAGCCCGGCCAGCAGGCGGCGGAAATCGTCCATGGCGGCGCCGAGGTTGTTGCCGCGGGTCCATTCGCCATGCGCCGCCGGGGCGGTGGCGATCACCGCCTCCACCAGGTCGGGCCGCTCGCTTGCCGCCATGATCGCCTGCCAGCCGCCGCGCGACTGGCCGCCGAGGAGGATGCGCCGGTAGCCCGCCTGGCGCAGCAGGGCGAGGCCGCCGGTGAGCATCGGCAGGCTGGCATAGACCCCGTCATCGCCCGGATGCCGGTCGAAGCGCAGCACGTCCCAGCCATTGTCGTTGAGCAGCGAGACGAAGGGAGGCGTCGCGGTATTGCGGAGGTCGCGGTCCGGCCCGCCATAGCCATGGCCCCAGACCAGCACGCCGCGCGCCGCCTCCGGCCCGCGATGGAGCAGCAGCGGCGCCCAGCGGAAGGGGCCGATGCCGCCCTCGACCGGCGCAATGCCGGGCCCGCCGGGCCGGACGGCATTGCGGGCGAAGACCCGGCACTCCGCCTGCAGCGGGCCGAGCGAGCGCTGGCAGTTGGAGAGCGCCGCGGCCTCCGCGGCCTCGGGCGAGGCGGCGCCGCCGGCATAGCCCCAGGCGGAGCGGCCGCTGGCGTCGCGCGCGAGGGCGAAGGCGGCATTCGGCACGCTGCCGCGATAGGCGAGGCGGAAGGCGGCTGCCGCCAGGGCGGAGGGATTGGGCGGGCCGAAGGCCTCGAGGGAGAAGACCTCGCGATAGGCAGCCTCGTCCGGCGGCACCTGGGCCGGTGCGGCCAGGGGCAGGAGCAGCAGCAGGAGGGCGAGGAGGCGGCGCATCGCGGACCCGGCAGGAAGGCGCGGAGCATGGGCGCCGGCGGCAGCGGCGGCAATGCTGCCGGTGCCTCGACCTCGGGCGGCGGCCGGTGCAGCGCCGCCCTTCCCTCTGCCGGGGCCACGGCTTATTCCCTTGGCCCGAGCAAACCATGACGGCCATGAAAGACGCGACGACCGCTTCCCGACCGGACCAGCGCGCCCAGGAGATCCGGCACGACTTCAAGGGCGCCGAGCCGCGCTGGCAGGCGGAATGGGAAAGGCGGGCCTGCTTCGCGGTCCCCGATATCCCGCCGGCCGGCGCGAAGAAATACTATGTTCTTGAGATGTTCCCGTATCCCAGCGGGAAGATCCATATGGGCCATGTGCGCAACTACACGCTGGGCGACGTGGTCGCCCGCTACAAGCGGGCGCGCGGACACATGGTGATGCACCCGATGGGCTGGGACGCCTTCGGCCTTCCGGCCGAGAATGCGGCGCGGGAGCGCGGCGTCCATCCGGGGACCTGGACCTACCAGAACATCGCCAACATGCGCGCCGAGCTGAAGCGCATGGGCCTCTCGATCGAGTGGGAGCGGGAATTCGCCACCTGCGACGCCGAGTATTACGGCCGGCAGCAGAAGCTCTTCCTCGACTTCTACAAGGCCGGGCTGGTCGAGCGGAAGGAAAGCTGGGTCAACTGGGACCCGGTGGATGGCACCGTGCTGGCGAACGAGCAGGTGATCGACGGGCGCGGCTGGCGATCGGGCGCGCTGGTCGAGAAGAAGAAGCTCAGCCAGTGGTTCTTCAGCATCACCAAATACGCCCCGGACCTGCTGGAGGCGCTGGACGGCCTCGACCGCTGGCCGGAGCGGGTGAAGCTGATGCAGGCCAATTGGATCGGCCGCAGCGAGGGCGCGCGGGTGCGCTTCAGGCTGGCCGAGCCGGCGGGCGAGACCGCCCAGGATGACCGGAAGGCCGAAGGGCCTGGAGGTCTGAATCCGCAGGCGCAGATCAGCGAAGTGGAGGTCTTCACCACGCGGCCGGACACGCTGTTCGGCATGAGCTTCCTCGCGGTTGCCGCCGAGCACCCGCTGGCCGCAGCCGCCGCGGCGCGGAACCCGGCCGCTGCCGAGTTCGTCGCGGAGTGCCGACGCATGGGCACCTCGGAAGCCGCGATCGAGCAGGCGGAGAAGCGCGGCTTCGACACCGGCTTCCGCGTCAGGCATCCCTTCATCGAGGGCGCGACCTTCCCGGTCTGGATCGCCAATTTCGTGCTGATGGAATACGGCACCGGTGCGATCTTCGGCTGCCCGGCCCATGACGAGCGCGACTTCGAATTCGCCACGAAATACGGGCTGGCGATCAGGCCCGTGGTGCTGCCGCCGGGCGCCGACCCCGCCAGCGTCGCGCTGGAGGGCCTGCCCTATACGGAGGACGGCACGATCTTCAACTCCGCCTTTCTGGATGGGCTGGACGTGCCCGCGGCGAAGCGGAAAGCGATCGAGGCGCTGGAGCGATCGGGGCAGGGGACCGGCGTGGTCAACTGGCGCCTGCGGGACTGGGGCGTCTCCCGCCAGCGCTACTGGGGCTGCCCGATCCCCTTCATCCATTGCGAGGCCTGCGGCGTCGTGCCGGTGCCGGACGAGCAGTTGCCGGTGAAGCTGCCCGACGACGTGGACTTCTCGAAGCCCGGCAACCCGCTCGACAACCACCCGAGCTGGAAGCACGTGGCCTGCCCGTCCTGCGGCAAGCCGGCGCGGCGCGAGACGGATACCTGCGACACCTTCGTCGACAGTTCCTGGTATTTCGCGCGATTCTGCTCGCCGCGGGCGGAGGAGCCGGTGACGAAGGCCGCCGTGGATGCCTGGCTGCCGGTCGACCAGTATATCGGCGGCATCGAGCATGCGATCCTGCACCTGCTCTACTCCCGCTTCTTCACCCGCGGCATGCGCGACACCGGGCACCTGCAGCTCGCCGAGCCCTTCGCGGGGCTCTTCACCCAGGGCATGGTGCAGCACGAGAGCTACAAGGGCGCCGATGGCCGCTGGCTCTACCCGGAGGAGGTGGAGTTCAGCCTGGCCCCGGACGGGACGCGCAGCGGCACGGTGAAGGGCTCGAATGAGGCCGTGACCATCGGCCGCGTCGAGGCCATGTCAAAGTCGAAGCGCAACACGGTGGACCCGGGCGCCATCATCGACCGCTACGGCGCGGATACGGCCCGCTGGTTCATTCTCTCCGACAACCCGCCGGAGCGGGACATGGAGTGGACGGAGTCCGGCGTCGCCGGCGCCTACCGCTTCACCCAGCGGCTCTACCGGCTGGTCGCCACGGCGCTGCCGGGCCTGCCGCCGGCGGGCACCGCGGCCGAAGGGGCGACGGGCGCGGCGAAGGCGCTGCGCCAGGCGACGCACCGGACCATCGCCGCGGTGACCGAGGCACTCGAGAGCTTCGCCTTCAACGTCGCGGTCGCGCGCATCCATGAATTCGCCAATGCCATCGCCGAGGCGAAGGACGGCGGGACGGGGATGGGGGCTGCGAAGCGCGAGGCGCTGGAGGCGATCGCGCGGCTCTCCGCGCCGATGATGCCGCACCTGGCGGAGGAGCTGTGGGCGCTGCTGAACCCGGGCAGGGACAGCCTGGTCGCGCAGCTTCCCTGGCTGGAGGCCGACCCCGCCCTGCTGAAGGCCGAGACGGTGACGCTCGCGGTGCAGGTGCTGGGCAAGCTGCGCGGAACGATCGAGGTGTCCGTGGACGCGGATGAGGCTACGATCTTCGCGCTCGCGGAGGCGGAGGAGAATGTGCAGCGGACCATTGCCGGGAAGCCCATCCGGAAACGCATCCATGTGCCGGGCCGTGTCGTCAACTTCGTCGTCTGACGGCCGGGCCGGCCGTCCGGCGACGCGCCGGGCGCTGCTCGGCGCGGTGGGGCTGTTGGGCCTGTCCGGCTGCGGCTTCCGGCCGCTCTATGGGCCGGTGACGGCGGCCGATGGCAGCGAGGCCGACCTGACGACGGAACTCGCCGCCGTGCGCATCGGGCCGATCTACGAGCGGACGGGGCAGTTGCTGCGGCGGAACCTGCAGCGGCGGATGGAGGACAGCGCGCCCGGCACGCCGGCGCGCTACCAGCTCAATGTCTCCTACGTCCCGGGCCTGGAGGTGCTGGGCTATCGCCGGGACGGCACCATCACCCGCATCCGCTACACCTTCACCGGCAATTGGGACCTCGCCACGCTGTCGGTGCCGCCGCAGCCGGTGGCGCGCTCCATCATCCCCTACCGGGCGCTCGACAGCTTCAACATCCCCGACCTGCAGTTCTTCTCGGCCGACAGCGCGCGGGACGCGATGGAGGCGCGGGCGATGGAGATGATGTCGGAGGAGATCACCCGGCAGGTCGCCATGGCGCTCAGGAAGCGCAGGGAAGCCGGGACGGCGACGGGCTGAGGGCGTGGCGAAGCTCGATGCGCGGCGGGTCGGCGCCTTCCTCGCCGATCCCGGCGCCTGCCGCGTGGTGCTGCTGCATGGCGACGACCCCGGCCTGATCCGGGAGCGCTGCGAGGCGCTGATCCGGACGGTGACCGAGGGCGATGCGCTGCGGCTGGTCGAGCTGGGCAAGGATGCGCTGCGCAGCCCCAACACCCTGGCGAACGAGGCGGCGAGTTCGCCGCTGACCGGCGGGCGGGTGCTGGTGCGGCTGCGCGATGCCTCGGACGGCAAGCAGGTGACGGATGCCGCGCGGGCGGCGCTGGCCGGGCCGGGGCCGGGCCTCGTCGTGATCGAGGCGCCGGAGCTCAGGACCAGCGCGGCGCTGTTCAAGGCGGTGGAGGGCTCGGCCGCCGGTGCCGTGATCGCTTGCTATCGGGAGAGGGGGGCGGAGCTGGCCTCCTCCATCGGGCAGATCCTGCGGGAGCTGGGCGTGACGGCCGAGCCGGCCGCGACGGAGTGGCTGGCGCAGCGGCTGGGCGAGGACCGCATGCTGCTGCGGCGGGAGCTGGAGAAGCTCGCCCTCTTCGTGGGGCAGGGCGGCAAGGTGACGCCCGAGGATGCGGTGGCCTGCGTGGCGGAGGGCTCGGCGCTCGACCTCGAGGAGGCGCTGATGGCCGCCATGGCGGGCGACGTCGCCGCGGCGGACAGTGCGCTGGACACGGCCTTCGCCGAAGGCGCCAACGCGGTGCAGGTGGTGCGCGCGGCACTGCGGCACGTGCAGCGGCTGCATCTGGCGGCGCTGGCCGTGGCGGCGGGGGCGGCGCCGATGGGGGCGCTGGATGCGCTGCGGCCGCCGGTCTTCTTCAGGCACAAGCCGGTGATGGAGCGGGCGCTGCGGGTGTGGCGGCCCGACACGCTGGAGGCGGCCGGCGCCGCGCTGCTGGAGGCGGAGCGGCGGACGAAGACGACCGGATTGCCTTCCGTGGTGGTCGCCCGGAGCGCGGTAACGGGCTTGGCGCGCCAAGCCGCCGCCCGGCGCTGAACTCACAGAAATAGAAGGGGGCCCGGGGGAATACCTTCCCCCGGCTCTTCTTACTGGTTCAGCAGGCGGATGAGTCCGTCGAGCTGATCCAGGTCCCGGTAGGCGATCGTCACCTGCCCGCCGCGCTCGCCATGCCGGATGCTGACCTTGAGGCCGAGGCGGCTGGTGAGGTCGCGCTCCAGCGCCACTGTCTCCGGCGCGGGTGGGGTTTTGGCGGCAGGCTCGCGCGGCTTGGTGGCGACCAGCGCCTCGGTCTGGCGGACGTTGAGGCCGCGATCCACCACCTGCAGGGCGAGTGTCTCGGCCTCCGGCGAGGTCAACAGGGCGCGGGCATGGCCGGCAGTGAGCGCGCCGTCGCGCAGCAATTCCCGCACCCGCTCCGGCAGGGCCAGCAGGCGCAGGGTATTCGCCACGTGGCTGCGGCTCTTCCCCACGGCCTGGCCGAGCTGGTCCTGGGTCAAGCCGAACTCGTCGATCAGGCGGCGGAAGCCCTCGGCCTCCTCCAGTGCGTTCAGGTCCTGGCGCTGCAGGTTCTCGACCAGCGCGGCCGCCATGGCAGCGCGGTCGTCGAGGTTCCGCAGGACGATCGGGACCTCGTGCAACTGGGCGAGCTGGGCGGCGCGCCAGCGGCGCTCGCCGCCGATGATCTCGTAGCGGCCGGGCGCGCCCGGCTTCTCGCGGACCAGGATGGGCTGCAGGACGCCGTGCTCGCGGATGCTCTCGGCCAGTTCCTGCAGCGGGCCGGGCTCCATGGCGCCGCGGGGCTGGAAGGGGCCGGGCTCCAGCATCTCGATCGGCAGGGCACGGAGGCCGTCACCGGTCGAAGGCTGGGCGGGGGATCCGGTCGCCGGCGGGGCGTCTCCGAGCAGGGCGGAGAGGCCGCGGCCGAGGCGCAGCGGCTTCTTGGCGCCGCTCATCGGGCGCCCTGCCTGCGCAGCATCTCCTCGCCCAGCGCGACATAGGCGAGGGCGCCGGGGGAGCGGGCGTCGTAGACGGTGACCGGCAAGCCGTGCGAGGGCGCCTCGGTGATGCGGATGTTCCGGGGGATCACGGTCTCGAATACCTTGTCCTTGAAGAAGCCGCGGACATCCTGGGCGACCAGCTCGGAAAGGTTGTTCCGGCGGTCATACATGGTGAGGACAATGCCTTCGAGCGCCAGGCTGGGGTTCAGGGCGCGGCGGATGCGGTCGATAGTTTGGGTGATCTGGCTGACGCCCTCGAGGGCGAAGAACTCGGTCTGCAGCGGCACGATGACGCTGTCGGCCGCGACCAGGGCATTGACGGTCAGCAGGCCAAGCGAGGGTGGGCAATCCAGCAGGATGTAGTCGAAGCCGGCGGTCCGGGCCTTGTCGGTATGGAGGGCTTGGCGGAGGCGGCGTTCGCGGTCCTCCATGGCGACGAGTTCGACCTCGGCGCCGGCCAGGTCGGTATCGGCGGGGATGAGGGAGAGGTCGGGGACGCCGGTCGGCCGCATCACCTCGGCCAGGGGCTGGCCTTCGATCAGCAGGGCATAGGCGCCAGCGCCGCGTTCGGTGCGGTCCAGGCCCAGGCCGGTGGAGGCGTTGCCCTGCGGATCGAGATCGATGAGCAGGACCTTGTGGGCCGCCGCGAGGACAGTGGCCAGATTGATGGCGGTGGTCGTCTTGCCGACGCCGCCCTTCTGGTTGGCGAAGGCGATGACGCGGGGCTTGGCCCGGTCAGGCAGGTGCGCCGTCAGGACGGATCTCGCTGATTCTGAGGATGGTGGCGGTGGGGTCGGTCCGACTCGGGAACCGCTCCACGCGCATGATCCAGGCGCGGGCGGCGTCCGTCAATTCCTGCTCGGCCGTCCGGCCCTTCGGAAACAGCGCGACGCCGCCGGGAGTGAGAATGCGGTGCGCGTGGGCAAGGAGGTCGGGGAGGGGTGCGAGGGCGCGGGCGCTGACCACGGCGGCCGGGGGAAGCTTGGCGGCGTCGATGCGCGTGGGATGAACCTTGACCTGGGGCAGGCCGAGAATGCGGGCGGCCTCGATCAGGAAGGCCGACTTGCGGCGATCGGATTCGACGAGATGGGTTTCACGGCCGGAAACGAGCGCCAGCATAAGGCCGGGGAAGCCGGCACCGGAGCCGAGGTCGACGATCGGGTCTTCGCCCGGGGGAAGCAGGGGGCCGAGTTGAAGGGAATCCAGGATGTGGCGTTGCCAAAGTGCGGCTTCATCGCGCTCGGCCGTCAGATTGATGCGGCTGTTCCAGCGGGACAACAGGGCGACGAAATCGCCCAGACGCTCTCCTGTTTCACGTGAAACACCCAACACTTCCAGATCGGGATGTTTCACGTGGAACGCGCCTCCGAACGCCGGAGATGAACCGCGAGCGCTGCAAGGGCAGCAGGCGTGATCCCTGGAACCCGCCCAGCGCTGCCGAGAGTGGTCGGCCGCGCCTTCGCCAGCCGCTGTCGCATTTCGGCGGAAAGGCCGGCCACCGCGCCGAAGTCGATGCCGGCCGGGATCGGCAGTCGTTCCTCCCGCTCCAGCACCCGTAACTCCGCCGCCTGCCGCTCCAGGTAGGGCGCATAGAGGGCTTGCGTCTCAAGTTCACCCCGAACACGGGATGGGAGATCGCGCAGCCAAGGAAAGAGACGATCCGCCGCATCAGACGTCAACGCCGGGAGGGAGAGCGCTTCGAAGGCGCTACGCCAACGGCCATCCTGATTCAGCGGGACACCCGCCGCGGCATACCAAGCCGGCGAGCCGCCTTCCTGCCGGGCCCGCTGGATGGCCACGGTCAGCGTCGCAGCGAATTCCCGGTGCGCCTGGGCCCGCTCCGCCCCGACCACGCCCCAGCCAATGCCCTTCCCGGTCAGCCGCAGCCCAGCATTGTCGGCGCGCAACGCCAACCGGAACTCGGAACGCGCCGTCAGCATCCGGTAGGGCTCCGTGACGCCCTGCAGAACAAGGTCGTCCACCAGAACGCCGGCATAGGCTTCGCCGCGGGTGAGCACCGCGTCCGGCTCACCTCCGCCAGCGCGCTGGGCAGCGTTGATTCCGGCCATGATCCCCTGCGCGGCTGCCTCCTCGTAGCCCGTGGTGCCGTTGATCTGGCCGGCGAGGAAGAGGCCCGGAGCCGCCCGCACCTCCAGCGTGGGGCGAAGCGATCGCGGGTCGACATGGTCGTATTCGATGGCATAGCCCGGCCGCAGGATACGAGCCCACTCCAAGCCGGGAATGCTGGCGATCAACGCCTCCTGCACCGATGCCGGCAGGCTGGTGGAGATGCCGTTCGGATAGACCGTGTCGTCGTCCAGCCCCTCCGGTTCCAGGAAGATCTGGTGCCGGGCCTTGTCGGCGAAGCGGACCACCTTGTCCTCGATCGAGGGGCAATATCGCGGCCCCACCCCCTCGATCCGCCCTCCATAGACGGCGGTGCGATGCAGATTGGCGCGGATGAGATCATGCGTCGCCGGCGTGGTTGCGGTGATGGCGCAGGCGACCTGGCGGTTGGTGATCCGCTCGGTCATCCAGGAGAGCGGCTCGGGCGGGTCGTCGCCCGGGTCTGGCTCAAGAGCCGCCCAGTCGATGGTCCGGCCGTCCAAACGCGGCGGCGTACCGGTCTTCAACCGGGCCAGCGGCAGGCCAAGGCGGCGCAGCGTGTTGGAGAGGCCGATGGACGGCGCCTCGCCCACCCGTCCCGCCGGGATGCGCTCCTCGCCGATATGGATCATGCCGCGGAGGAAGGTGCCGGTCGTGATGACCACCGCCCCGGCGCCGATCCGCCGACCGGTCGCCCCGACCACGCCGACGACGCGCCCATCGCCGGAGAGGATCAGGTCCTCGGCCGCCTCGGCCTCGATGGCGAGCCCCTCGGTCGCACGCAGCAGCGCCTGCACGGCCTGCCGGTACAGCCTGCGGTCCGCCTGGGCACGCGGCCCGCGCACCGCCGGGCCCTTGCTGCGGTTCAGCAGCTTGAAATGGATCCCGGCGGCATCCGCGGCGCGGCCCATCAGGCCGTCCAGCGCATCCACCTCCCGCACCAGATGCCCCTTGCCGATCCCGCCGATGGCCGGGTTGCAGGACATCTCCCCGAGTGTCTCTACCCGATGCGTCAACAGCAGCGTGCGCGCGCCGCAACGCGCCGCGGCCGCCGCCGCCTCGCAGCCGGCATGGCCCCCGCCCACCACCACCACGTCGAAGGTTACGTCGTACATGGCGGGGATATAGCGAAGCCCCGCCGCGCGACGAAGCCTCAGCCGACCCGGAAACCCAACCCGTCCCGCCACAGAGCCTGCGCGAAGCGCGGATCGACGATCAGGTCCTCCGCCCCGACGCCACCGCGCTCGAGCACGCCACGGATGCCGGCCAGCCGGCCCTCGTCCAGCACCGCCACCACGCCGGAGGTAATGCAGAAGCCCCAGACCCGGCCGATGCGGCTGGCGACGATCGTGCCGGGTGGTGCCGTCTCGGCGATGGCGTGGTCCACCAGCCAGACCTCGCCGCCCAGCAGCGCATCCTCCAGGATCAGCCCTTCCTCCGGGTGCCGGTCGAGGACGCGGAAGATGGACAGCCACGAATGGGTCAGCGCGTTCAGCACCAGCGCGCCCTCGCCGGGCAGCCGTGCATGCTGCCGCGCCACCCGCTCGATGGCCCGCGACCGGCCCGGCGGCGCCGTATAGACCGCCAGGTCGAAGGCATAGGCCAGTTCCTCCTCCGAGGCCTGGCCCACCTCCGGGTCCAGGTTCAGGCCGAGGCGCTGCATCTGCTCCAGCACCTTGGCCTTCGGCACCGCATGCAGCGCGAGCTCCTGCAGCCGCGTCCGGGCCTCGGCGCAGCGGCCATAGAAGTCGCGGATCTCCTCGCCGGTCATCGCCATGGCGTCATTTCCCGATGCAGAATTCGCCGAACACAACGTCCAGCACCGCCTCTACGCCCACCCGGCCGGTGATGCGGCCGATGGCGCGCAGCGCCGCCCGCAGCGCCTCGGCCTTCAGCTCCGGCAAGGGGGCGGTGTCGATCTCGGCCAGCCAGCCTGCGGCCTCGGTCAGGGCGGCACGATGCCGGGGACGGGTGAGGGGAGCCTCGGCGGCAAGGCCAGCCCGGGCTGTCGCCTCCTCCGCCAGCCGGGCGCGCAGCGTGGCCAGCCCCTCGCCGGTGCGGGCGGAGACGGCGAGCGGCGCCTCGCCACCGATCGCCGCCGGCGCGGGCGCCAGGTCGGTCTTGTTCGCCAGCACCACTACGCCGGGCCGCACCCAGGCCAGCGTCTCCGCATCCGGCTGCTGGTCGGCGGCGAAGACGGCCAGAACCAGGTCGGCCTCCTCCGCCCGGCGGCGGGCGCGGCGGATGCCCTCCACCTCGATCTCGTCCGCCGCCTCCCGCAGCCCGGCCGTATCGGCCAGCGTCACCGGCACGCCGGCGAGGTCCAGCCGCACCTCCACCACGTCGCGCGTGGTGCCGGCCCGGGCAGAGACGATCGCCGCCTCCCGCCCCGCCAGGGCATTCAGCAGGGAGGATTTCCCCGCATTCGGCGCGCCGATGATGGCGACCAGCAGACCCTCCCGCAGCCGCTCGCCGCGATGAGCATCGGCCAGATGCACCTCGATCTCCGCCCGCAGCGCCGCCGCAGCGGCGGCGACGACGTCGTCCAGGCCCGCGGGCAGGTCCTCGTCCTCGAACTCGATGAAGGCCTCCTGCCGGGCGAGCAGGGCGGTGATCCGCGTCGCCCAGCCGCCATAGAGGCTCGCCAGCGCGCCCTCCGCCTGCCGCAGGGCCTGGCGGCGCTGGGCGGCGGTCTCGGCGGCGATCAGGTCGGCGATGCCCTCGGCCGCGGTCAGGTCCAGCCTGCCGTGGAGGAAGGCGCGGCGGGTGAACTCGCCGGGCTCCGCCGGGCGGGCGCCGGCGGCGACCAGCGCCTCGGCCACGCCGGCGATGACGGCCGGGCCGCCATGCAGGTGGAGTTCGGCACTGTCCTCGCCGGTGTAGCTGGCCGGGCCGGGGAACCAGAGGACCAGGGCGCGGTCCAGCACCTCGGCGGTCCGCGGGTCACGCAGGCGGCGGAGCGAGGCGTGGCGCGGGGCGGGGAGGGCACCCGCCAGGGCCGCGACGGCGGCGGCGGTGCCGGGGCCGGAGAGGCGCAGCACCGCGACCGCGGCGCGGCCGACACCGGTCGCCAGGGCGAAGATCGTGTCGTCGCTCACAGGCGCCATGAAGGGGGCTCTGCCCCCTTCACCCCCGCCAGGGGGCAAGCGCCCCCTGGACCGGCCTGAGTCTGAACCTCGCAAAGACTCAGGGCGAGGTCCGGGGAGAAGCCTTCCTCCCGGCGGGGGCGTGGGGGACAGGGGCACCCCATCGCGCAGTGCGCGATGGGGACCCCCAGAGCCCTCATATCACCCCTTCGGTACAACATCCCTCTCGGTCAGCATCAGCCGCGGCACCCGCCCGCCTTCCTGCAGGTGCGCCTCCAGGATCTCGTCCACATCCGCGGGCGTCTCCGGCCGGTACCAGACCCCCTCCGGATAGATCACCAGGGTTGGCCCGAACTCGCAGCGGTCGAGGCACCCCGCCTGGTTCACCCGCACGCCCTCCAGCCCCAGCTCCTTCGCCCGGGCCTTCATGTAGTCGCGCAGCTTCTCGCTGCCTTTCGCGGCGCAGGAGCCGCGCCTGTGCCCGTCCGGTCGACGGTTGCAGCAGACGAAGACATGGGCGCGGAAATACTGGGGCGGATCGCTCGGCACGGCGGCTCCTTCCGGTCAGCCGACGAGGGTGCCGGCACGTCCCGCCCCATGTAGCGACCCGCCCCCGCCCCGGCCAGGGCCGCCGCATTTACTTGATTTCGCATAGGTTTGCCCCGCTTGACGAAGCCCGGGCGCGGGTGTGCCATCCGCCCCTTCCATGCCCCACATCACCCTCCACACCCCGCTCGGCGAGCTGACCGTGTTCGAAGACGACGGCGCCATCGTCGCCCTCGACTGGGGCCGCGGCGCCGGCGCGGACGACGCCGCGCCGACGCCGCTGCTGCGCGAGGCCGCGGCACAGCTCCAGGACTACTTCGATGGCCAGCGCACCGGCTTCGACCTGCCGCTGAACCCACAGGGCAGCGAGTTCCGCCGCAAGGTCTGGGACGCGCTCCGCCGCATCCCGCCCGGGGAGACGCGCAGCTACCTCGACATCGCGCGCGAGATCGGCTGCCGCTCACCCCGCGCCATCGGCCAGGCCAATGGCGACAACCCCATCCCGATCATCATCCCCTGCCACCGCGTGGTGGCGGCGGACGGCTCGCTCGGCGGCTATTCCGGCGGCGAAGGCGCGGCTACCAAGCGTTACCTGCTCGCCCTCGAGGCCCGGGCCCGCACCGGCGCCCCGACCGGCGAACTCCCACTCTCTTCCCCGCCGCCCGGCGGCCAACACCAGGAAAGCTCCCGATGATCCACGCCATCCGCGTCCACGAGCACGGCGGCCCCGAGAAGCTCACCTGGGACGAGTTGCCGAAGCCGAACCCGAAGCCGGGCGAGGTCCTCATCCGGCAGCATGCGGTCGGGCTGAACTACATCGACGTCTATTTCCGCACCGGCCTCTACAAGGCCCCCTCCATGCCCGTGACGATCGGCATGGAGGGTGCGGGCGTGGTGGAGGCGGTCGGCGAGGCCGTCACGGACTTCAGGCCCGGCGACCGCGTCGCCTATGCCGGGGCGCTCGGCGCCTATGCCGAATACCGCTGCGCCCCGGCCGAGAAGCTGGTGAAGATTCCCGACGGCATCGACTTCACCCAGGCCGCGGCCATGATGCTGCAGGGCATGACCGCGCAGTTCCTGGTCAAGCGCACCTATCCGGTGAAACGGGGCGACACCATCCTGGTGCATGCCGCAGCCGGCGGTGTCGGCAGCATCCTGGTGCAATGGGCGAAGCATCTCGGCGCGACGGTCATCGGCGTGGTCTCGACGCCGGAGAAGGCCGACCTCGTCAAGGGGCTCGGCGCCGACCATGCCCTGCTGACCAGCGAGGCCATCCCCGCCCGCGTCAAGGAGATCACCGGCGGCGCCATGCTGCCCGTGGTCTATGACAGCGTCGGCAAGGACACCTTCCTCACCTCCCTCGACTGCCTCCGGCCCTTCGGGCTGATGATCAGCTACGGCAATGCCTCCGGCCCCGTCACCACCGATCTCGGCGTGCTGGCCGCCAAGGGATCGCTCTACGTCACCCGCCCGACGCTCAACACCTATACCGCGAAGCGGGAGGACCTCGTCGCCACCGCGAACGACCTGTTCGGGGTGGTGAAGTCCGGCGCGGTGAAGATCGCGGTGAACCAGACCTTCCCGCTGAAGGACGCGGCCGAGGCGCATCGCGCGCTGGAATCGCGCCGGACCACCGGCAGCACGGTGCTGATCCCGTAAGATGTGACCGGCGGCGGGCCGGCCGGAAGGCCGCCCGACCGGCTACACCCGCCACATGGACAGGCTGCAGCAACTCCAGGTCTTCCGGCGCGTGGTGGAGACCGGGAACATCACCCGTGCCGCCCGCGACCTGGCGATGAGCCAGCCCAGCGTCTCCCGCATCATCGGCGAGCTCGAGCAGCGGCTCGGCGTGCCGCTGCTGCTGCGCTCCCCCCGCGGGCTCTCCGCCACCGAGGCCGGCTCCGCCTTCCACCAGGAGGCGGTGCGGATCCTGGATGCGCTGGAGGAGGCGGAGTCGAATGCCCGCGGCCTGCAGGGCGCCCCGACCGGGCTGGTGCGGATCGCCTGCGTCGCCTCCTTCTACAATGCGGTGGTGCTGCCCTGGCTGGCGCCCTTCCTGCAGAGCCATCCCGGCCTCTCGGTCGAGGCCCGGCTCGGCCCGCGCTCGGTGGACCTGATCGAGGAAGGGATGGACCTCGGCATCCGCTTCGGGCCCATCCGCCAGCAATCGCTGATCGCGCGGCGGCTCGGCCGGGTCGATTTCGCCCTCTTCGCCGCCCCCACCTACCTGGCCCGCGCCGGCATGCCGGAGGAGCCGGAGGGGCTGGCGCAGCACGAGTTCTGCGTCCTCCGCGGCGTCCGGCCGAGCGACGTGCTGGTGCTGGAGGGGCCGGACGGCGCCGCCACCTCGGTCGCCATGCATGGCCGCTTCGCCACCGACGACATCGGCGCGGTGCAGGTGGCGGCGGAGGCCGGCCTCGGCCTCGCCCTGCTCGCGCCCTGGAGCGTCATGGGCCAGGTGGCGACGGGGCGGCTGGTGCCGGTGCTGCCGGGCTGGCGGGCGGAGCCGCGGGAGGTGCATGCGGTTTGGCCCGGCGGCCGGGCGCTGCCGCGGCGGGTGCGGGCGGTGCTGGATTTGCTGGTGGAGAAGGCGGCGGCGGAGCCGCGGCTGCGGGCGCGGTAGCACGCCTCGGGGCGGATGGGCCGGGGCGACGCCCCGGCCGGGACGGGGCCGCTGGACCGCTGCCCGCTCAACGCCCCGGCTGCGCTGCCTGCGCCGCCAGCATCGTCGCCTGCGGCGCCCTGCCGCGTGCCGGGGCGGCGGCGGGCGGCCAGCCCTCGAGCGCCGCGGCCAGCGTCTGCGCCTCGGGACCGCCGGGATGCGCGATCGCGGCACGGGCGAGCAGCCGCCGCGCGGCATCGGCGTCGAGCGGCCGCAGCGCCGCGGCGAGGTCCAGCACCAGGGCCGGCTCCTGGCCGGCCAGCAGCGCCGCCCGCTCGAAGGCCTCCGTCGCGCCGCGCCGGTCCCGCCGCAGCAGGCAGAGCCTGCCGAGCCCGACCTGCGGAGCGAGGTAGAGCGGCATGAGCCGGCTGGCCCGGCGATAGGCCTCGGCCGCCTCCTCATCCGCCGGATCGAGCTTGGCGATGGCATTGCCCAGCCCATTCCAGGCGAAGGCATTGTCCGGCCGGCGGGCGAGGCTGCGGCGGAAATCCCACTCGGCTTGGCGGTAATAGTCCCGCGCCGCCCCGGCCGCACCGGCATCGCGCTCCGCCTGCCGGGCATCGCCCAGCTCCTGCCAGGCATTGCCGCGGTGGTAGTGGGCGGTGGCGGCGTCGCCGGGCGAGAGGGCGATGGCCCGGCCGTAGTGCTCGATCGCCGCCGCGCGGTCGTGGTGCTCGTGGAACCAGATGCCCTGGAGATAGGCGGCCTGGGCCAGCGCCGCCGGCTCGGCCGGCAGGCCCGCCGTCCCGCGCGCGGCCGCCTGCAGCAGGGCGAGCACGGGGCGCCGCTTCCCCTCCGTATCCGGCTGCGGGTCGAGGCACTCCTCCTTCACGCCCCGCACCTCCCGGCAGGCGGCATAGGCATGGGCGGCGTAGATGACCGGCTGCGTCTCCCGCAGCAATTGGGCGACCGCAGCCGTGATGGCGCGGTCGAGCCCCGCCGGATCGGCCCGGCCGGTGCCCCTGCCGCTGGCGACCCGGGCGCCGAGCGGCTGCCAGAGCGTCAGCGTGATGCCCTCGGCCCCGGCCTGCAGCTCCCCGCTCACGCTGCGCGCGGGGTCCTTCAGCACGGCGTCCAGGACCTGGCCGACGAGGCGGAGGGAGAGCCCGGTCTCGGGGATGGAGACCTCCGGCAGGTCCTGGATGCCGGCCGCGGCGGTCAGGCTGCCGAGCTCGTTGCCGGCGGCGAGGACCCGGTTGATCTCGGCCGCGACGCGGGCGGCAAGGCGCTGCGGGTCGAGGACCGAGGCCTTCTCGCCCTGCACCGCGATGGGCTGCACTTCGAGCACCCGGCCCTGCAGTTCCTTCGCCGCGCGGGCGCCGAGCATGGCGAAGAGCGTCGCGGCGAGGCAGAGGCCGAGCAGCGCGGCGCTCAGCGTCACGAGGTTGGTGGCGCGCTTGGCGAGGCCTTCCATCGCAGTCTCCTCCCGCCCCGGGGGCGGCGACATCCTGTCGTGGCGAAGGATGCGACGGCACGGACCGCCGGACTGTGGCGCAGTTCACGCCCGGCGCCCGGACCAGGTGCAACCGTGCGGCGGCGCGGGGCTGCCCTGGAGCGCGCTCCCGGGCCGCAGGCTCAGCCCGCGGCCGCCCTGACGTAGTAGCGGTAGCGATAGGCCTCCCGCAGGCCGAGGCTCTCCTGCAGGCCACGCGAGGCGGCATTGCCCTCCGCCACCTGGGCATAGAGCACCTGCGCCCCGAGGCCCTGCGCCCAATGCGCCGCGGCGCGGATCAGCCGGGCACCGAGGCCGCGGCGGCGGAATTCCGGCCGCGTCGCCAGGTCGAAGATGCCGCAATGCGCGCCGTCCGCGACGGCGAAGAGGCAGGCGGCGTCCACGCCGTCCTCGCGCAACACCAGCCAGGCGCCCGGGGCGGCGAGCAATTCCGGGTTGCGCAGCTTCTCGGCGCGGCGGGCGGGGGTCTGGTATTCGGCGGTGGCGATCAATGCCGTCCAGGCCTCGCCCGGCCCGCCCTCGTCCCGCACGGCGGCATCGGCGCGGGCGACGGGCGCGGCGGGGCCGGCGAAGACGATGCTGTCCTCCTTGTCGATGGCATGGCCCGCGGCGAGCAGCGCCTCGGCGAGGCCGGGCGGGTCGAGCGGCGTCGAGCGGAAGCGGCTGGGCAGGCCGAGGCGATGATAGGTCGCGGCGATCCGGCCGATGCGGGCGGCAAGCGCCGGATCGGGCGAGGGGTCGAGCGAGCAGCAGGCATTGGCCCGGCCGGTGCCGCCGAGATAGGCCTTCAGGACGAAGGGCCCATCCCAGGCATGGCGGAGCGCGGGCAGGGCGGTGAGGCAGGCGCGTTCGAGCGCGGCGATGTCGTGCATGGCGCGGCCAGGATGCCGCGCGCCGCGAGGCCGGTCACCCCGCCGGCGGGGCAAACCGGATGGAAACCCGCGCCGTGCTTGAAGCGAGGGCGGAGGGGAGCGGCAGGATGGACGGCAGCCCGCGCATCGCCACGACCTATGAGGTGCTGCTCTTCGCCGATATGGGCACGCGGCTCGGCATCGAGCGGCGCTGGCTGATCGCGGGCAGCCATGCCTCGCGCCGCGGCGCCACGGCGCAGTACGAGGAGCTGAACCGCGAATTCCCGCATCCCAGGGTCAAGCTGCTGCTGGTCGCCGCGGTGCATGACGCGGCGACGGGGCTGTTCCGCGACCGCGTGCTGGAGAGCCGCGGCGCGGCGCCCCTGATCCAGCGCAAGCAGATGCAGCGGCTGGGCGCGGGGGAACGGGCGAAGCTGGCCGCGGCGCTCGGCCCGCCGCCAGCCGCGCGCAGCATCCGACCGCCAACCCCGCCGCCGCGGCGTGCCGGGCTCGGCGTCGGCACCTGGGTCCTCGGGCTGGCGCTGCTGGCCGGTTTCGGCGCGGCGGTGCTGCTGCGTTAGTCCTGCAGCAGGGTTTCCGCATCGCAGCGTGTCCTTGCGGGAGGCATGGCATGGCTGCGGGGTTGCCGGCGCTGGATCGGACCCGGGATCCCGAAGGGCCGGCGATGCGGCTTGCGGCAGGGCTCGGCCGGTCGGAGCCGCGCCGCGCGGCCTTGGCCTGTCTGCGGGGCCTGCTGTCGCCGCTGGAGCGCAGGACGGTCTGCCCCAGGCTGGGGCGGGTTCCGTCCGTCACTCCGCGGGGATTTCCGCCGGTCGGCAGCGCATGCCCAACCGCGGTGAGTGCGGCCGGTTGTCCCGCCCGACCATCGAGGCGCCCATACCCCATGGCCCCCTCCCGGCCTCTGGGGCCATGGCCGCGAATACGCCCGACCATTCCCCGCTCGGGTCAGCCCACCGGGACCAGGGTCAGCAGAGCGATGCCGTAGATGACGCCGCAGACCAGGAAGGTGATGATGGTATGGCCCATGACGCGCTGCACGCCGATGCCGGCGATGGCGACGACCGGCAGCACCCAGAAGGGCTGCACCATGTTGGCGACCTGCTCGCCCATGGCCACCGCCATCGCCGAGGCAGGCACCGAGGCGTGCAGTTCGACGGCGGCGGGCACGGTGAAGGGGCCCTGCACCACCCAATGGCCACCGCCGCTCGGCACAAACAGTGTGATCACGAGGGAGGCGATGTAGCTCCAGAAGGGGAAGGTCTTCGCCGTCGCGAAGGTCATGAATCCCTCCGAGATCCGCTCGGCGAGGCCGGTCGCCGTCATCATGCCCATGATGCCGCCATAGATCGGATATTGCAGCATCATGCTGCCGGTGAGCCCCGCCGCCCGCTTCACCGCGCCGACATAGGCCATGGGCCGGCCATGCAGCGCCAGGCCGGCCAGCAGCAGGATGAAGATCACCGCGTTGATGTCGAAGGAAAGCTGCCCGAGCACGGCCGCCGTGCCGAGGGCCGCGACGCCTGCCGCGACAAAGACCGCGGTCGCGACGGGCGAGTGCTCGACGCGGCGGGCAAAGCCCGCCTGCCGGCCGGTGGCGGGCTCCGGTGCCTCGTCGGGGCCGAGCCGGCCGGCCTCGACGATGACGGCATCGGCCTCCGACGGCCGGGTCGCCATGAGCACGAAGGGCATGATGACGACGATCAGCACGGTCGGCACGAGGTTGTAGGTGGTGAAGACCGTCTCGCCGAGAGGCGTGAGCCGGCCTGTCAGCTTCTCGATGACGTTCAGCGCATTGCCGTGGCTGGCCTGGGTCAGGGCGATGGAACTCGACAGGCCGCTCGCCCAGATCACCCAGCCGGAATATCCCGCGGCGACGAGCCAGGCGAAGTCGACCCGCACCCGGCGGGCGACCTCCTTGGCCAGCAGCACGCCGATGATCAGGCCGAAGCCCCAGTTGAGCCAGGAGGCGAGAGCGGCGGCGAGGAAGCTGAGCGCGACGGCGCGGCTCGGCGTGGTGGCCAGCGAGACCAGCCGCCGCAACCCGGCCTGCACCGCCGGCGCGCTGGCCAGGGAATGGCCGGTGACCAGCACCAGGATCATCTGGAAGGCGAAGCCTGCGATGCTGAAAATGCCGCCGTACCAGGAGGTGAGGATGACCGGCAGCGAGCCCTTGGGCGCCAGCAGCGCGGCCAGGCCAGCGGTCAGCACCGACAGCGCGATTGCCAGGATGAAGGGGTCGGGCATGACGCGCTCGAACAGGTAGACGAAAAAGGCGACCAGCTTCTGCAACGGCGAGCGGGCAGCGATGCGGGCCTCGATCGCGGGGGCTTGCGGCACGGGACGCTCCTTATCCGTAACGGGAATTGCTTGGGACGGGCCTGCGGAGGCGAAGCGTCGATGGCGGCATCGCGGGCCCGCTGGCGTGGCCTGTCCTGCCGCCGAGCGGTCGGGGATGCTGCCGGGCCGTCTCCTCCAGGGGCAGGGACGCGGCTGCGGGCGGCGCGTTCCCGGCGAGAGCAGGATCCCGAGGCGGTGGGCGAGACCTCGAGCGCGCACCGGCAGGTCTCGCGGCGCGCGACGCGCGGGGCGCCGCCTCCTCCTGGGCGGCAGGGCGGGCCCGGCCTCACCCCGGACGCCATCCGCGTGCGGCGCCGCGGCTCGACGCCGCGGCGCCGATGGAGCACGCCTTCGACACGCTGGTCTGACCGCGGCGATGCCGCCGCGGCATCCGCACGATCAGCGCCTGGCATTTCCGCCCCCGGATGGCGGATGCGAGTCTCCGGCCGCCGCGGCCCGCCAGGCAGGGCCGCCAGCACCGGAGATGGAGCCATGACCGACAGCACCGACACCGACTCCACGCGCCGCCGCATGGTCGCCGCCGCGCTCGGCCTCGGCGGCACCCTCGTCGCGCTCTCCGCCGCGCAGGCGGCCGAGTGCCCGGCGGACCGCGGCACGAATGCCGAGGGGATCGAGGGACCGAAGGAGGGCAAGGGCGTGACCGACGCGGTCCTGACGACGCTCGACCTCGGCGCCGAGAAGGTGCGGCTGCGGGGCTACCAGCTCCGCCTGCGTCGCCTGGTGGTGCAGCCCGGCGGCGAGGTGCCGGTGCACAGCCACGCCAGCCGCCCGGCGCTGATCTACATCGCCGAGGGCGAGATGACGGAGTTCAAGAACATCTGCGCCGTGCCGATCCTGCACCGCGCCGGCGAGGCGACGCCCGAGGACCATCGCGTCGTGCACTGGTGGCGCAACACCGGCCGCGTGCCGGCGGTGATCCTCTCGGCCGATGTCTTCGGCACCGGCGAGGACCCGCACATGATGTGACCCCGGTGGTGCGACCCCGGTGATGTGACCCTCGCCCCGGGGCGGATACCTCTCCCGCCCCGCGCCCCGCGGAGCCCGCCGCCATGTCCGACCTCGTCCTCGCCGCGCCCCTGCCGCGCGCCGCGTTCCGGCGCCACGCGATCATCGCCGCCATGGCCTTCCTGACCCTCGTCGACCTCTTCGCCGCCCAGGCGATCCTGCCCTCGCTCGCCCGGCACTACGCGGTGAGCCCGGCGGCGATGGGGACGGCGGTGAATGCCAGCACCATCGGCATGGCGGCCGCCTGCCTCGCGGTCGCCTTCCTCGGCCACCGCATCGACCGGCGGCGCGGCATCGTGCTCGGCCTGCTGCTGCTGGCGGTCCCGACCTCGCTGCTCGCCCTGGCGCCGGACCTGGCGAGCTTCGCCGCGCTGCGCGTCGTCCAGGGCCTCTGCATGGCGACCGCCTTCACCCTGACGCTCGCGCATCTCGGCGAGCGCTGCGGCGCCGCCGAGGCGGCGGGCGCCTTCGCGGCCTATGTCACCGGCAACGTCGCCAGCAACCTGATCGGCCGACTGGTCTCGGCGGGCCTCGCCGACCATCTCGGCCTCGCCGCCAATTTCCTCGGCTTCGCCGCGCTGAACCTGGCCGGGGCGGCGCTCGCGGCGGCCTGCATCGGCCCGGGCGAGGGGGCGATGCCCGCCATGTCCGGCGCCTGGCGCGGGCATCTGCGCGATCCCGTGCTGCGGCGCTGCTTCGCCATCGGCTTCTGCATCCTCTTCGCCTTCATCGGCGGCTTCACCTACGCGAATTTCCTGCTGGCGCGACCGCCCTTCGCGCTCTCGCCCATGCAGATCGGCTTCGCCTGCCTCGTCTTCCTGCCCTCGATCGCGACGACGCCGCTCGCCGGCGCGGCCGTGGCCCGGCTGGGGGCCCCCGCAGTGCTGCTCGGCGGGCTCGGCCTGGCCGCGCTGGCGCTGCCGCTGCTGCTCGCCTCCTCGCTGGCCGCGGTCCTCCTCGGGCTCACGTTGCTCGCCATCGGCACCTTCCTCGCGCAGGCGACGGCGACGGGCCTCGTCGGGCGCGCCGCGCAGGGCGACCGCGCGGCGGCGAGCGGCATCTACCTCGCCAGCTACTTCGCCGGCGGGATCGCGGGCAGCGCGCTGCTCGGCCTCGCCTTCGAGGCCTTCGGCTGGCCCGGCTGCGTCGCGGGAATCGGCGCGGCGCTGCTGCTGGCCGGCCTCGCCGGCCTCGGGCTCCGGCCGCGCGGCTGACCGCGGCTGCGTGCGCGGCGGGCGGGGCAGCGCCGGCCTGCCTCTCCGGCAGGCAGGCGGCGCCGCGCCGCGCCATCCCGCCGCCGCGGCGCCCCTTGTGCCGCGGAGGGCGGGCGGCTTCACTCCCGGCAGGAGACCAAGACCGGGGGACCCGCCCATGCGCCTGCGCGCCGCGCTGCTCGCTGCCCTTCTGCTGTCCCCGCTGGCCGCCGCGCCGCCCGCCGCGGCGCAGCAGCGCCCGCTGGTCTGGGGCGACACCCTGCCGGCGACGCTCGACCCGCACGCGGTCTTCGACGTGCCGAGCCAGTTCATACTGCTCAACGTCTATGACGGGCTCTACCGCTACCAGGGCAACCCGCCGCAGCTCGTCCCCTGGCTGGCCGAGACGCACACCACCAGCGCGGATGGGCTGACCTGGCAGTTCACCCTGCGCGAGGGGATCCGCTTCCAGGACGGCAGCCCGATGACGGCCGAGGACGTGGCCTGGTCCTTCCGCCGCCTGCTGGCGATGAACCGCGCCCCGGCCGCCGCCTTCACGCCGGTGCTGAAGGCGGAGAACGTCACGGCGGTGGATGCGCGCACCGTGCGCTTCGTGCTCTCCCAGCCCTATGCGCCCTTCCTCTCCGCCATGCCGCTGGTCGCCATCGTCAACCCGCGCGTGCTGCAGGCGAACGAGAAGAACGGCGACTGGGGCGCGGAATGGCTGGCGGCGAATGCCGCGGGCTCCGGCGCCTACCGCATCGACCCCGCCACCTACCGGCCGCGCACCTCGCTCGACCTCGAGCGCAACCCGGCGCATTTCCGGGGATGGTCCGAGAACCCGAAGCCGGTCGACCTGGTCCGCTCCCGGCCGGTGATGGAGACCAGCACCCGCGTGCTCGCCCTGCTGCGCGGCGAGATCGACGCGACCGACAGCTACCTGCCGACCGACCAGGTGGAGCGCGTCGAGAAGAACGCCCGCACCCGCGTGGCGAAGGATGAGAGCATGCGCGTCTTCATCCTGCGCATGAACAACCGGAAGCCGCCCTTCGACAACCACGACGCCCGGCTCTGCTTCGCCCATGCCTTCAACTACCCGGGCTTCAACGAGATCATCCTGAAGGGGCTGGTGGTCCGCAATGCCGGGCCGAACCCGAACAACCTCTGGGGCAACCCCGAGGACCTCGCGCCCTATGCCTACGACCTGGCGAAGGCGAAGGCGCATTGCGACCGGGCGCGGGCCGCGGGCGCGCCGCTCGGCCGCGAGATCGAGGTGCACATCCAGTCGGAGCTGGAGCAGACCGTCCAGGCCGCGCAGATGTTCCAGGCCGACCTGAAGCGCGTCGGCGTGACCCTGAAGATCGTGCCGGACACCTGGGCCGGCATCACCGGCGCCACGGGGCGGCCGGAGACCACGCCCGACATGTGGGTCCACTGGGTCAGCGCCTACTTCATCGACCCGGAGAACTGGATCGGCCAGATGTACGACAGCCGCTTCCACGGCACCTGGAAGGCCAGTAGCTGGTATTCGAATCCGCAGGTGGATGCGCTGCTGGCCAGGGCCCGCACCAGCCTCGACCAGGCCGAGCGCGCGCGGCTCTACGCCGAGGCGACGAAGCTCGTCGTCGCCGACAGCCCGGACATCTGGGTCTACAACACCGTCAACCTGCGCGGCCTCTCGAAGCGGGTGCAGGGCTACAGCTTCTCGCCGGTCGGCTCGGGCGGCGAGCTCCGCACCCTGTCGCTGGCCGACTGATCGGGGCGTGGCCCGCTACCTCCTCCGGCGCCTGCTGCTGGCGCTGCCGGCGCTGTTCGGCCTGGTGCTGCTGACCTTCGTGCTGGCGCGCGTCGTCCCGGCCGATCCGGCGGCGACGCTGGCGGGCGATGCCGCGACCCCGGCGCAGCTCGCCGAGATCCGCGCCCGCTACGGGCTGGACCAGCCGCTCTGGCGGCAGGCCGTCACGCATGTCCGGCAGGTGCTGACGGGGGATCTCGGCAGCTCCATCTTCTCCGGCCGGCCGGTGGCGGAGGAGATCCGCTTCCGCCTGCCCGCGACGCTGGAGCTGACCTTCGCCGCGCTGCTGCTCTCGACCCTGCTCGGCGTGCCGCTCGGCCTGCTGGCGGCGCTGGACCACAACGGGCCGGTCGATCACCTCGTGCGGCTGCTCTCGGTCGGCGGTCTCGCCATCGCCTCCTTCTGGCTGGCGATCATGCTGCAGCTCGTCTTCGCCATGGACCTCGACATCCTGCCGCTGCGCGGCCGGATCGACGTCGCGCTCGGCCCGCCGCCCGAGACCACCGGCTTCTTCCTGGTCGACAGCCTGCTGGCCGGCCGGCCCGACCTCTTCGCCGACGCGCTGCGCCACCTCGCCCTGCCCGCCGTCACGCTCTGCCTGCCCGGCCTCGCCAGCATCGCGCGCTTCACCCGGTCCGGCGTGCTGGAGACGCTGCAGAAGGACTTCGTGCTCTATGCCCGCGCCGCCGGCTACGGGCGGGTGCGGCTGGCGGCCGTCTACGTCCTCCGCAACGCCGTCACCGTCACGGTGACGCAGATCGGCCTGCTCTTCGGCGCGCTGATCTCGGGCGCCGTGGCGGTGGAGGCGATCTTCGACTGGCCGGGCCTCGGCACCTACGCCGTGCAGGCCATCCTCTCCGCCGACTACAAGGCGCTGCTCGCCGTGACGCTGGTGGTCGGCGTGGTCTATGCCGTGGTCAATGTGCTGGTGGACCTGCTGCAGGCCCTGATCGACCCCCGCATCGCGGAGGAGGGTCGGTGAGGGCGCTCCGCCTGCTGCTGCGCGACCCGGTCGCCGCCCTCGGCCTCGCCCTGGTGCTCCTCGCCCTGCTCGTCGCGGTCCTCGCCCCCTGGATCGCCCCCTATCCCGAGGACGCCTTCGAGAGCCACCTGCTGCAGCGCCTGCGCCCGCCCTCGGCCGAGTTCCCCTTCGGCACGGACAATCTCGGGCGCGACATCCTCTCCCGCGTCATCCTCGGCACCCAGGGGGCGCTCGTCGTCGCCGTCTCGGTCGTCGCCGGCTCCATGCTGATCGGCGTGCCGATCGGCCTCTGGGCCGGCTGGCGCGAGGGCTGGGCGTCGGAGGCGCTGATGCGGATCACCGACATCTTCCTCGCCGTGCCGCAGCTCATCCTGGCGCTCGCCCTCGGCCAGCTCATGGCGCCCGGGCTCGGCACCGCCATGGCGGCGCTGGCCCTGACCTACTGGCCCTTCTTCGCCCGCACCGTGCATGCCGAGACGCGGCGTCTGCGCGGCGCGCTCTTCGTCGATGCGCTGGCCGGCCTCGGCGCCTCCACCCCGCGCATCCTGCTGCTGCACGTCCTGCCCAACGCGGCGCCGGCCATCCTGGTGCGCGCCACCATCGGCATGGGCTTCACCATCCTGACCGCCGCCATCCTCGGCTTCCTCGGGGTCGGCGCGGCGCCGCCCTCGCCGGACTGGGGCCTCGCCGTCAGCGAGGCGCGGCAGCACCTGCCGGAGGCCTGGTGGTTCCCGACCTTCCCCGGCCTCGCCATCCTGCTGCTGGTGCTGGGCTTCAACCTGCTGGGCGACGGGCTGCGCGACATCGCCGATCCGCGCCTGCGGCGGAGCCGGCGGTGAGGCCCGTCCTCTCGGTCGAGGGGCTCTCGGTCCGCATCCGCACCGAGGGCGGCACCGCCCGCATCCTCGAGGATGTCTCGCTCGCCGTGCCGCGCGGCGGCACCCTCGGCGTCGTCGGGGAGAGCGGCTGCGGCAAGTCCACGCTGCTGCGCGCCATCCTCGGCATCCTGCCGCGCGGCGCCGAGCTGCCCCAGGGCGCCATCCTCTTCGAGGACCGGGACATCCTGACGGACCGCGCCGCCTCCGCCCGCGGGCGGATCGGCTTCGTGCCGCAGGACCCCTATCTCTCGCTCAACCCCGTCTTCCGCGCCGGCGACCAGATCCTGGAGGCGATGCGGCGCCATGCCCCGGGCAGGCGCCGCGACCACCGATCGAGGCTGGTCGAGCTCTTCCGCGCCGTGCAGCTTCCGGACCCCGAGGCGGCGCTCGCGAAGTACCCGCACCAATTCTCGGGCGGCCAGCGCCAACGGCTGCTGATCGCGGCCGCGCTGGCCTGCGACCCCGCCCTGGTGGTCGCGGACGAGCCGACCACGGCGCTCGACGTCACGACGCAGCGGGAGATCCTCGCCCTGCTGCGGCGCCTGGTCGCGGAGCGCGGCCTGTCGCTGCTCTTCGTCACCCATGACTTCGGCGTGCTGGCTGCGGTCTGCGACAGCACCGCCGTGCTCTATGCCGGGCAGGTGGCGGAGGCCGGGCCGACGCGCGCGGTGCTGGACGCGCCGCGCCACCCCTATACGCGCATGCTGCTGGCCTGCCACCCGGACCGCGCCGCGGAGCTCCTCGGCATCCCCGGCACGGTGCCGGCCGCGACGGCGCAGCCGCCGGGCTGCCGCTTCCACCCGCGCTGCCCGCTCGCCCGCGCCGCCTGCGCCGAGGCGCCGCCGCCGCTGCTGCCGGCCGGTCCCGGCCATGCCGTCGCCTGCCCCTTCCACGAGGAGGCGCTGCCGGAGGCCGAGCTTGCCTGAGATCCTCGGCGCGAGCCGCCTCACCGTCGAGCTCGGCGCCCGGCGCGGGCTGCTGCGGCACTGGCCGGGCGTGCGGGCGGTGGACGGCGTCGACCTCTCCGTCGCGGCGGGCGAGAGCTTCGGCATCGTCGGCGAGAGCGGCTGCGGCAAGACGACCCTGGCCCGCACGCTGCTCGGCCTGCAGCGCGAGGCGGCGGGCGAGGTCCGGCTGGAAGGCCGCGTGGTCTCCGGCCGCACCCCGGCCGAGGCACGGCGCGACCGCGCCGCCATCCAGTACGTGCACCAGGACCCGGGCGCGGCGCTCGATCCCTGGTGGCGGGTCGGCGCGACCCTCGCCGAGGGCCTCGCCATCCACGGCCTCCGCGACGCGGCGGAGCGGCGGGCGCGGATCGCCGAGACGCTCGCGGCGGTCGGCCTCGACCCCGCCTTCGCCGGGCGCTACCCGCACGAGCTCTCGGGCGGGCAGCAGCGCCGCATCGGCCTCGCCCGCATCCTGCTGCTGCGGCCGCGCGTCGTGATCCTGGACGAGCCGACCGCCGGCCTCGACCTCTCCGTGCAGGCGGCGGTGCTGCGGCTGCTGCAGGAGCTGCGCGGGCGCTTCGGCCTGACCTACCTCTTCATCTCGCACGATCTCTCGGTGGTGCGGCGCGTCTGCGACCGGGTCGCGGTGATGTATCTCGGCCGTGTGGTGGAGCAGGGGACGGCCCGGCAGCTCTTCGAGGCGCCGCGGCATCCCTATACCCGCGCGCTGCTCGCCGCCGCGCCGCACCTCGATGGCCGCGCCGCCGGTCCCTCCCTGCCGGGCGACCCGCCGAGCCTCCGTGCCGTGCCCGCGGGCTGCCGCTTCCATCCGCGCTGCGCCCTGGCCGAGCCGCGCTGCGCCGCGGAGGAGCCCCTCCCCGAGACGGTGGCGCCCGGCCAGGACGTTGCCTGCCACCGCTGGCGCGAGACCGCGCCCGCCCCGCGCCAGCCGAGCATCGAGACCGCATGACCGCCACCTGCGACCCCGTCAGCCTCGAGATCATCCGCGGCGCCGCCCGCGCCGCCCAGGCGGAGATGGAGGCACTGCTCGAGCGCACCGCCATGTCCGCCTTCATCCGCGAGAAGAAGGACTTCTACACCGCCATCTTCGACGCCGCGGGCGCGATGGCCGTCGGCTCCGACCTGCCGATCTTCGGCGACATCGTCGGGCCGGTGCTGCGCCATTACCCGCTGGAGGAGATGCGGCCCGGCGACCTCTACTGGTACAACGACTGCTACGGCAGCCGCGGCGCCGTCTCCCACTCCAACGACCAGGTCTTCCTCGCGCCCGTCTTCCAGGCCGGCCGGCGCGTCGGCTTCGTCATGGGCTGGGCGCATTTCTCCGACATCGGCGGCCTGCGCCCGGGCTCGCTCAGCCCCGACGCGACCGACCACTTCCAGGAGGGCATCATCGTCCCGCCGGTGCGCCTGGTGCGCGACGGCGTGACCAACGAGGACCTGCTCCGCACCTTCTGGCGCAACAGCCGCTTCCCCCTGCAGTCCCAGGGCGACACGCGGGCGCTGATGGCGGCGGTGCGGCTGGGCGAGGCGCGGCTGGCGGAGATCGCCACCCGCTTCGGGCCGGAGGTGCTGGCCGATGCCTTCGCCCAGCTCCTCCGCCGCACCGAGACCCTGGTGCGGAGCAAGCTGCGCGCGGCCTTCCCCGTCGGCACCACGCGCTTCGCCGACGCGATCGACGGCGACGGCCAGGGCCATGGCCCCTTCGTGCTGCGCCTCGCCCTGACCCGGACGGAGGAGGACCGCTTCATCCTCGACGCGACGGAGACGGACGACCAGGCGGCCGGGCCGGTGAACCTTTTGATGCATCCGGACGTGCCGGGCATGGCGCTCGGCCTCTACTTCCTGCAGGGCGAGGCGGGACAGGTGCTGAACGCCGGCGGGCCGCGCGCCATCGACGAGGTGCGGCTGCGCGAGGGCTCGCTGCTCGCCCCGCGCGCGCCGGCGCCGCTCGGCCTGCGCGGGCTGACCATGATGCGCCTGCTCGCCGCCCTGCACGGCCTCGTCGCCGTGGCGCGCGGCGGCGAGGCGCCCGCGGCGCATTCCGCCTATGTCATCCTGGCGCTGCGCGGCGAGCATGCGGGCCGGCGCTTCCTGATGACCGACGGCGTCGCAGTCGGCTACGGCGCGCGGCCCTTCGCCGATGGCGTGGACGCCGTCTACTTCGTCGCGCAGGAGAACTACCCGGCCGAGTTCATGGAGCTGACCTACCCCGTGCGGCTCCGCCGCTACGGCATCCACCGCGACAGCGGCGGCGCCGGCCGCTTCCGCGGCGGCTGCGGCGTGGTGCGGGAGTACGAGGTGATGTGCGAGGCGGCGCAGGTGGCGATCCGCATCGACAGCGTGCGGAACCCGCCCTGGGGCGTCGCGGGCGGGCGCAACGGCGGCAGCGGCCGCGCCGTGGTGAATCCCGGCACGGCGGAGGAGCGCCTGCTGCCGCCGCTCTCGGACGGCACGGTGCTGCGGCGGGGCGATGTGCTGCGCCTCGAGACCGGCGGCGGCGGCGGCTGGGGGCATCCCTTCGACCGGCCGGCGGAGGAGGTGCTGGCGGACGTGCTCGGCGGCTTCGTCGGCGCCGAGGCCGCGGCGCGGGACTATGGCGTGGCGCTCGCCGGCGGGCAGGTGGATGCGGCGCGCACCGCGGCGCTGCGCGCGGAGCGGGGCGGGACGCGGCTCTTCCATCGCGGGGGCTATGCCGATGCCGTCGCCTGAGCCCGGGGTGCGCGATCTGCTCGTCGCCGTCGACATCGGCGGCACCTTCACCGACGTCACCCTGCAGGACGCCGCGACGGGCGAGGCCTGGACGGCCAAGACGCCCTCCACCCCGCGCGATCCCTCCGAGGCCTTCCTCACCGGCGTCGGCCTGGCGCTCGAGGCCGCCTGCCGCGGCGCGGCGGAGATCGCCCGGGTGCTGCACGGCACGACGGTCGCCACCAACCTGATCCTCGAGGGCAAGACGGCGCCGGCCGCGCTGCTGACCACCGAGGGCTTCCGCCACGTGCTGGAGATCGGCCGCGCCGACCTGCCGCGGCGGGACAATCTCTGGGCCTGGCGCAAGCCGCGGCGGCCGGTGCCGCCCGCCCTGGTCTTCGAGGTCCCCGGGCGCATCGCCGCCGACGGCGCCGAACTTGTGCCGCTCGACGAGGCGGCGCTCCGCGCCGCGCTGCGGCAGGCGGTGGCGGCCGGCGCCCGGGCTATCGCCATCTGCTTCCTGCACAGCTTCACCAACCACGCCCATGAGCGGCGCGCGCTGGAGATCCTGCGGGAGGAGGCGCCCGGCCTCGCCGCCACCGCCTCCTCCGAGGTCCTGCCGGTGGTCCGCGAATACGAGCGGAGCATGGCGACGGTGCTGAACGCCGCCGTCATGCCCGCCGTCTCCACCTATGTGGCGCGGCTGGAGCAGCGGCTGGAGGCGGGCGGCATCCGCGCGCCGCTGCTGCTGATGAAGTCGAATGGCGGCGTCGCCGGCGCCGGGGCGATCCGCCGCGCGCCGGTGCAGACGGCGCTCTCCGGCCCCGCAGCCGGCGTGGTCGGCGCGGCGGCGATGGCGGTCGCCGCCGGCATCCCCGACATCATCACCGTCGATATCGGCGGCACCAGCGCCGACATCTGCCTGATCCGCGAGGGGCGCGTCGCGCTGACCCAGTCCGGGCGGGTCGGGCCATGGCCGCTGCCGCTGCCCATGGTGGACATGGTGACCATCGGCGCGGGCGGCGGCTCCCTCGCGCGCGTCGCGGCGGGCGCGCTGACGGTCGGGCCGGAAAGCGCCGGCGCCGATCCCGGCCCCGCCTGCTACGGCCGCGGCGGCGGGCGGCCGACCGTGACCGACGCGCATCTCCTGCTCGGCCACCTGCCGCCGGCGCTGCTCGGGGGGAGCATGGCGCTCGACCCGGCACGGGCGGAGGCGGCGATCCGCGCCCATGTGGCGGAGCCGCTCGGCCTTCCGGTGGAGGCGGCGGCGCGCGGCATCCTCGCCATCGCCGACAGCAACATGGTCGGCGCCATCCGCGTCGTTTCGGTGGAGCGCGGGCACGACCCGCGCGGCTTCGCCCTGGTGCCCTTCGGCGGCGCGGGGCCGCTGCACGGGGCGGCGCTGGCGGATCTGCTGGGCATGACCCGCGTGCTGGTGCCGCCGGCGCCGGGCGTGCTCTGCGCCCAGGGGCTGCTCGCCGCCGACCTCAAGGCGGAGTTCAGCCGCACCGTCGCGGAGCGGCTGGAGCACGCCGATCCCGCGCGCCTGGAGGCCGCCTTCCGCGCCCTGGCCGCGGAGGCCGAGGCCTGGTTCGCCGAGGAGGCGGTGGCGGCGCCGGACCGTGCCACCCGGCGCGTCGCCCTGATGCGCTACGAGGAGCAGGGCTTCGAGCTCGCCATCCCCTGGCCGGAGGCGGGCGACCCGCGCCCAGCCCTCGGGTCCGGCTTCGCCGCGGCGCACCGCGCGCTCTACGGCTTCGACCTGCCGGAGGTGCCGATCGAGATCGTGACCCTGCGGCTGGAGGCGGCGGGCCGGCTGCCCTCCCCCGCGGCGCCGGCGCCGCGCGGCGGGGAGGCCGCGGGGGCCGTGGTCGGCGGGCAGGAGATGCGCCTGCCGCAGGGGCCGGTCCGGGCGCCGATCCTCGACCGCGCGCGGCTCGGCGCCGGCGCCGCCTTCGCGGGGCCGGCGATCCTGGTGCAGCTCGACGCGACGACCTTGGTGCCGCCGGGCTGGCGCGCGCGCGTGCTGCCGACGGGCGCGCTCCTGATGGAGCGGGAGGGCGCCGGCGCCTGAGAGTGCTGCCCGCCATCGGCCGGGACCTCGACGCGGGCGATGCCCGGGCAGCCGCCTCATGGGGCGCCGCGCGGCCGGGGCCGGATCGTGGCTGTCATATCTGGGGCGCCGCCCAGGTCGGAGGAGCTGGCCTGGATGCCCGTGGCGCTCGCCCCCATTCCGGCGACGGCATTGGCCAGTTCCGCTGCGCGGCGGCCGATGACGAAGACCCTGGCGCCCTCGGCCGCGAAGCACCTGGCGGTGGCGAGGCCGATGCCCGTCGAGCCGCCGGTGATGACGGCGATACTTCCTTCAAGCATGCCTGGCATGGCCGTGACTTTCGCGGTGTCGAAAGGCCTGATCGTCGCTGCAGGCTGCGCGCATCGCCGGCCACGGAGGTCCGGGCGGCGGAGCGCGTCGGCCGGATGTCAGCCGAGAAACCCCAGCAGCTCCGCATTCACCCGGTCCTTCAGCGTCGTGCACATGCCGTGCGGCGCGCCGTCGTACACCTTGAGTGCGGCGTTCCTGATGAGCTTCGACGACAGCATCGCCGATGCGGCGATCGGGACGATCCGATCGTCGCTGCCGGCCTGGGAGTCATCGCGAGTGATGTCTTCGGGGCAGGCGGCTCACTGCCGGAGGCGGTCCGCGTCGGTCTCGGCGGACCGGCCTCGCGTTCCACCGTGCGGACAGCACTCGAGTTCGCCGCACATGCCCTGGCCGAATCCCCGGCCCGCGCATCCGGCTTCCTGTGATGCATCTCCTCCACGCCGAACGGCCTCATCCGCTCTCGGCCTGATCGGCCTGGAAGCGGCGCAACTCCTCGACGGCGGCGATATCGAGGAGCGCATCGTCACGTCGCCCAACCCGGAGTGGTGTCCGACGAGTCTCCACCCGAGGCGGCCTCGGCACGGGTGAAGGTGCGGAAGACGGCGTTCCTGGGCGCCGCGACGGTCCGCGCGGCTGCCTTACGCAGCATGGCCTTCAGCCTGGCGAGGGCTTTCGCCGATGAAAGGCCATGGGCCCGTCAAGCCGCGGTCCGGTCGTCATGGCAAGGGCGGCCATCGCGCAGGAAGAACCGCTGCT
>NZ_JAUTWS010000409.1 GCF_030657435.1 Paracraurococcus lichenis | reverse complement strand
CGGCGTGGTTCAGAAGCAGCCGATTTTGGGTCACACGGGCGCGCGAAGAGCGCCGGCCTGTGAGGGCCGGATGTCGACGTCCGATGTGCCCTGTGCGGGAGGCGGTCACCCTCCCCGCGTCAACCCCGCCGCGGCTGAAGCGGTCCCAGGCCGAGCAGGGTGAGCCAGTGCGGATGGCCCTGGCCGGTCATCAGCTCCCGCGGGCTCTTGCCCTGCCGCTCGGCATGCCGGCTGCGCAGGAAGCGGCGGTGGTTCAGGAAGAACCGCAGCAGATCCAGGTATGAGCCGCCGAGATGGCGGCGCAAGGTGAAGTAGGTGCGCAGGCGCGAGTTGAGGTTTTCCACGAGGGAGCTGCTGCGCGGCGTGCTGGCCATGGCCCGGCGCACGGCGTCGAACAGGATGTGGAACCTGCTTCCCATCCGCGCTCGCAGTTCACTCCACCCCTGCCAGTATGCAGGTGAGGTGGTGGGCAGGCGGTGCAGGATGCAGGCTTCCCGCACGACGGGCTCGGGAACGGCGTGGGCGCGTGCGATGGCGGCCAGCTCGAGATCAAGCACGCCGGCGAAGGCGAGCAGGTGGTCGCGCTGGTTCTGCAGGGCGACGCGCACCGGGCGAATGCGTCGCGGGTCTTCGGGCTCGCGGGCCATCAGCTCGGCAACGAC
>NZ_JAUTWS010000408.1 GCF_030657435.1 Paracraurococcus lichenis | reverse complement strand
GCGCGCATGCGCGAGATCCTCTGCGCCTCGGTACGGCTGTTTGCTGACGAGACCTCCATGCCGGTGCTCGACCCCGGTCGGGGCAAGACCAAAAAGGGTTTTGCCTGGGCAATCGCCCGTGATGACCGGCCCTGGGGCGGCACCGACCCGCCGGCGGTGGTGTTCCACTACGCCCCGGGCCGCGGTGCCGAACACGCCCGCGACCTGCTGGCGGGCTACAGCGGCCTGCTGCAGTGCGATGGCTACACCGCCTACAAGAGCCTGGCCGTGCCGAAGGACGGCAGCGAGGGCCCGACACTCGTCTACTGTTGGGCCCATGTGCGCCGTGAGTTCTTCGACATCGCCAAGGATGGGACCGCGCCGATCGCCCAGGAGGCCCTGCAGCGCATCGCAGCGCTCTACGCCGTCGAGGACACCATCCGCGGCAAGCCACCGGACCTGCGACGCACGATCCGGCAAGCCAGGAGCCGGCCGCTGGTCGAGGATCTGTTCGCCTGGCTCGAGCAGCAGCTGGGGCGATTGCCGGGCGCCAGCCCAACGGCACAGGCCATCCGCTACGCGCTGAACCACCGCGACGGCCTCGAACAGTTCCTCGCGGACGGCCGCGCCGACATAGACTCGAACGTGGTCGAACGCGCCATCAGGCCCCTGGTCTTGAGTCGCAAG
>NZ_JAUTWS010000407.1 GCF_030657435.1 Paracraurococcus lichenis | reverse complement strand
ACGCCGGCGCCCCCTCGGGCGCGGCCGGGCCGGAGCGGCGTTTCTCCGCGCAACGCAAGCTCGCCGCCGTCAGCCGCCTGCTGCGCGGCGAGCCGCTGGAGACCGTGGCCCGGGAGCTCAACGTCACCGCCGCTCGCCTGAGCGAGTGGCGAGACCGCGCCCTGGTCGGGGCGGAGGCGGCGATGAAGGAGCGCGAGCGCGACAGCCGCGACGAAGAGTTGCTCCGCCTCAGGGCCAAGCTTGGCGAGATCACCATGGCCAACGAGCTGCTGGAGCAGAAGATCGCTGCCCTCGAGGGTGGCCGCCCTTTGGGGCGCCGGAGGCCGAGGCGATGAGCCAGGCCGTCTCGCCGGCTACGGGCCGGCGCTATGGCATGGCCCGGGTCGCCCGGGTTTGGCATCTCTCCCGCGCCACGGTCTACCGCCATCGCGCGGCAGCCAGCGCCGAGCCGCCGCCCTGTCCGGCACGCCGCGGCCCGGTCGGGGCCTGCTCCGATGCCGAGTTGCTCGAGCACATTCGCGCCCAGGTCCTCGGCTCGCGCCTGCATGGCGAGGGCTACAGGAAAATCTGGGCCCGCCTGCGCCATGCAGGCATCCGCACCTCAGCCCGGCGGGTCCGACGGCTGATGCGCCAGCACGGCCTGCTCGCGCCACACCGGGTCGGCCGC
>NZ_JAUTWS010000406.1 GCF_030657435.1 Paracraurococcus lichenis | reverse complement strand
CAATGCCAGACGCCCGCATTCTGGCCTGGACGGCAGGACCCCTGACGAGGCGTATGCGGCCGATACGGTGACGAGATTGGCGGCTTGACGGAAACCAGAACCGAGCTTATCCAGGCCGCCAAGCTGTCCAACGAATGGGGGCCACCTCAGAGGGCAGCCTCGCGCCGGCGCGCCTGGCCACCGAAGGTGCGCTCTGGGGCGCCATCAAGGCGCATGGCCTGCTGCCCGGAACGGTGATCGTCAGCGACGATGCCGGCCAGTTCGCCCTCGGCGAGCATGCCCTGTGCCGAGTAGGTGGGGATGTTGCCATCCCCACCCCTCACAGACCCGGACGTGCAGATTTCCCGCATCCGGTTCCTCACGAGAGAGCTTCGCTCATGGTGGCGTAGCGGTGGACGATCCGTGGTGGCGGTAGAGGATGTCGCTTCAGCCGCTCATTGGGGGATGTCCCGGCCAATGTTGAGCATGGCGAGCGGCGCGGCCGAGAGTGACCCTATGCGGCGCGCGTCTGCTGTGCAATCGGCGTGATCGTTGCGGTCTTTGCTCGGTGGGCAGTGAGTGCGGCACGGAGCGCCGGGAGATGCCGCTTCGCCTTTAGCCTGCGAAAGCCCTTGGCAGCTTCGAGCATCGCCGCGGCGGTCCAGCGCAGCGCCATGTCGGCGTCGCGCC
>NZ_JAUTWS010000405.1 GCF_030657435.1 Paracraurococcus lichenis | reverse complement strand
TCAGGTTGGTGCAACTGCTGACCGGCTGGAGATGCACCCGTCCCGTCATGGGGTGGAACAGGGTCAGGATCTTGCAGGTGCCGCCCCGGATGTATTCGTGTGGCCGGGTCGCGGGCTGGCCTTGTGGCCTCCGGCTGCTGCCGGGCTGTGGCACCGCCTGGAACGGACCGGCCTCGTCCTCACACCAGACATCGAGGCCGAGCGAGACGCCAAGCGTGTAAGCCCTCTCGATCAGCCCCTTTTTACGGCAGCGTCCGGATCGACGACGGTGACGAGACCTTCGTGCTTTCGCTTGCGGGTGACCACCCCGGTGTCGCACCAGCTCCGCCCCTTCTGCCAGCTGTACCCGCCCGCATGCAGAGCGCGGCCGATCGTGTAGGTGCTGATGCCGGGCAGGCCGTCCTCGGCCCGGCGCAACGCCTCCCGCAGCGTCGCCAGTGACCACGTCGCCGTGCCGTCCCGCGTGCGCTCTGGAGGCCGCGTCACTTCGGCCAGGATGCGCCGCTGCTCGGCCTCGCCGTAGCGCACGGGGTGGCCGCCGCCATGCCGGGGCACCACCGCGGTCAGACCGTCCCGGTTGAAGTTCGCAACCCAGCGCGCGACGGTATCGCCGTTGTCGCGCCCAACAAGGCAAGCCGCCTCCGTGTAGCTCTGCCCTCCAGCCACTGCCAGC
>NZ_JAUTWS010000404.1 GCF_030657435.1 Paracraurococcus lichenis | reverse complement strand
TGTCACGTCCTCCGTGCTGAACTACTACTCAGGCCATCAAATACGTACCTATCGACCATGGCGCATGCGGAAAATTGGCCTGAGTACAGGCGAATCTATAAGCCCAGCGTTGGTGGCGTCACCTATTTGATGGCCTCCGTAGTAATGCCTCGATGGGCGATGCATTCAGATAAATGAGAGTTCAGCATGCGCAGCTGCCTCCCTGCTCCCGGCGGGTGGCCGCGCCGCGGCCCGTCGCGGCGAGCGTGGCGGTGGCGTCCATCCACGCGTCCAGGCCGACCTGGAATGCCTCGCGGCCCTTGTCGGTCAGCGTGTAGACGCGGCGCTCGCGGCCGGAGACGACCTCGGTCTCGGAGGTCACGTAGCCGCCCTGCTCGAACTCCCGCAGCGTCGGGTAGAGCGCCCCTTCGGACGGGGGGGCAGCAGCCATGGGTGGTCCGCTCGACCGCCCGGGCGATGTCGTAGCCGTGCGCCGGGCCGTCGTGCAGCACCTGGAGCACGAAGAAGCGGCTGAGGGCCATCTTGATCGTCCCGGCCCAGTAGGCGCGGTCGGTGAAGTCCGGGGGAGGACGGGACACGGCGCGCAGGCTGGGTTCTCGGGACATGTCGGGAATCTATACCTCGAGGGGCGAGGTATTACTACTCAGGCCATCAAATAGGTAGCATCTTGCTGCGCGCCGTGTGACGGTTCGA
>NZ_JAUTWS010000403.1 GCF_030657435.1 Paracraurococcus lichenis | reverse complement strand
GCGAGGCGCCCGCAACCTCCGCAGGCCGGGTCATCCAGCGCGGGGAATGGCTGATCACCTTCGCCGACGACGGCGCCATGGCGGTGACGAACGCCAACCACCCCGAGCTGCTGATCATCGTGCGCGGACGCGTGGCGACACTCTATCAGTCGCTCGAGGGCGGTGGACTGCGCGTGCTTCAGACGGCGGAACTGTCGGAAGGCGCCGGCGCGGCGCGGCGCTGCCGCAGCTCGCGGCCGGGACAGACCTTCCACTGCTGGGACCCGGTCCGGGAGCTCCCCCTACGCTCGGGCCAGGCCCCGGGGCACCGCCGATGTTGGGCTCCGGGCCTGCCCCGCCCATAATGCTCGGCCCGGGCCCAGCGCCGCCGATGCTCGGCCCCGGGGCTGCCCCACCCATGATGCTGAGCCCCGGGCCGCGTCCGCCGCTGCTCCTCGGACCCGGCAATCCCACGACCTACACGTGGGACCAGATCAGCCGCATGCGTCAACCGCAGCTCTGGGAGGAGCGGCAGACCTACATGCAGCAAGTCTATGGCCCAACTTGAACAGTTCCGAGCGAACGATCCATGAACGGCGTGGCGTAAACCTCTGATCCGATTGGGCTGGCTCACGGAGGCAGTTTGGGGTGTGGTGCTAAATTCTGCAGCCTAAACGGCTGTTTTGCTTGATCGAATCCAGCCAGTCAGGCTGCTAATGCAGCGTGTTCA
>NZ_JAUTWS010000402.1 GCF_030657435.1 Paracraurococcus lichenis | reverse complement strand
TCGGTTCCTGCAGGCGCCGATGCAGGCGCGCCATGACGGCAATGCGGGCGGCCGCCTGCTCCAGCACTTCGGCGGCGGACGGATCCGCGACGTCACGCCGCGCCAGCCGCAGCGTCGAGGCGACGTACTGCATGGTGTTGCCGAGGCGGTGCTGCAGTTCCTGGAACAGCGCCTCCTGCGTTCTCCTGGCGATCTCCAGGCGGCGGATCACCTCGACCAAGGCCGCGACCAGCAGAACCTCAAAGCCGCCGATCACCAGGAAGCCGAGCAGCGGGACGACGGTCTTCGCACCATGCAGCGCGAAGGAGAGATAGGGCGGCAGAAAGAAGTACCAGGTCGCAAGCGCGGAGAGAGCCAGCACGAGCGCGCCCAGGCGCCAGCCGCAGAGCAGCGTGCTGGCGACGACGGCGGGTAAGAAGGTCAGGAACGGGGCGGAAGCAAGTAGGTCACCAAGCGCGAAGCGGACCGCGAGGCTGGCCGAGAACACGGCCATTGCGACGGTCCAGTTTCGCACTGCCGTCCCTCTCCGGGTCAAGCCCGTAAGATGGTCCACCCAAGCCAAGGCGACACCCTCCCCTGGGTAGACTCTCCCAGCGCCACTATTGCTCGCGCCTCCGAAACATACGCCGAGGTCGCTAACGACACCACACACAGGCAAGTTCACGCCGCGGCATGAGGTTCTGGTAGGGCCGGCAAGGGCTGGGATCACG
>NZ_JAUTWS010000401.1 GCF_030657435.1 Paracraurococcus lichenis | reverse complement strand
GCTGCTCCACCCCGCCCGTGGCTTCATAAAACTTGAGGACACCATTGTGGTGACCGAGACGGGCTATGAACCTCTCGGCGATGCTGGGCGAGGTTGGAACCGGGCGGGCTCTCAAGCCTAGAGCAGCCCTGCCGAACTCGCCCGACGGCGTTGTTTGCGACGTCCAGGATTTTCTAGCCCGGCGACGAAGCTGCGGCCCATGCGGACCGTCCAGGCGATCGCGGCCATGACCTGGTCGCCGGCCAGTTCCTCCGGCCGGTGCGGCACCGCGAGCACCTGCTATTGCCCGAGGCCGTCGCACAGCCCGCGCGGGCTGGCTGTGCGGGTGCCAGCGTGGGCTTCACCAGGGTGGGGCGAAGCGCCGGGATGACGTTCGGCAGACCGAGCACGCCGAGATGCCGATCACCTACGTCATCGCGCGGCGAGTGTTCGACCGTGCGGACCTGCTGCAGCGGGTGCAGGACGCACACGGGGACGGCTTGCTGCTCCTCGGCCGCAGTCGTGACTTCCGCTGACGGCGGGTTCCGCATCGCTGGCGCGGGCTGCGCTGGCTCGGCCGCGGCCCGCCATCCCGTCTACCAACAATACGGGGCGCGGCAGAACGGACGGGCGCGAGGTGTGCAGCAGCAGGCCACGCTCGTAATTGCTCACCTCTCTCCGGCGGCTCGAATGCATTAGGGCGCCGGCTGCGTGGGGAGCCATGGCGAGATTCC
>NZ_JAUTWS010000400.1 GCF_030657435.1 Paracraurococcus lichenis | reverse complement strand
TCTCATCGACGACGAGCAGCTGCGGCCTGCAGAGAAAGCGGATCCGCTGTCGCAGCATGCCCTCGCGCTCCGCCTTGGCGAGCGAGCTGATCAGTTCAGCAAGAGTGGTGAAGTAGACGCTGCGACCGGCCTTCACCGCCTCGACGGCGAGCGCCAGGGCCAGATGCGACTTGCCCGTTCCGGGCTGGCCGAGGAAGTGGACCACCTCATGGCGATCGACGAAGTCGAGGCCTGCCAAGGTGAGGACGCGGTTGCGGTCGAGGGAGGGCTGGAAGGCGAAGTCGAAGCCGGCCAGGGTCTTGATGGTGGTCAGCCGGCCCATCTTGAGCGCTGCCTTGATCCTGCGCCCCTCGCGCAGGGTCAACTCCTCGCTGAGGAGGGTGTCGATGGCCTCGAGAGCGGAGATCTCGCCGCGCTCGAGCTGACGCAGCAGGTGCTCGAGGACCTCGAGGGAGCGCGGCATCTTGAGGCCGACCAGGTGCTGGCGAATGCGATCCAGCGTCGCGGGAGCCGTGGCGTTCATCGTGGCAGGTCCCCTGCGGCGAGCCGGCGGCCGATCGTCTCGTAGATGGCCAGCGACCTCGGCGTCACGGTGCCAGGCGAGGCGGCGGGTTGCGCAGGCTCGGCACCACCCTGGCGCGGCGTCATGCTGTTACGTGGCGGTGGCAGGGTACGGTGGCCCTCGGCGATGCGGCGCTTGCCGCGGCCCTCGAGGACC
>NZ_JAUTWS010000040.1 GCF_030657435.1 Paracraurococcus lichenis | reverse complement strand
AGCGGGCCGGTGGTTGCCCACCGGCCCGAGTGGCAATCGATGCACCCGACCCCAGGTCGCGGCGCAGATCGCTGGGAGGAGACGTCCAAGGCATCGCCTGAACGCATACAATATACTTCACTCACACGTGAGTGAGAAGAAGAATCTGCAGCCTCGACCCGCTTGAGGTCGCAGCGGCCGGCGCGCCCACAAGCGCCCGCCCCACCCCGCCCCGGGGTTGCGACGGCCCGCTCTGCTTCCTCGAAACGGGCCCCGGGCCAGGGGGAACGAAGGGGCCGGACCGCCGCCACGCCGGCGCCGCTTCCCCTACCCCACCGCCTGCGCGATCGACCGCCGGAACCGCAGCAGCGCCACCGCCATGACCAGCCCGCCGACCCCCCCGGTCGCCAGGAATTGCGGCCAGACGATATCCAGCCCGGCGCCGCGGTACAGGATCGCCTGGGCGAAGGCGACGAAATGCGTGGAGGGGAAGGCGCTCATGACGATCTGCAGCGCCCGCGGCATGCTCTCGAAGGGCGAATTGCCGCCGGAGAGGATGTTCATCGGCAGCACGACCAGGATGAACAGCAGGCCGAGCTGCGGCATGGACCGCGCCGCGGTGCCGAGCAGCAGCCCGACCGCGGTGGCGAAGAACAGGTAGAGCGCGACGCCGAGCAGGAAGAGCGGGACGGAACCGGCGATCGGCATCCCCACCGCCTCATGCACCACGAACCAGAGCGAGAGGCCGGTCGCGACCGTGATGACCAGCCCGTTCGACCACAGCTTGGCCAGCGCGATCTCGAGCGGCGAGACCGGCATGACCAGCAGGTGGTCCAACGTGCCGTGCTCCCTCTCCCGGATCACCGCCGCGCCGGCCAGCAGCACCGCCAGCATGGTGACGTTGTTGATCAGCCCGACCACGCCGACGAACCAGCCGGACTCGTTGTTCGGGTTGAAGGCGGTGCGCATCCGCAGCGCGACCGGCACCGTCTCCGTCCGGCCGAGGAAGGTCGCGATCTCCTGCGCCACGATCTGCTGCAGGTAGCCCGCGCCGATGCCGGCCTGGCTCATCGCGGTCGCATCCACGTTGAGCTGGAGTTCCGGATGGCGGCCGGCCGCGAGGTCGCGCTGGAAATTGGGCGGGATGTCGAGGACGAAGGTGTCGCGCGCCGTGTCCATCCGCGGGCCCACCTCCGCCGCGCCGATCGGCTCCGGCGGCCGGAAGAAGGGCGGCAGCAGCGCATCGCGCAGCCGGGCGGAGAGCTGGGAGCGGTCCTCGTCCAGGATGGACACCGAGGCATTGCGCAGCTCGTAGGTGATGCCGGTCGCCTGCGAATAGATGGCGGCGCTGAAGGCATAGACCATGAACAGCGCGAGCACCGGATCGGCGGCGAGGCTCCGCAGCTCCTTCAGCCCGAGCCAGAGGATGGTCCTGAGCCGCCGCACGGCTCAGTCCTCCTGCTTGCGCAGGGCGGCGATGCTGAGCAGCGCCAGCACCGGGAAGAAGGCCGCGAGCGCGAGAAGGGTGGAGGCCAGCTCGCGGAAGCCCAGCGCCTTGGTGAAGACGCCGACGCTGGCGCGCACGAAATAGGTAGTCGGGAAGAGGCTGCCGATGAGCGCGGCGGCGCCCGTCAGCGTCGAGGTCGGCACGACCAGGCCGGAGAATTGCTGCGCCGGCACCGTCGTCAGGATGGCGGTGCCGAACAGCGCCGCGATCTGGGTGCGGGTGAAGGCGGACATCAGCAGCCCGATGCCGGTCGTCGCCAGCACATAGAGCAGCGCGGCGAGCGTCAGCGCCGGCAGGCTGCCCTTCAGCGGCACGCCGAAGGCGAACACGGCGGCGGCGACCAGCAGGCCGTAATTCAGCATCGCCAGCATCACATAGGGAAGCTGCTTGCCGAGCAGGAACTCGTGCCGCCGCGTCGGCGTGACATAGAGGTTGGTGATCGAGCCCAGCTCCTTCTCCCGCACCACGCCGAGCGCCGTCAGGATGGCGGGGATGAAGACCAGCAGGATCGCGATGGTGCCGGGCACCATGGCGTAGAGGCTCTTGAAGTCCTGGTTGTAGCGGAAACGCGTCACCAGGCTCGCCACCGGCGGTGAAGGCGCCGCGTTCAGCCGCTGCGCCAGGCCAGCCAGCCAGTCCAGGTGCACGCCCTGCACATAGCCCTGCGCCGTCTCCGCCTGGAAGGGCATGGCGCCGTCGATCCAGGCGGCGACCTCCGTCGGCCGGCCGCGGATGACGTCGCGGCCGAAGCCGGGCGGGATCTCGATCGCGACGCGCAATTCGCCGCTGCGCAGCCGCCGCTCCAGCGTCGCGCCGTCGGCGATCGGCGCATGCTCGACGAAGTAGCGGGAGCCGGCGAATTCCTGGATATAGCCGCGGCTCTCCGGCGTCCCGTCGCGGTCGAGCGCGGCGAAGGCCAGTCCCTCGACATCCATGTTGATGCCGATGCCGAAGACGAACATCAGCAGCATGGTGCCGAAGAGCGCGAAGGCCAGCCGCACCCGGTCGCGCAGCAGCTCCAGCCCCTCCCGCATGGCGATGGCGAGCATCCGCCGCAGGCCCGGCGCCGCCGCGGCGGCGCGCACCGGCGGGGGCGACGGGGCGGCGGCGATGGCGGCCTCGGCACCCGCGGCTTCCTCGAGATAGCCGACGAAGGCCTCGTCCAGGCTGGCCGCACCGCGCGCCGCGACCAGGGCCGCCGGTGCGCCGGTCGCCAGGATGCGGCCCGCATGCATGAGCGAGATGCGGTCGCAGCGCGCCGCCTCGTTCATGAAATGCGTCGAGACGAAGATCGTGACACCCTGCCGGCGGGAGAGGTCGACCAGCAGCTCCCAGAAGGCGTCGCGCGCCACCGGATCGACGCCCGAGGTCGGCTCGTCGAGGATCAGCATCTCCGGCTCGTGCAGCACCGCGACGGCCAGGGAGAGGCGCTGGCGCAGGCCGAGCGGCAGCGCGCCGGCATTCGCCTCCATCTGCTCCGCCAGGCCGAAGCGCGCGGCGAGCGCCGCGATGCGCGCCCGCGCCGCCTCGCGCGGCAGGTCGAACAGCCTCGCATGCAGGTCGAGGTTCTGCCGCACCGTCAGCTCGCCATAGAGCGAGAAGGACTGCGACATGTAGCCGACGCGCCGGCGGGACTCCGGATCGCGCGCATCGACCGGCCGGCCGAAGAGCCGCGCCTCGCCCGCCGTCGCCGGCAGCAGGCCGGTCAGCATCTTCATCGTCGTGGTCTTGCCGCAGCCATTGGAGCCGAGGAAGCCGAAGATCTCGCCGCGCCCGACGGAGAGGTCGACGCCATCCACCGCGGTGAAGTCGCCGAAGACGCAAGTGAGCCCGCGCGCCTCGATCGCCGGCGCCGCCCCCGCCGCGACGCTCCGCGCCGGGATGACCAGCTTCCGGTGGCCGCTGCGCCGGGCTTCCGGCAGCAGGGCGACGAAGGCCTCCTCCAGCGTCGCCGTGCCGGTCCGGGCGCGCAGCGCGGCCGGCGTGCCGGTCGCCAGCACGCGGCCGGCATCCATCGCCACCAGCCAGTCGAAGCCCTCCGCCTCCTCCATATAGGCGGTCGCCACCAGCACGCTCATGCCCGGCTGCTGCGCCCGCATCTGCCCCACCAGCGCCCAGAACTGCCGGCGGGAGAGCGGATCGACGCCGGTGGTCGGCTCGTCGAGGATCAGCAGCTCCGGATCGTGCACCAGGGCGCAGCAGAGGCCGAGCTTCTGCTTCATGCCGCCCGAGAGCTGCCGCGCCGCACGGTCGGGGAAGGGCGCGAGCCCGGTCGCGGCGAGCAGCCGGGCGATCCGCGCCTCCCGCTCCGCCCGGCCCTGGCCGAAGAGGCGGGCGAAGAAGTCGACATTCTCCCGCACGCTGAGATCGGGGTAGAGGTTCCGCCCCAGCCCCTGCGGCATATAGGCAATGCGCGGGCAGGCCGCCTCGCGGTGGCGGGGGGCGGCCATGTCGCCGCCCAGCACCGTCACCCGCCCCTGCTGCACCCGCCGCGCGCCGGAAACGAGCGCCAGCAGGCTGGACTTGCCGACGCCGTCCGGCCCGACCAGGCCGACCATGCAGCCGGCCGGGATCTCGAGCGTCACGCCGTCCAGCGCGGCGAGCCTGCCGTAGCGCAGCCCGACCCCCTCGAGCGCCGCGACCGGCCCGGCCGGCGCCGCCAGGGCCGGCCGCAGCGCGAGCTTCACGGGGTGGTCCCCCGGCGCGGCCCCGGCTGCAGCCAGGCGGGCCAGGCGACCTCCGGGCCCAGCCGCACATAGCCCATGCCCGGCAGGCCGGTCCGCACCTCCTCGGCATGGCGGCGGAGCAGATCGGCATCGATGCGCAGCTTGATGCGGAACATCAGCCGGTCGCGCTCGCTGCGGGTCTCGACCTGCTTCGGGGTGAACTGCGCCTGCGGCGAGACGAAGGTGACGGTGGCCGGGATGACATAGTCCGGCAGCGCGTCCAGCACGATGCGCGCCTCGCTGCCGAGCGGCAGGCGGCCGGCCTCCTCGGTCGGCAGGAAGACCGTCATGTAGACATAGGAGATGTCGAGCAGGGTCAGCACCCGCCCGCCCGCCGCCAGCACCTCGCCGCTGCGGGCAAGCCGGTACTGCACGCGGCCGTCGATCGGCGCCGTCAGCGTGCTGTCGGCGATCTGGGTGCGGATGCGCTCGGCCGCCTCGGTCGCCGCCTCCACCGCCTGGGCGGCCTCGGCCACCGCGGCCTCGGCGGCGGCGAGGGTCGCCTCGGCGGCGTCGCGCGCCGCCTGGCGCTGGTCGAAGACCTGCCGCGTCCCGGCGCCGGTCTGCAGCAGGCTCCGCGCGCGGTCCAGCTCGGCTTGGGCGAGGCCGAGCTGGCTGCGCTGCTGCGCCACCGTCGCCCGCTTCGCCTCCAGGCCGCGCTGGGCCTGGCGGGTCTGCGCCTCGGCCTGGCGCAGCGCCGCCTGCAGCTCGCGCGTGTCCATCTGCGCGAGCACCTGGCCGGCATGGACCATGGCGCCCTCGTCCACCAGCACGGCCTCCAGCCGGCCGGCATATTTCGTGGCGATATCCACCTGGTCGGCCTCGATCCGGCCATTGGCCGCGGCGATGCCGGGCGGCAGGGCCCGGAGCTGCTGCAGGTGGCGCCAAGTGGCGAAGCCGCCGCCCGCCCCCGCCAGGGCCAGCAGCGCCAGGGCGAGCAGGGCGCGCCGGCGCGGGCGTGCCGGGGCGGCGGGGGGCTGCGGGACCGGCAGCGGCTCGCGGACCGGGACCAGGCCGCCCCCGGGCGGGGCGGCCGCCGGTGCCTGCTGCTGCCTCAGCTCATCGGTGTCCATCGGATCCCTCGGTTCGCCGCGGCCGGGGTCGCGCCATCGGCCCCGCGATGCTGCGGCCCAGCATAGGCCGATCCGGCCGCGCCCGCCGCGACAGGACCGCCGCGGCGCGTCACCTGCTGCATGGGCGTCCCGGGGAAAAGCTGGCGTCAGCGTCGCGAGGGGATAGGGTCCCGGCCTGCAGCATCCGCCGCCGAGGATGCGGAGGATCGGGCAAGGCGGCATTGAGGTGGGTCAAGGGACGGCATGGCCGGAGGCCGGCGCTCGCCCGACGCCGCTGGCTGGCAGTCGAGGACCTGGTTGCGAAGCGGGGGCGCGACGGCGCATCGCCGGGCGTGCCGGTTCGCGTCACGACGCCGCCCCGCATCGCCACGGCCCCCATCCGTCCACACCCTTCCTTCACCCGGGACATGCTTCGTTCGCGGCGGCCTCCGGAGGGAGGGGCCGACCGACCGATGCCGCTGCTCACGCTGCCCGCCGGCCGCCTCTTCGCCGCCTGGGATCTCCTGGCGCGGTGGCGGTCGCTTGGCCGGCGGTTCCGGGTGGCGATGCCCGCCGGGGAAATGCCTCGCGGCACGGCAGAGGCCGCCCCGGTGCCCGCGGCAGGACCCGCCGCCCCAACCCTCTCAGCGGCCGAGGCCCGCGCCCTCTGGATCGACCGCCTCTGGGGCCCCGGCTTCCTGACCCCGGGGGGAGAGGCGGAGGTGCTGCGCCTCGCCTTCCTCCTCCCGCTCTCGCCCGCGACCACGGTGCTGCTGGTCGGGCGGGACGGCGGCGGCGCCGCGGCGGCGCTGGCCGGGCAGCGCGGCGCCTGGGTCGCGGCGCATCAGCACGACCCCTGGCTGACGGAGCGCCTGGCGCCGCTGGTGCGACCCTTCGGCCGCCGCGTCGCGGTGCAGCCCTGGGATCCCGCAGCGCCCGCCTTCCGCGCCCGCTACCACCACCACGCCCTGGCGCTGGAACCGATGCAGGCCGGCGCCGCACCCGGGCCGCTCTGCCAGGCCCTGGCCACGGCGATCAAGCCCGCCGGCCAGCTCGTGTTGCTGGAGACGGTGGCGATGGCGGAGGGCGAGGTGCCCGGCCTCGCCCGCTGGCTGACGCTCGACGGCCGCGCCGCGCCGCCGCCGCCGCGCGCCGCGGTGGAGACGGCGCTGCAGGCGGCCGGCTTCGCCCTGCATGTCACGGAATCCCTCGGCCCCCGCCATGCCGCCGCGGCGACGGAAGCCTGGCAGACGCTGCTCGCCGGCCTCCGCGACGGCACCCGCCCGGCCGGCGCGGCGGAGGCGGCGGCCCTGGTGACGGAGGCCGAGCGCTGGCTGCTGCACCAGCGCCTGCTGCGGGCCGGGGCGCTGGCGGTGCTGCGCTGGCACGCGACGCTGCGCGGGTGACGATCCCCTCCCCGCGCCCGGGCCCATCCGCTACCGCCCCAGCCGCACGCCCTGCAGGCGGATCAGCCCGTCGGGATGCGACTGGAAGCCGCTGACCCGGTCGCTCATCCCCCAGAAGAGCTTGTAGTGGTAGAGGAAGAGGTGCGGCCGCTCCTCCAGGTAGATGGCGCTGGCCTTGCGGTAGGCTGCCTGCCGCGCCGCGGTGTCGGTGACCGAGCGTGCCTCGGCCAGGGCCCGGTCGAAATCCGGGTTGGCATAGCGGCCCCAGTTGATGAAGCCGTCGCTCTGCAGCCAGATGCTCACATTGGCGTCCGGGTCGGCGCGGCCCGACCAGAGGACGATGGCGGCGTCATAGTCGCCGCGCTCGGTCGCCGCCGTCAGCGCGCCGGCCTCGAGCGTCTGCACCCTGATCTCGAAGCCGGCCTCGGCGGCCATGGCCTGGATCACCTCTGCCACCTGCTGGTCCACCGGCGTATTGGCGACCAGCAGGGTGAAGGCGGGCTTCGGCATCCCGGCCTCGGCCAGGAGCCGCTTCGCCTTCGCCAGGTCGCGCGGCGGCACGGGCCGGTCGGCGTTGTAGAAGGTGCTGCCGGGCGCCTGGGCCTGGTTGCTCGGGACGAATTCGCCCTCGAAGACCACCTGGTTCAGGGCGCGGCGGTCGATCGCAGCCTCCAGCGCCTCCCGCACCTTGGGCGTGCCGAGCGGCCCCTTGGCGCGCGGGCCGTTCGCGACATTGATCGACATGGTGTAGTAGCCGAGCGCGACGCTCTCCGCGACGCGCAGGCCACGCTGCGCGCGGGCCTCCTTCAGGTCGGTCGGCGCGATGCGCTCCATCATGTCGAGCGCACCGGCGCGGAGATTGGCGAGGCGCACATTGGCCGCCGGGATCGGCAGGTAGGTGACCTGCTGCAGGTGGACGGCGCCGGCGTTCCAGTAGCGCTCGAACCGCTCCAGCAGGATGCGGTCCTGCGGCACGCGCCGGACGAAGCGGAAGGGGCCGGAGCAGACCGGCGAATCCGCCACGCGCGCGCCCGCCGCCTGCACCGCCTTGGGCGAGAGCATCATGCCCGCGCGGTCGGACAGCACGCCGAGCAGCGGCGCATAGGGCTGCGCCATGCGGATGCGCACGGTCATCGGGTCCACCACCTCGACCGCCTGCACCGGCCGCAATTCCGCGAGCCTGCGGGAGCCGGTGGTGCTGCGGTAGCGGTCGAGGTTGAACCGCACCGCCTCGGCGTCGAGCGGCTCGCCGTCGTGGAACACCACGCCGTCGCGCAGCCGCAGGGTCAGCGTGCGGCCGTCCTCGCCCCAGTCCCAGGATGTCGCGAGCTGCGGCACGTAGTTCAGGTCGCGGTCGAGATCGACCAGCTTGTCGCAGAGCGCGGCGAAGACGATGCGGCCGACGAAGGTCGTGCCGAGCATCGGGTCCAGCGCGTCGGGATCCTCCTGCAGGCCGATGCGGAGACCCTGGGCGAAACCCGGGCCGGCAGCGAGGAGTGCGGCGAGGATGAGGCCGAAGCGGAGGCGCATGCGCGACATCCCGTGCTGGATGCCCGAGCCTAACGGGGCCGCGCCGCGGGCTGTCAATCGCCTCCGCGCGGCGCCGGCGCTTCATTCGCGCGCATCGGCACGCGGGTGATGCGGTGGCAGGCATGCCCTGCCTCGACCGCGTGCAACCGCCGCCGGCGCGCCGTCATTCCTTCCGCGGCGAGGCGCGGGATCCGTGCCGGCCGGCACGCGGCGGCGTCACGCCGCGTCGTAGTCCACCGCGACCACCGGCGTGCGCGGGCGGCTCTGGCAGGTCAGGACATAGCCCGCCTCGGTCTCCCAGGGCTGCAGGGAATAGTTGAGGTCCATCGCCACCTCGCCCGCGGTCACCCTGGCGCGGCAGGTGCAGCACATGCCGCCGCGGCAGGACCAGGGCAGGTCGAGGCCCGCGCGCAGCCCCGCCTCCAGCACCGTCTCGCCTTCTTGCATCGGCAGGCTGCGGGTGACGCCGTCGATAACGAGTTCCAGCATCGCCGCCGGCGGCGCATCGGCCGCGGCCGGCGCCGGGCGCGGCGCAGGCGCGGGGCCGCCGGCAGGCGTGAAGCGTTCCTGGTGGATCCGCTCCGGCATCACGCCGAAGCCCGCCAGCGCCGCGGTCGCCGCCTCTGCCAGGCCGGCGGGGCCGCAGAGGAAGGCCTGGTCGATCTCGCCCGGGCGCAGCAGGCCGGGCAGCAGCGCGGCGATGCGCCCGGCATCCAGCCGGCCGTGCAGCGCGGCCAGCTCGTGCTTCTCGCGGCTCAGCACATGCACGATCGTCAGGCGCTGCAGATAGCGGTCCTTCAGGTCCTCCAGCGCCTCGCGGAACATGATGTCGGCAGCGCCGCGATTGCCGTAGAGCAGCACGACGCGGCTGCGCGGCTCGGTCGCCAGCAGGCTGCGGGCGATGGAGAGCACGGGCGTGATGCCGCTGCCGCAGGCGATGCCGAGGATGGTACGCGGCGCCGCGGCGGGATCGGGCCGCAGGCCGAAGCGGCCCTCGGGCGGCATGGCCTCGATGACCTCGCCCGGCCGCAGGTGCCCGACCGCCCAGGAGGAGAAGGCGCCGCCCGCGACGCGCTTGATGCCGATGCGGAGGCACCCCTCCTCGAGGCCGGCGCAGATGGAGTAGCTGCGGCGCAGCTCCTCGCCGTCGACATCGCGGCGCATCGTCAGGTACTGGCCGGGGATGAAGCGGAAGGCCTCCCGCAGGTCCGGCGGCACGGCGAGCGTGACGGCGATCGCATCCGGCGTCTCGCGTCGGACCTCCGCGACGGTCAGCGGATGGAAGCGGGTGCGCGCGGGGATGGCGTTCATGGCGGCGCCCCTAGAGGCACTTGAAGTGATCGAAGGGCTCGCGGCAGGCCGTGCAGCGCCGGAGCGCCTTGCAGGCCGTGGAGCCGAATTCCGAGAGCGTCTCGGTCGCCGTGCTGCCGCAGCGCGGGCAGGCGACCGCCTCCTCCAGCCCGAACAACCCGCGGCGCGTCGCGCGCGGGGCGGGCGGGGCGATGCCATAGGCGCGCAGCCTGTCGCGCCCGGCCTCCGTCATCCAGTCGGTGGTCCAGGCGGGGGAGAGCACCAGGCGCACGCGCGGGGCGGGCAGCCCGGCCGCGCGCAAGGCCTCCTCCACCTGCAGGGCGATCATGCGCATGGCGGGGCAGCCGGAATAGGTGGGCGTGATGTCCACCTCGACGCCGCCCTCCTCCGTCACGCGCGCCTCGCGCAGCACGCCGAGATCGGCGATGGTCAGCACCGGGATCTCCGGATCCACGACCGTGCCGGCGGCCTGCAGCGCGCGGCGGCGCAGCGCCTCCCGGTCGAACGCCAGGACGCTCACCACACCGCCCCCGGATAGGAGCGCGGCAGGTGCTGCATGACAGCCAGCAGGTGGCCGAGATGCTCGGTATGCACGCCGCGACGGCCGCCGGACTGCATCCAGGCCGGGCCCGGCATGGCGAGCGTCGCCTCGGCGAGGACGCGCCCGACCATGTCGGCCCAGGCGCCGCGCAGCGTCTCGGGGTCCGGGACGATCCCGGCCTCGATCAGCGCGCGGTCGGCGGCATCCGCCTCGAACATCTCGCCGGTGTAGGACCAGAGCTCCTCCAGCGCCGCCTCCATCCGGCGGTGCGATTCCGCCGTGCCGTCGCCGAGGCGGATGACCCATTCGCCGGCATGGCGCAGATGGTAGGCCGCCTCCTTCTCCGCCTTGGCGGCGATGGCGGCGAGCGTCGCGTCCTTCGATTGCGCCAGCGCATGCCACCAGGGCTGCAGGAAGGCGGCGACCAGGAATTGCCGCAGCACCGTCCGCGCGAAGTCGCCGTTCGGCAGCTCGGCGATCAGCCAGTTGCGCCAGTCCGGCGCGTCGCGGAGATAGGCGAGGTCGTCCTCCGTCCGGCCCTTGCCCTCGAGCGTCGCGGCATAGGCATAGAGGCTGCGCGCCTGGCCGATATAGTCGAGGGCGGCATTGGCCAGCGCCAGCTCCTCCTCCAGCATCGGCGCCTGGCCCGTCCATTCCGACAGACGGTGGCCGAGCACGAGCATGGTATCCGCCAGCCGCATCGTGTGCAGCAGCAGCGGCGGCGCCTCCCGGGCGACGAGGATGCTGGTCATGGCTACATGTGCCCGACGTCTTCGGGGACCTCGTAGAAGGTCGGGTGCCGGTAGGGCTTGCTCGCGGTCGGCGCGAACAGCGCGTCCCTGTCGGACGGGTCGCTCGCGGTGATGGCCGCCGAGGGGACGACCCAGATCGAGAGGCCCTCGCCGCGCCGCGTATAGGTGTCGCGCGCGGCGAGCAGCGCCATCTGCGCGTCGGGCGCATGCACGCTGCCGGCATGCCGGTGTGCCAGGCCGGCGCGGGCGCGGATGAAGACTTCCCAGAGAGGCATGTTGGCTTCGGCCATGGCCGTCACTCCGCCGCCTGCTTCTGCGCCGCGGCGCGGGCGCGGCGCTTCGCTGCATGGGCAAGCGCCGCCTCCCGCACCCAGGCGCCGCTCGCATGCGCCTCCCGCCTTGTCCTCAGGCGCTGCCGGTTGCACGGCCCGTTGCCGGCGAGCACCGCCTTGAACTCGGCCCAGTCGATGGCGCCGAAGCGCCAGTGGCCCGTCGCCTCGTCGAAGCGCAGATCGGGGTCGGGGAAGGAGAGGCCGAGATGGTGGCCCTGCGGCACCGTCGCATCGACGAATTGCTGGCGCAGCGCGTCATTGGTGAAGCGCTTGATCTTCCAGCGCATCGCCTGGTCGGTGTGCTGGCTCTCGGCATCCGGCGGGCCGAACATCATCAGGCTCGGCCACCACCAGCGGTCCAGCGCGTCCTGCGCCATCGCCTTTTGCGCCGGCGTGCCGCGGCAGAGCGTGAGCATGATCTCGTAGCCCTGGCGCTGGTGGAAGCTCTCCTCCTTGCAGACGCGGATCATGGCCCGCGCATAGGGGCCGTAGGAGGTCCGGCAGAGCGGGATCTGGTTCATGATCGCCGCGCCATCCACCAGCCAGCCGATGGCGCCGATATCGGCCCAGGTGAGGGTCGGGTAGTTGAAGATGGAACTGTACTTCGCCTTGCCCGACAGGAGCTGTTCGTTCAGCTCCTCGCGGGAGATGCCGAGCGTCTCGGCCGCGGCATAGAGGTAGAGCCCGTGCCCGCCCTCGTCCTGCACCTTGGCCAGCAGCGCGGCCTTGCGGCGGAGCGAGGGGGCGCGGGTGATCCAATTGCCCTCGGGCTGCATGCCGATGATCTCGGAATGCGCGTGCTGGCTGATCTGGCGGATCAGGGTGCGCCGATAGGCCTCCGGCATCCAGTCATTCGGCTCGATCTTGTCCTCGGCCGCGACGCGCGCCTCGAAACGCGCGAGCGCCCCGGAATCCTCGGATCCCGGGGCGGCGCTGTCCTGTTGGTTCAGGGCTTGTGTGTACATGGGACCGCACCCTCCCGCGGCTGCGATGGGCGCAATATGTCACAGAAAATTCGGCTGTCCAGGAAATCCGTAACACATCAGCCGTCACGGAATCGGGAATGTAGCTCCGTGGGCGCGGCCGGCGGCAGGGGTCCGTCCTCGCCCTGGCCATGCGCGTCGAGCCAGGCCTCGGAGGGCGGCAGCAGGCGGCGGTACACCGAAGCGGCGATGGCCCGTGCCTCGGCCCGCGGCCAGTCCGCCGGCAGCACCGCCGCCGGTAGGTCCGGGTCGCGCAGGGCGACGCGGCGGTATTCGTGGACCAGCAGCAGGCGCAGCGGCAGGGCCTCCGCCTCGGGCAGGGCGGCGCCCGCCAGGGGGGCGAAGGCCTCGGCGAAGCGGCGGTAGCCGGACGCGACCTCCGGCAGTCCGGGCCAGGCGCGGACGGCGATGGCAACCCCCTCCGCCGCGCTGCGCGGCCGGGCGAGCAGGGCCGGCGCGGCGGGCGGCAGGTCCGCCGGCGCGCCCTCGGTCCCCACCAGCAGCCCGGGCGCGAGCGGCACGAAGCCCGCCAGCGCCTCCGCGACCGCGGGGTCGGCCGAGAGGACGAGCCGGAAGGCGCCGTCCCAGTCCGGCCGGCCGGCGCGCGGCGGGTCGTAGATGCGCCGGGCGGCGGCGGCGAAGCTCGCCTCCCCCCGCGCGCCCAGCCGGTAGAAGGAAAGCCGGCCCTGCCGGCTGCGCAGCAGCCAGCCCTCCTCCGTCAGGCGCGACATGGCGGTGCGCACCTGCCCCTCGTTGCAGCCGAAGGGGTCGAGGATGGCCTGCAGCGTGCCGAGCCAGAGCGACCCGCCGCGCGGCACCACGGCATCGCCCCAGACGGTGACGATGAGGGAGGCGGTCCGCGGCGGCTTCCCGAGGCGCTGCAGGGTGGCGGTCAGGGGGCTCATGCCCCGGATCTAGGGCAAATGGGCGTCAGGCGGGAACGGCCCGCCGCTCAGGCGACGGCGACCACTCGGTACGAGAACTCGCCCCCGTCCGGCTCCTGGATCGTCACGTATTCGCCGGGGCGAAGCTGGCCCGCATTGCGGATCTCGGCATGCAGCGGCGCGTCGGAGGTCGGACCCGGCGCGGGGAGCCGGATGGACCAGCATCCGGTGTCCGGGTCGAACAGCATGTCCCCCTGCTGCGGGGGAAGCCCGGGCCAGGTCCGCCGCGCCGACCAGGGCGCCGGGCCGGCCTGCCAGGCCTCGGCGTCGAGCTGGCCGCCCGGGGTCAGCGCCACCGAGAGCTCATAGCGCCGGCCGGGGTCGCCCTGCGGCACGCCGGGGCCGGCGGCCACCACCAGGGTTACCAAGGGCATGCCGCGCGTCCGCCTCCTCTCTCGCCGGCCGCCCTCGGCGGGCCGGCATGATGTCCCTGCGCCGAGGCCCCACGTGCCCGCGGCTGGGGACACGTAACGCTCCCGGCGCGGCGGGGTTCAGATCGCCACCCGCACCCCCAGCTCGACCACCCTGTCCGAGGGGATGCGGAAGAATTCCGTCGCCGGCACCGCGTTGCGCGCCATGAGCGTGAAGAGCCATTGCCGCCAGTGCGACATCTTCGGCACCACCGCCGCCACCAGCGTCTCCCGCCCCAGGAAGTAGCTGGCCTGCATGGCTTCGAAGGCGACCCCGTCCTCCCGCAACCCCTCGAGCTCGCGCGGGATGTTCGGGCTCTCCTGGAAGCCGTAGCGCAGGATGACGCGATGGATGCCGGGGGCGAGTTCCGAGGCCTCCCGCCGCCGGTCCGGGCCCACCTGCGGCACGTCCTCGTTCAGCACCGTCACGAAGAGCACGCGCTCATGCAGCACCTTGTTGTGCTTGAGGTTGTGCAGCAGCGCGCCGGGCACGTAGTCGGCCTGGCCGGTCATGAAGACCGCGATGCCGGGGACCCGGATGGTGCGGCTCTGCGGCAGGCGGGCGAGGAAGCTCTTCAGCGGCAGGCTGTCCTGACGGAAGCGGCTGAACAGCAGGTCCCGCCCGCGCTTCCAGGTGTGCATCAGCACGAAGAGCGCGGCGCCCAGCACCAGCGGCACCCAGCCGCCTTCCGGGATCTTGAGGACGTTCGAGAGGAAGAAGGACAGGTCGAGCAGCAGCAGAGGGATGAAGACCAGCCCGACCAGCGGCGCCGGCCAGCCGAATTGCCGCCGGAAGACCAGCAGGGCGAGGGAGGAGGTGCAGACGAAGGTGCCGGTCACCGCGATGCCATATGCGGCGGCGAGGTTGTCCGAGGTGTGGAAGGACAGCACCAGGACCAGCACGCCGGCCAGCAGGGCGAAGTTGATCTGCGGCAGGTAGATCTGCCCTTCCTCGGTCTCGCTGGTATGGCGGACCGAGAGGCGCGGCAGGAAGCCGAGCTGGACGCATTGCCGGCCAATCGAGAAGGCGCCGGAGATCATGGACTGGGAGGCGATGACGGTTGCGACGGTCGCCAGCACCACCAGCGGCAGGCGGAGGAATTCCGGTGCCAGCAGGAAGAAGGGGTTCTCGAGCGCCGCCGGATCGCTCAGCAGCAGGGCGCCCTGGCCCAGGTAGTTCAGCGCCAGCGCCGGCAGGACATAGAAGGTCCAGGCAATCTGGATCGGCCGGCGGCCGAAATGGCCCATATCGGCATAGAGCGCCTCCGCCCCCGTCACCGCCAGCACGACCGAGCCGAAGGCGATGAAGGCGGCCAGCCGGTAATGGACGCAGAAGGCAATGGCGTGGTGCGGGGAGAAGGCGGTCAGCACCTCCGGCTCCTTCACCAGTTCCGCCAGGCCGAGCAGGCCGAGCGTGCCGAACCAGACCGCCATGACCGGGCCGAAGATCGCGCCCATGCTGCCGGTGCCGCGGAACTGCACGAGGAAGAGCGCGACCAGGATCAGGACGGAGCCGGGGATGATCAGCGGCTCGAAGACCGGGGAGGCGACCTTGAGGCCCTCCATGGCCGAGAGCACGGAGATCGCCGGGGTGATCACGCCGTCGCCGAAGAAGAGGCAGGCGCCGACGATGCCGAGCATCATGACGACGGTGCGCGACCGCTCGCTGCGGGCGATGCGCTGGGCCAGCGCCATCAGCGCGAGGATCCCGCCCTCCCCTTTGTTGTCCGCCCGCAGCACGAACAGGACATACTTCACGGTCACCGTGAGGATCAGTGACCAGATGATGAGGGAGAGGATGCCGAGGATCTCCCAGCGCTCGATCCCGTCGGCGGAGAAATGCAGCAGCGCGGCCCGCAGGGCATAGAGCGGGCTGGTGCCGATATCGCCGTAGACGACGCCGAGGACGCCGAGGAGGAGAGGCAGGGAGACCGCCCGGGAAGGGGCGGCATGGGAGGGCGCGGTCAAGCGGACGCTCCGGGGGGAGGAGGGCGCGCAGGCTTAAGCGCCGTCCAGAACCCTGGCAAGCTTCGGTCTCGCTATCCTTCCGCGGCGTTAATGTCCTCGCAGGATCTGGCTCAGGAACAGCTTGAGGCGATCGGTCTTCGGATCCTCGAAGACCTCCGTCGGCGTGCCCTGCTCCACGATCTCGCCGCGGTCCATGAAGACCACGCGATCCGCGACGGTCCGGGCGAAGCCCATCTCGTGCGTCACGCAGATCATGGTCATGCCGTCCTGGGCCAGCGTGACCATGGTATCCAGCACCTCCTTGATCATCTCGGGGTCGAGGGCGCTGGTCGGCTCGTCGAAGAGCATGATCTTCGGCTTCATGCAGAGCGCGCGGGCGATGGCGACGCGCTGCTGCTGCCCGCCGGAGAGCTGGCCGGGATACTTCTTCGCCTGCTCCGGGATCCGCACCCGCTCGAGGTAGTGCATGGCCAGCGCCTCGGCCTCCGCCTTCGGCATGCGGCGGACCCAGATCGGGGCGAGGGTGCAGTTCTCCAGCACCGTCAGGTGCGGGAAGAGGTTGAAGCTCTGGAACACCATGCCGACCTCGCGGCGGATGGCATCCAGCGCCCGGACGTCGTCGGTCAGCTCGATCCCGTCCACCAGGATCCGGCCTTCCTGGTGGGTCTCCAGCCGGTTGATGCAGCGGATGGTGGTGGACTTGCCGGAGCCCGAGGGGCCGCAGATCACCACCCGCTCCCCCACCGCGATGGAGAGCGACACGTCCCGGAGGACGTGCATGGTGCCGAACCACTTGTTGACCTTGTCCAGCAGGATCGCCGGCGGGGCGTCCGTGCGGGCCGCCGAGGCGACCTGGTCCAGCGTCTCGCTCATTCCCTGATCCCCCTCAGCGCCGGCGGTGGCGGTTGAGCTCCGCCTCCAGCCCCTGGCTGTATTTCGACATCGCGAAGCAGAAGACGAAGTAGATGGCGCCGACCGTCAGGTAGACCTCGACGCCGAAGCCCTGCCAGGCCGGTTCGATGATCGCGGTCTTGCCCGCCGTCAGCAGGTCGAAGATGCCGATGATCAGCACCAGCGAGGTGTCCTTGAAGAAGCCGATGAAGGTGTTGACCAGCGGCGGGATCACCAGCCGCAGCGCCTGCGGCAGGATGATGAAGCCGGTCTTCTGCCAGTAGGACAGGCCGAGGGCATCCGCCGCCTCGTACTGGCCCTTCGGCAGCGCCTGCAGGCCGCCGCGCACGACCTCCGCCAGATAGGCCCCGGCGAAGAGGATGATGGCGATCTGCGCGCGCAACAGCTTGTCGATGTTCATCCCCTCGGGGAGGAAGAGCGGGAACATCACGCTGGCCATGAAGAGCAGCGAGATCAGCGGCACGCCGCGGATCAGTTCCACATAGAGCACGCAGAGCGCCTTGATCGCCGGCAGCCGCGAGCGCCGGCCGAGCGCGACCAGGACCGCCAGCGGGAAGGCGAGCGCGAGGCCGAAGGTCGCCAGGATCAGGGTGATGACCAGGCCGCCCCAGCGCTCCTGCGGGACATAGGGCAGGCCGAGCCCGCCGCCCCACATCAGCAGGCCGATCAGGACCAGCGTCCCCATCCAGATATAGGCCAGTTCCTTCCGCCAGAAGCGGCGCATGGCCGAGACGGTGAAGAGGCCGATGAAGAGCAGGATGCAGAGCGCCGGCCGCCAGTGCTCCTCATAGGGATAGGTGCCGAAGAGGATGAAGCGGTGCTTTTCCGTGATCACCGCCCAGCAGGCGCCGATGCCCTTGAGGTCGCGGCAGGCCTGGGTCTGGTTGTCCGGCACCGACCAGACGGCGTTGACGATGCCCCATTCGACGAAGCCGACCAGCCAGCGGATCACCAGATAAGCGAGCACCAGCGTGACGGCGCTATTGATCCAGGAGGAGAAGAGGTTGGTCCGGAGCCAGCCGACCAAGCCGATCTGGCTGGCCGGCGGGGTGCGCGGCGCCGCCTCGGCGACCTTGGCGGAGGCGTCCAGGGTGATGTCGCTCATGGGCTCAGCGCTCCACCAGCGCGATGCGCGCGTTGTACCAGTTCATGAACAGAGAGATCGACAGGCTGATCGTCAGGTAGACCAGCATGATGATGGCGATGCCCTCGATCGCCTGTCCCGTCTGGTTCAGCGTGGTATTGGCGATGGAGACGATGTCCTGGTAGCCGATGGCCACCGCCAGCGAGCTGTTCTTGGTGATATTGAGATATTGGCTGGTCATGGGCGGGACGATGACCCGCAGCGCCTGCGGCAGCACGATCTGCCGCAGCACCTGGCCGGGATGCAGGCCGAGCGCCTGCGCGGCTTCCCATTGGCCCTGCGGCACGGAGAGGATGCCGGCGCGCACGATCTCGGCGATGAAGCCGGCGGTGTAGAGGACGAGCCCCATGAGCAGCGCGAAATATTCGGGGCTGACAGTCAGGCCGCCGCGGAAGTTGAAGCCGCGCAGCGCCGGCCAATCCACCGTCCAGGGCGCGCCGAAGCCGGCCCAGACCGCGACCGGCAGCGCCAGCATGGCGCCGAGCGCGACCGGCCAGACCCGGCGCGGCTGGCCGTCCTGCATCTGCTTCGCCAGCGCGCCGCGGCGATAGAGCCAGGTGGCGACGGCGCCGAGCAGGAAGGCGAGCAGCGCGAAGGAATGCGCGTCCTGCCACTCGATCCAGGGCAGCTTGAGGCCGCGGTTGGAGAGGAAGATGCCGTCGACCGGGTTCAGCGCCTGCCGCGGCCCGGGCAGGCCCTGCAGGATCGCGTACCAGAAGAGAAGCTGCAGCAGCAGCGGCAGGTCGCGGATCACCTCGACATAGACCGCGGCGATGCGCGACAGCAGCCAGTTGCGCGACAGCCTGGCGATGCCGACCAGGGTGCCGAGGATGGTGGCGAGGACGATGCCGACCACCGCCACCTTCAACGTGTTCAGCAGGCCGACGGTCAGCGCCCGCAGATAGGTGTCGGTCGGCGTATACTCGATCAGGCTCTCGGCGATCGGCAGCCCGGCCTCACGGTTCAGGAAGCCGAAGCCGGTGGCGATCCGCCGCACCTCGAGGTTGTGGACGGTGTTGGACCAGAGCCACCAGGCGATGGCGGCGATGAGGCCGACGACCAACACCTGCCAGACGACGCCGCGCACCCGTTCATCCGCCCAGGACAGGCGGAGCTTGCGTTTCGGTGGGGCCCGCAGCAGCCGGGGGTCTAGGGTGGTCTGGGACATGGCCGGCGCCCTTTTCTACAGCCAGGCGTGGTCAGGCGGGGTGTGCCAGGGCCGGGCGGGGCCGGCACCAGGCTTGCGTTTGCCGGGGCCGGCCGAGGCGGGCCCGGGACGGCGTTTGCCGGAGCCGGCCGAGGCCGGCCCCGGACGAAATCACCGGAAGGGCGGCGAGAACTGCAGGCCGCCCTGGGTCCAGAGGGCGTTCGGGCCGCGCTGGATGCCGATGGGCTTCAGCGTGCGGTCGAAGAGCTCGCCGTAGTTGCCGACGGCCTTGATCACCTTCACGCCCCAGTCGTCCGACAGGCCGAGCATGGGGCCGAGGCCGCCATTCTTGCCCAGCATCCGCTGCACCTCCGGCCGCGGGTCGTTCAGCATCTGGTCGACGTTCTTCTGGGTGATGCCGAACTCCTCGGCCGAGAGCAGCAGGAAATGGGTCCAGCGCACCACGTCGGCGAAGCGGGCATCGCCCTGCCGGACGCCGAGCGCCAGCGGCTCCTTGCTGATGACCTCCGGCAGGATGGTGTGGTCGTCCGGCTTCGGCTGCGCGCTGCGGGTGGCGGCGAGGCCCGAGACGTCGGTGGTGTAGGCGTCGCAGCGGCCGGCGGCATAGGCGCTGACCAGCTCCTCCAGCCGCTCGATCACCACCGGGGTGAACTTGATCTTGTTGGCGCGCGCCCAGTCCGAGAGGTTCTGCTCGGTGGTGGTGCCGGGCTGGACGCAGATGGTCGCGCCCTCCAGCTCCTTCGCCGATTTCAGGCCGAGGCTCGACTTCACCATGAAGCCCTGGCCGTCGTAGAAATTGGTGGCCGAGAAATCGAGGCCGAGCGAGGTGTCGCGCGACAGCGTCCAGGTCGTGTTGCGCGACAGCACGTCCACCTCGCCCGACTGCAGCGCGGTGAAGCGGTTCTGCGCCGTGGTCGGCACGAAGCGGACCTTGTTCGGATCGCCGAAGACGGCGGCGGCGATGGCGCGGCAATACTCCGCGTCGAAGCCGCGCCAGACCCCCTGGCTGTCCGGCTGGGCGAAGCCGGCGAGGCCGGTATTGACGCCGCAGACGAGCTGGCCACGCGACTTCACCGAATCGAAAGTATTGGCGGCCGCGGCCGGCGCCTGCTGCGCCCGCGCCAAGTTCGGCAGGGCCAGGGCAAGACCAAGCGCCGCGAGGCCGAGCGCGCGCGTGAGTGTAAGCCCGAAGGGCTGCATGAAACTCTGTCTCCCGTTCCGGCCGCCCATGGGCGGCGGTCCCTGTTGCTTGCGTCCAGCAAATGCTGCGCCAGCGGAGACGGAACATCAACGCGGCAATGCCGAGCGCCTCCCCGCCCCCCGCCGGGTCCAACCGCGATAGCAGAGGCGCGAGGGATTGCGAAGCAAGCCCCGGGACCGTTCCGATTATATATCGTCTACCATCGCTGCTGCAAGGGAATGAGGCGGCGCCTGCCCAGTTTCGGGGCGCCGCCGCGCACCTTCCCCGAGGGCGGGCCGGTCCTGACCTCGGCGCCTGCTGGCGCCCCGGCCAGCGGTCCGCCTTGTATGTTGGGCGAGCCGATCCAGACCTCCGGGCCATCCGTCCCTTCGGTCATCGGCACGCCCCGCGCTTGCGCGCGCATCGGCGCTCCGGTCATCGGATCGCCCGTGTCGGGCGCGGCGATTCAGGCCACAGCGCCCTTCGGCGCGCCTCAGCCTGCCGCGGCCTCGTGCCGCGGCAGGCTGAGGCGCAGCCCATTGCCCTCCGGCGTCGCGCTGCCGCCATGCGCCAGCGCCACCGCCGCCACGCGGTCCAGCGCCGGCGGCGAGAGGCCCTCCGGCACGGCGATCGTCACCTCGCCCGCCTCCGGCGCATCCGCGACCGAGAGGTCGAGGGCGATGCCGCGCGGCTGCGCTTCCGCGATCTCCTGGGCGAGGGCGATCAGCGCCTCCTCGAGCGCGCTGCGCTCGATCAGCACCGGCGGGTCGCGCTCCGCCCGCGCCAGGGTGCAGGCGCCGCTGCCCGGCAGGATCATCTGCAGCAGCGGCTCGATGGCGGCGAGGAGGTCGGTGAGCCGGATCGCCACCACCTCCCCGGCCGGGCGGCGGATCAGGGCGAGGATGGCGCGGCTCGTCCCCTCGAAGCGCCGCGCGGCCTGCTCCACCCGCAGAAGCTGGCGCTGCGGCCCGCCCTCGGCGGCGGTGCGCTTCAGCATCTCGAGATTGGCGAAGATGACGGTCAGCAGGTTGTTGATGTCATGCTGCACGGTGCGGGCGATGCCGCCGATCGCCGCCATGCGCTCCGCCTTGCGGCGCAGAGAGGTATCCTCCGCCGTCATTCGCCTCTTCCGATCCTGCCCGCGCCCATCTAACGCGACCGTGCGGGCTTCGCGCCAGCGCGAGCAGCGAATTCCGGGCCGCTGCGGTGCCGGCGTCACGGTCCCGCCTCCGCGACGTCGTGGAAGAGCCGCGCCGGCAGGCTGCCGCCGCGGACCTCGTCCATCGGCCGGCCGTCGTCATTGCCCAGCCAAATGCCGATGACCGTCGTGCCGGCGAAGCCGACGAACCAGGCATCGCGGTAGTCCTGGGTGGTGCCGGTCTTGCCCGCCACGCTCCGGCCCGGCAGGGCGGCGGCGCGGCCGGTGCCGCGCGCCACGACGGCCTCCAGCATCCGGCGCATCGCCGCCGCATCCTCGGGCGTCACCACCCGCCGCGGCGCCGGGCGGGGCACCGGCAGGGCGGCGCCGGTCGCGGTCGCGCCGGCGATGCCGAAGGGTGTCACCCGCAACCCGCCATTGGCGAAGGCGGCATAGGCGGCGGTCAGGTCGAGCAGCGTCACCTCCCCGGTGCCGAGGGCGATGGAGGCGTCATTCGGGAAACGCCCCTCCACCCCGAGCCGCCGGGCGGCCTCGGCCGCGGCCTTCGGCCCGCCGGCGCGGAACAGGATGCGGACCGCGGCGGTGTTCACCGACTGCGCCAGCGCCTCCTCCATGCTGATCTCGCCGCGCGGCCTCCAGGTGCCGTTGCCCGGCGACCAGGCGCCGAGGGTCAGCGGCCCGTCCGGCACCTCGTCCTCCGGCTGCATGCCCTTCTCGAGCGCCGCGAGGTAGACGAAGGGCTTGAAGGCGGAGCCGGGCTGGCGGCGGGCGCTGGTCGCGCGGTTGAACTGGCTGGCGCGGAAGTCCCGCCCGCCGGCCATGGCGCGGACCGCGCCGCTACTGGCGTCGAGCGCCACCACCGCGCCCTGGGTGACGCCGGCGCGGGCGCCCGGCCCGGCCAGCAGCGCCTCCAGCCGCGCCTCGACATGCGCCTGCAGCCGGGGGTTGAGCGTCGCGCGCAGGGTGAGGTCGGCATTGCCGGGGAAGGTCTCGGCCAGGTCCTCCAGCGCCCAGTCGGCGAACCAGCCGGCTTGGCGCGAGGACGGCGCGGGCAGCCGCATGCGGCCGAGCTCTGCCTCCATCTGCGCTTGCGTGATGGCGCCGGTCGCCACCATCGCCTCCAGCACCTCCGAGGCGCGGGACACCGCGAGGTCGGGCGAGGCGCGCGGGTTGAGGCGCGAGGGGGCCTTGGGCAGGCCGGCCAGCATCGCCGCCTGCCAGAGGTTCACCCGCTTCGCCGGCACGCCGAAGAAGAGCCGCGCCGCGGCATCGACGCCATAGGCCCCGGCGCCGAGATAGACGCGGTTGAGGTAGATCTCGAGCAACTGGTCCTTGCTGAAGCGGCGCTCGAGCCAGAGGGCGAGCAGCGCCTCCTGCACCTTGCGCCGCGTCGTGCGCTCAGTGGTCAGGAACAGGTTCTTGGCGAGTTGCTGGGTCAGGGTCGAGCCGCCCTGGACCACCTCCCCCGCCCGCCAGTTGGCGACCGCGGCGCGGGCCAGGCCGATGGGGTCGATGCCCCAGTGGTGGCGGAAGCGCCGGTCCTCGACGGAGATCAGCGCGGCGGGGAGAGCGGGCGGCAGGTCGCGCAGCCGCACCGTCTCCCCATAGAGGTCGCCCTGGGTCGCCAGCATCGACCCGTCCGCCGCCAGCAGGGTGACGGAGGGCCGGCGCGTCGCCTGCGGGACGCCATCCACCCGCGGCAGGTCCCAGGCGAAGTAGAGCAGCAGGAGGAAGAGGCCGAGCCCGCCGAAGACCAGCCCCTGGACGAGCCAGCCCAGCCAGCGTCGCAGGCGGCGGCGCGGTGCGGCAGTCCGGGGGGAGGCGGAGAGGGCCGGCCGCGGCGCGGCGGCCCGGGCGGGGGAGGCCGGGCCGCGGCGCGCGCGGGCGGGCGGGGCCGGCGGCATCGCCCAGCCCATAGCAGAGAAATCCTGGCCCCGGCATGGCAACGCCTGCGCGAGCAGCCCCCTGGCGGCGCGGCGGGGCCGTGGTATCGCTGGCGCAAGCGAAGGCCGTCGGTGGCCCGCTTGTCCCGCCCTCGCCCGATGCGGCGAAGGGACGGGACAGGGCACCAGGGAGGGAATGCGTGGACTACAGCCACATCATCATCGGCGGCGGTTCCGCCGGCTCGGTGCTCGCCAATCGGCTCTCGGCCCGCTCGGCCAACCGCGTGCTGCTGCTCGAGGCCGGGCAGGACACGCCGCCGGGCCAGGTGCCGAAGGAAATCGAGGACACCTATCCCGGCACCGCCTATTTCGACCCGCGCTTCCACTGGACGGACCTCAAGGTCCGCACCCAGGTCGTCTCCCACAACGACCCCCATGCCGCGCCGCCCCCCCTGCGCAAATACGAGCAGGCGCGGGTGCTCGGCGGCGGCTCCTCCATCAATGGCCAGATGGCGAACCGCGGCGCGCCGACCGATTTCGACGAGTGGGAGGCGCGCGGCGCCGCCGGCTGGAACTGGCAGTCCGTGCTGCCCTACTTCAAGAAGGTCGAGCGCGACCTCGACATCGCCGACGAGTGGCATGGCCGGGACGGTCCCATCACCGTCACCCGCATCCCCGAGGCGCGCTGGCCGGCACATGCCCGCGCGACGGCCGAGGCCTTCCGGCAGGCGGGGTTCAAGCACCTGCCCGACCAGAACGGCCGCTTCGAGGACGGCTACTTCCCCGTCACCGTCTCGATCGACGGGCAGAAGCGCGTCTCGGCCGCGGTCGGCTACCTGAACGAGCAGGTGCGGGCGCGCGGCAACCTGACCATCTCGACGCGGACGCAGGTCACCGGCCTGCTGTTCGAGGGCAGGCGCTGCGTCGGCGTGACGGCGCTGGTGGAGGGCCAGCCGCGCGAGTTCCGCGGGCGGGAGGTGATCCTCTCCGCCGGCGCCATCCACTCTCCCGCCATCCTGCTGCGCAACGGCATCGGGCCGGTGGGGCACCTGCGCGAGATGGGGATCGAGCTGCGCTCGGCGCTGCCGGGCGTCGGGCAGCGGCTGATGGACCACCCCTCCATCTCGCTCTCCTCCTTCATCCGACGCCCGGCGCGGCTGACGGATGCGCATTCGCGCCGGCACATCCTGCTCGGGCTGCGCTACTCCTCCGGTATCCCCGAGGCGCCGAGGGGCGACATGTTCGTCGCCGTCGCCAGCAAATCCGCCTGGCATTCCGTCGGGCAGCAGATCGCCTCGCTGCTGGCCTTCGTGAACAAGACCTATTCGGAGAGCGGACAGGTCCGCCTCGCCTCCACCCGCTGGCAGGAGGAGCCGGTGGTGGAGTTCAATCTGCTCTCCGACCGCCGCGACCTCGACCGGCTGATGGCGGGCTTCCGCATGCTGGCGGCCATCCAGCTCTCGGCGCCGCTCGCCGCCGTCACCACCGACCCCTTCCCGGCGGCCTATAGCGACAAGGTGCGCGCCATCGGCGTGGTGAACGAGCGCAACCGCTGGATCACCCGCGCCATCGCGACGCTGCTGGACGGCCCGCCGGCGCTGCGCTCCTGGCTGATCGAGAAGTATGTCGTGGAGGGCTTCACCTTCCGCCAGGTTATGCAGGACGAGGAGGCGCTGGAGGCCTTCATCCGCAAGGCGACCATCGGCGTCTGGCACGCCTCCTGCTCCTGCCGCATGGGGCGGGAGGACGACCCGATGGCGGTGGTGGACACCGAGGGGCGGGTGCGCGGGATCGAGGGGCTCCGGGTGGTGGACGCCTCCATCTTCCCCGTCGTGCCCTGCGCCAATACCAATTTCCCCGTGCTGATGACGGCGGAGAAGATCGCCGATGCCATGCTCGCGGAGGCGGCGCCGGTCCTCGCCCCGGGCGGCTCGGCCCTGGCCTGATGCGGTGCAACAACCATCGTCCCGCGGCGTTGTCGCGGGACAATGGCGAATCCCTGGACGAAGAAGAACCCCCTCCTCAGCCTCTGGCTCAGCGCCGCCAATGCCTGGGCCGGCGCGGCTCGCGGCGTCGCCGTGAATGCGGCGAAGCGGCAGCAGGCCGCGGCGGCGAAGGCCGCGACGCGGCCGCGGCGGACCAGGAAGCGCTGACGCCCCCGCAGCGGGACGCCGGCGCCGCCCGGCCCGTCAGATCCTGTCCGGCGGCAGGTCCGTCGGGAAGCAGTGCACGTGCTTGAAGCCGTTCGGCGCCTCGCCCGCGGCGAGATAGTCGATGTTGTCCGTCCCGCCCGCGCCGACGCCCGCCGGGATCGCGTCCAGCCCCACCGCCCGCCGCATGCGATAGGCGATGACATGGTCGGCGCAGGCGCTGTCGCCGCTGACGCCGAGGCCACCGATCACCTTGCCGCCGCTGTAGAGCGGCACGCCGCCGCCGAAGGTGATGATCCCGCCCGGCGTCCGCCCGAAGGCATTGGCCAGGGCCTGCGCCAGCTTCGGGTTGCCCTGCACCAGGAAGGCCGGGTTGAAGGGATTGGAGTTGTTGAGGCCGTAGAGCGAGCCGCCCGGCTGGGTCGCCGAGTAGAGATTGGCAGTCGAGAGGGCGAGCGCGTCGTTGCTGAAGTCGTTGGCCGTGCTCGCCTTGGCCATGGCGATGGCGCGGCTGCCCGGCCAGGCGTCGCCGATCCTGGTGACGGAGCAGAGCCGCCCCTGCCGGTCCACCACCGCCGACCACATGCGGTTGGGGCTGAAGATGCCGCCATTGGGCTGCGTCACCACGGCCTGCAGCGTGCCCTGGATCTGCGCCACGACCTCGGCCGGGATGCCGCAGGCAGTGTCCTCGCCGTCATCGGCGCGCGCCACCGGGGCGGCCAGCAGCAGGAGGGAGGCGATGGCCAGGAAGCGTCTCATGCGGGTTTCCTCTGCATCTTGCGGTTGGTCCCGGCGGCGCCGGGCCTGCCGCCCCGCACCCGCGCGCGGCCGTTCCGGCCTGCGGCGCGGCGTCACGCTAGGACGCGCGGCGAACCGATCTCAAAAACCAAATGCAGATTGCTTTTCTGGCACTCTTTCGTGCAGCCGGTTCCCGCTCGGGGTCGCGGCTGCGGTCGGGCAAAGAATCGAACGGGTTAGGAACGGCAAGGGGCGCGCGGCCTGTCGGGCCACCCATGCCAACCTCGCAAGGTCCTGAAGCGGGTTCAGGCAATGGGGTGCGCCGGTCCCGCCATCCCAAGGGGATGGCGCGTTCAGCCCTTCTCGCTGCCCGAGCCGAATCCCATCACCAGTTCATGGATCCGCTGCGGGTCGGACTGCTCCATCACCCGCCGTGCGAAGCGGGCGCAGTCGGCGATGTCGAGGCTGCGCACCATCTGCTTCACCCGGGGGATGGCGCTGGCATTCATCGACAGGCAGCGGATGCCGAGGCCGAGCAGCAGCGGCACCAGCCGCGGGTTGCCCGCCATCTCGCCGCAGACGCTGACCGGCATGCGCAGCCGGAGCGCGGCCTCGGTCGCGAACTGCATCAATCGCAGCACCGCCGGATGCAGCGGGTCGTAGAGGTGGCTGACCTCCGCCTCCGCCCGGTCGACGGCGAGCGTGTACATGGCGAGGTCGTTGGTGCCGATGGCGAAGAAATCGGCCTCCAGCGCGATGGCGTCGGCAGCCAGCGCCGCGCCCGGCGTCTCGATCATGCAGCCAAGCTCGGGCAGCCGGTCCGGCAGGTGCACGCCCTTGCGGCGCAGCCGGCGCGCCACCCGCTCATAGACCTCCCGCGCCTCCTTCACCTCCGACGGGTTCGTCACCAGCGGCAGGAGGATGCGGACATTGCCGCGGTCGGCAACGCGCAGGATGGCGGCGAACTGCGCCTCCAGCAGCTCCGGCCGCTTCAGCAGCAGCCGGAGGCCGCGGAGCCCGAGCGCCGGGTTCGGCCCGGCATGGGTCGGCGCGATGCCCTGGCTCAGCGCCTCCATGTCCTTCTCGCCGCCCCAGTCGAGGACGCGGATGGTGACCTGGTCGGTCCCCATGGCCTCCAGCACCTGCGCATAGGCCTGGGTCTGCGCCTCCTCGTCCGGCAGGTCCTCGCGGTTCATGAAGAGGAACTCGGTGCGCAGCAGGCCGATGCCCTGCGCGCCGGCCTGGGCGATCAGCGGCAGCTCGGCCGGGATCTCCAGGTTGGCCTGCAGCTCCACCGGCTCGCCATCGGTTGTGACCGCCGGCAGGCGGCGCAGCTTGGCGAGCTTGGCGCGTTCCTTGGCGAAGGCGGCCAGCGCCTCCCGGCCCTTCTCCAGCGCCGCCTCGCCCGGGCGGAGCACGATGGTCCCCGCGCTGCCGTCCAGCACCGCCTGGTCGCCGCGCTGCGCGCTCTCGGTCAGGCCGACGCAGCCGAGGACGGAGGGGATGCCGAGGGCGCGCAGCATGATGGCGGTATGGCCGTCGGCGCCGCCCTCCTCCGTCGCCACGCCCGCGATGCGGGAGGGGTCGAGCAGCGCGGCATCCGCCGGCGTCAGCTCCTCGGCCACCAGGATCGACCCCTCCGGGACGTCCTTCAGGCTGCGGAAGGGGGTGGCGGTCAGGTTGCGGGTCAGGCGGCGGGCGATCTCGCGCACCTCGTCGGCGCGGCGCTTCAGGCCAGCACGGTCGTCGTCCCTGGCGGAGAGGATCAGCGCGGCGATCGCCTCCGCCTCGTCCTGCACCGCCGTCTCGGCGGCCAGCAGCCCGGTCTCGATCCGCTTGCGGGCGCCGCGCAGCAGGCGGGAATTGCCCAGCATCAGCACATAGGCGTCGAGCAGCGGCGCGAGCTCCTCCTGCGCCTCCTCGGGCAGGATGGCGAGGCGGGACTTCAGCTTGCCGAGCTGCTTGCGCGACAGCGCGACGGCATCCGTCAGGCGCTGCCGCTCGGCCTCCACCTGACCGGGCTGGATGTTGCGCCGCGGCGCCTCGGCCGGGATCTCGCTGGTGTCGTAGATGAGTCCGATGGCGATGCCGGGGGCGACCGCGATGCCGCGGATCGCGTGCTCGCGCGTCTGGCGCGCGGCGGGCTTGCGCGGCGCCTCGGTGCCGCGCTCGGCCGCGCGTTCGGCGCCGCCATGTGCGCCGCCCCCGTTGGCACCGCCATGTGCGGCGCCGCGGGCGCCTAAGGCTCCGGCCGGACCCTCCGCCTTCTCACTCTTCATGGAAGCCGGCCTCGACCAGGCCGGCCACCGCCTCGAGCGCTTCCTTGGCGTCCCAGCCTTCGGCTTCGATCTCGACCTCGCTGCCCTTGCCGGCGCCCAGCATCATCAGTCCCATGATGGAGCAGGCGGGCACCTTCTGGCCGTCGCGCGAGACATGCAGGCAGGCGGAGAAGCGCTCCGCCAGCGTCACCAGCTTGGCCGCCGCGCGGGCGTGCAGGCCGCGGCTGTTGCGGATCCTCAGCGTCTGCCGGAGGACGAGGTCCCCCTCGCCGCAGCCGCACTCGGCGGTGGACTCGACCGGTTGCGTCGCGGCATGGCTCACGGCTTGTTCCCTCCATTGGCACGGCCGTTGACCCGGGCGATCCCGTTCGGGATGTCGCCGGCAGCGGCGATGTATTTCCGTCCGGCCGCGGCGGCATGGTCGACCGCCTCGGCCAGCGGCTCGGACGACCTGATCTTGGCGAGCTTGACCAGCAGCGGCAGGTTGACGCCGGCGATGACCTCGACCTGCTTGCGGTCGGCGAGCGAGACGGCGAGGTTGCAGGGCGTCCCGCCCATGATGTCCGTCAGCACGACGACGCCGTCGCCCTGGTCGACCGCCGCGATGCTCTCGCGGATGTCCTGCCGGCGCCGCTCCATGTCGTCGTCCGGCCCGATGCAGACCGTGGCGACCGCGCGTTGCGGCCCGACCACATGCTCCATGGCAAGGCGGAGTTCGTCCGCAAGCCGGCCATGGGTGACGAGAACCAGTCCTATCATGGGATGCGCGTCAGGGCCTCCCGACCCCCCGCCCCGTCCGATGGAGTCGGGGCGGCCTCTCCCCCGGCCGCCCCTGGGAATCCATGGGGGGCCGGGCTGCGGTGGCCGGGCGGCCAGACTGGGTCGATCCCGGCTGGCTCCCGCTGGGCAAGTTCCCGATGCGTCACGTCCGCACGCCAGCCCGCCCCACGAAGATGGTCAGCCAGACGCTCCACCACAAGGACCGAACGATGCTGGCCCCCGGAGCAGCCTATCGCGACCGTGAGGTACTTCTTGCCCTCGGCGACGTAGCGCGGCAGCAGCGGATCGATGAAGCCGAGGAGCCGGGTCCAGAAGCCCGGGAAGTCCGGGTCCTCCTCGACATAGCGGGCGACGGCCGGGTCGCGGCCGGTCTGCGGCTTCAGCGCCGGGACGTAGTGCGGATTGCGCAGGAAGCGGACGTCGAAGACCAGGTCGGCCTCCCGCGGCAGGCCGCGCGGGAAGGCGAAGGACATCACCTGGATCGAGAGGCCGGGCGTCCCCTCCGGCCGAAAACGCCGCTCGATCATCTGGCGCAGCGCCGGCAGCGGCAGGTCCGAGGTGTCAACCACCAGATCCGCCGCGTCCCGCAGCGGGGCGAGCAACTCCTTCTCCCGCGCGATGCCGTCGGTCACCCGGTTGCCGAGCGAGCCGCCGGGCGCCAGCGGGTGGCGCCGCCGCGTCTCGGTGAAGCGGCGGAGCAGCGCGGCATCCTCCGCGGTGGCATAGACCAGGCTGACGGCGATGGCAGGGTTGGTCCGCAGGCGGTCCAGGGTGGCCAGGGCCTCCGGCGCCGCGAAGCCGCGGGTGCGGGTGTCGATGCCGGCGGCGATCGGCTCCGCCCCGTCCTCGACCAGTTCCTCCAGCACCTTGAGCGGCGGGTTGTCCACCGTCTCGAAACCCAGATCCTCCAGCACGCGGAGGATGGAGGCCTTGCCGGCACCGGAGAGGCCGGTGACCAGCACCACCGGACGGGCGCCCGGGACGGGCCGCGCGGGCAGGGCCTGGCTCATGCGAAGGCGCCCGCCTGCAGGCGGGCGCGGCCCAGGACGACATCGAGGGCGAGGGAGAGCCGCGCGGTCGCCGAGGCCTCGAAGGGGTCGAGCCGCAGGGCGGGCAGCGCGATGCCGGCCCCGGCCCAGTGTTCGGGCTCCGGCAACCGCGGGATCGCGCCACGATCGGCGAGATGCACCGCGAGGCGGAGCCTGGCCGGCGCCGCGACCGGCAGGTCGCGCAGGATGCCGAGGCCGCGCACCTCCAGCATGCCGCGGAGCGCCGGCGGCGGGGCGGCCTGCAGCGCCCCGGCCTCGGCCCGCAGCGCGACCTGGTCGTCGGCGACCAAGCCCCATCCCTCGCGGATCAGACGCAGCACGAGATCGGACTTCCCTGACCCGGGGGGGCCGAGCAGGAGCACGGCGTCCCCGTCGCGGGCGACTGAACTGGCATGGAGCAGCATCCCGGTCGCCACCAAACAGGCGACCGACCTTGGCAGGATTCCCCCGGCCTTCCAAGGGCAGCCGCGGTTGCGTCGCACCATAAGGCATGCCACCCCTGGCGCACCATGACCCTCCTCCCGGACCGCGACGCAATCCTGGCTGCCGCCCGGCGCATAGCCCCGCATGTCCGCCGCACGCCGCTGCTGCGGCTGGCCGGCGCCGATCTCGGCCTGCCCCACGACATCGTGGCGAAGCTGGAACTGCTGCAGGCCAGTGGCTCCTTCAAGCCGCGCGGCGCCTTCAACCGGATGCTGTCGGGCGCGGTTCCGCCGGCCGGGGTCATCGCGGCCTCCGGCGGCAATCACGGTGCCGCGGTGGCCTATGCGGCGCGGGCGCTGGGGGTGCGGGCGGAGATCTTCGTCCCGGAGATCGCCGGCGCCGCCAAGCGGGCGCGGATCGAGGGCTATGGCGCCCGTCTGGTTGTGGGCGGCGCCGCCTATGATGACGCTCGGCAGGCGAGCGAGGCCCGCGCGGCGGAGACGGGGGCCCTGATGGTGCATGCCTATGACCAGCCGGAGGTGCTGGCGGGCCAGGGCACCGTCGCATCGGAGTGGCAGGAGGACGCGCCGGAGCTCACCCATGTGCTGGTGGCAACCGGCGGCGGGGGGCTGATCGGCGGCATGGCCGCATATTATGCCGGAACAGATGTCCAGGTCGTGAGCGTGGAACCGGAAGGCTGCCCGACCCTGGCGACGGCGCTGCGTGCCGGCCGGCCGGTGCCGGCGCCGGTCGGCGGCGTCGCGGCGGACAGCCTCGGCGCGCGGCAGGTGGGCGGGCTGATGTTCGCGGTGGCCAGGGAGCATGTGGCGGCGGCCGTGCTGGTGCCCGACGAGGCTATCCGGGCGGCCCAGCGCCTGCTGTGGGATGCGTCACGGCTGGTGGCCGAGCCGGGCGGGGCGACGGCGCTGGCGGCGCTGCTCTGCGGGGCTTGGCGGGCGCCCGCGGGGGCGCGGGTCGGCGTGCTGGTCTGCGGCGGGAATTGCGATCCGGGGAGCGTGCTGGCCTGAGCAAACCCCTCGGAGAATGCGCCGCAATAAATTCCTGAGCGGGCTTTCATCTCAGGGGCCTGCGCCTCGAAAGCCAGCCCAGGACCGGGCGCGGCGCGCCCTATCCCGCAGCACGCGGCCGGAGGTCAGGCCAGCAGCAGCGCCAGCCCGATGGCGCCGAGCGCGATGCGGTACCAGCCGAAGGGCGTGAAGCCGATCCGCCCGATCACCGAGAGCACCCAGCGCACCGTCACCAGCGCGACGACGAAGGCCGCGACGAAGCCGACCGCGATCTGGCCCATCCCGTCCATCGAGATCTGGTCGCGCACCTTCAGCAGGGAATAGGCCGTCGCCGCCAGCATGGTCGGGATGGCGAGGACGAAGCTGAACTCGGCGGCCGTCTTGCGCTCCACGCCCAGCAGCAGCGCGGTGATGATGGTCGCGCCCGAGCGCGAGGTGCCCGGGATCATCGCCAGCGCCTGGCCGAAGCCGATGAGGAGCGAGGGCAGCGGCCCGATCTCGGGCACCGAGCGGATGGCGGGCACCTTGCGCAGCCGCTCGATCAGGATGATGGCGATGCCGCCGAGGATCAGCGCGGTGCAGACCACATAGGGGCTGAACAGCACCTCGGTGATCGTCTTGTGCAGCGTCGCGCCGAGGACGGCCGCCGGCACGAAGGCGAGGACCAGGTTGGATACGTAGAACCGCTCGAGCCCCGGCCGCCACATGCCGGTCGCCAGCCGCCACAGCGTCGCGCGGTAGATCCAGATGACGGCGAGGATGGCGCCGAGCTGGATGGAGATCTCGAAGACCTTCCCCGGCGGGCCCTGGAAGCCGATGACCTGCCCGAGCAGGATAAGGTGGCCGGTGGAGGAGATGGGGAGGAATTCGGTCAGGCCCTCCAGCACGCCCATGGCGAGGGCGGAGAGCAGCGCGGCAGTGTCCATGAACGGAAAGCGTCCCGAGGAAGGAGGCGCCCCCTTACCGCCCGGCGGGGCCGCGCGTCCAATGCTGCGATGCGGGAGCACCCCGGAGGCCCGCGCGCAGCGGCCCCGGCAGGGCCGCCGCAATGCGGGGCAGGACTAGCCGCGCCGCGCCGCCTCGGGGAAGGCGAAGTTGTCGAAGCTGCTCTCGGCCACCCGGAACCACTGGTACTCCTCGTCCCGATAGGCCTTGTAGGAGGTCCAGATCTTCCTGAAGCGCTCGTTCTTCGCCGACATCTCGTCGTAGAGGGCGTGCGCCTCCTTCCAGGCGGCCTGCAGGATGTCGCGCGGCCAGAAGCGGAGCTGCGCGCCCGCGCCGACCAGCCGCCGCAGCGCCTGCGGGTTCAGGTGGTCGTACCGCGCCAGCATGTCGGCATTCGCCTCGCCGCAGGCGGTCTCGACCGCCGCCTTGTAGGCGGGCGGCAGCGCCTCGAAGGCGGCCTGGTTGACCAGCAGGTGCAGATGCGCCCCCGCCTCCCAGAAGCCCGGCGCATAGTAGTGCCGGGCGACCCGGACGAAGCCGAGCTTCTCGTCGTCATGCGGTCCGACGAACTCCACGGCATCGAGCGTCCCGCGCTCGAGCGCCGGGTAGATGTCGGAGGCCGCGATCTGCGTCGGCACCGCGCCCATGCGGCGGAAGATCTCGCCGGCGAGGCCGGCGACGCGGAATTTCAGCCCCTTCAGGTCGTCGAGGCTCTTGATCTCGTTGCGGAACCAGCCGCCCATCTGCGCGCCGGTGTCGCCCGCGGGGAAGCCGACGATGTTGTAGTCGCGCAGCAGCTCCGCCGCGAGCTCCCCGCCGCCGCCATAGGCCAGCCAGGCCAGGTTCTGCCGCGCGTTCAGGCCGAAGGGCAGGGCGGTGAAGAAGGCGAAGGACGGGTCCTTGCCGGTATAGTAGTAGACCGGGGTGTGCCCGCCCTCGATGGTGCCGGCCTGCACCGCATCCAGCACCTGCAGGCCGGGCACGATCTCATTGGCCGCGAAGAAGCGGATCTGGAACCGGTTGTCCGTGAGCTGCGCCACGCGCTGGGTGATGCGCTCGCCCGTGCCGTAGAGCACGTCGAGGTTGCGCGGGAAGGCGGAGGAGATGCGCCAGCGCACCTCCGGATTGGCCTGGGCCAGGGCCGGCGTGGCGAGGACGGCCGGCACGGCGGCCGCGGCGCCGAGCATGAGACGACGTTGCATGGCGGATACTCCCGGACGGAGCGGCGGTGTAATGCGATTGCGTCAGGTGGAAAAGCCCGCGGCGGCGGTGCCGGCCATCAACCCCTGGGCGGCCGTGCCGCTGGTGGCGCTGGCCGGCTGCGTGGACGCGATCGGCTGGCTGCGCTTCGACCAGCTCTTCGTCAGCTTCATCAGCGGCACCAGCACCATGCTGGGCATCGCGACCGCGGAGGGCCATGGCGGCCGGGCGGCGGAACTGGCGGGCGTGGTCGGGCTCTTCGCCCTCGGCGCGCTGGCAGGTGCCGCGGCCGGCGCCCTGGCCGGGCGGGTGCGCAGCCCGGTCGTGCTGCTGCTGGTGGCGGCGCTGCTCGCCGCGGCGCTGCTGCTGCCGGGCGGGGGCGAAGGCGCGCTGCCGCCCGCCGCCTATGCCATGGTGCCGGCCATGGGCATGCTGAACACCGCGCTGCCCGGCGTCGGCGGCATCACCTTCGTCACCGGCGCCCTCTCCCGCGCCATGGAGGGGCTGGTGCAGGCGCTGCGCGGTCGGGCGCAGCATGCCGTCTGGGCGCAGCAGGCGGCCTGCTGGGCGGCGATGTGCGCGGGCGCGCTGCTCGGCGCCCGGCTGCACCTCTCCTGGGGCGAGGTGGCGCTGATCGTGCCGGCCACCGCCGCCCTGCTGGCGGCGCTGCTCGCCGCCCTGCCGCTCACCCGATGACGGTGGGATGTCGCCCGGCCGCCGCAGCGCCGCGCGCCAGCGATGCATTCTGCCGCAATCTTCACGCAGGCGGTCCGATGCCTTGCGGCACGGCCGCGCCGCGCGCAGGCTGCGCCCAGGCGCCGCAAAGGCGCGGAACGAAGGAACGTCCCGGATGAACCGTCGCCACATCCTCGCCGGGTCGGCCGCCGGCGCGCTCGCCGCGCCGGTGCTGGCCAGCGCCCAGCCGCGCCTGCGCTGGCGCTGCCCCAACAGCTTCCCCCGCTCGCTCGATACCATCTACGGTGCCGCCGAGATCGTCGCGCGCCGGGTGCGGGAGATGTCGGACGGCGCCTTCGAGATCACCGTCTCCGGCCCCGGGGAGGTGGTGCCGGCGCTGCAGATCCTGGATGCGGTCGGGCAGGGATCGGTGGAGTGCGGCTTCACCTCGGCGCTCTTCTACTTCGGCAAGGACCCGAGCTTCGCGCTCTCCTCCGCGCTCCCCTTCGGCCTGAACAGCCGCGCGACCTATGCCTGGCTGAACTACGGCGGCGGGCGCGACCTGCTGAAGCCGGTCTTCGCCGAGTCCAACATCCACGCCATCCCCGCCTGCTGCACCGGCGCGCAGATGGGCGGCTGGCTGAAGCGGGAGATCAAGGGCGTCGAGGACATGCGGGGGCTGAAATTCCGCATCGCCGGCCTCGGCGGGTCCGTCATGCAGAAGCTTGGCGGCGTGCCGCAGCAGATCGCGCCGGCGGACATCTACCCGTCCCTCGAGCGCGGGGTGATCGACGGCGCCGAGTTCATCGGCCCCTATGACGACGAGAAGCTCGGCTTCGGCCGCATCGCCAAGTACTACTACTATCCCGGCTTCCAGGAGGCCGGACCGAGCACCGATTTCCTGGTGAACCTGAAGGCCTGGGAGGCGCTGCCGAAGCCCTACCAGTCCATGCTGGAGACCGCCTGCGCCGAGGCCTTCCACGCGACGGCGGCGAAATACGACGTGGCGAACCCGCCGGCGCTGCGCCGGCTGATCGCCGGCGGGACGCAGCTCCGCCCCTATCCGCGGGAGGTGATGCAGGCGCTCTACAAGGCGGCGCAGGAACTCTATGCCGAGATCGGCGAGGCCAATGCCCGCTTCAAGCGCATCCACGAGCAGTGGGACCGCTTCCGGGTGGAGCAGATCCAGTGGTTCCGCGTGGCGGAGGACAGCCTGTCGAACTTCCAGGCGGTGGCGACGGCGCAGCGTTAGCGCGGGGCGGGGTGGGACAGCGTGGCGTTGACGCCGGCCGGCGGCAGGACAGGTCCGGCCCCGACGGGCATGGCCCCCGGCCGCGGCCGGATCCGCCTGCCGAAGGCCGGTCCCGGGCCGCAGGACGGCTCAGGCCATGCCCCTCAGCCCTGGCCATGATCCCGGCGAGGACGTCAGGCAGGGGCCGCCCCGGAGGGACGGCCCTCATGCCGAGGCAACCAGGATCGGTCGGACCTCACTCGGTCTCGGCGCGGGTCTCGCCGGTGCGGCGATTGTAGAAGATCGTCACCTTCGACACCTCGCAGAGGTTGATCCGCCCCCACTCCGCCTTGTCGCCATCCGCATAGACGACCTTGAGGTCGTACATGCAGCCGCGCGTGCCCGAAGCGAAGCGGATCTTGACGGACTTCCCGTGGTTGAGGACGTCGTCGCCGAGCACGTCGTTCTCCCAGCTCGAGGTGCTCGTCTTGGACACGTAGACTTCTTCAATCTGGTAGCCGGTGCGGTTGGCCAGGACGAAGTCCTGCTGACCCGCGGATGCACCCGTGAGGGTCATGCCGGAGATCACGGCGGCGGCGAGGAGGCCATAGGCAGCGCGCATGGGAGGGGGTTCCTTCGAGAGACCAGCCCCGGTGTTCTAGTTGCTGTCGTGAGTTGATTCCAACCTGGGGTTGTGCCTCATCCGGTCTGCTGCACACACTCGCTTCCCGCGCTTCCGGAAAGACCGGTCCCGCCCACAGCCGGGACCCGGGGGATGGTCGGGCCGCCGGGCTCCCCCGGCACGGGGCGGCGATCCCCTCGGCCGGCCCTGCACAGGCCTGCAGGCAATCCGGGCGGGTGGCGGCCCCGGCACCCGCTGCGGCGTGCGCGGGATCGCGCGCCCGCACACGCCGCTCAGTGCATGTGATGCGCGTGGTCGGGCTGCGCCGGCTTCGGCCGCGCGTGCGGCGCGGGCATGCGCAGGCCCCGCTTCGGCATGCCGGACCGGCATGGCCGGCAGCAGCAGGAGTGCGAACGCGAGCAGGTCCGCAGCCCTCGCATCGGTCCTGCTCCGCTGCTCGCCCCTGCCTGCGGCCTCGAGCGGCTCCCGCCAGGCCGGGGCGCTCGCGGCGCGGCAGCCGCGCAGCATGGGCCCGGCTTCGCGCTTCCCCCGATGGGAAGGTCAAGCGCCATCCCGCGCCGCCGCGCGTTGCGGGGCCGTCAGCCGGGAGGAACGCGCCATGCTCTACCACCTGCATGCGGCCCAGGAGGCCTGGTCCGCCCGCCTCCGTCCCGTCGCGCGGGAGGCGGCGGGGTGGCTGCGCCGGCTCGGCGACCGGCCCGGGGTGGCGCAGGCCGCCGCGGCGCTGCAGCTTCTCGAGGAGGTCGGCACCACCCATCGCAAGCCGGAGTTCGGCCTGGACCGCATCCGCGCCGGCAACCGGGTGGTGCCGGTGCGGGAGGAGGTGGTGCAGGCCGCCCCCTTCGGCCGGCTGCTGCGCTTCGCCAAGGACGCGCCGCGGGCCGGGCCGCCGGTGCTGGTCGTCGCGCCGCTCTCGGGGCACTACGCCACGCGGGTGCGGGACACCATCGCCGCGCTGCTGCCGGAGCACGACGTGCATGTCACGGACTGGACGGATGCCAGGCTGGTGCCGGCGGCCGCTGGGCGCTTCGGCCTCGACGCGCTGGTGGCGCAGATCATCGCCTGGCTGGAGGCGATCGGGCCCGGCGCGCATGCCCTCACCGTCTCGCAGCCCGCCGCGGCGGCGCTGGCCGCGGCGGCGCTGATGGCGGAGGACGGCAACCCCGCCCGGCCGCGCAGCCTGACGCTGATCGCCGGGCCGATCGACGCGCGCATCTCGCCCTCGCGCGAGGGGGCGCTGGTCCGCGCCCTGCCGGCCGCCTGGTTCGAAGCCATGGAGGTGGCGACCGTCCCCCCGCCCTTCCCCGGCGCCGGCCGGCGGGTGCGGCCGGGGGCGCAGCAGATCACCGGCTCGGTGCTGGCGGAGCTGCCGACGCAGGTCGCGGCGCAGCTCACCCAGTTGCGCAACCTGACCGGGGGCGATGCCGCGGCGGCAGCGGCGCATCGCCGGCACAACGACGAGCTGCGGGCGGTGATGGACGTGCCGGCGGAGCTCTACCTGGACACCATCCACCGGGTCTTCCGCGCGGCGGAGCTGGCCCGCGGGCGCATGGCCTGGCGCGGCCGGCCGGTGCGGCCGGAGGCGATCCGCGACACCGCCCTGCTGGTGGTCGAGGGCGGGGCGGACACCACCTGCCCGGCCGGCCAGACGCGGCCGGCGCTCGCGCTCTGCTGCGGGCTGCCGCAAGGGCTGCGGCAGCACCACCTGCAGCCCGGCGCCGGGCATGGCGCGCTGTTCGAGGGGCCGGCCTGGCGCGCGGAGATCCTGCCGCTTGTGGCGGCGGTGATCCGCGAGGCCGATCGCAGCGCGGCAGCGGCCGCGCCGCGGCGCGCGCGGCGGTAGAAGCAGACAGGGCGCGGCCTGGCAGGGAAAGGCACGCGCGGCATGATCCGCGCTGGGCGCATGGGACCGCTGCCGCTAGGGTAGGCGGCGCAGTATTGCGCGCCGGACGAATCGACCCATGTCCGGACGGAAGGCGCGCCGGCGGTCAATCGACCGACCGGATCGGGCGCCCATGCCTGTCGAGGACCCGCATCGTGACCATCCAGACGCCGCCCGGCCAGATCCTTCCGACCAATGCCTCGCTCGAGGGCCGCCCGACACGGGAGGAGGCGGAGGCGGCGGTGCGCACCCTGCTGCGCTGGACCGGCGACGACCCGGACCGCGAGGGGCTGGTGGACACGCCGGCGCGGGTGGTCCGCGCCTATGAGGAGTTCTTCGCCGGCTATGCGACCGACCCGGTCGACCTCCTCGCCCGCTCCTTCGAGGAGACGGACGGCTATGACGAGATGGTCGTGCTGCGCGACATCCGGCTGGAGAGCCATTGCGAGCACCACATGGTGCCGATCCTCGGCCGCGCGCACATCGCCTATCTCCCGGCCGGCCGCGTGGTCGGCATCAGCAAGCTGGCGCGGGTGCTGGAGGTCTATGCCAAGCGCCTGCAGATCCAGGAGAAGCTCACGGCGCAGGTCGCCAATTGCATCAACGATGTCCTCAAGCCCAAGGGCGTCGCCGTGGTGATCGAGGCGGCGCACCAGTGCATGACCACGCGCGGCATCCACAAGCCGGGCGTCTCCATGGTGACCAGCCGCATGCTCGGTGCCTTCCGCGACGACCCGTCCACGCGGCGGGAGTTCCTGGCCATGATCGGCGGCCAGCGCAGCAGCTTCGAGGGCTGAGCGCGCCGCGCTTGTCCCGCCCCGTCGCCCCCGGCAGGATCGGGGGCAACGGGAGAGGGGAACGGCCATGGCGGTCCTGGCATCGGGCGAAAGCGCCCGCGGCACAAGGCGACCCATCGTCTCCAACGGCGTCGCCGCGCATCTGACGACCTATATCGGCGCCAACCGCTACATGCCGGATGCCGGGGCGCCGCCGGGGCCGGAGGCGGTCTATCCCATGGCCTTCCTGGTGGAGCAGCCCGCGGGCTCGGTCGTCGCGGCGCATTTCCACGAGGCGAACCAGTTCCAGGTGGTGGTCGCCGGCGGCGGGATGCTGGGCCGGCACGCCGTCGCGCCGGTCGCGGTGCACTACACCAATGCCTATTCCTCCTACGGGCCGCTCGCGGCGGGGGAGCAGGGGCTGCACTACTTCACGCTCCGCAACGGCTATGACCGCGGCGCCCGCTACCTGCCCGCGGCGCGGGAGGAGCTGAAGGGCCTGCGCCGGCGCTTCCGCGAGGCCGTGGCGGATGCGGCGCCGGCGGTAGCCGAGGGGACGGAGGTGCTGATCGCGCCGGCGCCGGACGGCCTCGGCGCCTGGCGGCACCGGCTGGCGCCGGGCGCGGCGCTGCAGGGGCCCGACCCGGCCTCGGGCGACGGGCAGTTCTGGGTGGTGACCCGCGGTAGCCTGCGCGCGGCGGACGGCACCGCGCTGCCGCCGCTCTCGGTCGCCTTCGTCGCGCCGGACGAGCCGCCCTTCGTCGCGACGGCGGGCGAGGAGGGACTTGAGGTGCTGCTGCTGCAATACCCGCGCGGACGCGACCACGTCGGCTGACGGAAGAAGATCGGGGAGGGAAAAGTGTTCCCTCCCGTTGGACGCCTTCGGCGCCCAACCCCACCATTCCTTTTTGTGAGTCGGCTGCCGCCGCGCGGCGAGTGCAAGACTCGGAAAAATAGAAGGGGGCTCGGGGGAATACCTTCCCCCGCCCTTTGCTTCATCGAAGCGTCAGTAGCTCTTCGGCTGTCCCAGCACCCGCTCGGCGATGAAGGAGAGCACAAGCTGCTCCGACACGGGCGCGATGCGGGTGATCATCACCTCGCGCAGCAGGCGCTCGACCACGTATTCCTTGGCATAGCCCATGCCGCCATGGGTCATGACAGCCTGCAGGCAGGCCTCGTAGCCGGCGCGGCCGCCGAGGAGCTTGGCCGCATTCGCCTCGGCGCCGCAGGGCAGGCCGCGGTCGTAGAGCCAGGCGGCCTTCATCGCCATCAGGTAGGCGCTCTCGAGCGCGGTCCAGCGCTCCGCCAGCGGGTGCTGGATCGACTGGTTCTGGCCGATGGGGCGGCCGAAGACCACGCGCTCCCGCGCATAGCGGGCGGCGCGGTCGAGCGCGTCCTGGCCGATGCCGATGCCCTCCACCGCGACCAGGATGCGCTCCGGGTTCAGGCTGTCCAGCAGGTAGGAGAAGCCGCGGCCTTCCTCGCCGATGCGGTCCTCCTCCGGCACGAAGAGGTCGTCGATGAAGACCATGTTCGAATCGACGGCGGCGCGGCCCATCTTCGGGATGCGCTGCACCTCGATCCGCGCGCGGTCGAGGTCGGTGTAGAAGAGCGTGATGCCCTCGGTCGGGCGGCGCGCTTCCTCCTTCCGCACGGTCCGCGTCAGCAGCAGGATCTTGTTGGCGACCTGCCCGGTGGAGGTCCAGATCTTCCGCCCGTTGATGCGGTAGCCGCCCGGCACCTTCTTCGCGAAGGTGCTGATGCTGGTGGTGTCGAGGCCGGCATTGGGTTCCGTCACGCCGAAGCAGGCCTGGTCGGTGCCGGCGATGAGCGGCGGGATCCAGCGCGCCTGCTGCGCTGCCGTGCCGTGCACCACGATGGGGTGCGGGCCGAACATGTTGATGTGGATCGAGGAGGCAGCCGCCATCCCGCCGCCCGAGCGGGCGACGGCATGCATCATGATCGCGGCCTCGGTCACGCCGAGGCCGGCGCCGCCATGCTCGGCCGGCATGGTGATGCCGAGCCAGCCGCCCTCGGCCATCGCCCTGTGGAACTCGCGGGGGAAGCGCGCCTCGGCCTCGACCTCCCGCCAGTAGTCGTCGCCGAAGCGCCGGCAGGTGGCGGCGACGCCCTCCCGGATCGCTTCCTGCTCGGGCGAAAGGCCGAAATCCATGGTGCTGCTCCTTGGCCCTGTCAGGGGGCCCTCCCCGGGGTTGCGGCCATTTTGTTCGCAGGCTTACCATACGCAAGCGCATAAAACGGATCGGGGGAAGCGGGCCGCATGAGCGAGCGCACGCTGCGCGGGAAGGTCGCGATCGCCGGCATCGGCGAGACGACCTATTACCGGCACGGCCAGTCGCCGGATGCCGAGTTCAAGTTGGCGCTGATCGCCATCCTGGAGGCCTGCAGGGACGCCGGCATCGACCCGCGGGAGGTCGACGGCTTCGCTTCCTATGGCGGCGACCGGTCGGAAGCGGTGCGGCTGGCGGCAGCGCTCGGGATCAGGGAGCTCCGCTTCTCCAACATGCATTGGGGCGGCGGCGGCGGTGGCGTCGCGGCTTCGGTCGCCAATGCCGCGGCGGCGGTGCATGCGGGCATGGCGAATTGCGTCATCGCCTTCCGCTCCCTCGCCCAGGGGCAATTCGCCCGCTACGGCCGCGCCAACCAGCTCGCCTCCATCGGCGGGGACGATGCCTTCCTCGCGCCCTACGGGCTGATGTCGCCGGCGCAGCGCTTCGCCATGAAGATCACGCGCTTCATGACGGATCACGGCATCCGCCACGAGGCGCTCAGGGCCATCGCCATGGCCTCCTACCACCACGCGCAGAGCAACCCGCGCGCGGTGATGAACGGTCGGCCGTTGAGCGAGGAGAAATACGACGCCTCCCGCTGGATCATCGAGCCCTTTCACCGCCTCTTCGACTGCTGCCAGGAGAATGACGGCGCCGGCGCTGTCCTGGTGGTGCCGGCCGGTCGCGCCAAGGACCTGCCGCACCGGCCGACCTATCTGCTGGGAGCGGCGCAGGGCGGGCACCACCGCAGCGCGGCGCCGGTGCACAACGCGCCCGACTATGCCTCGGCCCACTTCAAGACGGTCGCGCGCAACATGTGGCACATGGCGAAGCTCGGTCCCAAGGACTGCGACGTGGTGCAGGCCTATGAGAACTTCACCGGCGGCGTGCTGCTGAGCCTGGTCGAGCACGGCTTCGTCGATCCGGAGCAGGCGAACGAACAACTGGTGCTGGAGAACCTGCTGGCGCCCTCCGGCCGCATGCCGATGAACACCAGCGGCGGCAACCTGGCGGAGTGCTACATGCACGGGCTCGAGATGGTGAACGAGGCGGTGCGGCAGCTCCGCGGCACCGCCTGCAACCAGGTGCCCGATGCCAAGGTCGTCGCGGTCCTCGGCGGGCCGATGGTGACGCCGGTCAGCAGCCTCGTCCTCGGCACGGAGGCCAGCCTGTGAGCATGAGTTCCTCCCCTGGCGCCCTTCCCGCCGGTCTGCCCGCGCCGGCGATCGAGCCCCTGACGAAGCCCTATTGGGACGGCACCCGTGCCGGCCGGCTGGTCATCCAGCGCTGCCGCGGCTGCGGCAAGCACCAGTGGGGGCCCGAATGGGTCTGCCATCGCTGCCACAGCTTCGACCTTGCCTGGGAGGAGGTGGCGCCGCGCGGCCGCATCTGGTCCTGGCAGAGGCCGCACCATCCGGTCCACCCCGCCCTCAATGGCTTCGGCCCCTATACCATCGTGCTGGTCGAGCTGCCGCAGGCGGACGGCGTGCGCATGGTCGGCAACCTGCTCTGCCCGCCCGACGCGCCGGTGACCATCGGCGCCGAGGTGGAGGCGGTGTTCGAGCCGCATGATGCGGCCGATCCGCCCTACACGCTGGTGCAGTGGCGCGTGGTGGGCTGAACGGCAGGCGGGAGGGAACGAGAATGGACTTCACCGGCAAGGCCGCCATCGTCACCGGCGGCGCCAATGGCATCGGCGCGGCGGTCGCGCGCGGCTTCGTCCAGCGCGGCGGCAGGGTCTGCATCGTCGACCGCGACGCGGATGCGGGGGAGGCGCTGGCCGCGGAACTCGGCAAATCGGCCATCTTCCGCGCCGCCGACGTGACCAGGGCCGGCGAGGTGCAGGCCTATGTGCAGGCCACGCTGGAGGCCTTCGGCACCGTCGACGCCTTCCACAACAATGCTGGCATCGAGGGCAAGGTGGCGCCCACCGCCGAGTACGAGGAGGCGGTCTACGACGCCGTCATGGGCGTGAACGTGAAGGGCGTCTTCCTCGGCCTGCGGCACGTCCTGCCGGTGATGCTCCGGCAGGGCCGCGGCGCGGTGGTGAACACCGCCTCCATCGCCGGCCTGGTCGGCACGCCGGGCATGTCGGCCTATGTCGCCAGCAAGCATGCGGTGATCGGCCTGACCAAGGTGGCGGCCGGGGAGGTCGGGCCGCAGGGCGTGCGGGTGAACGCCGTCTGCCCCGGGCCGATCGACACGCGCATGGTGCAGGACATCGCGAAGCAGGTCTCGCCCAACAATCCCGGCGGCGTGGAGGAGCGCTACGCGGCCGGCATCCCGCTGCGCCGCTACGGCCGCGCGGAGGAGGTGGCGAACCTCGTGCTGTTCCTGCTGAGCGACCTCGCCGGCAACATCACCGGGGCGCATTACGTGGTGGATGGCGGCCGCACGGCCAGCCCGGCCGGGATCTCCCAGGGCAGCGTCCAGGCATAGGCCCAGGCCGATACTGCTGGCCGATGCTGCGGGCCGATGCTGCGGGCCGATGCTGCGGGCCGATCGCTAGGCCCGCAGGCAGCTACGGGCCGGAACGGATCGTCGGTTCCGAGACTAGTACGATAAGGAACATATTTTCACGCCGAAGTGTCATCGCATAGCGGCAATGTTGGCTGCCTAATTTTCGCGTCTGCCGTTCCCTTCCCGCCGGGCGCGGCCGCAACAAGGCGGCTGGACGCGCGGCAGCGGGAAGAGACCATGGGGATCATTGTTCTGGGCAGCAGCGCGAAGGACACGCTGCTTGGCGCCTCGGCCGATGGCGACACCATCATCGGCGGCGGCGGCAACGACTACATCATCGGCGGGCCGGGGGCGGACGTCTTCGGCGTCGGGCCGGGCGATGGCCAGAAGTGGATCGATGGCTTCACCCCCGGCGTCGACAAGCTGCTCTTCGGCACGGGCATCACCGCCGCGGACTTGGTCTTCGTGCCCGGCACCGTGGTCGAGGGCGTCCCGGGCCTGGCGATCTTCTACGGCGGCGAAGCGAACGCCTTCTTCCTCGCGCGCAGCACGGCGACCGGGCTGGCAGCGGATGACATGCTCTTCGCCCCGCTGCCGCAGCGGGCAGCGCCGGCGCCCTCCGCCCACGACTTCGACGGCGACGGCAAGGCCGACATCCTCTGGCAGCATGCCGATGGACAGCCCTCGATCTGGCTGATGGACGGCGCGCAGCCGCTGGCCGCCGCATTGCCCGGGGGCAATCCCGGTCCCACCTGGCGGGTGGCCGGCACCGGCGACCTCGACGGCGACGGCAAGGCCGACATCCTCTGGCAGCATGCCGATGGCCAGGCCGCCATCTGGCGGATGGATGGGACCGAGGCGCGCGAGGCGGTGCTGGTCGGCGGCAATCCGACCGCGGCCTGGCACGCCGCCGGCATCGCCGACTTCGACGGCGACGGCAAGGCCGACATCCTCTGGCAGCATGCCGACGGACAGGCTTCCGTCTGGCTGATGGAAGGGCTGCAGCCGCGCGAGGCGGTGCTGGTCGGCGGCAATCCGACCGCGGCCTGGCGCATCGCCGGGACCGGCGACTTCGACGGCGACGGCAAGGCCGACATCCTCTGGCAGCACACCGACGGGCAGGCTTCCGTCTGGCTGATGGACGGGCTGCAGCCGCGCGAGGCGAAGCTGATCGGCCCCGACCCGGGTGCGGGCTGGCGGGTCGCGGAGGCCGCCGACTTCAACGGCGATGGGCGGGACGACATCCTGTGGCAGCGGGCGGACGGCCAGGCGGAGGTCTGGTTCCTGGACGGGACGCAGGTCATCGGGGCGAGCTTCGTCGGCGGGAATCCCACCGCCGACTGGCACCTCGTCTGACCCTCGCGCCGACCGGCAAGGGCGCTGGCAGGCGTCAGCGCCCGGCCGTCAGGCCTCGACCAGCGGCCCGCCCAGCAGCCGCGCCGCATGCGTGACGTGCCGCAGGCCATGCGTCCGGGTCGTGACCAGCACGCCGGTATGCCGGTTGTCGTGCAGCGTCACCAGGCCGAAGCCATGGCTGCGCAGCAGCAGGAAGTGGTCGGTGATCCGCACGAGGTACCAGCCCTGCTCCAGCCCGTCGCGGGCGAAGCGGATCAGGCTGCGGCGCTTCTCGGGCAGCGCCATCGGCTCATGCGGGATGCCCGCCATGCGCAGCCCGTCCAGCAGGTCGCGCCAATAGGCGGTGACGATCGGCCCCTCGGCCGGGTACCAGGGCGGCGCCACGGCACGCAGCAGCGCGCCGGCCTCGGCATAGCTGCGGCCGGTCGCGAGCGCCAGCGCCGCCGGGCCGCACCAGGGCGTCTCGCCCAGGTTCTCTTCCAGCAGCGCCAGATGCCCGCGCAGCGCCGAAGGCGAATCCGGCCGGTGCCCGGCATCGTCGCGGATGGTCTCGGCCGGAAGGCGGGACGGGATGGGCATGCGCGGATCCTGAACGGGACGACCGGCGTCCCTGGTCCTCGCAAGATCGTGTATTGTCACATTGTAGTCAATGAGTGTTTCTCAGGGAACCGCTGCGGGATCTCATCGCAGTAGCACGCCATGGCCGCGCAGGAAGTCCAGCAGTGGCAGCAACGGCAGGCCCAGGATGGCGCTGTGCTCGCCCTCGACCGCTGAGAAAAGCTGCACCCCCGGCCCCTCCAGCCGGTAGGCGCCCACCGAGGAGAGCAGCGCCTCCCCCTCGGCCGCCAGATAGGCCTCGAGGAAGTCGTCGCTGAAGTCGCGCATGGTCAGCCGCGGCCGGGCGAGGTGCTGCCAGACCCGCGCCCCGCCCCGCCAGCACACCATGGCGGAGACCAGCACATGCGCCCGGCCGCGCAGCGCCCGCAGATGCGCCCGCGCCCCGTCCAGGTCGGCCGGCTTGTCGAACCACGCTCCGTCGCAGACCAGCATCTGGTCGGCGCCGATCACCAGCGCCTCCGGATGCCGCCGGGCGATGCGCTGCGCCTTGGCCTCAGCCAGCAGGATGGCGGCGTCCTCGGCCGGGATGCCCTCGGCTTGGGCGCTCTCCTTGATCGCCGCCTCGTCCACCGCCGCCGCCATGGCCTCGAAAGCGAGCCCCGCCCCGGCCAGCACCGCCCGCCGCGCCGCGGAGGCGGTCGCCAGGATCAGCCGCGGCTCCGCCGCCTGCAGCGCCCTCATGCTCCGGCCGCCGCCGATCCCTGGCCGCGCCGCGCATGCCAGGCGTCCATCAATTGCAGCACGGTCGCTGCCGTCTCCTCGATGCTGCGGCGCGTCACGTCGATCACCGGCCAGCCGCGGGCGGTGCAGAGCCGCCTCGCCGCCAGGATCTCCGCCTTCACGCTCTCCGGGTCGATATAGTCGGTGGTGCTCTGTCGGACGCCGTCGGCGCCGATCAGCCGCAGCCGGTGGCGGCGGATCTCGATGAGCGCCGGCGCCTCGATCGTCAACCCCACCACTGGGCAGGGCGGGGCCTCGAGCTCGGGCGGCAGCGGCGCCTGCGGGACGATCGGCACGTTCGCCGCCTTGATGCCGCGATTCGCCAGGTAGAAGCAGGTCGGGGTCTTGGAGGAGCGCGAGACGCCGACGAGGCAGACATCCGCCTCGGCGATGCCGGCCGTGCCCTGGCCGTCGTCATGCGACAGCACGTAGTGCATGGCATCGATCCGCCGGAAGTAGTCGGCATCCATCACGTGCTGCGCCGCCCGCTTCTCCTTCGCCGCGGCGCCGATCTGGCCCTGCAGCATGTCCATCACCTGGTCGAGCACCGAGAGGCAGGGGACGCCCAGCCTCTCGCAGACCTCTTCCAGCGCATGCCGCAGGCTGCGGTCGACCAGCGTGAAGAGCACCGGCCCCGGCTCGTGCTGCACTCCCTCCAGCACCCGGTCGAGCTGCAGGCGGGAGCGGACGAGGCTCCAGCGGTGGTGGACGACATGGTGGTCCTCGAACCGGGCGAGGGTGGCGCGGGCGATCGAGTTCAGCGTCTCGCCCGTGCTGTCGGAGACCAGGTGGAGGTTGATGGCGCGCATCGACATGGCCGGGAGAATAGCGTGGGTCGCGGGGGATATCGGGGAAAACCGGCGGGCGCCAGCGCCGGGCGGGGGACGGAGTCGATGAGTCCTGTCCGGACCGACCGGCGGGAGGATCGGGAGGGGGGTCGCCGGCCGACTCCGCGCGACTCCCTTTTATCCCCGGGATTCAACGGAGTCGCGGGCCGGGGCTGCTGTGGACGGGGTTGTGGATGGTTCGCGAAACAATTGTCTCCACATTGTCCACAGGCCCCAATTGCCCAACTACCTTTCAAGACTCCTGTTTTCTTGCGAGAGAGTGCGGCCATGGAGAGCGAACGCCAGGCGCCGGCAGCGGCGACCAAGACACATGCCACCGTGGCCAAGCCGATGCTGCGCGTCCTGGCCGGCGAGGCGGTCTGGCCGCCGCCGATGTGGCTGATGCGCCAGGCCGGCCGCTACCTGCCGGAATACCGGGAGGTGCGGGCCCAGGCGGGCGACTTCATCGCCCTGTGCACAAGTCCGGAGCTCGCGGCCGAGGTGACGCTGCAGCCCATCCGCCGCTACGGCATGGACGGCGCCATCCTCTTCTCCGACATCCTGATGGTGCCCTGGGCCATGGGGCAGCCGCTCCGCTTCGCCGAGGGCGAGGGGCCGCAGCTCGAGCCCGTACGGGACGCGGCCGCGATCGGGGCGCTCGACCCCTCGGCGGTGGTGGCGAATGCCGCACCGATCTTCGAAACGGTGCGGCTGGTCCGCGGGGCGCTCGATGCCCATGCCCAGAAGACCACCCTGATCGGCTTCGCCGGCAGCCCCTTCACCGTCGCCTGCTACATGGTGGAGGGGCATGGCAGCCGGGACTTCGCCACGGCCCGCGGCATGGCCTATGCCGAACCGGGACTGTTCGGCACCCTCATCCGCACCCTGGTCCAGGCCACCACCGACTACCTGCTGGCCCAGGCCGCGGCGGGGGCCGAGGCGCTGATGCTCTTCGACTCCTGGGCCGGGATGCTGTCGCCCTCCCAGTTCCGCCGCTGGGTGATCGAGCCGACGGGCCAGATCCTGCGGAACATCCGCAAGGTGAATGCGGGCATCCCCGTCATCGGCTTCCCGCGCCTCGCCGGCCCCATGCTGGCCGAATATGCCCAGCGGACCGGGGTGCAGTGCCTCGGCGTCGATACCAGCATGGACCTGCGCTGGGCGGCCTCGGCCGTCGCGCCGACCCAGGCGCTGCAGGGCAACCTCGATCCGCTGGCGCTGGTCGCCGGCGGGATGGCGCTGGAGGCGGAGGCGCGCAGCATCCTCGGCACCATGCGCGGCCGGCCCTTCGTCTTCAACCTCGGCCATGGGATCGAGAAGGTGACGCCGCCCGAGCATGTCTCGGCGCTGGTGCGGCTGGTGCGGACGGGGTGACGCGCGGCCGGCATTCGCGGCCGCGGCCTTGACCTGGGTGGCCGGCATGTCATCTGAACAGCCCATGGACCAGACCGCGCCCGCCGGCCCGCCTTCCGAGATCCTGGACCGAGCCGGCGCGACCCGCCCGCGCGTGGCCATCGTGCTCTTCAACCTGGGCGGCCCGGACCGGATGGAGAGCGTCCGGCCCTTCCTCGAGAACCTCTTCCTCGACCCCGCCATCCTGCGGGTGCCGGGCTTCGTCCGCCCCTGGCTGGGGCGCTTCATCGCCCGGCGGCGCACCAGGGCGGCCTCCGAGAACTACGCGATCCTCGGCGGCAAGTCCCCGTTGCTGGAGCTGACCGAGGAACAGGCGCGGGCGCTGGAGGCGGCGCTGGCCGGCGAGGCGGCGGAGTACCGCTGCTTCATCGCCATGCGCTACTGGCACCCGATGAGCGAGGAATGCGCCCGCGCCGTCGCCGCCTGGGGGGCGGAGGAGGTGCTGCTGCTGCCGCTCTACCCGCAATACTCGACCACGACGACGGGCAGCAGCCTGGCCGCCTGGGCGGCGGCAGCACGGCAGGCGGGGCTTGCGGTGCCGACCACCACGCTCTGCTGCTGGCATTCCGACCCGGCCTTCGCCGCGGCGACCGCGGCCATGGTCCGCCGCGCCCATGACGAGGCCCGGGCGACGCTGCCGGCCGCGGTGCCGCTGCGGATCCTCTTCTCCGCCCACGGCCTGCCGGAGAGCATCGTCAAGGCCGGCGACCCCTACCAGTGGCAGGTGGAGCGGAGCGTCGCCGCGGTGGTCGAGCGCCTCGGCATCGAGGGGCTGGATCATGTGGTCTGCTACCAGTCCCGCGTCACCCCACAGAAATGGATCGGCCCCAGCACCGAGGAGGAGCTCGAGCGCGCCGCGCACGACAAGGCGGCGGTGCTGGTCTGCCCGATCGCCTTCGTCTCGGAGCATTCCGAGACCCTGGTCGAGTTGGACGTGGAGTACCGGGAGGAGGCCGAGCGTCTCGGCGTGCCCGGCTACTTCCGCGTGCCGGCGCAGAACAGCGACCCGGATTTCATCCGGGCGCTGCGCGGCCTGGTCCTGGCGGCCCAGGGCGGCGGGCGGGCGCTCTGCAGCTTCGCCGGCGGGCGGCAATGCCCGAAATCCTTCGGCGACTGTCCGCATGCCCGGGCGAAGGCGCGCGTGCAGGAGATGGCCTGAGGGCCGGATGGCCCGCGGCCCTGACTCGGCCGGCCCGACCTGCTGGGCGTCCGCGCGGCCGGTTGCCTCGGGCGGCGATTCCGGGCATGCGGCCGGCAATGAGGCCGGGACCCTGCCGATGAGCGCCAAGCGCCGCCCGCGTGCGGTACTGTTCGACTGCGACGGCGTGCTGGCCGACAGCGAGGGGGTGGTGAACCGCATCGTCGCGGAGGACCTGACGGCGCGCGGCTGGCGGCTCTCGGCCGAGGAGGCGCGGGAGACCTTCCTCGGCCTCGCCGCGCCCGACATGCTGCCGATGATCGAGGCGCGGGTCGGCCCGCTGCCGCCGCGCTGGATGCACGACCTGTCGCGCGAGATCGCCCGGGCCATGCTGGCCGGGCTCGAACCGGTGCCGGGCGCGCCGGCGGCGCTGCGTGCGGTGGTGGCCGCCGGCCTGCCGGTCGCGGTCGCCTCCAACTCCGCCCGGGCGGAGCTCGTGGCGAAGCTGGAGCGGCTGGGCTTCGCCGGCATCTTCGGCGAGCGGGTCCTCTGCTACGAGGACGTGGCCGCGCCGAAGCCCGCGCCCGACATGTACCGCGCCGCGGCGGCGGCCTGCGGCGCCCCGCCCGAGGCCTGCGTGGTGGTGGAGGACAGCCTGATCGGCTGCCGCGCCGGCATCGCCGCGGGCTGCCGGGTGCTGGGCCTGACGCGGGAGACGGACGCCTCCGTGCTCGCCTCCGTCGGGGCGGAGCCCTTCGCCCGGATGGAGGACCTGCCCCGGCTGCTCGGGCTGCCCGAGGTGGTGGCGTGAGCCTGGATTTCCTCGCCCCTGCCTACCCCTGGGTGAAGGCCTGCCACCTGATGGCGGTGATCGCCTGGATGGCCGGGCTGTTCTACCTGCCGCGGCTCTTCGTTTATCACAGCCAGGTCGCGGTGGGCGGCGAGCAGGATGCGCTGTTCCAGGTGATGGAGCGGCGGCTGATCCGCGCCATCATGAACCCGGCCATGATCGCGGTCTGGCTGCTGGGCATCACCCTGGTGCTGACCCCGGGGGTGGTGAGCTGGACGGCCGGCTGGTGGCACGTGAAGCTCGCCTCGGTCATCGGCATGACCTGGTTCCACCACCATCTCAGCCTCGGGCGGAAGGCCATGGAGCGGGGGGAGCGGCCGCGGACCGAGCGTTACTGGCGGGCGATGAACGAGGTGCCGACCCTGCTGATGGTCGTGATCGTTCTCATGGTGATCGTGAAGCCCTTTTGAACGGCGGATCTTGATTCCAGCCCGGCTTCGGGCCATCTGCTGGTTGACGGGTGGCGGCTTGATCCCTAGAGTTGTGCTGCTCCTCGCGGAGTGGTTGAGGCGTTTCGCGCCGGGCCGCTCCTCATCCCTCCTCTCCTCGGGACTTCGCCGGCCATTGGCCCCAATCCGTTCGCGGGTTGCGTTCCTGGTCCGGGCGAGCCGGCCGGGGCATCGGCGCGGGTCCTCCGCGTCACTGCCGGCCTACTGGGAAGGGTTCCGCTTCCCCGCATTCGGACGCACCGCGCCATGCATCTTTCAGAACTCAAGGCCAAGAGCCCCGCCGACCTCCTCTCCTTCGCCGAGGAACTGCAGGTCGAGAACGCATCTTCCCTGCGCAAGCAGGACATGATGTTCGCGATCCTCAAGCAGCTCGCGGACAACGACCAGGCGATCTACGGCGAGGGGACGCTCGAGATCCTGCCGGACGGCTTCGGCTTCCTCCGCAGCCCGCAGGCGAACTTCCTCCCCGGTCCCGACGACATCTACATCTCCCCCGCCCAGGTGCGGCGCTTCGGCCTGCGCACCGGCGACACGGTGGAAGGCCAGATCCGCGCCCCGAAGGATGGCGAGCGTTACTTCGCGTTGCTGAAGGTCAACGCCATCAACTTCGAGCCGCCCGAGGCGCTGCGGCACCGGATCAACTTCGACAACCTCACCCCGCTCTACCCGACGCGGCGGCTGAAGATGGAGAACCCGGACCTCGAATCCGTGGCGAAGGGTCCGACCAAGGACTACACCCACCGCGTCATCGACCTGATCGCGCCGATCGGCATGGGCCAGCGCGCCCTGATCGTGGCGCCGCCGCGCACCGGCAAGACGGTGATGCTGCAGAACATCGCCAAGTCCATCACGGCGAACCACCCCGACGTCTTCCTGATGGTGCTGCTGATCGACGAGCGGCCGGAGGAGGTCACCGACATGGCCCGCACCGTGCGCGGCGAGGTCGTGGCCTCCACCTTCGACGAGCCGGCGACGCGCCACGTGCAGGTGACGGAGATGGTGCTGGAGAAGGCGAAGCGCCTGGTCGAGCACAAGCGGGACGTGGTCATCCTGCTGGATTCCATCACCCGCCTCGGCCGCGCCTACAACTCGGTCGTCCCTTCCTCGGGCAAGGTGCTGACCGGCGGCGTCGATGCCAATGCGCTGCAGCGGCCGAAGCGCTTCTTCGGCGCGGCGCGCAACATCGAGGAAGGCGGCTCGCTGACCATCATCGCCACGGCGCTGATCGATACCGGCAGCCGCATGGACGAGGTGATCTTCGAGGAGTTCAAGGGCACCGGCAACTCCGAACTCATCCTCGACCGCAAGCTCTCGGACAAGCGGACCTTCCCGGCGATCGACATCACCAAGTCGGGCACCCGCAAGGAAGAGCTGCTGGTCGACCGCGCGACCCTCGCCAAGATGTGGGTGCTGCGACGCATCCTGAACCCGATGGGGACGCAGGACGCGATGGAGTTCCTGCTGGACAAGCTGAAGTACAGCAAGACCAACCAGGACTTCTTCGATGCCATGAACACCTGACGGTGTTCCTGGCATCGTCTGCCGTCCCGCGCGCCTATGGCGCGACGCCATGAACACCTGACGGTGCTCCCGGCATCGTCCTCCGTCCCACGCGCCCGCGGCGCACTCCGTCTCGCGCGCCTGTGGCGCGTGCCGTGAACACCTGATCGCCCGCGGGCGGGGCGCAGCGCCCCGTCCCTTGCCGTGGCGGCGACCACAGGCGATGATCCCGCCCAGGAAACGCCGCACGGAAAGCATGCCGCCGCAGACCCTCGATGCCGCCATGCGGCGCAACCTGTTCCTCCTCGCCTGCTGCCAGGCGATCGGGCAGGCCGGCAACACCATGATGTTCGCAGCCACCGCCCTCTCGGTCGTCACCTTCTTCCCGGACCGCGACCTCGCCACCCTGCCGGTGACGATGCAGCATCTCGGCGTCATGCTCTCGGTCTTCCCGGCCGGGCTGCTGATGCAGCGGATGGGGCGGCGCTTCGGATTCCGCACCGGCTCGGTCTTCGGCATGGCGGGCGCCACGACCGTCGGCCTCGGCCTCTGGACCGGTATCTTCGCGCTGATGTGCCTCGGCGGCCTCATCCTCGGCTATGCCGTCGCCAGCCTGCAGATGTACCGCTTCGCGGCGGTCGAGCTCGTCCCCGCCGCCTACCGCGCCAGGGCCATCTCCTGGGTCACCGCCGGCGGCGTGGTCGCCGGCATCCTCGGGCCGAGCCTCGTCCGCCTGACGCATGACCAGTGGGTGCCGCTCTACCTCGCCACCTATGCGGCGATGGTCGGCATCCACATCACCGTCTTCACCATCATGTCCTTCATCCGCTTCCCGCCGATGCAGGGCCCGGGCTCGGTCACCGCGGGCGGGGGGGAGGCCGCGCTGCCGCCGCGGCCGCTCGCCGAGATCGCCTCGCAGCCGCGCTTCGTCGTCGCCGCCGTCTCGGCCATGGTCGCCTTCGGGCTGATGTCCTTCCTGATGAGCGCCTCGCCGCTCGCCATCGTCGCCTGCGGCCTGCCGCATACGGAGGCGCACTGGGTCATCTTCCTGCACGTCATGGGGATGTTCGTGCCGGCCTTCTTCACCGGCAGCCTCATCTCCCGCTTCGGCACGCTGAACGTCATGATGGCCGGCATCGCCATCCTGCTCGGCGGCATCGCGGCCGGCGTGGCGGGCATGACGGAGTGGCATTTCCGCATCGCCCTGATGATGAACGGCGTCGGCTGGAATTTCCTCTTTGTCGGCGCGACCACCTTGGTCACCACCTGCTACCGGCCGAGCGAGCGGGGCAAGACCCAGGCGCTGAACGACTTCCTGGTCTTCGGCACCACGGCCAGCGCCAGCTTCCTCGCCGGCTTCCTGCAGGAGAGGCTGGGCTGGCTGCCGCTCAACTGGTATTCCCTGGGGCTGCTGGCGGTCGCGGTGCTGGCGGTGGGGTGGCTGCGGATGCACCGGCAGCACCAGCCCGCGCCGGCCTGATCGCCCGTCGCGGGCGGGCCTGCGGCGGCGTCCGGCGGGTCTGTCCCGCCGGTCCGCCAAGGCCTCGGACGGGACGGGCGCCGGGGGACGCGGCCGCATCAGCGGGAGCCTGCCTGCCGTGTCCGACGCCCCGACCACCACTCCCTATGACCGCATCGGCGGGGAGGAGGGCGTGCGCCGCCTCGTCCGCCGCTTCTATGCGCTGATGGACGAACTGCCGGAGGCCGCGGCCTGCCGCGCCATCCATCCGCCGAGCCTCGCCGGGTCCGAGCAGAAGCTGTTCGAGTACCTGACGGGCTGGCTCGGCGGCCCGCCGCTCTTCACCGACAGGCACGGCCCGCCCATGCTCCGCCGGCGCCACCTGCACGCGCCGATCGCGGGGCCGGAGATCGCGGGCTGGCTGCTCTGCTTCCGCCGGGCCTGGGCGGAGACGGTGGAGGACGCGGCCCTGACGGCGGCGGTGCTGCCGCAGGTCGAGGGCCTGGCGCAGCACATGCGCAACCGCGAGGATGGCTGGACCCCGCCGGACCAATAGGCCGCCGGCGCCGCCCTTGCCGCTTGCAGGACGGCACCCCGGCTGGTTATCCACAGGCCATGCGCCCTTCGGATGCCCTGCGCGACCGGCTGGAGGCGGTGCGGGCCATCATCGCCCGCTCGCCCTTCGGCAATCCGCGCGTCTTCGGCTCTGTCGCCCGCGGGGAGGATGACGAGGCGAGCGATCTCGACCTGCTGGTGGATGGCACGGATGGGGCGTCGCTGTTCGACCTCGCCCGGCTGCAGATCGACCTGGAAGCCCTGCTCGGGGTGCGCGTCGATGTCCTGACCGCGGACAGCATCGGTCCCCGCATCGCCGGCGACGTCTTCCGGGACCTGCGGCCGCTCTGACGATGCGCGACCGGGAGAAGCGGATCCGCAGGGCCCTATGGGACATCGTCGACTGGGGCGAACGGCTGATGGACCATGTCGAGGGGCGAACGGAGGAGGAGTTCCGCGCCAACCGCCTGCTGCAGGACGCCGCCTGCCGCTGCATCGAGGTGATCGGCGAGGCTTCGCGGCGCCTGATGGAACTCGACCCGACCCTGCCGGCCCGGCATCCGGAACTCGCCTTGCGGGAGGCCTATGCCGCCCGCAACCGCATCGTCCATGGCTATGACGGGATCGACTACGGCATCGTCCTCGCCGCGGCCCGGCACTCGGTGCCGCGCATGGTGGCGGCCGCCCGCGCCGTGATCCCGCCCGATCCCGCATGATAGAAAGACCGCATGGATCCCCAGACCAACGACCTCGCCACCACCCTCCGCGCCGCCGTCTTCGCCGCCCGCGTCCACGCCACCCATCGCCGCAAGGGCGCCGCGCAGGAGCCCTATGTGAACCATGTGCTCGAGGTGGCGGAGATCCTCGCCGCGCATGCCGCCCCGCCCGCGGCCGTCATCGCCGCCCTGCTGCACGACACGGTGGAGGACAGCGACCAGGACCCCGAGCCCTGCACCCTGCAGCATATCGAGGCCGCCTTCGGCCCCGAGGTCGCCGGCATCGTCGCCGAGGTCTCGGACGACAAGTCCCTCCCGAAGGAGGTCCGCAAGGGCCTGCAGGTGCGGCACGCGCCGACCAGGTCCGACGCCGCCAAGCAGCTCAAGCTCGCCGACAAGATCTCCAACCTGCGCGCCATCGCGGCCAGCCCGCCCAAGGGCTGGGACCATGCGCGGCGGCTGGAATATGTCGGCTGGGCCGGGCGTGTCGCCGCCGGGCTGAGGGGCGCGAACCCGGCGCTCGATGCGCTGTTCGAGCAGACCTACCGCGAGGCCGTGCAGCGCCTGGCCGCCGAGGGCTGAACCGTCGCCGTGCCGGACAGCCTGCCGGCAGCCGAGGTTGCTGCCTGACAATGTGCTTCCGAAGATCTACACGGATTGCGACGGCTATGTGGCGAGCCGGCGGAGTGTGATGCGTGCCATGGCGGCGTAAAGCAGCATCTCGCTGGTTTGGACAAGGTGCCCGAAGTCTCGGCTCATGCGGCGGTTACGTCCGAACCAGTCGAAGGTTCGCTCGACAACCCATCGCCGCTTGAGCACGTGAAAGCCGTGCGGGGTCAGGGAGCAAAGCTCCCTGACGGGTGGTGGCTGATCCGGACTGCCCCAGATGCCACGCAGACCCGTCCACCAATGCTTGCTGATCGTCAGCCGCCAGCCCGAGGCTTCCTGAAGCCACGCCTTCAGGCCCTGGTAGGCGCTGTCGGCCGAGATCAGGGCGATCAACGGGAACTCGGCGTTGAGGCCGGCGAGCAACAACGGGGCGCCGCTGCGGTCGTGGATGTCGGCGGCGTGCATACGGGCTTTGAGCAAGTTGCCTTCGGTGTCGACCAGGATATGGCGCTTGCGGCCGGAGACCTTCTTGCCGCCATCATAGCCGCGTGGGCCGCCGGCCTCGGTGGTACGGAAAGAAGGTGCCGGGTGCCCACCCTGGAGCGGCCTTGGCCGGACGCGGGAGGGCCGGCCCTGGTGCTACGCGGCCGACGACCGCGCCTCGCTCGGACGGGGCCCGCCGGCGGTGGCCTATGTCTAGGCAAGGGCGATGGCTGGTCCAGCAACTACGGCAGCAGGGTGGCGCCACGCTGGACCCACGTCGCGGACGGGTGACGGGATTCCAGACCACCTG
>NZ_JAUTWS010000004.1 GCF_030657435.1 Paracraurococcus lichenis | reverse complement strand
GGCCGGCGTGCCTCGTAGCAGGTCGGGCAGGCGCAGTGCGGGCAGACTGCCTTGCCGTCCGTCTCAGCCCATCGGATGCTGGCGAACATGGTCTCGGCATCCCGGTCCGACATGCGCAGGACGGACGCGATGGTCAGCGTCCTTGCGCGTGCGGAGAGGAGGAAATGCTGGGCCACCGTCACCACATTCGATGTTGATACATCGAATGTGGTGATTTTCGTGGGCGTGGTCAATGCCCAAATCACCGAATATGATGATTTCCACCCTGGATTCGGTGAGACGCATGGACGAGACAGACTGGCAGGCGAAGGTGAAAGGCATACTCCGGGCGGAGTTGAAGCGCCGGAACCTAGGCTACCGCGAGCTTGCCGAGCGGCTGGAAGCCGTCGGCGTGCATGAGAACGAGAGGAACATCGCCAACAAGATCAGCCGGGGCGGCTTCTCGGCGGCGTTCTTCGTGCAATGCTTGGTAGCGGTCGGGGCGAAAGAGGTCAGGCTGGATTGATGCTAAATGGTTTTTCCCGTTTGCCACTGCATCACGTTGCGATAGGTGCGTACTTTGCAGCAGGAATACTGCTGAGCGCACCGCTATCCGCACAGTCCCCAGAAGCTTCCGGGAGCACCCAGCCGAGCCCATCCGTACAAGGTGATAGTACAGGCCAGACTGACAACAACCAGAGCGCAGCCGAGCGCCCGCCGTTTCCGGTCAGGATCGTCGAAGATCCAAAGAAGGCCGAGGACGCCGAGCGGCGCGAACAACGCGCCGAGCAGCGTGAGGCTGACGATCTCATAGCCCAACAACGGGCGGCGGCCGCCGCAGAGCGAGCCGCTGATGCTGCCGAATCCCAGAGAGTTGCTGCTTGGTGGCAGACTGCTCTCACGGCTCTCGGCACCTTGGGGCTGCTCTATACGCTCGCGCTGACCCGCAGATCGGTGAAGGAGGCCGGAAGAAGTGCCGACGCCGCCTTGGCCGCTCTGCAAGCTGCTGAGCGCACAGCCGAACGGCAACTTCGGGCATATATCGGCATTTTGGACATCAGCGTGTCGCATGTCGCAACGGGTCGATCGCCTCGGGTCGCAATCAATTTGAAGAACTTCGGCCAAACCCCGGCTCACCGCTTGGGTGCTAAAACTGAGATCGAAGTAATGCCAACACATGCTCCTGTGTTTGCCGTCGGTCCTCTCGACGACAATCACCGACAATCCATTGGACCAGGCGCCACATTCAATGTGACCGCCGAGACTGATAAGGCGCTCACGGAAGCCCAGGCATCCGATCTCAACTCGGGGAGTGCTAACCTTTATTGCTTTGGGTTCGTGGAGTACACTGACGCATTCGGGCACACGCGATACACCCGGTTCCGCCATGAGATTGGGGACGCCGGAATCCTCAGTAGGCGTAGCATGCCCCTGTCCGCCGCAGGCAATGATGCCAACTAGGAAAGCACCCTTCGTGTGCGCAAGGCATTTGCGGATACCCGTAGCGAACTTGGCGGCCAGGGTTGGATGGATCGTGGTCACGAGACGCGCTCGTCATTCAGCGCAAAGCCGCCCACACCCCAAGGCTCGCTGTGTCGGCGGCTCAGAAGTGGAGCCGCCCATTGGCTGAGAATGAAGAAGGCCAACGCAAGCAAAGCGAGGCTGTAGCAGCCGCACCGAACACGGTTTCGCCGGCTCATCCCGAGTTGGCGTCCATGCAGGGCGGGCAAGCCCCAAGCGAAACCCACAGCGCCAAGCGCGACCGCCAGGAGCATCAAGGCGGCTCCAGCCGCTTTCCGTGGCGTCTGACTGTCAACGAAGCCCTGACGCTCTTGGTCGCTCTCGGCTCGCTTGCCGTCTCCTACCTGACGCTGCGAAACGCTGAGGATACCTCCGACCTTAAAGCCGCGGTGGCTGGCTTGACCCAACTGGTTGCCGAGGCACACGACCAGACCATCGCGGTTCAGGCCCAAGCGCGCGCCGCTCAAGAGCAACTTAGAGCTATGACCATGGCCCAGCGCGCATGGCTGCTCGTTGATGATCTGACAATGGTCGCTATGCAACATTTTCCGGCCGGCGCCGGCATAGTCGCATTTGCTTCCTATAAAATAACTAACGCGGGTCATTCGCCCGCTGATCATATATCGATCAACACTAAACTCATACTTCGGAAGATCGAAAAATTTGATGTTCAGGCAACGCGTAGTTTGTGCCGCCCACAACTCACCGGCGCCGAGCGTTCTCTGTCCCAGTACAGAGAAACGCTTCTCCCTGGACAAAGTGAGACAATCCAAGCGACCCTGTCCGGCGCCGGTAGTTTTGCACGAACCTCCGAAGATCTTTATGCGGTCTGGGTCCAGCAAAACATTCGGAACACTCCTCGACAGCCGCAGCCGCTCTACGTGAGCCCCATTCTGGCTGGCTGTATCACCTACCGTGTTGCCGGCGACGACGCACTGCACCAGACCGGTTTCGCATTCGACGCAATAAACGATACTATTATGGCATTCGCTATCGACTTGAGTCAGAAAGGTCCGGTCGCAACCGGCCCAGTTGTGATTAAGTCTGCCGAGTATGGAAACTTCGCGGACTGACGCGGCTTGCGCACCCGGCGTCGCTGAAAGCCCCACCAGCGTCATTATCAAACCAACCACGCGTAATACCGCAAGCTGAGGCGACGGGTGAGCGTGGTGGCGCCTGCTACCTAATACCGCTCAAGACTGCTGAGTCCGAAGCGGCCCTTTCGCCGGATTTCCCTGCGTTTCGAAGGCCTTGCCGGCGAGCAATTTTAGAATTGAGGAATTTTACGGGCCGCCCCGCATCCGGGCGCATTCCTCGCGCTGACAACTTTCCTATAGCACGCCGCGACCGCCCGGGTCCACCGGAACCGCATCCCGCCGAGATTCGGAACACACGGCGACGTGATGGCGACCGCCGGCTGGAGGCACGCGTTGGGTGTTGGGCTGACCATAACGCTGCTTATATTCAGCCGCGTCAGAGCTTCCCATGCCCGATACCCACGAACCCAACCTCCTGATCCTGCTGCACGATGTCGCCCGGCTGATGCGCACGCTGGCCGACCGCCGCGCCCGCGCCCATGGCATGACCCGCGCGCAGTGGATGATCCTCGTGCGCTTGCGCCGTTGCGGCGGCATGACCCAGCGCGCGCTGGCCGAGATCCTGGAGGTCGAGCCCATCAGCGTCGGCCGGCTGGTGGACCGCCTCGCCGCCCGCGGCCTGGTGGAACGGCGCGCCGACCCGGCCGATCGCCGCGTCTGGCGCCTGCACCTGACCCCGGCCGCCGACCCGGTGCTGGCCGAGATCGACCAGGTCCGCATCGCCTTCGATGCCGAGGTCACGGCCGGCCTCAGCCCCGAACGCCGCCAGGCGGTGATCGAGGCCCTGCTGCTGATGAAGACCAACCTGCTGGCCGCCGGCGAGACCGGCGAGGCCGCCTGAGAAAGCGACACCACCATGCCCGAAGGTTCGATCCGCGCCGCGAGGGACGTTCCGGACACGACGACGCAGGCCGAGGCCGCACCGCCGCGCCGCCGCCGCTGGCTGCGCCCCGTGCTCATGATCGGCGGCATCCTGGTCGTGGCCGCCGGCGCCGGCGAGTTCTGGCTGCAGGGCGGCCGCTATGCCGGTACCGACGACGCCTATGTGCAGGCCGACAAGCTGCTGGTTTCGACCGACGTCGCCGGCATCGTCCAGCGCATCGCGGTGCGGGAGGGCGATGCCGTGCAGCAGGGCCAGGTGCTGGTCACGCTCGACCCCGCCCCCTTCCAGTATGCCGAGCAGCAGGCCGAGGCCGCCGTGCTGCAGACCCGACTGAACCTCGAGGCCATGCAGGCGGACTACCGCCGCATCCAGCGCGACATCGCGGCGCAGGAAGCGGCGGTGCAGCTCGCCCAGGCGACCAATGACCGCGCCGCGCAGATCGTCAGCTCCGGCGCCGTGACCCGCGCCGCCTATGACCAGGCGCGCTTCGGCCTCGCCCAGGCGCAGCAGCAGCTCGAATCGCTCCGCGTGCAGGCACAGGTGCAGCTCGCCAAGCTCGGCGGCAAGGCCGATGCGCCGGTCGAGCAGCACCCGGACTACCGCGCCGCCGAGGCCCGCCTCGCCGAGGCGCGCCGGCAGCTCGACCACGCGACCATCCGCGCGCCCTTCGCCGGCGTCGTGACGCAGGTCTCCTCCGTCCAGCCCGGGCAGTACCTGGGCGCGGCGACGCCCGCCTTCGCCCTCGTCTCCTCGGACCGGGTCTGGGTGGATGCGCTGCCGAAGGAGACCGACCTGACGCATGTGAAGCAGGGCGACGCGACGACGGTGACGGTCGACACCTATCCCGGCGTGACCTGGCAGGGCACGGTCGAGAGCATCAGCCCGGCCAGCGGCAGCACCTTCAGCGTGCTGCCGGCGCAGAACGCCTCGGGCAACTGGGTGAAGGTGGTGCAGCGCATCCCCATCCGCATCCGCGTCGAGCAGCCCAAGGACGGGCCGCGGCTCCGCGCCGGCATGAGCGCCGTCGTCTCCATCGACACCGGGCATGAGCGGCACCTGAGCGACCTGATCGGCGGCTGACCATGTCGGACTCCACAAGCCAGGGCGCGGTGCCGCACCGTGCCCTGATCACCGTCTGCGCCATGGTGGCGACGCTGATGCAGGCGCTGGACGGCACCATCGCCAATGTCGCCCTGCCTTACATGCAGGGCGGGCTGGCGGCGACGGCCGACCAGATCACCTGGGTGCTGACCAGCTACATCACCGCCGCCGCCATCCTGACAGCGCCCGTCGGCTTCCTGGTCGGGCGCTACGGGAGGCGGACGGTCTTCCTCCTCTCGGTCGGCGGCTTCACGCTCGCCAGCGTGCTCTGCGGCGCGGCGCAGTCGCTGGACCAGATGGTGATCTTCCGGCTGCTGCAGGGCGCCTTCGGGGCGGCGCTGGTGCCGCTGTCGCAATCCACCATGCTCGACATCTACCCGCCGGAGCAGCGCGGCTCCGCCATGGCGATCTGGGGCATGGGCGTGATGGTGGGGCCGATCCTCGGCCCGACCCTCGGCGGCTACCTCACCGAGAACCTCAACTGGCGCTGGGTCTTCTACGTCAACCTGCCCTTCGGCGTGCTGGCCTTCCTCGGCCTGCTCCTCTTCCTGCCCAAGGGCGGCGCGGCGCCGGGCCGGCGCTTCGACTGGACCGGCTTCGGCGTGCTCGCGCTCGGCCTCGGCGCGCTGCAGATCATGCTCGACCGCGGCGAGCTGAAGAACTGGTTCGGCTCCCCCGAGATCCAGATCGAGGCGACGCTCGCCGGGCTCGGCATCTACCTCTTCGTCGTGCACCTGATGCTGGCCGAGCGGCCCTTCATCCCGCCGCGCATCTTCCGCGACCGGAACTTCGCCGCCGGCCTCGGCATCATGTTCGCGGTCGGCGTCATCCTCTTCGCCACCTCGGCGCTGCTCGCGCCCTATCTGCAGACGCTGGCGGACTACCCGGTCTTCACCGCCGGCCTCGCCATGGCGCCGCGCGGCATCGGGACGATGGCGGCGATGTTCATCTCCGGCCGGATCGCCAGCCGCATCGACCCGCGCAAGATCATGGCCTTCGGCATCCTGATCCTTTCCTGGACGCTGTGGGACATGACCTACTGGACGCCCGACATCCCGATGCACTGGCTGATGCTGGTGACGGTGGTGCAGGGCATGGGCCTCGGCTTCGTCTTCATCCCGCTGAACCTCGTCGCCTTCGCCACCCTCGATCCGGCGCTGCGCACCGACGGGACCTCGCTGATCAGCCTGCTGCGCAACCTCGGCTCGGCCATCGGCATCTCGGCGATGTCGGCGCTGCTGACGCGCAACACGCAGGTCATGCACAGCTCGCTTGCCGAGCACGTGACGCCGCTGAACCGGCTCTTCGAGCTGCCCTCGATCCACCGCTTCTGGAACTTCGCGACCCCTGAGGGCGCGGCGGCGCTGAATGCGGAGGTGACGCGGCAGTCCAGCATCATCGCCTATGGCAACGACTTCCACCTGCTGATGCTGCTGGCGCTGTGCATGCTGATGCTGCTGCCGCTGATGCGCCGGCCGGCGCGGGCGGTCGCCGCCGACCCGGCGCATGCGGCGATGGACTGAGCACGGAGCGGGCGCGCAGGCAGCGCGGCCGACCCCGTCGAGTGCACTTCGACGGTGTCGAAGGCGCGGTGGCGCCTTCCCCTTCAGGCGAGGCCGCCGAGGCGGAGGCCCTTCAGATAAGTCTCCCGGTCCGCCAGGCGCCGCATGGGCGCACGCGCCGCGGCCTGCGCCAGGGTGAAATTGGGCTCGATCGCCAGCAGGCGCGCCCGCACCGCCGCGGCCTCCGCGACCCGGCCGAGATGCCCGAGCGCCGCCAGGCGGATCTTGTAGGGGAAGCTGAAGCCGGGCTGCAGCGCAATGGCGGCGCTGCAGACCTCCGCCGCCTCGGCATGCCGGCCGAGCGCCAGCAGCGGCATCGACCGCGCCGCATCGAAGAAGAAGGCATGCGGGTGGCAGGGCGCCAGTTCGCGGTAGCGGTCGTGGTGCCGCAGCGCCGCGGCATGGTCGCCGCAATAGGTCTCGGCGAGCGAGAGGAAGACCCAGGCCATGGCAAGGTTCGGGTTCAGCGCCAGCGCCCGGCGGTGCAGCGCCACCGCCTCCTCGGCATGGTGGTGCAGATAGGCATGCACATGGCCGAGGATGGTCAGCGCCTGCGCATCCAGCGGGTCGAGCGCGATGGCGCGCGTCGCCAGCCGCTCCGCCTCCGCCATCGCCGCCGCGGCCTCGCCCTGGTGCCAGCCCTGCCCCAGCATCAGCAGGTGCCAATAGGCGCCCCAGGCCTGCGCCGGGGCATAGTCGGGCTCGAGCGCCATGGCCTCGCGCAGCCAGCGGCCGGCGGCGGCGAAGCCCTCGCGGTCCAGCCGGTGCAGGGCCGGGATGGCCCGCAGCAGCAGGTCGTAGGCCGAGGCGCCGACAGGCCCGCGGGCGGTCGCGCGCGAGGCCTCGATCAGCAGGATCTCCGGGTCGATGCGGGCAACCACGCTCGCCGCCACCTCGTCCTGCAGCGCCAGCAGGTCGTCCGCGTCGCGGTCGAAGCGCTGGGTCCAGACCACGCCGCCGGCCTCGCGCAGGTCGGTCAGCCGCAGCGTCACGCGGATGCGCAGGCCGGCGCGCTGCACCGAGCCCGCCAGCAGGAAGTCGAGGCCGAGCCGGCGCGCCGCCGCCTCCGGGTCGCTGCGGCCGGCTTCCGTGGCGAGGGAGGCGCTGTCGACCACGAAGATCCAGCGCAGCGCGGCGAGCGCCGCGGTGAGTTCCTCGGCGAGCCCCGCCGAGAGGTGCTCCGCCGCCTCCGTCCCGAGCAGGGCAAGCGGCAGCACGCCGAGCCGCGCGCCGCGGGCCGAGCCGCGCCGCGGCGCCGGCGCGGGCGGCGCGGCGGGCAGGCCGCCCTCGCGCACCGCCCGCTCCAGCGCCTCCGTCTCGGCGGCGGGCGCGGCGCCGTGCCGGGCGGCGAGCGCCGCGCGGCAGGCCTCGCAGGCGGCGAGCGCCGCGCCGCGCTCGCCGCGCGCGAGTTCCGCCCGGACCAGGCTGCGCCAGGCCTCCTCCTGCCCCGGATCGATGGCGAGCAGCCGGCGCGCCGCCGCGGCGATGGCGCCGGGTTCGGACGCGGCGGCGAGCAGCGCCTGCGCCTCCCCGGCGGCATGGGCGCGCAGGCGCTGCCGCTCGGCGGCCAGCCAGGCGTCGAGGGCGGGATCGACGCCGTCGAGATCGGCGAGGAGCTCCGCCGTCAGCAGGTCCAGCGCGCCGGGCCGCGCGGCCCCGGCCCGCGCCACCTCCACGGCATCGACCCAGACCTGCTCCGCCGGCAGGGCCAGTGCATCGCGGCCGGCGACCACCGCCGGCGCGCCGGCCTCGGCCAGCGCCTCCTGCAGCTCGTGCAGCGCTTGGCGGAGGGAGGTACGCCGCTGCTCCTCCCCCCGGCCGGACCAGAGCAGGGCGCCGAGCCGGGCGCGCGGCACCGGCGCGCCGGCGGCGAGGCCCAGCATGGCGAGCAGGGCGCGTGCCTTGCGCGAGCGCGGCAGGGCGGGGACGCTGGCGAGGCTCCAGGCCTCCATCCGCCCGATCAGCACGAGTCGGAGCGAGGGCGCGACGGCGGGGCCGCCACCCGGCTGGGGAGGCTCGGCGAGGATCAGGCTGGCGCCCATGTCACGGCAGGATATGGGCCAGGGGGCGAGGGAATTCATCCGTATATGGAAGGAAATCGGACGATCTTCGCCAGAAGGTTTCGCGAGCGATGGAGCCGCTGCTCGGCCCGCGTCAGTCCCGCTCGGCGTGCCGCGCCCGTGCCTCCGGCTCGGCCAGCCAGACCGGTGCCGAATCGGGGTCGAGGGCGATGACGGCGGCGCGCAGCTCGCGCTCGGCCTGGGTAATGTCGAAGGCGAGGAAGTCGCGGTCGATCGCCTCGGCCAGCGTCGCCGGCTCCGCCATCCGGCCCTTGGCGAGCGCCGCAGCGCGCTCGCGATAGGCGATGAAGCGCCGCGCGGCGTCGAGGACGCGGCGGATGCGGGCCGGGTCCTGCTGGGTGGCCTGGTCTTCCATGGCGATCACGGCGGCGATGCTCATCCCCGAACCCTCCTGGCAGCGATGTCGCGTGGCGTGAAGATGCGCGCGCGAGCGTCAGGCCGGGCGTGAGAACGGCATGCCGAGCGTGAAGCGAGTGTGAATTTCACCGGCAAGACGAGGCTTAATGAGACGCTAACGGAATTTAGTCCTCTAATGGATTTTTTTCCTTGCAGCACGTTCCTGTTTCGTGCCAGTTTTCCGGTGCCGCGGGACCGGTGCCCCCGCGGTCGCCGGGACCCGCAACGGATCCGGCGCCCCCCGCACCGGCGCTCCCCCAGGACGGAGACCCCCCATGCGCAAGATCACCCTCGCCGCCGTCGCCGATCAGGGCCTGGTCCGCCTCGGTGCCGGCGTGCGCCAGCCTGCCCGCCCGGCGCTGCGCCCGCTCGCGCCCGCCACCCGCCCGGCCCCGCTGGCGGTCCCCGCGGCCGTGGCGGACAGCGGCAAGGTGCGCCTCGGCGCCGGCGTCCGCCGCGGCTGAGCCCGGCCGGGGGCCGGTCCCGCGGCCGGCCCCCGCGCCTCGATCGGGACGGGAAACCAAGCCATGACCGCGACACCGGCCATCGTCACCTTCTACCGGATGATCCCCGAGGCCCCGCTGCCGCAGCGGGCCGACCGCTCCGCCCTCGGCAGCCTGCCGACCCGCGCCTATCGCTACTGCGACGCGGTGACGGCGGCGGCGGGCTTCGGCTGGCACATCGCCCCGCCGATCGACTTCGACCTGCTCTGGGATGGCGGACAGGTCTGGTGGCATACGGCGGGGCTGCCGGACTGGCTGCCGCTCGGCGCCGCGCAATTCCCGCATTTCGCCGAACGCTTCCGCGCCGCGGCACCCGAGGGCATCGGCGACTACGCGCCGCCCTTCCTGACCGCGCTGCAGGAGCCGGGCGTGGTGCAGGTCTGGACCGGCCTCGCCGCCCGCACCGCCCCGGGCTGGAGCCTGCTGCTGCGCGACCTCGCGAACCTGCCGCGCGCCCCGGGCCACGAGGCCTATGAGGGCATCCTCGAGGCGGATCGCTGGTTCGGCCCGCTCTTCACCAATCTGCGGCTGACGCGGACGGACACGCCGATCGCCTTCCGCGCCGGCGAGCCCTTCCTGCAGGTCCAGCCGGTGCCGCAGGCCGCCTATGCCGATGCGGTGCTGAACGGCGCGGCCATGGTCGGCGGGCTCGAGGCCTTCTCCGCGCAGGACTGGGCCGGCTATCACGACGCGATCGTCGTGCCGAACCGCGACCGCGACACGCCGCCCGGCCGCTACGCCATCGAGGGCCGCCGGCGCCGCAAATCCGGCGGCTGCCCCTTCGCGGCCGCCATGGCGCTCGGCGCCGCGCCGGCGGGCTGAGCGGCCCGGCACCTGGCGCGCGCGCAGGCCGGCAGCGCGTGGCGCCCCGCCCCGACCCGCGGCGGACGCAGCCGGTCCGGCGCGCGATCCGGGCCGCCGCTACTCCGCCGCCGCGGCCTCCGGCACCGTCTCCCAGGCCGGGTTGACCAGCGGGCTGCGGGTGCCGAGCCGCACCCGCGCCGCGGCGTATTCGCGGCGCAGCCGCTCGACCAGCGCGGCGGCCGGCAGCACCTCCTGCACCGCGCCGATCCCCTGGCCGCTGCCCCAGATGTCCTTCCAGCGCTTCTTGCGGTCGGAGCCGAAATCCATCGCGCTCGGGTCGCTGCTCGGCAGGTTGTCGGGATCGAGCCCGGCCCTGCGGAGCGAAGGCTTGAGGTAGTTGCCGTGCACGCCGGTGATGAGGTTGGTGTAGACGATGTCCTCGGCGCCGGACTCCACGATCATCTGCCGCTGTTCGGGGGCGCTGCGCGCCTCCTCGGTGGCGATGAAGGCGCTGCCGATATAGGCGAAATCCGCCCCCAGCGCCTCGGCCGCCAGGATGCTCGCGCCATGCGCGATGGCGCCCGAGAGCGCGATCGGCCCGTCGAACCAGGCCCGCGTCTCCTGCAGGAAGCCGAAGGGCGAGAGGGCCCCGGCATGCCCGCCGGCGCCGGCCGCGACCAGCACCAGGCCGTCCGCACCCTTGTCGATGGCGCTATGGGCGAAGCGCTGGTTGATCACGTCGTGCAGCACGGTGCCGCCATAGGAATGGACGGCCTGGTTCACCTCCGGCCGCGCGCCGAGCGAGGTGATGACGAGCGGCACCTTGTGCTTCACCACCACGGCCAGGTCCTGCTCCAGCCGGTCATTCGACTTGTGCACGATCAGGTTGATGGCGAAGGGCGCCGCCGGCCGGTCCGGGTGGCGCGCGTCATGCGCCGCCAGCCGCTCCTTGATCTCGATCACCCAGTCCTCGAACTGCTCGGCGGGCCTTGCATTGAGCGATGGCATGGAGCCGATCACGCCGCTCGTGCACTGCGCGACCACGAGGTCGGGCACCGAGATGATGAAGAGCGGCGAGCCGATGACGGGCAGCGACAGCCGGCCCTTCACCATGTCGAGCAGGGACATCCGTGGTTTCCTCCGGTCAGCGCTTCGGCTTCAGGACATTGGCCATGATGGCCTGGGTCTCCGGCGCGCGCAGGCGCTCGGCGAGGAGCGCGCGCTCCTCCTCCATGCGCGCGAGCAGCGCCGGCGTCTCCTGCGGGCGGAGCAGCCGCTTCGTCAGGCGCAGCGCCTCCTGCGGCTTGGCCGCCAGCGCGCGGGCGGTCGCGGTCGCATTGGGCAGCAGCTCGGCGCGGTCCAGGATGCGGTTGACGAAGCCCATCCGCTCGGCGGCGGCGGCATCGAAGAAATCGCCGAGCAGGAGGAGTTCCGCCGCGCGGTGCTTGCCCACCAGCCAGGGGACGAGCATGGAGGCGCCGAGTTCCGGCACCAGGCCGAGATCGACGAAGGGCAGGCGGAAGCGCGCCTCGGGCGCGGCATAGACGATGTCGGCATGCAGCAGCATGGTGCAGCCGATGCCGATGGCGAGGCCCGGCACCGCCGCGACCACCGGCTTCTCGAGCTGCGCGAGGCCGAAATAGAAGCGGTGGCTGGGGCCCGGACTGGCGGGGTCCTCCGGCGGGCGGGGCTTGCGGAAATCGGCGATGTCGTTGCCGGCGCAGAAGACCTCCTCCGTGCCGGTCAGCAGCAGGCAGCGGATGTCGGGATCGGCGGCCGTGCGCTCGATGGCCTCGGCGAGGCCGGCATACATCTCCCGCGTCAGGGCATTCTTCTTCTCGGGCCGGTGCATGGCGACCATCAGCACGCCATCGGCCAGCGCGACGCGGATGTTCTCGGACATCGTGGTTCCTCCTCCGGCACTCATTAGCGGGCTGATACGGTCGGCAGGTCAAGGCGCAGCGCGGTGCAAACCGGCGGCGAGGCGGCCTAGTATGGCACCGGTGACGCGAGGTGGCACCGCATGTGGTCATTCATCGGGCTGGGCCCCTATTACCGCCAGAACATCCGCCAGACCCGGCGCGACGTCCTACGGGAACGCGCGGGACGCGGGCGGGTGATGCATGTGGTCCTGGGATCCCCTGTCGCAACAACGACCCCCTGGATCGAGGTCGCGCTCGATCCGCGAAGCCTGTACGTCCTCGGGTTCCGAACCTTCAAGACAGCGACCTGGTGGGCGTTCGAGCCAGAGGGGAATCTGCCGCAGCTTGAGGGTGAGACGCGGCGCATCCGGTCCGGTCCTTCGAACTACAACAATCTTGGCCTGAACCTCCTGGACGGGTGCGTCATCGAGCCCTGGCAATTCCTGGCCGACCTGCGGGACTTCCAGGGGCGGCTCGACGAGCATGGGCGGATGCTCGGAGTGCTGCTGCTGTTCGTGGTGTCCGAGGCGATCCGCTTCGACACCATCCATGAGCTCTGCTATCGCTGGATCAACCAGCCCGAGCAGTATTTCCGCGCCCCGGATTTCTACTACCGCAATCCGACTGCGATGTCGGGGCACGCAATCGCCTTCACGCCCGCGGTGAAGGCATGCGTGCGCAGTTGGCGGACGCAGACCAACCATCGATCAGCGGATGTGATGGTGCCCTGGATCGCGGGGTGATGGGGTGGGTGGACCGGGTGCCGAGGCCGCATTGCCCGCCATGGCCGGGGGGTTCGCGCCGGGCCGGCTGTATGCGACGCTTGGCATGAATGATTGGGGGAGGACAGGATGACGAGGCGCCGTCCCGGGCGCCGCGGCGCCATGGCGCTCGGCATGGCACTGCTGTCGGCGCCGGCGCTCGCCCTGGCGCAGATGGGGTCGCGGCCGATCACCCTGGTGGTGCCCTTCCCGCCCGGCGGCTCCACCGACCTGATGGGACGGCTGCTGGCGGAGCGGATACAGGCCTTCCTCGGCCAGCCCGTGCTGGTCGAGAACCGGGGCGGCTCGGCCACCGTGGTCGGGGCGGAATACGTCGCGCGCGCGGCGCCGGACGGCTTCACCGCGCTGGTCAATTCCGGCACCACGCTGACCCTGAACCCGCTGCTGATGCGCAACCTGACCTACAAGGTGGCGGACTTCGCGCCGGTCTCCCTGCTCTCGGTCCTGCCCTTCGCCTTCCTGGTGCAGAACCGGCTGCCGGCGACGATCCCGGACTTCGTCGCGCTGGCGAAGGCGCAGCCGGGGAAGCTGAACTACGGCACCAACGGGGCCTCCAGCTTCAACAACATCGCGGCCGTGCTGGTGGCGGACCGGCTCGGCATCCGCATGCAGGACGTGACCTATCGCGGCGATGCGCAGCAGCTCAACGAATTCCTCGCCGGCACGCTCGACCTGCTGGTGGTGGGCGGGGCGAGCGCGATCCAGCCGCACCGCAACGGCCAGGGCCGCATCATCGGCTGGACCGGCGAGCGGCGGATGCCGGCGACGCCCGATATCCCGACCTTCTCCGAATATGCGCCGGACGCCGTGGCGCAGACCTATTTCGGCCTGGTGGTGCCGGCGCGGACACCACGGCCGATGGTGGAGCGGCTGTCCCAGGCGGCGTCATCGGCGCTGCAGGAACCGGCGCTGCGCGAGCGGCTGCTGTCGGAGGGGCAGTTCGCCCTCGGCACCCGGCCGGAGGAGTTCGGCACCTTCCTGGCAAAGGAGGCGGAGCGCTGGGCGCCGGTGCTGAAGCGGATGAACCTGCAGATCGATTGAACCGGAATCAGGCCGCCGCGTCCCGCGCGAAGGCGGCACCGAGCACCGGCTCGTCGAAGTGACGGGCGAGCGCGCGCATGTCGCGCGCGTACCCGAAGTCCCGGATGAAGCCATGCAGCCAGTCCGCGTCCCCAATCTTCCGGAGCCAGTAGCGGAGCGCCTCGACATCGGCGGGCGCGAACAGCCGCCGGTCGAGGGCCTGACGGATCAGGGAGAGCCAGGACAGCAGCGAATCCAGCGCCGTCCGATAGACCTGCAGCCGGGGGTCCGCCCTGACGGCATCCGTCAGCAGCCCGGCGACCATGGCCGCTTCCATGACCTCCGGGTCGTGCTCGATCCGGTCGACGGGCGCGCCGTGCCCATCGTCGAGGATCGGCCGCAGCATCTCCGGCACCACGAGCCTGCCGCCGCCCCAATCCAGCGCGCGCGATGCAAAGACCAGCTCGGCATTCGAAGTCAGGTCCTCGAGGTATTCGTTCGCCAGTTCGGCCCGTTTCCAGCGCGTGGTCCTCAGGAAGTTCACCACCGTCACGGTACCGCCGGCGATGGCGAAGATCCCCGTCGCGCCGGAGACGATGAGTTTCGCCAGTTCATAGTCATCGGACATGGCCACCTCCCGAAGCGGGTGGCCGAAGGCTACGCGATGGTGAGCCCGGACGTCATCGCGTGCCGATGGATCCTGGTTCGGTCTATGCGCCAGGTCACGCCATCGGCGGCGCCTCGCCCTTCACCTGCGTCCGGTGCATGACCCGCCGCGCCGCCGCATCGAAGGGGTCGCGCCGGTGCATGGTGCAGCGGTTGTCCCAGAGCACCAGGTCGCCGACGCGCCACTGGTTCTTCCAGCAGATCTCCGGCCGCGTCGCGTAGGACCACAGCTCGTCCAGCAGCGCCTCGCTCTCGGCGAGGTCGAGCCCGTCGATATAGGCCATGCGCCGCCGCCCCAGATACAGCATGGACCGGCCGGTATCCGGGTGCGTGCAGACCAGCGGGTGCAGGTGCCCCGGCGCCTGCCGCGGGTCGTCGGTCGGCGTCACCCCGGCGCGGACGAAGCCGCCGCTGTTGTAGGTGCCGTCATGCTTGACCATGAGGCCGCGGGCACGCGCCTTCAGCGCCGATGGCAGGGTCTCATAGGCCGCATGCATGCTGGCGAAATGCGTGTCGCCGCCGGCGGGCGGGATCTCCAGCGCATAGAGCATGGAGGCCTTGGGCGGCCGCGGCAGGTAGGACATGTCGGTGTGCCACACCGCCTCCCCGTTGCCGAGGCTGCCGATCGGCTGCCCATCGGCGCCGAGCACGTTGGAGACGACGTAGAGCTCCGGCCGCCCCTCCACGAAACGCCGGCCATTCTCCTGGATCGGCGCATGGTCGAGCTCGCCGAAGCGGCGGCTGAAGGCGATGAGGTCGTCGGGGGAGAGGCCCTGGCCGCGGAAGAGCAGCACGCTGTGCTCGTGCCAGGCCGCGAGGATGCGGTCGAACTCGGCTGCGTCCACCGTCCGGAGATCGACGCCGCGGACCTCGGCGCCGAGTGCCGCGCCGGTCGGCACCACCTCGATCCCGGTGCGGGCGAGACTCGCTGCCGTCGCCATGGCCATTATCCCTTTTTCTGCCGTGGATTATCATCCTACCACCATCGCGGAGGGCGCGGAAAGCGCGCCCTTTGACCTGCGCGCGCCCTCCGCCTACCTCGGAGGACGGGAGGGCCGGCATGATCACAGGACGCAGGGCCTTGGGCTTCGCGCTGGGCATGCCGCTGGCCGGCGCGGCGGCGCTGGCCGCGGGCGGCGCCGGGGCGCAGGACGGGCCGGTGACGCTGCTGGTGCCCTATACGCCCGGCACCGGGCAGGACATCCTGGCGCGGCTGCTCGCGCCATACCTGCAGCAGGGGCTCGGCCAGGCGGTGGTGGTGGACAACCGCCCCGGCGCCTCCGGCAATATCGGCACCCAGGCCGCGGCGCGGGCGGCGCCGGATGGCCGCACGCTGCTGCTGCAGGCCAATACCTTCGTCATGAACCCGAGCCTCTTCCGCCAGGTGCCCTACGACCCCGTGGGCAGCTTCGCGCCGGTCATCCGCCTGACGCGCGGGGACCTGGTGCTGGCGGTGAACCCGGACGTCCCGGCCGAGGATGCGCGGGCCTTCGCGGCGCTCGCCGCCCGTCAGCCGCTCGACTACGCCAGCCCGGGCCTCGGCACGCCGCAGCATCTCGGCATGGCGCTGTTCGGGCTGGAGGCCAGGGTCGCGCTGAACCACGTGCCCTACAAGGGCAGCGCGCCGGCGATCCAGGACCTGATCGGCCGGCGGGTCGCGGCGATGGTGCTCCCGCTGCACACGGCGCTGCCGCTGGCCGGGGCCGGGCAGGTGCGGCTGCTCGCGGTCGGCAGCCCGGCGCGCGTCGCGGCGGCGCCATCCGTGCCGACCATGGCGGAGGCCGGCTTCCCCGGCGTGCAGGTGGACCTCTGGTACGGGCTGCTCGGCCCGGCAGGCCTGCCGGCGCCGCTGCTCGCCCGGCTGAACGCGGCGCTGAACGCCTGGCTGGCCCTGCCCGGGACGCAGGAGCCCTTGCGCGCCCAGGGCATGCAGCCGGTCGGCGGCACGCCGGAGGCATTCGCCGCCGTCATCGCCGCCGACCTCGCGCGTTGGGCAGGGGTGATCCGCGCCGCCGGCATCACCGCGGAATAGGATGCCGCTTCCCTGCCGAGGCTGCGCACCCTATGTAACTGACGACTGAAGGATTTCGTCAGGCCATGGCCACCCAGACCCTCGCCGACAGCCCTTCCACCCGCGCCGAGGCCACCCGCGCCCGGATCGAGGAGACGGCGGAGCGGCTGTTCCGCAGCATGGGCTACCAGAAGACCGCGGTCGCCGACATCGCCCGCGAACTCGGCATGTCGCCGGCCAATGTCTACCGCTTCTTCCCCTCGAAGAGCGCGATCAACGAGGCGATCGCCCAGCGCAGCCTCGGCGCGATCCTTGCCGAGCTCGAGGCCATCGCCCGCGGCGAGGGCAGCGCGGCCGAGCGCCTGCGCCGGATGTTCAGCCGCATGTTCGAATCGAAGATCGAGGTCTTCTTCGCCGAGCGGCGGCTGCACGACATGGTCACCGCCGCCATGGACGAGCACTGGAACGTGGTGGAGCGCCACATCGCCGGCGTCCATGCCGCGATCTGCCACGTGGTCTCGGACGGGATGCGGGCGGGCGAGTTCGCGCTGGGCGACCCGGTTAAGACATCGCACATCATATTGCATACAATGGTGCCCTGGAACCATCCCGCGCTGGTCGAGAGCTGCATCGCGCGCAAGGGGCAGACCGTGGAGGAGCTGCGCGCCCAGGTCGCGGACATGACCGAATTCGTGCTGCGCGCCCTGCGGCCGTGAAGGGTGCGCCCTGACGATTATTGACTTTCGTCAGAACGCACCAATAATCATCTCCGGCCACCGCCGGAGACCGTCATGCGTCCCCACCCCCTGCTCGCGCCCCTCGGCGTCCTCGCCCTCCTCGCTGGCTGCAAGGCGGAGGGCACGACCCAGCCGCAGGTGGCTGCCGAGTCGCCGCGGCCCGTCCAGGTCGCCGAGGTCCACCTCGCCCCGCTGACCGAGGCCCGCGCCTTCACCGGCATCGTCCGCGCCCGGCGGGAGGCCGATATCGGCTTCCGCACCGGCGGCCGCATCACCGCCCGGCTGGTCGAGGTGGGGCAGCGGGTCACCGCCGGCCAGCCCCTCGCCCGCATCGAGGAGAGCGACCTGGCACTGGCCGTCCGCGCCGCCGAGGCCGATCTCTCGGCCGCCGAGGCGCAGTCGCGCCAGGCCGCCGCCGATGCCGCGCGCTCCAGGACCCTGCGCGCCGCCGGCCATGTCTCCGTCGCCTATGACGACCAGCGCGTCGCCGCCGCCCGCAGCGCCGCTGAGAAGGTGACGAGCGCCCGCGCCAGTCTCGACCTCGCCCGGCGCCGCCTGGGCTATGCCCTGCTGCTCGCGCCGAACGACGGCGTGGTGACGGCCCTGCTGGCCGAGGCCGGGCAGGTGGTGGCGGAGGGCGCGCCGGTGCTCCGCCTCGCCAATCCCGAGGAGCGGGAGCTGGTGGTACAGGTGCCGGAGGCCGCCGTCGCCTCCCTCGCCGAGGCGCATGTCGCCGCCAGCTTCTGGGCCCGCCCCGGCCAGGTCCTGCCCGCGCGCCTGAGGGAACTGGCGCCGCAGGCCGATGCCGCGCTCCGCACCTATACCGCCCGCTTCTCCCTGCCCGGCGCGCCGGACTGGGTCGCGCTCGGCATGACCGGCACCGTCCGGGCCGAGGCGGCGGCGGCGACCGTCGCCACCCTCCCCCTCTCCGCCCTGCACGACCGCGGCCAGGGGCCGATGGTCTGGAAGGTGGAGCGTGACCGGCCCGTCGCCGTGCCGGTCGAGGTCGTCTCGCTCGGCGAGGTCACCGCCCTGCTGCGCGGCCCGCTGGCCGAGGGCGACCAGGTGGTTGCGCTCGGGCCGCAGCTCCTCGACCCCGCCAGCCGCGTGCGCATCGCCGGGCTGCGCGCCGCCGCCACCCTGCGCTGAGGAGGACGCGGATGCGCTTCAACCTCTCGGATTGGGGCGTGCGCAACGGCGCCCTGACGCTCTTCCTCATCCTGCTGCTGGCCGCGGCCGGCGCCGTCTCCTACCTCCGCCTTGGCCGGGCCGAGGATCCGGGCTTCACCATCAAGGTCATGGTCGTCTCCGCCCAATGGCCCGGCGCGACCGCCGAGGAGATGCAGGCCCAGGTCGCCGACCGGATCGAGAGCAGGCTGCAGGACCTGCAGTACCTCGACTACGTCCAGACCTTCACCCGCCCGGGCGCCGCCGTCATGACGGTGACGCTGCGCGACACGACGCCGCCGAAGGCCGTCGCGGACCAGTGGTACCAGGTGCGCAAGAAGGTCGGCGACATCCGCCACCTGCTGCCCGCCGGCGTGCAGGGCCCCTTCTTCGACGACGAGTATTCCGACGTCTATGCCGTCGTCATCGCGCTGACCGGCGCCGACAATGCCGAGCTGGTGCGCCAGGCGGAGAAGGTGCGACTGCGCCTGCTCGGGCTGCAGGGTGCCGGCAAGGTGGCGATCCTCGGCGAGGAGCAGCAGCGCGTCTTCGTCGACATCTCGCATGGCCGGCTGGCGACGCTCGGCGTGCAGCCCGCCGCCATCCTCGACGCGCTGGCGCGGCAGAACGCCGTCGCGCCGGCGGGCGTCGCCGAGACGCCGTCCTCCCGCATTTATCTCCGCACCGAATCCGGCTTCGACGGCCTGGCCGCCATCCGCGCCGTGCCGGTCGAGAGCAACGGCCGCACCCTCCGCCTCGGCGACATCGCCACGATCGGCCGCGGCCTCGCCGATCCGCCGGCCAGCCAGATCCGGCATGCGGGCAAGCCCGCCGTGCTGGTCGCCGTCGCCAAGCGCGCGGGCGTGGATGTCCTCGCCCTCGGCCGCGACGTGGATGCCGAGATCGCGCGGCTGCAGCGGGAGCTGCCGGTCGGCCTCGAACTGTCGAAGATCGCCGACCAGCCCGCCGTCGTGGAGGAGAGCGTCGGCGAGTTCCTGCTGAAATTCGTCGCCGCCCTGGCGGTGGTGATGGTCGTCTCCTTCCTCTCGCTCGGCTTCCGCGCCGGCATCATCGTCGCGCTCTCCGTCCCGCTGACGCTCGCCATCGTCTTCCTGGTCATGCTGGCCTGGGGGATGGAGCTGGAGCGGATCACCCTCGGCGCGCTGATCCTCTCGCTCGGCCTGCTGGTGGACGACGCCATCATCGCCATCGAGGCCATGGCGGTGAAGCTGGAGCAGGGCTGGGACCGCGTGCGCGCCGCGACCTTCGCCTGGTCCTCCACCGCCTTCCCCATGCTCTTCGGGACGCTGGTGACGGTGGCGGGCTTCCTGCCCGTGGGCTTCGCGGCCTCGACCGCCGGCGAATACGCGGGCGGCATCTTCTGGGTGGTCGGCACGGCGCTGCTCGCCTCCTGGCTCGTCGCCGTGCTGTTCACGCCCTGGCTCGGCGTGAAGCTGCTGCCGGCGCCGAAGCCGGGCACGGGGCACCATGACGGCTACGACAGCCGCACCTACCGCGCCCTCCGCCGCCTGGTCGGCTGGTGCGTGGACCACCGCGCCGTCGTGCTGCTCGGCACCCTCGCCGTCATGGCCGCGGGCTTCGCCGGCATGGCCGCGACCCGGAAGCAGTTCTTCCCGACCTCCGCGCGGCTCGAGTTGCTGGTGGACATCAACCTCCGCCAGGGCGCCGGCGTGCCGGCGACCCGCGCCGCGGCGGAGAAGGTGGAGGCCGCGCTGCAGGGCGACCCGGATGCCCGCAGCTTCACCACCTATCTCGGCGCCGGCGCGCCGCGCTTCTTCCTGGCGCTGAACCCCGACCTGCCGAACGAGTCCTTCGCCAAGCTCGTCATCCAGACCACCGACCTGGAGGCCCGCGAGCGCCTGCTGGCGAAGCTCCGCGCCATGGCGCAGAACGGCTCGGTGCCCGAGGCGCGGATGCGCGTCTCCCGCCTCGAATTCGGCCCGCCCGTCGGCTTCCCCGTGCAGTTCCGCGTCCATGGCCCGGACCCCGACACCCTGCGCCGCGTCGCCGAGGACGTCGCCGCCGCGCTGCGGGCGACGCCGGGCACCCGCGACGTGCAGTTCTCCTGGAGCGAGCGGGCGCCGGGCGTGCGCATCGCGCTCGACCAGGAGAGGCTGGCGCAGCTCGGCCTCTCGCCGGCTGCCGTCTCGCAATCCCTGCAGGCGCTGCTCTCGGGCACCACGGCGACCCAGCTCCGCGAGGGCAACCGCCTGGTGGACGTGGTCGTCCGCACCCCGGCCGCCGAGCGGCTCTCCCTCGCCTCGCTCGGCGACCTCAGCATCTCGACGCCCGCCGGCGCCGTGCCGCTCAGCCAGCTCGCGCGGCTGGAGCCTGTCATGGAGGAACCCATCCTCTGGCGCCGCAACCGCGAGCTGTTCCTGACCGTCCGCGCCGACATCCTGGACGGGCTGCAGGGACCGGACGTGACCAAGGCCGCCCTGCCCCGCATCGACGCGCTGCGCGCCGCGCTGCCGCCCGATGTCCGCATCGTCACCGGCGGCGCGACGGAGGAGAGCGGCAAGGCCAATGCCGCCCTTTACGCCCTTTTCCCCGTCATGATCGGCGCCATGCTGCTGCTGCTGATGTGGCAGCTCCGCCATTTCGGCCGCGTCGGCCTGGTGCTGGCGACCGCGCCGCTCGGCATCCCCGGCGCCGCGGCGGCTCTGCTGGCCATGGACAAGCCCTTCGGCTTCGTCGCCCTGCTCGGCGTCATCGCGCTGGCCGGCATGATCATGCGCAATACGGTGATCCTGGTGGACCAGGTGCGGCAGGACCTCGAGCACGGCGAGACCCTGCGGCGCGCCATCATCGAGAGCACGGTGCGCCGGGCGCGGCCGGTGGTGCTGACGGCGCTCGCCGCGGTGCTCGCCTTCGTGCCGCTGACGCTCTCGGTCTTCTGGGGGCCGATGGCGGTCGCCATGATCGGCGGGCTGACGCTGGGCACGCTGGCGACGCTGCTGGTGGTGCCGGCGCTCTATGCGCTGGCGCTGCGCAGGCCGAAGCGTCAGGCCGTGCCGAACGCGGTCCCACTTCCCGCCGAGTGACAGCATGGGGGGAGAAGGTATTCTCCCCCCAAGCCCCCCTCATCTATTTCTGTAAGTCTTCCAGCGCCGACCACGCCGACAGCACGGCACCTTCCTGCCAGCCGGTCAGCCAGGACAGGTACTCGCCGGCGAAGACGTAGGGCCCTTCCGGCGCGCGCAACAGCGGGTACTCCGAGGCGCGCTGCGGCCGGGTCCACTCCGCCCAGGCGCCGCCCGCCCGCTTCATCCGGCCCCAGGCGACCGAGACCGGCGCCGAGACCGCCTTCGCATAGCCGGGGTGCAGCCCCTCCCCGTCCGCCGCCATGGCCGCGCCGCGCGCCTCGGGCGCCGCTGCCTCGAAGCGCTGCGCCGAGGGGCCGTCGAAGATATAGGCGCCCACCAGCACCCCACCCTCCGCATGGAAGCCGTGCGAGGGATACCAGACCTGCAGCGCATCCCGCGGCGTCCAGGAGATGCCGCCATAGATCGCCGCATCCTCCTCCCAGAACCGCCGCGCCGCGTAGAAGCCGAGCTTGCAGGCATGGGCATAGCGCAGCGCCGCCAGCGCCGCTTTCCGCTCCGCCGAGAAGTCGGTGTCGAGCGAGGCCAGCACCGGCGCCGGCAGCGCCACCAACACGCGCGGCGCCACCTCCTCCCGCATTGCGCCATCCGCGCCGCGCCAGGTGACGCGCGCGCCGCCCTCCACGCGCCGCAGCGAGACCACCTCCGCCCCCGTCACCACCGCATCGCCCAGCGCCCGCGCGAAGCCCGCGGCAATGCGACCCATCCCGCCCACCGGCTGCAGCATGGTCGCCTGGTAGTCGATGCCCTCGGCGAAGCTCGCGGCCATCCAGACCTCGGGCACCATCAGCGCCCGCGGGTCGAGCGGCCCGAGCGGCTTCGGCGGATCGAGGCCCGCGCCTGGCCCCTCCGCCCAGCCCGCCCGCGGCGTGCCGCGGTAGCGCGCCTCCGCATCCAGCCCGCCCCAGAAGCGCAGCGCGCCCCTCAGGCGGGCCAGGTCCTCCTCCGAGACCGGCATCGCCAGCCCACCGGCGCCCAGGCCCTTCACCGCGAGTTCCGCGACCAGCCCGCGCATGTCGGCCTGCAGCCGCCGCAGCGGCACCGGCCCGCCCGGGCTTTCCACCAGCGCCGCGCGGTTCTCGTTCACCAGCACCTCGAGCGGCACGCCGAGCGCGCGGCAGTAGCCGAGGATGCCGCGATGGTGGTGCGGGATGCGCGCCGGCCCGGGGTTGAGATACAGGTGCGGCGCCTCCGGCCAGGCGACGCGCTGCACCGGCCCGCCCGCCTCCTGCACCGTGTCGCCGGCGCGCAGCGTCATGCAGCGGCCACCGGGCTTCGACGCCGCCTCCAGCACCCGCACCTCCCAGCCCGCGCGGCGCATCTCGTAAGCCGCGACGAGGCCGGCGATGCCGCCGCCCACCACCAGCACGCGCCGCCCGTCGCGCGGCAGGGAGGGCGCGGCGGCCGCGGCCGGCGTCGCCGGCAGCCCGCCCAGCGCCGCAAGGGTCGCGATCGCGGCGCGCGCCCCGCCGGCGGCCGCCACGCCGTCCAGCAGCGCGCGCCTGGTGATCACGGCACGCCGATCCGCGCCATGACGGATTTCGCCACATCGGCCGTGTCGTCCCGGCCGCCGATGTCGTGGGTCCTGAGGCCCGCGGCGAAGGCCGCGTCCACGGCGCTGCCGAGTTCCCCCGCCGCATCGGCGAAGCCCTGCCCCGCCCCGCGCATAGCCAGCCAGTCCAGCATCATCGAAGCGGAAAGCAGCGTCGCCGTCGGGTTGGCGATGCCCTTCCCCGCGATGTCCGGCGCCGTGCCATGCGCCGGCTGGAACACCGCATGCTCGTCGCCGATATCGGCGGAGGGCGAGAAGCCCATGCCGCCGACCAGCCCGGCGCCGAGGTCGGAGAGGATATCGCCGAACATGTTTTCCGTGGGCAGCACGTCGAACTCCCAGGGCTTGCGCACCAGGTCCAGCGCCATCGCGTCCACGTAGTGGTGCGCGCTCTCCACCCCGGGGAACTCCTTCGCCACCGCGTCGAAGACGCCGCGCATGAAGGCGAAGGCGCGGAAGACATTGGCCTTGTCCACCAGCGTGACGCGCGGCTGGCGCCCGCGCTGTGCGCCACGTCGCTGCGCGAGCCGGAAGGCGAAGCGCGACAGCTTCTCGGTGGTCGCCCGCGTGATGCGCAGCGTCTCCTCGGCGAGGTCCTCCGTCACCAGCCCCTTGCCGCGAGAGTGGAACAGCCCCTCCGTGCTCTCCCGGATCAGGACCAGGTCGATCTCCTTCGCCCGCGGATCGGCCAGCGCCACCGGCACGCCCGGTATGGCCCGCACCGGCCGCACCCCGGCATAGAGGTTCAGCCGGAACCGCAGGTCGAGCTGCGGCGCGATCTCGGTCCCGTCCGCCTGGCGGATCCCCGGCCAGCCCATGGCGCCGAGCAGGATGGCATCCGCCGCCTCGGCCGCGCGGAAGCTGCTCTCGGGGAAGCCATCCCCGGTTTCCCGGTAGTGGAAGGCGCCGGCCGGCAGCACCTCGGTCGCGATGCCGATGCCGTGGCGCTTCGTGAGCTTCTCCAGCACCGCCAGCGTCGCCTCGGTCACCTCCGTGCCGATGCCGTCGCCGGGCAGCACCGCCACCCGCACCGTATTGGACTGGCCCATTTCAGCCTCCCTCCGCAGGCGCCCATCCTGCGCCAGCCGAGGCTTGCCCGCCACCGCCGCCCGCCGCACACTCCCCGGCAACGACATCAGGAGGAAGCGGGCCATGGACCTGCGATTCACGCCCGAGGAAGCCACCTTCCGCGAGGAGGTGCGCGCCTTCATCCGGGACCACCTGCCCAAGGAGATCCGGGAGCGCATGCGGCTGGGCTACCCGCCGCGGAAGCAGGACACCATCGCCTGGATGCGCATCCTGAACGAGAAGGGCTGGGCGGCCTATTCCTGGCCGAAGGAGTACGGCGGGCCGGGCTGGACCGCCATTCAGCGCATGATCTTCCTCGAGGAGAACCTCTCGGCGCCGGCGCCCGAGATCCTCTCCTTCAACGTCACCATGCTCGGCCCGGTGCTGATCCAGTTCGGGACGGAGGCGCAGAAGCAGCGCTTCCTGCCGCGCGCCCGCAACCTGGATGACTGGTGGTGCCAGGGCTTCTCCGAGCCCGGCGCCGGCTCCGACCTCGCAGGGCTGAAGACCCGGGCGGTGCGCGAAGGCGACCACTACGTCGTCAATGGCCAGAAGATCTGGACCTCCACCGCGCACAATGCCGACTGGTGCTTCTGCCTGGTCCGGACGAACCCGGGCGCGGCGAAGAAGCAGGACGGCATCTCCTTCCTGCTGATCGACATGAAGACGCCCGGCATCGAGGTCCGACCGATCATCTCCATCGACGGCAGCCACCACCTGAACGAGGTCTTCTTCACCGACGTGAAGGTGCCGGTGGAGAACCTGGTCGGCGAGGAGAACAAGGGCTGGTCCGTTGCCAAGTACCTGCTGGGCAACGAGCGCACCGGCATCGCCCGCCTCGGCAAGAGCAAGGAGCGCGTGCGCTTCGCCAAGGAGGTGGCGCGCGAGGTCCGGATGAACGGCAAACCCCTCATTGAGGATCGCGCCTTCCGCGCCCGCGTCGCCCAGATCGAGGTGGACATGAAGGCGCTGGAGATCACCCAGCTCCGCGTCGTCTCCGCCCATGCCAAGGCGGGCGGCAACCGGCCCGACCCGCTCTCCTCCGTCCTCAAGATCAAGGGCACGGAGCTGCTGCAGGCGAGCAGCGAACTGGTCATGGATGTCGGCGGCCCGCAGGCCATGCCGGTCTGGCAGCAGGAGCTGGCGGCGATGGCGAACGAGCCCGCCATCGGCCCGGACTGGGCGCCGCAGATGGCCCCGGCCTACCTGATGCTGCGCGCCGCCTCGATCTATGGCGGCACCAATGAGATCCAGAAGAACATCCTGAACAAGGCAGTGCTGGGGCTCTGAGATGGATTTCGACCTCACCGACGACCAGCGCCTGCTGACCGAGAGCGTCACCCGGCTGCTCTCCGACAGCTATTCCTTCGAGCAGCGCCGCGCCCTGCTGAAGACCGAGCAGGGCTGGAGCCAGCCGCTCTGGGACAAGTATGCCGAGCTCGGCCTGCTCGGCCTGCCGATCGCGGAGGAGTATGGCGGCTTCAGCGGCGGCGCCGTCGACGTCATGCTGCTGATGCAGTCCTTCGGCCGCCATTTGGTGCTGGAGCCCTATCTGGCGACGGTGGTGCTGGGCGGCACCGCCCTCCGCCTCGCGGGCAACGAGGCGCAGAAGGGCGAGGTGCTGCCGGAGATCGCCGCCGGCACGCTCCGCCTCGCCTTCGCGCATTACGAGCGGCAGGCGCGCTACGACATCACCGACATCCTGACCACGGCGAAGCCCGCCGGCGACGGCTTCGTGCTGGAGGGCGCGAAGAGCGTCGTCCTGCACGGCGCGACCGCCGACCGGCTGGTGGTCAGCGCGCGCACCGCCGGCGGCCGCGACGAGGCGGAGGGCATCTCGCTCTTCCTGGTGGATGCCGATGCGCCCGGCCTCGCCCGCCGCGGCTACCGGCTGCGCGACGGCACGGAGGCCGCGGAGCTCTCCCTCAGCGACGTGCGCGTACCGCGCGACGCGCTGCTCGGCATCAAGGATGACGGGCTCTCCGTGGTGCAACGGGTGGTGGAGGCCGGCATCGCCGCCACCGCCGCCGAGGTCATCGGCTGCATGGAGGCCATGCAGGCCATGACGCTCGACTACCTCAAGACCCGCGTGCAGTTCGGCAGGCCGATCGGCGAGAACCAGGCACTCCAACATCGCGCCGCCGAGATGCTGGTCGCCATGGAGCAGGGCCGCTCCATGGCGATGCTCGCCACCATGTCGCTCGAGGAGGAGGATGCGGCCGAACGGGCGCGGGCGATCTCCATGGCCAAGGTCGGGGTCGGCCAGGCCGGCCGCTTCGTGTCGCAGCAGGCGATCCAGCTCCATGGCGGCATCGGCATGACGGAGGAATACGCCGTCGGGCATTTCTTCCGCCGCGTCATGGTGATCGAGCACCTCTTCGGCGATACCGCGGCGCATCTCGACCGCCTCGCGGACCAGGTGGCGTGATCCGGCGTCGGCTGCTCCTCGGCGCGGCGCTCGCCGCGCCGGGCCTCGCGCGGGCGCAAGCGCCCTGGCCGGAGAAGCCGGTGCGCATCATCGTCCCCTTCCCGCCGGGACAGGCGGCCGACATCCTGACGCGCATCCTGGCCGACGAATTCTCGAAGCGCTGGCCGCAGCGCGTCGTCGTGGAGAACCGCGGCGGCGGCGCCGGCGCCCCGGGGCTGGAGGCCGGCGCGCGGGCGGCGCCGGACGGCTATACGCTGACCGCCGGCACCTCTGGCACGCTCGGCGTCAACCCCTCCGTCCTGCCGCGCATCCCCTATGATGCCGAGCGCGACTTCGCCTTCATCGGCAATGTCGCCGTCCTGCCGCTGCTGCTGGTCGCGCATCCCGCCTTCCCGCACCGCACGGCGGAGGCGATGGTCGCGGCCGCCAAGGCGGCGCCCGGCAGCATCGACCTGGCGACCGCCGGCCCGGCGACCAGCCAGCACATGTCGGCGGAGCTCTTCGCGCACCGCACAGGCACGCGCTTCAACATGGTGCATTACCGCGGCAGCGGCCCGGCCATGGCGGACCTGCTGGCCGGCACCGTGCCGCTGATGTTCGACAGCGTCACCTCCTCCCTGCCGCATATCCAGGCCGGCAGGATCCTCCCGATCGCGGTGACGACACCCGACCGCGCGCCGCAACTCCCCGATGTGCCGACCATCGCGGAGACGGTGGCGCCGGGCTACGGCGCCTATGGCTGGACAGGCCTCGTCGGCCCCGCAGGCCTGCCGGAGCCCATCCTGCAGAAGGTCAATGCCGACCTGAACGCCATCCTGCGCGAGCCGGCGGTCCAGGCGCGCTTCCTCGACCTCGGCGGCACCGTCGCGCCCGGCACGCCGGAGGCCTTCGGCGCCTTCGTCCGGCGCGAGATCGCGCAGTGGCGCGAGGTCGCACGCATCGCCAATGTCCGGCTGGAGGGTTAGGGCGATGCGCCGCCGCGGCCTGCTCGCCGCCCTCGCCCTTACGCCCGGCATGGCGCGCGCGCAGACCACGCCCTTCCCCGCGCGCACGGTGCGGATCGTCGTGCCCTATGGCCCCGGCGGCTCCAGCGACATCGTCGCCCGCATCCTGGCGCAGCACGCCTCGGAGGTCTCCGGCCAGAATTTCGTCGTGGAGAACCGCGGCGGCGGCGCCACCGTGCCGGGGACCCAGGCGGTCGCGACCGCCGCGCCCGATGGCTATACCCTCGGCACCAACGACAACGCCCTGCTGGTGAACCCGGCGCTGATCGGCGACCGCCTGCCCTACGATACGGAGCGCGACCTCGGCTTCCTCGGCCTCGCCGTGACCTCGCCGGCGCTGCTGCTGGCGCATCCCGCCGCCCCGGCGCGCAGCGTGGCGGAGGTGCTGGCGGAGGCGACGGCCAGGCCCGGCCTCGGCATCTCGCATGGCGGCATCGGCGCGCCCACCCACCTCGCCCTGGTGCAGTTCCAGATGGCGTCGGGCCGTGAGATCACGCCGGTCGGCTATCGCGGCGGCGGGCCGCAGCTTGCCGCGCTGGCTGCGGGCGACACGCCCTATGGCTTCGTCGCCCTTTCCTCCTCCCTGCAGCATGTGCAGTCCGGCCGGCTGCGGGCGCTGGCGGTGACCGGCGCCGCGCGCGCGCCGCTGCTGCCCGAGGTGCCGAGCATGGCCGAGGCCGGCCTGCCCGCGGTGGACGTGCTGGGGATCTGGGGTTTCATCACCCCGCCCGGCCTGCCGCCGGCGATCATGGCGCGGCTGCATGCGCTGCTGCTCGCCCCGGCGCGGGAGGCGCCGCTGAAGCCGAAGCTGGAGGCACAGGGCTACAGCGTCGTCGCCGGCGGGCCGGAAGAGTATGCGGCGATGGTCCGGCGCGAGATCGCGCAATGGCGCGACCTCGTGCAGCGTGCCGGGATCAAGGTGGAATGATCAGTTCACCGGCGTGATCCGGCAGGCCTCGGCCGAGACCTTCGCCAGCCGCAGCATCCGCCGCACCGCGACGGCGCCGGCGCCGACCTCGCCGGCGAATTGCTGCAGCAGCGGGTTGGACAGCAGCGCCCGCGCGCCGGCATCCAGCACCACATCCGTCGCCGCCACCGTCGCCGCATCCCACAGCGTCCGCCGCAGCAGCGCGAGCGTGCCGAAGAGCCCGGGCCGCAGCCCGTGCAGGGAGGCGACCTGCCGCACCAGCCGCACCCCGCGCCAGGTGAAGACCAGCGCATCCAGCCCGGGCGAGGGGCTGATGGCGGTGACGGAGAAGGCCTGCATCGCCGCCGTGCGGCCGAGCGACGCCGCGCGCGCCTCGAGCGCCTGCATCGCCGGCTGCAGGACAAGCTGCAACTCGTCCACCGTGCGCGCCGCGCGGATGCGGTCCTTCAGCACCGCGCCCTCCGGCACCGAGGCGGCCCAGCGCTGCGCCTCCGCCTTCGCGGTCGAGAGATCGCCGCGCGCGAAGGCGGCGCGGGCATGATCGACGTTGCGGATGGAGGCGAGGCCGCGGAACTCCCGCCAGATTCCGGAGAGGGCGAGCGCCAGGCCGCCGGCGACGACGCCGGTGGTCACCAGCCCCTCGACCGGGCCGCGCAGGAACTGGTCCTGGACGAAGTTCACCGCATCGATCAGCCCGATGCCGCCGACCAGCAGCGCCCCGCCGCCGAGCACTCGGCCGATGCCGGACCAGTTCACCCGCGGCCGCGCCTCGGCGACCGGCACCACCGCCTGCTCCCATTGGAAGTCGAGGCGCTGCGCGGGCTTGTCCTCCTCCAGGATCACCCGCGGGCCACGCGGCGCGTTCTGGTCGCTCACAGCACGTCTCCGATCAGCGCCGCCACCAGCGCATCCAGCTCGAGATGCGGAACGCCGGCGCCGCCGGCGGGGTCCAGGCGCGGCGGCTGGAACTCCGGCATCTCGAAGAAGCCGTGCTCCCAGAAGCCCGGCTCGGGCGGGCGCAGCGGGATCTCGCCGGGATAGACCTTGGCGGCGCGGCGGTTCGCCAGCAGCACGCCGCGCACCGCGGCGACCGGGCGGCCATCGAGGGTCGCCACGTCGTCCTCGGTGCAGCGGATGGAGGCGAGCGCATGCACGCTGGTCGTGACGCCGGCGCTGTCGACGCGACCCTGCGGCTGCTTGACCAGATGCCCGAGGAGCGCCGCCAGCGCATCGCGCTGCCGCGCCGGCACATGGTCCGCCTTGGTGGCGACGAAGGCGACGCGGTCGACGCCGACGCCGGTCAGCCAGTCCAGCCAGCCGCCGCCATAGCGCAGCGCCTCGGCGATGGCGGCGAGCGCATCGGCGGTGTCCTCGAAGGCGTCGCGCCCGGCATGCAGCGCGCCGAGGACATCGACCAGCACCGCCTGCCGCTCGAAGCGGCGGAAATAGGGCTCGAAGAATTCATTGCGCTGCGCCTCGACATAGGCGGCGTGGCGCTCCGCCATGCGGTCGGCCAGCTCGCCCTGCAGCGTCGCCGGCACCGGGAAGAACTGCATCGCGCGGGTCTCGCCGCGCGGGCCCGGGTTCAGCAGCCGCCCGGGCTGCAGGAAGCGGAAGCCGAGCCGGTCGCGGCAGGCGCGGAGCGAATCGCGGTAGAGCGCCGCGCCGCGCCGCACCAGCGCCGGCTCGGCCGCGGCATAGGCCGGCAGGCCGTCGAGGAAGGCGAGGAACTCGGCCGAGACCTCGGCCCGCGCCCCGCGCCGCATGCGCGCGAGCGTCATCTCCGACCACGCGGAAAAATCCTGCCGCAGCATGGGCAGGTCCAGCAGCCACTCGCCGGGATAGTCCAGCAGCTCGAGCGTCACCGTCCGCGTGCCGAGCAGCCCGGCGAAGAGGCTCTGCCGGTCGAGCTCCAGCACCAGCTCGAGCGTCGAGAGGTCCTCCGTCCGCGCCGGCCAGGCCGGCGGGTTGGCGGCGAGGGCGGCGAGGTGCCCCTCCACGTCGAAGCGCGGCAGCCCGCCGAGCGCCGGCGGCACGGGCCTGACCGCCCGCAGCCGGCCGCCCGCCACCTGCTCCAGCGCCGGCAGCGTCCGCCGACCGCGCCCCGCCGCCAGCAGGTTCGCCAGCAGCGAGGTGAGGAAGACCGTCTTGCCCGCCCGCGTCAGGCCGGTGACGGCGAGGCGGATGCGCTCCTGCCCGATGAGGGAGCGGCCGAACCGCTCCGCCCCGTAGGCCGCATCGCGCAGCAGGCCGAAAGGATCGACAAGGCCCGACATGCGCGGCCGGCAGCCTCCTTGCTCAGGCCTGGGTCAGCGCTGGATCAGCTCGATCTTGTAGCCGTCCGGATCCTCGACGAAGGCGATGATGGTGGTGCCGAACTTCACCGGCCCGGCCTCCCGCGTCACCTTGCCGCCGCCGGTGCGCACCTTCTCGCAGGCCGCGGCGACGTCCGGCACGCCGAGGGCGAGATGGCCGAAGGCATTGCCCTGCTCGTACTTCTCGGTGCCGTAGTTGTAGGTCAGCTCGATCTCCGCCTGGCCCTCGGCATTGCCCTCGCCATAGCCGAGGAAGGCGAGGGTGTACTTGCCGTCGGGCACGTCGCGGCGGCGCAGCTCCTTCATGCCCAGGAGCTCGGTGTAGAACTTCACGCTGCGGTCGAGATTGCCGACGCGGATCATGGTGTGCAGGAACTTGCTCATGGCGTCCTCTCCGTCTCCTTGAAGTTGTCGGGGTCGATGGCGAGCAGGAAGAGCCCCGCCGCATCCGCCGCCGCCACGGTCCGCGCGCGGTCCACCAGGATGGTACCACGGGCCTCGATCGCGATGCCCGCCAGCCCGGCCTCCGCCGCGCCGCGCACCGTCCCCGGGCCCACCGTCGGCAGGTCGAGGCGGCGATCCTGCCCGGGCTTGACCAGCTTGACCAGCACGCCGCCCGGTCCCTCCCGGCGCAGGCCGGCGCAACGCGCGAGCAGCGCATCCGTGCCCTCGATCGCCTCGACGCCGAGGACGAGGCCCTGCTGCACCACGGCGCCCTGGCCGACATCGACGGCGCCCAGCGCCCGGACCACGGCGATGCCGCGCGCGATGTCGGCGCGGGCCGTCGCATCCGGCGCGGTGCGGGTCAGCAGCCCGGCCTCCGGCAGGATGTCGCGCAGGATGTCGTGCGCGGCGACGATCTCGAAGCCCTCCTCCTCCAGCGCGCGGGCAACCGCGCGCAGCAGTCCGTCGTCGCCGGCGAAATAGGCCCGGCCGATGCGGGCGAGCAACCTTGCCCCGGCCGCGTCCGGCCGGAGCGAGAGGACGCCCGGCCGCTGGGCGCGGCCGGTCATGACGATCTGCCGCACGCCGGCGCGGCGCAGATGGCCGAGGATGCGGCCGGCGGCGCCGACTCTCTCGCGCAGGACGGGAAAGTCGCGCCAGTCCTGATCGGCCCAGCCATCGAGCGCCACGACCTGCACCGGCCGCCCGGCCGCGCGCGCGGCCCGGGCAACCTGCAGCGGCACGTCGCCGCCGCCGGCGAGGATGCCAAGCGGGAGGGTCATCGCGCGGGTGGGTCGCCCCCTCCCCTCACGCCCCGTCCCCGTTCTCCTCGTCCACGCCGCCGAGCTCGGGCGCGGCCATGCGGCCGGGGCGGACGAGCTGGCGGCGGCGCGTCGCGTCGCGCACGAAGGCGACGACCTCCTGCACCAGCGGCTCGTCCGGCCAGCGCTGCTCGGCCTGCTCGAGCTTGGCCGCGAACTCGCCGGGGTCCTTGAAGAGCAGGTTGTTGGCGACGCGGAGCGTGCGGAGCTGGTCGCGCGAGGCGCCGCGGCGCAGCAGGCCGATCTTGTTGAAGCCGACGAGGCGCGCGGGCAGGCCGAAGACATAGCCGAAGGGCGGGATGTCGTTGGTGACGCCGGCGAGGCCGCTGACCATGGCGAGGCGGCCGATGCGCACGGTCTGGTGCACCGCCGCGCCGCCGCCGACGAAGGCGCCGTCGCCCACCCAGACATGGCCGCCGAGCATGACGTTGTTGGCGAGGATCACGCCCTCCCCGACCAGGCAGTCATGCGCGACATGCGCCATGGCCATCAGCATGCAACCGGCGCCGACCTTCGTCACGCCGCTGCCGCCGACGCTGGCACGGTGGATGGTGACGCCCTCGCGGATCAGGCATTTCGGCCCGACCTCGCAGCGCGTCGGCTCCCCCTTGTACTTCAGGTCCTGCGGCGGGGTGCCGATGGAGGCGAAGGGCAGCACCTGCGTCCCGGCGCCGATGCGCGTCGCGCCCTCGACGACGACATGCGAGACGAGCTCGACGCCCGCCTCCAGCACCACCTCCGGCCCGATGCTGCAGAAAGGTCCGATGCGGACGCCGGCGCCGATCACGGCACCATCGGCGATGGCCGCGCCCGGCGCGACGATCGCGGTCGGGTCGATGCCCTTCGCGGTCTTGGGGGGCAAGGCGTTCAACGGTCGAGGATCATCGCTGCATAGGTGGCTTCCGCCACCACCTTCCCATCCACCTTGGCTTCGGCGGTGAATTTCCAGATGTTGCCGCGCTGCTTCTCCTTCACGACCTGCACGCGCATCTGGTCGCCCGGCACCACGGGCTTGCGGAATTTCGCGTTCTCGACGGTCATGAAGTAGACGAGCTTGCCTCGCGCCTCGGGGCCCAGCGTCTCCACCACCAGGACGGCGGCGGTCTGGGCCATGCACTCGATGATCAGGACGCCCGGCATCACGGGATGCTCGGGGAAATGGCCCTGGAAGTAGTTCTCGTTGATGGTGACGTTCTTGATGCCGACCGCGGAGGCGTTCTTCACCACCTCGACCACGCGGTCCACCATCAGGAAGGGATAGCGGTGCGGGATGGCGCGCATGATCTGCGCGATGTCGTAGGCTTCAACCGCCGCCGCGCTCGCGGTCTCCGCCGCCTGCGCCTCGCTCGCAACCATTGCTCTAGCCTGCCTTCCCCTCGCTCTCGCGCCGCGCGCTCATCTTTCGCAGCCAGGACGTCGCGCGCCAGAATTCGCGGACGGGCATGGCCGGGCTGCCGATCACATCGGTCTTCGCCGGCACGTCGTTCATGACGCCGGCCTGGGCGCCGATGCGTGCCTGCGCGCCGATGCGGAGATGGCCCGTCAGCCCCGCCTGTGCCGCGATGGTGACGAAGTCCTCGAGCGTGGTGGAACCGGAGATCCCGGCCTGCCCCACCACGACGCAGCCGCGCCCCGTGCGCACGTTGTGCCCGATCTGCACCAGGTTGTCGAGGCGGGTGCCCGGGCCGAGCACCGTGTCGCCCTGGCTGCCGCGGTCGACGCAGGAATTCGCCCCGACCTCGACGAAATCGCCGAGCAGCACGCGGCCGAGTTGCGGCATGGTCTCGAACCGCCCGTCCGGGGTGGGGGCGAATCCGAAGCCCTCCTGCCCGATCCGCGCCCCGGGATGCAGCACCACGCCCTCGCCCAGGACGGCGTGGCTGACGCTGACGTGAGGATGCAGCCGGCAGCCATCGCCGATCTCGACCGCGGGCCCGACCGTGACATGGGCATGGAGGATGCAGCCGCGGCCGATGCGCGCGCCGGCGCCGACCACCGCATAGGGGCCGATCTCCGTCCCTTCCCCGACCACGGCATCGGGCGCCACCACCGCCGTCGGGTGGATGCCCGGCACCGGCGCCGGCAGCGGGTGCAGCAGCCGCGCCACCCGGGCGAAGCCGAGGTAGGGCGCAGCGGTGACCAGCGCGACGCTGCCCGCCGGCACCTCCCCGGCGAAGGCCTGGGCGAGGACGATGGCGCCCGCCTTCGTCTCCTGCAGCAGCGGCGCGTAGCGGCGGTTGTCGAGGAAGCTGACATCGTCCGGCCCGGCCGATTGCAACGGGGCGACGCCGCTGAAGCGCCGCTCGCCATCGCCCTCGAAGCGCGCCCCCGCGGCGGCCGCGATATCCGCCAGCCGCTGCGGGCCGCTGGAGGCGAAGAAGCGCGGATCCGCCATGGCGGCGCCCCTATTGCTGGCGCCGCTGCTGCGGCTGGGCCGGCTGCGCGGCGGGCGCGGGGCGCGGGGCATTCGCCGCCGCGGCCGGTGCCTCGCCGACCGCCGCCTCGGGCGGCATGGTCACGCTCTTCAGCACCTTGTTGAACTGCGTCGCCACCTCCTCCGTCAGGTCGAAGGGCGGGTCGTTGTAGATCACCAGCGGCCGCGGCAGCACCAGGTTGACGTTGCGGCTCGCCGCGACCTGGCGGATGACGGTGCCGAGCCCCTGCTCGATCTCCTGCAGCGCCTGCTGCGCCGCCTGCTCGATGTTGCGGCTGCGCTCGCGGAAGATCCGCTGGCTGTCGGTGATGCGGTCCTGCAGGGCGCGCTCGCGCTCGCGCAATTGCTCCGGCGGCAGGGAGGAACGCTGGTTGGCAAGCTGCTGCTGCTGCTCGCGCCAGTTGTTCTGCTCGCGCTGCAGGTCGTCGTTCAGCCGCTGGCGGCGGCGCTCGATCTCGTCGCGAACCTGGCTGAAGGCGGTGGAGACGCGCTGGATCTCCGGCACGTCGACGATGCCGATGACCGCGGCGGGCGGCTGCTGGCCGGCCGGCAGCGACCGGGCGGCCTGCTGCGGCGGGCGCTGCGGCTGCTGCGCCTGGGCCGGGCGCTGCGGCTGGGCCTGGGGCCGCTGCTGGCCCGGCGGGATGAAATAGCCCGGATCCTGCTGCGCCAGGGCGGGCGCCGCGAGCAGGAGGGCGGCGGCCGCCGCGGCGGCTCGCAGGGTGGCCAGGCGGGCCGGGGCGGGCTGGAGGCGCATGAGGATCGCGATTCCCGTGGTCAGAAGCGGGTGCCGAAGCCGAAGCGGAAGACCTGCGTCTCGTCGTAGGACTTCTTCACCACGGCCTGGGCCAGGTCGATGTTGATCAGGCCGAAGGGGCTCCGCCAGGAGATGCCGACGCCGGCGCCGACCCGCGGCGAGGCGTCGTCGGCGACCGGAACGCCCCGGAGGATCGGCGCGCTCCGGTCGAGCTGCGAGAGCGAGCCGACATCGACGAAGGCGCGCCCGACCAGCCCGAGCTCCGCGGGCAGCGGCAGCGGGTAGCGCAACTCGGTGCTCTGGGTCCAGAGGAAGCGGCCGCCGAGGCTGTCCCGCGTATTCGTGTCGCGCGGGCCGGCGCCGGCGATCCGGAAGCCGCGCAGGTTCTCGCCGCCGAGGAAGAAGCGGTCGATGATGCGCTCGCGCTTGCCGAACAGCGGATCGAGGTAGCCAATGCTGCCGGAGATCGAGAGCACGTAGTCCGGGTCGCCGAAATACTGCTCGAAGGGGATGTAGTAGCTGCCGTCGAGGCGGGCGCGCAGATAGGCCACGTCGCCGCCGAGGCCGGCGAAGTCGGTGCCGAGCCGGGCCACGCCGCCGCGCCGCGGATCGATGATCGAGTCGCGGAAGTCGTAGGTCAGGGTCTGGCCGATCTGCGACAGCAGCGTCTCGCCCTTCTGCTCCTGGATGTAGGGCGAGGCGTTGGCCGCGACGTCGTAGACCTCGCGGTCCGTCAGGGTATAGGCCCAGGTCTGCCGCAGCCGGTCGTTGAAGGCGTAGCCGGCACGCAGCGCGAAGCCGGCGCGCCGCTCGCGGTAGGCCGAGATGTTCAGCAGGTTCCGCTGGACGAAGAAGATGTCGAGGCCGGCGGCGAGGTTGCGGTCGAGGAAGTAGGGATCGGTGACCGAGAAGTCGAGCTGGCTGCGCCGCTGCGCCAGCGTGCCGTTGATGCGCGCATCGATGCCGGTGCCGAGCAGGTTGCGCTCGCGCAGGCCGACATCGGCCAGCGCGCCCGCATCCGTCGAGTAGCCGCCGCCGACCGAGACCTCGCCGGTCGCGCGTTCGGTCACCTGCGTGTTCAGGATCGCGCGGTCCGGGGCGGAGCCGGGCGAGGAGCTGACCTGCACGTCGGAGAAGTAGCCGAGGTCGCGGATGCGCTGGCGGCTGCGCCGGATCTGCGCGGCGTTGAAGGCGTCGCCCTCGGTCAGCCGGAACTCGCGGCGGATGACGCGGTCCTGCGTGCGGGTATTGCCGTTGATGTCGATGCGCTCGACATAGACCCGCGGCGATTCGTTGATCTCGAAGGTCAGGTCGACCCGCCGGTCCGCGCGGTTGCGCTGGATCCGCGGCTGCACGTCGACGAAGGGGAAGCCGCGCAGGTTGGCCGCGTCCTGCAGCTCCTGCGCCACGCGCTCGACGCTGTCGCCGTCGTACCAGTCGCCCTCCTCGATGGTGACGAGGCGCGAGACATTCGCGGCATCGAGGTTGCGCAGGTTGGAGACGACGTCGACCTTGCCGACCCGGTAGCGCGGCCCCTCCTCGATCGTATAGGTGACGAAGAAGCCGCCGCGGTCGGGCGCGAGCTCCGCCGTCGCGTTGGTCACCTGCACGTCGGCATAGCCGTTCCTGAGGTAAAACCGGCGCAGCAGCTCGCGGTCGAAGGACAGCCGCTCCGGGTCGAACTGGTCGGAGGAGGAGAAGAGCCGGTACCAGGCCTGCTCCTTGGTCGCCACCACCTCCTTCAGCCGGGTGTCGCTGTACTCGCGGTTGCCGACGAAGTTGATGCGGGCGATCAGGGCGGCATCGCCCTCCTGGATCTCGTAGACGACGTCGACGCGGTTCTGGTCGAGCTGGATGAGCTTCGGCTCGACCACCGCGGCGAAGCGGCCGCGGCGGGCATAGAGCTCCTGGATGCGCTGGCGGTCGGCCTGCACCGCCTGCGGCGTGAAGACCGCGCGGCTGCGCATCTGCACCTCGCCGCGCAGCACGTCGTCCGAGATCTTGCGGTTGCCCTCGAAGGCGACGCGATTGACGATCGGGTTCTCGACGACCTCGACCACCACGCGGCTGCCCTCGCGCCGCACCTGCACGTCCTTGAACAGGCCGGTGGCGAAGAGCGACTTCAGGCTGCGGTCCAGCCGGTCGGCATCGAAGCGGTCGCCCGGCTGCAGCAGCATGTAGGAGCGGACGGTATCCGCCTCGATGCGCTGGTTGCCGCGGACGTCGATGGCCTGGACGATGCCCTCCGGCGCGGCCCGCACGGCGGGCACGCTGCGGGGCCGCGGCTGCGCCTCGGCCAGCGCGGGCAGCAGGGTCGGCGCGAGGCTGACGGAGGCGAGCAGGAGGGCACGCAAGAGTGGGGACAAGTTCGGACCCGTGGCTGGCGGTTCGCAGGCGGTGCGGACAATAGCCGCAGCCCCCCGGGGCCGCCACCCCACCCGCTGCGCCCGCGGTCCGGATCGCCGCCGGTGTGGCCCGGCGGCGGCGGCTTCAGCCGAGCAGGCCGGCGACGAAGCGGCCGATGCCGCCCTCGACGATGTCGTTCCTCGACGCGAAGAGGAAGAGCGCGATCAGCAGCGCGAATCCGGCGCGGAAGCCGTATTCCTGCACCTTCGGCGGCAGCGGCCGGCCGCGGATCGCCTCCGCCGCGTAGAACATCAGGTGCCCGCCATCGAGCACCGGGATGGGGAAGAGGTTCAGCAGGCCGAGGCTGACGGAGAGCACGGCGAGCAGGTTGATGAAGGTGTCGAGCCCCATCTGGGCGGCCTCGGCGCTGACCTCGGCAATGCGAATCGGGCCACCGAGCTCCTTGGCGCTGCGCTGGCCGGTGATCATCTCGCCGACGCCCACCAGGGTGTGCCAGGTGATGCCCGCGGTCTGCTCGATGCCGGCGACGAGGGCGGTGGCCGGGTCCAGCCGCTCGAGCCGGATGCCGCCGCCGGTGACGCCGAGGCGGCCCTTGCCGTCCGGCTCGGCCCGCGGCACCGCCGGCACCTCGATCGAGGCGCCGTCCCGCTCGACGAGCAGGTCCACCCGCTCGTTCGCGCGCGGCTGCACCCGCCGCTGCACCTCCTCGAAGCTGGTGATCGGCTGCCCATCGATGCTGAGGATGCGGTCGCCGCGCCGCAGCCCGGCCTGCGCCGCCGCCGAATCCGGCGCGACGCGGGCGATCACCGTCGCCTGCCCGGCATCCGGCACCGGCCGCCCATAGGCGGTGAACAGCACGGCAAACAGCACGATGGCGAGGAGGAAATTGGCGATCGGCCCGGCCGCCACCACGATCGCGCGGCTGCCCACCGACTTGCCGTGGAAGGTGCGGCCGGGCTGCCAAGTCGCGCGCACCTCGGGCGGCGCCTCCTCCGGCGTCTCCTGCCCATGCATCTTCACGAAGCCGCCGAGCGGGATCCAGGCGATCCGCCACTCCGTGCCGCGGCGGTCGGTCCAGCGCAGCAGCGGCCGGCCGAAGCCGATGGAGAAGACCTCGGCATGCACGCCGCGCCAGCGGGCGGCGAGGTAATGGCCGAGCTCATGGATGAAGACCAGCAGCCCGAGCCCGACGACGAAGGGCAGCACATAGCCCGGCACGGCCAGCAGGCGATCGAACAGGTTCCCGAGCAATTCCAAGACCCAGTCCTCCAGCCGGACGGTGCCGGCGCGGGTTCAGCGTATCAGGCGGCAGCCCGGCCGGCGGCGATCCGGCCGGCCTCGGACCGGGCCGCCGCATCCAGCGCCAGCACCGCCTCGAGGCCCGAGACCTCCGGCGCGCCGAGCCGGGCGAGCGTCTCCTCGACCACCGCGGCGATGTCGAGGAAGCCGAGCCGGCGGTCGAGGAAGAGGGCGACCGCGGCCTCGTTCGCGGCATTCAGGATAGTGGGGGCGCCGGCCCCGGCCTGCAACGCTTCCCGCGCCAGGCGCAGCGCCGGGAAGCGGACCGGATCGGGGGCGAAGAATTCCAGCCGGCCGAGGGTGGCGAGGTCGAGCCGCGGCAGGGTGACCTGCATCCGCTCGGGCCAGGCGAGGCAATGCGAGATCGCCGTCCGCATGTCCGGCGTACCCAACTGGGCGAGGATCGAGCCGTCGGCATATTGCACCATGCCGTGCACCGCGGACTGCGGATGCACCAGGACGTCGATCCGGCCATGCGGCACGGGGAAGAGCCGCGCCGCCTCGATCACCTCCAGCCCCTTGTTCATCATGGTCGCGGAATCGACCGAGATCTTGGCCCCCATGGACCAGATGGGGTGGCGGACCGCCATCTCCGGCGTCGCCGCCCGCATCACCGCCGCCTCCGCGGTACGGAAGGGCCCGCCGGAGGCGGTCAGCACGATCTTCTCGATCAGCGCGGGGTCGCGGGTATCGAGCGCCTGGAAGATGGCATTGTGCTCGGAATCGACCGGCAGCAGCCGGGCGCCGCTGCGCGCCGCCTCGGCCAGCACGATCTCCCCGGCGCAGACCAGCGTCTCCTTGTTGGCCAGTGCCAGGGTGCCGCCGCGGGCGAGGACGGCGAGCGCCGAGCGCAGGCCGGCGCTGCCGACGATGGCGGCCATGGTCCAGTCGGCCGGGCGGGCGGCGGCCTCGACCACCGCCTCGGGTCCCGCCGCGGCGGCGATGCCGGAGCCGGCCAGCGCCTCCTTCAGGGCGGCATGGGCGCTCGGGTCGGCCACCACGGCGAGGCGGGCGCCGAACTTCCGCGCCTGGGCGGCGAGCGCGGCGACGTCGCGCCCCGCGACCAATGCCTCGACCGCATAGGCCCCGGGCGGCGCCGCCTCCACCAGGGCCAGGGTGCTGCGGCCGATGGAACCGGTGCTGCCGAGGATGGTGAGGCGCTTCATGGGGTGGTCGTCCGCTGCTGGTCGGGCGCCGGGCCGGGGCGGCGGCGGATCCGTGCCCCGCCCCGGAGGGCGCCGTTTGGAATGTTGACGGTCCCAACTGTCAGGCCCGCCTGACAGCCGATCCTAGGACAGAACGCGGCCGCCCGGGACGGGAATTCCGCGGGACGCCCGCCTCGCCGTCTCGTCAATGCCACAGCACCGCCCCGGCGCCGAGCAGCACCCCGAGCAGCGCCGCGGCGGGCGCGGCGGCCAGCACGCCGTCCAGCCGGTCGAGCAGCCCGCCATGGCCCGGGATCAGGGCCGAGCTGTCCTTCACCTGGAAGCGGCGCTTCAGCCAGCTCTCGAAGAGGTCGCCGGCCTGGGCGAGCAGGCCGAGCAGCGCCGCGACCAGCAGCACCCGGCCGGTCGCCGGCCTGCCCGGCGCCAGCGCCGCCGCCGCCAGCAGCCCGACCAGCAGGGCGGCGGCGAGGCCGCCCGCCGCGCCGGACCAGGTCTTGTTGGGCGAGATGGAAGGGGCGAGCTTCGGGCCGCCGAGGCTGCGGCCGGCGATATAGGCGCCGATGTCGCTGGCCCAGACCACCAGGAAGAGGAAGAGGACATTGGCCCGGCCCACCGCGCCATCGCCGCGGAGATGGATCAGCGCGACGCCGGCGAGGCCGATATAGAGCAGCCCGAAGGCCAGCCAGAAGCCGGGCTGCGCCCGCCGCGCCGCGGCCGGCCGGCCGAGCACCAGGAGGCCGAGGAAGCCGGCGAGGAGGAGCAGCAGCGCCGGGACCCAGGCGGCCTCCACCGCCAGGGTGCCGGCGGCGAGCGCCACGACCGGCACGGCCAGCCCGGGCAGCCGGCGGGTGGAGAAGCCGCAGAGCCGCACCCATTCCCAGGCCAGCAGCGCGACGGCGGCGGCCATCAGCGCCGCCCACGCCTCGGCGCCGAGCCAGATGCAGAGGACGGCGGCCGGAAGCAGCAGCGCCGCCGACAGCGCCCGCTTTCGCAGATCCGGCCAGCGGGACGGGATCGCGGGCAGATCGGCGGAGGGCTCAGCCGGTGCGGGCACCGTAGCGCCGCTCCCGACGGCCGAATTCACGGATGGCATCGGCCAGGGCCTCGGCGCCGTAGTCGGGCCAGAGCACCTCCTGGAAGACGAACTCCGCATAGGCCGCCTGCCAGAGCAGGAAATTCGACAGCCGCTGCTCGCCCGAGGTGCGGATGATCAGGTCCGGGTCCGGCATGCCATCGGTGAAGAGCCAGCGGCCGAAGCCCGCCTCGTCCAGCCCGGCCGGGTCCAGCCTGCCGTCCCGCGCCGCCTCGGCGATCGCCCGCGCCGCGCTGACGATCTCCGCCCGGCCACCATAGGAGAGCGCGACGGTCAGGTTCAGCTTGGTGCCATGGGCGGTCTGCGCCTCGGCCCGGGCGATCTCGCGCACCGTCTCCTCGCCGAAGCGGGAGCGATCGCCGATGACGCGGAGCCGGATGCCCTCCTTCGCCAGGGTCGCCACCTCCGCCCGGAGATAGAGGCGCAGCAGGCCGGTCAGCGCCCGCACCTCCTCGGCCGGCCGCAGCCAGTTCTCCGAGGAGAAGGCGTAGAGCGTCAGCCAGCCGATCCCCTCGCGGATGCAGGCCTCGATGGTGCGGCGCACCGCCTCCGCCCCGGCCTTGTGGCCGAGCGGCACGGGCAGGCCGCGCGCCTGCGCCCAGCGGCGGTTGCCGTCCATGATGATGGCGACATGCGCCGGCACGCCGGACTGGCCGGGCCGGCGCGTCACGGGAGCCGCGGCGGCGTCGAGCGGCGCGAGGCTCAACTGGGGGGCACCGGACACCGGGCTCAGACCTGCTTGATGTCCTTTTCCTTCTCGGCCAGGGTCGAGTCGACGACCTTGATGTACTGGTCGGTCAGCTTCTGCACCTCGTCCGACCAGTGCTTGGCGTCGTCCTGGCTGATCGGCGCCTTCTTGTCCTTCTCCTGCGCCTTGACCTGCTCCATGCCGTCGCGCCGGACGCCGCGGACGGCGACCTTGGCGGCCTCGGCATACTTGTGGGCGGTCTTGACCAGCTCGTTGCGGCGTTCCTGGGTCAGCGGCGGCAACGGCACGCGGATGACCTGGCCCTCGGTCTGCGGGTTGAGGCCGAGGCCGGAGTCGCGGATGGCGACCTCGACCGCCTTGACCACCGACTTGTCCCAGACCTGGACGGAGAGCAGGCCCGGCCCGGCGACCGAGACATTGGCGACCTGGTTCAGCGGCTGGTTGTTGCCATAGGCCTCGACACGGACAGGCTCGAGCAGCGCTGGGCTGGCCCGGCCGGTGCGCAGGCCGGAGAACTCCTTCTTCAGCAGCTCGATCGCGCCGTCCATGCGGCGCGTGAGGTCCTGCTTCAACGTCTTGAGGTCGGCCGGCATGGCCCCTGGTCCCCCGCTCCGTTATCGGCGCGGCCCGGGGGAAGCGACGGGCCACGATGGCCCCGGCCCCCCGCCGGACCTTCCGACACCTCGCCGCACCACGGTGGTGGCGCGCTCCGGTCCCGGCACCTGGTTCATCCCGCACCCGCGCCGGCGGATGCCCCCGGCCCCCGGGCGTCCGGCCCGGCGGCGATCCGCTCTAGTGTTCCACGACGGTGGTGAACTTCCCCTCGCCGCGCATGACGGCGGTGAAGGCACCCTGCTCGTGGATGTTGAAGACGATGATCGGCAGCCTGTTCTCGCGGCACAGCGAGATCGCCGCGGCATCCATCACCGCGAGGTCGCGCGCGAGCATGTCGAGATAGGTCAGCGTCACGTAGCGCTCGGCCTGCGGGTTCTTGCGCGGATCGGCGGAATAGACGCCGTCCACCTGCGTGCCCTTGAACAGCGCGTCGCACTGCATCTCGGCGGCGCGGAGCGCGGCGGCGGTGTCGGTGGTGAAGAAGGGGTTGCCCGTGCCGGCGGCGAAGATGACCACCCGGCCCTTCTCCATGTGCCGGATGGCGCGGCGGCGGATATAGGGCTCGCAGACCGACTGCATGGCGATCGCGCTCTGCACCCGGGTCGGGACACCGAGCTTCTCGAGCGCCGACTGCATGCCGAGCGCGTTCATCACGGTGGCCAGCATGCCCATGTAGTCGGCCTGGGCGCGATCCATGCCGGCGGCGGCGCCGGCGATGCCGCGGAAGATGTTGCCCCCGCCGATGACGAGGCAGACCTCGACGCCGAGATCGACCACGCCCTTCACGTCCTCGGCGATGCGGCGGACCGTGCCGGTGTCGAGGCCGTAGTCGCGCTCGCCCATCAGTGCCTCGCCGGACACCTTGAGCATGACACGCTTGTAGTTGGGCGGATGGCTCATTGTGGGACCGTCACGGCAGGCGGGTGAAGATAGGCACCCCCCTATCCCCGGACAAGCGCGGGAATCAACAAGGGGGCGAGAGGGCGTCCCGCCGCGCCGCGGGCCGGCCGCCCCCGGGAGCGGTCCGGGCGACCCGGAGACCCGGGCCGCCCGACCTGTCAGGGCGCGGTGCCGGCCGCGGCGGCGACCTCGGCGGCGAAGTCGCCGACCTGCTTGTCGATGCCCTCGCCGAGCTGGAAGCGGGCGAAGCCGACCAGGTTGCCGCCGGCCTTCTTCACCACTTCCTTCACCCGGCTCTCGCCGTCATGCACCCAGACCTGCTCCAGCAGCACCACTTCCTCGTAGTACTTGCGGATCCGGCCCTCGACCATCTTCTCAATGACCGCGGGCGGCTTGCCGGAGGCCTGCGCCTGCTCGGTCAGCACCGCCCGCTCGCGCTCGAGCGCCGAAGGGTCGACCGAGGTGACGTCGAGCGCATCCGGCCGGGCGGCCGCGACATGCATGCCGATCTGCCGGCCGAGGGTCTCGAGCGCGGAGAGCTCCGAGCTGCCCTCGAGCGCGGCCAGCACGCCGATCTTGCCGAGGCCCGGCTTGACCGAGTTGTGCATGTAGGTCGCGACCGTGCCGGCATTGACCTCCAGCCGCTTCGCGCGGCGGATGGTCATGTTCTCGCCGACGGCGGCGATCAGGCGGGTCAGCTCCTCGGCGACCGAGTGGCGCGTGCCCGGGAAGGGCGCGGCCTTCAGCTTCTCCACGTCGTCGCCGACGGAGAGGACGAGCCCCGCGACCTCGGCCACGAAGTTCTGGAACTGCTCGTTGCGGGCGACGAAGTCGGTCTCGGCATTGACCTCGACCATGGCGCCGACCTGCGGCGCGGTGGCGACGCCGACCAGGCCCTCGGCGGCGACGCGGCCGGACTTCTTGGCCGCGGCCGAGAGGCCCTTCTTGCGCAGCCAGTCGACCGCGGCCTCCATGTCGCCGTCGGACTCGACCAGCGCCTTCTTGCAATCCATCATGCCGGCGCCGGTCTTCTCGCGCAGCTGGGCGACGAGGGCGGCGGTGATCTGGGCCATGGGGGTTACTCCCGTGTCCTGCGGTTCGCCAAATGGGCGGACCCCGGCGCCGCGCCTGCGGGCCGCCGGGGACCTGTATCACGTCTCTCGATCCGACCGGGCCCCTCGGGGCCCGGGGGTGGCTCAGACCTTGGCGGCCTGGTTGCCGTCGTCCTCGTTGGCCTGGACCATGGTCTCCAGGCTCTCGGTGTCGATGCCGGCGGTCGGGCTCGACTGCGCCTCGGCCAGCACCGGCTCGCCCTCGGTCAGGTCGGGCTCCACCGGCAGGTCCTCGGCCGCGCCGATATCGACGCCGCTGGCCTGCAGCTCGGCCGAGATGCCGTCGAAGACCGCACCGGCGACCATGTCGCAGTAGAGGTTGATCGCGCGGATGGCGTCATCGTTGCCCGGGATCGGGAAGGCGACGCCCTGCGGATCGGCATTCGAATCGACCACCGCGACAACCGGGATGCCGAGCTTGTTGGCCTCCTCGATCGCCAGCTTCTCCTTCACCACGTCGATGATGAAGATGATGTCGGGCAGGCCGCCCATCTCCTTGATGCCGCCGAGCGCGCGGTCGAGCTTCTCCTTCTCGCGCGTCAGCATCAGGACCTCCTTCTTGGTCAGGCCCTGGACGTTGCCGGAGAGCTGCTCCTCCATCTGCTTCAGGCGCTTGATGGAGCCGGTGATCGTCTTCCAGTTGGTCAGCATGCCGCCGAGCCAGCGGTGGTTGACGTAGTACTGGCCGCAGCGGGTCGCGGCCTCGGCCACGTATTCGGCTGCCGCCTTCTTGGTGCCGACGAAGAGGACGCGGCCGCCGGCGGCGACGACGTCGCGCACAGCGCGCAGCGCGCGATCCATCATCGGGACGGTCTGCTGCAGGTCCAGGATATGGACCTGGTTGCGCACGCCGAAGATGTAGGGCGCCATGCGCGGGTTCCAGCGCCGCGTGTGGTGGCCGAAATGCACGCCGGCCTCGAGCAGGGCGCGCAGGGAAACCTGTGGCATCGCCATCGGGCGAGATCCTTCCATGACAGTCCGGTTGGGCCTCCGCGGCGCTCTCCGGGATATCTCCCCGGACCGGACCCAACCATGCGGGAAGGGTGCGCCGCGTGCGGATTTGCCGGCGGCGGGAGGGTCCCGGCGCCGGCGGCGGTCCTATGGCATGCGGCGGGACGGCGGGCAAGCGCGGGGCCGGGCCATTCGGGCGGGCCGCGTCAGGCGATGAGGTGGAAGTCGGCGGCGGCGAGGCCGGTGGCGCCGGCGAGGGTGGCGAGCTTCACCGCACCCCCGGTGGCGGCACCGTTCGCATCCCACCAGAGGATCCGGCTCTCCGTCCCGAAGACGAGTTGGGCGGCCCCGCCGATGGCGGTCCCGGCCGGGTTGATCGCCAGCCGCCCCGCCGCCGCGAGGTCCATGCCGGCCCGAAGCCCCGCTCCGAAACCGGCGGCGGAGAACTCCAGCAGGTCCTCCGCGGCCGAGAAGTCCAGGATGAGGTCCGGCCCCTCCGCGGGCGAGAGGAAGCGGAAGGCGTCGCGCCCGGCACCGCCCGCGAGGCTGTCCGCCCCCGCCCCGCCGATCAGGGTATCGTCCCCCGCCCCGCCCTGGATCGAATCCGCGCCGCCGCCGCCGGCGAGCCGGTTGGCCCCGGCATTGCCCGTCAGCCGGTTGTCGAGCGCATTGCCGTTGCCCGCGAGGTTCACCGTGCCGCTGGCGAGCGTCAGCGCCTCCAGGTTCGGGCCGAGGGTCCAGTCGATGGAGGCGATGACCGTGTCGAACCCCTCCCCGGCCGCCTCCGTCACGACGTCGCCGGCATGGTTGACCATGACGGTGTCGTTGCCCGGCCCGCCGGCCATGCTGTCGGCGCCGGTGCCGCTGTCGAGCGTGTCGTTGCCGGCGCCGCCCCAGAGGCTGTCCGCCCCCGGGCCGCCCCGCAGCCAATTGCCCGCGGCATTGCCCTTCAGCGTGTCGTTGCCGGCGCCGCCGATGGCGTTCTCGATCAATGAGCGCGGGTCGCCCTGGTACTGCAGGGCATTGAAGACATTGCCGCGGGCAAGATGGCCGGCGCCGAGCGAGGCGCGCTGCGCCTCCGACAGCACCGACCAGCCGCCGGGCGCGAGATCCACGCCGACGCCGGTGGCGTAGTTCGAGAGATCGTAGGTATCGACGCCGCCGCCGTCCCAGAGCGTGAGGAAGATGCGGTTGCCGCCGGGCCGGCCCTGGCCGATTCCGTCGACCGACATCTCCCCCGTGCCGGGATCCCAGCGATAGGTCGTGTTGCCGGACCGCGTGCCGAAATTGGCACCGTACATCGCCTGCAGCGCCTGGATATCCAGCATCATCCAGCCCTGCGGCGCGCCCCAGGCCTCGTAGGTGTAGCTGCCGGTGACCGGGGCGCCGGCATAGGAGCGGTAGGTCATGACGGAGAATTCGAGCGAGTCGAGCGTCGCCGGCAAGGCGGTGTCGCCGGGCCCGCCGGCCTCCTGCCCGTGCTTCAGGCCGAGCGCATGACCGAGTTCGTGCAGGATGGACTGGTAGGCGTAGTTGCCTGGCACCGGGTTGCCGTAGTCGTTCGATGTCCCGGCATAGCGCGTGCCGAACCAGACATCGCCACCGGCCTCCGCGCCGGGGAAATAGGCCTGCGCCGTGGGCGGCAGGCCCGAACGGGCGATGCGCATGTCGCTGGCGGCGCCGCCCTCCGTCACATGCAGCAGGGTGACATCCGCCACCCCCATGCCGCGCAGCACGGCATTGCCGCCGCCGCCCGCTGCCGGCGCGCCGAGCAGGGCGGCGCGCACCGCCTGCCGCAGCGCCGGGGAGGCGCTGGCGAAGCCGGTCGCAGGCTCGCCGGTGACATAGTCCGGCCCGTATTCCGCGGCCGAGCCGGGAAAGCCGAAGCTCAGGTCGCCCTGCCAGGCGAGCCCGCTGAGCAGCCCGTCGATCGCCTCCTCGTCCGTCTTCGGGACCTGGCGCGCCCTCGCCATGGCCGGGACCTCCGCGCGGCCCGCGGCTGCCGGCCCGCGGGTGGCGCGAGGATGTCCGGCGCTTTCCTATCGACGGGTGAAGGCGCGGCCGGCGGCTGCCGGTCTCCAGCGGAGTTGAAGCCCGGAGGCGCGCGGCGCCCCGGTTCCGCCCTGCCCGCCGCGCCGCCGCCACGAAGCCGCCGGACCGGCGCCCTGCCGGCGGGGCAAGGTGACATCACAGGAGGCTACCGCCCATGACTACCCGCATCCTCGCCGCCGCCGGCCTCTCCGCCGCCCTGCTGCTGGGCGGCTGCCAGAACCCGGATGGCTCGATGAACTGGGGCAATACGCTGCTGCTCGGCGCCGGCGTCGGCGCGGCCGCGGCGCTGGTCGCCGGCGCGGCCTCCGACCACCCGAAGCCGCACTACCACGGCAGCTATGGCGGCTATGGCAGTGGCTACCGGCCCGCCTATGGCCGGCCGGCCTATGGCTACGGCGCCGGCGGCTACCGCAACTGGTAGGCCGGCGCCCGGCAGGCCGATCCCGGCCGCGGCTCAGTCGAAGCCGAGGAAGCCCTCCATCCCGCTGATCGGCGGCGCGGCACGCAGCGCGGCGAGGTCCGGCACCGGCCGCGCCAGGCCGGGATCGCCGGCGAAGGCCTCCTCCAGCGCCGCGGCGACGCCGAGGACGAAGGCATCGCCGCCGCGCGGCCCGACGATCTGCAGGCCGAAGGGCAGGCCATGCGCGTCGCGCCCGACCGGCAGGCAGACCGCGGGGTGGCCGGCCAGCGTCACGTAATAGGCCAGCGCCAGCCAGTGGACGTAGCTGCGGGTCGGCTGGCCGTCGATCTCCCGGGGATAGAGTTCCCGCCAGGGGCGCGGGCTGACCGTGATGGCCGGGGTGATCAGCACGTCGTGCCGCTCGAAGAAGGCGAGGAAGCGGCGGTAGAGCTGCGTCTGCGCCGTGCCGGCGCGGGCATAGTCCTCGAGCGTGTAGCGCAGCCCCTCCTCGACATTGCCGCGGACATTGGGCCCGACCATCTCCGGCCGCGCCCGCACGCGCTCCCGATGCGCCGCGAGGAAATTGGCCGCGCGCAGCACCTGGAAGGCCTCGTCGCCGCCGCTGCAGTCGGGATGCGCCGCCTCGCTCGCGGCAAAGAGCGGCGCCGCGGCGGCGGCGGCGCGGCGGAAGGCCTCGCGCACCACCCGCTCGACCGGCGCCTGGCCGAAATCCTCCGACACCGCGAGCCGCAGGCGGGCGAGGTCGACGCGCGGCAGCGGATCATAGAGCGCCGGCACGCCGCGCACCGCAGCGCCGTGCAGCGTGTAGGCCAGCGGGTCGGCGGCATCGTCCGAGGCCATGGCCGAGAGCATCAGCGCCGCATCGGCCACATTTCGGGCCATCGGCCCGAGCACGCCGAGCCCCGACCAGCCGAGCGGCCGGGTCGGCAGCGGCACCAGGCCGGGGCTGGGGCGGAAGCCGACGACACCGGCGAAGGCCGCGGGGTTGCGCAGGCTGCCGCCCATGTCGGAGCCGCTGCAGAGCGGCGCCATGCCGCAGGCGAGCGCGACCGCCGAACCGCCCGAGGACCCGGCGGCGGAAAGCCGCGGGTCGAAGGGATTGCCCGTCGCGCCATAGACGGCATTGCGGGTATTGGCGCCGGCGCCGAATTCCGGCGTGTTGGTCTTGCCGAGGACGATGCCGCCGGCGCGGCGGATGGCGGCGACCGAGAGCCAGTCCTGCTGCGGCACGTGGTCCCGGTAGAGCGGGCTGCCGAAGGTGGTGCGGAGCCCCGCCGTCTCCTCCAGGTCCTTGATGCCGACGGGCAGGCCGTGCAGCGCACCGAGCGCTTCGCCCCGCATGACAGCCGCCTCGGCCGCCTGCGCCGCCGCGCGGGCGCGGTCGGTGTCGAGCGCGACCATGGCGTTCACCGCCGGGTTCACCGCCTCGATCCGCGCCAGGCAGCTCTCCAGCAATTCGACCGGCGAAAGCGCCTTGCGGCCGATGAGCCGCCGCGCGTCGAGGGCGTCGAGGTCGCAGGGTTCCGTCACTCAGAGAGTTCCTTGTCGTAGAGGGCGAGGGTCGCCGCGTCGAAGCAGACGAAGATCACGTCGAGCGGGCCATGCGCCGCCAGCGCCTCCCGCACGATGGCGATGGCGAGCGGCGCAGCGAGGTCCGGCGGGTAGCCGTAGACGCCAGTGGAGATGGCGGGGAAGGCGATGGAGCGGCCGCCCACCTCCCGCAGCCGCGCCAGCGCGGCGCGATAGGCGCTGGCGAGCAGCGCCGGCTCCCCCGCGCCGCCGCCGCGCCAGACCGGCCCGACCGCATGGATCACCCAGCGCGCCTGCAGCCGGAAGCCGGGCGTGACCACGGCATCGCCGGTGCGGCAGCCGCCGATGGCGCGGCAGGCCGCCAGCAATTCCGGCCCGGCGGCGCGGTGCACGGCGCCATCCACCCCGCCGCCGCCGCGCAGTCCGGCATTGGCGGCGGTAACGACGGCATCGACCGCGAGCGTCGTGATGTCCGCGCGCCGCGCCAGCAGCGGCACGCCGTCAGAAGCCGAGGGCGCAGCCGTCCTTGCGCGGGTCGCTGCCGCCGACCAGCAGGCCACGCTTGCGGTCGATCAGGATGGCCTGACCGCCGCCATGCGGCTTCTCGTTCAAGGTCACGGCATGGCCGAGCCGCGTGAGCCGGTCGACGATGTGGTTCGGGATGCCGCGCTCCAGCTCCACCGCGCCGCCGCCCGGCGCGGGGAAGAGCCGCGGGCAGTCCAGCGCCTCCTGCACGTCGAGGCCGAACTCGAAGTGGTTGGCGAGGAAGAGCGTCTGGCCCATGGGCTGGAAATGCCCGCCCATGACGCCGTAGGGCATGATCGCCTCACCGTCCTTCATCACCATGCCGGGGATGATGGTGTGCAGCGGCCGCTTGTTGGGCGCGATGCAGTTCGGGTGGCCTTCCTGCAGGCGGAAGCCGAAGCCGCGGTTCTGCAGCATGACGCCCGCCTTCTCGGCCAGGATGCCGGAGCCGAAGCTCTGGAAGAGCGAGTTGATGAAGGAGCAGGCATTGCCGTCCTGGTCCACCACGCAGAGATAGACCGTGTCCTTGTGCCGCGCCCAGTCGCTCTCGCCCGCCGGTGGCAGCTCCTTCATGGCGCGGTCGTCGCGGATCAGGCCGCGCAGCCGCGCGAGATAGGCCGGGTCGGTCAGGCGCGCGACCGGCACCTCCACCTGGGACGGGTCGGCGAGGAAGGCGTCGCGGTCGCGATAGACCAGGCGCGCCGCCTCGATATGGCGGTGGTAGCGCTCGGCGCTGATCGGGCCCTGCTCCGGCATCTCGAAGCCCTCGAGGATGCCGAGGAGCTGCAGCACATGCATGCCGCTGCCGTTGGGCGGGCACTGGTAGACTTCCATGCCGCGCCAGCCGATCCTGATGGGCTCGACGAACTCGGCGACGGTCATGCCGCGGTGGAAGTCCTCCTCCGTGTGCAGCCCGCCGAGCGCGCGCAGCGTCGCCACCATGTCGGCGGCGATCTCGCCCTCGTAGAAGGCGCGCGCGCCCTGGGCGGCGATGGCGCGCAGCGTGCGGCCGAGCTCGGGCTGGACGAAGCGGTGGCCGACCTCGGGCGCCATGCCGTCCAGCAGGAAGCGGCGCGACGCGGCCTCGTTGCCCCGCAGCTTGCCCGCGGCGTCGTGCCAGTCCTGCGCGACGCGGGCATGCACCGGCCAGCCTTCCTCGGCGCAGCGGATGGCGGGCTGCAGCAGCTCGCCGAGCGGCAACTTGCCATGGCTGCGGTTCAGCAGCTCCCAGGCCGAGATGGCGCCCGGGATGGTGACCGAATGCGGGGAGGTATTGACCAGCTTGTCCACGCCGCGGCTGCGCAGCGCCTCCGGCGTCGCGGCGGCGGGCGCCCGGCCGCTGCCGTTGATGGCGTGGACCTTGCCGGTGCCGGCCGGGGCATAGAGGCAGAAGCAGTCGCCGCCGATGCCGGTGCTCTGCGGCTCGACCACCGCCAGCACGGCGGCGGCGGCAATGGCGGCGTCGAGCGCGTTCCCGCCCTTCCGCAGGACTTCCAACGCCGTGACGGTGGCGATCGGCATGGAGGTCGCGGCCATCCCGGCGGTGGCATAGACGGCGCTGCGGCCGGGGGCGTGGAAGTCGCGCTTCATGAATGGTCCGTTCCTGCTGAGGGTCCTGTGCGGTCCCGGCACAAGCCTCCCTGGTCCATCCCCCTTGGCATGCGCGGCGGCGCCGGGCAACCCGGCCCTTCCCCGACCCGCCCGGCCCGGTCTATGTGCCTTCCATGGCGGACACGATCTCCTTTGCCGATTTCGAGAAGGTCGACATCCGGGCCGGCACGGTCGTCGATGCCAAGCCCTTTCCGGAGGCGCGCAAGCCCGCGATCAGGCTCTGGGTCGATTTCGGCGCGCCCATCGGGGTGAAGACGAGCTCCGCCCAGATCACCGCCCATTACGCCTGCGACCGGCTGATCGGCCGGCAGGTGCTGGCGGTGGTGAACTTCCCCCCGCGCCAGATCGGCCCCTTCACCAGCGAGGTGCTGGTGCTCGGCGTGCCGGACGAGAACGGCGCGGTCGTCCTCCTCAAGCCCGACCTGAAGGTCCCCGACGGGGGCAGGATGTTCTGAGATGGCGAACCGCTACTACACGGTCTCCTGGGACCAGTTGCACCGCGACAGCAAGGCGCTGGCCTGGCGGCTGATGGAGCGGGGGCCCTACCGGGGCATCGTCGCCATCACCCGCGGCGGGCTGATCCCGGCGGCGATCGTGGCGCGGGAGCTCGAGGCGCGGCTGATCGAGACCGTCTCCGTCGTGACCTATCACGAGGAGGAGATGGGCCGGCCGCAGGTGACCAAGCCGCCGGCGGCGGCCGGCGACGGCGAGGGCTGGCTGCTGGTGGACGACCTGGTCGATACCGGCACGACCGCGCGGGTGGTGCGGGAGATGCTGCCGAAGGCGCATTTCGCCACGGTCTATGCCAAGCCGAAGGGCAGGCCGCTGGTCGACACCTTCATCACCGAGGTCAGCCAGGACACCTGGATCCTGTTTCCCTGGGACACCGAGGCGCAATTCGTCGCACCGATCGCCCGCAGCGGCGGAAAGTAGCGGGCGTCAGGCGGCGCCCGCCGCCTCCTCCTTGCTCGCCAGCACCTTGTCCACCCGGCGCCCGTCCATGTCGACGATCTCGAAGCGCCACCCGGCCCAGACGATCCGGTCGCCCTCCCGCGGCACCCGCCGCAGCAGCGCCAGCATCAGCCCCGCCACCGTGTGGTAGGTGCCCTGGTAGGGCAGCGCCGGCAGGTCGAGCTGCGCGCGCAGCTCGTCGCTCGGCATCATGCCGTCCAGCAGAAGGCTGCCATCGGCGCGCTTGACCGCGGCGCCCGGCTCCTCCGGCGCCTCCGCCGGGCCCAGCTCGCCGACGATCGCCTCCAGCAGGTCGGCGGTCGTCACCACCCCCTCGAAGCTGCCGTATTCGTCGAGCACGAGCGCGAGCCCGACCGGGTCGTGCCGCATGCGCTCCAGCGCGTCGATCGCCGGCAGGCTGTCCGGCAGCACCAGCGCCTGGCGCTGGGCGCGGGCAATGGAGAGCGGCGCGCCCTCCAGCACCTGGTCGAGCAGGTCCTTGGCCGCCACCACGCCCACCACGTTGTCCACCCGCCGGTCCGCCACGACGAAGCGCGTCGCGCCATGCGCCCGCAGCGCCGCGGCGATGTCCTGCGGCGGGGCATTGCGGTCGATCCAGGCGACGTCGTTGCGCGGCGTCATCAGCGCCCGCACCGGCTTGTCGGCCAGGCGCAGCACGCGCTCGATCATGTGCCGCTCCTCGTGCTCGAGCGCGCCGGCCTCCGCGCCCTCGGCGACCACGGCCTTCACCTCCTCCTCCGTCACCGACTGTTCCTGCGGCCGGTGCGCGCCGAAGAGGCGGAGGATGACGGAGGAGGAGCGCGAGAGCACCCAGACGATCGGGCCGGTGACACGGGAGAGGAAGGCCATGGGCCGCGCGACCGCGACCGCGAAGCGCTCCGGATCGCGCAGCGCGAGCTGCTTCGGCACCAGCTCGCCGAGGATCAGGTTGGCATAGGCGATGGCGACGACGACGAGGACGAAGCCCGCCTGGCTGGCGAAGGGCGCCAGCGCCGGGATGCGCGCGATCGCCTCGCCGAGCGGCCCGGCAAGCTGCGCGCCGCCGAAGACGCCGGCGAGGATGCCGACCAGGCTGATGCCGATCTGCACGGTGGGCAGGAAGCGCTGCGGGTCCTCGGCCAGCGCCAGCGCGGCCGAGGCGCCCGGGCTGCCCGCCCGCTGCATGGCGAGCAGCCGGCCGCGCCGGGCCGAGACGATGGCTAGTTCGCTCAGCGCGAAGGCGCCGTTCAGCACCACCAGCAGCAGGATGATCGCGATCTCGACCCAGATACCCATGCCCGTCCCCGTCTCCGCCGGGGTTCTACGCCGCGGGCGGGGGGAACGGTAGCGGCCGGCGCCGGGACGAATCCGCGCGAGCGGCGGGTTTGCAGGCCGCGCCTGTGCCGCGATCTGCTGCGGCATGCCACGGACCCTGCCCCGCCCCGCCCTCTGGCTCGGCCTTGCCGGCCTGCTGCCCTTCCTCGCCGCCGCCCTGCTCGCCTGGACCGCGCCCGGGCCCTGGCGCGGCGTCGCGCTGCAGGCCCTCGCCGCCTATGGCGCGGTGATCCTCAGCTTCCTCGGCGCCGTTCACTGGGGCCTTGCGCTGCGCGCCCCGGCGGAGGAGGCGGCGGCGACGGCGCCCCGGCTCGGCCTCGGCGTGCTGCCCTCGCTCATCGCCTGGGCGGCGCTGCTGCTGCCGCCCGTGCCGGGGCTGCTGCTGCTCGCCCTCGGCATCCTCGGCACGGCGGCGGTCGAGACGCTGGCCGCGCGGCAGGGGCTGCTGCCGGAACACTACCTGTGGTTGCGCTGGATCCTGAGCGCCGGCGCCGCCTTGTCTCTTTTCGCGGGGATTGGCGCGGTGCCGTGATTGACAGGTATGTTAATAGGTGGCACGCGTCTTATTGTTTACACACTGTTAAACACTCTTCTACCGAGGCGCCCATGCCGGACGACACCGCCACTCTGCTCCGCTTCCCCTCCCGGAACCAGGACCGCCTGCGGCTCGCGCTGCGCGAACTGGTCGCGGCGCTCGATGCGCAGTCCAAGGCGGTGGCGGATTTCCGGGGCGAGCTGCGCAACCTCGCCGGCGCCATGCAGGGCCTCGAGGGCTCGGTGAAGACCTACCAGGGGCAGCTCGGCGGCACGCTCGGCGCGCTGCGCGAGGCCGGCGAGAATGCCCGGAAGCTGGAGCGCACCGCCGAGGGCTGGCTCACCGCCACGCGGACCTGATTGCCCGCCGGCGCCGGGCCCTGGCCCCGCGCCGGGCTTCGTCGCAGGATGGCGGCCCAGGGAGCGGATCGCCGCCGGGCATGATCGCCCGGGGGTGTTAACCGGCCCCGCAGGCAACAGGACGGGGCCCGTTGGCGCTGCACCCCGGCGCGGACCGGCACCGGGAGGCCGCCATGACCCATCCCCTGATCCCAGAATTGCGCCGGGCGCGCGTCGTGCCCGTGGTCCGCACCTCCACCGCCGCCCTCGCCGCCACCGCCTGCGCCTGGCTGCGGGAAGCCGGCATGGGCATCCTGGAGATCACCCTCACCATCCCGGATGCGGTGCCGCTGATCCGCGAACTCGCGGCCGAGCCCGGCCTGCTCATCGGTGCCGGCACCGTGCCGGATGCCCGGGCCGCCGAGGCCTGCCTCGCGGCGGGAGCGAAATTCCTCGTCACGCCCTGGACCGACCCGGAGGTGATCCGCATCGCCCGCGCCGCCGACGCCTGCGCCATGCCGGGGGCGATGACACCCACCGAGATCCGCGCCGCGCTCGCCGCCGGCGCCGATGTGGTGAAGATCTTCCCGGCAAGCTCCGCCGGCGGCCCGGCGCATATCAAGGCGGTCAAGGCCGTCTTCCCCGAGGCCGTCTTCTGCCCGACCGGCGGCGTCGATGCGACGAATGCGCCGGACTACCTGGCCGCCGGCGCCGCTTTCGTCGGCATCGGCGGCAAGCTGGTGGACGAGCACCGGATCAAGGCCGGCGACCGCGCCGCGATCGAGAAGGCGGCGCGCGACGCGCTCGGCCTGATGCAGGCCTGACGGCGATGCCGGACCTGCTCTGCATGGGCGAGCCCATGCTGGAACTGAACGCCCAGCGGCCGGGGCCGGACGGGCGCGTGCTCTACCTCGAAGGCCATGGCGGCGACACCAGCAATGCCGCCATCTGCGCGGCACGGCAGGGCGCCAGTGTCGGCTACGTCACCGCCATCGGCGAGGACAAGCCGGGCGACAGCTTCATGCGTCTCTGGGCGGCCGAGGGCGTGGACACCGCGACCGTGGTGCGCACCGCCGGGGCGCCGACCGGCCTCTATGTCGTCACCCATGACGAGCAGGGCCACGCCTTCACCTTCTACCGCGCCGGCAGCGCCGCCAGCCGCTACGCGCCGCGCGACGTGCCGGAGGCGGCGATCCGCGCCGCGCGCATCCTGCATGTCTCCGGCATCAGCCAGGCGATCTCGACCAGCGCCTGCGACGCGGTGTTCCAGGCCATCGCGGTGGCGAAGGCGGCCGGCGTGAAGGTCTCCTACGACACCAATCTCCGCCTCTCCCTCTGGCCCGCGGCGCGGGCCGCGGCGGTGATCCATGCGGCGATCGCGCAGGCGGACATCGCCCTCCCCTCGCTCGACGATGCGCGGGCGCTGACGGGGCTCGAGTCGCCCGAGGCGATCGCCGAGTTCTACCTGCGACTCGGCTGCCCCCTGGTGCTGCTGAAGCAGGGCAAGGACGGCGTGATGGTGGCGACACCCGAGGGGCGGGAGGTGATTCCGCCCTGCCGCGTGCAGGCGGTGGATGCAACCGGTGCGGGTGATGCCTTCGCCGGTGCCTTCCTCGCCCGCGTCCTGGCCGGCGATGCGCCGCTGGAGGCTGCGCGCTACGCCAATGCCTGCGCGGCGCTGTCCACCACGGGTTACGGTGCCGTCGCGCCCCTGCCGCGACCGGCGCAGGTGCGCGCGCTGCTGGCCGGTGGCCAGAGCGGATCGCGGTAGGGTGAATGCGCAGGGAGGCGTGAATCCGCTCTCCACATGGCAGCCCGGAGCATCCGCTTGCGGCGCGGGCCGCGTGAGAATGTTCCGGGCCGTCCGGCGCGCGCCGGCTCGCCGAGCCCGGTGCCTGGCCAGGCCGATCGCGCCGCCCGGGCGAGGCCGGTCGCGCACTCTCGGCCGCGGCCGGACGACGCCATCCGCCGCGCGTTGTCGGCCATGGCGCGGGCGCGGTATCGACTCGGCATGCGCTGCCTCCTGCCGCTGCTGACATTGCTGGTCGCCTGCGCGGCGGAGCCGCCGGCGCCGGTCGCGCCCGTCCTCGACCTGGAGGGGCTGGCGACGAAGGCGGCGGAGATCGGCGCGCTGGTGCGCGCGGCGCAGCTCTGTGCCCTGCCGCTCTCCCAGCCCGCGCAGGACCGCGCGGCACGGATCGAGGCGGCGGCGATCCTGCTGCACCAGCAGCGCGGCGGCACGGTCGCGCGCGACGCCTTCCTGCGCGACATGGCGCCGCCCGCCTTCGAGGGCCGGCAGCGCCTGCGCGAACGCGCGGCCTGGTGCGCCACGAAGCGCCCGGAGGTGCAGCAGGTGGATGCGATGCTCAACGGCGCGGAGGGTACCGCCCTGGTGCAGCGCGCCGAGGACGCCGAGGCCAGGTTGCGGTAGCCGCCGCCTACCGGTTCGCCCCCGGCCGCAGCCGCAGGCCCGGGCGCAGCCGGGTGAAGGGCAGCACCGCGGGATCGGCCACCACGGGACCTGGCGCCGCGACGACGATGACCCGCTCCGCGATCGGCTGGAAATGCGCGCGGAAATGCACGCTGGACTTCAGCGCGAGGATCCGCTGCTCCGACGGCTCCACGCCGATATGGGTGAAGAGCGCCTGGTCCAGCGCCTGCATCTTGCGCGTCACCACGATCACCCGCACGCCCGACGACACGCGGATCAGCGCGGTCGGGCCGAGATCCGCCGGGTTGCCCTTGCCCATCGGCCCGGTGCAGGTGAAGCGGCCATCGGTCAGCGCCTCCACCACCGCGGTGACGGGCAGCGGCGCGCCGTCGCTCCTGCCACCGAGGCTGAGCTGCAGCGTCGCGCCGCGGCCCGCGGCATGGCAGGCCGCCGCGCTCTCGGCATCGTTGATCAGGCCGAGCACCGCGCCCTGCGCGTCCTGCCGGATGAGCTCCGCAAGCAGCCCGGTGGTGTCGCCATGGCCGCCGCCGCCGGGATTGTCCTGGGTATCCGCCATCACCACGGGACGCGCGGCGCCGCGCGCGACGGCGATCGCCTCGGCGACGCCCTCGGCCGCGCCCGCCACGCCGCCGGCGAAGTCGGGCTCATGCGCGTCGAGATACGCCTTGAGCCCGGCGACGGCGGCCTCGGCCTGCGCCGCGTCCCCGGCATAGGCGGCGATGGCGACGCCGCAGCCGGGGAAATCGGCATAGGGAAAGCCGAAGCAGAAGGCGAGCTCGGCGCAGCCATGCGCGGCTTCCAGGCGCGCCCGCTCCTCCAGCACCAGCGACATGGGCGGCACCAGGGTGCACTGCATGGTCAGCGGGATCAGGAAGTCGATCTCGGCGAAGGCGCGGGCCCAGGGGCGGCCGCGCCGGATGCGCTCCAGCAGCAGCCGCGCCGCCTGCGCGCCGGCCGGCTTCATGTCGACATGCGGGTAGGTGCGATAGGGCACCAGCGCATCCGCCAGGTCCACCATCCGCCGCGTCATGTTGGCATGCGGGTCGAGGCTGACGGTGAGCGGCAGGTCCGGCCCGACCACGGCGCGGACGCGGCGCAGCAACTCGCCCTCGGCATCGTCGAAGCCCACCGCGACCATGGCGCCGTGCAATTCGAGATAGACGCCGTCGAGCGGCCCTTCCTCCAGCGCATCCGACAGCGCGCCGAGCATCAGCGCGGCGATGCGCTCGAAGGCCTCGGCCGTCACCGGCCCGGCGGGATTGGCGAAGCACCAGGTCAGCGGGACGATCTCGACGCCCGCCCCTTCCAGCACCTCGATGGCGCCGGCGCAGGGGACGGAGGTCGGCCGCAGGGTCTCGACCAGCCTCGCCGGGCGCTGCAGGCCGGGGAAGCCACCGGGCGTCAGGAACTCCTTCCAGCCGGTGGGGAGCGGGGCGAAGGAATGGCTCTCGTGCTGGAAGCCGCCGATGGCGATGCGCAAGGCGTTACTCCGGGGCGTTGGCGGTGGCGATCACGGCATCGGCCAGCACGCGCAACCCGATCTCCGCCCAGGCGCGGGAGATCGACTCGGTGGGGTGGTGGCTGATGCCGCCATGGCAGGGGATGAAGAGCATGACGGCGGGCATGCGCGCGGCGGCGTGGTAGGCGTCGTGCCCCGCGCCGCTCAGGATGTCCCGGTGGCGGGCACCGTGCCGCGTCGCGGCGCTGCGCAGCCGGTCCGCCAGCGTGGCGTCGAAGGTCACGCGCGGGAAGGACCAGTAGGGCTCGCGCGCCACCGCGACCCGGCGCCGCGCCGCGATGGCGGCGAAGGCCTCGTCCGCCGCGTCCAGCAGCGCGCGGAGCGTCGCATTGTCGGGATGGCGGTACTCGAAGGCGAAGCGGGCGCCGCCGGGCACCACGCCATCCGCGCCGGGATCCACCAGCAGGCGACAGACCGTCATGCGGCCCTCCGGCGCGCGCTCCAGCAGGATGCGCTCGCCGGCGCCGATCATCTCGGCGGCCGCCAGCAGCGCGTCGCGCCGCATCTCCATCGGCGTCGTCCCGGCATGGCTGGTCTCGCCCGTCACCGTCACCAGGGCGCGCTCGGTGGCGAAGCCGCCGGTGACGATGCCGAGGTCATGGCCCTCCGCCTCCAGCACCGGACCCTGCTCGATATGCGCCTCGAAATAGGCAGCGGCGTCGCGCAGCGCGGCGGGGTCGGCGGCGCCGGCCCAGCCGGTGCGGGCGAGCGCGTCGCCATAGCGCTCGCCATCGTCCATCGCCGGCGCGGCGAGCACCGCGGCCTCCTCCAGCACGCCCATGGCGCCGGCCGCGCCGATCATGGAGGGGCTGAAGCGGCACCCCTCCTCGCTCGTCCAGTTCACCAGGACGATCGGCGCCGCGGTCTCCGCCCCGGCCTCCTGCAGCGCCCGCAGGATCTCGAGCCCCGCGAGCACGCCATAGGGTCCGTCGAACTTGCCGCCGGAGGGCTGGGTGTCGAGATGGCTGCCGACCAGCACGGGCCGGCGCCCGGGGTCCCTGCCCTCCCGCCGCAGCGCCATGTTGCCGAGGCGATCGACGCTGAGCGTCAGGCCGATCTCCCGGCCCCATTGCGCCAGCAGCGCCCGTGCCTCCCCGTCCACCGCCGAGAGGGCGGGACGGTTGCAGCCGCCCTCCGGCGTGGCGCCGATGCGGGCCATCGCCATCAGGCTGTCCCAGAGGCGATCGGCCGAGAGCGGCAGGTTCACGGCCGGACCAGGCCCGCGGTCGCCAGCACGGCATCCGCCAGCACCTGCAGCCCGGCCCTCGCCCAGTCCGGCGTGATGCTCTCCGCCTCGTTGTGGGAGAGGCCGCCATGGCAGGGCGTGAAGACCATAACCGTCGGCACCTTGCGCGCCATGTAGACGGCGTCGTGGCCGATGGCGGTCGGCATCTCCTGCCACTTCAGCCCGCGCGCCTTCGCCGAATCGCGCGCCCGCGCCACCAGCGTCGCGTCGAAGGGCGTCATCGGCGAGTACCAGAAGGGCGTCACCACCGCCTTGACCTTGCGCGCGGCGGAGACCTCGGCGGCGCGGGCGGCGAGCGCCTCGCCCATCCGCGCCAGCGCCTCCGGGTCGGAATGCCGGAAATCGACGCTGAAGAAGACGCGGGAGGGCGCGACGTTGCGGCTCGAGGGATGCACCTCCACCACGCCGACCGTCCCCCGCCCGGGCTCGCCGGAGGGTGCGAGCGTCGAGAGCGCGATCTCCTCCACCGCGGCGATGAGGGGTGCCGCCGCCATCATGGCGTCGCGCCTTCCCGCCATGGGGGAGCCGCCATGCGCGTCCTCGCCCTCCACCACCACCTCGAACCAGTGCTGCGCCAGGGCATGCGTGACGATCCCGACATCGAGGCCGGCATCCTCCAGCAGCTTGCCCTGCTCGATATGCAGTTCGAGATAGGCGGCGCAGTCCTGCAGATCAGCCGGATCGGCCTTGCCCTGCCAGCCGATGCGCCGCAATTCCTCGCCGAAGACCGCGCCGTCCTGCGCCCGCTTGGCCAGCACCTCGTCCTCGGTGAAGAGGCCCATGGCCGCGCCGCTGCCCATCATGGGCGGGGAGAAGCGCGCGCCCTCCTCGTTGGTCCAGTTGATGAGCAGCAGCGGCGCCTCGGTCTCCGCCCCGGCCTCGTGCAGCGCGCGCATGATCTCGAGCCCCGCGAGGACGCCGAGCACGCCGTCGAATTTCCCGCCCGTGGGCTGGGTGTCGAGATGGCTGCCGAAGGCGACCGGCTTGCGCGCGGGATCGCGCCCCTCCCGCCGCAGGATCATGTTGCCCAGGCGATCGACCGTCAGCGTCAGGCCGCAGGCCTCGCCCCAGCGCTGCAGCAGCGCCCGGCCCTCGGCATCGAGGTCGGTCAGGGTCTGCCGGTTGCAGCCGCCCTTCGGCGTGCCGCCTATCCTCGCCATCTCCATCAGGCTGTCCCACAGCCGCTCACCGGACAGGGGCAGGTTCGTCGCTATGCTCATCGGATCAGTCCCGCGGTCTCCAGCACGGCATCGGCGAGCACCAGCAGCCCGGCCTCCGCCCATGCGGGGGTGATGCTCTCGGCCTCGTTGTGGGAGAGGCCGCCATGGCAGGGGATGAACATCAGCGCGGCCGGCCTGGCCCGCGCCACCTGGATGGCATCATGGCCGATGGCGGTCGGCATGCGGTGGCTGGCGATGCCGCGTCGCTGCGCCGCCGCCTCCAGCCGGCCATAGAGCGCCGGGTCGAAATCGGTCTGCGGATAGCCCCACTGCTCCTCGAGCGCGAAGCCGATGCCCGGCCGCGCCGCGGCGATCGCCGCCGCCTCGCCGCGCAGCGCCGCGATTAATGCCTCCAGCCCGGGCTGGCTGCGGTGGCGCAGGCTGCAGACCAGCCGCGCGCCGGAGGGGATATTGCCCCGCGCATCGGGCGTGATGGCGATGCGGGTGACGGAGGCGATGGCCTCCCCGCCGCTCTCCCTCGCCAGGCGCTCGGCCGCGAGGATGAAGGCCGCCGCCGCGGCCAGCGCATCGGCCCGGCCTTCCATCGGCGCGCCGGTATGGCCGTCCCGCCCCGTCACCGCGACCTCCAGGGTCTGCGCCGCGAGCGCATGGGTGACGATGCCGATGGGCGCGCCCATGGCCTCCAGCACCGGGCCCTGCTCGATATGCGTCTCGAAATAGGCGTCGATGCCCTGCAGCGCGGCGGGGTCGGCCGGGCCGGCGAAGCCCGTCCGCGCCAGCTCGCCGCCGAAGGTGGCGGGACCGGCGCGCTCGGGCGTCGCCAGCAGCGCCGCCTCGGCGCGCAGGCCCATCGCCACCTCGCTCGCCGCCATGGGCGGGAAGAAGCGCGCGCCCTCCTCGTTCGTCCAATTGATCAGCAGGATCGGCGCCTCGGTCTCCGCGCCGGCCTCGTGCAGCGCGCGCAGGATCTCGAGCCCCGCGAGCACGCCATAGGGCCCGTCGAACTTCCCGCCGGTGGGCACCGTGTCCAGGTGGCTGCCGATGGCGACCGGCCGGCGCGACGGGTCGCGCCCGGGCCGCAGCAGCGCGATGGTGCCGAGCCGGTCGATGCTGACCTCGAGGCCGATCGCCTCGCCCCAGGCGATGAGCTGCCGCCGTCCTTCGGCATCCTCGTCGGTCAGCGCCTGGCGGTTGCAGCCGCCGCCGGGCAGGCCGCCGATGCGGGCCATGGCCATCAGGCTGTCCCAGAGCCGGGCGGCCGAGAGCGGGATATTGGTGGCGGTCATGCCGGGCCTCCGATGCCGCCGGCACAGTCCTGCAGGGCGCGGTCCAGCGCCTCCGCCACCGTGCCGGCACCGGGGCCAAGCAACCGCCAGGCCACCGCGCCGCCGGGCTGGCGGTCCAGCACCAGCGCGACCGGCGTCGCCTCCGCGACCGGCCGCACCGCGGCGCCCTCGCGCCGAAGCTCCACGACGGTGCCCGGCACGCCGCGGGAGACGCAGGCGGCGGCGAGCACGGGATCCGCCGCGGCCAGTTCGCCCTGGCGCAGCGGCGGCCCCGCCACCGGGTCCGGATCGGGCGGCGCCGGCGCGATCGAGCAGGCCGCGGCCGCGAGGGCGAGCAGCAGGACCGCCGGCCTCATGGCGCGGCGGGCTCCAGGCCGCACCACTCCGCCATGGCCAGTGCGATGCTGCGGGTGATGCCGTGGATGCTCTCCAGCCCGACATTCTCGTCGATGCCGTGGATGTCGACCGCATCCGGCCCGAAGCAGGCGACGGGCGTGCCCTGGTAGAGCGCGAAGAAGCGGCCATCGGTCAGGCCGGTCGCGGGATAGTCGCGGAGCGACCCGCCCGTCGCCTCGGCATAGCTCCGCCGCGCCAGGCGCACGATCTCGGCCTCCGTGTCGAAGACGCAGGGGTCGGCCATGAAGCCCTTGAATTCCAGCTTCACCTGCGCGCCGCGCAGCCGCTCGTGCCGCTTCGCCTCCTCGACGATGCGCTCGATATCGGATTTCACCTGCGCCGCGGTATTGCCCATCATGATGCCGACCCGCAGCCCGATGCGGCAGCGCGTGGCGACGGAGGAGTTCCACTCCCCGCCCTCGATGGTGCCGAGATTGACGTTCACCGGGTGGTTCACGCCGCGGAAGGCCGGGTGGATGCGGGAGCCGTCGTTCATTGCCCGCTCGTAGTCCTTGAAGGCGGCGCCGACGATCTGCGCCGCCTCGATGGCGTTCAGACCTGCCTGCATGTCGCGCACATGCGCCGGCCTTCCGCTGACCTTCACCCAGGCCCAGACCACGCCCACTTCCGCCGTGTACAGCGCATCGAGCCCCGGCCCCGGCTCCGGGATGATGACCGCATCCGCCTTGGGCAGGGCCAGCATGCAGGCGAGCGCGCCGTTGCCGGTGCATTCCTCCTCGATCACCGACTGCATCTGCACCTCGGCCGCCGGCTGCAGCCCGGCGAGGCGCAGGGCGCGGAAGGCGGCGCAATAGCTGACGATGCCGGCCTTCATGTCGCCGGCGCCGCGGCCATACATGCGGCCGCCGCGGATGCTGGGCTCGTAGGGCGGCGTCTCCCACATGTCCGCCGCGCCCTCGGGCACCACGTCCACATGGCCCTGCAGCACGAGGCTGCGGCCGCGCCGCTCCCGCGGCCGGTGCAGCGCGACCACGTTGTCGCGGCCGTCATAGGGGATGAGCGGCGGCGAGAAGCCGGGATGCGCCGCGAGCGCCGCCGGCACCGTCGGGATGCGCCGCGGCGCGAGGCCGAGCTCGGCATAGAGCGCCGCCATCCGCTCCAGCGCCGACTGCTCCCGCCCCAGCGTCGAGGGGCAGCGGACGAGGTCGGAGAGCCGCTCCACCGACCAGTCCCGCAGCGCATCGACCGCGTCGAGGATGGCGCGCCGCGCGCCGGGATCGAGGGGCTGGGTCATGCGGGCTCCTGGCTGGGCGTGTCTGCAAAGGGACCGGCGAAGGATCGGCGAGGGGCTTTCCGGGCTGGCCAGGACGTGGCCGCAGCCGATGCTGGTTGCATCGGCCAGGCCGCGGACGCCGCCAGGACGGAAAGGACCCGCCGAGACGAGCCGCAGCCCTTTGCAGGCACGCCCCATGGCGCGGCAGTCCAGCCCAGCCGCCCCGGCCTGTCCAGCCATCCGGCGCATGGACAAGGCGGTTGCCGCTGCTAGCCTCCGCCTCCATGCGCGCCTTCCACCATCCCGACCAGGCCCGGCACACGCCGCGCTTCTTCCTCATCCGCGGCGAGGTCCGCCCGAACTACGAGGTGCCGGAACGCGCGGCCTCGCTGCTCCTCGGACTCGAGGCGCTCGGCATCGCGCCGGAGGTCGCGCCGGTGCCCGACCGCGCCGCGCTGCTGCGGGTCCACACGGCTGATTACATCGAGTTCCTCTCGACCGCGGCCGCGGCCTGGGCGGCGCTGCCGAATGCCGGGCCAGAGGTGGTGGCGAATACCCATCCGACGCCTGACATGCTCGCCAATGGCGCGCGGCCGGGCGGCCATGTCGTGGGCAATGCCGGCTGGTACACCGCCGACGTCGCCTGCCCGATCGGCCCCGGCACCTGGGAAGCCTCGCTTTCCGCCGCCGGCGTCGCGCTGGCCGCCGCGGCGGAGGCCGCTGCCGGGCGCAGCGCCTATGCGCTCTGCCGTCCGCCCGGGCACCATGCCTATGCCGCGCGCGCCGGCGGGCATTGCTACGTCAACAACGCCGCGCTGGCGGTCGAGGCGCTGCGGGCCGCCGGGGCGACGCGCGTCGCCACCCTCGACATCGACAGCCACCACGGCAACGGCACCCAGGGCATCTTCTGGGAGCGCGGCGATGTGCTGACCGTCTCGGTCCATGGCGATCCCAGCCGCTACTATCCCTGGTTCGTCGGCCATGCCGGGGAGCGCGGCGCCGGCGCGGGCGAGGGCCGCAACATCAACATGCCGCTCGCCATCGGCAGCGGCGACGGGCCCTGGCTGGAGGCGGTCGCGCGCGGCGTGCAGGCGGTGCGCGACTTCGGGGCGGAGGCGCTGGTCGTCTCGCTCGGCTTCGATGCCTCGGAGCACGAGCCGCTGAACGCCCTCTCCGTCACCGCCGATGGCTTCGCCCGTGCGGGCGAGATGATCGGGGGCCTCGGCCTGCCGAGCGCCATCGTCCAGGAAGGCGGCTACAACGTCGATCTGCTCGGCACGCTGCTGCAGCGCTTCCTGACCGGCTGGGGCGCGCGCTGATGGACGCGGAGGCGATCCACGCGGCGACGCTCTGCCTCGATACCCATATCGATATCCGCTGGCCGGAGCCGCCGGACCCGCTGGCCGAGGGCACGATGCGGGTGGACTTCCCGAAGATGGCGCGCGGCGGGATGAATGCCGCTGTCTTCATCGCCTATGTGCCGCAGGGGAAGCGCGACGCCGAGGGCCATGCTGCCGCGGCCGAGCGGGCCGAGGCGATGCTGCGCCACATCCGCGACCGGGCGGACGGCAGCGCCCGCCGCTTTTGCGCCACGGCCGCGGAGCTCGAGGCCTGCTTCGGCGCCGGCGCGCTGGCGGTGATGTCGGCGGTCGAGAACGGCTATGCCATGGGCCATGACCTCGACGCGCCGCGGCGCTGGAAGGCGCTCGGCGCCTGCTATCTCACGCTGACGCATGACGGGCACAACGACCTCTCGGACAGCGCCCGGCCGCGCAAGCCGCTCGGCGATGCGGAGGAGGAGCATGGCGGCCTCTCCCCGCTCGGCCGCGCCGCCATCGAGGCGCTGAACCGCGCGGGGATGCTGGTGGATGTCAGCCATGTCTCGAAGAAGGGGATGATGCAGGCGGCGGAGGTCTCGCGCTCCCCCATCGTCGCCACCCACACCGCCTGCCGGGCGCTGGCCGACCACCCCCGCGGCATCGATGACGAGCAATTGGAGGTGCTGCGCGCCGTCGGCGGCCTGGCGCAGATCACCGCCGTGCCCGCCTTCCTCAAGCGCGTGCCGGAGGGGGTGAAGAACGCCGCGAGCGTCGAGGACATGGCCGACCATGTGGACCATGCCGTCTCGCGCATCGGCATCGAGCATGTCGGCCTCTCCTCCGACTTCGACGGCGGCGGCGGCGTCGAGGGCTGGCAGACTGCGGCCGAGAGCGGCGGCCTCTCCGCCGCGCTGCTGCGCCGCGGCTATGGCGCGCGGGAGCTCGGGCTGCTCTGGTCCGGCAACTTCATCCGGCTGATGCGTCAAGCCGAATCACAGGCGGAGTAGCGGCGGACACTTCGCCTTTCGGTAGCATTGTCCTGTTGCATGCAATCGGGCTGATCGTCATCGTCCGCCTCCATGACGATCGCCCGAGTCGCCAGCTTCGCCTTCGCCGGCATCGAGGCCCAGCCGGTCGAGGTGCAGGTGCAGATCGCGGCCGGCCTGCCCGCCTTCCTCGTCGTCGGCCTGCCGGACAAGGCGGTGGGGGAGAGCCGGGAACGGGTGCGCGCCGCGCTCGCCGGCCTCGGGCTCTCCTTGCCGCCCAAGCGCGTGCTGGTGAACCTGGCGCCGGCCGACATCGCCAAGGAAGGCAGCCATCTCGACCTGCCCATCGCGCTCGCCGTGCTCGCCGCGATGGAGGTGCTGCCGCGCGAGGAACTCGCCGGCTATGCCGCACTGGGCGAGCTGGCGCTGGACGGCTCGATCCATCCGGTCGCCGGCGTGCTGCCGGCGGCGCTCGGCGCCTCGGCCCGCGAACTCGGCCTGATCTGCCCGGCGCAGCAGGGCGGCGAGGCGGCCTGGGCCGGACGGATCGAGGTGCTGGCGGCGCCCGACCTGCTCGCGTTGATGAACCACTTCCGCGGCACCCAGGTGCTGACGCCGCCCGAGCCGCCGCCGCCCGATGCCACCGCCTGGCGCGGGCCGTGCCTCTCGGAGGTGAAGGGGCAGGAGAGCGCCAAGCGCGCGCTCGAGGTTGCGGCGGCCGGCGGCCACAACCTGCTGATGATCGGCCCGCCCGGCGCGGGGAAGTCCATGCTCGCGGCCCGCCTGCCCGGGCTGCTGCCGGAGCTGACGCCGGCCGAGGCGCTGGAGGTCAGCCTGGTCCATTCCATCGCCGGGCTGCTGCGCGACGGGCGCCTCGTCACGCGCCCGCCCTTCCGGGAGCCGCATCACAGCGCCAGCCAAGCCGCGCTGATCGGCGGCGGCAACCGCGCGCGTCCCGGCGAGATCAGCCTGGCGCATCACGGCGTGCTCTTCCTCGACGAATGGCCGGAATTCCCCCGCCCGGCACTGGAGGCGCTGCGCCAGCCCATGGAGACCGGCCGCGCCAGCATCAGCCGCGCCAACCACCACGTCACCTATCCCGCGCGCTTCCAGTGCATCGCGGCGATGAACCCCTGCCGCTGCGGATATCTCGGCGATGCGCCGCGCGAATGCGGCCGCGCCCCGCGCTGCGGCGAGGACTACCAGATGCGCCTCTCCGGGCCGCTGCTCGACCGCATGGACCTCGCCATCGAGGTCGTGCCGGTGCCGCCCGCGGAACTCGCCCGCGCCCCGTCCGGCGAGACCACCGAGGCGGTCGCCGCCCGCATCCGCGCCGCGCGGGATCGCCAGCGCGCCCGCTATGGCGGCGACGGCCCGCGCTGCAATGCCGCGGCCGAGGGCAGCGCGCTCGAACGCACCCTGCAGGCCGAGCCCGCGGCGCGGCAGCTTGCCGAGCAGGCGGCGGAGAAGCTTCGCCTCTCCGCCCGCGGCTTCACCCGCACGCTGCGCGTCGCCCGCACCATCGCCGACCTCGCCGGCAGCGCCGCAGTGCAGCGCGCGCATGTCGCGGAGGCCTTGGCCTTCCGCCATCGCGGCGGCGCACGGGTCACGCCACCGTAACCGCCACGCCCTTCCCGCCGCTCCCGCCGCACCGTAAGAGTTGTGACGGCTAAGCGGCGGGGGCGGGATGATCCGGTGGGTGATGCTGCTCCTGCTCCTCGCCCTCCCGGCGCAGGCGCAGCGGCAGATGGTCGCGGCGGCGCATCCGCTGGCGGCGGAGGCCGGGCTGGCGGTGTTGCGCGCCGGCGGCAATGCGGTCGATGCGGCGGTCGCCATCCAGGCGGTGCTCGCGGTGGTGGAGCCGCAGGCGAGCGGCCTCGGCGGCGGCGCGCTGCTGCTGCACTGGGATGCCGGCGCACGGAAGCTCTCGGCCTGGGACGGGCGGGAGGCCGCGCCGGCCGCAGTGCCGCCGACCCTCTTCCTGCGCGACGGCCAGCCCATGGGCTTCTACGAGGCCGCGGTCGGCGGCCGCGCCGTCGGCGTGCCGGGCGCGATCCGCATGCTGGAGGCGGCGCACCGCAACCTGGGCCGCCTGCCCTGGCCGCAGCTCTTCGCCCCGGCCATCGCGCTGGCCGAGCAGGGCTTCCCCATCACGGCGCGGCTCGCCGCCGCGATCGCCGGCGATGCGGAGCGGCTGGGCCGCGATCCGCAGGCCCGCGCGCTCTTCCTGCCCAATGGCCGGCCGCTGGTCGAAGGCACGGTGCTGCGCAACCCCGCGCTCGCCGCGACGCTGCGCGCCATCGCCGACCAGGGCGCGGATGCGCTGCATCGCGGCCCGATCGCCGCCGACATCGCCGCCGCGGTGCGCGGCCATCCCAATGCCGGGTACATGACGACCGACGACCTCGCGGGCTACGAGCCGCGGCGGCGCGAGCCGGTCTGCGCGCCCTACCGCATCTGGACGCTCTGCGGCGTCCCGCCGCCCACCTCCGGCGGGATCGCGGTGCTGCAGATCATGGCGCTGCTGGCGCACCAGGACATGGCCTCGCTCGACCCGCGCGGCGAGCCGTCCGAGGTCAGGGCGGTGGATGCGGCGCATCTGCTGGGCGAGGCCGGGCGCCTGGCCTTCGCCGACCGCAACCGCTACGTCGCCGATGCCGACCAGGTCCCCGTGCCGGTGCGCGGGCTGCTGGACCCCACCTACCTGATGCTTCGGGCGCAGTTGATCGACCGCGACCGCGCCGCCACCCCGCCGCGCCCCGGCAACCCGCCCTGGGGCGGCGGCGCGCCGCTGGCCAGCCAGCCGCCGCAGCCGGAACACGGGACGAGCCATCTCTCCATCGTCGATGCCGCGGGCAATGCGCTCGCGATGACCACCACCATCGAGGATGCCTTCGGCGCCCGGCTGATGGCGCGCGGCATGCTGCTGAACAACGAGCTGACCGACTTCTCCTTCCTGCCGGAGCTGGAGGGGCGGCCGGTGGCGAACCGCGTCGGCCCGGCCAAGCGCCCGCGCTCCTCCATGTCGCCCACCATCGTCTTCGATGCGGAGGGGCTGCCGGTCGCCGTGCTCGGCTCGGCCGGCGGCATGCGCATCATCGGCCATGTCGCGCAGGCGCTGGTGGCGATGCTGGACTGGGGGATGGAGCCGCAGGCGGCGGTGGCGCTGCCACGCATCGGCGCGGCGAATGCGACGCTGGAGCTCGAGGCCGGGACCGCCGCCGCGGCGCTCGCCCCGGCGCTGCAGGCGCGCGGCTTCCCGGTGGAGGTGCGGGCCATGACCAGCGGGCTGCACGCCATCCGCATCCTGCGCGGGCCGGAGGGGGTGCGGCTGCAGGGCGGGGCCGACCCGCGGCGGGATGGCGTCGCGCTGGGTGAGTGAAGGCGCGGAACCGCGCCTTCGACGCCGTCGAAGGCGACCATCGCTGGCGGCCATGCCGGCCCGAGGCTGTCAAGGACGGAGCCGCGCGGAGCGCGGTGCGCCTGCGGCGCATCCTTGACAGCCTCGGGCCGGCATGGCGTGGGCTTGGGGTCGCTCGACGGGGTCGAGCGCCCCTTCGGTGCGTTTCCTGACGGAAGGGAACCAATCCGCCTCGTCCGCGCTGCCGCTGGCGATTACGTCCCTCCGCACCGCCCGAGAAGAGGAACCACGCCATGCTTCGCCCCGCCCTGCTCGCCGCCGCGTTGCTGCTGCCCGCCGCCGCCCTCGCCGAAGAGACGAAGGAGATCGGCCACGTCAACACGGCGCTGACCAATATGGGCCTGACGCGCAGCCACCAGATCGTCATCGAGCGCTTCGACGATCCGAAAATCGAGGGCGTCTCCTGCTACATCGCCCAGGCGCGCACCGGCGGCCTGAAGGGCATGGTCGGCGTCGCCGAGGACCCGGCGCGCTTCGCCCTCTCCTGCACCGCGACCGGCCCGGTGAAGGTCAGCGAGGCCGCCCGCCGCAGCGAGAAGGGCGAGCGGGTCTACGAGAGCGCGACCAGCCTCTTCTTCAAGGAGACGCGCGTCCACCGCTTCCTCGACGAGGAGCGGAACGTCGTCGTCTACATGGCCTGGTCCACCAAGCTGGTGGAAGGCTCGCCCTACAACGCCGTCGCCGTCGTGCCGATGCGCTGATCCGCGCCGGCCGGCGCGGGCGCCGGGTCGCGCCGCTCCTCCACCGCGTGGCAGGCGACCATCGTCGCGGGCTGCGCCTCGGGCGGGCGCAGCGCCGGCATCTCCGCCCGGCAGCGCGCATCGGCCAGCGGGCAGCGCGGGTGGAAGGGGCAGCCGGAGGGCGGGTCGATCGGGCTCGGCACCTCGCCGCCCACCGGGATGCGCTTCCGGCCCGTCATCTCGAGGTCCGGGATCGCCTCCATCAGCGCCCGCGTATAGGGGTGCCGCGGCGCGGTGAAGAGCGTCTCGGCCGGCGCCAGTTCCACCAGCCGCCCCAGATACATCACGCCGATGCGGTCGCTGACCTGCCGCACGACAGCCAGGTTGTGGCTGATGAAGAGGTAGGTGAGGCCGAGCCGCTGCTGCAGGTCCTTCATCAGGTTCAGGATCTGCGCCTGCACCGAGACGTCGAGCGCGCTGGTCGGCTCGTCGCAGACCAGGAAGTCGGGGTTGGAGGAGAGCGCGCGGGCGATGGAGATGCGCTGCCGCTGCCCACCGCTGAACTCGTGCGGATATTTCTCGCCATCCAGCGGCGAGAGGCCGACCTGCGTCAGGAGCTGTCCGACGCGATCGCGCAGCGCCGCCGCGCCCTCCGCCAGGCCGAAGGCGCGCAGCGGCTCGGCGACGATGTCGCGCACGCGCCAGCGCGGGTTCAGCGAGGCATAGGGGTCCTGGAAGATCATCTGCATGCGCCGCCGCGTCTCGGCATTGGCGCGCGCCGTCTCCAGCTCGATCCCCTCGAACAGCACGCGGCCGCGGGTCGGGCGATAGAGGCCGACGACCAGCCGCGCGACCGTGGACTTGCCGCAGCCGCTCTCGCCCACCAGCGACAGCGTCGTGCCCTTCGGGATGTCGAAGGAGACGCCGTCCACCGCCTTCAGGGTGCGCTTCCCCTCCCCGGCCAGCAGCCGCTGCAGCAGCGGGCGGGAGACGTCGAAATGCTTCGCCAGGTCCTCGGCGACCAGGACGGGCGTCTCAGCCATGCTGCACCGCCTCCGCCGCGCGCTTCTCCGAGGCCGGGTCGTAGAGCCAGCAGGCGGCCCGCGTCGTGCCCGTCCCGATCAGCTCCGGCCGCTCCACCCGGCAGCGGCCGAAGACATGCGGGCAGCGCGGGTTGAAGGCGCAGCCCTGGGGGATGGCGGAGAGCCTTGGCATGGCGCCCTCGATCCCCGCGAGGTGATCGACCTTGCGGTCGAGCGGCGGGATGGAGGACATGAGCCCGACCGAATAGGGGTGCTTCGGCGCCTTCACCACGGCGCGCACCGGGCCGATCTCGGCGATGCGGCCGGCATACATGACGGCGACGCGGTCGGCGGTCTCGGCGATCACGCCCATGTCGTGGGTCACCAGCATCATCGCCGTCCCCTTCTCCCGCGCCAGCGACTTCAGCAGGGCGATCACCTGCGCCTGGACGGAGACGTCGAGCGCCGTGGTCGGCTCGTCCGCCACGATCAGCCGCGGCTCGGCGCAGAGCGCGAGCGCGATGACCACGCGCTGGCGCATGCCGCCGGAGAACTCGTGCGGGTAGCTGTCCACCCGCTGCGCCGCGGCGGGGATGCCCACCATCTCCAGCCAGCCGATAGCGCGCTGCCGCGCCTCCCGGTCGGAGAGGCCGAGATGCGTCTGCATCGTCTCCACCAGCTGCCGGCCGATGGTGTAGAGCGGGTTCAGCGTGGTCAGCGGATCCTGGAAGATCGCGCCGATCTCCTTGCCGCGGATCCGCCGCATCTGCTCGTAGGGCAGGGTGTCGATGCGCCGGCCGTTGAGGAGGATCTCGCCGCCGGCGATGCGGCCGGGCGGCTCGAGCAGGCCGATGATGGCCGCGCCCGTCATGGACTTGCCGGCGCCGGATTCGCCCACCACGCCCAGCACCTCGCCCGGCGCGATGTCGAAGGAGACGCCGTCGAGCGCCGTCAGCCGGCCGCGCCGCGTCGGGAATTCGACGCGCAGGTCGCGGACTTCAAGGATCGGAGCCGGCATTAGCGGAGCCTCGGGTTCAGGGCGTCGCGCAGCCAGTCGCCCAGCAGGTTCACCGACAGCACCATCGCGATCAGCGCGATGCCGGGGAAGATCGTGATCCACCACTCGCCGCTGAACAGGAAGTCGTTGCCGACGCGGATGAGGGTGCCGAGCGAGGGCTCGGTCGGCGGCACGCCGACGCCGAGGAAGGAGAGCGTCGCCTCGGTGATGATGGCATTGGACAGGCCGAGGGTGGCGATGACCAGCACCGGCCCCACCACGTTCGGCAGCACATGGGTCAGCATGATCCGCACCTGGGAGATGCCGATGACCCGCGCGGCGAGCACGTATTCCTTGTTGCGCTCGACCAGGGTCGAGCCGCGCACGGTGCGGGCATATTGCGGCCAGTTGCTGATGCCGATGGCGACGATGACGACGAGGAGCGCGATGCGGTCATGCACCTCCGGCGGCAGGGAGGCGCGGACCACGCCGTCCACCAGCAGCGCGATCAGGATCGGCGGGAAGGTGAGCTGGATGTCGGCGATGCGCATCAGCAGGCTGTCCAGCGTGCCGCCGAGATAGCCGGCCAGCAGCCCGAGCGCGACGCCGAGCAGGGTGGCGAAGAGCACCGAGGAGACGCCGACCAGCAGCGAGATGCGCGCGCCGTACATGATGGCCGACAGCACGTCCCGACCCTGGTCGTCGGTGCCGAGGGGGTAAAGCGCCTCGCCCTCGCCGCTCCAGGCCGGCGGCTTGAAGGCGTCGCCGAGGTTGAGGCTGGCGAGGTCGAAGGGGTCGTGCGGCGCGAGCAGCGGCGCGAAGGTCGCGCCCAGGATGCAGACCAGCGCCACCACGGCCGAGGCGACGGTGACGGGCGAGCGCCGGAAGGACCACCAGAGGTCGCTGTCGAAGGCGCGGGCGAGGAGGGCGGCCATCGCGTCAGTGCCCTCCCCGGGCCGTGCCGAGCGAGGAGCGCAGCCGCGGATCGACGAGGTAGTAGAGCAGGTCGACCACCAGGTTGATGGTGACGAAGACCAGCGCGATCAGCAGCAGGTAGGCCGCCATGACCGGGATGTCGGCGGCATTGACGCTCTGGATGAAGAGCAGCCCCATGCCCGGCCACTGGAACACGGTCTCGGTGACGATGGCGAAGGCGATGATGCCGCCGAGCTGCAACCCCGCGATAGTGATCACCGGCACCAGCGTATTCTTCAGCGCATGCCCGAAATGCACGGCGCGGTTCGCCAGGCCCCGGGCGCGGGCGAACTTGATGTAGTCGGTGCGCAGCACCTCCAGCATCTCCGCCCGCACCAGCCGCATGATGAGCGTGAGCTGGAAGAGGCCGAGCGTGACGGAGGGCAGCACCAGCGCCTTCAGGCCCGACCAGGTCAGCAGCCCCGTGCTCCACCAGCCGATCTGCACCGTGTCGCCGCGGCCGAAGCTCGGCAGCCAGCCGAGCCAGACGGAGAAGACGAGGATGAGCAGGATGCCGATCAGGAAGGTGGGCAGGGAGACGCCGACGAGCGAGAAGGTGAGGAAGGCGCGGCTGAGCCAGGAGTTGCGGTAGAGGCCGGTATAGACGCCCATCGGCACGCCGACGAGCATGGCGAGCGCCGCCGCGCAGAAGGCGAGTTCGAGGGTCGCCGGCGCGCGTTCGGCGATGAGTTCCGAGACCGGCCGCGCCAGCCGGTAGGACAGGCCGAACTCGCCCTGCGCGGCATGGCCGACGAAGGTGGCGAATTGCACGGGGAAGGGCTGGTCGAGGCCGAGATCGTGGACCAGCGCCTGCCGCTGCGCCTCGGTGAAGTCCTGGCCGAGCATGATCGCGACGGGATCGCCGACGAAGGCGAACATGGCGTAGCTGATCAGCGCCACGACCAGCATCACCGGGATGGCCTGCAGCAGCCGCGACAGGATGAAGGCGATCATATGAAGGCGACCATCAGCGGAGGCTGCCGCCCTGCCGGCGCCGCGGGTCCGGCCGCGCAGGATCGCGTCCCGCCGCCAGCATGCCGGCGGCCCGGCGGACCGCCCCTGCCCTGCTTCGCATCGCCCTCGATCTCCCAGGCCCGGTAGGTCCGGGTCTCACGCCCGCCCTATAGGGCCCGGGCGCCGCCGGCGAAAAGGTCTCAGCCCGCGCCTTTCGCCGCCCCGGCGCCCTCCTCGGCCCAATCCTTGAGCAATGTGAAGCCGACCGCGAGCAGCACGGGCCCCATGAAGAGGCCGAGAAAGCCGAAGGCGAAGACGCCGCCGAGTGCGCCCAGCAGGGTCAGCAGCAGCGGCAGGTCGGCGCCGCGCGCGATCAGCCAGGGGCGGATGACATTGTCCGCGCTGCTGATGCCGAAGGCGCCATAGAGGCCGAGGAAGATGGCCCAGCCCAGGCGCCCGTCGGCGAAGAGCCAGAGCGTGGCGGGAATCCAGACCAGCGGGGCGCCGACCGGGAAGATGGAGATGCAGCCGGCGATGACGCCGAGCAGCGCCGGCCGCGGCACCCCGGCGATCCAGAGGCCGAACCAGGTCATGATCCCCTGCGCCACGGCGGTGCCGAGCAGGCCATAGACCACGCCGCGGGTGACGCCGCCGGTGATCTCCACGATGTGCCGCGTCCGCTCGCCGGCCAGTCGCGACAGCGCCGCCTCGCTCCGCTGCGCGATCGCCGGCCCGTCGCGGTAGAGGAAGAAGGCGAGGAAGATCGCCAGCAGCACCTCGGCCAGGCCCGAGAGCACCGCCAGCAGGATCCCGAGCGCGCCCTGCGCCAGCGTCCCGGCATAGGGCGAGATGAGGTCGGCGAGGCCGGAGAAGCCGAAATCGAGGCCCGCCAGGTGGTCCCGCAGCATCGGCCCGACCAGCGGCAGCCGCCCCAGCCAGTCGCCGAGGCCCGGCATGCCCTGGGTCAGGAAGGCCTCGACCCCGCTGCGCAGCCCGTCGATGTCCTCCCGCTTCGTCGGCGTGGCGAAGACCAGCGGCAGGCCGATGACCAGGAACTCCGCCAGCACCATCAGCCCCGCCGCCGCCCCGGCCGAGAGCCGCAGCCTCTCGCGCAGCATCCGGAAGGCCGGCCAGGTGGAATAGACCAGGATGGCGGCCCAGAGCAGCGCGGAGAGGAAAGGGCGCAGCACCAGCAGGCAGCCGGCGGCGAGCGCGAGCGCGGCCAGCAGCCCGAGGATCCGGACGGGGTTGCCAGTCTCAGGCTGCATCATCCCTCCGAACGCGGCCCGGCACGCCCCGGCCGCCGCCGGCGCTGCTCTACCATCCGGCGCGGCGCGGCGCATCCGGGCCGGTTGCGGGGACCTGTTGCGGGCACCTGTCGCCGGCGCCAGTAGCCAGTCCGGCGCGGCGCCGTTAGCTTCGCCCGCCCAAACCGGGGGGAGACCTCGCGCCATGCCGCGCTTCGCCGCCAACCTGTCGATGATGTTCACCGAGGTGCCCTTCCTCGACCGCTTCGCCCGGGCCCGGGCGGCGGGCTTCGGGGCGGTGGAGTTCCTCTTCCCCTATGAGCACCCGGCGGCCGAGATCGCGCGGCGCCTGAAGGACAACGGGCTGCAGCAGGTGCTCTTCAATGCCCCGCCCGGCGACTGGGCGGCGGGCGAGCGCGGCCAGGCGGCCCTGCCCGGCCGGCAGGCCGAGTTCCGCGACGGCGTGAGGAAGGCGCTGGACTATGCCGCCGCCCTCTCCTGCCCGCGGCTGCACCTGATGGCCGGCCTCGCGCCCGCCGGGGTGCCGCACGACACGCTGACCGGCGTCTATGCCGCGAACCTCGCCTGGGCGGCGGAGGAATGCGCCAAGGCGGGCGTGAAGCCGGTGATCGAGCCGATCAACCACCGCGACATCCCGGGCTTCTTCCTCAACACCATGGCGCAGGGCGCGGCGATCATCGAGGCAATCGGGCCCGAGAAGCTCGGGCTGCAATTCGACCTCTACCACTGCCAGATCACCGAGGGCGACATCGTCAAGCGGGTGGAGAAGCACCTGCCCATCATCGCCCATATGCAGGTGGCGGATAACCCGGGACGCAACGAGCCCGGCACCGGCGAGGTCAACTGGCCCTTCGTCTTCCGCAGGATCGACGAACTCGGCTTCCGCGGCTGGATCGGCTGCGAGTACCGCCCCGCGGCCGAGACCGAGGCCGGCCTCGGCTGGTTCGCGCCCTACAAGTCCTGAACCCCGGAAAAGGAACCGCCGCACATGAAGATCGGCTTCATCGGCCTCGGCATCATGGGCAAGCCCATGGCCGGGCACCTGAAGGACGCCGGGCACGAGATCATCGTGCCGGACCGCAAGAGCCTGGGCGCGGAGCAGCGCGCCGCCTTCACCGTCGTCGCCGATGCCAAGGCGGTCGCCGCGGCCGCCGAGGTCATCATCCTGATGGTGCCCGACACCCCGGATGTGGAGGCCGTGCTGTTCGGCCCGGCCGGCGTCGCGGAGGGGCTGTCGAAGGGCAAGCTGGTGATCGACATGTCCTCGATCAGCCCGACCGCCACCAAGGCCTTCGCCCAGAAGGTCAATGCGCTCGGCTGCGACTACCTCGACGCGCCCGTCTCGGGCGGCGAGGTCGGCGCGAAGCAGGCGACGCTCACCATCATGATCGGCGGCGAGGAGGCAGCCTTCGCCAGGGCGAAGCCGCTCTTCGAGGCCATGGGCAAGAACGTCACGCTCGTCGGGCCGAACGGCGCCGGGCAGACCACCAAGGTCGCCAACCAGATCATCGTCGCCCTCACCATCGAGGCGGTGGGCGAGGCACTGGTCTTCGCCAGCAAGGCCGGGGCGGATCCTGCCAAGGTGCGGCAGGCGCTGATGGGCGGCCTCGCCACCTCCCGCATCCTGGAGTTGCATGGGGAGCGGATGATCAAGCGGACCTTCAACCCCGGCTTCCGGATCGTGCTGCACCAGAAGGACCTCAACCTGGCGCTGCAATCGGCCAAGGAGCTCGGAGTCGCGCTGCCCAATACCGCCTCCACGCAGCAGCTCTTCTCGGCCTCGGTCGCCGCCGGCAATGGCGGGCTGGATCATTCCGGCCTGGTCAAGGCCTTGGAAACCATGGCCGCGCACCCGGTTGCACCCGACGACAAGGGCTGACGCATAGCGCGAGCGGCGGCATAATGTACGCCGCCGACAGCGTGTCTGGCGGGGAATACTTGCCTTCCTGGTGAAATGCGCGCAGTTTTTGGACGGGTGCTGGTCACGGAGGCGGCGTCAGGCCATTCGGATCGGCACCGTCCAGGATGGACGAGCCGGAGTGTAGGATGCGTTTCGCGGATATCGGGCAGCAGCTTCGCGCCTACCGGCTCGAATCCGGTCTGCGTGCGGAGGAGATTGCCGCCCGGCTCGGCGTCTCGCGCGCTGCGCTGTATCGCTACGAAAAAGGCGAGGTCATCAAGCTGGACACGATCCGGCGCCTCGCCGAGTTGCTGAAGATCTCGCCGCTCTCGCTGCTCGGCATTGGGATCGACTACTTCTCCCGCCCGCTCGCCTTCCTCGAGCGGCTTCGGCAGATCGAGGAGGAGGCCGACCAGGTCCTCCTCTTCGGCGGCGCGGTCTGCTTCCCGGTCGCGGGCGAGGCCTATGAGGCGGCGCTGACCGAGGCCTGGACCGAGGCGGCCGAATCGGCCGCCGACCTGATCCAGGGCCGCAGCCAGGCCGAGCAGGCGCTCAGCACGCTCGCGGCCCGCCGCAAGCTCTACCAGCAGCGCCGGCCGAGCATCATCGCCATCCTCTCCGAGGGCGCGCTGCGGCAATTGCTGCAGGACGGGGTGGCGCCGAGCCTCACGGTCTCCGAACGCGCCCGCGCCCGCTGCCGCGCCGCGGCGGCGGCCGAGGTCGAGAACCTGGCGAACTTGATGGAATCCGTGCCGATCGGGCTGCAGATCGGCCTGAAGGAAGGGCCCGAGCCGACCGGCAGCTTCATGGTGCTGCGCGGTCGGGAACGCGCGCATGTGGTGACCAGCCCTTTCCCGCCGGACAGCGGCGCGGCGGTCGGCGCCGGCGTCGCCACCATCACCGCGGCGGAGGAGGCGGTCGGGCTGCACCAGCGGGTGGCGGAAGCGGCCTGGCGCGACGCGCTGAAGGGCAGCGCCGCGGCGACGCGGGTGCGCGCCCTGGTCCGCAGCATCCGCCCGGCCGAGGCCGCGGCCTGAGCCGGTCCGAGGACCGGAGGTCCGAGTCGGCTCGTCCGTCCTGAGTGGCGGCGCGCTCCGGCGCCCGCTCAGCCGTTCAGCAGCCGGTCGATCTCCGCCTGCGCCAAGTCCGGGCCGGCCTTCGCCGGCTCGGCCACCGTGCTGACCAGCGTCCGCACCTCGAGCCTCGGCGCGGCCTCGGTCGCCGCCCCCGGGATCATGCCCTGCAGCATCGTCTCCACCTGCTGCAGATGCTGGATGGCGCGGCGGATGCGCTGGCCGGTCACGTCCTGGAAGCTGCAGGCCTCGAAGATCGCGTTCACCCGGTCCGACAGCGCCTGCAGCGCGGCGCCGTCCCGCGCCCCACCCTCGATCCAGACCTGGATCGCCTCGGCCGCCTCCAGGATGGTATTGGCCGCCGCCTCCGTCGCCTGCACAACGGCCTCCAGCTCGACGCCGCTGTTGCGGGTGGTCGCGGCCGGGATCGCCACCAGGCTGGCGATCTGCTCATGGATGCGGGCGAGCTGGCCGGAGAGATTCGCCTCGCTGTAGTCGACGAGCTGGACGGTCGCGTGCAGCTCGGCGCTCAGCTCGCAGATCCGGCGGTCGATGAACTGCCGCAGCGACTCGAACTGCGCGGCGATCTCCGGGGCCGGGGACGGTGCGAGGGCGGGGGGCGGGGTCGGCGGCATGTCCTCCCCATAGGCCCGGGCTCCTTTCGCGCCGGTGAAGAGGGGCGCGGCGATCGCGTCGGCCGGATCGACGGGACTCGATTGAGTGGCGGGGGCGGCTGCACTACCACCATCCCTCGACGGGACGGGCGCGGGATGGCGGTCAGCATCGAACTGGGACGGACGGACAATGGCCAGCCGGCGCTGCTGGACCTGGAGGAGCTGCTGGCCACGCGCCTGCTGGTCCAGGGCAATTCGGGCTGCGGCAAGTCGCACCTGCTGCGCCGGCTGCTCGAGCGCAGCGCGCCCTTCGTGCAGCAGGCGGTGATCGACCCGGAGGGCGACTTCGTCTCCCTCGCCGAGCGATTCGGCCACCTCGTCATCGACGCCGCCGAGCATACCGAGGCGAGCCTCGCCCATGCCGGGGAGCGGGTGCGGCAACACCGCGTCTCGGTCGTGCTGAACCTCGAGGGGGTGGACATCGAGGGGCAGATGCGCCGCGCCGCCGCCTTCCTCGACGGGCTCTTCGCCGCCGAGCGCCGCTACTGGACCCCGGTGCTGGTGGTGGTGGACGAGGCGCAGCTCTTCGCCCCCTCGGGCGGCGTCGAGGTCGCCGAGGAGACGCGCCGCGCCGCGCTCGGCGCCATGACGGACCTGATGTGCCGCGGCCGCAAGCGCGGCCTGGCCGGCGTCATCGCCACCCAGCGGCTCGCCAAGCTCGCCAAGAACGTCGCCGCCGAGGCCTCCAACTTCCTGATGGGGCGCACCTTCCTCGACATCGACATGGCCCGCGCCGCCGACCTGCTGGGCATGGAAAAGCGCCAGGCGGAGATGTTCCGCGACCTCGAGCGCGGGCGGTTCATGGCGCTCGGCCCGGCCCTCGCCCGCCGGCCGCTGGCCATGCGCATCGGCGCGGTCGAGACCGAGAGCCGCGGCGCCGGCCCCGGCCTGATGCCGCTGCCGGAGACGCCGCCCGAGGCCGCGCATGCGCTGATCCTCGCCCCCGCCCCGGCCGGCGAGCCGGTCCGGCCGCGCCGGCCCCCGCCCCCGCCGCCCGCCGACATCCTGGCCCAGCTCGCCGCCGCCCGGCCCGCCGCCCCGGCCAGCCTGCCGCCGCCGACGCCGGAGGAGGCGGCCGCGCGCCGCCGGGCGCAGCTTGCCGTGCTGGGCGCCGTGCTGGGGACCGAGGGGCCGGTGCGCAAGCGGCCGGAGGAGCTGCTGCCCCTGGTGCGCCACCAGTGGTCGCTGGAGCGGCTGGCCGGCCCGCCGCCCGACATCGCCGCGATCCGCCGGCTGCTGCCGCTCGTCCGCGCCGGGATCACCGAGGAGACTGAGGCGCATCCCGACTGGCCCCGCGCCCTCGACTCGGCGGCGGCGCTGCTGGAGCGCGAGGTGCCGCTCTTCCTGATGCTGGCCCAGGCGGCGCTGGCCGGCGCGCCCTGCCCCGGGACCGAGGCGCTGAAGGCGGTCTATGGCACCAGCTCGACCTCCCTGCTCACCACCGCCCTGAAGCGGCTGGAGGAGCGCGGCTGCATCGCCATCCTGCTGCAGGCCGGCGCCGGGCGGGTCGTCGCCATCCCCGGCCCGGGCTGGGAGACCGCGCCGGGCGATCCGGAGGCGGCGGTCGCATAGCGCGGCCGCGTCCGCCGCGCGCCGCCCGGGTCCCGGCCATGGCGCCCGGCAATGGTGGCCTTCGACGCGGTCGAAGGCGCCCCCGGGCGCCTCGCCTGCGCAGGACGGGGGTGAAGGACGTTGCGGCCGGGCCTATTCCGCCGCCGGGCGGGCCAGGCCGACCGGGGCCGGGCGACGCCGCTCCAGGACCCAGCGCTGCGCCGGCACCTCCACCCAGCGCCAGGCGCTCCAGCCGAGCGCCATGGTGGCGGCGAGCGCGGCCAGCATGATGCCGGCCCGCCCCCAGGGACCGGGCTCCACCACGCGCAGCAGGCCGACCAGGACGGCCTCGACGAAGACCCAGCTCAGATAGATGCCGAAGGAGGCCTCGCCTAGCCGGAGCAGCAGCCCCGGCCGGACCGCGGCCGCCTGTCCCTGCCGCTGGCCCTCCCCCTGGCCCGCCTGCCAGATCGCCACGATCGTCGCGGCGAGGCCGAGCGCCGTCGCCGCATCCTGGCCCAGCAGCAGGCCGAGCGGCAGCGCCGGCAGCGCCAGCCAGGGCAGCGCGCGCGGCAGCAGCCCCTCCGTCGCCAGCCGTCCCAGCGCCAAGCCGAAGGTGAACTCGAGGAAGAAGCGCACCAGGCCGAGATGCAGGGAGTGGTTCAGCGAGAAATTCACGGTCGTCAGCGTCATCGCGAGCAGCCCGGCGAGTGCCGCGACCGGCACCGCCGCCAGCACCGGCCGCGGCAGCCGCAGCAGCACCGCCAGCAGCGCGGGGAAGACCAGGTAGCCCGCCCATTCCACCGACAACGCCCAGGAGGGGTAGTTCCAACTGAACCGCTCCGTCGTCTCCCAGGCATGCACGAGGAAAAGCTGCAGCACGAAGTCGCGGGCGGAGAAGCGCTCCGGATCGCGGATGGTCACGCCGGCCGCGAGCAGCGCGCCGACCAGCAGCGCCAGCCCGACCAGCGCGACCAGGTGCAGCGGCCAGATCTTCGCCACGCGCCGCAGCAGGAAGCGGCCGATGCCGGCGGCCCCGCGCGGCGGCCGCGCCCCGTAGCCCAGCCAGAGCGCAAAGCCCGAGAGCAGGAAGAAGCCGTCCACCCCGAGATAGCCGTGCCACAGCAACGGGCCGAGCCAGGGCCAGGCATCGGTCACATGCAGCGGCAGGTTGAGGTGGTAGAGGATCACCCAGCCGATGAGGAAGACGCGCAGCCGCGTCAGTCCCGCCAGCCTCTGCGCCGCGCCATTCGCCTGCATCCACGCCGGTCCCTTACCTGACACAACCCTGATTTGGCCCCATGGCCGCGCGCATGGGACAACACCGTTGCATGAACATCGCCCTTTCGCCCGCGACGCAGCGCATGATGGCCCTGCTCGGCGCGGCCACCCTCCTCCTCGGCGCCGTGCTGATGCCGATGAAGATGATGCTGCTCGTGCCGGCCCTGGTGCTAGGGCTCCTGCTCCTGGCGCTCTACCAATTTCCGCGTGCGCTCGCGGTCCTGCTGGTCATGACCTGCGCCCTCGCGCTCGATTTCCAGATGGACGTGACGCTGAACACCGGCATCGGTGCCGTCCTGGTGAAGTCGGTGCCCTTCGGTATCGCCGCGGTGCTGCTGCTGCGCTACGGGCCCTCGCGCGAGATCAACTGGCCCTTTCTCACCTTCACCGCCATCGCCGGCCTTAGCCTGGCGATCCTGCCGATCGGCCATGTCGCGACCAACGAGGACATGCTGCGCAGCTACATCGGATCCGCCGCGCCCTTCGTGCTGGGCTTCGCGGTCGCGCCGCGGCGCTTCTGGACCCTGCTGATCCGCGGCGCCGCCCTCGTGCCGATCATCAGCGCGGTGTGCAGCGTCCCGGCCATGGCGATCGGCTTCTGGACGCCCTTCGATATCGGCGGGCGCTTCCAGGGCATGCATTCGCCGCCCTTCCTCGCCGGCTTCTGCGTGACCGCGATCTTCGCCTGCCTGCTGGAATACCTGCGCGGCTTCCGCGCCCTCTGGCTGGTGGTCGCGGGCCTCGACCTCGCGATCCTGATGCTGACGCAGGCGCGCGCGCCGCTGATCTCCGTGCTGCTCTTCCTCGGCCTCGTCTTCCTCCTCTCGGGGCGGGAGATCATGCCGCTGCGGCGCAAGGTGGACCTGGTGATGGGCGGCGTGCTCCCCGGGCTGATCCTGCTCTCGCCGGCGATCTGGTACGCGATGAACCGCATCCGGGACATGGCGAACGACATGTCCGGCCGCGACATCATCTGGCCCTATTTCCTCGATGCGATCGAGGCGCGGCCGCTCTTCGGCTTCGGCCTCGGCGCCGGCAAGCTGATCGTCAATCCGGAGGACCCGACGATCCGCCTGCTCGGCAGCAGTGCCGCGCACAACGAGTACCTGCGCCTGTCGGTGGATGCCGGCATCCTGGGCTGCGCCGCCATCTTCCTCTCCATTGCAGCCTGGGTCTGGATCGGCTCGCGGCGATGCCCCTCCTCGGACCGGCTGGTGCTGCGGGCGGCGCTGGCGGCGGCGCTGCTGCACAGCGGCTTCGACAATACGCTGATCGCCAGCACCGCGCTGATGCAGTTCAGCTTCTTCGCCGCCGCCATGGCGCGCGGCCAGGCCGACCTGCGGGAGACGTCCTCGCGCCGGTCCCGCCGGCGGCACGAGTCCCGGCTGGAGGAGGGCGCGATGTCGGCGGTCCTCGCCCGGCAGGGACGCTGGTAGGACTGGCGCCGCCGCGGACCACGGGTACGGCCAGCCATCCTGCGCGATGCGGAGGCGCCCTCGGGCGCCTTCGACCGCGTCGAAGGCGACCATTACCGGACGCCATGGGGCGGTTGCCGGGTCAAGGGTCGGGCTCCGCCCGACCGCGCGAACCGCGGCTTCGCCCTTGACCCGGCAACCGCCCCATGGCCTGGGCTCAGGGTGCGCTCGACGCGGTCGAGCGCGCAGGGAAGCGCCCGACTGCTACGGATAGAATGAAGGACGCCGCGGCGATGCGCCGCGTCAGCCGCGGTCGCCGTAGCCCCGCGGATGCGCCGCGTGCCAGCCCCAGGCGGTGCGCACGATGTCGTCCAGCGCCCCGTAGCGCGGGGACCAGCCGGTCTCCTGCCGGAGCTTCGCCGAGGAGGCGACCAGCACCGCCGGGTCGCCAACCCGCCGCGGCCCGAAGCCGTGCGGCACCGGCGTCCCGCCGATCCGCCCCACCGCCTCGATCACCTGCTTTACCGAATAGCCCGTGCCGCTGCCGACATTGTAGCGGCAGCTCCCCTGCTCCAGCCGGTCCAGCACGCGGATATGCGCGTCCGCCAGGTCGAGGACATGGACATAGTCGCGGATGCAGGTGCCGTCCGGCGTCGGGTAGTCGGCGCCGAAGACCGTCAGCGGCGGCCGGGTGCCTAGCGCCGCGCCGATCGCCAGCGGGATCAGGTGGCTCTCGGGCTCATGGTCCTCGCCGATCCGCCCCTCGGGATCCGCGCCGGCGGCGTTGAAGTAGCGCAGGCAGGCGGAACGGAGCCCGTGCACCTGGTCGGCCCAGCCCAGCGCCTTCTCCACCATCAGCTTGCTGTCGCCATAGGCGTTGGTCGGCGCGAGCTCGGCCTCCTCCGGGATCGGCACCTGCTTCGGGTTGCCGAAGAGCGCCGCGGTGGAGGAGAGCACGAAGCGCAGGCACCCCGCCTTCACCGCCGCATCGGCCACGGCGAGGCTGTTGGAGAGGTTCTCGCTGCAGTAGCGCAGCGGGTCGCGCATGCTCTCGCCGACCAGGGAGAGCGCGGCGAAATGGAAGACCGCCTCGAATTTCCAGGCGGCGAAGACCTCGGCCAGGCGCCGGCGGTCGGCGATGTCCTCCCGGATCAGTTCGACGCCGGGCGGCACCGCGGCCCGGTGCCCCTGCCGGAGGTCGTCGATCACCACGACCTCCGCGCCTCGTTCGACCAGGGTCAGAACCAGGTGGCTGCCCACATATCCCGCGCCACCCGTGACGAGAAATCGCCGACCCTGCATGCCGAACCCCTATTCCCTGAAATAGCCTCCATACCGCGGGTGATAGACCTCCGCGTCGGCATAGCCGGACCGGCCATGCACCTTGGCGTCGACCTGCGTGAGGGCCGCGCCCACCACCCGGGCATGCGCTTCCTCGAGTAGGCCGAGAGAGTTGCGCACAACCGAACGCGGGGTATCGCGCCAGCGGACGCAGAGCAAGGTTGCGTCGGCCAGCCGCGCCACCACCCGGGCATCCGCCATGGCCAGCGCCGGCGGGGCGTCGAGGACGATCAGGTCGTAATCGCGGCGGACGCGATCCAGCAGCCCGGCCATCGCCTCCGACATGAAGAGGCCGAGGGAATGGATCTCCGCCGCCCCGGCCGGGATGTAGTCGAGGCTGCTGAGATGGTCGCGGCGGATGATCCGCTCCAGCACCGCCTGGCCGAGCAGCAGGTCGGTGACGCCCGGCGCGCCCTCGCAGCGGAAGACGCGGCCGAGGGAGGGCTGGCGGACGTCGCAGTCGATCAGCAGCACGCGCTCGCCGTTCATGGCCGCCGACCGGGCCAGCGCGACGGCGGTGGTGGTCTTGCCCTCGCCCGGCCGTGCCGCGGTGATGACGACCACCCGCGGCGGCTCCGAGCCCAGCCAGAGCGCGGCGCGGAGCGTCCGCATGCTCTCGGCGAAGGGGCTGAGCGGCTTGCGGACGACGTAGTCCTCCACCCGGTGCCGCCCGAGCAGGCCACGCCGCAGCATCGGCACCAGCGCGAGGCAGGGCAGGCCGAGGCCGGCGCGGATCTCCTCGCCCGAGCGCAGCGTGCTGTCCGCCTGCTCGAGGAACCAGATGATCAGCAGGCCGAAGAGCACGCCGAGGATGCCGGCCGCGGCCACCATCAGCATGGTCTTGGGGAAGCTCGGCATGGCCGGGATGGTCGCGGGCGAGAGGATGCGGGCATCCGGCTTCTCGATCGCGGTCTGCGCCACTGTCTGTTGCGAGCGCTCGAGGACGGCGCGCAGCAGGGTGCGGCTCGCCTCCGCCTCGCGCTCCAGCGCCGCCACCTGGATCTCGGCGGTCTGGCTCTGGTTCACCCGCGCCTCGGTGGACTTCAGCGCGGTCTCGAGGCTGCCGACGCGGGCGCGGGCGGCGCGCGCCTCGGCATCGAGCGCCTGGACCACGCGGCCGCTCTCGGCGCCGACCCCGCGCTCGAGGTCCTGCACCCGCGACCGCGCCGCGCGCACGTCGGGGTGGTTGGAGCCGAGCGTGGCCGAGAGCCGCTCCAGCTCGGACCGCGCCGTCGAGAGCGCCGCCCGCTGCTGGACAAGGCCCGAGGCGCCGATCGCCGTCATGTCGGTGCCGCCGCCGGAGCGCGCCGCGGCCAGCCGCGCCTCGGCCGCGGCGAGTTGGTTGCGCGCCTCGACCAGGTCGGTGTTGATGCGGCTCACCTGCTCGGTCGAGAGCCCGGCGCTCACGCCGCGGGTCAGGCCGGAGGTGGTGCGCAGCTCGGCGATGCGGTTCTCGGTCTGGCCGAGCTCCTGGCGGAGCTGCGCCACGCGGCTGTCGAGCCATTCATTGGCCCGCCGCACCGCGTTGAACTTCGTCTCGAGCTGGTCGGAGATGTAGAGCTCGGCGGTGAGGTTGGCGATGTCGGCGGCCAGCCGCGGATTCTCCGAGGTGAAGCCCAGGTTCAGCACGCGGGAGTTGCGCACCACCTCGACCTTCATCTTGTCCCGCAGCGCCTCGGCCGCGGCAATTTCGGCGCGCTCCTCGGGCGGGCGCGGCGCAACCGGCTCGGGCGCCACCAGCTCCGAGAGGCTCGGCGAGATCGCGCCCAGCCGCCGCGCCAGCGCATCCCGCAGGCGGTACACCGGCGATTCGGCCCGCTTGGACTCGCCGACCCACCAGAAGAATTCCTCGTTGTTCGTCAGGTTGAATTGCCGGACGACACGGCGCGCGACCGAGAGGCTGCGGATGACCTCGATCTGGCTCGCCAGCACGGCATCCGTCGTCGTCTCGTCGCGCAGGATGCTCTGCAGTTCGCGCGCGGCATAATCCGTCGGCTCGAACATCACGGTCGCGCTCGCGGTGTAGCGCGGCGTGAGCTGCTTGGCCGCGACGAAGGCGGCGATCGGGAACAGCAGGGCGCAGAGGATCAGCACCCAGCGCCGCCGGCGGAGGGCCGCCAGCAGCGCCGTCACCGTCATGCCCTCGGGCTCGATCGGCGAGGCGACGGGGGCGGGGGTTCGGAGCTGCGGCCTCTTCTCCGAAGGTGGCCTGGACTCAACCGGTCTGTCGAGCATGCGGGTTGCGTCGTCCCTTCGCGCCAGCGCAAAACAGGCCTGTGGAGTACGCGGCAGCCGGATCGAGGGTCAATCAACGGGACGGCGAACATCGCGGCGCGGCGCAAACAACGGCGTGATGAACCACCTGCGCAAGGAAACGCGAATGTGCTCCCGGCGCGCGCTCTGGCACAGAGAACAGGTGGGAGATCGCGCCGGTCCGTTGCAAGGGCGGGCTGCGGCGCGATCGGCGTGATCATGCTGGGAAGGAAAGCGCGACGATGATGTCACGGCGCCTGATCTGGACATTGCCGGTGCTGGCGGTGGCCGCCTGCGGCGGGCAGGGGGCGGGCCTGCCGCCGCTGCCGGATGCGACGCAATCCGCCTATCGGCTGGGGCCGGAGGACCAGGTGCGCGTGACGGTCTTCAACGACCCGCGCCTTACCGGCGACTTCCGCGTCTCCGATGCCGGCACCATCGCGCTGCCGCTGGTCGGCGCGGTGCAGGCCTCCGGCCGCACGACGCAGGAGGTCGAGCGCGCGATCGAGGCGGAGATGCGCACCAAGAACCTCTTCCGCGACCCGAGCGTCGCCGTGCAGGTCACGACCTACCGGCCGATCTTCGTGCTGGGCATGGCGGAGAAGCCGGGCCAGTTCCCCTTCCAGCCCGGCATGACGGCGCTGACCGCCGTGGCGGTGGCGGGCGGCTTCAACTACCGGGCGATACGGGATTATGTTTCCATCACCCGCATCGGCCCGGATGGCCGGCCGATGGAGTATCGCGCGGGGCGGGAGGCGCTGGTGCAGCCGGGCGACGTGATCACCGTCTTCGAGCGGCGCTTCTGATCCGCGGGGCCGCCCTCGTCCTGCTGCTCGCGGCCATGCCCCTGGCCGCCCGGGCGGCGGGGGCGGCCCAGGCGGACCCGGCGATGGCCGCCGCCCGCTGGGCGGCGGTGCCCGGGGCCGTGGCCGGGCTGCCGCGCATCCTCGGCGGCACCGGCCTCGGCTGCATCGCCGGCGCCGTCGCGCTGCCGCCGGACGGGCCGGGCTGGCAGGCGGTGCGTCTCTCGCGCAACCGCAACTGGGGCCATACGGCCCTGATCGAGACGCTGCGCGACCTCGCCGGGCATGCCCGCGCCTCGGGCCTGCCCGTGCTCTGGATCGGCGATCTCGGCCAGCCCCGGGGCGGGCCGATGCCTTATGGCCATGCCAGCCACCAGGTCGGACTCGATGCCGATATCTGGCTGGACCTCTCGCCGAAGCCGCCGCTGCCGCCGGCGCAGCGGGAGCAGATCGAGGTCGCTTCCCTCGTCCTGCCGGACGAGACGGCGGTGGACCCGGCGCGCTGGACGCCGGGGCATGCCGCGCTGATCCGGCTGGCGGCGGAGTTGCCGGGGGTGGACCGGGTCTTCGTCCACCACGCCATCAAGCGCGCGCTGTGCCGGACCGAGGCCGGCGCACCCTGGCTGCGGCGGGTGCGACCCTGGCGCGGGCATGACAGCCACATGCATATCCGGCTGCGCTGCCCGGAGGGCCAGCCTGCCTGCCGCGACCAGGCGCCGCCACCGCCGGGCGATGGCTGCGACGCCTCGCTCGACTGGTGGCTGACGCCGGAGGCGCGGCAGCCCTCCCCACGGCCGCCCGGCCCGCCGCCCCGCCTGCCGGAGGCCTGCCGGGCGGTGCTGGAGGCCGGGACGCGGTAAGGCGGAATCGTCCGGCGGGCGTGGATCGGCCCTGCGGATCGACCGCCTGGAGCATCCTCACGCCGCCCGGTCAGCGCGAGGGTGCCCTGGCCGGCGCCACCATGGCGCGACTCGGCGCCGCCTGCCGCGCCGGGATCCCGCTAGGCCGCCTGCCCCGCGATCCAGCCGCTGCTCCAGGCCCATTGGAAGTTGTAGCCGCCGAGCCAGCCCGTCACGTCCACCGCCTCCCCCACCACGAAGAGGCCGGGCACCTCCCGCGCATGGCAGTCGCGGGAGGACAGCGCGGCGGTGTCGACGCCGCCCAGCGTCACCTCCGCCTTGGCATAGCCCTCCGTCTCCTCCGGCTGCAGCCGCCAGGCGCGGAGTTGCGCCGCCAGCGCGTCCAGCGCCCGGTCGGGCAGGTCGGCCATCCGCGGGGCCGGCAGGTGGCGGGTGGCAAGCGCTTCCGCCAGCCGCTGCGGCAGCAGCCCGCCGAGCACGGTGCGCGGCTCCGCCCGCGGCCGGGCACGCTTGGCCGCGCGCAGCAGCGCCGCGGCGTCCTGCTCCGGCAACAGGTCCAGCGTCAGCGACTCGCCCTCCCGCCAGTAGGAACTCGCCTGGAGGATGGCGGGGCCGGAGAGGCCGCGATGGGTGAAGAGCATCGCCTCGCGGAAGCCCGCCCGGCCGCAGCGCGCGACTGTCTCGAGCGCGACGCCCGAGAGCGGGCGCATGAGCTCCAGCATCCCCCCGCCGAAGGTCAGCGGCACCAGGCCAGGGCGCGGCGCCACGAGCGGCAGGCCGAAGCGGCGGGCGATGTCGTGCGCGAGGCCCGTGGCGCCGAGCTTCGGGATGGAGAGGCCGCCCGTCGCCAGCACGAGCGAGGGCGACTCGAAACCGCCACGGTCGGTCCGGACGCGGAAGCGCTCCGCCCGCGTCACCTCGGCGATGCGGTGGGAGAGGCGGAGTTCCACCCCTGCCGCGCCCGCCTCGGCCAGCAGCATGGCCAGGATCTGCCGCGCCGAGCCGTCGCAGAAGAGCTGGCCGAGCGTCTTCTCGTGGAAAGCGATGCCGTGTTTCCGCACCAGCGCGATGAAGTCGTGCTGGGTATAGCGCGCGAGGGCGGAGCGGACGAAATGCGGGTTGTTCGAGAGGAAGCGGTCCGGGACGCAGTGCAGGTTGGTGAAGTTGCAGCGCCCGCCGCCGGAGATGAGGATCTTCTTCCCCGGCGCCTCGGCATGGTCGAGCACGAGCACCCGCCGCCCGCGCTGCCCCGCGGCGATGGCCGCGAACAACCCCGCCGCCCCCGCGCCGAGCACGATCACGTCAAAGTCGAGGTTCGGCCTCAGGGCGGCAGACTCACAGACATAGAAGGGGGGCTCGGGGGGAATACCTTCCCCCCGTTCTTCCCTTCTCCCCGCCCGACACTACCGGCGTCAACCGCCGCCGAGGCCGGCCTGTCGCGCCCTCAGGACCGGGCGGACCAGGAGAGGACGGTGAGGAAGGCCGCGAGCCCGGTGAAGACATGGACCGCCAGCAGCCACTCGGCCGCCCGCCGCGCCCGCCGGGCGAGGAGGCGCGGCAGCAACCCGCCGAGGACGGCGGCGCCGAGCAGGATGCCGGCCGCCAGGCCCGAGGCCGGTGCAAGGCCGGCGGGCGGCGCGTGCAGCAGCAGGAAGAACAGCCAGGCGCCGAGTGCGCCGAGGGCGAGGTGCAGCGTCACCAGCCAGGGCCGCCGGCTGCGGCCGAGGTAGTAGGCCCCGGCCAGCACGCCGAGGGCGACGCAGCCGAGCAGCGTGGCGATGGCGAGCGATCTCATGCGGCGGCCCCCCCTGGCCGGCCCGATCCGACCCGGTCAGGGTCAGGCTACCGTCCGGCGATCGCCCCCACCATCCGGCGCAGCCCGACCGCCTGCTGGCGCAGCCAGCCGCCGGTCGCCAGCGCCTCCGGCTCCTCCGGCGTGCCGGTCGGCGGGAAGGCGTCGCGGTGCCAGTCGGCGGTGCCGAAGACCCAGTCCCAGACCGGCAGCAGCACGGCGAAATTCCGCCCCGAAGCCCCGGCCGAGAGCGGCCCGTGATGCAGCCGGTGGAAGCGCGGGGAGACCAGCAGCCGCTCCCCAAGCCAGCCATAGCTCAGCCGGACATTGGCGTGCGACAGGCTCTCGGCGAGGCGGAGGATCAGCACGATGATCGGGAACTGCCCAGGCGGCACGCCGATCAGCAGCGCGATGCCGCCGAACCAGAGCGCCGCCAGCACGTCGTCCAGCACGTGGTTGCGGTCGTCGGTCCAGAAGGTCATCTGCCGCTGCGCGTGGTGGATGGCATGCAGCGCCCACCACCAGCGGAAGGCATGCTGCGCCCGGTGCCGCCAGTACTCGCCGAAGTCGAGGATGACGACGTAGCAGGCGAAGGCCAGCAGCGGATGGTCGCGCAGCCAGGGCAGCAGGTCCTCGAGCGTCGGCGGCAGCAGATTCTGCTCGGTCAGCCAGCCCTCCCAGGCCGCCTGGACGGAAGCAAGGGCGGCGAAGGCGACCAGCGGCAGCACGCCGAGTCGCGTCAGCACCGTATAGAGCATGTCGGTGCGGACGGCGCGGCGGTCGGTCACCGGCTCGACCGGCCGCCAGGCCTCGAGCGGCCGGCAGACCAGCCAGGCCAACGCGATGCCGAGCAGGCCGAAGAGCGCGAAATCCAGCCAGCCGTAGATGTCCTCGTCCCAGTCCACCAGCCCGACGGCGTAGAGCAGCGGCAGCAGCGCGTGCTCGAAGATCCAGCCGGCGACCGCGGCATGGGCGTCCTGGAACCAGCTCATGCCTTTCCCTCGGGCGGCAGCGGGGCGAAGCAGAAGCCGCGGGCCTGCAGCCCCTCGATCACCTGGTCGAGCACCAGGGCGAAGGGCTCCCGCCGGCTGCGGACGCCCCAGTGCATCACCACCACCTCGCCGTCGCGGGTGCGCTCGATGGCGCGGCGGGCGAGCGCGGCATTCGGGTGCTTCGCGCTGTCGAGCTCGTCGCCCCAGAAGCCGTTGGCGGTCCAGCCCTGGTGCCGCAGGCCGCAAGCGGCGGCCATGGCAAGGGCGTTCGGCGTGGTGATGCCGCCCGGCGCGCGCCAGAGCGGCAGCACGCGGGCCTCGGGCGCGAGCGCCTGCAGCCGCTCAACCGGCCGGCGCAGCTCGGCGCAGAGCGCGGCAGCGTCCAGCACCTCCTCGCCCGAACGATCATAGGCGACGTAGCGCACCCGGCCCGGCGCGGGGTCACTTCGAAAATACCAGTGCCGCCAGGTATGGCTGCCGAAGGCATGGCCCTCGGCGGCGCGGGCGCGCCAGAAGGGCGCCCAGCCCTCGTCCAGCGTGCGGTCGCCGCGATGCGTCGGCTCGTCCGCCACGAAGAGCGTCGCGCGCACGCCGCGGCGGCGGAGGATGGCGGCGATCTGCTCCGCCTCCCGCCCCCAGCCGGTATCGATCGTGAGATGGACCGTGCCGCGGCAGGCGGGCTGGGCCTGGGCGGCGAGCGGCAGGGCGGCCGCGGCGCCGAGCAGCGCCCGGCGCCTCATCGGCCGAACATGCGCCGCCAGACCGCCGGCTGCTGCGCCGGCGCCGCCCGCTCGGCCCGCGCCGGCACCACGGCCGACTCGGCCGGCGGCGGCGCGGCCTCGGCGACCGGCAGCGCGGGCAGCGGCGTCGCCCGCGGCTGCACCCAGATCCCGTGCGGCGAGCGGCCGACCGGGACCGTATCGGTCTCGCCCGTCGCCGGGTCGATGATGGCGACGCGGGCGATCCAGCGCAGCGTGACCCAGAGCCGGCCCTGCGGGTCGAAGGCGATGCAGTCCGGCCCGCCCGGCAGCGGCCAGCTCGCGCGCTGCTCCAGCGTCTCGCCGTCCAGCACGGTGATGCGGCTGTCGACGCGGCTGTTCACGTAGAGCAGCTTGCGATCCGGCGAGGGGAAGACGGTATGCGCGCCGCGGGCGGCGGGGATGATGCGCTCCACCTTGCCGTCGGCCGGATTGACCACGGCGACGTGGTCCGAGCCCATGACGCCGACCAGCAGCTTGCCGTTGTGCCAGGTGACGCCGGCCGGCTGCGGCCCGACCTCGGCGGTCCAGAGCGGCTTGTAGGTCGCCAGGTCGATCGCCATCAGCCCGCGCGCGCCCTGCAGGGTGACGAAGACGATGCGGCTGTCCGGCGTATAGGCCAGGTGGCTCGGCTTGTCCGGCACGCGCAGGCGGGCGAGCAGGGTGCGCGTCGCCGCCTCGTAGATGTCGACCTGGTCGCGGCGGAGGCTGGTGACGACCAGCAGCTTGCCGTCCGGGCTCAGCTCCATGTGGTAGGGGTTGCTGAACTTCTCCCGCCGCCTGACCTCCGCCGTGTCGGGGTCGAGGTAGAGCATCTCGTTGCCGGCGCTGTCGCCGACCATCAGCTCCGTCCGGTCGGGCGAGAGGATGAGGTGATGCACCTCCCGCAGCACGGGGATGCGGCGCACCTCCTCCCGCGTCGTGCTCTCGAGGACGGAGATGGAGGCGTCGGCGCTGTTCAGCACGTAGACGAGGTCGGCACGGGCGGCGGCGGGCAGCAGGCCCGCGAGCCCAAGGCAAAGCGCGAGAGGGGCGCGCCACATGTCACAGGCATCCCGAAGCAGGGCCGGGACCATTCGCCGGCCCGGGCGGAAACGCAAGCGACGTTCCGCCCTGCGCGTTATAGTTGATCAATCTTCCTCGGGTCTGAACGTCATGGCGACGCCATTCATGCAGTAGCGCTCGCCGGTCGGCGGCGGCCCGTCGGGGAAGACATGGCCGAGGTGACCGCCGCAGTTCGCGCAATGCACCTCGGTCCGCACCATGAAGAAGCTGCGGTCGGTGGTGGTGCCGACCGCCCCCTCCCGCGGCTGCCAGAAGCTCGGCCAGCCCGTGCCGCTCTCGAACTTCGTCGCGGCATCGAAGACCGGCTGGCCGCAGCCGGCGCAGAGGAAGGTGCCCGGCCGCTTCTCCTTGTTGAGGGGGCTGGTGCCCGCGCGTTCCGTGCCGTGCTGGCGCAGCACGCGATAGGCCTCGGGCGGCAATTCGCGCCGCCACTCGGCATCCGGCTTCTCGACCGGGTAGTGCGCGGCCGGGGCTTCCTTGCGGAACAGGGACATGGCTGGCTCCCGTCTGTCAGGCCGCCGGGCGCTTCAGCCGGTCGGCATGGAGTTTCCTGAACTTCGCCACCTTGGGCGCGATCACCACCTGGCAATAGCCGCTCCAGGGCGTGCGGGCGAAGTAGTCCTGGTGCTCCGCCTCGCCGGGCCAGTAGCGGTCGAAGAGGACGAGCTCGGTGACCAGCGGGTTGCCCCAGATCCCGGCCTCCGTCACCTCGGCCATCACCTGCTCGGCCACCGCCTTCTGCTCCGGCGAGTGGTAGAGGATGATGCTGCGGTATTGCGGGCCGATGTCGTTGCCCTGCCGGTCCTTCGTCGTCGGGTCGTGGATGGCGAAGAAGACCCGCAACAGGTCGGCATAGCCGATCTCGCGCGGGTCGAAGGTCACCTGCACGACTTCGGCATGGCCGGTCTTCTTGCCGCAGACCATCTCGTAGCTCGGGTTCGGCACATGGCCGCCGGCATAGCCGGAATGGACCGAGGTCACCCCCTTCAGGTCGCGGAACACCGCGTCCAGGCACCAGAAGCAGCCGCCGCCCAGGGTCGCCGTCTCGGTCGTGGCCGTCTCCGTCGTGGCCGTCGCGCTCATCGCGTCACTCCTCCTCGCTCCGCCCATAGATAGGGTGGGACCGCGCCCGGTGCAGCCTGCGGCGGGCCGGATGCCCGCTGCCCTGCCGCGGGGTCCCGGGACGAATCGGCCATCACTCACAAGTTAGTGAGAATTGCTCCGAAGCACTCCCGTATCGGTATACTGCAGATCGGGACGGCACCGCGCCGGTACCCCCTGTCTGACGGGACCGCCCCATGCGCCTGCGCGCCCGCCTGCTCTGCCTGATCACGGCCGCCCTGCTCCCCGCCTTCGCGGTGCAGATCGATTTCGAGCGGGAGGCGCGGCAGGCGCGCGAGGCCGCGCAGCGGGAGGAGGCGCTGCGCCTCGTCCGCCTCGTCGCCGCCGATCTCGAGAGCGTGGTCGAGGGCGCCCGGCAATTCCTCTCAGCCATCGCCAATCTCGACGCCGTCGCCACCGGCGATGCCGAGGCCTGCGGCCGGACGCTGGCAGGGCTGAGCCGGGACGTGCCGCGCTATACCGTCTTCTCCGTCCTCGACGCCGCCGGCACCATCGACTGCAGCGTGGTGCGGGAGGCGGTGGGCTGGGACCTGTCCCACACCGCGCTGGTGCAGCGGGCGCAGGCCTCCGGCGAGTTCACCATCGGCAACTATGCCGTCGGCTTGGCGACGCGGAAGCACAGCCTGCATGTCGCGCTGCCGCTGAAGGCCAGCCGGCATGGCCGCGACGGCATGGTCGTGGCCGCCCTCGACCTGGCCTGGCTGGCGCAGCGCCTGGCCGAGGTGCCGCTGCCGCCGGGCGGCAGCGCCGTCGTGGTGGACCGCAACGGGACCATCCTCGGACGCTGGCCGGACCCGGAGCGCTTCCTCGGCACGCCTGCCTCCTTCCAGGACCTCGGCAGCAACGACGTCCGGGTCGACGCCACCACCGGCATCGACGGCGTGCGCCGGATCTATGCCTTCGGCCCGCTCGGCGGCCGGACGCCGGGCCTGCAGGTCGGCATCGGCATCGACCCCGCCGCGGCCGAGGCCGCGCTGGCCCGCGCCAACCGTCGCGGCCTGCTGCTGATCGTCCTGAGCGGCATCGCCGCCCTGCTGCTCGCCTCCTTTGCCGCGCGGCGCTTCCTGGAGCAGCCGGTCGAGGCGCTGGTGACGGCGATGGAGCGCTGGCGCGCCGGCGACCGCACCGTCCGCGCCCTCGCCGACCCGCACCTGCGCGGCCTGCGCGCCCGGACCGAGTTCGGCCGGATCGCCGCCGCCTTCGACCAGGCGACCGCGGCGGTGGAGGCGCGCGAGGCGGCCCTGCGCGAGAGCGAGGCCCGCTTCCGCCAGATCGCCGAGGCGCTCGACGACGCGCTGGTCATCGTCGAGCCGCGGCGACGCCGCCTGCTCTATGCCAGCCCGGCCTTCGCCCGCCTCTTCAGCCTCGCCGGCGACCCGCTGCAGCACCGGGCGGAGGCCTTCCTCGACGCCGTCCACCCCGAGGACCGGGCCACGGTGCGGGGGCTGATCAGCCATGCCCCGGACCAGCCCTTCGATGCCGAGTACCGCGTGCTGCGGCCCGACGGCGCGGTGCGCCGCGTCCGCCACCGGCGCTTCCCCGTGCAGGGCTCGGCCACCGGCCGCGTGGTGGGCCTGATCACGGACGTGACCGAGGAACGCGAGGCGGCCGAGCGCCAGGCGCTGCTGGCGCGGGAGGTGGACCACCGCGCCAAGAACGTGCTGACCGTGGTGCAGTCCATCCTGCGCCTGACCAAGGCCGACAGCCCGCGCGCCTTCACCCAGGCGGTCGAGGGGCGCGTCGCGGCCCTCGCCCGGGCGCACCAGCTCCTCTCCCGCAGCCGCTGGGGCGGCGCCGACCTGATCGAGCTGCTGCGGGAGGAATTCGCGCCCTATGCCGCCGGCGCGAAGGAGCGCACGCGCGGCGCCCGCCGCTTCCTGCTGCAGGGCCCGCCGCTGCACCTGCGGCCGGAGGCGGTGCAGCCGATCGCCATGGTGGTGCATGAGCTGGCGACCAATTCGGCCAAGCATGGCGCGCTCTCCCTGCCCGGCGGCACGGTGCGGGTGACCTGGGAGGTGGATGCCCGCCTGCCCGACGAATCCCCCTGGCTCCGCCTGCGCTGGGAGGAAGCGGGCGGCCCGCGCGTCGCCGCCGCGCCGACGCGCTTCGGCTTCGGCTCCCGCGTCGTCTCCACCACCGTGGAGCGGCAGCTCGGCGGCGAGGTCCGCTACGACTGGGACATCGACGGGCTGCGCTGCCGCATCGCCGTGCCGATCGAGCGGCTGATGTCGCCGCCCGAGGAGGAGCCGGAGGCGCTGCGGGACCGGCCGGTCTCTCTCTCCGGCCGGCACGGCATCCTGGACGCGCCGGCCGAGGCCGCGGACCCGGCGGAGCGATGCCGGGCGGCGGTCGGGTAGCGGCGCCGGACGCCGCCCGCCCCGTGCCATTGCCCGCCGCCGCCGCGCGCGGGACACTCCCGGCCAGGATACGGCAGGGGAGGACGGGATGGCGCAGAGGCGCATGGTGCTGCAGATCGGCATGGGCACCGACATCCGCGGCGGGGAGCCGACCAAGGCCGCGGTCCGCGCGCTCCGCGACGCGCTCTGGCACAATTCCCTGACCGTCACCCATGCGCTCGGGGTCGATGTCGATTCCATGCGGGTGAAGGTCACCATCGGGGTCCCCCGGCCGGAGCAGGTGGACCGGGCGGCGGTGCTCGCGGTGCTGCCGCACGGCACCGGCACGGTGGAGGTGGTGGAAGGCGGCCTTGCCATCCCGACCGAGGACGGGCGCGGCGAGACGCTGCTCGCCCAGGCGGCAGCCGAGGTCTTCCTCGACCTGCCGGAGGAGCGCGCGGCATGAACACCTCGCTCCGCCGCGTGATCCTCGAGATGGGGACCGGCAACGACCTGCATGGCGGCGACTACACCAAGGCGGCGCTCCGCGCGGTGCAGGACGCGCTGCACCACTCCTCGCTTGCCATGCTGCGGGCCCTGAAGGTCGATCCGCGGGACATGGTGGTGCAGGTGACGATCGGCGTGCAGCGGCCGGAGAAGGTGGATGCGGAGCGCGTCCGCGCCTCCCTGCCGCATGGCCAGGTAACGGTCTCCGTCGTGCGGGGCGGGCTGGACGTGCCCGACCCGGACCGCGACGACCCGGCAGTGATCGCCAGCGCGGCGATCGCCGTCAGCCTGCCGCTGCCGTCAGGGGGCCTTGCCCCCTGAAACCCCCACCGGGGCCAAGGCTTGGCCCCGGACCCCGCCCCGAGTCGTCCGTTCGCACCAGCGCCGGAGCGAGGAGGCGAGGACTGCGCCCGACCGCCGCTCCGCCAGGCGCCGCGACAGGTAGTGGCTTACCTCCCCTGCCTCTCCGCCGCCTCCACTCCGGGCACGCCCTGCGCCGGCAGGATCTCCAGCACAAGCTCGCTTGGCCGGCAGAGCCGCGTGCCGCCGGGCGCGATGACGAAGGGCCGGTTGATCAGGATCGGATGCGCCAGCATGGCGTCGAGCAGCGCGTCATCGGACAGCGCGGGATCGCCGAGGCCGAGCTCGGCATAGGGTGTCCCCTTCTCCCGGATCGCCTGCCGGACGGTCAGCCCCGCCGCGGCGATGGTCGCGGCCAGCCTCGCCCGGTCCGGCGGGGCCTTGAGGTACTCGACCACCCGCGGCTCGATCCCCGCCTCGCGGATCATGCCCAGCGTGGTGCGGGAGGTGCCGCAGGCCGGATTGTGCCAGATGGTCACCTCGCTCATGCCGCGGTCTCCTTCGCCGGCGGGCGGCAGGCGGAAGACCGTCAGGCGGGTCTCCTGGGCGAGCGCGCCAAGGGCGCCGACGGCACCGGCCTCATCCATGGTTCGGGAATAATCGAACCATCGTGGCCGGCGCAAGCCGGGATGGGGCGGATGTCCGGTCCCTGACAGGATCGCCGGCGGCAAGGCGCCGATATCAGTCGAGGTTGCAACGAACTCGCGATGCTGTGCGCCAGCGCACAGCGCGAGAGTAAGTTTCCGGTCATAACTCACATCGGAGGCGGACTTCCCCTTCGTCTCCGATCTGGCATTTCAGCCCGCGATTCCCGGCAGTTGCGCCAGGGGTCGCGCTTCAGTCCGGGTGACATCTCCCGCCGCGGCCGGTCCCTGCCTCCGGCCGCGGCGGCGCCTCCGGACGCCTCGCCCCCGCCGGGGTCCCCGTGCCGCGACGACGCAGCCCGCGGGCGCCGCCGAGGCCCCTCCCCCGCAGCCCGCATCGCCGGCCCGCCCGGCGGCGCCACGGAAGCCCGCAACGCCGCCACGCAGGCCGGAGACCCGCGCTCAGCCGGCGCCGAAGCCCTCCAGCACGATCTTGCCGCGCGCCGTGTTGCTCTCGATCGCCGCATGCGCGCGGCGAAGGCCGGCCGCATCGATGCGCCCCATCGTCTCGGCGAGCGTGGTCCGCAGCGTCCCCGCCTCCAGCATGCGGCTCACCTCGGCCAGCAGCCGGTGCTGCTCCTCCATGTCCGGCGTGCGGTGCATGGGCCGGGCGAACATCAGCTCCCAGTGCAGCGCCGCCGCCTTCGACTTCAGCATGCGGACATCCGGCGCCTGCTTCGGATCGTCGATCAGGCAGATCGCGCCCTGCGGCGCGACGATCTCGCAGACCGCGGGCCAATGCGCCTCGGTATGGGTGGTGACGAAGATGTAGGGCACCGGCACGCCCAGCGCCTTCGCCTGCGCCGCCAAGTCGCCGCTGTGGTCGAGGACGTCATGCGCGCCCATGCCGCGGGCCCAGTCCATCGTCTCCGGCCGGCTCGCCGTCGCCACCACGCGCAGCCCGGTGAGCTGCCGCGCGAGCTGCACGGCGATCGAGCCGACGCCGCCGGCGCCGCCGATGATCAGCACCGCCTCCTGCCGCGGCGCCGGGTCGCGCGGGATGCGAAGCCGGTCGAACAGCGCCTCCCAGGCGGTGATAGCGGTCAGCGGCACGGCGGCGGCCTCGGCGAAGGACAGGCGCGCGGGCTTCGGCCCGACGATCCGCTCGTCCACCAGGTGCAGTTCGCTGTTCGTGCCGGGCCGGGTGATGTCGCCGGCATAGAAGACCGCGTCGCCCGGGCGGAAGAGCCGCGCCTCCGGCCCCACGGCGCGCACCAGGCCGGCGGCGTCGTAGCCCAGCACCTTGGGCGTGCCGCCGGGGTCCGTGCGCATCCGGACCTTGGCATCCACCGGGTTCACCGAGACGGCGCGCACCTCGACCAGCAGGTCGCGGCCGGTCGGCGCCGGCGGGTCGGGCAGCGTGACGTCCTGCAGCGAGTCCGGCTCGGCGATGGGCAGGCTGCTTGTATAGGCGACGGCTCTCATCGGGATCTCCTTCGGGACAGGGCGAGCAACGGCCGGCGGCCCTGCCGGTGCGGCGGCATCGGCGGCGGCGCCCCCCTGCCCTTAGGCGGCCAGATAGGTCCTTGCCGCCGGCATTGAAAATCCCGCCCCGGCGCGAAACACTTTCAACGCATGCTCAGCAATCCGCCCTTCGACCTGCTCGATCTCCGCCTCGTCCAGCGGGTGGCGCAGGCCGGCAGCCTCTCCGCCGCGGCCGGCACGCTCGGCCTGACCCCGGCGGCGGCCAGCCGGCGGCTCGCGGTGCTGGAGGAGCGGATCGGCGTCCGGCTCTTCGCCCGCACCACCCGCCGCCTGCGCCCGACGCCGGAGGGCGAGGCCTTTCTGCCCCAGGCCGACCGCGTCCTCGCCGCCGCCGCCGAGGCCGAGGCGGCGCTGCCCGGCGGCACCGCCGCGCTCGCCGGCACGCTGCGGCTGACCGCGCCCGCGACCTTCGGCCGCAAGATCCTCGCGCCGATCCTGGCGGAGCTGCTGGCGGCGCATCCGGCGCTGCGGCTCGACCTGCTGCTGACCGATTCGCTGCTCGACCTGGTGGCGACGGGCTGCGACGCCGCGGTGCGCATCGCGCCCCTCTCCGGCCAGACGCTGGTCGCCCGCCGCCTCGCCGACAACCGCCGCGTCCTCTGCGCCGCGCCGGACTACCTCGCCCGCCGCGGCGTTCCGGCGCGCCGCGAGGACCTGGCGCGGCACGACACGCTGGTGCTGCAGGGGGTCGATGCCTGGATGCTGGTGCCCGAGGGCGGCGGCCCGGCGCAGCGCGCGCGCCTCGCCCCGCGCGTCACCGGCAACAGCAACGAGGCGCTGCGCGAGGCCTGCCTCGCCGGCCTCGGCATCGGGCTGCACTCCACCTGGGACATCGGCGGGCACCTGCGGCGCGGCGAGCTGGTGGCGCTGCCGCCCGCCCTCGGCCAGCCCGAGCAGCTCGGGATCTGGCTGGTCCTGCCGGGCAGCGCCGTCGCGCCCGCGCGGGTGCGGGCGCTGACCGAGCTGCTCGTCCGGCGCCTCGGCCCGGTGCCGCCCTGGGAAGGGTGACGCGGTCCGATGACCGGAGCGCCGGAAGTCGCGCACCAGGACGCGGGCGAAGCCGAGCCTGGCGATCTGCTGGGCGAGGTGCCCGGCCTGCTGCTCCGGTGAGCGGCTGTCGAGGTGGTCCGGGCCGAGTTCGCGCAGGAGGGTGCCATTGCGCAGCAGGTGCCGGAGGGCGGTGAGCATGGAGGCGGCGACGGCGCCGGGCTTGAGGGCCGCGCTCCTCGGCCGGAATGGACCAGTGAGGGCCGCACATCCGCTCGGATCGGACGCTGTCCGATGGATCGAGTGCCGACCTCTACAGGCACCAACCAGGCCTGCCGCGCGGATATGCGGCTGGAACTCGCCAAGGCTCCACTGCGGAGCCTGGGCGCCTGGTCATGCCGGACGCTGGCATGCTGACCCGCTGGGCCGACAGGGATGCCCTGGCACGGTGCAGTGCCGTGCGGGTCGACCGGTTGCGGAAGATGGCGCGGGCCGGGCTGCTGTGGGCGCCGCGACTGCATCTGGGCCCACGCTCGCCGCGATGGGACCTGCGGCAGGTGGACGCGATGTTCACGGCGCAGGTAGCCTCCGTCCGCGAGCTGACGCCCGAGGAGGCGCTGCAGGGTGTGGTCGAAGACATCCGCCGGGGCCGGCGGCAGGACGAAGTTCGTCCGCCCGGGACTGGCGGAGGGGACGGTGAAGGAATACCGGTACCCCGCCGCCTCCAAGGCCATGGGAAAGCCGGCCCCGCGGATCATGCCTGGGTCGGTCGGTGCGAGGCCGGAGGCATGGCAGCGGAGCCCGGAATGGGCCGACAGAGACGGTCCAGCACTTCACTCGGACGGCGAGCCAGGAGGCGATGGCGCGAGCCCCATCGTCCGCCCGGGAACCGGCCGACGGGAAAACGGCAGTTGAAGGATCGAAAAACATGCGGGCGATCTTCGTCATGATCAAATGCGAGATGGGCCAGGCCTATCGCGTGGCACGCCAGATGGCGGACACCATCGAGCAGTTGTCGGAGATGCACTCCATCTCCGGCCAGTATGACCTGATGGGGAAATTCTACCTCGAGGCCGACCAGGATATCGGCATGTTCGTGGTCGAGACGCTGCAAACGGTCCCCGGCGTGAAGGACACCTATACGCTGCAGACCTTCAACGCCTTCTCGGCGGCGAAGGGCTGAGGCGTGCCGATGACCGAAGCGCCGGATGGTCCGGAGGTCTAATTGGCTCGCCCAACTTACGAGGCGGTCCGAAGCGGCCGCCCCGCCCCGCCGGGCGTCAGACCGCCTCGACCCCGGCGACGCCGGGCAGCACCTTCATCTGCTGCATCAGCCGCGGGGAGACGTTGAAGCCGCCGGGCAGGGCCATCTCCACCTCCTGCCCCTGCCCGGTCCGCGCCACCACCACGATGCGGCCGCGGCCGCGGCCCTCGCGGCCGAGCAGCTCGTGGATCTTCGGGATGCCGGCCTCGCCCTCCAGCCACAGCCGGATCCCCTGCCCCACCTGTTGCGCGGCCTTTTCCAGCCCTTCCAGGTCCTGCGCGGTCAGGCGCAGCATCTCGCCATCCAGCCGCGCCTCGGCCGTCACCAGCACGGCCGTGCCCTCGGCGAGCAGTTCGCGGGAACGGCTCAGCACCTCGGAGAACAGCGTCACCTCGTAGCTGCCCGCGGCGTCCGACAGCGTCACCCAGCACATGCGGCTGCCAGTGCGGGTCGGCCGTTCCTTGGTGGCGACGACCGTGCCGGCCAGCTTGAGCCGCGCCGCGCCGGCCTTGGCGCGTTCCTCGATCCGGGAGGAGAGCGTGACGCCGAGCCGCTGCAGGACGGACTTGTAGGTGTCGAGCGGATGCGCCGAGAGGTGGAAGCCGACCGCCTCCGCCTCGTAGGACAGCCGCTCGAGCTGCGGCCAGTCCGTGATCTCCGGCATGCGCAGCGGCTCGGGCTTCGAATCCGCGCCGCCGAAGAGGGCGATCTGCGAACTCTCCCGCTCCTCCGCCGCGGCCTGGGCGCGGCGGAGGATCACCTCGGCGCCGGTCACCAGCTTGGCGCGGTTCTTCTCCAGGCTGTCGAAGGCCCCGGCCTTGGCCAGGTTCTCGATCTGCATCTTGTTCAGCAGCTTCGGGTCGACCCGATGCGCGAACTCGGCGACCGAGCCGAAGGGTCCCTTGGCGTCGCGCGCCCGCACCAAGTCCTGCATCGCCTGCGCGCCGACGCGCTTGACGGCAGCAAGCGCGAAGCGGATCGCCGCCTTGCCCTCCTCCGTCGTCTCCACCAGGAACTCGGCGCCCGAGCGGTTCACGTCCGGCGGCAGCACGGGAATGCCGAGGCGCGAGGCCTCCTGCATGTGGCTCGCCAGCTTCTCCGTCTTGTCCATGTCGAGCGTCATGGAGGCCGCGAGGAAGGCGACCGCGTGGTTCGCCTTCAGCCAGGCGGTCTGGTAGCTGACCAGCGCATAGGCCGCGGCATGCGACTTGTTGAAGCCGTATTCCGCAAACTTCGCCATCATGTCGAAGATCTCGGTCGCCTTGGCAGGCTCGATGCCGTTCTTCACGGCGCCCTCGGTGAAGATGGCGCGCTGCTGCTCCATCTCCTTGGCGATCTTCTTGCCCATGGCGCGGCGCAGCAGGTCGGCGCCGCCGAGCGAATAGCCCGCCAGCTCCTGGCTGATCTGCATCACCTGCTCCTGGTAGACCATGATGCCGAAGGTCTCCTCCAGGATGTGGTGGATCTTCGGATGCGGGCTCTCCCAGGCCTCGCCGTGCTTGCGCTGGCAATAGGCCGGGATGTTCGCCATCGGGCCGGGGCGGTAGAGCGAGACGGCGGCGATCAGGTCCTCGAAGCGGTCGACGCGCATCTGCCGGAGGCAGTCCCGCATGCCCGCGCCTTCGAACTGGAACACCCCGGCGGCATCGCCGCGGCAGAGCATCTCGTAGGTCCTGCGGTCGTCGAGCGGGATGGCGTTGATGTCGACCTCGATCCCCTGCCCCTTCAGGATCGCCAGCGCCTTCTCGATCACCGTCAGCGTCTTCAGGCCGAGGAAGTCGAACTTCACCAGGCTGGCCTGCTCGACATACTTCATCGAGTACTGGGTGATGAGCATGTCGGAGCGCGGGTCGCGGTAGAGCGGCACGATCTCGATCAGCGGCTTGCGGCCGATGACGACGCCGGCGGCATGCGTGCTGGCGTTGCGGTAGAGCCCCTCGAGCTGGTTGGCGATCTCCAGCAGCCGCGCCACCTGCTCGTCCGCGTCGCGCATCTGCTGCAGCCGCGGCTCGCCCTCGATCGCCTGGGCCAGCGTCACGGGCTTCGCAGGATTGAAGGGGATCAGCGACGCGATGCGGTCCACCTGGCCATAGGGCATGCCCAGCACGCGGCCGACATCGCGCACCGCGGCCTTGGCCTGCAGCTTGCCAAAGGTGATGATCTGCGCGACGCGGTCGGCGCCGTATTCCCGGCGGACATAGTTGATCACCTCGTCGCGCCGGTCCTGGCAGAAGTCGATGTCGAAGTCGGGCATCGACACGCGCTCCGGGTTCAGGAAGCGCTCGAAGAGCAGGCCGAAGCGCATCGGGTCGAGATCGGTGACGGTCAGCGCCCAGGCCGCGACCGAGCCCGCGCCCGAGCCGCGGCCCGGCCCGACCGGGATGCCCTGCGACTTCGCCCACTGGATGAAGTCGGCGACGATGAGGAAATAGCCGGAGAAGCCCATCTGCTCGATGACGCCGAGCTCATAGGCCAGCCGCGTGCGATAGGGCTCGCGCTCCGCCTCCGGCCTGCCGGCGGCGTCCAGCCGCGCCTCGAGCCCGCGCGTCGCCATGTCGCGGACCGTCTCGGCCTCGGTCATTCCCGGCTGGACCTTGGGGCAGACCGGCAGCTCGGGCTTCCGCGTCTCCACCATGACGGCGCAGCGGCGGGCGATGGCGAGCGTGTTGTCGCAGGCCTCCGGCAGGTCGGCGAAGAGCGCGCGCATGGCATCGGCCGGCTTGAACCAGTGCTCCGCGGTGACGCGGCGGCGGTCCTCCTCGGCCATCGTCCGGCCCTCGGCGATGCAGAGCAGCGCGTCATGCGCCTCGTGCATCGCCGGCGTGGCGAAGTAGACGTCGTTGGCCGCGACGATGGGCAGGCCGAGCTCGTCGGCGAGCGCCAGGGTCGCCGGCTCGATCGCCTTCTCGACCTCGAGCCCATGGCGGTTCAGCTCCACCGCCAGCCGGTCCGGGAAGGCAGTGGCGAGGCGCTGCAGCAGCATCTCGGCCGGAGCGCGGCGGCCTTCCGCCAGCAGCCGCCCGATCGGCCCGAAGGTGCCGCCGGTGAGAAGGAAGAGGCCCTCCGCATGCTCCTCCAGCGTCGAGAGCCGGAGGCAGGGCCGGCCGGACGGATCGCCGGCGAGATAGGCCTTGGAGGAGAGGCGCTGCAGGTTGTCGAGGCCGCGCGCATCCATCGCCAGCGCGACGATCGGGTCCGGCGGCAGGCGCTCCGCCTCCGGCCGGTCGTCGGAGGCGGTGCGGGAGAGGAAGAGCTGGCAGCCCATGATCGGCTGCACGCCCTTGCCGGAGCAGCCTTGGGCGAATTCCAGCCCGCCGAAGAGGTTGGCGCTGTCGGTCAGCGCCACCGCCGGCATGCCCGCCTCCTTCGCCAGCGTCGCCAGCTTCTCCGCCTTGATGGCGCCCTCGCTCAGCGAATAGCTGGAATGGACATGAAGGTGGACGAAGCTCTCGGCCATGCGCGACTCCCGGGGTGGCCGGCAGGATAGCACGGCGCGGGCGGGCCGGAGGACCGCCGCACGATGGCCATGGCGGCCGTGTCCTCCAGGCCTCGCCGCGGCAGGCGGGAGCCGCGGCGGCGAGCCAGGTGTGCGGCATGGCGCGCGCCGCCGCGTGGATGTCGTGCGCCACACCCCGGCGGCCGCGAACCGTGCGCCGGCGCACAGACTCGATGCGGGGTCAAGCCTAAGCGGGCGGCATCCAAGATACGGAGACACCAGGATGCCCCGCCTGCCCCTGCTCTTCCTCGCCTCGGCCGCGCTCTGCCTCGTCATCGGCGTCGGGATGGGCATTGCCATGGGCATCGCCCATGACTTCCACTTCGCGCCGGTGCATGCGCATCTCAACCTGCTCGGCTGGACCTCCCTGGCGCTGATGGGGCTGACCTACCGGGCCTGGCCGGAACTGGCGGAGCGACGGGTCCCGGCCATCGCGCAATATGTGCTCTCGGCGACCGCCGCCTTCGCCTTCCCCTTCGGCATCTACCTGTCGATCGAGCACCACCAGCCGGGCCTGGCCATCGGTGCGGCGATGGTCTGGATGGCCGGCGCGCTGCTCTTCCTCGCGCGGCTGGTGCTGCTGATGCTGCGCGGCGCGCCCGCCGTGCGGCCCGCGCCGATGCTGGCGCCGGCGGAGTAGGGGTCAGGCCTCGACCACCCGCCCATCCCGCAGCGTCACGGTGCGGTCCATCCGCGCCGCGAGCTCCGGGTTGTGCGTGGCGATCAGCGCCGCCAGGCCCTGGCCGCGCACCGCCTGCAGCAACTCGTCGAAGACCAGGCCGGCGGTGCCGACATCGAGGTTCCCGGTCGGCTCATCCGCCAGCAGGATGCGCGGGCGGTTGGCCAGCGCACGGGCGATGGCGACGCGCTGCTGCTCGCCGCCCGAGAGGCGTCCGGGACGATGGTGCTCCCGCCCGCGCAGGCCGAAGCTCGCCAGCAAGGCCCGCGCCCTCTCCCGCGCCGGGCCGCGCGCCGTGCCGGCGGCGAGTTGCGGCAGCACCACGTTCTCCTCCGCGGTGAATTCCGGCAGCAGGTGGTGGAACTGGTAGACGAAGCCGATGGTGGTCCGCCGGATGGCGGTGCGCGCCTGGTCGGCCAGCGTGCCGGCGGCGCGGCCCTCGACGAGGACCTCGCCGCCGTCCGGCCGTTCCAGCAGCCCCGCCAGGTGCAGCAGCGTGGACTTGCCGGTGCCGGAGGGCGCGACCAGCGCCACGATCTCGCCGGCCTGCAAGGCGAGCTCGGCGCCGCGCAGGACCGGCAGCTCGCCGGCTTCGGTGCGGTAGCGCCGCTCGACGGCAGCCAGGCGCAGCACGGCCTCACTCATCGCGCAGCGCCTCCACCGGGTCGAGCCGCGCCGCGCGCCAGCTCGGCAGCAGCGTCGCCAGCAGGGAGAGCAGCAGGGCAAGGCCGACCACCTGCGCCACCTCCCAGGGGTTCACGACAGCCGGGATCTGCGTGAGGAAGTAGATCTCCGGGTCGAAGACCGTGGTGCCGGTGATCCGCATCAGCGCCTGCCGGATGGATTCGATGTTCGCGCAGAAGAGCAGGCCGAGGCCGAAGCCGGCGAGCGTCCCGACGCCGCCCACCGCCGCGCCGCAGAGCAGGAAGATGCGGAGGATCGCCCCCCGCCCCGCCCCCATGGTGCGCAGGATGGCGATGTCGCGGCCTTTGTCCTTCACCAGCATCGTCAGCGAGGAGACGATGTTGAAGGCGGCCACCAGGATGATGAGGGTCAGGATCAGGAACATCACGTTCCGCTGCACCTGCACCAGCGCGAAGAAGCCGCTGTTCGCGTCCTGCCAGTCGGCGATGCGGATGGGCCGCTCGACCAGGGTCTGGCGGATGGCCCGGGCCGCGGCGGCGGAGTCGTCGGGGTTGCGCAGATGGACCTCGATCTGGCTGACCGCCTTCGGCATCTGGAAGAAGAGCTGCGCGGCGGCGAGCGGCAGGAAGACGAAGCCGGCATCGTATTCCTGCATCCCGACCTCGAACAGCGCGACCACGCGATAGGCGCGCAGCCGCGGCACGGTGCCGAAGACCGTCACGCGGCCCTGGGGCGAGACGAGGGTGACGCGATCCCCGACCTTGACGTCCAGCGTGCGGGCAAGGCCGGTGCCGATGACGATGGCGTCCTGCCCCTCGAACTGCTCCAGGCTGCCCGCCTTGATGTTGCCGGCGATGATGGCGCGGGCCCGCAGGTCCGCCGGCGCGATGCCGCGCACCAGCCCGCCGGCCGAGGCGCCGGCATCGGTGGTGAGCAGGACCTGCCCCTCCACGACCGGCGCGGCCTGCGCCACCGCCGGGATGGCGCGGATGCGCTCGGCCGCCGCGTCATAGTCGGTCAGCGGTCCCTGCACCGCGGTGATGCCGAGATGGCCGTTGAGCCCGAGGATGCGTCCCAGCAATTCCTGCCGGAAGCCGCCCATCACGCTCAACACCACGATCAGCGTGGCGACGCCGAGGGCGATGCCGACCAGCGAGAAGCCGGCGATGACCGAGACGAAGCGCTCCCCCCTGCGCGCCAGCAGGTAGCGTGCGGCGACCGCCCGCTCGAAGGGCCCGAAGGCGGCGGCCTCAGCCATGCCGCAGCGCCTGGGCCGGGTCGATGCGCGCCGCCCGCCAGCTCGGGTAGAGGGTGGCGGCCAGGGAGAGGATAAGGCCCATGGCAACGACCTGCGCGACCTCCCGTGGGTCCACCACGGCCGGGAGCTGGGTGAGGTAGAGCAGTTCCGGCCGGAAGAGCGGCGTGCCCTCCAGCGCCAGCATGCCGGTGCGCAGCGCGTCGAAGTTCAGCGCGATGCCGAGGCCGAGCGCGAAGCCGATCAGCGTCCCGCCGCAGCCGACCGTCGCGCCGCAGAGCAGGAAGATGCGGAGGATGGCGCCGCTGCCGGCGCCCATGGTGCGCAGGATGGCGATGTCCCGCCCCTTGTCCTTCACCAGCATGGTGAGCGAGGAGATGATGTTGAAGGCGGCCACCAGCACGATCAGGGTCAGGATCAGGAACATCACGTTCCGCTCCACCACGACCGCGGCATAGACGCTGCTGTTGGCGCCCTGCCAGTCGGCGATGCGCAGCGGCCGGCCGGCCAGCGCCTGGCGGACCTCGGCGGTGACGGGCGCGACCTGGGCGGGGTCGGCGACGAAGAGCTCGATCTGGCTGACGGCCCCCTCCAGCCCGAAGAGCGCCTGCGCGGCGGCGAGCGGGATGAAGATGTGCCGGCCGTCATATTCGGGCATGCCGACCTCGTACATCGCCACCACGCGGAAGGCGCGCTGGCGGGGCGCCGCGCTGAAGTCGCCGCCCTTGGCCTGCGGCAGGACCAGGGTCAGCCGGTCCTGCAGGCGAAGGCCCATGCGGGCGGCGAGGCGCATTCCGACCACGACGGTGTCCTCGCCCTGGAACTCCTCGAGGCTGCCGCGGCGGATCCCCCGCGCGATGACGGCGCGCTCGCGCAACTGCTCCGGCGCGATGCCGCGGACCAGGCCGCCGGAGGCGCCGCCGCCCTCGCCGGTCAGCAGCACCTGGCCTTCGACGGTGGGCGCCACCTGCTCCACGCCCGGCAGCCCGCGCAGCCGCTCCGCCAGCGCGGCATAGTCCGGCAGGCTGCGGCCGCTGGCGGGCTGCACGGCCAGGTGGCCGTTGAGGCCGATGATCCGGCCGATCAGGTCCTGCCGGAAGCCGTTCATCACGGCCAGCACGATGATCAGCGCGGCGACGCCGAGCGCGATGCCGAGCAGAGAGAAGGCCGCGGTGATGGAGACGAAGCGCTCCCCCTTGCGGGCGCGCAGGTAGCGCCAGGCGACCATGCGCTCGAAGGGCCCGAACATCAGAGTTTGGCGAGCCGATTCACGCTCCGCTCCTCGCTGCGTCGCTGCACGATCGGATCGCGCTCAGCCGCCCTTGATCCGCGCGATCGCGTCCTCGAGCGAGAGTTCCACCCGCTCGCCGGTCGCGCGGCGCTTCAGTTCCACCTTGCCGGCGGCGGCGCCGCGCGGGCCGATGATCGCCTGCCAGGGATAGCCCATCAGGTCGGCATCGGCGAACTTCACGCCGGCGCGGTCGTCGCGGTCGTCATAGACGGCATCCTGGCCGAACACGCCGTAGATCTTCTCGGCCATCGCATCGGTCGCGGCGTCGCCGGTCTTCAGGTTGATCACGACGGCCTTGAAGGGCGCCACCGCCTCCGGCCAGCGGATGCCGTTCTCGTCGTGGTTCGCCTCGATGATCGCGCCGACCAGGCGGGAGACGCCGATGCCGTAGCTGCCCATCTCCGGCGTGACCATCTTCCCGTCCGGGCCGCTGACCTGGAGGCCCATGGGCGCGCTGTACTTGGTGCCGAAATAGAAGATGTGGCCGATCTCGATGCCGCGCGCCGAGACGCGGTCGGCCTCCGGGATCGCGTTCCAGGCGGCCTCGTCATGCTTCTCGTCGGTCGCGGCGTAGCGGCTGGTCCAGAAATCGACGATGGGCGAGAGGTCGCCGTCATAGTCCACCGCCTGCGACAGCACGTCGAAGTCGAGCAGGTCCTTGTGCAGGAAGACCTGGCTCTCGCCGGTCTCGGCGAGGATGAGGAACTCGTGCGAGAGGTTGCCGCCGATCGGGCCGGTATCGGCCTGCATCGGGATGGCCTTCAGCCCCATCCGGGCGAAGGTACGGAGATAGGCGACGAACATCTGCCGGTAGCTGCGCACCGCGCCGGCATGGTCGAGGTCGAAGGAATAGGCATCCTTCATCAGGAACTCGCGGCCGCGCATGACGCCGAAGCGCGGGCGGACCTCGTCGCGGAACTTCCACTGGATGTGATAGAGGTTGCGCGGCAGGTCCCGGTAGCTCTTCGCATAGGTCCGGAAGATCTCGGTGACCATCTCCTCGTTGGTCGGGCCATAGAGCATGTCCCGGTCATGCCGGTCCTTCAGCCGCAGCATCTCCGGCCCATAGGCGTCGTAGCGGCCGGACTGGCGCCAGAGATCGGCGGTCTGGATCGTCGGCATCAGGATCTCCTGCGCGCCGGCGGCGTCCTGCTCCTCCCGAACGATCTGCTCGACCTTCTGCAGCACCCGCCAGCCCAGCGGCAGCCAGGCATAGATGCCGGCGCTGGTCTGCCGGATCATGCCGGCGCGCAGCATGAGGCGGTGGGAGGCGATCTGCGCCTCGGCCGGGGTTTCCTTCAGCGTCGGCAGGAAGGCGCGGGAGAGGCGCAAGGCAAACTCCTGGGGCAAGCGATTCCGGCGCTTCCTTTAGCCCGGATCGGCCGCCGGGGGGATGGGCTGGTGCGCTCCGCGCAAAACCGGCGGCTTCGCAATTTTCTTTCTTTGCTGCAGCGCACCACGCAAAAAGGGGCAAGAATCCGGGCCGGATTCGTTCAGACAGGCTTGGCAGCCGGTCATTCCTGCGCTAGACGAAAAAAAGGGCCGCACCCACTGGGTACGGCCCGAGTTTAGGGAGGAAACGCCAGTCACACGGCAGAGAGAGGACCAACCCTCTCTCTGCATGCATGGTGACGCGGAGACCCAACGTCGGACAACGGCAAAGGCTGCCGAAATCGGCGAAAAAAAAGGCTCTCACACCGGAAATGCCCAACACGAAGGCGACACCAGCCTAAAGGCTGGAAAGTCGCTCATTTTTCCGGCAAAGCCAGCCAACCGCTGCGAAAGCTGAGCCAGTCGCTCTCGATGAGCGCATAGACCCCCAGCCAGATCACGGCCGCGACCAGGGTGGTGAGCAGCACCTTCCGGAGGAGTCGCGGGCGCACGGGGACCCCGCGCCAGCCGGTATCGGGATCACCGTCCGGATTCGGGGCAGTGCCGATCGGCAGGACGGCGAAGAGCGCGACCCACCAGATCAGGAAGAAGACGACGATTCCGCTGACCCAGCCCATGGGCCGCTCCTTGCAGCGCGCGCGTGGAGGGGATGGCCGGGTCGGACCCGGCCATGGTGGTTCGGGCGCAGCCGCGGGCCGTCAGACCCGCAGCAGATGGACCTCGACATTGGGCCGCTTGCGCAGCCGCCGGCCGACCGCCTTGCGCAGCACGGTCCGCGCCGCCTCGCGCAGCGCGTCGTCCTCGCGCCGCAGCCCGCTCGGCAGGTCGGTGACCGCCCGCGCCAGCTCGGCCGCGAGCTGCGGCCCGATGCCCTCGTCGCCGTCGAGCAGCCCGGGCGCGGAGATCTGCGGCGTGCCCAGCACCCGCCCGGCGCCGTCCACGGCGAGCGAGGCCATGACCACGCCGTTGAACAGCATGCGCTTGCGCGCGGCCAGCACCCCGCCCTGCAACGGCAGCAACCGGCCATTGTCGACGGCGAGGCGCCCGGTCGGCACGCCCTCCACCACCTCCGGCCGCCCGGGGCCGAGCTGGAGGACGTCGCCATCCTCGACCAGGATCGGGATGGTCTGGAGCTCGCGCGCCAGCGCCGCATGCTCTGAGAGGTGGCGCCACTCGCCATGCACCGGCACGGCGTATTTCGGCTTCACGAGCTGGTAGAGCCGCTTCAGCTCGTCCCGCGCGGGGTGGCCGGAGACATGGACCATGTGGTCGTCGGCCGTCATGACCTTGCACCCGCGCCGCGCCAACTGGTCCTGGAGCTGCAGGATCCCCCGCTCGTTCCCCGGAATCATGCGGGAGGAGAAGATGACGGTGTCGCCCTCCCCGAGCGCGATGTTGGGATGGGTATCGGCCGCGATCTTCGACAGGGCCGAGCGCGGCTCGCCCTGGCTGCCGGTGCAGATGATGAGGAGGTTGTCGTCCGGGATATACCCGGCCTCCTCCTCCGGCACATAGGGCGGGATGTCGGTGAGATAGCCGCATTCCCGCGCCGCGGCCTCGGCATTGCGCAAGGACCGGCCGAAGAGCGCGACCTGCCGCCCGGCGGCCATGGCGGCCTTGGTGATGCTCTCGACCCGCGCGACGTTCGTGGCGAAGCAGGAGACGGCGACGCGCCCGGTCAGGCTGCGGATGATGGCGGTGAGGTTCCGCCGCACCTCGGCCTCGGAGCCCGAATGCCCCTCGACCAGCGCATTGGTCGAGTCGCAGACCATGGCCAGCACCCCCTCCCCGCCGAGGCGGCCGAAGGCCGCCTCGTCGGTCGGCTCGCCTATCAGCGGGTCGGGGTCGAGCTTCCAGTCGCCGGTATGCAGCACCGTGCCGTGCCGGGTGCGGATGGCGACCGCCTGCGCCTCCGGCACCGAATGAGCGACGCGGAGGAATTCCAGGTCGAAGGGCGCCAGCGACAGCTTGCCGCCGAGCGGCACGGTGACGATCTTCGCCTCGCCCAGCAGCCCCGCCTCGCCGAGCTTCCGCCGCAGCACGGCCGAGACGAAGGGCCCGGCATAGACGGGGCAGCGCAATTGCGGCCAGAGATGCGCGACGGCGCCCACATGGTCCTCATGCGCATGGGTGACGACGAGGCCGACCAGCCGGTCGCGCCGTTCCGCCAGCCAGGTCGGGTCGGGCACCATGACGTCGACCTCGGGGTTCTCCGGCCCGCCGAAGCCGATGCCGCAATCGATGGCCAGCAACCGGCCATCGCAGCGGTACACATTGAGGTTCATCCCGATCTCGCCGGTCCCGCCGAGCGGAATGAATGCCAGATCACCGGCCGGATCGGGTCCGGCCGTCGCCATGAAATCGTCCATACCTCATCCTGGACCGGGGTTTCAGCAGCCCGGGCCAGCCTTGTCGTTGCAAACGCGATGCGGTATCCGGCCGCCCCGGCTGTCGGGGGACCGGATGCCGGTTCGCGCTCACGGCGTGTCGCGCACCGATTTCTGCAAGATGGGCACCGGATTGCGCTCCGCCAACAGGCGGAGGCCCTCCAGGGTGATATCCGCGTCGATCGTCTCGATGACGGTGGTCCCCTCGGCGAAGAGCGGCGCCAGGCCGCCGGTCGCGACCACCTTCAGATGAGCCTCGTGCTCGGCCTGGATGCGGCCGACGATACCCTCGATCAAACCGACATAGCCCCAGTAGATGCCCGACTGCATCGCCGCCACCGTATCCCGCCCGATCACCGCCTGCGGCCGGCCTATGCCGATCCGGGGCAGCCGCGCCGCCGCCTTGTGCAACGCCTCGATCGAGAGATTGATCCCGGGCGCGATGACACCTCCCAGATAGGCGCCATCGGAATCGACCACGTCGAAGGTCGTCGCCGTGCCGAAGTCGATCACGACCAGCGGCCCCTGGTAGTGGTGGTGCGAGGCGAGGGAGTTCAGGAGCCGGTCGGCGCCCACCTCCTGCGGCCGGTCGACCCGGATCTCGAAGCCCCAGTTCACCGAGGCCCGGGCCACCAGCGGCTCCACGTTGAACCACTCGCGGGAGAGGCGGCGGAGGTTGTAGAGGGCGGCCGGCACCACGGTGCCGATGGCGCAGCGGTCGATCTCGGCCGGCTTCAGGCCGCAGTGCTGGAACAGCGCCAGCAGCCAGACGGCATATTCGTCCGAGGTCCGGTCGGCGCGGGTCGCGATGCGCCAGCGCCCACGCCATTCCGTGCCGTCATGCACGGCGAAGACGACATTGGTGTTTCCCGCATCGATCGCGAGCAGCATGACACTAGGCGTCTCCCTGGGACAGGACCTCGCCGGCGGGGATGGCCCGCCGCGTCCCGTCGGTCTCGATGAGCAGGCTGCCATCCTCGGCGAGGCCCGCGAAAGCGCCCGCGCCATCGAGGCCGCGGAGCGTGACCGCCTCCCCCGGCCTTGGCCCGAAGCGCAGCCAGGCGGCCCGCACCGGGCCGAAGCCGGCGGCGCGCTGCACCGCCCGCCAGTGATCGAGGCGCCGGAGCAGGCGGGCGGCGAAGGCCTCCGGTGCGGTGGAGGCGCCGAGGGTCGCGGTCGGGCGATCAGCCACGGCGGGCGCATGCGCCAGGTTCACCCCGATGCCGAGGCTGATCCAGGCGAGGCCACCGGCCGGGGTCAGCGCGCTCTCGGCCAGGATGCCGGCGCATTTCGCGCCGTCCCGCAGCAGGTCGTTCGGCCATTTCAGGCGGAGGGCGCCGGCCTCCGGCACCACCTCGGCCGCCGCCTCGGCCAGTGCGACGCCGGCCAGCAGGCTCCATTGCGGCGCCTCGCGCGCCGGCCCCGGAGGACGCAGCAGCACGGAGAGGTAGAGGTTGCCGGGCGGCGAGGCCCAGGCGCGGCCGGCACGGCCGCGCCCCGCGGTCTGCTGCCGCGCGAGGATGGCGAGCCCTTCGGGCTCGCCCGCCTCCGCCCGGCGGAAGAGGAGGTCGGAGGTGCTGGGCAGCGCCTCGTGCACCTCGAGGCGCCAGCCTTCCGGCAGGGCCGGCGCCTCCCCGCCCGGGGCGGCCCCGCCCTGGCCGGAGCCCGTCACCCCAGCAGCGCCGAGGCCGCCGCCTGCGCAGCGGCCAGGATCGGCGCCGGCCAGAGCGCGAAGAGCGCGGTGAAGAGGCCGGTGCCGGCCATCACCACCGTCAGGCTGGCCGGGGCGCGATCGAGGCTGCCCACCGGCGCGTCGAAATACATCACCTTGACGATGCGCAGGTAGTAGTAGGCGGAGACGACGCTGGTCAGCACGCCGACCACCGCGAGGGTCCAGAAGCCCGCCTGCACGGCCGCGAGGAAGACGTAGAGCTTGCCGAAGAAACCGGCGAGCGGCGGGATGCCGGCCATGCTGAACATGAACACGGCCATCCACATCGCGGTCACCGGATCGGTGCGGCCGAGGCCCGCGAGGTCCTCGATCCCCTCGACCGACCGGCCCTGGCGGCGCATGGCCACCAGCACGGCGAAGGTGCCGAGGTTCATGAAGACGTAGATCGCCATGTAGATCAGCAGGCCGCGCAGCCCGATATCGGTGCCGACCGCCAGGCCCATGAGCGCATAGCCAACATGGCCGATGGAGGAATAGGCCATCAGCCGCTTCAGGTTGCGTTGCCCGATCGCGGCGAAGCTGCCGAGGATCATGGATCCCAGCGAGACCAGGGTGATGACCTGGCTCCACTGCGCCACCAGGTCGCCGAAGGGGCCGAGCAGCACGCGGGCCAGCAGCGCGATGGCCGCGACCTTCGGCGCCGAGGCGAAGAAGGCCGTCACCGGGGTCGGCGCGCCCTCGTAGACGTCGGGCGTCCACATGTGGAAGGGCACCGCCGAAACCTTGAAGGCGAGGCCGGTGATGACGAAGACGACGCCGACGATCACGCCCGGCGAGACGCCCGCCGGCTCGGAGAAGGCCTCGCCCAGACGGTCGAAATTCGTCGTGCCGGCGAAGCCGTAGACCAGCGAGCTGCCATAGAGCAGCAGGCCGGAGGCAAGGGCGCCGAGCACGAAGTACTTCAGCCCCGCCTCGGCCGAGCGGCCGCTGTCGCGGTTGAAGGCGGCGATGACGTAGAGCGGCAGCGAGAGCAGCTCGAGCCCCAGGTAGAGGGAGAGCAGGTCGTTGGCCGAGATCATGACCATCATGCCGAGCGTGGCGAAGAGCATGAGGATCGGGAACTCGAAGCGCGCCAGCCCCTCGCGCTCATTGAAGTCGAGCGAGAGGAGGATGCCGACCGCGGCGGCGGCGAGCGTCAGCACCTTCATGAAGCCGCTGAAGGCATCGGCCACGTAGTGGCCGCTGAGCGCCGTGCCTTCCCCCTGGCCGAGGACCAGGACGGCCGCCAGCAGCAGGGCGCCGACGCAGGCCATGGAGACCGGGAAGAAGGTGTCCTGCTTCGGGATGACCCCGGCGGCGAGGATGACCAGGCCGGCGACCGCGAGGGCGAGCTCCGGCAGGGCGAGGGTCCAGATCATGGTCAGTGAATCCCGGCCAGGCGGGCGGCGCCGAGCGCCGCCTCATGCCGCGCGACGAGGTTGGCCACCGAGGCCTCGAAGAAGGAGAGGAAGGACTGCGGATAGACGCCCATCCACAGCGTCAGCAGGATCAGCGGCGCGAAGACCGTGTATTCCCGCGGGCTGAGGTCGAGCAGCGCCCGCAGGTCCTGCCGCGTCACCTTGCCGAAGCCGACGCGCTTGTAGAGGTAGAGCATGTAGGCCGCGCCCAGGATCATGCCGAGGGCGGCGCCGAAGGCGACCCAGGGGTTCACCCGCCAGGCGCCGACGATCACCAGGAACTCGCCGACGAAATTGGCCAGGCCCGGAAGGCCGACCGAGGCCATGGTGAAGAAGAGGAACACCAGGCCGTAGGAGGGCATGACGTTCGCCATGCCGCCATAGCGCGCGATCTCGCGGCTATGGACGCGGTCATAGAGCACGCCGACGCAGAGGAAGAGCGCGCCCGAGACGACGCCATGGGCGAGCATGGTGAAGAGCGCGCCCGAGAGGCCCTGGTGGTTCAGGGCGAAGATGCCGATCGTGACGATGCCCATATGGGCGACCGAGGAATAGGCGATCAGCTTCTTCATGTCCTCCTGCGCCAGCGCCACCAGCGAGGTGTAGACGACGGCGACGACCGAGAGGACGAAGATGAGCGGCGCGAACTCGGCCGAGGCCTCCGGCAGCAGCGGCAGGGTGAAGCGGAGGAAGCCGTAGGCGCCCATCTTCAGCAGCACGCCGGCCAGGATGACCGAGCCGGCCGTGGGCGCTTCCACGTGTGCGTCCGGCAGCCAGGTATGCACCGGCCACATCGGCACCTTCACCGCGAAGCTGGCGAGGAAGGCGAAGAAGATCCAGGCCTGCGCGGCGCGCGGCACGGTCTGCTCGAAGAGCTCCGGGATGTCGGTGGTGCCGGCATTGTACCAGAGATAGAGGATGGCCAGCAGCATCAGCACGCTGCCGAGCAGGGTGTAGAGGAAGAACTTGAAGGCGGCATAGACCCGCCGCGGCCCGCCCCAGACCCCGATGATGAGGAACATCGGGATCAGCACCGCCTCGAAGAAGACGTAGAAGACGATGAAGTCGAGGGCGCAGAACATGCCCACCATCATCGTCTCGAGGATCAGGAAGGCGATCATGTACTCGCGGACGCGGGTCTCGATCGCCTCCCAGGAGGCCAGGATGCAGATCGGCGTCAGGGCGGTGGAGAGCAGGACGAAGAGGACGGAGATGCCGTCCACGCCCATGTGGTAGCCGACGCCGAATTCCGGCAGCCAGGCGAGCTTCTCCTCGAACTGGAAGCCGGCGGAGGAACGGTCGAAGCGGAACCAGAGGATCAGGCTGAGCAGGAAGACGATCAGGCTGGTCCAGAGCGCGGTCCAGCGGGCGTTGCGGGCGATGACCGCGTCATCGCCGCGCACCGACATGATGATGGCCGCCCCCGCCAGGGGCAGGAAGGTGACGAGCGAGAGCAGCGGAAAGCCGGCGGCGTTCATGATCAGCGCCCGATCAGGAAGAGAGAGACGAAGACGACGAGGCCGATGATCATGGCGAAGGCATAGTTCGCCACGCGGCCGGTCTGGATGCGGACCGCGCCGCGCGACACCTCGACGGCCAGGTCGGCGGCACCGTTCGGCATGCCGTCGATGATCTGCGCATCGCCGACCTTCCAGAACACCGCCGCGAGGCGACGGGCCGGCTGGACGAAGATGCGGTCGTAGAGCTCGTCGAAATACCACTTCTTCAACAGGAAGCCGTAGAGGCCGCCGGGATTCGGCTCGGTCCGCTGCTCCGCGCCCTCGGCCGGGATGAGAGGCAGGCTGCGGACGACCTGCGGCCGGGCGCTGAAGAGCTGGGCGAGGCGCGCCGGGACGCCGGGCATCACCATGTAGAGCACATAGGCGAGCGCGATGCCGCCGATGCCCATCACGGTCGGCGCCAGCGGCACCCATTCCGGCACCTCGTGCATGGCGTGCATGATGTGGTTGTGCGCGCCGTTCACGATGGCGCCGTGCCAGAAGTCGTGCTCGTGCTCGCCGATGAAGAGCGGGGCGAAGATGTAGCCGGTCAGCACCGCGCCCACGGCAAGCAGGATGAGCGGGATGAGCATGACCGCCGGGCTCTCGTGCACATGCTCCATGGTGTGGTGATCCGCCCGGGGCTCGCCGTGGAAGGTCAGGATCAGCAGGCGCCAGGAATAGAAGGCCGTCAGGAAGGCCGCCGCCATGCCGAGCACCCAGGCATAGGCGCCGACGCCGCTTCCTGCCGCGAAGGCGGCCTCCAGGATCGCGTCCTTGGAGTAGTAACCGGCGAAGAAGGGAATGCCGGCCAGCGCCAGATTGCCGATCCACATCACCGCATAGGTCACCGGGATCTTGGTCCAGATGCCGCCCATGCGGCGGATGTCCTGCTCGTCCGACATGGCGTGGATCACGCTGCCGGCGCCGAGGAAGAGCAGGGCCTTGAAGAAGGCATGGGTGAAGAGGTGGAACATCGCCACCTGATAGGCGCCCACGCCGGCCGCGAAGAACATGTAGCCGAGCTGCGAGCAGGTCGAATAGGCGATGACCCGCTTGATGTCGTTCTGCACGCAGCCGATGGTCGCGGCGAAGAAGGCGGTGCTGGCGCCGACCAGGGTGACGATGGAGAGCGCGACCGGCGCTTCCTCAAAGATCGGCGACATGCGGCAGACCAGGAAGACGCCGGCGGTCACCATGGTGGCGGCATGGATCAGCGCGGAGACCGGCGTCGGCCCTTCCATCGCGTCCGGCAGCCAGGTGTGCAGGCCGAGCTGCGCCGACTTGCCGCAGGCGCCGAGGAAGAGCAGCACGGCGATCAGCTCGATCGAGTTCACCCCCAGGAAGGTGTCGTGCGCATGCGCCTCGACCGCCGGGAAGATCGTGGCGAACTCGATGCTGTTGAAGGTGAGGAAGGTCAGTGCCACGCCGAGCATGAAGAACACGTCGCCGACGCGGTTGACGATGAAGGCCTTCATCGCCGCGCGGTTCGCGCTCTCGCGGTCGTACCAGTAGCCGATCAGCAGGTAGCTCGCGAGGCCCACGCCCTCCCAGCCGAAGAAGAGCTGGGCCAGGTTGTCCGCCGTCACCAGCATGAGCATCATGAAGGTGAAGAGGGAGAGATAGGCGAAGAACCGCGACGGCGTCGCGTCATGCGACATATAGCCGACGGAATAGAGGTGGATCAGGGTCGAGATGAAGGTGACCATTGCCACCATGACGACGCTGAGCGTGTCGTAGCGCAGCGCCCAGGAGACCTCGAGCCCGCCGACATCCATCCAGGTGACGATGGGCACCACGGTGGGCTGGCCGCCGAGCGCGACCTGCACGAAGGCGGCGCTGCCGCAGATGGCGGCCAGCACCATGCAGATCACGGTGGACCATTGCGCAGCCCTGTCGCCGATCCAGCGGCCGAGAAAGCCGCTGATGCTGGCCCCGAGCAGGGGGAAGAAGATGGCACCGACGAACATCGGCTCAGCCCTTCAGGGTCGAGATATCCTCGACCTCGATGCTTCCGCGGTTGCGGAAGTAGATGACGACGATGGCGAGGCCGATCGCCGCCTCGGCGGCCGCGACGGTCAGCACGAACATGGCGAAGACCTGACCGGTCAGGTCGTCCAGCCAGGACGAGAAGGCGGCGAAGTTCAGGTTCACCGCGAGCAGGATGAGCTCGATGCTCATCAGGATGACGATGACGTTCTTCCGGTTGAGGAAGATGCCGAAGACCCCGAGTACCAGCAGGATGGCGCCGACGGTCAGGTAGTGGGCGAGGCCGATCTCCATCTCAGTGATGCCCCCCATGGCCGTGCCCGGCGTCGTGCGTGACCTTCGGCGTCTCGGCCTCCGGCTCCGGCGGCCGGCGGATGCCGAGCTCGCGGATGCCGGCGCCGACCGGCACGCTCTCCATGCTGATGGACCCGCTGCGGGCGACCTGCGCTGCGACGTTCTGCCGGTGCGTGCCGGGCCGGTCGCGGTGGGTCAGGACGATGGCGCCGATCATGGCGACCAGCAGGATCAGGCCGGCCGCCTGGAACAGGTAGACATAGTCCGTATAGATGATGCGCCCCAGCGCCTCGGCATTCGTCACGGCGGCGCCCGGGTTCGGCGAGAGCCGCAGGTCGTCCGCCTGGTCGGCAAAGGACCAGCCGCCGAGGACCATCACCAGTTCGAGGAACAGGATGCCGCCGATGACAGCGCCGAAGGGGGCGTAGCGCTGGAAGCCCTCGCGCAGCCGCGCGAAGTCGATGTCCAGCATCATGACGACGAAGAGGAACAGGACCGCGACCGCGCCGACATAGACGATGACCAGGATCATCGCCAGGAACTCGGCGCCGGCGATCAGGAACAGCGCCGCCGCATTGAAGAAGGCGAGGATCAGGAACAGCACGCTGTGGACCGGGTTGCGCGCCGTGACCACCATGACCGCGGAGGCGATCAGGATGGCGGCGAAGAGATAGAAGGCGAGCGCGGCGATCATCGCGTGCCTCCAGGCCGTTGCTGCGTCATGGCGTCGTCCGGTGTGGCCCCGGATGGGGCGCGTGAGACAGGAACCGGGCCGCTCGTCGCGGCCCGGGTGATCAGTCAGCGGTAGGGGGCGTCGAGCTCGAGCCGCTTGGCGAGTTCCGGCTCCCACCGGTCGCCGTTCGAGAGGAGCTTCTGCTTGTCGTAGAGCAGCTCCTCCCGCGTCTCGACGGAGAACTCGAAATTCGGGCCCTCGACGATGGCGTCCACCGGGCAGGCTTCCTCGCACATGCCGCAATAGATGCATTTCACCATGTCGATGTCGTAGCGCGTGGTGCGGCGGCTGCCGTCCTCGCGCGGCTCGGCCTCGATGGTGATCGCCTGGGCCGGGCAGATCGCCTCGCAGAGCTTGCAGGCGATGCACCGCTCCTCGCCATTGGGATAGCGGCGCAGTGCATGCTCGCCCTTGAAGCGGGGCGAGATCGGCCCCTTCTCATAGGGGTAGTTGATGGTGACCTTGGGCTTGAAGAAATACTTCAAGGTCAGCGCCATGCCCGAGACCAGCTCGGACAGCAGCATGCTGCGGGCGGCGCGATCGAGGGTGGCCATCGTCGTCGGTCCTTACGCCGGCAGCCAGCCGGTCAGCTTGAGCACCGCCGCCGTCAGCACCAGCCAGAGCAGGCTGAAGGGCAGGAAGACCTTCCAGCCCAGCCGCATGAGCTGGTCGTAGCGGTAGCGCGGGAAGGTCGCGCGGACCCAGATGAAGGTGAAGAGGCAGAGGCAGATCTTCAGCGCGAACCAGATCGGCCCGGGGATCCAGGTGAAGGGCTCGGTCGCGATCGGCGGCAGCCAGCCACCCAGGAAGAGGATGGTGGTCAGCGCGGACATGAGGATCATGTTCGCGTATTCGCCGAGGAAGAACAGCGCGAAGCTCATCGAACTGTATTCGACAAAGAAGCCAGCCACCAGCTCGCTCTCGCCCTCCGGCAGGTCGAAGGGCGCCCGGTTCGTCTCCGCCAGCGTGCTGATGAAGAAGATGATGAACATCGGGAAGAGCGGGATGAAGAACCAGACGGTCTCCTGCGCCTTCACGATCGCCGTCAGGTTCAGCGAGCCCACGCACATCAGCACGGTCACGATGACGAAGCCCATCGAGACCTCGTAGCTGACCATCTGCGCCGCCGAGCGCAGCGCGCCGAGGAAGGCGTATTTGGAGTTGGACGCCCAGCCCGCGATGATGATGCCGTAGACGCCGAGCGAGCTGATGGCGAAGAGGTAGAGGATGCCGACATTGATGTCGGCGATCGCCCAGCCCTCGTTCACCGGGATCACCGCCCAGGCCAGCATCGCCAACATGAAGGTCAGCATGGGCGCGAAGAGGAAGAGGTAGCGGTTCGACCCGGAGGGGACGATCGTCTCCTTCATCAGCATCTTCAGCGCATCGGCGAAGGGCTGCAGCAGGCCGAAGGGGCCGACCACGTTCGGCCCCTTCCGCATCTGCATGGCGGCCAGCACCTTGCGCTCGGCCAGCGTCAGATAGGCGACGCCGATCAGCACCGGCACCAGCAGCGCCAGGGTCTGCGCGAGGGTGATGGCGAGGATGCCGATGGGGGTGGAGAGGAAGCCGTCCATCTCAGTCACTCCGCCGCCATCTGCTTCTGCGGATGGACCAGGTAGACATCCGCGCATTCCGCCATGGTGGCCGAGGCACGGCTGATCGGGTCCGCCTGCCAGTAGTTGGGCAGCGCCGGGGCGAAGGCGGCGTCGCCGACCGCGCCGGCATCGCCCGCCGGGCCCGCCTGGTCCGTGCAGCCATGCGGCGCGAAGCCGGTGCCGGCGAAGACCGGGTTCACCTGCGCCAGCCGCGCCCGCACCGCCTCCAGCGAATCATAGGGCAGCCGCTTGCCGAGCGCCTCGGAGGCCGCGCGAAGGATCTTCCAGTCCTCCCGCGCCTCGCCCGGCGGATAGACCGCGATGCGCCCGCGCTGCACGCGCCCCTCGGTATTGACCCAGGTCGCGTCCTTCTCGGTATAGGCCGCGCCCGGCAGGATCACGTCGGCCCGCGCCGCCGCGGCCTCGCCGTGGTGGCCCTGGTAGACGACGAAGGCGCCGGCCGGGATGGCGGCGGGATCCACCTCGGCGCCGAGCAGCCAGAGCGCCTGGATCTGCGGCGCAATCGCCGCCCCGCCTTGCGGCGGGACGAAGCCGAGATCGAGCGCCGCGACCTGCCCGCCGAAGAGGTGCAGCAGGTTGAAGCCGTGCCAGTCCGGCTGCAGCATGTTGTTCTGCGCCGCGACCTGCCAGGCCGCGGCCAGCACCGCCGCGCCGTCGGGCCGCGCCAGGGCGCCGCGGCCGAGGATCAGCATCGGCCGCTTGGCGTTGCGCAGTGCCTCGTTGAAGGGATGCGTGCCGGCGGCGAGCGCGCGGAGCGTCTCGCCCCCCTCCCCCAGCCACCGGTGCGGATAGGTCAGGTCCAGACCCTGCGGCCCAACCAGGCCGACCGGGATGCCGCCGGAAGCGACCCGCTTGCGGATCCGGGCATTGATCACCGGCGCCTCGCGGCGAACATCGCTGCCGATGACCAGCAGCGCATCCGCCTCCTCGATGCCGGCGATGCCGGTATTGAAAGTGTAGAAGTCGCGCCGCGAGGCATCGAGGGCCGCGCCATCTGTGCGGCATTCGAGGTTGCGGCTACCGAGCGCACCCATCAGCTCCTTGAGCGCCAGGATCGCCTCGGCATCCGCGAGCTCGCCGACCACGGCGCCGATGCGGTCGCCCGGCAGCCCCTTCAGCCTGGCGGCGATGGCGCCGAAGGCCTCGGCCCAGCTCGCCGGCTTCAGCTTGCCGTCAACCTTCACCCAGGGCCGGTCCAGGCGGCGGCGCTTGAGGCCATCGAAGGAGAAGCGGCCGCGATCGGCCATCCACTCCTCGTTCACGTCGTCATTGGTGCGCGGCAGGATGCGCAGCACCTCGCCCGAGCGGGCATCGACGCGGATATTGGTTCCCGTGGCGTCCAGTACGTCCACGCTGTCGGTCTTGCGCAGCTCCCAGGGCCGCGAGACGAAGGCATAGGGACGGCTGGTCAGCGCGCCGACCGGGCAGATGTCGATCAGGTTGCCGCTGAGCTCGGTGGTCAGCGCCTTCTCGACATAGGTGCCGATCTCCATGCCCTCGCCGCGGTTGGTCGCACCGAGTTCCGGCACGCCGGCGACCTCGGTGGCGAAGCGGACGCAGCGGGTGCACTGGATGCAGCGGGTCATGATCGTCTTGATCAGCGGACCCATGTACTTGTCCTTGACCGAGCGCTTCTCCTCGAGATAGCGGCTCTTGTCGAGGCCATAGGCGACCGCCTGGTCCTGCAGGTCGCACTCGCCGCCCTGGTCGCAGATCGGGCAGTCCAGCGGGTGGTTGATGAGCAGGAATTCCATCACGCCGCGGCGGCCCTTGCGGACCATCTCGCTGTCCGTGAAGACCTTCATGCCGTCGGCGACCGGATAGGCGCAGGAGGCGATGGGCTTCGGCGCCTTCTCCACCTCGACCAGGCACATGCGGCAATTGCCGGCGACCGAGAGCCGCTCATGGTAGCAGAAGCGCGGGATCTCCTTGCCCGCTGCCTCGCAGGCCTGCAGGACGGAGACGCCGTTCGGCACCTCCACCTCGATCCCGTCAACGGTGACCTTCGCCATCGGCGCTTACTCCGCCGCCATGGGCAGCGTCGGGGCGGCTGGGCCCTTCCGCGCCTTGTAGGCGGCAATGCGTTCTTCCATCATCGGCCGGAAGTGGCGGATCAGCCCCTGCACGGGCCAGACGCCGCCATCGGCCAGCGCGCAGATGGTGTGGCCTTCGATCTGCCGGGTGACCTGCTCGAGCACGTCGATCTCGGCGGTCTCGGCGCGGCCCTCGACCATGCGGTCCATCATGCGCTTCACCCAGCCCATGCCCTCGCGGCAGGGCGTGCACTGGCCGCAGCTCTCATGCTTGTAGAAGGCGGAGAGGCGCGCGATCGCCTTGATCAGGTCGGTCGACTTGTCCATGACGATGACGCCGGCGGTGCCGAGGCCCGTGCGGTGCTCGCGCAGCGCGTCGAAATCCATCAGCACGTCGTCGCAGACGCTCTTCGGGATCATCGGCGTGGAGGAGCCGCCGGGGATGACGGCCAGCAGGTTGTCCCAGCCGCCGCGCACGCCGCCCGCATGCTTCTCGATCAGCTCGCGCAGCGGGATCGACATCTCCTCTTCCACGTTGCAGGGCTTGTTCACATGGCCCTGGATGCAGAAGATCTTGGTGCCGCTGTTCTTCGGCCGGCCGAAGCCGGCGAACCAGGCGGCGCCGCGGCGCAGGATGGTCGGGACCACGGCGATGGTCTCGACATTGTTCACCGTGGTCGGCGCGCCATAGAGGCCGACCGCCGCCGGGAAGGGCGGCTTCAGCCGCGGCATGCCCTTCTTGCCCTCGAGGGACTCGATGAGCGCCGTCTCCTCGCCGCAGATATAGGCGCCGGCGCCGCGATGGACGTAGAGGTCGAAGTCCCAGCCGCTGCCGCAGGCATCCTTGCCGAGCAGCCCGGCCTCATAGGCCTCGTCGATCGCGGCCTGCAGCACCAGGTGCTCGTTGTAGTATTCGCCGCGGACATAGATGTAGCCGGCATGCGCGCCCATCGCCACGCCGGCGATCAGGCAGCCCTCGACCAGCGTGTGCGGGTCGTGCCGCAGGATGTCGCGGTCCTTGCAGGTGCCGGGCTCGGACTCGTCCGAATTGACGACGAGGTAGTGCGGCCGCCCGTCGCTCTGCTTCGGCATGAAGGACCACTTCAGGCCGGTCGGGAAGCCGGCGCCGCCGCGCCCGCGGAGGCCGGAATTCTTGACCTCCTCGATGATCCAGTCGCGGCCCTTCTCGATGAAGCCCTTGGTGCCGTCCCAGGCGCCGCGGCGTTGCGCGGCCGGCAGGCGCCAGTCGTGCAGGCCGTAGAGGTTGGTGAAGATTCGGTCCTTGTCGCTCAGCGCCATGGCGTCACTCTCCCGGCACGTCCAGCAGCGTCAGCGGCCCGCCGACAGGGGCGCTGGTCCGGCGGCCGATGACGGAACCCGGCGCCGGCCGCTCGCCGCGCCGCAGCGCCTCGATCAGCGTCACCGTGCTCTCGTAGTCCAGGTCCTCGTAGTAGTCGTCGTCCACCTGCAGGATGGGCGCATTCACGCAGCCGCCGAGGCACTCGACCTCGGTCAGGGTGAACATCCCGTCCGCGCTGGTCTGGCCATAGCCCGTAACATGCGCGGCGTCGCGGCAGGCGCGCGCCACATCCTCCGACCCGCGCAGCCAGCAGGGCGTCGTGCCGCAGACCTGCAGGTGGTATTTGCCGATCGGCTTGGTGTTGAACATGAAATAGAAGGTGGCGACCTCGTAGACGCGGATCGGCGCCATGCCGAGCCGCTCCGCGACGGCGTCCATGCCCTTCAGCGGCACCCAGGCGCTGCCGGTCTGCCGCTTCATCTGCCGCTGCACCACATAGAGCAGGGGGATGACGGCGCTGGCCTGCTTCCCCGCGGGATAGCGCGCGACGATCTTCTCGATCGCCGCATGGCTCTCCTCGTCGAAGGCGAAGCTCTCGGGCTGCGCGATCTCGTTGCTGGTCGAGACGTCCTCGGTCATCAGCGGTCGATCTCCCCGAAGACGATGTCGAGCGAGCCGATGATGGCCACCGCATCGGCGAGCATATGGCCCTTGGAGAGGGTCTCCATGGCCTGGAGATGCGCGTAGCCGGGCGCGCGGATCTTGCAGCGATAGGGCCGGTTGGTGCCGTCGGCGACCAGGTAGACGCCGAACTCGCCCTTCGGCGCCTCGGTCACCGTATAGGTCGCGCCTTCCGGCACGTGGTAGCCTTCGGTGTAGAGCTTGAAGTGGTGGATGAGCGATTCCATCGACCGCTTCATCTCGCCGCGCTTCGGCGGCGTGATCTTGTTGTCGAGGATCTTCACCGGTCCCGGCTTCAGCCGCGCCAGGCACTGTTCCACCATGCGCAGGCTCTGCCGCATCTCCTGGATGCGGATGAGGTAGCGGTCATAGCAGTCGCCATGCCGGCCGACCGGCACCTCGAAGTCGAGATCGGCGTAGATCTCGTAGGGCTGCGACTTCCGCAGGTCCCAGGGCAGGCCGGAGGCGCGCAGGCAGGGCCCGCTGAAGCCCCATTCCATCGCCTGCTCCGCGGTCATGACGCCGATATCGACGGTGCGCTGCTTGAAGATGCGGTTCTCGGTCAGCAGCCCCTCGAGATCCTCGAGGAATTTCGGGAACTGCCGGCACCAGCCGCCGATACGGTCCTCGAGCGAGGCCGGGATGTCCTTCGCCACGCCGCCGGCGCGGAAGTAGTTCACGTGGTAATGGCTGCCGCCCACCGCCTCGTAGAACTCGAGCAGGTGCTCGCGCTGCTCGAAGCCCCAGAGTGCCGGGGTGATGGCGCCGCAATCCAGCGCATAGGTGGTGACGTTCAGCAGGTGGTTCAGGATGCGGGTCAGTTCCGCGAACATGGTGCGGATGATCCGCGCCCGCCCGGGGATCTGGTCCTCGATGCGCAGCAGCCGCTCCACCGCCAGGACGTAGGAGTGCTCCATGCACATGGGCGAGACGTAGTCCAGGCGGTCCATGTAGGGCATGGCCTGGAGGTAGGTCTTGTACTCCATCAGCTTCTCGGTGCCGCGATGCAGCAGGCCGATATGCGGATCGGCACGCTCCACCACCTCGCCCTTCATCTCGAGGATGAGGCGCAGCACGCCGTGCGCCGCCGGGTGCTGCGGGCCGAAATTGATGGTGTGGCTGTCCACCTCGACCGTGCGGCGCTGCTCGGAGACGCCGGAGGCGGAGGCCAGGCTGGCGGGATCCGCGGCGGTGCTCAGCGGCCCCGCCTCGGACGCCATCGCGGAACTGCCGCTCATGGGGTGGTTCCTTGGGGCTTCGGCCCCTCGATGCGGTTCAGATGCACCTTCTCGTCGCCGGGCAGCGTGGTCATCGCCTCCCAGGGGGAGAGGAAGTCGAAATTGCGGAAGTCCTGGGTGAGCGTCACCGGCTCGTAGACGACCTGCTTGCGCTCCTCGTCGTAGCGGACCTCGACATAGCCGGTCAGCGGGAAGTCCTTGCGCAGCGGATGACCCTCGAAGCCGTAGTCGGTCAGCAGCCGCCGCAGATCGGTCTGGCCCTCGAAGACGATGCCGTACATGTCCCAGGCCTCGCGCTCGTACCAGGTGGCGTTCGGCCAGACGGCGGCGAGGCTCGGCACCGGGGTCGCGGCATCGGTCGAGACCACCACGCGGATGCGCTGGTTCAGCGACAGGCTGAGCAGGTTGTAGACGACCTCGAAGCGCTCCGGCCGCTCCGGCCAGTCGACGCCGCAGAGGTCCATGAGCTGCTCGAAGGCGAAGTCGGCGCCGTCGCGCAGCAGCGTCATGGTCTCGACGAGGCCGTCGCGGCGGAGGCGGAGGACGAGTTCCTCGCCGCGCTCCACCTCGATCGACCGGACCGTGCCGTGCGGCAGCGCCTGGCGCACCGCCTCGCCCATCGCTTGCAGGCGCCCGGCCCTGTCCGGGGCCGCGGTGTCAAGGGTATCAGCCACGCAGGATGGTCCCCGTCCGCCGGATCTTCTTCTGCAGCTGCAGGATGCCGTAGACGAGGCCCTCCGCCGTCGGCGGGCAGCCCGGGACATAGACATCCACCGGCACGATGCGGTCGCAGCCGCGCACCACGCTGTAGGAATAGTGGTAGTAGCCGCCGCCATTGGCGCAGCTACCCATGCTGATGACCCAGCGCGGCTCCGACATCTGGTCGTAGACCTTGCGCAGCGCCGGCGCCATCTTGTTGGTCAGCGTGCCGGCCACGATCATCACGTCCGATTGCCGCGGCGAGCCGCGCGGGATGATGCCGAAGCGGTCGAGATCGTAGCGCGCCATGTAGGCGTGGATCATCGGCACCGCGCAGCAGGCCAGGCCGAAGGTCATCGGCCAGAGGCTGCCGGTGCGGGCCCAGTTCACCACCTTGTCGAGGTTGGCGACGACGAAGCCCTTTTCCTCGATCTCGCCGGTGATGCCCTTCACCACGGCATCCTGCGCCGGACCCGGCGCCAGATGCTCGCGGTTCCAGGCGATGGAATCCGTGTTTCCGCTCATGATGCTCTCCGGTCGGGGGGCGGCTCTCGCCGTCACTCCCAGTCCAGGGCGCCCTTGCGCCATTCGTAGATGAAGCCGACCGTCAGGACCCCCAGGAAGGCGATCATCGACAGGAAGCCGAACCAGCCGATATCGCCCAACGCCACCGCCCAGGGGAAGAGGAATGCGACCTCGAGGTCGAAGATGATGAAGAGGATGGCGACGAGGTAGAAACGCACGTCGAAGCGGCGGCGCGTGTCGTCGAAGGGCTCGAAGCCGCATTCATAGGCCGACAGTTTCTCGGGGTTCGGCTTCTGGCGCGCCAGCAGCAGGCTGCCGCCCACCATGGCCACCGCAATGCCCCCGGCAATGCCGAGGAAGACGAGGATCGGGAAATACTCGGCCAGCAGCGGCTGGGTCATGGTTGATCCGCCCTTCATGGTGCCGCAGCGGCCGCTTGGGCCGAACGGCGGGCCTCGCAGCGGCCTGTGCCGCAGCGCAGCGCGGCCGGACATTAGCCACGACCTGCGCACCTCGCATAGAGGGCGATCGATTTCCCTCAGGGCGCAGATGAGGATTTTTTGCAGAACGGAAAGGGGGCAGAATGCGGCAAAGGCGTCGATCCACGGGGGATCGACGCCTTTGCAACAACGTCGTCTGGCGCGAGTGACGGGGCTCGAACCCGCGACCTCCGGCGTGACAGGCCGGCGCTCTAACCAACTGAGCTACACCCGCTTGCGACGTGGCGGGCGGTTTAGGGCCGCGAACGGTGGGTGTCAACAGGGTGGAACCCAAGGATCCCAAACGAACTTCGGCGGATCGCGGAAGGCGGCGACATGGGCGCTGAGGGATTCGAACCCCCGGCATCTTCGGTGTAAACGAAGCGCTCTACCGCTGAGCTAAGCGCCCCTGCGCGCCCTCTATGCCCCGAAGCCGGCGCAAAAGGAAAGGGCCGGCGTCGCCGCCGGCCCCCGTCCCTGGTCCCCCGTCCCTGGTCCCCTTGGCGATCCGCTCAGTTCACCTCGTCCTTCAGGCCCTTGCCGGCCTTGAAGCGAACCGTGGTGGTCGCGGGGATCTTGATCTCCTCGCCCGTGCGCGGGTTGCGGCCCTTGCCGGCCTTCCGCTTCGAGGTCGAGAAGGTGCCAAAGCCGACAAGACGGACGTCCTGCTTCTTCTTCAGCGACCGCGTGATCGCCTCGAAGACCGCATCGAGCACATCGCCGGCCTTGGCCTTCGGCAGGTCGCCGGCCTCGGCCACGACGGCAATCAGGTCCTGCTTGTTCATCCGTGTGCCCCCCCTTTCCCGGGCAAATCCGCCTGGGTACCCGGACGATTCCGGGTTGGAAACTGCCGGCGAGTCTAGGAGGGCCGATTCTCACGCGTCAATGATCAGGCCCCGGCAAAGCCGCGGTTTACCGCGACTTTCCCGGGATTTGTGGCGCAAATCATACGAATCGGGGCGGACCTTTTGGGTCCGCCCCGCTCACTCATCGATCCTGTCCGGCGCGGTCAGTGCGGCAGCGCGGGCTTCGTCCCATCCGCGTCGCCGGCGCGCGGCGCCGGGGGCTCGGGCGGCTCTTCCCAGTCGATCGCCTCGGGCTTGCGCACCAGCGCCTTCGAAATGACCTCGTCCACATGCGAGACGGGGATGATGGTCAGCCCCTTCCGCACATTGTCCGGGATCTCCGCCAGGTCCTTCTCATTGTCCTTCGGGATGAAGACGGTGGTGGTGCCGGTCCGCAGCGCCGCCAGCAGCTTCTCCTTCAGGCCGCCGATCGGCAGGACGCGGCCGCGCAGCGTGATCTCGCCCGTCATCGCCACGTCCTTGCGCACGGGAATGCCCGTGAGGACGGAGACGATGCTGGTCGCCATCGCGATGCCCGCGCTCGGCCCGTCCTTCGGCGTCGCGCCTTCCGGCACGTGCACGTGCAGGTCGCGCCGCTCGAACAGCGTCGGCTTGATGCCGAAGCTGGTCGCCCGCGAGCGGACATAGGACATCGCCGCGCTGACGCTCTCCTGCATGACGTCGCCGAGCTTGCCGGTGTGCTGCACCTTGCCCTTGCCCGGGACCATGACGCTCTCGATCGTCAGGATCTCGCCGCCGACCTCGGTCCAGGCCAGGCCGGTGACCACGCCCACCATGTCCTCCGCCTCGGCCTCGCCGTAGCGGAACTTCCGCACGCCGGCGAACTTGTCGAGGTTCTTGACGGTGATCTGGACCTTCTTCGCCTTCTTCGAGACGATCTCGCGCACCGCCTTGCGGGCGAGGCCGCCGATCTCGCGCTCGAGGTTCCGGACGCCGGCCTCGCGCGTGTAGTAGCGGACGAGGTCGCGCAGCGCGTCCTCGGTCACCGACCACTCGCCGTCCTTCAGCCCGTTCGCCTCGGACTGCTTCTTGATCAGGTGCCGCTTGGCGATCTCGATCTTCTCATCCTCGGTGTAGCCGGGGATGCGGATGATCTCCATGCGGTCGAGCAGCGGCTGCGGCATGCGGAGCGAGTTCGCCGTGGTGACGAACATGACGTCCGACAGGTCGTAGTCGACCTCGAGGTAGTGGTCGGCGAAGGTCGCGTTCTGCTCCGGATCCAGCACCTCCAGCAGCGCCGAGGACGGGTCGCCGCGCCAGTCGGCGCCGAGCTTGTCGATCTCGTCGAGCAGGAAGAGCGGGTTGGAGGTCTTCGCCTTCTTCATGCCCTGGATGACCTTGCCGGGCATGGAGCCGATATAGGTCCGCCGGTGGCCGCGCACCTCCGCCTCGTCCCGCACGCCGCCGAGCGACATGCGCACGAAATTGCGGCCGGTGGCCTTGGCGATCGACTTGCCGAGCGAGGTCTTGCCGACGCCGGGCGGGCCGACGAGGCAGAGGATCGGGCCCTTGATCTTCGGCGAGCGCGACTGCACCGCCAGGTACTCGATGATCCGCTCCTTGACCTTCTCCAGGCCATAGTGGTCGGCATCGAGCACCTTCTCGGCCTCGATGATGTCGTTGCGGACCTTGCTGCGCTTCTTCCAGGGGATGCTCAGCATCCAGTCGAGGTAGTTGCGCACGACGGTCGCCTCGGCGCTCATCGGGCTCATGGTCCGGAGCTTCTTCAGCTCGGCCATCGCCTTCTCGCGCGCCTCCTTCGAGAGCTTGGTGGCCTTGATCTTGGCCTCGAGCTCCGCGGCCTCGTCCTTGCCGTCCTCGCCCTCGCCCAGCTCCTTCTGGATCGCCTTGAGCTGCTCGTTCAGGTAGTACTCGCGCTGCGTCTTCTCCATCTGCCGCTTGACGCGGTTGCGGATGCGCTTCTCCACCTGCAGGACGCCGATCTCGCTCTCCATATGGGCGAAGACGCGCTCGAGCCGCGAGGAGATGCCGGAGGTCTCCAGCAGTTCCTGCTTCTCGGGGATCTTCAGCGAGAGATGGGCGGCGACGGTATCGGCCAGCTTGTTCGGGTCGTCGATCTGGTTGATCGAGACCAGGACCTCCGGCGCGATCTTCTTGTTGAGCTTGATGTACTGCTCGAACTGGCCGACCACGGTGCGGGCCAGCGCCTCGGTCTCGGAGGCCTGGCCGGCCGGCTCGTCGAGCGCGCTGGCATAGGCCTCGAAGTGGGTCTGCGTCTCCTTGAAGCCGGCGATGCGCGCACGCCGGCCGCCCTCGACCAGCACCTTGACGGTGCCGTCGGGCAGCTTCAGGAGCTGCAGGACGGTGGAGACGGTGCCGACGGTGTAGAGATCATCCGGGCCGGGATCGTCCTGGGCGGCGTTCTTCTGGGCGACGAGCAGGATCTGCTTGTCGTCCCGCATCACCGCTTCCAGCGCGCGCACGGACTTCTCGCGGCCCACGAAGAGCGGCACGATCATGTGCGGGAAGACGACGATGTCGCGGAGCGGCAGGACGGGTAGCAGCTCGCCGCGGAGGGTTTCGGGCTTATCCGCCATTGTGGACCTCGCTGAGGGACAGTCGACGCGTGGAACACCCGAAAGCGGCATGTTCCCTGGCGTCACGGGGTTGCCATGGAATTGGGGACCCGGCAGTCCCTAACAACCCCTTGAATTCCGGACGGCTACACCGCAGCCGCCCGGGTGATCGCGGTCGCGCGCGGCTCAGGCCGAGCTCTGCTCCGCCGCGCGCTCGCCATAGATGAAGAGCGGGGCGGCGCGGCCTTCGGCCACCTCGCGGTTCACCACCACCTCGTCCACGTCGTCCATGCCAGGCAGGTCGAACATGGTGGAGAGCAGGATCGTCTCCATGATGGAGCGCAGGCCGCGTGCGCCGGTCTTGCGCTGGATGGCGCGGTTCGCCACCGACTTCATCGCGTCCTCGGTGAAGGTGAGCTTGGTCCCCTCCATCTCGAAGAGGCGCTGGTACTGCTTCACCAGGGCGTTCTTCGGCTTGGTCAGGATCTCGATCAGCGCCTTCTCGTCCAGGTCCTCGAGCGTCGCGATCACCGGCAGGCGGCCGATGAACTCGGGGATCAGGCCGAACTTCAGCAGGTCCTCGGGCTCGACCTCGCGCAGCACCGCGCCGGCGCGGCGCTCATCGGGGCTGCGGACCTCGGCGCCGAAGCCGATGCCGCTGCCCTTGCCACGGGCGCCGATGATGCGCTCGAGCCCCGCGAAGGCGCCGCCGCAGATGAAGAGGATGTTGGAGGTGTCGACCTGCAAGAATTCTTGCTGCGGATGCTTCCGCCCGCCCTGCGGCGGGACGGAGGCGACGGTGCCCTCCATGATCTTCAGCAGCGCCTGCTGCACGCCCTCGCCCGAGACGTCCCGCGTGATGGAGGGGTTGTCCGACTTGCGGCTGATCTTGTCGACCTCGTCGATATAGACGATGCCGCGCTGGGCGCGTTCCACGTTGTAGTCGGCGGATTGCAGCAGCTTGAGGATGATGTTCTCGACATCCTCGCCGACATAGCCGGCCTCGGTCAGCGTGGTCGCGTCCGCCATGGTGAAGGGGACGTCGAGGATCCGCGCGAGCGTCTGAGCCAGCAGGGTCTTGCCCGAACCGGTCGGGCCGAGCAGCAGGATGTTCGACTTGGCGATCTCGACGTCGTTGTTCTTCGCGCCGTGCGCCAGCCGCTTGTAGTGGTTGTGCACCGCGACCGAGAGGACCCGCTTGGCATGGTCCTGGCCGATCACGTAGTCGTCGAGGACCTTGCAGATCTCCTTCGGGGTCGGCACGCCGTCCCGGCTCTTCACGAGGTGCGTCTTGTGCTCCTCGCGGATGATGTCCATGCACAGCTCGACGCATTCGTCGCAGATGAACACGGTGGGTCCGGCGATGAGCTTGCGGACCTCGTGCTGCGACTTGCCGCAGAACGAGCAGTAGAGGGTGTTCTTCGAGTCGCCGGACTTGCTCATGGGCACTCCGCCTGGATGGGCTGGCCGGGGCCGCCGGCGCCTTCCCCCTGGGAAAGGCGCAGCCGGTCCCGGCACCGACCCCCGTAGCCGAGGGGGGACCTGGGGTGGGACTGTAGCCCCCCTGTCATCAGGGGGGAAGCGCGACGGAAGCCCCGGCCGCAACCGGAAGGCGTCCGGACCGGCAACATCGCGTCAGGATGTCGCCGCAGGCACGTTCCCGCTGGCGGGGCCGCGTCGCGGGGAGCGGCCAGGGTCAGGCCTTGGTCTCGGTGCCGGGGGCCGGCGGCCGCTGCTCGACCACCTGGTCGATCAGGCCGAAGTCGCGGGCCTCCTCGGCCGACATGTAGGTGTCGCGCTCGAGCTTGCGCTCGATCGCCTCGATCGGCTGGCCGGTATGCCGGACATAGATCTCGTTCAGGCGCTGGCGCAGCTTCAGGATCTCGCGCGCCTGGATCTCGATGTCGGTCGCCTGGCCCTGGGCGCCACCGGAGGGCTGGTGGACCATGATGCGGCTGTTCGGCAGGGCGAAGCGCTTGCCCTTCTCGCCGGCGGTCAGCAGCAGCGAGCCCATGGAGGCCGCCTGGCCGATGCAGACCGTGCTGACCGGGGAGCGGATATACTGCATCGTGTCGTACATCGCGAGGCCGGAGGACACCACGCCGCCCGGGCTGTTGATGTAGAAGGCGATGTCCTTGTTCGGGTTCTCGCTCTCGAGGAACAGCAACTGGGCGCAGATCAGCGCCGACACCTGATCGAAGACCGGGCCGGTCAGGAAGATGATCCGCTCCTTCAGCAGGCGCGAATAGATGTCGAAGGCCCGCTCGCCCCGCGCCGTCTGCTCGACGACCATGGGAACCAGGGTGTTGTTGTAGATCTCGACCGGATCGCGGTCCCGCATGGGAGGTCCCTCTTCAACTCTGGGCTTGCGCGGCGGCAGCCGGCGCCGCCCGTTGGGCGAAGTCGCCCTGCGGAGCTATGTGGGGCATCCGCGGCCTTGCCGGAAGCCCTGGCCAATTGGCGGGGGTCCAACCGCCCCGGTCTGCCCTGGATAGCAGCCGATCATGTCCCGAATCTGAACCCGGCCGCGGATTTCCCGCGGCGGGTCCGGGTGGCCGGCGGGGTGGCCCCGGCACGGCGCTCCCCGACGGGTGGCCACGGCCGGGCCGGGATCCGGTCATGCCTCCCAGGCCGGGGGTCCGGCCATGCCTCCACAGAGCGACGCGGCCGGGGAGGACCCGGCCGGCGCGGCAGGTCAGGCGGCGGCCGGAGCCGTCAGCTCCTCCGGCGACACGGTCCGGTCGGTCACCTGGGCCAGCTCCAGCATGAAGTCCACGACCTTCTCCTCGAAGATCGGGTTGCGCAGGTTGTCCGCCGCCTGCGGGTTCTTGCGGAAGAAGTCCATGACCATCTGCTCCTGGCCGGGGTAGCGGGCGGCCTCCTGCCGCATCGCCCGGGCCAGCTCGTCGCCGGTGACCGTGATGTTGTTGGTCCGGCCGATCTCGGACAGCAGCAGGCCGAGGCGGATGCGCCGCTCGGCGATGCCGCGGTACTCGGCCTTCAGGGTCTCCTCGTCCTTGCCCTTGTCGTCCTCGTCGAGGCGCCCGGCCTTGAGGTCCTGCTCCACCCGCTGCCAGATCTGGCCGAACTCGGCCTCGATCATCGACCCCGGCACCGGGAACTCGGCCCGGTTCGCCAGCGCATCGAGCAGCGCCCGCTTCACCTTCAGCCGGGCGAGCTGGTCGTATTCCTGCTGCAGGCTGCCCTTCACGGCCTCCTTCAGCGCATCCAGCGTCTCGAAGCCGATGGACTTGGCCAAGTCCTCGTCGGCCGGCGGGGTGACGGAGCGCTTGAGGCCCTTGGCCGTGACCGTGAAGGTCGCCTTCTTCCCGGCCAGGTCCTTGGAGCCGTATTCCTCGGGGAAGGTGACCTTCACCTCGCGCTCATCGCCGATGTTCATGCCGACGAGCTGCTCGGTGAAGCCCGGGATGAAGCCCGGCCCGTCCACCTCGACCGGCATGTCGGTCGCGGTGCCGCCCGGGAAGGCCTCGCCCGGCCCCTCCTCGCCCTCGGCGGGGTCGATGCGGCCGACGAAGTCGCAGACCAGGATGTCGCCCTTCTCGGTCGGCTTGGGCTCGGCCACGTCCTCGAGCTTGCGGTTGCGGGAGGCGATGGTCTCCAGCGCCTTCTCCACCTGCTCCTCGGAGGGCTCGGCCTTCAGCCGCTCCACCGCGATGCCGGCGAAATCGGGCATCGGGATCTCCGGCAGGACCTCCAGCTCGACCTTGAACTCCAGGTCGGTCTCGGGGGCGAAGTTCACCAGCTCGATCTTCGGCTGCACCGCCGGGCGCAGGCCGCGGTCGGTGACGACCTGGTCGGTCGCCTTGTTGACCGACTGCTCCAGCACCTCGCCCATCACCGCCTGGCCGTAGCGCTGCTCGACCACCTTCGGCGGGACCTTGCCCGGGCGGAAGCCGGGGATGCGGAGGTCGCGGCCGAGCTCGGCGAGCCGCTTCTTGCGCTCGGCCGCGATGTCGCCCGCGGGGACCACCACCGTATAGGCCCGCTTCAGCCCCTCGTTCGCGACCTCGGTCACCTGCATTGTCTGCGTTCCATCCACCCCGGGCGCCATCCGGGCCACGCGGGGTTCGCCGCGGACAGCGCGTTGCAACTTTCAGGCACCCCGGGGCGGCCTGGTGCGGGCGGAGGGATTTGAACCCCCACGGCTTGCGCCACTGGAACCTAAATCCAGCGTGTCTGCCAGTTCCACCACGCCCGCACGGCCAGCGCCGGGGCAACGAAGAGGGGGCGTGTAGCGCAGGACCCCGCGCTTTCCAAGGCTGCCCGGGCAGGGATGCCGGGAGGGGACCGGGTCAGGCGACCTCGTCGAGCGCGGGCATCAGCGGCATGTCGTAGATCGCGTCGATCTGCGAGGGGCGCGGCGCCGAGGACCGGGTCCAGGAGACCTCCCGCCGCACCGGCCGTGCCGGCGCGCCGACCGCCACCACCGCCCGCGGCACCGGCCGCGTCACGATCGACCGGGCGCCGATGATGGAGCCGGCCCCGACCTCGGCCCCCGGCATCAGGATGGCGTCCTGGCCGATCCAGACATGCGGCTCCACCCGGATGCTGCGCGGCGGGTTCACCATGGCCCGGCTCCGCAGGTCGATCATGGCGTGGCTGTCGGCCAGGCGGAACCAGATACCCCAGGAGAGCAGGCAGTCGTCGCCGATATGCAGCGAGGTCTCCCTCCCCTCCAGCCAGCACTGGATGCCGCCCGAGGTGGTGCCCTTGCCGATGAACAGCCCGGCCGCGGTGGAGCGCAGCACTGCGGTCACTTGGCAGGAGGTCTCGCCGGCCTCGCCCAGGGCGATGGCATTCCCGTCGCCCTCGACTCGGATGATGCCGCGCAGGACCTGCCGCTGGCCGGGGATGAGCAGGAGGGTGTCGCGCCGCCGGTTGAGGTAGAGCTTGAGATCGAGGCCGGTCACCGCCTCCTCGACCACGATGCGGTTGCCCTCGCCGGGCGGCCCGTGCAGCTCGATGCCGCGCTCGAGGAGGAGGGCGGCGGCGCCGGGCGCCGCGGGGTCGATCTCCAGCGGCGCGCGGAAGGCCGGGAGGGTGTAGCCGGGCGAGCCGACCAGGCCCGGCGCCGCGAAGGCGGGCCGGCCGCGCAGGGCGCGCAGGACGGCATCCGGGTCGGTCCAACAGGTCATGGGGGTCTCCAGCAACGGGGCCGGCAGGCTTCCCCGGCTGGCTGACCCGAAGATTAACCCCGCCGCACTGCCCCGCTACCCCAGCAGCGCCTGGGCGCAGGCATCCAGGATCGCGTCGGTATCCAGCCCGTATTCCCGGTAGAGGTCGGGGATGTCGCCGCCCTGGCCGAAACGGTCCACGCCGAGCGGCACCACCCGCTGGCCGCGCACCGCGCCCAGCCAGGCATGCGCCGCCGGGTGGCCGTCCAGGATGGTCACCAGCGCCGACTCCGGCGCCATGGGGGCGAGGAGCTGCTCGACCCAGGATGGCGCGCCGAAGCCGGCGCGGGCCTTGCGGCGGGCGGCGAGCCATTCCGCATGCAGCCGGTCGGGCGAGGTGATGGCGAGCAGCCCGGCGCCCGGCTCCTCCTCCCGCAACTGCTCGAAGGCGGCGATCGCCTCCGGCGCTACCGGGCCCTGATAGGCGATGGCGATCCGCGCCCCCGGGGCCGGCGGCACCATCCAGTGCCCGCCGGCGATGACGGCCGTGGGGTCGAGCCTGCGCTGCGGCTGCTCCAGCCCCCGGGTCGAGAGGCGGAGCCAGACGGCCGAGCCGTCCGGCTTCTGCATATGCTCGAAGCCCCAGCGCATCAGGATCGCGAGCTCGTCGGCGAAGGCCGGCTCGAAGCTCGCCAGCCGGTCCTGCGCGATGCCGATCAGCGGCGTGTTGACGGACTGGTGCTGCCCGCCCTCGGGCGCAAGGGTCAGGCCGGAGGGCGTGCTGACCACCATGAACCGCGCATCCTGGTAGCAGGCATAGATCAGCGCATCGAGGCCGCGGTTGACGAAGGGATCGTAGACCGTGCCGACGGGCAGCAGCCGCGCCCCGTGCAGGTCATGCGCCAGGCCGAGGGCCGAGAGCAGCAGGAAGAGGTTCTGCTCGGCGATGCCGAGCTCGATATGCTGCCCCTCCGGCGACATGCCCCAGCGCTGGGCGGAGGCCAGCTTGGCGTCGCGGAAGACGTCGTTCTTGAGGTGCCGGTCGAAGATGCCGCGCCGGTTCACCCAGGGGCCGAGATTGGTCGAGACGGTGACGTCCGGGCTGGTGGTGACGATGCGTTTCGCCAGCGCTGCCGCCTCGCCATGGCCGCGGCCGAGCTCGGCCAGCACCTCGCCGAAGGCAGCCTGGGTGGAGAGCTTGCGGCCGGCCGGCACGCGCGGCACCGGGAACTGCGCCTGCGGAACCGGCACGGGGTCGGCCTTCAGCCGGCGGCCCTCGGGCGCGATCGGCCTGGCGAAGGGCACGCCCTCGACGAAGGCGCGCATCTCGGCCTCGGGGATGTCGAGGCCCTCGAAGGGGTCCCATTCATGCCCGTCGCGGATGGCGAGCTCCCGCTTGAAGCCCGCCATCTGCTCCTTGGTCATCAGCCCGGCATGGTTGTCCTTGTGCCCGGCGAAGGGCAGGCCCATGCCCTTGATGGTATAGGCGATGAAGCAGGTCGGCTGGTCGCCGGCGGCATCCTGGGCGCGGAAGGCCTCCAGCAGCGTTGCCACGTCATGGCCGCCGAGATTGGTCATCAGGGCGCCGAGTTCGTCGTCCGAGAGCGGGTCGATGATGGCCCGGATGCCCGGCTCCCGCCCCAGATCGGTCAGCACCGCGGCGCGCCAGGCGGCACCGCCCTGGAAGGTAAGCGCGGAGTAGAGGCTGTTCGGGCAATCGTCGATCCAGCGCCGCAGCGCCTCGCCGCCCTCCCGCGCGAAGGCGGCCTGCAGCTTGCGGCCATACTTCAGGGTGACGACGTTCCAGCCCATGTCGCGGAACAGGCCCTCGATCCGGCCGAAGAGCCGGTCCTGCACCACGGAATCGAGGCTCTGGCGGTTGTAGTCGATGATCCACCAGACATTGCGGATGTCGTGCTTCCAGCCCTCGAGCAGCGCCTCGTAGATATTGCCCTCGTCGAGCTCGGCATCGCCGACGATGGCGACATGCCGCCCGGCCGGGATCTCGGGCCGGCCCAGGCCGTGCAGCTTCACATAGTCCTGCACCAGGCTGCCGAAGCTGGTCAGCGCGACGCCGAGGCCCACCGAGCCGGTGGAGAAATCCACCTCCGCCCCGTCCTTCACCCGGGAGGGATAGGGCTGGATGCCGCCGAACTGGCGCAGCGTCTCCAGCTTCTCCCGCTGCTGCCGGCCAAACAGGTAGTTCGCGGCATGGAAGACCGGCCCGGCATGCGGCTTGATCGCCACGCGGTCCTGCGGCTTCAGGATCTCGAAGTAGAGCGCCGTCATGATGGAGATGACGGAGGCGCAGGAAGCCTGGTGGCCGCCGACCTTCAGCCCGTCCCGATTGGGGCGGGTGTGGTTGGCATGATGGATCATCCAGGCCGAGAGCCAGAGCAGCTTGCGCTCGATGGCATGCAGCAGCCGCAGGCGGGCCGCATCGGGATCCTGGGCGTCCGGGCTGGTCGCGGGGCCGGGCCCGCTGCTGGTCAGGACGTTCACCCTCGCCTCCACTCCCGCTCTTGCCCCGCATCTGGCCCGGCGGGGGGGACCTGGGCAAGGGGCGACGCGGCGCGGGGGACGGCCTGGTCCAAACCCCGCCGCAACGGCGGCGCCGAACGGGAGACGCGCTCCCACGCGCGACAATCCTCGCCGGCCCGGTACGCCTCGCGGCCCTGCTTGCGCCAGTCGCACGGAATGAAAAACATCTCCTCCATCCGTGATGCTGCCGGCGTGACTTTGCCTCATCGGTGATCATCACAGCGCGGTCAGCCAACCAGGGTGGCATGGCTGCCCCGGTACTGTGCCGCTATCGTCGCGCGCGGCATTTCCAGGGACCACGACCCGCATGCGACATCCCGGCCTGTTGGTCCGCCTGCTGCTCGGCACCCTCCTCCTCGCCGCCCCGGCGCTGCTGAACCGGCAGCCGTTGCTGTACGAGGACATCTTCGCCTACCTGCGCGGGCCGGCGGTCATCTCGCTGCAATTGGGCGGGCCGCGCTTCGAGAATGCCTGGTCGAAGGTCCACCGGCCCCTGGCGGCGCCCGCCCCGGCCGCGGCCGAGGCACCCGCCGTAGCGCCGGAGGCCCCGGCCGCGCAGCAGGACCGCAGCATCGAGGCGGGGCGATCGATCTACTGGGGGACGCTCGCCTACCTGACCTGGCTCGCCAGCGGCTTCTGGCTGCTGGTGGTGCTGCAGGCGGCGATCGTCGCCTGGCTGCTGGACCTGCTGCTGCTGCGCTGCCTGCGCCTCGGCACCGCCTGGTATGCCGGCGCGCTGGTCGGGCTGACGCTGCTGACCCCCCTGCCCTACTACGTCGCCTATGTCATGCCGGACCTCTTCGCCGCGGTCGCCATCCTCGGCGCCGCGCTGCTGGTCGGCTTCTGGCGCGACCTCGCACGGACCGACCGCGTCCTGCTCTGGCTGCTCGTCGCCTTCGGCGTCATGGCGCATGCCAGCCACCTCCTGACGCTGGCCGCGATCCTTGTAGTCTGCGCCGTCGCGGCGCTGCTGCGCCGGACGCCCGCGCCGCGCGCCGCGCCGCTGCTGGCGCTGGCCGCCTGCGTGGCGCTCGGCGCCCTGGGCGAGGTCGCCTTCGGACAGGCGGTGAGGCTCGCCCTCCACCAGTCCCCGCTGCGGCTGCCCCACATGACGGCGCACCTCATCGAGATGGGCCCCGGCCTCGACCTGCTGCGGGCGCAATGCGGCGGCGCCTCGCCCTTCGCGCTCTGCGCCTATGTCGACCGGCTGCCGGTGGACTGGGTCTCCTTCCTCTTCGACAGCGACCCGGCCCGCGGCGTCTTCGGCGCCGCGGACATGGTCCTGAAGCGCCGCATCTCGGAGGAGCAGACGCGCTTCCTGCTGGCGACGCTCGCCCACGACCCCTTGGGCACGGCGACCGGCCTGCTGCGGGACGGGCTGGAGCAGGTGGTCAGCTTCGGCCTGCCCGACATCGTCTATACGCAGAAGCGGCTCGACTTCTTCGCCGGCTATTTCCCCGCCGCGCTGGCCGAGGGCGCGCCGCGCACGCTGGTGCAGACGCATCCCGCGATCACCCGGGTGCACGAGGCAATCATCTATGCCGTGGCGCTGGCGGCCCTGCTCGCCGGCGGCATCGCCCTGCTGCGGCCGGGCCCGGCGCGGCGCGACCCGGCCTGGGACGGCGCCGCGACCGTGGCGCTGGTCGTGCTGCTGGGGCTGGTGGTGAACGGGCTGGTCTGCGGCATGCTCGCCTCGCCCTATGGGCGGTTCGAGGCACGGGTGATCTGGCTGCTGCCGCTGGTGGCCATGGCGCTGGTCGGCCTGCGCCTGCGCGCCGGGGCGCGGCAGGCGGTGGCCGCCGGGGCCCAGGCGGCCTGAGCCCGGCGGCGCCCGCGCCGGTCAGCCCGGGATGTTCGGGTCCGTCAGGCGCCGGTGCTCCTCCAGCGCGTAGCGGTCGGTCATGCCGGCGATATAGTCGCAGACCACCCGCGCCGCCTGGGCGGAGCCGGGCTCGCCCGCCCGGTCCCGCCATTCCTGCGGCAGCATCTGCGGCCCGCCATGCAGGAGCTGGAAGATCACCTGGCTGGCCCGCTTCGACTTCTGCATGGCCCGGTTCACCCGCCAGTGGCGGTACATCCGGTGGAACAGGAAGTCGCGGATCAGCAGGTTGGCCTCCTGCATCGGGGCGGAGAAGGCGACGACCGGCTCCGCCGCCGCGCGGATGTCGTCGGCGCTCCGCGGGTCGAGGGCGGCGATGCGGCGCGCGGCCTCGGTCACCACGTCCTGCACCATGGCATTGATGACGCGCCGCACCGTCTCCGTGATCATCCGCTCGCGCGGGATGTTCGGATGCGCCGAGCGCACGGCTTGGTAGGCGTCGCCGATCAGCGGCAGGGCCGCCGCTTCCTCCAGCGTGAAGAGCCGGGCACGGACGCCGTCATCCAGGTCGTGGTTGTTGTAGGCGATGTCGTCGGCCAGCGCGGCCACCTGCGCCTCGGCCGAGGCATGGGTGGCGAGGTCGAGGCCGTGCCGCGCATCGTATTCGGCGATGTAGCCGGTCGGGCGGCGGACCGGGCCATTGTGCTTGGCCAAGCCCTCCAGCGTCTCCCAGGAGAGGTTAAGCCCGTCGAAATCGGCGTAGCGGGCCTCGAGCAGCGTCACGACCTTCAGCGACTGGGCATTGTGGTCGAAGCCGCCATAGGGGCGCATCTGCGAATCGAGCGCCTCCTCCCCGGCATGGCCGAAGGGCGGATGGCCGAGGTCGTGGGCGAGCGCCAGCGCCTCCGCCAGATCCTCATCCAGTTGCAGCCGCCGGGCGATGGCGCGGGCGATCTGCGCGACCTCGATAGAGTGGGTCAGGCGGGTGCGGAAATAGTCGCCCTCATGGAAGACGAAGACCTGGGTCTTGTACTGCAGGCGGCGGAAGGCGCCGGTATGGATGATCCGGTCCCGGTCCCGCTGGAAGGGGGAGCGCGCGTCACCGCCCGGCTCCGCGTGCAGCCGGCCGCGGGAGGCTTCGGGCTGGACAGCCCAAGGGGCGCGGGCCTGGTCGGTCATGCCGTGTGCCTAACAGGGCGCCGGGGGGCGCCGCAACCGCGGCGGTGGTTGGAAACCGGGCAGCCCAGCGCCTATCTTCCGGGCGACAGCGCGCGGCCGGCGCCCCCTCTGCCGCCCCGCCAGGAGAGCACGATGCCCGACGGTTCCGACCTGCCCCGTTTCCGCGTGACCCCGCGCGCCGCCGCCGAGGTGGCGGAGATCGCGCAACGCGAGGGCCGCCCCGGCGCCGGCCTCCGCGTCTCGGTCAGTGCCGGCGGCTGCTCCGGCTTCCAGTACGGCTTCGCGCTGGCCGATGCGGCCGAGCCGGACGACCTGGTGGTGGAGCAGGGCGGGGCGCGGGTCTTCGTCGACCCGGTCTCGCTCGACCTGCTGGCCGGCGCCGAGCTCGACTGGAACGAGGCGCTGATCGGCGCCCATTTCACCCTGCGGAACCCGCAGGCGGTGTCGGGCTGCGGCTGCGGCGTCAGCTTCTCGGTCGGCTGACGGCTTCACGCCGGGACCGCGAGCGGCGATGGTGGCGGCATGACCCGCCTCGCCACCTTCAACGTCAACTCCATCCGCCGGCGCGTGCCGCACCTGAAGCGCTTCCTGGCGCGGCACAGCCCCGACCTCGTTGTCCTGCAGGAGCTGAAATGCAGGACCGAGGAGTTCCCGGCGCTGGACCTCGCCGATGCCGGCTACGAGATGCGCGCGGTGGGCCAGCCCGGCGGGCGCAACGGCGTCGCGGTGCTCGGCCGGATCCCCTTCGAGGTGACGGCGGAGGCCCTGCCGGGCGATGCCGAGGATGCGCAGGCGCGCTTCGTCGCGGTGCGGGCGGCCGACATGGAGGTCGCCGGCATCTACCTGCCCAACGGCAATTCCGGGGGGGAGGACGGCTTCGGCTACAAGCTGCGCTGGATGGACCGCCTGGCCGACTGGGTGCAGGCGCGGCTGGACCACTTCCGGCCCGTCGCGGTGCTCGGCGACTTCAATGTCTGCCCGACCGAGGCGGATCTCTGCCCCGGCGGCCTGTCCCCGACCGACGCGCTGGTCCGGCCGGAGAGCCGGGCGCGCTTCCGCACCCTGCTGCATGCCGGCATGACGGACGCCCTGCGGGCGCTGCACTCGCAGGACGCGCCCTTCACCTACTGGGACTATGGCCCGGCCTTCGAATCCAATCGCGGCCTGCGCATCGACCATGTCCTGCTCAGCCCGGAATTGGCGGAGCGGCTGGTCGCCTGCGGCGTGGATACGACCGCGCGGTCCGAGGAGCAGCCGAGCGACCACGCCCCGGTCTGGTGCGAATTGCGCTGACCGGGGCTTGGCCCAGCCTCAGTAGCTCGGCCGGACGGTGACCGTCGGCGGCGGGGTCTGCACCACCGCCGGCGGCGCGGCGGGCTGCTGCAGCACGATCGGTGCGGGCGGCGGCCGCTCGCGCTCCACATAGGTGCAGGCCGTCACGGCCAGCCCCGCGGCAATGGCGGCGATCACGGGCAGGGTTCGCATGGCGGGTTCCTTCCGGCTGGTTCGATCCCGCGCTACAACGAGAAGACCCCCTTCCGGTCGCAGCCCGGAACGTAAACGCCTGCGTGAGCCCTACCAGCGGCGCCAGCCCGGCCCGTAGCCGTAATAGCCATAGGGGCGGTAGCCCCAGCCATAATGCGGCGGCGGGGGCGGCGGCGCATAGACATAGGGCCGCGGCGCGGCATAGGGCGCGGGATAGACCGCGCAGCCGCCGAGGACGGCGAGCAAGGGCAGGATTAGCAGCGGGCGGAGACGCATGACGGGGGCTCCTTCGATGCGGAAGGAAACGCCCGGCTTGCGGCAAAACGCGGGCGGCACCGCCGCCGCCCGCGTGAAATCCGCGTCACCCGCCGATGTCAGATATCGGCATAGACATGCGTCTCCGCCTTGGCGCCCGGATGCGTCACCGCGCCGTACCGGGCGGGGCCGACGGTCTGGGCATACTTCCACAGCGCACCGCTGTTGAAGTTGTGGCCGCGGGGCTTCCACTCGGCCTTGCGCTGCGCCAGCTCCGCCTCGGACAGCGCGACGTCGATCGTGCCCTTCCCGGCATCGATGACGATCCGGTCGCCGTTCCTGAGCAGCCCGATCGGCCCGCCCACCGCCGCCTCCGGCCCGACATGGCCGATGCAGAAGCCGCGGGTGGCGCCGGAGAAGCGGCCATCCGTGATCAAGGCCACCTTGTCGCCCATGCCCTGGCCGTAGATGGCGCTGGTGGTCGACAGCATCTCCCGCATGCCGGGGCCGCCCTTCGGTCCCTCGTAGCGGATGACGATGACGTCGCCCGGCTTGTAGGCGCGCGCCTCGACCGCGGCGAAGGCGTCCTCCTCGCAGTCGAAGCAGAGCGCCGTGCCCTCGAAGCGCAGCTTCTCCATGCCGGCGATCTTCACGATGGCGCCGTCCGGCGCGAGGTTGCCGAAGAGGCTGACCACGCCGCCGATCTTCGAGATCGGGTTGGAGACCGGCCGCACCACGTCCTGGTCGGTCGGGAAGACCACGTCCTTGTGGTTCTCGGCCAGCGTCTTGCCGGTGACCGTCGGGCAATCGCCGTGCAGCAGCCCGGCCTCCAGCAGCGCCTTGATGATGACCGGCACGCCGCCGATGCGGTGCACGTCCTGCGCCACGTAGCGGCCGCCCGGCTTGAGGTCGGCGATATGCGGCGTGTCGCGCATCAGCCGCGCCACCTCCTCGAGCGGGAAGTCGATCCCGGCCTCATGCGCGATGGCGGGCAGGTGCAGCGCGGCATTGGTGGAACCGCCGGTCGCGCCGACGATGCGCGCGGCATTCTCCAGCGCCTTGCGGGTGACGATGTCGCGCGGCCGGAGCCCGCTCTTGATCAGGTCCACCACCGCGACGCCGGACTGGTAGGCCCATTTGTCCCGCTCCTCGTCCGGTGCCGGGGCGCCGGCGGAATGCGGCAGGGCGAGGCCGATGACCTCCGAGATGCAGGCCATGGTATTGGCGGTGAACTGGCCGCCGCAGGCGCCAGCGCCGGGGCAGGCATGCTGCTCCAGCTCCTCGAGGTCGGCGTCCGACATGTTGCCCGCGGCATGGCTGCCCACCGCCTCGAAGATGTCGAGAACGGTGACGTCCCTGCCGCGGAACTGCCCCGGACGGATCGAGCCGCCATAGAGGAAGACGCTGGGCACGTTGAGGCGCAGCATGACCATCATCATGCCGGGGAGCGTCTTGTCGCAGCCGGCGAGGCCGACCAGCGCGTCGTAGCAATGGCCGCGCATCGTCAGCTCGACGGAATCGGCGATGACGTCGCGGGAGACCAGCGAGGCCTTCATGCCCTGGTGGCCCATGGCGATGCCGTCGGTCACCGTGATGGTGGTGAACTCGCGCGGGGCGGCGCCGGAGGCGGCGACGCCGCGCTTGACCGCCTGGGCCTGGCGGCTGAGGGCGATGTTGCAGGGCGCGGCCTCGTTCCAGCAGGTGGCGACGCCGACGAGGGGGGAGGCGATCTCCTCCTTCGTCATGCCCATGGCGTAGTAGTAGCTGCGATGGGGCGCCCGCTCCGGCCCGATGGACACGTGGCGGCTGGGCAGCCTGGACTTGTCCCAGGTGGTCATTCCGTCTCTCCCTCGCGGCGCGGCCCGCTTCCGGCCGGGAGCGCTGCCCCGCGGCCGATCCGCCCCTTGCTGCCGGTGTAGGGTGGCAAGGGCCGCCTTGCCAAGGCGCGCGGCGATGGACCCGGCGGGCGGGGCTGGTCCAGGATCGGGGCAAGGACCATATCGGATACGCCATGGCCGAGCCGACCAAGATCCCGACGCATCGGATGACGCTTGCCGAGTTCTACGCCTGGGCCGCGGCCCAGCCGGACGGCCGGTACGAGTTGTTCGACGGCAAGGTCGCGGCCATGGCGCCGGAGCGGGCGGCGCATGCCGCGACCAAGGCCCAGGCCTGGCTGGCGCTGCGCAACGCCATCCGCGCGGCCGGCCTGCCCTGCCAGGCCTTCGTGGACGGCCTCGCCGTCGAGGTGAGCGAGAGCCGGTCCTACCTGCCTGATGTGGTGGTGAATTGCGGGGAGCGGGTGGCGCCGGAGTCGCTGGTGGCCCCGACGCCGGTCATCGTGGTGGAGGTCGCCTCGCCCTCGACCGCGCGGATCGACCTGGTCCGCAAGCTGCCCGACTATTTCCGCATCCCGAGCATCCAGCACTACCTCATCCTGGATGCCGACAGCCGCATGGCCATCCACCACCGCCGGGTGCCGGACGGCACGCATGCGACCTGGATCGCCGGCAGCGGGTCGCTGGTGCTCGACCCGCCGGGCATCACCATCCGCGTCGAGGACCTCTTCGAGGACTGAAGCAGGACGGCGCGGCCGCACCCGACCCGTCGAATGCGCTGGCGCCGGCGCCCCGCGCCGCCGCAGACTGCCCTCGAACCGGCCGCAGAGAGCCGCACCGAGGGAGACGCCCGATGCCCCCGACCGCCCTGCCCCGCCGCGCGCTGCTCGCGGCGGGTCTCGCCACGCCTGCCATCGCCCGCGCCCAGGGCGGCGACTGGCCGCGCCAGACCGCGCGCTTCATCAACCTCTACGCCCCGGGCGGCGCCAACGACCTGCTCTGCCGCGCCTTCTGCCAGGCGATGACGCAGATCACCGGCCAGCAATTTGTGGTGGAGAACCGCACCGGCGCCGGCGGGACCGTGGGCAGCGATGCCATCGCCAAGGCCCGGGCGGATGGGTACACGATGGGCCTCGGCGGCGCGGCGAACCTGGCGATCGCCCCTTCCCTCTTCCCCGGCCTGCCCTACGACCCCGCGCGCGACTATACCCACGTGACCGGGCTCTACCGGCAGCCCAACGTGCTTATCGTCAATCTCGACGTCCCGGCACGGACCCTGCCGGAGTTCATCGCGCTGCTGCGGGCCCATCCCGGCCGGTTCAACTACGCGACCGGCGGGGCCGGTACGACGCCGCACCTCTCGGGCGAGTTGTTCAAGCGGCGCACCGGCACCGACATGCCCTTCGTGCAGTACCGCGGCGGCGCGCCGGCGCTGGTGGACCTGCTCGCGGGCCAGGTGCAGGCGATCTTCGACAACCTCGCGGGGCCCTATGCCTCGATCCGCGACGGCAAGGTGCGGGCGCTGGCGGTGACCAGCCCGGAGCGCAGCCCGGTGCTGCCGGAGGTCCCGACCATGGCGGAGGTCCTGCCCGGCTTCGACCTGACGAGCTGGAACGGCATGGTGGCGCCGGCCGGGCTGCCGCCGGCCATGGTGCTGCGGATGGCCGCGCTCTCGCACCAGGCGCTGCGGAGCCCGGAGGTGGTGCGCGTCTTCACCGAGAACGGCGCGACGCCCTGGCTGGCCGGGCCGGAGGATTACGCCGCCTATGCCCGGGGACAAGAGCCGCTGATGCGGGACCTGGTGAAGGCGAGCGGCGCCACGCCCGGATAGGCTGGCGCCGCGGGCCGTCAGCCGCCGATCCGCGCCAGCGCCGCGTCGAGGCGCGCGATCTCCACCTGCGCGGCGGCAAGGCGCTCGCGGTTCTCCTCCACCACCTCCTCCGGCGCACGGGCGACGAAATCGGCATTCGAGAGCTTGGCGGTGATCTTCTTCACCTCGCCCTCGGCCGCGCCGCGCGCCTTGGCGAGCCGCGCCCGCTCCGCCGGGATGTCGATGACGCCTTCCAGCGGCAGCATCACCGTCGCCTCGCCGACCACCACCTGGGCCACGCCCTTCGGCGCCTCGCCCTGCAACGGCGTGACCTCGGTGACGCGGCCGAGGCGGCGGATCGCCTCGATCCAGCGCGCCGCCCGCGCCAGGCTCTCCGGCGCCGCATCCCGCATCAGCAGCGGCGTGGTGACGGAGGGCGGGACATTGACCTCGGAGCGCACGGCACGGACCTCGGTGACGAGCCGCACCACCCAGTCCAGCTCCTCCCGCGCCGCCTCGGCCTCCGCCACTGGCACCGCCGTGGGCCAGGCCTCGCGGATCAGGCTGCACTCGGGCCCATAGCCGAAGCGGTCCCAGAGCTCCTCGGTGACGAAGGGAATCGCCGGGTGCAGCAGCCGCAGGATGGTCCCCAGCACGTGCTGCGCCGCGCCCTTCACCTCCGCCTTCACTGGCCCGTCCGGGCCGTTCAGCACCGGCTTGGCGAATTCGATGAACCAGTCGCAGAAGGTGTTCCAGGTGAAGCGGTAGCAGGCGCCGGCATAGTCGTCGAAGCGATAGGCCTCGAGCGCCGCCGTCGCCTCCGCCACCGTGCGGTTCGCCGCGTCCAGGATCCAGCGCGCCAGCGGCGTCTTCGCATCCTCCGGTCGCCATGCAGGATCGACAACGACGCCGTTCGACTCGCAAAAACGCGCGGCGTTCCAGATCTTGGTGATGAAGCCGCGATAGTCCTCGACCCGCTTGCGGCCGAGCTTCACGTCGCGCCCCGGGCCGGTGAGCGCGCAGATGGTGAAGCGCAGCGCGTCCGCGCCATAGGCGTCGATCAGCTCCAGGGGGTCCATGACGTTCCCCTTGGACTTCGACATCTTCTGGCCCTTCTCGTCGCGGACCAGGCCGTGGATGTAGATGTCGCGGAAGGGCACGTCCTGCATGAAGTGCTGGCCCATCATCATCATCCGGGCGACCCAGAAGAAGATGATGTCGAAGCCCGTCACCAGCACGTCGCCGGGGTAGTAGCGCGCGACCTCGTCGGTCCGCTCCGGCCAGCCGAGCGTCGAGAAGGGCCAGAGCGCCGAGCTGAACCAGGTGTCCAGCACGTCCTCGTCGCGCGTGAGCTCGACGTCACGGCCGAACTTCGCGCGCGCCGCTTCCTGCGCCTCCGCCTCGCTCTTCTCGACGAAGATGCTGCCCTCCGGCCCGTACCAGGCCGGGATCTGGTGGCCCCACCAGAGCTGGCGGGAAATGCACCAGGGCTGGATGTCCCGCATCCAGGCGAAGAAGGTGTTCTCCCAGCTCTTCGGGACGAATTTCATCCGGCCCGACTCGACCGCCTCGACCGCCGGCTTCGCCAGCGTCGCCGCGTCGCAGTACCACTGCCAGGTCAGCCGCGGCTCGATCGGCACGCCGCCGCGATCGCCATGCGGCACCTGATGGGTGTGCGGCTCGACCTTCTCCAGCAGGCCGAGCTCCTCGAGCCTGGCGATGATGGCCTTCCGCGCCACGGACCGGTCCTTGCCGGCGAGGCCGCGCACGAAGTCCGGCTCCGCCACGCCATCGACCGCGCGCAGCTCCGCCTCGATCTCGGCCACCGTGACCCGTGCCTCCGGGTCCAGTACCGTCGGCATGGCAAGGCCGTGGCGCCTTCCGACCTCGAAATCGTTGAAGTCATGCGCCGGGGTGATCTTCACCGCGCCGGTGCCCTTCTCCGGGTCCGAATAGGTATCCGCCACAACCGGGATGGCGCGGCCGACCAGCGGCAGGATCACCCGCTTGCCGACCAGCGCGGCGAAGCGGGGATCCTCCGGATGCACGGCGACCGCGGTGTCGCCGAGCATGGTCTCGGGCCGGGTCGTGGCCACCCGCAGGAACTCGCCCGGCGCGCCTTCCACCGGGTAGCGCAGGGTCCAGAGATGCCCCTTCACCTCGCGGCTCTCGACCTCGAGGTCGGAGATCGCCGTCAGCAGCTTCGGGTCCCAGTTCACCAGGCGGCGGTCGCGGTAGATCAGCCCCTCCTTGTGGAGGGTGACGAAGACCTCGAGCACGGCCTGGGAGAGGCCCGCATCCATGGTGAAGCGCTCGCGCGGCCAGTCCAGCGAGGCGCCGAGCCGGCGGAGCTGGCGGGTGATGGTCCCGCCGCTCTCGGCCTTCCATTGCCAGACCCGCTCGACGAAGGCCTCGCGGCCCAGGCTGCGGCGGTCCTGGTTGCCCTCCTGCGCCAGCAGCCGCTCCACCACCATCTGGGTGGCGATGCCGGCATGGTCCGTCCCCGGCTGCCACAGCACGTCCCGGCCCTGCATCCGCCGCCAGCGGACGAGCGTGTCCTGAATCGTGAAGGTCAGCGCATGACCCATGTGCAGGCTGCCCGTGACATTGGGCGGCGGGATCATGATGGTGAAGGGCTGCGCGCCGCTCTCGGGATGGGCCGCGAAGGCGCCCGAGCGCTCCCAGCCCTCGTAGAGGCGGGTCTCGAAGCTGCCCGGGGTCAGGGTCTTGTCCAGCATGGCCGCATCCGTGGTCGGCGGCCCCGCCCCCGTCAAGGGGTCCGTTGCGTGCCGCCTATTGCGACAGCGCCCGGCCGACCACCCGCTCGATCTCGGCCCGCACCAGCCGCTCGACCAGCGGCGGCAGGTTGGCGTCCAGCCAGGCCTTCAGCAGGGGCCGGACCTCCTCGCGCACCACGTCCTCGATGGTCGGGCCGCCGCGATAGACGGCGCTCGACCGCTCCTGCGCCACCGCCCGCAGCAATTGCCCGACCGAGGCCGCCGCGGCCGCCGCCGCGGCCGGCGCGAGCAGCCCGGTCTCCGGCTCCTGCGGCTCGGCCTCGGCCGGCTTAGGGATTGCAGGCGGCGGGGGCGGCAGGGGCGCGGGTTCCGGTGGCGGCGCGGCCGGCGCCGAGACCAGCATGTCCTCGGTCAGGTCGAGCGGCTCGGAACCTGCTGCCGCCGGGACGGGATCGGGGGCGGGATCGGCTGCGGCCGCCGGCGCGGCGGGCGGCTCGGCAGGCCTGGCAGGCGGCTGCGGCGCCGCCTCGTCCTCGCTCAGGATCCGCCGGATGGAGGCGAGGATGTCCTCCATGCTCGGATCGGCGGAAGCCCCAGGGGCGGGTGCCTGGGCGGTTGCCGGGGCTGGTGCCGGGCCGGGCGCGGCCGGGCGCTCCTCAGCCATGTCAGCGACGCTCCGCCACGTCGGAATAGTCGCCGAAACCAGCCCAGCGATTGCGCACGGCGTTGTAGTAGGCCCGCATGTCGTATAGATCGACCTGCAGGCCGAGATCCTGCGCGGTCAGCCGCCCGACGGCGCCGGCCAGGGTGTAGGACTGCGCCACGACGGTGGCGAGCGCCTGCACGAGGTTGGTGCGGTTGCCGAGCAGCTCCTGCTCCTGGTTCAGCACCTCGAGCGTCGTGCGGCTGCCGACGATCGCCTCGCGCTGCACGCCGTCCAGCGCGATCTCGGAGGCGCGGATGGCGGCCCGCTGGCTGTCGACCTGGGCGCGGGAACTCTGCAACTGCTCCCAGGCCTGGATGGCGGCCTGGGTCACCTGCCGGCGCTGATCCTCGACCACGCCCCGGGCCTGCTGCGCCGTCTGCCGGGCCTGCCGGACGGTGGAGAACTCGGCGCCGCCCTGGTAGAGAGGGACCGTCAACTGGGCGACGACCTGGGCACCGGTGACGCGGGTATGCGTGCCGGTCGAGTTGTCGTTGCGGAAGGCCTGGCCGGTCAGGCCGAGCTGCGGCAGCAACTGGCTGATCTGCACGGCGATCGCGTCGCGCGCCTGGGCCTCGTCGAACAGCGCAGCGACCACGTTCGGGTTGTTCGTGCTCGCCGCATCCGCGGCCTCCTGGCTGCTGGCGACGGGCGGGCGGAGCGGCTGCGGCGCCAGCAGCCGCTGCGGCATGAGGCCGATCACGCGCTGGAAGGTGGCACGGCTGATCTGCAGGTTGCCTTCCGCCTGGGCGCGGGAGGCGCGCGCGGCGGCCAGGCGGCTCTCGGCCTGGGCGACGTCCGTCCGGGTGATCTCGCCGACGCGGAAGCGCTCGTTGGTCGCGCGGAGCTGCTCGGTCAGCACCTGCTCGTTGTTGATGTTGAGGCGCAGCAGCTCCTGGTCGCGGATCACCGCGACATAGGCGTTCACGCCGTCGCTCATCACCTGCTGCTCGGTGCTGAGCAGCCGGGCGCGCTGGGCGAGCACCTGGTTCTCCGCCCGCCGCGTGGTGGCGACGGTGCGGCCGCCGCGGAAGACCGGCTGGGTGATGGTGATGCTGTTGGTGTAGAGCTGGCGCTCGATATGCGAGGACACGCCGAGCTGGTGAGTCGGCTGGAACCTGTTCTCCGGCGTCGGGACGCCATTCGGATCCACAAAGGTGCCGAGCGCGCGGGCATGGCCATCGAGGACGCCGGCGGTGCTGCTGATGCTGACGGTCGGGCGCCAGCCGGCGAGCGCCTGCGGCACGTTCTCGTCGACCGCGCGGAGCTGCGCGCGGGCGGCGAGCAGCGTCGGATTGTTCGAATAGGCCTGCGCCAGCGCCTCGGCCAGCGTCTGCGCCGCCGCCTGAGGCGCGCCGGCGCACAGGGCGGCCGACGCCGAGAGCGCGGTGGCGAGCGCCAGGGCGGGGCGAGTCGTGATCATCCTAGCCGTGTCCTTCCGTCGCGGGCGGGCCGCGGTCAGTGCCTACACTAGACGAGCCGAACGCACTTGCCATACCGCAATGCACCGGCGGGACAAGTGCGGCCAGGCGGGCCGAAACCCTATGAAACATCGCGGCGCGGCCCGGACGGGAGCGATCGAGACCTGCCGGCCGCGATGCCTGCCGGGCAAGCTAGCCGGCAGGCGCGTGAATCCCCGGTGAGCGGCCGGGCCATGGCGCCCGGACCCGGGCCATCCTCAGAAGACGAAACCCGGCGCGGGCGCGAATGCGGGCAGCGCGACCGTTGCGCAATCGAAAGACGGGGTGGTGGTCACCGAGCCGCCCAGCCGGCGCCCCAGCACCGCGACCCCGTTCCGCCGGCCGCCGCCCAGCACCGCCACGAGCCGGCCGCCTTCGGCGAGCTGCCCGGCGATGGCGGATGGGATCTCCGGCACCTCGCCCTCGATGAGGATGGCATCATAGGGCGCGCTGCCGGCGAAGCCCTGGGTCGGGTTCACCTGCTCGAGCCGGACCGTGCCGGCCGGGACGCACGTCGCTAGCGCCGGGCGGGCGAGGCCGAGCAGCACCTCGTCGCTCTCGACCGCCGTCACCCGGGCGCCGCATCGGGCGAGCACCGCGGCGCCGTAGCCGGTGCCGGCGCAGACCACCAGCGCCCGGTCGCCCGGCCGCACCGCGGCAAGCTGGACGAGGCGCGCGATCGCCATCGGCGCGATCAGCGCCCGGCCGCCGGGCAGCGGCACGTCCTCGTCCGCATAGGCGCGGGCACGCACGGCGCGGGGCAGGAATTCCTCGCGCGGCAGGTCGCGCATCGCATCGAGCAGGCGCGGGTCGGTCACCCGGCTGGGGCGGAGCTGCCCGTCCACCATGCGCTTGCGCGCATCCGCATAGTCCATGAAGCCGATACCTTCTCGGGGCCGCGGGTTTATAGGGGCCGTCCCGCGCGATCGCCAAGCACAGGTGTTGCGCCGCACGCTTGACCTGCGGCGACCGTGGCCCCAAAGAGGCGTCTCGCCCGGGGCGACTTCTCCTGCGGCGGTCCGGTGGCCGAGTGGTCAGGCACAGGTCTGCAAAACCTGCTACGGCGGTTCAATTCCGCCCCGGACCTCCAGCGAGAAAACTGCATTCGGGGGCTTACAAAGCGCGGCGCGCCTGCTATACGCCCGCTCCCTGGCTGATCCGGCGTGGCGCAGCGGTAGCGCAGCGGACTGTTAATCCGTTGGTCGTTGGTTCGAATCCAACCGCCGGAGCCATCTTCTCTCCCCATTTCCGCCATCGGTGCACTGCGGCGCGGCTGTTCCCTGCGCCCGTTCTGGGGTGAGGTCGGGGGATGCCCCGAGGGGATGCCATGGACAGCGCCGAACGCCTGACGGGGCGGGCCGCCCGCCTGCTCGCCGCGACGCTCTGCGGCGCGCTCTGCCTGGCCTTCTTCTTCCGCGGCCAGATCGGCAACGGCTTCACCCTGCTGCTCGGCGACCGCCATGACGGCGTCATTGCCCTCTCGATCCTCGAGCATTGGTACAACGTGCTCCGCGGCCTCGAGCCCTGGGACCGCACCGCCTATTTCTGGCCGGTGCCGGGCACGCTCGGATACAACGACGGCTATCTGCTCTTCGGCCTGATCCATGCCGGCTTCCGGGCGGCCGGCCTCGACCCCTTCCTCTCGGGCGAGTTGGTCAATGTCGCGACGCGCGCCCTCGGCTTCGCCGCGACCCTGCTGCTGGGGCGGCGCGCGCTGGGGCTGCCCTTCGGCTGGGCGCTGCTCGGGGCGGCGCTCTTCACGATCAGCAACAACCTCTTCATCCGCGCCAGCCATGTGCAGCTCTTCAGCGTCTCCTTCGTGCCGGTGCTGGGGCTGCTGGCGCACGGCGCGCTGCGGGCGCTCTGGGAGGGGCGGCGGACGGCCCTGCTGGGCTGGGGTGCAGGCTTCGGCCTCTGGTTCGCCGCCATGCTGCTGACCGGCTTCTACATGGCCTGGTACAGCGCCTTCCTGGGCGGGGCGCTGCTGCTGGCCTGGCTTGCCGTCGCGGGCGCCGGGGCGCGGCGGCACCTGCTGGCAGCGGTCCGGGCGCAATGGCTGCCGCTCGCAGGGGTGCTGATGCTCGCGGCGGCGGCGAACCTGCCCTTCCTCGGCCTCTACTTGCCCAAGGCCGCCGAGACCGGCATGCACCCCTGGACCGACGTGATCCGCAACGCGCCGGAGCCGATCGACCTGATCCATGTCGGGCAGCACAACCTGCTCTGGGGCTGGCTGGTCCGGGCGCTGAACGACGCCTTCCGCCCCGGCTTCCCCGACTGGAGCGAGCGGATGACCGGCCTGCCGCCGCTGCTGCTGGCGAGCTACCTGGCGGCACTCGCCTGGCTGGCGCGCGGCCCGGCCCTGGCGCCCGCCTGGCTGACGCCCGGGCGGCTGGCGCTGCTCCGGGCACTCGGCCTCGCCAGCCTCCTCACCTGGCTGCTGACCCTGCAGGTCGGCGGCGTCACGGCCTGGTCGCTGGTCTACCAGTATGTCCCCGGCGGCAAGGCGCCGCGGGTGGTGGCGCGCTACCAGCTCTTCATCACCCTCGCGGTGATCGTCCTCGCCATGGCCTTCCTCGCCGCCCGGCGCTGGCCGCGGCCGGTGACCGCCGCCCTGGTCGCGCTGCTGCTGCTGGAGCAGGCGAACGGCTATGCGCCCCTCTTCCTCGACCGGCCGCTGGAGAACGGTCGGCTGGCGGCGGTGCCGCCCCCGCCGCCGGGCTGCCGCGCCTTCTACGTCTCCGCCGCCCGGACCGAGAGCCGCTTCGGCGAGGCCGTGGCCGACCCCTACAACCACAATACCGAGGCGATGATCGTCGCCGGCGTCTGGCACATCCCGACGGTGAACGGCATTTCCACCTTCAACCCGCCGGGCTGGCCGGACGGCATCCCGGAGGATCCCGGCTACCTCCCGGCGGTCGAGGCCTATGCGAAGGCCTGGGGCGTGACCGGCCTCTGCGCCCTGGACCTCCGGCGCTTCCGGTGGTCCGGGCCGGAGGAGCGGTAGCCCCGATCCCGCTCCTCCCCTATGGTTCGGGCTTCCGGCGGGGATGGGATCGACAGGGATGACGGATCTGGTGCGTGGCGATGCCCAGGGCAGCACCTGCCCGCATGATTGCCCCAGCACCTGCGCCCTGGAGGTGGAGGTGCTGCGCGACGCCGCGGGCATCGGGCGCGGCATCGGCGCGGTCCGCGGCGCGGAGGCGAACAGCTACACCGCCGGCGTCATCTGCGCCAAGGTCGCCCGCTATGCCGAGCGCGTCCACCACCCCGACCGGCTGCTGAGGCCCCTGCGCCGCACCGGCCCCAAGGGCAGCGGCAAGTTCGCCGAGATCGGCTGGGAGGAGGCGCTCGACCGCGCGGCGGAGGCCTTCGCCGAGCGCGCGGCCCGGCACGGCTCCGAGACCGTCTGGCCCTACTACTACGCCGGCACCATGGGCCTGGTGCAGCGGGACGGCATCCACCGCCTGCGCAACGTCATGCGCTATGCCGGCCAGCAGAACACCATCTGCACCGCGCTCTGCGAGAGCGGCTGGCAGGCAGGCGTCGGCCGCTTCGGCGGGCCCGACCCGCGGGAGATGGCGGAGGCGGACCTCATCGTCATGTGGGGCGGCAATCCGGTCGCCACCCAGGTGAACGTCATGACGCACATCGCCCGCGCCCGGAAGGCGCGCGGGGCGAAGCTCGTGGTGGTGGACCCCTACCGCACCGGCACCGCCGCCGCCGCCGACCTGCACCTGGCGCTGCGGCCGGGCACCGACGGGGCGCTGGCCTGCGCCGTGATGCACATCGCCTTCCGCGACGGCTTCGCCGACCGCGACTACATCGCCCGCATGTCGGACGCGCCGGCGGGGCTCGAGGCGCATCTGGCGGCCCGCGGCCCGGACTGGGCCAGCGCCGTCACCGGCCTGCCCGTCGAGCAGATCGAGGCCTTCGCGCGGCTCTATTGCACGACGGAGCGGGCCTATATCCGCTGCGGCTACGGCTTCTCCCGCAGCCGCAACGGCGCGGCCTCGCTGCACGCCGTCACCTGCCTGCCGACGGTCACGGGCAAGTGGCGGCACAGGGGCGGCGGCGCCTTCTGGTCCAACCGCGCCATCTATCACTGGGACAAGACCCTGATCGAAGGGCTCGACGCACGCGACCCGTCCATCCGCATGCTGGACCAGAGCCGCATCGGCGCGGTGCTGACCGGCGACCGCCGCGACCTGGGCGAGGGCCCGCCCGTCACCGCGCTGCTGATCCAGAACACCAATCCCGTGGTGGTCGCGCCGGCCAGCGGCAAGGTGCGGCGCGGCTTTCTCCGCGACGACCTGTTCACGGTCGTCCATGAGCAGTTCATGACGGACACCGCGCGCCACGCCGATATCGTGCTGCCCGCGACGATGTTCGTGGAGCACGACGACCTCTACCAGTCCGGCGGCCATAGCCATATCCAGCTCGGCCCGAAGCTGGTCGAGCCGCCGGGCGAGTGCCGGTCGAACCACGAGGTGCTGCAGGGCCTCGCGCAGCGGCTGGGCGCCGAGCACCGCGGCTTCCGGATGACGGCGCGGGAGATCGCGGACTGGACGCTGCGCGCCTCGGGCTGGCCGGGCTGGGACGACATCGCGGCGAAGCGCTGGCACGATGCCGCGCCGGATTTCGCCACGGCGCATTTCGAGACGGGCTTCGGCCATCCCGACGGCAGGTTCCGCTTCGCGCCGGACTGGGCCGCGATCGGCGACGACCATGCCGCGATGCCGCGGCTGCCGGACCACATGCCGGCAATCGACACCGCGAGCGAGGCGCATCCCTTCCGCATGGTGACGGCGCCGGCGCGGCAATTCCTGAACACCACCTTCACCGAGACGCCGGGCAGCCGGAAGCGGGAGGTGCGGCCGACCGCACTGATCCACCCGCGGGACGCCGAACGCCTCGGCATCGAGGAGGGCGGCCGCGTCCGCCTCGGCAATGCCCAGGGCGAGGTGGTGGTGACGGCGAAGCTGGCCGAGGGGCAGCAGGAGGGCGTCGTCATCGTCGAGAGCGTCTGGCCGAACCCCGATTTCGAGGGTGGGATCGGCATCAACCTGCTCGTCAGCGACGACCGCGGCCCGCCCAAGGGCGGCGCGGTGTTCCACGACACCGCGGTCTGGATGCGGCCGGCGGTCGAGCAGGTGGAGCGACTGGCGGCGGAGTAGAGAAGCGCCCGGAATGGGCGCTCGACGATGAAGGCGCAGGAAGCGCCTTCTACTGCAGCCGGGCCGCGCCGGCGGCCGTCAAATGCGCCAGCCTGCCGCCGCAGAACACCGCCACCGCCTCCGGCCCTACCGGATCCACCAGGACGACGTCGCCGCGGAACCCGGGCTCCAGCGCGCCGCGGTCCGTCAGCCCCGCCGCCCGCGCCGGGTTGCCCGAGACCAGCGCCCAGGCCGAGGCCAGGTCCATCCGGCCGCGTCGCGCCATGGCGAAGGGCGCCGCCAGCAGCGCCGGCCAGTGATAGTCGCTCGCCAGCACCGTCACCAGGCCGCGCTCGGCCAGCGGCGCCGCGCTCGCCCAGCCGAGATGGCTGCCGCCGCGCACGACATTCGGCGCGCCCATCACCACCGCCTCGCCATGCGTGCGCGCATCCTCGGCGACCGCCTCGGACATCGGGAATTCGCAGATGCCCGCGCCATATCCGCGGTACAGCGCGCGGTCCTCCAGCGTCGCATCGTCATGGCTCAGCATCGGCAGGCCGGCCTTGTGTGCCGCCGCCGCCAGCCGCTCCCGCGCCGCCGGCACCTCCCCGCGGCGGGCAGCGATGCGTCCGATCAGCGCCTGGTACTCCTCGGGCGAGACTCCGGCGCGGCCGGCATACTTCGCCACCTGCTTCGCATCGTCCATGCGCCTGAGGATCGGCGGCGTGTGGTCGTTGAAGCCCAGCAGGTGCACCCGCCCCGTGGCGATGTCCGACAGCGCGTCGTCCAGCGCATCGAGGTTGTCCGCCTCGAACCGCAGGTGCACGCGAAGGTCGAGGGCGAGCATCGGCCTCGCCTCGTCGAGCGCCGCCATCAGCACCCGCCAGGTCTCCAGCGAGCGCAGGCCCGGCTCCCAGGACAGCGTCACGCCGAGATAGGCTGTCGTGATGCCGCTGGCGAGCAGTTGCGCCGCCGTGTCGCGCACCGCCATTCCGGCGGGAAAGCCGATGCCCGGCCGCGGCTGCAGGCTGCGCTCATGCGCATCGCCATGGATGTCCACCAGCCCCGGCATGACCAGCAGGCCGCGCGCATCCAGCACGCGGGCGCCCGGCGCGGCCTCCGCGAGGCGCCCCTCGGTCAGCAGGACATCGGCCTGGCGCAGCGCGCCGTCCACCAGGGCGCTGCCGCCCGCGATCCGCCACGCATTCCCGTCCATGCTCAGTATTCCACCACCATCTGCATGCGGCCCGCGGCATAGCAGGCGATGCTGAGTTCCACCGGCACGCCCGCCGGATCGACATTGAGCGACTCGGTCACCAGCACCGGCCGCGTCCGCGCCTGCTCCAGCAGCGTCGCCTCCTCCACCGTCGGCATGCGCGCGGTGATGCGGGTCGATTGCCGCCGGTAGTCGGGGACGCCGAGCGTGGCGAGGGCGCGGGTGATCGAGGGGTTCTCCGACAGCAGCCGCAGGATGCCGGGAAAGCGCGCCGCCGAGAAATGGTGCGTGCCGACCACGACCGGCCGCCCGTCCACCAGCCCCAGCCGCTCCGCCACCGCCACCGGCCGGCCGCGGCGCAGGTGCAGCGCCTCGGCGACGAGGCCATCGGCCTCGACCTCGTCGAGCCGCAGGATCCGTCCCTGCGGCTCCCGGTTCTGCCGCCGGATGTTCTCGGAGAAGCGGGTGCGCGGGCCGACGGGATAGTCCAGCACGTCCTCGGCGACGAAGCTGCCGCGCCCCTGCTCGATGCGCACGAGGCCACGCGCCTGCAACTCCTCCATCGCGCGCCGCACGGTGTGGCGATTGACGGCGAAGCGGGCGGAAAGCTCGGCCTCGGTCGGCAGGCGGACGCCCGGCGAGAGGCGGCCGGCGCTGATCTCGCCCTCGATACTGCCGACGATCTGGCGCCAGAGCGCGACGCCCTGGCCGCGGGACAGGGGCGCCGCGCCGCCGGGCATTCCGGCATCCGTCATCGAAACTTCAACCATGCGCGCTCCCTGCCATGGCACATCCACTGATGATTATGGGGCTGGACATCCGAATGTCTAGACCTTTAAAGAAGGCACCATGACCGAAGCGATCCAGCCTCCACAGGACCATCCGGGGATAGCGGCGCGCAAGCGATGGATGGGTGTCCTGGCGCGGGCCGGCGCGCCGGAGATCCTAGCCAGGCTGGCCGAAGCCCCGCCCCTGCCGGCGCACCGCCGCCTGCGCGGGCCCGAGACCGGGCTGGTCATGACGCGCGGCCGACAGGGCGGCGACGGCGCGCCCTTCAACCTCGGCGAGATGACCGTGACGCGGTGCTCCGTGGCGCTCGAGAACGGCGCCGTCGGCCATGCCTATGTGGCCGGGCGCGACGCGCGGCAGGCGGAACTGGCCGCGCTGCTGGACGCCGCGCTGCAGGACCCGGCGCGGCAGGCGGCGCTGATGGACGCGGTGATCGAGCCGCTGGCCGCCGCGCAGGCCGCGCGCGCAGCGCGCGATGCCGCGAGGGCCGCGGCAACGCGGGTGCAGTTCTTCACCATGGCGAACATGCGATGAGGGCCGGCTTCGCCGATCCCGTGCTGGACGCGCAGCGCTGCTTCCGCGCGGTGCTGGAGGCGATGGCACGTCCCGGCCGCGTGCAGCGCGTGGCGGGCCTGCCGGAGGCGCCGGCGCCGCTCGGCACCGCGGCAGCCGCCGTGCTCCTGACCCTGGCGGATGCCGACACGCCGGTCTGGCTGGATGCGGGCAGCGAGGCCGAGGCCTGGCTGCGCTTCCATGCCGGCTGTCCCGTGGTCGCCAGCGCGGCCGAGTCGGCCTTCGCCCTCGCCTGCGGCACGCCGCCGGCGCTGCGCGACCTGGCGCAGGGCACCGAGGAGGAGCCGCATCGCTCCGCCACGCTCATCCTGCAGGTCGCGGCGCTGGAGGAGGGCGAGGGCTGGCGCCTCACCGGGCCGGGCATCGAGCGCGAGCACCGGCTCCTCGCCGAGGGCCTGCCGTCGGGTTTCCCGGCGCAATGGGCGGCCAATCGCGCGCTGTTCCCGCGCGGCGTGGACGTGATCCTCTGCGCCGGCGACCGGCTGGCGGCCCTGCCCCGCACCACCGCGCTGGAGATCCGCTGATGTATGTGGCCGTGAAGGGCGGCGAGCGGGCGATCGAGGCCGCGCATGCCTGGCTGGCGGAGGAGCGGCGCGGCGATCCGGCCCTGCCGGAGCTCTCCGTCGCGCAGGTCGAGGAACAGCTCGGCCTGGCGGTCGACCGCGTCATGGCGGAGGGCGCCTGCCATGACCGCGGCCTCGCCGCGCTCGCCATCAAGCAGGCGCGCGGCGACCTGATCGAGGCCGCCTTCCTGCTGCGCGCCTACCGCACCACCCTGCCCCGCTTCGGCGCCAGCCTGCCGCTGGACACCGGCGGCATGCGCATCCGCCGGCGCATCAGCGCCACCTACAAGGACCTGCCGGGCGGGCAGGTGCTCGGCCCCACTTTCGACTACACCCACCGCCTGCTCGATTTCGCCCTAGCGGCCGAGGGGGAGGCGACGCCGCCTGCGCCCGAGGCGCCGGCCGAGGCCGCGACCATGCCGCGCGTCACCGGCATCCTGGCGCAGGAAGGGCTCATGCAGGCGGAGGCGCCGGGCGAGGCCGAGCCGCCGGACCTGACGCGCGAGCCCCTCGCCTTCCCCGCCGACCGGCCGCTGCGGCTGCAGGCGCTGGCGCGCGGCGACGAGGGATTCCTCCTCGCCCTCGGCTATTCCACCCAGCGCGGCTACGGCAATGCGCACCCCTTCGTCGGCGAGATCCGCATGGGCGAGGTGACGGTGGAGATGATCCCGCCCGAGCTCGGCTTCGCCATCGAGATCGGCGAGATCACCGTGACGGAATGCCAGATGGTGAACCAGTTCGCGGGATCGAAGACCGAGCCGCCGCAGTTCACCCGCGGCTACGGCCTGGTCTTCGGGCATGGCGAACGCAAGGCCATGGCCATGGCGCTGGTCGACCGGTCGCTCCGCGCCCGCGACCTGGGCGAGGAGGCGACAGCGCCGGCGCAGAGCGAGGAATTCGTGCTCTACCACTGCGACAACGTCGAGGCGACCGGCTTCGTCGAGCACCTGAAGCTGCCGCACTACGTGGATTTCCAGAGCGAGCTGGAGAAGATCCGGCAGATGCGCGCGACGGCGCTGCGGGAGGCCGCGGAATGAGCACCGTCGCGGGCTACAACTTCGGCTATCTCGACGAGAATACCAAGCGGATGATCCGCCGCGCGCTGCTGAAGGCGGTGGCGATCCCCGGCCACCAGGTGCCCTTCGGCAGCCGGGAGATGCCGCTGCCCTATGGCTGGGGCACCGGCGGGATCCAGGTGACGGCCAGCGTCATCGGCCCGGGCGACCGGCTGAAGGTGATCGACCAGGGCGCCGACGACACCACCAATGCGGTCTCCATCCGCCGCTTCTTCGCCAGGGTCGCCGGCGTCGGGACGACCGAGCGGACGACAGACGCCACCATCATCCAGACCCGCCACCGCATCCCGGAAACGCCGCTGCGCGAGGGGCAGATCCTGGTCTACCAGGTGCCGATGCCGGAGCCGCTGTTCCGGCTTGAGCCGCGCGTCGCCGAGACGAGGCGCCTGCATGCGCTGGCCGACTACAGCCTGATGCACGTGAAGCTCTACGAGGACATCGCGCGGCATGGCCATATCGCGACCTCCTACAACTACCCCGTCATGGTGAACGGGCGCTACCTGATGTCGCCCTCCCCCATCCCCGCCTTCGACAACCCGAAGATGCACCGCATGGCCGCGCTGCAGCTCTTCGGCGCCGGGCGTGAGAAGCGGATCTATGCCGTGCCGCCCTATACCGAGGTCCGCAGCCTCGATTTCGAGGACCATCCCTTCGAGCCGATCCGGGCGAAATCCACCTGCGCCCTCTGCGGCAGCCGGGAGAGCTACCTGGACGAGGTGGTGACCGACGACCGCGGCGGACGCATGTTCGTCTGCTCCGACACAGATTACTGCAACACGCGCCAGGCGCAGCTGGAGGCAGCGGAATGACCGCGCCCCTCCTCGAGGCCTCCGGCCTGCATCTCCGCTACGGGCCCGTCCCGGCGCTCGACGACGTCGCCCTCTCCATCTGGCCGGGCGAGGTCGTCGCCATCGTCGGCGAATCGGGCTCCGGCAAGACCACGCTGCTGCGCGTCCTGTCCGGCCTGCTGCGGCCGGAGGCGGGCGAGGTGCTCTACCGCGACCCGGAGGGCGCGACGCAGTCCATCCCGGCGATGGGCGAGGCCGCGCTGCGCCGGCTGCACCGCACGGATTGGGGCTTCGTCCACCAGAACCCGCGCGACGGCCTCCGCCTCGGCGTCTCCGCCGGCGGCAATATCGGGGAGAGGCTGATGGCGACCGGCGCGCGCCACTACGGCTCGATCCGCGAGGCCGCGGCGGAGTGGCTGCGGCGCGTCGAGATCGACCCGGCCCGGATCGACGCCCTGCCCCGCACCTTCTCGGGCGGCATGCAGCAGCGCCTGCAGATCGCGCGCACCCTGGTGACGCATCCGCGCCTGGTCTTCATGGACGAGCCGACGGGCGGCCTCGACGTCTCGGTGCAGGCGCGGCTGCTGGACCTGATCCGGGCGCTGGTCGCCGATCTCGGCCTCTCGGTCCTGCTGGTCACGCACGACATCGCCGCGGCGCGGCTGCTGGCGCACCGCATGCTGGTCATGCGCCGCGGCCGGGTGGTAGAGGAAGGGCTGACCGACCGGGTGCTGGACGACCCGCAGCACGAATACACGCAGCTCCTCGTCGCATCGGTGCTCGCGGCATGACCTGGGCCCTGCGCACGGAAGGCCTCGGCAAGGCCTTCACCCTGCACCTCCAGGGCGGCACGCATATCCCGGTGCTGCAGGACGTGGACCTGGCAGTGGCGCCCGGCGAGTGCGTCGCCCTGGCCGGCCCCTCCGGTGCCGGCAAGTCCACCCTCATGCGCTGCCTGTATGGCAATTACGGCGCCAACCAGGGCCGCATCCTGCTGCGTCACCGGGGCGCGGTCCTGGACCTCGCCGCCGCCGAGCCGCGGCTGGTGCGGGAGGTGCGGCGGGATACGCTCGGCTATGTCAGCCAGTTCCTGCGCGTCATCCCGCGCGTGCCGACCCTCGATATCGTCGCGGAGCCGCTGCTGGCCCGCGGCGTGCCGCGGGAGGCGGCGCGGGCCCGCGCCACCGACCTGCTGACCCGGCTGAACCTGCCGCCGCGGCTGCACGGGCTGCCGCCCGCCACCTTCTCGGGCGGGGAGCAGCAGCGGGTGAACCTGGCCCGCGGCTTCGCGCCGCACTATCCCGTGCTGCTGCTGGACGAGCCGACGGCGAGCCTCGATGCCGGCAACCGGGCCGTGGTCATCGCGCTGATCGCGGAAGCGAAGCTTGCCGGCGCCGCAATTATCGGCATCTTCCATGATACCGAGGTCCGCGATCAGGTCGCCGACCGTCTTTTCGAGGTCGCCCCCATGCAGGCCGAGGCCGCGATCCATGCCCCGGGCGGCGCAGCGCCCGCCGCGACCGCGGCCGGGGCCGCCGCATGAAGGAAGCGGTGCTGACCCATGCGCGGCTGGTGCTGCGGGACGAGGTGGTTCCCGGCACCATCCTGCTCCGCGGCGACCGCATCGCCGATGTGCAGCCGGGCCGCAGCCATCTGAGCAGCGCCGAGGACCTGGAGGGCGACCACCTCATCCCCGGCGTGGTGGACCTGCATACCGACAATCTCGAGCGCCAGGTTCTGCCCCGCAGCAATGCCCGCTGGCCCAGCCGCTCGGCGATGCTGGCGCATGATGCGCAATGCGCGGCGGCCGGCGTGACCACGGTGCTGGATGCGCTCTGCCTCGGCGATCTCGGCTTCGATCCGGGCCGCGGCCAGACCTTCCGGGAGGGCCTGCACGACCTGACCGAACTCGCCCCGGCCGGCCTCTTCAAGAGCGAGCATTTCCTGCACCTGCGCTGCGAATTGCCGGCGCCGGACCTGATGCCGGCCCTCGCCCTCGCCGAGGGCAATCCGCTGGTGCGCATGGTCAGCCTGATGGACCATTCGCCCGGCGTCGGCCAGTACCGCGACGTCGAGCGCTACAAGGAGATGCGCATGCGCCAGAAGGGCCTGCGCGTTGCCGATGTCGAGACGCGGATCAGCGAGCTGCTGGAGCAGCGCGCCCGGCTGCGCGGGCCGCAACGGCAGGCGGTGCTGGCGCGCTACGCGCCGCTCGGCATCCCGCTCGCCAGCCATGACGACGAGAATGCCGCGCAGGTGGCGGAGAATGCCCGCGACGGCATCCTGATCAGCGAGTTCCCCGTGACGATGGAGGCCGCCGCCGCGGCCGGCCCGCTCGGCGTGCAGGTGATCGCGGGGGCGCCCAACATCGTCCGCGGCGGCAGCCATTCCGGCAATGTCGCCGTCACCGACCTGGTCCGGGCCCGGGCGGTGGATGCGCTGGCCAGCGACTACGTCCCCGCCGCGCTGGTCGAGGCCGCTTGGCGCAGCGTCGTGGCGGGCGAGGTCACGCTGCCGCAGGCGGTCGCCATGGTCACCGACACGCCGGCGCGTATGGTGCGGCTGCACGACCGCGGCCGCATCGAGGCCGGGCTGCGGGCCGACCTCGCGCGCGTGGGCGCGCTGGGCGGCCTGCCCTTCGTCCGGCAGGTCTGGCGCGGCGGCGAGCGCGTCGCGTGAACGGCGCGCGGGATCTGCTTGCGGAGAACACGCGGGGTCACCTGTCGTGATCGGCGCGCCGCAGCCCGGGGCACGGCTCGCGCTCTACTGGGCGCCGGAGGTCGACGACCCGCTGCACGCCCTGGGCTCGGCCTGGCTCGGGCGCGATGCGGAGACGGGCGCGACGCTGCCGCAGCCCTCGCTGCCCGGCCTCGACATCGCCGCGCTCACCGCCGACCCGCGCGGCTACGGGCTGCATGCGACGCTGAAGCCGCCCTTCCGCCTCGGCCTCTCCTGGGCCGAGGCCATGCGGGCCGCGGAGGCGCTGGCGGCGCGCATCGCGCCCTTCGACCTGCCGCCGCTCTCGGTGCAGGACCTGCACGGCTTCCTGGCGCTGCGCGAGACGGCGCCCTGCCCCGCCCTGCAGGCGCTGGCCGATGCCTGCGTGGAGGCGCTGGATGCCTGCCGCGCCCCGCCCTCCGAGGCCGAACTGGCCCGCCGCCGCAAGTCCGGCCTCAGCCCGCGGCAGGAGGCGCTGCTGGCACGCTGGGGCTACCCTTATGTCTTCGAGGAATGGCGCTTCCACGTCACGCTGACGCGGCGGCTGACGCCCGGGGAGAAGGCCACCGTGCTGCCGGCGGTGACCGACTTCCTCGGCGAGGCGCCGGCGCGCCCGCGGCGCGTCGCCGCCATCAGCCTCTTCACCCATTCGGCGCCGGGCGCCCCCTTCCTCATCGCGGAACGGTTGCCGCTGCGCGGTTGACCGATCGGCGCCGGGCTGCCCCTATCGCCATCCGCGGACGCGTCCAGGGAGCCGAGAGCATGTTCACCACCCGCCCCGAGATCGCCGGCACCTTCGGGGCCGTCGCCTCCACCCACTGGATCGCCTCCCAGGTCGGGATGGCGGTGCTGGAGCGGGGCGGGAATGCCTTCGACGCCGCGGCCGCGGCCGGCTTCACGCTGCAGATCGTCGAGCCGCACCTGAACGGGCCGGGCGGCGATTGCCCGATCATCCTGCACAGCGCCCGGCTCGGCACGCAGCAGGTGATCTGCGGCCAGGGGCCAGCGCCGCAAGCGATGACGGTGGCGAAGATGCAGTCGCTCGGGCTCGACATCGTGCCCGGCACCGGCTTCCTCTGCGCGCCCATCCCCGGCGCCTTCGATGCCTGGATGCTGATGCTGCGCGACCACGGCACCTGGTCGGTGCGGGACGTGCTGGACTACGCCATCGGCTATGCCGCGCGCGGGGCGCATGTGGTGCCGCGGATCTGCGCGACGCTCGAGACGGTGCGGCCGCTCTTCGAGACGGCCTGGCCGACCTCCGCCGCGCTCTGGCTGCGCGAGGGCGGGCCCAAGCCGGGTCAGCTCTACACCAATCCGGAGCTGGCCGAGACCTATGCCCGCGTGGTGCGGGAGGCCGAGGCGGCGGGCGGCAGCCGGGAGGCGCAGATCGAGGCAGCGCGGAACGCCTGGTATGGCGGCTTCGTCGCCGAGGCGATCGACCGCTTCGGCCGCAGCTTCGAGGCGCTCGACACCTCCGGCCGCCGCCATGCCGCGCTGCTGACGGCCGACGACATGGCGGGCTGGCGCGCGGGCGTGGAGGCGCCGGTCGCGCAGGACTATCGCGGCCACACGGTGCTGAAATGCGGCCCCTGGAGCCAGGGCCCGACCATGCTGCAGACGCTCGCGCTGCTGGAAGGCTTCGACATCGGGGCGATGGACCCGGTCGGCGCCGAGTTCGTGCACACGGTGGTGGAGGCGATGAAGCTCTCCTATGCCGACCGCGAGGCCTGGTACGGCGACCCGGACTTCGTCGACGTGCCGCTGCGGACGCTGCTCTCGCCGGACTACACGGCGGAGCGGCGGACGCTGATCGGCAAGGCGGCGAACAACGACTGGCGGCCGGGCTCGCCCGAAGGCCGTGCGCCGCGCACCGACTATGCCGCCGCGCTGCGTCGCGCGCGGGAGATGGCGGCGGCGGCCGGCACCGGCGAGCCGACGGTCTCGCGCCTCGGCGCCTCGGGCGGCGATACCTGCCATATCGACGTGATCGACCGCTGGGGCAACATGGTCTCGGCAACGCCCTCGGCCGGCTGGCTGCAATCCTCGCCGGCCATCCCGGGGCTCGGCTTCTGCCTCGGCAGCCGCTGCCAGATGTTCTGGCTGGATGAGACGCTGCCGAACGGCCTCAAGCCGGGCAAGCGGCCGCGCACCACGCTCTCGCCATCCATGGTCCTGCGCGACGGCAAGCCCTGGATGAGCTTCGGCACCCCGGGCGGCGAGCAGCAGGACCAGTGGCAGGCCATCATGCTGATGCGCATGGTCGACCACCGCTTCGGCATCCAGCAGGCGATCGACCTGCCGAGCTTCCACAGCGAGCACTGGATCAGCAGCTTCTGGCCGCGCGGCGCCCGCCCGGGGAAGGTGGTGATCGAGGGCCGCTACGCGCCGGAGGTGCTGAAGGACCTGCAGGCCCGCGGCCATGCGGCCGAGATGGGCGGCGAGTGGAGCGAGGGGCGCCTCACCGGCGCACGCCTGGAGCCCGACGGCCAGATCTTCGCGGGCGCCAACCCCCGCGGCATGCAGGGCTACGCCGTCGGCCGCTGACGCCCACCAAACTCCCGGGATCCAAGGGCCTTAAGCCCTTGGCGGGTGGGGCCCGGGGAGGGCAGCGCCCTCCCCGGTCACTGTGTGTGTTGGGCGAGCCGATTCAGACGCTCTCGACGCACATGGCGACGCCCATGCCGCCGCCGATGCACAGCGTCGCCAGGCCGCGCTTGGCGCCGCGGCGCTGCATCTCGAACAGCAGGGTGTTCAGCACCCGCGCCCCCGAGGCGCCGATGGGATGGCCGAGGGCGATGGCGCCGCCGTTCACGTTCACCTTGGACGGATCCCAGCCGAGGTCCTTGTTCACCGCGCAGGCCTGCGCCGCGAAGGCCTCGTTGGCCTCGACCAGGTCGAGCGTGTCGATCGACCAGCCGGCCTTCTGCAGCGCCTTGCGGCTGGCCGGGATCGGGCCGGTGCCCATGATGGAGGGATCGACGCCCGCGGTCGCCCAGGAGACGATCCTCGCCAGCGGCGTCACGCCGCGCTTGCGGGCCTCCTCGGCCGACATCACCACCGCGACCGCCGCGCCGTCATTGATGCCGCTGGCATTGCCGGCGGTGACGGTGCCGGTCTTGCTGAAGGCCGGGCGGAGTTTCTGCAGCACCTCGTAGTTCGTCTCGGGCTTCGGGTACTCGTCGTTCTCGACGACGATGTCGCCCTTGCGGCCCTTCACCGTCACCGGCGCGATCTCGTCCTTGAAGCGGCCGGCCTTCATCGCCTCGCCCGCCTTGCGCTGGCTGGCGGCGGCGAACTCGTCCTGCTGCTCGCGGGTGATCTGGTACTTCTCCGCGACGTTCTCGGCGGTCGTGCCCATGTGGTAGCCGTGGAAGGCGTCCCAGAGGCCGTCCTTGATCATGGTGTCGACCATGGCGAGGTCGCCCATCTTCTGCCCGGCGCGGAGCTGGGCGGCGTGCGGCGCCTGGGTCATGCTCTCCATGCCGCCGGCGACGACGATCGCGGCATCGCCGCAGGCGATCTGCTGCGCGGCGAGCGCGACGGTCCGCAGGCCCGAGCCGCAGAGCTGGTTGATGCCGAAGGCGGTGCGCTCCACCGGGATGCCGGCGGCCACGGCGGCCTGGCGGGCCGGGTTCTGGCCGGCGCCGGCGGGCAGCACCTGGCCGAGGATGACCTCGTCCACCTCCTCCGGCTTCACGCCGGCGCGCTGGAGCGCGGCCTGGATGGCGACGGTGCCGAGCGCATGCGCCGACAGGGTGGCGAAGGCGCCGTTGAAGCTGCCCACGGGCGTGCGGGCCGCCGAAGCGATGACGATTTCGGTCAAGACTGGTTCTCCCACCCTATCGTGTTGCGGCGCAGTGTGGACCGGCGCCCCGACGCCCTACAAGCCCGGGGGCGCGGGCAGCGCCTTGATCCAGGTCAGGAGGGGGCGCCAGAGATGGGTCTCCGCCTGGCCCCCAGCGACCATGCCGACATGGCCGGCCGCGGCGTGGTGGACAAGGGCATCCGGCATATGGTCCGCCAGCGCAAGCGCCGAGGCCGGCGGCACGATGCGGTCGCGCGACGGGATCGCCAGGAAGCCCGGCACCGCGACGGCGCGCGGCTCGACCACCTCGCCGGCGATGCGCCAGGCGCCGCGCGCCGGCGCATTGGCGCCGTACCACTGGCCGAGGCATTCGCGCGCGACCGGCGCCGCCAGCGCGACGCCGTCGTTCAGCCAGTCCTCGAGCGCGACGAAGCGGCGCGCCCGCAGGCCGTCCGGCGGCAGGCGGCGGAAGGCGCGGTACTTCTCGCCGATGCCGACGGGATCCTGGGCGGCGAAGAGCGCCTGGATGACGTCAACCGGCAGCGCGCCGGTGGCGTCCAGCATCCCCTCCCAAAGCGGCAGCGTCGCCGCCAGCGCGCGTGCGCGGGCCGGATCCTCCGCCCAGAAGTCCCAGGGTGTCGCCAGCAGGGCGAGGCCGCGCAGCCAGACCGCCCGGCGCTGCGCGAGGGCAAGGCCGAGCATGCCGCCCATGCAGTAGCCGAGCAGCACCACCGGCCCGCCCGCCGCCTGCCGCGCCGCCGCGAGCGCGCGGTCGAGCCGCCCGGCGACGTAGTCGGTCAGGGTGAAGCCGCGCTCCGGCCCCGCGGGCGCCCCCCAGTCCAGCAGCAGCGGCCGCAGCCCCTGCCCGGTCAGCCAGCGCAGCATGGAGCCGCCGGGCAGCAGGTCCAGCACCTGCGCGCGGTTCACGAGGGAGGGCACGACCAGCAGCGCCGGCCCGCCGCGCCCCTCCCCGAAATCGAGCAGCCGGCTCGTCCCCTCGGACCAGATCGCCGGCGGGTCGGGCAGGTCGCGCCGGAAGGGGTGGCGGCGATAGGCCAGGATGCCCTCGACCAGCGCCGCCTCCTGCCGCAGCAGCGCGCGCTCCACCGCGGCGGCGAAGGCCTCAGGCGGGTGGCCGCTTGCGGCGAGGGCTTCGGCGAGGCGCGCCGCCTGGTTCTGCCCCGCGCTCGAGCGCGGCAAGGCGCCGCTCCAGGGCGTCGATCCGGGCAAGGAGGGCGGCGGCATCCGTGCCGCCCAGCGGGTCGCCAGCGAAAAGCCCAGGTGCAGCGCCAGGGGCCGCGGCCCCCGGCGCGGGGCGGCCGCCGTCATCCGGCTGGCCCGGCGCAGTGCGTGCCGCCCGCAGCCAGGCGGCCCCGAGCCCCAGGGCCTGCTGCCAGGCGGCCGCGACATCCGGGTCCGCGGCCAGGGCGGCGAGTTCCGCCTGCCAGAGCGCGATCCAGGCTTCCGCCAACTGGTCGAGGTCGAGGTTGCATGCACCATCCTTGGACGCGGTCACCGGATACTCCTGTTCGCCTCCGCCGCGAACCCTGTCCGGCGGCCGGCGCTGCCGCAAGGGCCTTGGTGCGGTGCGGAATTCCCGCTAACGCAACACGATCGGGGGCGTGCTAGTCTTGCCCGACGATGATCGCCGGCGCCCCGCGCCGCCCAAGGAAGGAACCGAGCCATCATGGCCGAGAACGCCGCCCGCGCCGACGCCGCGCCCGAGCCCCCGGCGCAACCGGTGGTGGTAAAGAAGTACGCCAATCGCCGCCTCTATAATACCGAATCCTCCAGCTACGTGACGCTCGAAGACCTCGCCGCCATGGTGCGCCAGGGCCGCGACTTCGTCGTCTTCGACGCCAAGTCGGGCGAGGACATCACGCGTTCGGTGCTCACCCAGATCATCGTCGAGGAAGAGGCGAAGGGCCGCAACCTGCTGCCCGAGAGCTTCCTGCGCCACCTCATCGGCTTCTACGGCGACAGCCTGCAGAGCGTCCTGCCGCGCTACCTCGAGCACGCCATGGCCGGCTTCGCCCGCCAGCAGGAGCAGATGCGCCGCTCCATGGAGCAGGCCATGGGCGGCTTCAATCCTTTCGGCGCCCTTCCGGGCTTCGAGGAGATGAGCAAGCAGAACATGGCGATGCTGGAACGCGCGATGAGCCTCTTCGCGCCTTTCCGCCCGACCGAGCCGGCGCAGACCGTGGATCAGTTGAAGGCCGAGGTGGAGTCGCTCCGCCGGCAACTCGCCGAGGCGCAACGAACCGACAAGGGTTCCTCGCGCGAAGCGTGAGTTGCAAGCTCGCGCTTCCATCACGCGTTCGTCACGCGCCGGGGTGGAACGCCATCCATGACGCGGCATTCCGTTGGGCGAGATTCCTCAACGGGGGCGAACAGGATGGTGACGACAACGCAAAGCGAGACGCGGCGGGGCGATGGCGTAAAGCCCGGGCAGCGGGCGAATGCGGCCGATCGCCATGTGGGTTCCCGGATTCGAGAGCGTCGGGTGATGATGGGGCTGTCGCAGCAGCAACTCGCCCGCATGATCGGGGTCACCTACCAGCAGGCGCACAAGTACGAGCGCGGGCTGAACCGGATCTCCGCCGGCCGCCTGTTCGAGATCGCGCAGGTGCTCGGCGTCGGCGTCTCCTGGTTCTTCGAGGGGCTCTCGGCCGAGAGCGAGCAGCATGAGATCTCCCCGCGGCAGCGCATGTGTCTCGAGCTCGCGCGCAACTTCGCCATGATCGACAACGAGAAGCACCAGGAGGCGCTGAGCCAGATGGCGCGGGCGCTCGCGGCGCAGAGCCAGGCGGCCCAGGGCACGATTGCCGTCGAGCCCGAGGCCGGCGAGACCCATTGAGCGGAGGCCGGGCGTGGCCCGGCCCACTCGCTGGCCAGAACTGTCCACCCGTCGTCCCGCGCCGCCCCTGCTTCGTCCACCGCGGCGGTCGCTTCGCCCCGTCCTGATCGCGGCGGTGCTGACGCTCGCCGGTGCGCTCGGCGGCGTGGTAGTGGGGCTGCAATTGCGGCCGCCGCCGGCACCCGAGCGTGCCGCGCCGGTTGCGGCTGCCCCATCGCCCGCCGAGCCGGTGCCGCCGCCCCCGGCCACGGCCCCGACCGCCATGCCGAATGCCACCCCGGCCGCGCCGGCGAGTCCGGCCGCGGCCGACCTCGCGGCCCTGAATGCGCAACTCGCCGCGCTGCGCCGGACCCTTGACCAGGAGCGGGCGCGGCTGGACGCGCTCGCCCGTGCCCGCGCGACGGCCGAGGCGGAGGAGCAGGCACGACAGGAGACGCTGGCGCGCGCCCGGGCCGCGGCGGAGGCGCAACTCGCGGCGCTGCAGCGGGACATCGCGGCCAGCCAGCGAGAGCGCGAGGCGGCGCAGGCGTCGGCCGCGGCTGCGGCCCGGCGCGATGCGGCCACTCTGCCGCCGGTGGCGCAGGCCTTGGTGCCGCCGGCAAGGCCGCCGCGCAACGACGCCGTAGTCCCGGCTCCGGCCGGCGGGGCGCCGCGCGTCTACGTGCACCACCGTGCCGGCTCGCCGACGGCGGCCGAGGCGGCGGCCTCGGTCACCGGCGCGCTGCGCGACGGCGGGTTCGACGTGCCGGAGGTCCGCGCCGCCCCCGCCGTCCCGTCGCAGCGGGTGGTGCGCTACTTCTATGCCGAGGACGCGCCGGCGGCGGCGCGGCTGGCCGGGCGGCTCGGCCGCGGCTGGGCGATCCAGGACTTCCGCGGCTACGAGCCCTCCCCCAACCCCGGCACCCTGGAGGTCTGGGTGCCGGACCGCTGAGCACCCTTCGCCGCAGCGGATCCGCGCCCCCGGACCTCAGGCGAGCAGCCCGACCTCCCGCGCCTTGATCTGCAGCGCCAGGTAATGCGAGTAGATCCGGCACTGCGCCAGGCTGCCGGCGGTGAACCAGAGGCCGGGCTGCGCGGTCGGGCGCCACATGTTGCGCAACTCGCCGCCCGCATCGAAGCCCCAGACCGGGCCGATGCGGTCGGCGATGGCGTCGCCGAGGGCGCGGCGCACGACCTCCTGCTGGTTCTCGTAGCCGGTGGCGGCGACGATCAGGTCTGCGGGCACCAGGCTGCCATCCTTGAGGCGCAGGCCCTCCGGCACCAGGCGCTCGACCCGGTCGTGCTGCAGGAGGTCGATGACGCCCTCGGCGACGAGGTCGGAGCAGCCGACGTTGAAGTAATAGCCGCCGCCGCGCTGCAGGTAGAGCATCTGGAAGCCGCAGCCATCGATCCCGTCGCTCAGCCTGAAGCCGCGCCGCTCCAGGCGCTCGAGCAGCGGGCGGTCGATCTCCTTCGACAGCGCGGTGGCCTGCTGGTAGGCGCGCCGCAGCACCGGGAAGGGCATGGCGGTGGCCAGCAGGTCGCAGTCGTCGGTCGGCATGCCCTCGGCATAGATCGAATAGACCCGCTGCGCCTCCTGCACGCTGACGATATGGGTCGGGCTGCGCTGCACCATCGTCACATGCGCGCCGGAGGCGTGCAGGTCCTGCGCCACGTCATGGCCGCTGTTGCCGGTGCCGAGCACGACGGCGTGCCTGCCCTTCCAGGCCGCGCCATTGGTATAGGCGCCGGAATGCATCAGCGTGCCGCGGAACGCCTCCTGCCCCGGCAGGCGGGGCATGACCGGGATGCCGCTGACGCCCGTGGCGAAGACCAGGTGGCGCGGGCGCATCACGCGCTCGGTCCCGTCGGCGCGGCGCAGCGTCACCTCCCAGCGCCGCGCCGCCTCGTCCCAGCCGCCGCTTCGCAGTTCCGTCGAGGTCCAGACGTTCAGCTCGAGCGCATCGACATAGGCCTCGAACCAGTTGGCCAGCATGTCCTTCGGGATGAAGACCGGCCAGGTCGGCGGGAAGGGCATGTAGGGCAGGTGGTTGACATGCACCTCGTTGTGCAGCGTGAGCGAATGGTAGCGCCGGCGCCAATTGTCGCCGACCCGCTCCTCCCGGTCGATCACCAGCGTGTCGATGCCGAGCGCGGTCAGCCGCGCCGCGATGCCGAGGCCCGCCTGGCCGCAGCCGACGACGATGGCCGCGGGGTCGTGGTCGGCATAGGCCCGCGCGGCGGCGCGCTTGTCGGCCCAGTTCGCGCCGCCGAAGTCGCGGGAATAGTCCTTCTCGGTCGCGCGCTGGCGATGGGTGATGTCGCCATGGCCGCGGATCTCCTGCAGCGCGGTCAGCAGGATCCAGGCGCGGTGGCCGCCGGGCCCGCCTTCCGAGGCGCCGAGGCGCAGGACGCCCTCGGCGCTGCCGAACTCGGTCTCGAAGGCGAGGAAAGCTTCCACCACCTCCTCCCCGGCGCGCGTGACGCGGCGCGGCGCCGTGCGATGCGGGGCGAGGCGCAGCGCGGTCGGCCGCACCGTGGCGAGCCTGCCGCAGAGCCGCGCGGCGATCGCCGCCGCGCCGTTGACCGTCTCCACCTGCCAGGTGAAGGCCAGCAGGTCGCGCCAGTGCCCCTCGGGCAGGAAGAGCGCGGCGATGGCCGCCTCGTCCCGCCGCTCCAGCGCCCCGGCGCAGGCGGCGAGCCATTCCGCCGCGATGGCCTCCGGCGGCAGGGTCTTCGGGGCCAGGACATTCATGACCGTTTCTCCCGGGCGGCAGCGCCGCCTGCGTGCTTGCTTTGGGCGGCAAGACTGGCCGGCGCCTCGGGGCAGGGCAAGCCGCGTCCCGCACATGGGAGGGCCACTGGCGCCGCGCCGGGCGCTTGCGACGCTCCCGCCGGGCGCCCAGACTGGCGACGATGCGCCGGCGGCACGGCCGGCCGAGGGAGGAGGCCCGCATGACCATGCCGCCGCGGCCGCGCCGCCGCACCCTGCTCGCCCTGGCCGGGGCGGGGCTCGCCGCGCCCGGGCTGCCGCGGGCGGAGGGCCGCTACCCCAATCGTTCGGTCCGCGTGGTGAACGCCTATAGCCCCGGCGGCACCGCCGATGTCGTCTGCCGCATCCTGTTCGGCGCGCTGGCCGACCGGATGGGCCAGGGCTTCGTGGTGGAGAACCGGCCGGGCGCGGCCGGCACCATCGCGGCCCAGGCGGTCGCGCGGGCGCCTGCCGACGGCTATACCCTGCTCTACGACGCGACGGCGCATTCGGTGAACCCGTCGCTCTTCGGCAGCCGCCTGCCCTACGACACGCGGCGGGACCTGCTGCCGGTCTTCCTGGCCATGCAGACACCGAACACGCTGATGCGCTGGCCAGGCTTCGAGGCGCGGACGGTGCCGGAGCTGATCGCCCTGGCGAAGCGGAACCCCGGCAGGCTCGACTGCTCCTCGACCGGCATCGGCACGGTGCAGCACGTCTCGCTCGAACTCTTCAACATGCTGGCCGGCGTGCGGATCAATCACATCGTCTACCGGGAGATCGCGGCCTCCAGGAACGACCTGACGACGGGGCGGGTGCCGCTGCAGTTCAGCAACGTGCCCAGCACGCTGCCGCTCACGCAGGCGAACCAGGCGGTCTGCATGGCGCATTGCGGGCCGCAGCCGCTCGAGGCGCTGCCGGGCGTCCCGGCCATGGCGGAATTCCTGCCGGGCTTCGAGACCTGGGAGTGGAACGGCATCTTCGCCCCGGCTGGCACGCCGCCGGAGATCCTGCAGCAGCTCAATACGGAGCTGAATGCGGTGATCCGCGACCCGGCCGTGGTGGCCAAGCTGCAGGGCCTGGGGGCGCTGGTGCGGGCCAACGACATCGAGGAATTCGCCGCCTTCCGCGAGCAGCAGATCGCCTTCTTCGCCGACATGGTGCGCAAGGCGGATATCCGGATCGACTGACGTCAGCCGATGACCGCAGCGGTCCGGATCCGATCGCCGCATGAAGGGGTTCGATGCATGACCCAGGCCTATACCATCGACCGCGGCAGCAACTGGCGGCGCCAGGCGGTGCGCGACTGGCTCTTCGGCCTCGACCTCGTCACCGCGGAGTTGCAGGAGCGGATCGTGACCGCCTGGGTCAGTTCCTGGGCCTCCTCCAGCCATGAACGGCTGGAGGACATGCCCTTCTCTCCCGGCGGCAACGTCTTCCCGCTGATGCAGCACGTGAACGAGGTGACGCGCGCGGGCGTCGATCTCGGCAAGCGTGCCGCGGCGGATTGGGGGACGGAGCTCGATCCGGAGGTGCTGGTGCCCATCCTGATCCTGCATGACCTGGACAAGCCGCTGCTCTATCGGCGGCAGGGCGCGGGCGCCGTCCATACCGACCTGTACCACGAGCTGCCGCACGGCGTGATCGGTGCCATGATGCTGAAGGAGCTGGGCTTCGCCCATGCCATCGTCAGCACCGTGGCAACCCACGCGACCAATGCTCCCTTCCATGGCCGGAATCTGGAGGCGCATGTGCTGCACTATGCCGACCTCTTCGCGGCCGACCACGCCTTCCGCGCGATGGGGGAGACGCCGCTCTATCTCCGCAGGCGCTGAGCCGATCGGGCTGGATCGACACCGGCCCCGACCATCCCCATCATGTCGGCATGTGCGGACGCTATTTCCAGCAGCGGGGACCGGCCTCGGTCGCCCGCTACTTCGAGACGGTGAATCCGCTGCCCAATTTCGCGGCGAGCTGGAACCGCGCGCCGACCCAGGACGCCCTGGTGGTGCGACGGCATCCGGAGACGGGGCTCAGGCACCTCGACCCGCTGCGCTGGGGCCTGGTGCCGCGCTGGGCCAAGGACCTCTCCGGCGCGGCGAAGATGATCAATGCGCGCTCGGAGAGCATCGCGGAGAAGCCGGCTTTCCGGGAGGCCTTCCGCAAGCGCCGCTGCATCGTCACCGCCGACGGCTTCTACGAGTGGAAGGTGGAGGGCCGGTCGAAGCAGCCCTTCGCCGTGGCGCTGGCGGATGGCGCGCCCATGGCCCTGGCCGGGCTCTGGGAGGGCTGGCGGGCGCCGGACGGCAGCATCCTCCGCACCTGCACCATCGTGACGACGGAGGCCAACGACAAGCTGGCCGCCATGCACCACCGCATGCCGGTGATCCTGCCGCGGGAGGCCTGGGGCCGCTGGCTGGGCGAGGACCCGGCCGAGGAGGAGGACCTGCTCGGCCTGCTCCGCCCCTGCCCGCCGGACATGGTCGCGGCCTGGCCGGTCAGCCCGCGGGTGAACAAGGTGGCGGAAAACGACGGCGCCCTGATCGAACGCGACCCGCTGGCGGTGGTGCCGCCGGGGCTGGACGACAGGCCGCCCGACTTCAGCGACTAGAGCAGATCGCCGCAGAGTGGCAGCGCTCGGAGGCGTGAATCTGCTCTGCACATCAAAAGCCTGGAGCATTCTCACGCTGCACGGTCAGTGTGAGAATGCTCCAGGCGCCGGGTCCCAGCGGTCGCAGAAGGCGGCGACGTCGTCCGACTGGAACTCGGCCAGCCGTTCCATGATCGCCTCGAAGGGCCAGTCCCACCAGGCGATGCGCAGCAGCCGTGCCGCGATCTCCGGCGGGAAGCGATCGCGGATCGGCCGGGCCGGCACGCCGCCCACCACCGCATAGGGCGCGACGTCGCGGGAGACGACGGCACCCGCCGCCAGCACCGCGCCGCTGCCCACCGTGACGCCGGCCAGCACCGTCACGCCATGGCCGATCCAGACGTCATGGCCGATGGTCACGCGGGCCGCGCGGCGGCGGCGGAAGAACGCATGGTCCCGCTCGGCCGAGGCGTCGTAGTATTCCGGGCAATAGGTGAAGCGGTGCTGCGCCGGCCGCTCCATCGGGTGGTCCGGCGGGCCGATCCGCACATCGGCGGCGATGGCGCAGAACTTCCCGATGCTCGCATCCGCCACGGTGCAGCCGCGGCCGAGATAGCTGTAGTCGCCGAGCGTCGCATATTCCATGGCGGTGTCGGCCAGCACCTCGCAGCACCGGCCGACCTGGACGTCCCGCAGCCGGACCGAGGGGTCGATGAAGGTCTGTGCCAGCTTCGGCGCCGGCCGCGGGGCGTCCGGCATCAGGCGGCGGTCTTCGACATGTCGAAGGGCGGCTGCACCTCCGGCGACAGCACCGGCTCATAGGGGTTGTCCCTGGTCCGCTCCGCGAGGTCGGCCTTCGCCGCCTCGACCAGGCCGGGGTCCAGCAGGCAGTCCACCGCCGTGCCGGCCATCACCTTCGCCACATGCACCATGCCCTTGTGCGCCGCCGGCAGCTTGCCCTGCGCCGTGAGCTGCCAGGAATGGCCGGGCGTGCCGATGGCATAGGTCGCGCCCCGCGCCTGCACGGTCGGCACCACCCAGGACACGTCGCCCACATCGGTGCTGCCCACCATGGGCGCGCCCTTCAGCTCCAGCGGCACGATGACGTCGCAGAGGCTGACGCCCTTCCGCACCGGCAGGCCCATCTTCCGCCAGGCGGAGGCGATGTCCTCATCGCTCAGCGTCGCCTGGAACTCGGCGGCGCGGGCGCGGTCGAGGTCGTCGAAGGGCGGCGGGCCCAGCCGATCCAGGTTGTTCTGCATCGCGCGCTCGAGCGGCGTATTGCCCAGCAGGTTGGAGACGCCGGAGACCACCTTGGCCTCGACCTTCGTCTCGGTCATCAGCGCCGCGCCCTCGGCGATCTTCCTCACCCGCGCGATCAGGGCGCGCAGCTCCACCAGGTCCCGCGCCCGGATGAGGTAGCGCACCTTGGCGGTCGGCTGCACCACGTTCGGCGCGACGCCGCCGGCATCCAGGTACGCGTAGTGGATGCGCGCGTCGCTCGGCATGTGCTCGCGCATGTAGTTCACGCCGACATTCATCAGCTCGACAGCATCCAGCGCGCTGCGGCCGAGATGCGGGGCGGCCGCGGCATGGCTGGCGCGGCCGGTGAAGCTGAAGTCGATCCGGGTATTGGCGAGGCTGATCGGCTCGTTCACCGCGCAGAAGGCCGCGGGGTGCCAGGAAATGGCGATGTCGACGTCCTTGAAGGCGCCGTCGCGCACCATGAAGCCTTTGGCGGCGCCGCCTTCCTCGGCCGGGCAGCCGTAGTAGCGCACGCGTCCCGGCAGGTTGTTCGCCGCCAGCCAGTCCTTCACCGCGGTCGCCGCGAGCAGCGCGGCCGCGCCGAGCAGGTTGTGGCCGCAGCCATGGCCGAAGCCGGGGCCGGGCAGCGGCTTCGGCTCGGCGACCCCGGCCTCCTGGCTCAGGCCGGGCAGCGCGTCGTACTCGCCGAGGATGGCGATGACCGGGCCGCCCTCCCCCGCCTCGCCCATGACCGCGGTCGGGATGCCGGCGACCTTCTCCGTCACCCGGAAGCCCTGCTCGCGCAGCATGGCGGCGTGCTCGGCGCAGGAGCGCTGCTCGGTATAGGCCAATTCCGGCATGCCCCAGACGCGGTCGGAGAGGTCCTGGAAGGGCTCCCGCTTCGCCTCGACCAGGCGCCAGATCTCCTCGGTATTCTGCATTGCGATATCCCCGTTCAGGCCGGACCGGCCTTTGCCTTCAGCGTCGCCAGGTCGTAGCCCGCGACGCGCTTGTAGCCGCCGGTGATGGCCAGCATCTCCTCCTTCGACATCACCTCCTCGATGCGCGCGAAGGGGCGGTCGTTGGTGCGGAGGAAGACCTCCCGCAGGATCACGTCCGGCGGGTTCTTCCGGTTCGTCAGCACGACCTCCGTCGTCGCCGGCAGCCGCACAGCCTCATAGGCCTTCAGCGCCGCCTCCGGGTCGTCACCGTGCCGCATCAGCAGGTCGGCCAGGCAGCGCGCATCCAGGATGGACTGGCCCGCGCCGTTCGAGCCGCGCGGCACCATGGGATGCGCGGCATCGCCCAGCAGCGTCAGGCGGCCGAAGGTCCAGCGCGGCAGCGGGTCCTGGTCCACCATGGGGAATTCCAGCACCGCCTCGCTCGCCCGCACCATCGCCGGCACGTCCAGCCAGTCGAAGACCCAGTCGCGGATCCAGGGCATGAAGTCCTCGACATCGCCCGGCCGGTTCCAGTCGCGCCGGGCGCGGTAGGTCTCCGTCTCGACCTCGAAGACCCAGTTCAGCAATTGCGTCCCGTCCGCATGGTCGCGGATCGGGTAGAGCACCATCTTGCCGTTCTTCAGCCAGCCCACGCGGGTCATGGAAGCGCCGTTCAGCACCGGCGGCCAGCGCGTCACGCCGCGCCACATGTTGTAGCCGGTGTATTTCGGCTCGCCCTCGTTCGGATAGAGCTGCCGGCGCAGCGCCGAATGGATGCCGTCCGCGCCGATCGCCACACTGCCGCGGAGCGGCGGCGGCACCGCGCCGCTGCGGCCGGGCGTGAAGGACACCGTCACGCCGTCCTCGTCCTGCTCCACCCGCGCCACGCGGCGGTCGAGCAGCACGGCGCCCTCGCCCAGCCGCTCCCGCGCCGCGGCCAGCAGCACGCCGTGCAGGTCGGCGCGATGCAGCGACATCTGCGGATGGTCGTAGCCGGCGGCGCGGCCCAGCGGCTCGGCATGGACGTGCTGGCCGAAGCGGTTGAAGAAATTCGCCTCGGTCGGCTGTACGCAGAGGCGTTGCAGTGGCGCCTCCAGGCCGAGGCGCGCAAGCTCCGCCGCCGCATGCGGCAGGATATTCACCCCGACGCCGAGCGGCCGGATCTCCGCCGCCGCCTCCAGCACCGTGCAGGGCAGGCCGTTGCGGTGCAGGCAAAGCGCGAGCGCGAGCCCGCCGATCCCGCCGCCGATGACCAGGATGCCCGACATCGCCCGCTCCTCATGCCCCGCCCCCTTATGGTGGCCGGGCCATGCGGGCCGTCAATCCGCCCGGATGCGGGCGGCGGCCACGACCTCGCGCATCGAGCGGACCTCGGCCGCGAGGAACTCGTCGAACCGCTCGGGCGGCAGCGGCGCCGGCATCGCCCCCTCGCCCTCCAGGAAACGGGCGAAGCCGGGCTCGGCGAGCGCGCCATTCGCCGCCTCGTTCAGCGTCCGGCGCAGCCCCGGCGGCAGGCCATGCGGGGCGAAGAGCCCCCACCAGATCCCCGACTCGTAGCCGATGCCGGCATCGCGCACCGTCGGCGCCGGCGGCGTCCCCGCCGGGCGCTCGTCGCCGGTATAGGCGATGATGCGCAGGAGCCCGCCGCGGATCTGCCCGGCGGCGCTGGCGATGGTGGTGAACATCACCTCCACCCGCCCGGCGACGAGGTCGGTCAGCGCGCCCGCCGTGCCCCGGTAGGGCACGTGCTGCAGCCGGGTGCCGGCCCGGAGGTTGAACAGCTCGGAGGCGATATGGGTCGTGCTGCCCGGCCCGCTGCTGGCGTAGTGCAGCGTGCCCGGCCTCGCGCGGTCGGCGGCCACCAGGTCGCGGATGGAGGCGATGGGCGAGCCGGGCGGCGTCAGCACGATCAGCGGCGCCTTGGCCAGCAGCGCGACGCCGTCCAGCTCCTTCGTCGGATCGAAGCCCGTGCCCTGCACCGGCCCGATGGCGGCGATGGAGGAGGTGGTCAGCAGCAGGGTATGGCCGTCCGGGGCGCCCTGCGCCACCGCCGCGACGCCCACCGCGCTGCCGGCCCCGGGCCGGTTCTCGATGACGAAGGGCTGGCCGAAGCGCGCCTGCAGCCGCTCCGCCAGCGGCCGGGCGATGGCGTCGTTCGAGCCGCCGGGGGTGAAGGGCACCACGATGCGCACGGGGCGGGCAGGCCAGCCCTCCGGCTGGGCAAGCGCCCGGCGGGACAGGCCGGATGCACCCGCCGCGGCCAGCAGAGCGCGGCGACCAAGGCATTGCGGCATCGCGTTTCCTCCGCCGCGATGCTGCGCCGCCGGCGGCACCCCGTCCACCTCCGTAACGCGGCACGATCCGTGCCTTGCAGCGATCACGGCCGCGCGCGGCAGCATCCCGGCAAGGGGTCGGGCGCAGTCTGGCCGGACGGTTTCAGGGGGCGGCGACACTGCGAGTCTTGCTTGTGGACAGCGACGGCGACCGGGCCACGGCTGTCGAGGCCGGGCTGGCCGCGGCCGGCTATCAGGTGGTGGGGATCGTCGCCGGCACCGCGGACCTGACCCGGGCGGTGCGCGACAGCGGGGCGGACGTCATCGTCTGCGGCCTGGACGATCCCTCGCGCGACGAGCTCGAGGGCATGCGCGCCCTGCACCGCGACGAGCCCCGCCCCGTCGTGCTCTTCGCCGAGAAGGCCGAGCCCGAGCAGATCGAGGCCGCGCTCGAGGCCGGCGTCGCCGCCTATATCGTGGAAGGCTTGGCGCCGGCCCGCGTGCGGCCGGTGATCGAGGTGGCGATCCGCCGCTTCCGTGCCCACCAGGCGCTGCGGGAGGAACTGGCGGCGGCGAAGCAGGAGGTGGAGGAGCGCCGCCTGGTCGACCGTGCGAAGGCCGTGCTGATGCAGAAGCACAAGCTGACCGAGCCGGAGGCCTATCGGCGCCTCCGCCGGATGGCGATGGACAAGGGCCAGAAACTGGGGGTAGTCGCCGCTTCGGTTCTGACCAAAAACTAGTCAATCAGCACGAAGTTCTTGCTTCATTTCGCATCACTGAAGAAAATTGCACAGTTAGAGCGCAAATCTCTTGACCACCCTGGTCATTGCCGCTTTCTTGCGCGAGCGAGCGGGCCCGCAACGGCGTGGGCCGGCCTGTCCGGGGCGGCACGCCCGGCAGGGCTCGGCAGCGATAGCCCGCGGTCCAATGGCGGCCCGCACCTGGCCCTTCAGGCCGGAGGTCCGCCCGCGTGCCATCCGTCACCGTGGCTCCCCAATCGCCGCTCGGCCATCCCGCATCGCGACGCCCGGCCCTGCGGACGCTGCGTCTCGGCTTCATGCAGCTCACGGACGGCGCGCCGCTGCTGGTGGCGGAGGAACTTGGCCTCTTCGATGCGGTCGGGCTGCGTGTCAGCCTCTCCATCGAGGGCGCCTGGGCCGCGGTGCGGGACAAGCTGGCCTATGGCGCGCTGGATGCGGCGCATCTCCTCAGCCCCTTGCCGATCGCCCTCGCCGCCGGGCTGGACGGGGTCAAGGCGCAGGTGACCATCGGCGCCGGGCTCGGCGCCAACGGCAATACCCTCACCCTCTCCCGCGCGCTTGCCGAGGAGATCGGCCGCTTTCCCCGCCCGCTTCCGGCCGCAGCCTTCGCCACGGCGGCGCGCCGCCGCGCCGCCGCCGGCCGGCCGGTGACGCTCGGCGTCGTCTACGCCTATTCCTCGCATAACTACCTGCTGCGCTGGTGGCTGGCCTCGGCCGGGCTCGACCCGGACCGCGACCTGCGCCTCGTCGTGGTGCCGCCGGCGCAATGCGCCGGACGGCTCGCCGATGGCGCCATCGACGGCTTCTGCGCCGGCGAGCCCTGGGGCAGCCATGCGGCGGAACTCGGCGTCGGCACCATCGCCCTCTCGACCGGCGATCTCTGGCCGAACCATCCGGAGAAGCTGCTGGCCTTCGCCGCGGGCTATGCGCTGCGCGACCCGGAGAGCGCCATCGCCTGCACCGCCGCCGTGATCGCCGCGGCGCGCTGGCTGGACGAGCCGGAGAACAAGGCCGAGGCGGTGCATATCCTGCAGCGCCGGGCCTTTCCCGGCCTCTCCGCCGCCGCCATCGGCGCCGCCTTCGACGGCACGGCCGAAGGCCTGCCGCAGGCGGCGCCGCTCCGCTTCCGCACGGCGACGCTGCCGCGGCGCGAGCAGGCCGCCTGGTGGCTGCGGCAGATGCGCCGCTGGGGCCATGTGCCCGCGGGCCTCGCCGAGGCCACCGCCCTCGCCCCCTGGCGCCAGGACATCTGGCGGGCCGCCGCCGCCCGCCTGCGGGAGGTCGAACCGCCCGCGCCCAGCCCACCCCCAGCCGATCTGCCGGAGACCCAAGCATGACGACGAGTTTGACCCGCCGCAGGGCCATCGCGGCGAGCGCCGCGCTGCTCGCCGCCGCCCGCGCCGCGACGCCGCGCGGCGCCTTCGCGCAAGGCTCGACGGCGACGGAGGTGAAGAAGGCGGTGCTCGGCTACATCGCGCTGACCGACAGCGCGCCGCTGATCATCGCCAGGGAGAAGGGCCTGTTTGCCAAGTATGGCCTGCCGGAGGTCGAGGTCTCGAAGCAGGCGAGCTGGGGCGCGACGCGCGACAACCTGGTCCTCGGCGGCGAGCGCGGCGGCATCGACGGCGCGCATATCCTGACCCCGCTGCCCTATCTGATGACCGCAGGCCGGGTGACGCAGAACAACCAGCCCGTGCCGATGGTGATCACGGCGCGGCTGAACACCAACGGTCAGGCGCTCTCGGTCGCCGAGAAGCACAAGGCGCTGAAGCCGACCATCGATGCGAGCGGCCTCAAGCGGGCGCTGAATGCCGAGAGCAAGGTCGCCATGACCTTCCGCGGCGGCACCCACGACCTCTGGATCCGCTACTGGCTGGCCGCCGCCGGCATCGACCCGGACAAGGACGTGCAGACCATCGTCGTGCCGCCGCCGCAGATGGTGGCGAACATGAAGGTCGGCACCATGGACGCCTTCTGCGTCGGCGAGCCCTGGAACGACCAGTTGGTGAACCAGAAGATCGGCTTCTCCGCCGCCGTCACCGGCGAGCTGTGGCAGGACCATCCGGAGAAGTCGCTCGGACTGCGCGCCGACTGGGTGGAGAAGAACCCGAATGCCGCCGTCGCGCTGACCGCCGCGGTGATCGAGGCCGCCCGCTGGTGCGACGAGCCCGCGAACAAGCAGGAGATGTGCAGCATCATCGGCAAGCGCGCCTGGTTCAACGTGCCGGTCGCCGACATCCTGCAGCGCAGCCTCGGCAACATCGACTACGGCGACGGCCGCAAGGTCGAGGGCAGCCCGCTGCTGATGAAGTTCTTCCGGGATCATGCGAGCTACCCCTTCCAGTCGCACGAGCTGTGGTTCCTGACCGAGGACATCCGCTGGGGCGTGCTGCCGGAGGGCACGGATACCAAGGCGCTGATCGCGCAGGTGAACCGCGAGCAGGTCTGGCGGCAGGCGGCCGAGCGCGCCGGGGTGAAGCCGGGCGAGACCCCCTCCGGCACCAGCCGCGGCCGCGAGACCTTCTTCGACGGCAAGGTCTTCGATCCCGAGGATCCCGCCGCCTATCTCGCCTCCCTCGCCATCAAGAAGACCGCCGGAGCCTGAGATGACCGCCGTGTCCACCAAGCCGGCGCCGGCGCCGGCGCAGATGTCCCGGCCCCTGCTGGCGGCGCTGCCGAAGCCCTCCCGCCTCGCGCCGGTGCTGGCCAACATCGTCCCGCCGCTGATGATCCTGGCGGCCTTCCTGGCGGTCTGGGAGTATCTCGGCAGCGGCCCGGGCGCGACCCTGCCGCCGCCCTCCAAGGTCTGGGCGGACAGCTACGACCTCATCACCGATCCCTTCTTCGACCGCGGCGGGCTGGACAAGGGGCTGTTCTGGCATCTGGCGGCCAGCCTGCAGCGGGTGGCGCTCGGCTTCGCGCTCGCCGGCGTGGCCGGCGTGCTGACCGGAATGCTGATCGGCACCTCGGCCTTCGCGATGCGGGGACTGGACCCGATCTTCCAGGTCCTGCGCACCGTGCCGCCGCTGGCCTGGCTGCCGCTGTCGCTCGCCGCCTTCCGCGAGGCGCAGCCCAGCGCCATCTTCGTGATCTTCATCACCTCGGTCTGGCCGGTGATCATCAACACCGCGGTCGGCGTGCGCAACGTGCCGCAGGACTACCGCAACGTCGCCGCCGTGATCCGGCTCCGAGGGCCGGCCTATTTCTGGAAGATCGTGCTGCCCTCGGCCGCGCCCTACATCTTCACCGGGCTCCGCATCGGCATCGGCCTGTCCTGGCTGGCGATCGTGGCAGCGGAGATGCTGATCGGCGGCGTCGGCATCGGCTTCTTCGTCTGGGATGCCTGGAACAGCTCCAACCTCTCCGACATCATCGTCGCGCTGGTCTATGTCGGCCTGGTCGGCTTCGCGCTCGACCGGATCGTGGCGCTGGCCGGGCGCATCGTCACCCGTGGCACGGCGGCGGCGTGAAGGGGAACCCGACCATGGAACGCTATCTCGACATCTCCCAGCTCTCGATCCAGTTCCCCCGCAGCCCCGTGCCGGTGCTGCGGCAGGTGGACCTGCAGATCGCCCGCGGCGAATACGTCTCCGTCATCGGCCATTCCGGCTGCGGCAAGTCGACCCTGCTGAACGTCATTGCCGGCCTGCTGCCGGCGACCGCCGGCGGCGTGGTGCTCGAGGGCAAGGAGATCGACGGCCCCGGCCCCGACCGCGCCGTGGTCTTCCAGAACCACAGCCTGCTGCCCTGGCTGACCTGCTACGAGAACATCAAGCTGGCGGTGGACCAGACCGTCGGGCGGAAGATGAGCCGGGCCGAGCGGCACGACTGGGTGCTGGAGACGCTGGCGCTGGTGCACATGTCGCACGCCAAGGACAAGCGCCCCGCCGAGATCTCCGGCGGCATGAAGCAGCGCATCGGCATCGCCCGGGCGTTGGCGATGAAGCCCAAGGTCCTGCTGCTGGACGAGCCCTTCGGCGCGCTCGACGCGCTGACCCGCGCCCACCTGCAGGACCAGGTCATGGAGATCCATGCCAGCCGCGGCACGACGGTGGTCATGATCACCCATGACGTGGACGAGGCCGTGCTGCTCTCGGACCGCATCGTCATGCTGACCAATGGCCCGAATGCCACCATCGGCGAGGTGCTGAAGGTGGACCTCCCGCGGCCGCGCGACCGGCTGGCGCTGGCGGCCGACCCGGTCTTCGTCGCGGCGCGCACGGCGGTGCTGGAATTCCTGCATCACCGCCATGCCAATCCGGCGCTGGCGGCGGCGTAGAGGAAGATCGGGGAGAAGGTATTCTCCCCGAGCCCCTCTTCTATTTCTGGGAGTCCGCGCTCGCCGCGCGTCGGGTCCCGACTCGCAGAAAACAAAGGTGGGGTTTGGGGAGGAAATGCTTTCCTCCCCAACCTTTCCTCGGCCACGTGTTGCGATGCCTGCCCCGGCCGGCCATCTATCCCCTTCAAGCCGGAGACCCGTGAATGCTGCATTTCCCCGTCTTCCTCGACCTGAAGGGCCGGACCGCACTTGTCCTCGGCACCGGCGAGGTGGCGGAGCGGAAGGCGGCCATCCTCCGCCAAGCCGGGGCGGAGATCCGCTTCGCCGAGGCCTTCGCGCCCGACCTGCTGGAGGGCTGCGCCATCGCCATCGGCGCCGATGCCCCGCAGCCGGAGCTGGAGGCGCTGGCCGCGGCCTGCCGCGCGCGGGGCCTCCCGGTCAACGTCGTGGACAAACCGGAGCTCTGCACCGCGCTGATGCCGGCGATCATCGACCGCGACCCCATGACGATCGCCATCTCGACCGGTGGCGCCGCGCCGGTCCTGGCGCGGCAGGTGCGCCAGCGGATCGAGGCGGTGCTGCCCATGGGCCTCGGCCGCGTCGCCGCCATGGCGGAACGCTTCAAGTCGGCCGTCCGCCGCCGCCTGCCCGACCTCGTCGCCCGCCGGCGCTTCCTGGATGCGGCGCTCTCGGGCCCCGCCGCCGACCTCGCCATGGCCGGCCGGGAGGCCGAGGCCGATGCTGCCTTCCGGCGCGCCCTCGACGGTGCCGATGCGGCGCCGCCCGGCATCGTCCACCTGGTCGGCGCCGGCCCGGGTGCGGGGGATTTGCTGACGCTGCGGGCCCTTCGCCTGCTCGGCGAGGCCGATGTCATCGTGCATGACCGGCTGGGCACGGAGGAGGTGCTGGACCTCGCCCGCCGCGACGCGGAGCGCATCTTCGTCGGCAAGGCCCGCGCCAACCACTGCATGAGGCAGGAGGAGATCAACGCCCTGCTGGTCCGCCTGGCGAAGGAGGGCAAGCGGGTGGTGCGCCTCAAGGGCGGCGACCCGCTGGTCTTCGGCCGCGGCGGGGAGGAGGCGGAAGCGCTGGCCGAGGCCGGCATCCCCTGCGAGGTCGTCCCCGGCGTCACCGCGGCGCTGGCCTGCGCCGCCGGCGCCGGCATCCCCCTGACGCACCGGGAGGCCGCGCGCGCCGTCACCTTCGTCACCGGCCACCGCCGCGACGGGCGGGTGGACGTCTCCGGCCTGGTGCGGCCCGGCCAGACGCTGGCGATCTACATGGGCATCACCATGTTGCCGCAGATCCGCGACGGACTGGTGGCCGAGGGCCTCGACCCCGCGACCCCGGCCGCGGTGGTGGAGCGCGGCGGCACCTCCCGCCAGCGCGTGCTGCGCGGGACGCTGGAGGAGGTCGCCGCCCGGGCCCAGGCCTGGGTCGAGACCGGCCCGGCCCTGCTGCTGGTGGGCGAGGCGGTCGGCCGCGGCGCGCCGGCCTGGGCGGGGGCACGGCTGGCGGCCTGAGCCGCCGTCAAAACCACGCCATATCCCGCCACGGGGCGCGATTCCCGTGTAGTCCGAAACGATGTCGATCACGGCCGCGGCCGCCGCGGAACGCACCACCTTCCATGCCGAGCAGGCCCGGCGGCGCCGCGGCGCCTGGCTCTGGGGCCTGCTCTGCCTCGCCCTCGCCGCCGGCATCGGCGCGGTGCTGAGCACCATCACCGGGCCGCTCCTGCTGCTGCTGCTCGCCCTCGCGCTCAAGGCCCTCGCCTGGCTCGGCTTGGCGCCGGGGGCGATGCTGCGGGCCCTGCATGGGCTCGAGGGCTGGGTCGCCGGCAACCTGCGGGAGGTGTTCCGCGGCCTCGACCTGCTCGATGCGGTGCATGGCCCGGCCGGGCTGCTGGCGGCGCTTGGGACCATGGCGACGGGCGCGGCGCTGCTGCTGCCGGGCATGGCGGCGGCGGTGCTGGTCTGGGCCTCCCTCGCCCGCACCTACCGGCGGAGCGCCATCCTCGCCGCGACCGCCGATCTCGGCGCCCGGGAGCCGCGGCCGCAGGACCCGGAGGAACGCCAGCTCGGCAACATCCTGGCCGAGGTCTCGCTCGCCGCCGGGCTGGCCACGCCGCGGCTGCTGCTGCTGGACGCGCCGCAGCCCAATGCCGCGGCCTTCGGCGCCTCCCATCGGGAGGCCGCGGTCATGGCCACCCGCGGCCTGCTGGATCGGCTGGACCGGCGGGAAACCCAGGGCGTGGTGGCGCATCTGGTCGCCGCCATCGGCGACGGCGACCTGCGGCTCGCCGCCTCGGTGCAGGCGGTCTTCGGCACGCTCGGCGCCATGGTGCTGGTCTTCGACCTGCCCTTCCGCCGCGGCGCCTGGGCGGCGCTGCGGGACCTGCTGCTGGCCATCGCCGGGCTGCTGCCGCCGGAGCGGGCCGAGCGGCTGAAAGCCGGCCTCGCCGCCTGCACCGCGCCGGAATCGCTGGAGGGCATGACACGCGCCCTGAGCCTCGGCGAGCGCTGGCCGCCCCTCGGCGCGCTGCTGGTCATGCCGCTGCTGCCCTGGACCTTCATCACGCTGGCGCAGAAGATGCTGGTCTGGCTCTGGACGCTCTTCGTCTTCGGCTGGCCGCTCGGCCTGCTCTGGCGGACGCGGCGCTACCTCGCCGATGCCGGCGCGGTGCGGCTGCTGCGCGATCCGGAGGCGCTGGCGGGCGCGCTGCGGCGGATCGACGCGGACGGACTGCCGCCCGGCGGCGCGTCGCAGGAACTCGGCTTCTTCCATGCGCCGCAGCAGGCGGAGAAGGCCGGCTTCCGGGCGCAGGCGAGCATCGTCACCTCGGTCACGCCGCCGATCGGCAAGCGGCTCTGGCGCCTCTCGGCACTTGGCGCGGGCGCGGCGCCGCCGCAGGGCTGGCGGGCGACGTGGCAGGGCCTGATGCGGGTGCCGGGCTGGAAGCGATGGCTGCTGGTCTTCCTGCTCGCCCTGCTGGTGCCGCTGCTCGCCCTCCTCGTCCTCTGCGTCGGGACGCTGATGGTCGGCGCCTCCCTCTTCTCGCTCGCCGGCGGGGCCAGCCTCGCCGCGCTCATCCTGTCGCTCTGAAGGGACCCTGCATGTCGGGCTGGTGGATCCTCGGCTGTCTCGTGCTGCTGCTGGTGCTGCTCGCCTGGCTCTACAACGGGCTGGTCGCGGCGCGGAACCGGGTGCGCAACGCCTGGGCGCAGATCGACGTGCAACTGCTGCGCCGCAGCGACCTGATCCCCGACCTGGTCGAGAGTGTGAAGGGCTACATGCGGCACGAGGCCGCCATCTTCGACCGCATCCTGGAGGCACGCAGGCAGGCGGTGGGCGCGGGCGGGAACGTGGCGGCGCGCGCGGCGGCGGAGGGGACGCTGGGCCGCGAAGTGCAGGGGCTGATGGCGCTGGCCGAGGCAGTGCCCGAGCTGCGCGCCAGCGACAATATGAAGGCGCTGCAGGAGGAGCTGGCGACGACGGAGAACCGCATCGCCTTCGCCCGGCAATTCTTCAACGACGCCGTGCTGGACTACAATACCCGCATCCAGACGGTGCCCTCCAGCCTGCTCGCCGGCCCCTTCGGCTTCGCGCCGGAGCCCTATTTCGAGGCTCCGGCGGAGGCGCGGGCGAAGCCGAAGGTGTCGTTCTAGGCGGGAAGGACGCGTTCCAGCGCCACCCCGCGCACGTCCATCTCGTATTCCAGGTTCACCACCGGCGGCCGGCAATGGTGCCAGGTCACGCCATGGCGCGCGGCACCGCGGCGGACGAGCTCATCCCCCAGGAAGGGATGGATGTCGTGGATGGTATAGACCTGCGCCGCCGTCGCCATGGCCCAGGACCCGCCCAGCGCCACCATCCTGCGTTCCATCTCGTCCAGCACGAACTGCGCCTTGCGCAGCAGCCCGGCCGGCGAGGTGTCGCCGAGCGCGATGGTCTTCTCCGCGTAGTTCCCCTTGCCTTCCGTGCTCTCGCCGCTGCCGGCGGTGACGAAGCTCGGCGCCGCGCCCGCATCGGGCAGGGTAAAGCTGAAGGCGTGGAAGGAGGGCTCGGGCGGCGGCGTCAGCTCCGGGCAGACATTGCTGCGGGCGACGGGATTCCAGCCCTCGGCCAGGATGCCCCATTCCTCCAGCGTCTTCACGTAGTGCAGGTTGAACTGGCGGAACCCCTCCTCGGAGAACTGCCCGGGGGAGCGCAGCTCGCACTGGCAGAAGGCGGTCAGCGGCCGGCCGATGCCCTTCAGGTAGTCGGCGATCCGGGCGAAGCCGGCGGCCAGTGGCACGGGGTCGGCGAACCGCACGCGCTCGATGCGGAAGCCGGGCAGCGCGGAGACGCCGGCCGAATACTGGAACACCGCCGGGATCGCCCTGTAGCCATCGGCCGGACGTTCGCGCGTTTCGTACATGCCTCGCCTCCTCGGATGCGGCCGCTAGGATGCCAGCGAATCCCGAGGACGGAAGCCCCATGCCCGCACGCCGCGCCCTGCTCCACCGCGTCCCCATGCGCCACCCCGGCGACACCGCCGCCATCGAGGCGCTGTTCGACGCCGGCGCGCTCGACCCGCGCCAGGTCGTCGCGGTGCTCGGCAAGACAGAGGGCAATGGCTGCGTCAACGATTTCACCCGCGCCTATGCGGTCCAGGCGCTGTCGCTGATGCTCGGCCGCCGCCTGGGCGAGGCGCCGGAGGCGGTCGCGGCCCGCGTCGCCATGGTGATGTCGGGCGGCACGGAGGGCGGGCTCTCCCCGCATTTCCTGGTGCTGGCCGTCGGCGAGGACGCGGCGCCGGACCCGGCCGGCGCGCTCGCCATCGGCATCGGTTTCACCCCGGACTTCGCGCCGGAGGAGCTGGGCCGCACCCCGCAGGTGCAGGCGACCGCGACAGCGGTCCGCGCCGCCATGGCCGGGGCCGGGATCGCCGACCCCGCCCAGGTCCACTACGTCCAGGTGAAATGCCCGCTGCTGACCAGCGAGCGCATCGCGGCCGCGAAGGCGCGCGGCCGGACGGTCGCGACCGAGGACACCTACCACTCCATGGGCCTCTCGCGCGGCGCATCGGCGATCGGCGTAGCGCTGGCGCTCGGCGAAGTGGCTGATGTGCCGGAGGCGGCGATCGGCGCGGACTGGTCGCTGTTCTCGGGCGTCGCCAGCACCTCGGCCGGCGTCGAGCTGTTGCGGAACGAGGTGATCGTGCTGGGCAACAGCCCGGACTGGGCCGGCGACCTCTGCATCGCCCATGCGGTCATGCGCGATGCCATCGACCTGCCGGCCGTCCACGCCGCGCTCCGCGGCGCGGGCCTGCGGACGGAGGACGGCCAGCTTCCCCCGGACCGGCAGGACCGCCTGGTCGCGGTGCTGGCGAAGGCCGAGCCCTCCTCCACCGGCCTGATCCGCGGCCGACGGCACATCATGTGGGACGACAGCGACATCAACGCGACGCGCCATGCCCGCGCCCTGGTCGGCGGCGTCATCGCCGGCGCGGTCGGCCGTACCGACATCTTCGTCAGCGGCGGCGCCGAGCACCAGGGGCCGGACGGCGGCGGCCCGGTGGCGGTGGTGGCGCGCCGCGGCTGACGGGGTAGACTTCCCGGGTAGGGAAGGAGACGAGCATGGGCACGAGCTTCCGGCTGGGCGACCTCGAGATCCACCGCGTGATCGAGGAGGAAAGCCCGCTCTTCGACCCGCTGGAATTCTTCCCATCCCTCTCGAAGGAGGTGCTGGCGGAGAACCGCCCCTGGCTGGAGGAGGGCCGGGCCATCGACAGGGCGACCGGCAAGCTCAACCTCTGCATCCAGTCCTATGTCGTGCGCACGCCGCACCACACCATCCTGGTGGACACCTGCGTCGGCAACCACAAGCCCCGGCCGAACCGCCCCTTCTGGCACATGAAGTCCTCCGACACCTGGGAGCGGAACCTGGCCGCGACCGGCCTGTCGGTGAACGATATCGACTACGTCATGTGCACCCACCTGCATGTGGACCATGTCGGCTGGAACACCCGGCTGGAGAACGGCCGCTGGGTGCCGACCTTCCCCAAGGCGAAATACGTCTTCGGCGAGAAGGAGCTTGCCTATTGGCAGGCGGAGCATGAGAGGACGCCGAACCCGATCCTCGAGGACAGCGTCCTGCCCGTGGTCGCCGCCGGCCAGGCGCAACTGGTCCGGACCGACGCTGCGCTGAACGACCATGTCCGCCTGACGCCGACGCCGGGCCATACGCCGGACCACTATGCGGTCGAGCTTGGCAAGGGCGAGACCATCGCGGTGCTGACCGGCGACCTCATCCACTCGCCGCTGCAGGCGCGCTACCCGGAGCTCTCGATGCGCGCCGACACCGACCAGGGGCAATCGGCCGTGACGCGCCGCAAATTCCTGGAATGCCATTGCGACACCGGGCGGCTGCTCTGCACAGCGCATTTCCCCTCCCCCTCCACCGGCCATGTGACGCGGTGGGGCGAGGGCTTCCGCTTCATGCCGACCACGGCCTGACATGCGCCGGCGCGTGCTGCTGGCCGGCCTGCTTGCCGCGCCGGCCGCGCGCGCCCAGGCGAAGCCGGTGCGCGTGGTCAATGCCTATGGCGCCGGCGGCACGGCCGACGTGGTCTGCCGCCTGCTCTTCGGCCGGCTCTCGGAGCGCACCGGGCAGACCTATGTCGTGGAGAACCGGCCGGGCGCCGCCGGCAGCATCGCCGCCAGCCTGGTGGCGCGCGCCCCGCCGGACGGCAGCACGCTGCTCTACGACGCCACGGCGCATTCGGTGAACCCGGCGCTGTTCGGGCCGAAGCTGCCCTACGACACGCGGCGGGATTTCCTGCCGGTCTATCTCTCGCTCGTCACGCCGAACACCATCCTCGGCTCCCACCACTTCGCGCCGGCGACGGTGCGGGACCTGATCGCGGCGGCCAGGGCCGCGCCCGGGACCATCGATGCCGGCACAACCGGCATCGGCTCGGCCCAGCACATCACCCTCGCGCTTTTCAACGAAATGGCCGGCGTGCAGATCAACCACGTCGTCTACCGCGACTCGCCGGCGGCGCGGAACGACCTCGTCACCGGCCGCATCCAACTGCAATTCAGCAATACCCCCGGCACGGTGCCGCATCTCCGCGCCGGCACGGCCCGCGTCATCGCCCATTCCGGCCGGGAACCGGTGCCGGTGCTGCCGGGGGTGGAGGCGATCGCGGCGACGCTGCCCGGCTTCGAGACCTACGAGTGGAACGGCGTCTTCCTGCCGGCCGGCACGCCGGAGACGATCAACCGCAGCCTCAACGCCGCCCTGAACGAGGCCGCGGCCGATCCGCCGGTGGCGGAGACGCTCGCCGCGCTCGGCGCCATCGCCCGGCCCAATACCCCCGAGGAATTCGCGGCCTTCCTCGAGGAGCAATTCGCCCTGCATGCCCGCGTGGTGCGGGATGCCAAGATCCGCGTTGACTGACCTTCCGGCAGGAGTGGCGCATGGGACGCATGGTGGACGGCACGTGGCAGGTGGAGGAGGCCGGCACGCCGAATGCGGGCGGGCGGTTCCAGCGGCCGGAGACGCGCTTCCGCGACACGATCGCCCCCGGCACCCGCTTCGCGCCGGAGGCCGGGCGCTATCACCTCTATGTCTCCCTCGCCTGCCCCTGGGCACACCGCACGCTGATCTTCCGCCACCTGAAGGGGCTGGAGGAGGTGATCTCGCTCTCCGTCACCCACTGGCACATGGGCGCGCAGGGCTGGAATTTCGCGCCCGGCGAGGGCGTGCTGCCCGATACGGTGAACGGCGCCGAGGTCCTGCACCAGGTCTATGCGAAGGCCGATCCGCACTTCTCCGGCCGCGTCACGGTGCCGGTGCTCTGGGACAAGGCGACCGGCAGCATCGTGAACAACGAGAGCGCGGAGATCATCCGCATCCTCAACAGCGCCTTCGATGGCATCGGCGCCGCGCCGGGCGACTGGTACCCTGCGCCGCTGCGTGCCGAGATCGACGCGGTAAACGAGCGCGTCTATGCGACGCTCAACAACGGCGTCTACCGCGCCGGCTTCGCCCGGACGCAGGAAGCCTACGAGGAAGCCGTCGTCCCGCTCTTCGCCACGCTCGACTGGCTGGAGGAGCGGCTGTCGCGCCAGCCCTTCCTCTGCGGCGAGGCGGCGACCGAGGCGGACTGGCGGCTCTTCACCACGCTGATCCGCTTCGACGCCGTCTACCACGGCCACTATCAAGTGCAACCTGCGGCGGATCCTGGACTACCCGGCGCTGTGGGACTTCACCCGGTCGCTCTACCAGCACCCGGGCATCGCGGAGACGGTCGATCTCGGCCATATCAAGCGGCACTACTATGGCAGCCACGCCTGGGTGAACCCGAGCGGCGTGGTGCCCCTCGGCCCGGTGCTGGATCTGGACCGGCCCGGCAGCCGCCGGGTCGCGCCGCTGGCCTGACGGCGCCTGCCCCCCGGCAACGGGCCGACATCGCCCGGCACGCCGCCGCGTCGGAACCGCCGGCGGCAACCGCCGTTGGCCCATCATGACGCGTGCGCAAGGCTCCGTGCTGGTCCTGCTGGGGCTGGTGCTTCTGCTGCTCTGGCTGGTGCCGGAGGTGCCGCTGCTCGGCTTCGCCGCGGTCCTGCTGGCGCTCGCCCTGCATGCCGGCGCCGACCCGCTGGCGCGCCGCACCGGCCTGCCGGAGGCCGCCGCGGTGCTGCTGGTCGCGCTGATGGTCGCCGCGGCGGTCGCGCTGGCCGCCTGGGCGGCCGCCGGCCCGCTGGCGGACCAGGCGACGCAACTTGCCGACAGCCTGCCGAAGAGCCTCGAAACGCTGCGCGGCCGCATCGCCGGCACGGCCTGGGGCGACTGGCTGCTCCGCCAGGCGGAGCCGGGACGCCTGCTCAGCAGCGGCGGCGCGGAGGGCGCGGCCCAGGCGGCGGCGCGCGCCGCCGGCAGCACGCTCGGCGGCCTCGGCAACCTCGTGCTGGTGGTGCTGCTGGCGCTCTACCTGGCGGTCCGGCCGCGGGGCTATCTCAGCGGGCTGCGCAGCCTCTTCGACCCGCGGCTGGACGGGCGGGTGCAGGAGACGCTGGCCGAGGCCGGCCATACGCTCCGCGGCTGGCTGCTCGGCCAGGCCTTCGCCATGGTGGTGGCGGGCACGCTGACCTGGCTCGGCCTCTGGGCGCTCGGCGTGCCGCTGCCGGGGCTGCTGGCGGCGATCATCGGCCTGCTCAACTTCATCCCGGTGCTGGGGCCGGTGATCGGCGGTGTGCCGGCCGTGCTGCTGGCGGCGACGCAGGATCCGATGCTCGGCCTCTGGGTCGTCGGGCTGATCGTCGCGGTGCAGACGGTGGAGGGCAATTTCCTGACGCCCATGGTGCAGGCCCGCACCGCGGACCTGCCGCCCGCGCTGCTGCTGCTGGTGCAGGTGCTGGCCGGCGCGCTCTTCGGGCTGCTCGGCGTCGCCCTGGCGGCGCCGCTCTCGGCGCTCGGCCTCGTGCTGGCGAAGAAGGCCTATGTGGAGGGCTGGCTCGAGCGCGAGCCGCCCTGAGCTACAGCAGCGCCTCGCCCCGCAGAACCGGCACGCAGAAGCCGCCGACCGTGGCGCGGATGCCCTCGGGCGTCCGGCGCGCGGTGGTGCGGAGCAGGCTCGGCCGGCCCATCTCGACGCCCTGGAGGATGTCGAGGCTGGCGCTCTCCGCGCCGGAGAGGTGCAGCAGGAAGCCGGCCAGCGGCGTCGCCGCGCTGCCGGTCGCCGGGTCCTCCCAGGTGCCGGTGAGCGGCGAGAACATGCGCGCCCGCAGGCCCGCGCCGTCGCGGCGATAGAGGTAGAGCGAGAGCCTGCCGCCCAACTCCGGCAGCGCCTCCACCGCCTGCCGGAAGGCGCCGAATTCGGGGCGGGCCGCGGCCAGCGCCGCCTCCGTCACCTCCACCAGCACCCGCGGGTTGCCGCCATCGGCGGCGAGCGTCGGGGCGTGCCGCACGGTGACAATGCCCTCCGGGGCGAGCCCGGCACAGGCGGCGATCGGCGCCACCGGCAGCGCCGCGCCGACCGAGAGCGGCTGCGGCGCGCCGATCGCGGCCCCGGCTGGCCGGCCATCGGCATCGCGCCAGAGCTCGACCTCGACGATGCCGGCGATCATCTCGAGCCGCAGCCGGCCCTCGGCGCCATGGCCGCGCTGCGCCAATACGACGGCGGTGCCGACGCTGGGATGGCCGGCGAAGGGCATCTCGGCGACGCGGTTGAAGATGCGCACCCGCGCCGTATTGGCGGGATCGGCGGGCGGCAGGACGAAGGTCGTCTCGGACAGGTTGAACTCGGTCGCCAGCGCCTGCATCTCGGCATCGCCGATGCCCTGCGCATCGGGGAAGACCGCGAGCTGGTTGCCGCCGAAGCGCCGAGCGGTGAAGACGTCGAGCGTGACGAAGGGATGGCTGCGCATCAGGCCCAAGCAATCCGCGAAGGGTCGAAGGTCACCCCATGGTCCAGCGGGCCATGCCCGCGGCCGAGGCCGGGCGCGGCCAGGATGGCGGCGCGGACATAGGCGCGGGCGCGCGCCACGGCGTCCCGCAGCGCCATGCCCTGCGCCAGGCCGGCGGCGATCGCCGAGGCCAGGGTGCAGCCGGTGCCGTGGGTATGGCGCGTCTCGATCCGCGCATCCTCGAAGCGGGCCAGGCCCCCGGGCGTCGCCAGAACATCCACCACCTGCCCGCCCGAGAGGTGGCCGCCCTTCAGCAGCACCGCGCGCGGGCCGAGCGCGAGCAGCGCCTCGGCCGCCGCCGGCATCGCCGCGGCATCCGGGATGGGCCGGCCGAGCAGCACCTCGGCCTCCGGCAGGTTGGGCGTGATGACGGCGGCGAGCGGCAGCAGGCGGCGCTTCAGCGTCTCCACCGCCTCCGGCTGCAGCAGCGGATGCCCGCCCTTCGCCACCATCACGGGATCGGCGACCAGCGGCAGCCCCGGCGCCTCGGCGGCGATCTCCTCGGCGACCGCCTCGATGGTCGGCACGTCGTGCAGCATGCCCGTCTTCAGCGCATCGGCGCCGATGTCGCGCAGCACCACCCGGATCTGCTGGCGGAGGAACTCGGTCGGGACCGGCAGGACGCCATGCACCCCCTCGGTGTTCTGCGCGGTCAGCGCGGTGATCGCGGTCGCGGCGAAGGCGCCGAGCGCCGTCACCGCCTTCAGGTCGGCCTGGATGCCGGCGCCGCCGCCGGAATCCGAGCCCGCGACGATCAGGACCCGGCCCATCCTGCCACGCGGCCGGTCCTGGCCGCCGCCACCTTCGGGCGCCGTCACGCCGCCACCTTGGCGCGGGAGCGGATGACCTCCGCCAGCGCCGCGACCGTCTCCTCCACCAGCGCCTCGTCCTCGGCCTCGGCCATCACGCGGATGACCGGCTCCGTCCCGCTCGCGCGGATCAGCACGCGGCCGCGCTCGCCGAGCCGTTCCTCATGCGCGGCGATCTCGCGCTGCACGGCCTCCTGCTGCAGCGGCGAGGCGCCGGCGTAGCGGATATTGACCAGCTTCTGCGGCAGCGGCCGGAAGCGGCGGCAGACCTCGCTCGCCGCCCGCTGCTCCTCCACCAGCACCGCGAGCACCTGCAGCGCGGCGATCAGCCCGTCGCCCGTCGTGCCGAAGTCGCTCATGATCATGTGGCCGGACTGCTCGCCGCCGAGGTTGCAGCCGGTCTCGCGCATCCGCTCCCCGACATAGCGGTCACCGACCGCGGTGCGCAGCAGGCCGAGGCCGCGCTCCCGCAGGTAGCGCTCCAGCCCCATGTTCGACATGACGGTGGCGACCACGTTGCCGCCGCGCAGCCGCTCCTGCTTGTGCCAGAAGCCGGCGATCAGGGCGAGGATCTGGTCGCCATCGATGATGCTGCCCTTCTCGTCCACCAGCACCAGCCGGTCGGCATCGCCGTCGAGCGCGATGCCGAGATCCGCCCGCCGCTCCCGCACGATCTCCGCCAGCCGGCCCGGCGCGGTGGAGCCGACGCCGTCATTGATGTTGAAGCCGTCCGGCGAGACGCCGACGGGCACCACCTCCGCGCCCAGTTCCCAGAGCACGGTGGGCGCGACCTTGTAGGCGGCGCCATGTGCGCAATCGATGACGATGCGCAGCGTCTCGAGCGTCAGGCCGCGCGGGAAGCTGGCCTTCGCCGCTTCGATGTAGCGGCCGGGCGCGTCCTCCATGCGGCTGGCGCGGCCGAGCTTCGCCGGCGCGACCAGGCCGCATTCGAGGTCGCCATCCATCAGCCCCTCAATCGCGGCTTCCTGCGCGTCCGACAGCTTCAGGCCGTCCGGACCGAACAGCTTGATGCCGTTGTCCTGATAGAGGTTGTGGGAGGCGCTGATCATGACGCCGAGATCGGCGCGGAGGCTGCGCGTGAGCAGGGCGATGGCCGGCGTCGGCAGCGGGCCGACCAGCACCACGTCCATGCCGGCCCCGATGAAGCCGGCGGTGAGCGCCGGCTCCAGCATATAGCCCGAGAGGCGCGTGTCCTTGCCGATGACGACACGGTGGCGATGCGCGCCGCGGTTGAAGTAGCGCCCGGCCGCCTGGCCGAGGCGGAGAGCGGTCGCCGCATCCATCGGCGCCTTGTTGGCAGTGCCACGGATGCCGTCGGTGCCGAAGTAGCGGCGTGCTGGTGTTGTCATCATGGACCCGATGTAAGATGCGGCCAGGGAATGGAATAGCCGAGGCCGCGGTCGCCGTCGATTAGCCTGTCCTTGAGGCCGGTGCCGCGCCGGCAGCGGCGGCCCGCCACATCGCGAGGGCCTGAAAGGTTTCCGCCACGTCATGCACCCGCAGGATGGCGGCCCCGCGGCTGGCGGCGAAGAGCGCGCCGGCCAGGCTCGGCACCAGGCGCTCGCCGGCCGCCTCGATGCCCGTGAGGCGGCCGAGGAAGCGCTTGCGCGACAGGCCGACCAGCACCGGGCAGCCGATGCCGGCGAGCAGCGGCAGCCGCTCCAGCAGCGCGAGGTTGTGTTCCATGGTCTTGCCGAAGCCGATCCCGGGATCGATGGCGATCCGGGCGCGGGGGATGCCGAGGCGTTGCAGCGTCGCCACCCGGTCGCGCAGGAAGCGGGCGACCTCCAGCACCACGTCGCCGTAGCGCGCCTCGGCCTGCATGCTGCGCGGATCGGTGCCGGGCATGTGCATGATGACGAGGGGCGCGGCGGCGGCCTGGACCACGCGCAGCGCCCCGCCGTCATGCCGGAGCGCGGTTATGTCGTTGACGATCTCCGCCCCGGCCTCCAGCGCCGCCGCCATGGTCGCGGCATGCCTTGTATCGACCGAGACGGGCGCGGCGCGGGCCAGGTCGCGCACCACCGGCAGGATGCGGCGGATCTCCTCCCCGGGGCTCACGGGATCGGCGCCCGGCCGCGTGCTCTCCCCGCCGATGTCGAGGATGTCGGCCCCCGCCTCCAGCATGGCATGGCCGCGGGCGATGGCCGCCGCGGCCTCCGCCGTCTCGCCGCCGTCCGAGAAGCTGTCCGGGGTGACGTTGACGATGCCCATGACCAGGGGGCAGCCGGGCAGGCGCGGCGCGAGGCCGGCGAAGGGCGGCAGCGGCCGGATGAGCGGCGGCAGCAGGTCCTGCCAGTCCTCGGGGATGGCGGCGGCCGGCACCACGCCGCGCGCCGTCCCGTCCTCGATCAGCCGCGCCAGGGGGAAGGCGAGATGCCCGCCCTGCAGCGGCAGGGCCAGGCCGTCGCGCAGCGCGACGAAGGCCGCGGGACCCTCCAGCAGGCCCAGCGGCTCGATCCATCTCTCGGTCATGGGACAGGCCCGGGCGCTCGCGAAAGGGCCCGGAGGCTGGCGCCCCCGGGCCCGGGAAGAAGGATCAGGTGGCCGGCGCCGGCCCGGGGTTCAGCCCGCCGCTCGGGCGCGGCGACCGGCTGCTGCTGGGCACGCTGCCGCGGCCCTGCGGCACCGGCTCGTCAGGCCGGTTGCGGATGATCGGCTCGCCGCGGATCACCTGCCGGATCTCGTCGCCCGAGAGCGTCTCGTGCTCCAGCAGGCCCTTGGCCAGCAGGTGCAGCTCGTCGATGTTCTCCGACAGCAGCGACCGCGCCTTGGCATAGGCCTCGTCGATGATCCGGCGGATCTCGCCGTCGATCTGCCGGGCGGTCTCCTCCGAGAGGTTCTTCGACTGGGTCACGGAGTGGCCGAGGAAGACCTCCTGGCTGTTCTCGCCATAGGCGATCATGCCGAGCTTCTCGCTCATGCCCCATTCGGTGATCATCCGGCGGGCCTGGTCGGTCGCCATCTTGATGTCGCCGGAGGCGCCGTTCGAGACCTTGTCCGAGCCGAAGATCAGCTCCTCCGCGACGCGGCCGCCCATGGCCATGGCCAGCTCCTGCAGGAGCTTCGACTTGTGCTTGGAGTAGCGGTCGCCCTCCGGCAGGGACATCACCAGGCCCAGCGCCCGGCCGCGCGGGATGATGGTGGCCTTGTGGACCGGGTCGCATTCCGGGAGCTTGAGGGCGCAAAGGGCATGCCCCGCCTCGTGATAGGCGGTCATGCGCTTCTCGTCCTCGGACATCACCAGCGACCGGCGCTCGGCGCCCATCAGCACCTTGTCCTTGGCCTGCTCGAACTCGTGCATGCCGACGGTGCGGCGGCCGGTGCGCGCGGCGAGCAGCGCCGCCTCGTTCACCAGGTTCGCAAGATCCGCGCCCGAGAAGCCCGGCGTGCCGCGGGCGATCACCTTCGGATCGACGTCGGAGGCCAGCGGCACCTTGCGCATGTGGACGCGGAGGATCTTCTCGCGGCCCATCACGTCCGGGTTCGGCACCACCACCTGCCGGTCGAAGCGGCCCGGGCGCAGCAGCGCGGGGTCGAGCACGTCCGGCCGGTTGGTGGCGGCGATCAGGATCACGCCCTCGTTCGACTCGAAGCCGTCCATCTCGACGAGCATCTGGTTCAGCGTCTGCTCGCGCTCATCGTTGCCGCCGCCGAGGCCGGCGCCGCGATGCCGGCCGACCGCGTCGATCTCGTCGATGAAGATGATGCAGGGGGCGTTCTTCTTGCCCTGCTCGAACATGTCGCGGACACGGGAAGCGCCGACGCCGACGAACATCTCGACGAAGTCGGAGCCCGAGATGGTGAAGAAGGGCACGTTCGCCTCGCCGGCGATGGCGCGGGCGAGCAGCGTCTTGCCGGTGCCGGGCGGGCCGACGAGCAAGCAGCCCTTCGGGATCTTGCCGCCGAGGCGCTGGAACTTCTGCGGGTCGCGCAGGAACTCGACGATCTCCTCGAGCTCGCCCTTGGCCTCGTCGATGCCGGCAACGTCCTCGAAGGTGACGCGGCCCTGCTTCTCCGTCAGCAGCCGGGCGCGGGACTTGCCGAAGCCCATCGCACGTCCACCGCCGCTCTGCATCTGGCGCATGAAGAAGACCCAGACGCCGATCAGCAACAGCATCGGGAACCAGGAGAGGAGATAGTGGAAGAGCGGGTTGACGTCGCTCTCCTCCGGCCGGGCCACAACCCGCACCCCCTTCTCCGTCAGCTTGCCGACCAGCGCCGGATCCTCCGGCGTATAGGTCTGGAAGGTGCGGCCATCCGAGAGCTGGCCGGTGACCGTCCGGCCTTGGATCACAACATCGCGAACATGGCCCGAGCCGACTTCGTTCAGGAAGTCGGAATAGGCGACCTGCTGGGCCCCCCGCTGGCCCGAGCCGCTGGGCTGGAACAGGTTGAAGAGCGCCACCAGCAGCAGCGCCACGATGACCCAGAGCGCCAGATTGCGGCCGAAGTTGTTCACCGATTCATATCCCGTTCCCGCCGTGGCCGTGACGAGGCCACGAACCCTTGGGCGCCATGCCCGCGATCCTGCCGTCCTCCGGTAGATAGGGAGCCATGCCCGGCAGTTAATGGGCCATGCGGCTCCTCCGATCCTCCGCCCCGGTCACGGCACCACCAGCCGGGGAAAAGACGAGCGGGAATTCCGCACAGCGTTGCCCATCAGGATAGCCGAGCAGAGGCACCGCGGCCAGCACGGCGTGCTGGCGGATGGCCGGAAGGGCGGCGAGCACCGCGGCCGGAAGACCGGGCGCCAGGTGGCGGAAGGCCGCGCCCTCCGGCCCGAGCGCCCCGAGGTCATGGCCGGGAGCGCCGGCCCGGAGCAGGCGGAACCGGCCGTCCCAGCGGGCGCCGGCGACGGCCGGCACGGGCGGCGCAAGGCCGGACGGCTCCCGCAACAAAAGCCAGCGAGCACCGCGCGGCCGCAGCCAGGCGCCGGCCAGGGTCCCCGCGCCGCGTCGCAGCAGCGCCGCCACCGCCGCGGCGGCCGGCGGGAAGCCCCCGCCGCCCACCGCGCGGAGCAGCGCGCCGAGCGCCGCGACCGCCACCGCATCCGCGCCCAGCGCCGCCGGGTCGATCTCCGCATGGCCGGTCGGAAACAGCCGGGCCGCCTCGGCGAGGCGGGTGGCCAGCGCCGCCTCCGCCTGGGCGCGCCGCAGACCGAAGGCGGATGCCGCCTCGGCCAGGGCCGCCACCGGCAGGCCGGTGCCCGCCGGGTCGTCCAGCGCCGCGCGGAGGGCGATGCGGGCGAAGCGCGGGTCGCGGTTGCTCGGGTCGCGCACCGGCGCGAGGCCGGCATCGGCGACCACCGCCTCCAGCCGCGCGGGCGGGACGCCGAGGAGCGGCCGCAGCACCAGCGCCGCCGCCTCAGCCCGCAGCACCGCCATGGCGGCGAGGCCGCCCTCCCCGCTCCCGCGCAGCGCGCGGAAGAGCAGCGTCTCCGCCTGGTCGGCGCGGTGGTGGCCGAGCAGCAGCCAGGGTGCGCCGGCGGCTTGGCAGGCCTCCAGCAGGGCGGCATGGCGGGCGGCGCGGGCGCGTTCCTGCAGCCGCGGCCCGGCCGGGAGACCGAGGGCGAGGATGCGGGCCGCGATGCCGCGCGCCGCGAGCATGGCGGCGACGCCCGCCGCCTCCGCGGCGCTCTCGGGCCGCAGCCCGTGATCGACGATGAGCGCGAGCAGGCTGCCGCCGCGCGCCCGGACCCAGCGATCCGCCAGCAGGGCGAGGGCGAGGCTGTGCGGCCCGCCCGAGACGCCGGCGGCGAGCCGCGGCGCCGGGCCGAAGGGGCCGAGCGGCGCCATCAGGGCGGCGAACCCCGCCTCGGACACGGCCGCCAGATCCGCCGCCATGCCGGCGTCGGACGGACCGACGGCACCGCCTTGCGCCAGTGGCGGCGTCACGGGCGAGGAGGCCGGCGCGTGGTCATGGAAAAGGCCGCACCGCGTGCGATGCGGCGGAGCCGCCTCGAGGTCCCGCCGACCCGATGGCCCGGGCTGGGGCTGCGCGCGACGGGGCCGAGCGCGCCGCGACCGCGCGGGGGCCGGGCCGCGGCACACCCCGGGGGGCCTTCCAGGAGAGGTCCGGGCAGGCGCGCCGGACGGAAGCCCGGTCCGCACCGGATGCGGTCCAGGCCGGGCAGGCGCGCCTAGCGGCAGCCCGCCCGCTGGCGGCCGGCATCCAGCCGCTCCTTCAGCGCGCCGCGCAACTGCGGGTACTCGCTCTGCACCAGGCCGAAGGCGTCGCAGGCCTCGCGCTTCTGGTTGAGGTTGGCCAGCGAGGTGCCGAAGCCGATCAGCGCCTCCGCCGCGCGGCTGCCCTTCTGGTTGGCCCGATAGGCCTCGCCATAGGCGACCGCGGCGTCCTGCCAGTTGCGCTGGCCGAACTCCGCATCGGCCAGCAGGAAGCGCGCGTCATAGGCGCGCGGGCTGCCGCGATTGCCGAGCACCTCGCGCGCCGCGGCCTCGGCGGTGGCGAAGTCGCGCCGCGCGAGCGCGGCCTGACCGTCCGAGAGCGACTTCTCCGGCGTGCGGGCGGCGGCCGGCGCGGGCGCCGGGCCGGCGACGGGCGGCAGGGACTGCGCCGGGCCGGACGGCCGCGCCGCCGGCGGCGGGGGTGCGGGCGCGGGCGTCGCCGGGCGCGGCGCGCCGCCGCCCGTGCCCTCCACCTGCTGCAGCCGGTAATCCATGTCGCCCTGCAGCTTCTCGAGCTGCTGGCCGAGGGTGCGGTTCTGGAACTCGGCCTGCTCCAGCCGGCCGCGCAGCCGGCGCGTCTCCTCCTCCAGCGTCGAGACGCGGTCGAGCAGCGCCCCGACCAGCTCGCCCTGCGGCCCGGCCGGCGCATTGCCGCGCGGCACCGGCGCCGGCACGGCGGCCGCGCCGCCGCGACGCAACTGGTCGAGCTCCTGCCGGAGCTGGAGGATCTGGTTCTGCAGGTAGATCCCCTCGCGGCTCTCGGCCTGGGCATGGGCCGGCCCGGCCTCGGCCAGGGAGAGCGGGGTGGCGAGGAGCAGGACGGCGAGCGCGCGTCGCATCGGGACTCCGGTCGGGCTCATCGCGGGGCGGACGGGCCCGCCCCGGCCGCAGCCGCCGGGGAGCGGAAGCCCCGGCTATCTATCGGCTGGCCGCGGCGGGCCGAAGCCCGCCGCGATACACAAGCGTATTAGCGCACCACCGTCACGGCGCGGCGGTTCTGCGCCCAGGCATCCTCGTTCGAGCCGAGCGCCGCCGGGCGGTCCTTGCCGTAGGAGATGGTGGAGATCCGGCCGCCGGCGACGCCGCCCGCGGCCAGCGCGTCGCGCGCCGCATTGGCGCGGCGCTGGCCGAGCGCGAGGTTGTACTCGCGCGTGCCGCGCTCGTCGGCATGGCCCTCGACCTGCACGGTCACCGCGGGGTTGGCGCCCATCCAGCTCGCCTGGCGCTGCAGCGTCGGGCGCTGGTCGGCACGGATGGCGCTGCTGTCGTAGTCGAAGAACACGCGGTCGCTGCCGGCCTGGGCGATCAGGTCCTCCTGGCTGCCGGGGCGGATGGTGCTGCCGGTGGTGGCGGCGCCGGTGCCGGTGGCGGCGGTGTCGGTGGAGGACTCGCAGGCGGCGAGCAGCGCGAGCGCCGCAAAGGCGCCAAGCACCCGGGTGGTCTTCATCCCTCTGATCCTTTCGCAGAAGCAGCGCGGAGCCGCTGGAACTCCTTCGCCGCCGTTACAACCCATGATCTAGAGGGTCAAGGCAATCGAACAATTCTCTGTCAATGTGGCGGCCGTGCCATGCACCGCTGCAACCCTGACGGACGCGGATCAGGAGAGCAGCGGCGACCAGGCCGGATCGGAGGCATCGGTCGGGGTGACGATCTGCCGCTCGTTGAAGCCGGCGATGTCGATCGAGGCGAGGCGGGAGGAATAGCCGCCGCCGCGCGCGTCGCGCGCCGGGGTCTCGCGGAAATACATCATGACACGGCCGTTCGGCGCGAAGGTCGGCCCCTCCATGCCCCAGCCCTCCGTCAGGATGCGCTCGCCGGAGCCGTCGGGGCGCATGACGCCGATGGCGAACTGCCCGCCCGCGAGGCGGGTGAAGGCGATCAGGTCGCCGCGCGGCGACCAGACCGGCGTCGCGTAGCGCCCCTTGCCGAAGGAGATGCGGCGGATGCCGCCGCCGCCCGCATCCATGACATAGAGCTGCTGGTCGCCGCCGCGGTCGGAGTTGAAGACGATCTGCGTCCCATCGGGCGAGAAGCAGGGCGAGACGTCGAGCCCGCCGCCCGAGGTGAGCTGCCGCTCCTGCCGCGAGCCGAGATCGACGACGTAGATATTGGCGTCGTTGCCGCGGGTCGCCGAGAGCACCACGCTGCGCCCGTCCGGGCTGAAGCGCGGCGAGAGGGTCATGCCCGGGAAATTGCCCAGCGGCTCCGGCCGCCCGCCCTCGAGATTGTAGAGATAGACCTTCGGCTCGCCGCGGGCATAGGACATGAAGGCGATCTGCTGGCCGTTCGGGTGGTAGCGCGGCGTCAGCGCGGCGAACTGCCCGTCGGTCAGGAAGCGGTTGTTCTCGCCGTCCTGGTCCATGATGGCGAGGCGCCGGGTGCGCCGGTCGCGCGGCCCGCTCTCGGCGATGTAGACGACCTTGGTGTCGAAATAGCCCTTCTCGCCCAGCAGCCGCTCGTAGATCACGTCCGAGATCAGATGCGCGATGCGGCGCCAATTGGCCGCCGGCGCGGTGAAGGCGGTGCCCTGGATCTGCTGCTCCGGCAGCACGTCCCAGAGCCGGAACTCGACCCGCACGCGGTCGCTCGCGGCCTCGACCCTGCCGGTCACCAGCGCCTGCGCGCCGATCACCCGCCAGTCCTGGAAGCGCGGCATGGCGGCGGCGGCCTCCGCCGTCTGGATGAAGGCGGCGCGCTCGACCGGGCGGAACAGGCCGGAATTCTTCAGGTTGTTGATGACCACGCGGGCGATGTCGCGGCCGACGCGCGAGCCTTCGCCCTGCCCGGCGAAATCCGGGATCGCGATCGGGATCGGGTCGGTGCGGGCCTTGGTGATGTCGACGACCGAGCTCTGCGCCAGCGCCGCGGCCGGCAGCCCGGCGACCGCCGGCAATGCGAAGGCCATCCCGCCGAACAGCGTGGCGCGGCGCGAGACGAAGCCAGCCAGCGCCTGGTCCTTCGGGGTCATGCAGAATCTCCTGGGGCGGACGGCGCGCACCATGGCGGGACGCCGCGGCGGGTCAAGCCCGCCGCCATCATCGTCATCGCAGGCCGAGGTCGCGCGGGTTGAAGCGGAACACGGTGTCGCGCAACGCCGCGAGCCGTTCCTTCGGCAGCGGCAGCGGGTTGCATTTCGGGTCGAGCAGCGCCCGCCGCGCCGCCTCGTAGACGGACCGCGCGCGCGGATCGGCGGGCGGCGAGCCGTTCGGCCTGACGTTCCGCACCGTGCCGCCGGCATCCACGTCGACGCGCAACTCGACCACGACGTCGCGGATGCCGAGGCCGCCGCCGTCCACCGACCAGCATTCGCTGATCTTGTCGGCGAGGCCGGCCTTCTCCCCGGCATTCAGCGCCGCAGTGCCGGTCGGCGCGCCGCCGCCCTGCTGCGGGCTGCCGGTTGCCGGGCTCGGCCGGCCGCGCGGCGCCTCGTTCGACGGCCGGCTGGCCTGCAGCCGCTCGAGCGTGTTCAGCACGCTGCGGCTGTCCGCCTGCGGCTTCTGCACCGGCGGCGTCCGGCCCGTGCCGGCCTCCTTCGCCGGCTCCGGCGCGGGCGGCGCGGGCGTCTTCTGCGGCACCGGGTCGGGGCGCGGCGGCGCGGGCGGCGGCGCCGGCGGCTCCGGCTTCGCCTGGGCCTGCTGCTGCGGCGGCTGCGGCGGCTGGCGCGGCGCGGGCGGGGCCGGCGCGGGAGGCGGCGGTGGCGGCAGGGGCAGCGGCGTCGGCGCGGGTTCGGGCGGCGGCTCCGGCCGCGGCTTCGCCTCCGCGACCTGCGGCGGGCGCGGCGGCACCGGCGTCGGCTCGGGCGGCGGCGGGGTCAGCCGCGGCGTCGCCACCTGCGGCGAGGGCGGCGGCGCCGCGGCCGGAGGTGGCGGTGGCGGGGGCGGCGGCGGGCTCGGGATGCTCTCCGTCACCCGCTCGGGCGCCGGCGGCTCGGGCCGCGGCGGCTCCTTCACGCTCGGCGGACCGACGACCGGCGCCGGGCGCTCGCCCTGCGCGACCTGCGGCGCGGCCACGATCTCGACGGCGATCGCCTCCTCCGGCTCCTCCAGCCGCTTCGGCAGGCCGAAGAGCAGGCCGAGCACGAGCAGCGCGACATGCAGCCCGGCCGAGACCAGGCCCCAGAACCGCATCCCCTTCGGTCGCATCCGGCGCCCCCCGACGCCATCCTCGAACCCGCTCTGACCGGCCGAGGCCGGCCGATAGCCCCCGTCGTCAGGCATGCGCCTCGCGCCCCCCGCGCTGCCGGCGCCGCCTCAGCCCCGAGGCGCCTGGGGGCGCTGCGGGGCGGGCTGGACGGGAACCGGCGTGCCGGCCGGGCCGCGCGCCGGGGCGGCGCCGGGGCGCGCGGCGGCCGGGCGGCCGCCGGGCTGCTCGGCCAGCAGGGCCACCTTGCTGAAGCCGCCGGCGCTGATCGTGCCCATCACCTCCATGACGCGGCCATAGGAGATGGCCTTGTCGCCGCGGACGAAGATGCGCCGCTCCGGCGCGCCGGCCGGCTGGCTGCGGGCGATGGCCTGGAGCTGCTCGACCAGGCCCTCCAGCGGCACCTCGGTCTCCTGCAGGAAGATCTTGCCCTCCGGGTTCACCGTGATGGTGATCGGCTCGTTGTCCTGGTTCAGCGCGCTGGCCTGGGTCTTCGGCAGGTCGACCGGCACGCCCACCGTCATCAGCGGCGCCGCGACCATGAAGATGATCAGCAGCACCAGCATGACGTCGACCAGCGGGGTGACGTTGATCTCGGCGAGCGGCCGGTAGCGGCCGCGCCCCTTGCCGGCATTGAGGGAGACGGCCACGGCGCTACTCCGCGACCGGTGCTGCGGTGCGGGCCGGGTCGGCCACCACGCTCTCGGTCTGGCGGGCGAGGATGCCGCCGAACTCGGCCGCGAAGCCCTCGAGCCGCGCGGCGAAGCGGGCGAGGTCGGTGGTGATCTTGTTGTAGGCCAGCACCGCCGGGATGGCGGCAACGAGGCCGATGGCGGTGGCGAAGAGCGCCTCCGCGATGCCGGGCGCGACGACGGCGAGGTTGGTGTTCTGCATGCCGGCGATGGCGGCGAAGGAGTTCATGATGCCCCAGACCGTGCCGAACAGCCCGACGAAGGGGCCGACCGAGCCGACCGAGGCGAGGAAGACCATCCAGCGCTCCAGCCGCTCCATCTCCCGCTGCAGGGTGACGGCCATGGTGCGGTCGATCCGCTCCTTCAGGCCGGTCGCGGCGAGCTCGGAGCCGGCGAGGCGCTGCGCGCCGCGGCGCCATTCCCGCATGGCGGAGACGAAGATGGCCGCCATGGGGTGGGAGGGCGTGTCGCCCTCCTTCCGGTAGAGCTCGTCGAGGCTGCCGCCGGACCAGAAGGCGTCCTCGAAAGCGTCGGCCGCCCGGTTGACGCGGCGGAGGCTGGTCACTTTCTCGAAGACGATCGCCCAGACCCAGACGCTGGCGAGGAGCAGGCCGAGCATCACGAGCTTCACGACCCAGTCGGCCTGCAGGAAGAGTCCCCAGAGCGACAGGTCGTGCATGGCCCCGCCCAGGCTCTCCGTCGTCACGCTGCCACCCACCGCACTGCTCCATCTTCCCTGCGGCGGCCGGCCCCCGCCGGCTGCCTGTCTAGACTGTCGCCCCGGCCCCGGCGGACCTCGCCTCGAGCGCCGAGCGCCAGGGCTCCGGGATCCGCTTCGGCCGCAGGCTGTCGCGGTCGATGCAGGCAAGCTCCACCCGCAGCGCCGCCAGCGGCTCCCCGCCCCCACCTTCGCCCTCCGGTACCATCCGCTGGTCGAGCAGGATGGTCACCCCACGGACGGCAACGACTCGGGTTTCGACCACAACCGCGTCATCGAGCCGGGCGGGGCGCCAATACTCCACTTCGATGCGGCGCACCACGAGTATCGAATGGTGACCTTCCATAAGAGAATGATGCGGCAAACCGATGGCACGCAAGGATTCCGTCCGGGCGCGTTCGGCCCAACGGAGGTAGTTGGCGTGATAGGCCATGCCCCCGGCATCGGTGTCCTCGAAATAGACCCGGAGGGGGTAGCGATGCGCCGGGGCCGCGGGCGGGACCCGCAGCGGCCGGGCCGGGCCGGCGGGCGCCCCGCGGTCGCCGGGCGCCCTCATGGGTCCCCGCCGCCCGACAGCAGGTCGGGCTGGATGGCGAAGCCGGCCGGCGGGCTGAGGCCGAGATGCTGCCAGCCGGGGACGCCGAGCACCCGGCCGCGCGGCGTGCGCAGCACCAGGCCTTCCTGGATCAGGTAGGGCTCGATCACGTCCTCGATCGTGTCGCGCGACTCGGCCAGCGCCGCGGCCAGGGTCTCGACGCCGACCGGCCCGCCATTGTGGTGCACGGCGATGCGGCGGAGGTAGCGGCGGTCCATGGCATCCAGCCCCTTGGCATCCACCTCCAGCCGGTTCAGCGCGCCGTCCACCATGGCGCGGTCGGCCTCGACCGCGGCGACGACGGCGAAGTCCCGGACCCGGCGCAGCAGCCGCCCGGCGATGCGCGGCGTGCCGCGGGAGCGGCGGGCGATCTCCCAGGCGCCGTCCTCCGACAGGTCGAAGCCGAGCTTGAAGGCGCCGCGGGTGACGATGCGGAGCAGTTCCTCCGGCGTGTAGAATTGCAGCCGCAGCGGGATGCCGAAGCGGTCGCGTAGCGGCTGGGCCAGCAGGCCGGAACGCGTGGTGGCGCCGACCAGGGTGAAGGGCGGCAGGTCGATGCGCACGGTGCGCGCCGCCGGCCCCTCCCCGATGATGAGGTCGAGCTGGAAGTCCTCCATGGCGGGATAGAGGGTTTCTTCGAGTGCCGGCTGCAGCCGATGGATTTCATCGACAAACAGGACATCGCGCGGCTGCAGGTTGGTCAGGATCGCCGCGAGGTCGCCGGCGCGCTGCAGGATCGGGCCGCTGGTCGCGCGGAAGCCGACGCCGAGCTCGCGCGCCACGATCTGCGCCAGCGTCGTCTTGCCGAGGCCGGGCGGGCCGTGCAGCAGGACATGGTCCAGCGCCTCCCCCCGGGCGCGCGCGGCCTGGATGAAGACCGCGAGGTTCTCCCGCAGCGCCTGCTGCCCCGTGAAGTCGGCGAGCGTCTGCGGCCGGAGCGTCGCCTCGGCGGCGTCCTCCTCCGTGCGGGCGGGCGTCGTGATGCGGTCGTCGGCCGCCGGCTCGGGCGGCGGCGCGGCCTTGCCCCTGCGGCCGCTCACCGGGCCAGCTCCTTCAGGCTGTCGCGGATCAGGCTCTCGAGCCCGGCGCCGTCGCCGAGGCGCGCCTTGGCGCGGTTCACCGCCGCCTGCGCCTCCGGCCGCTTCCAGCCGAGATTGACCAGCGCCGAGACCGCATCGGCATCGGCGCCGGCCGGCGCGGCCGCGGCGGCCGGGGCGCCCGCGACCGCGATGCCTGAGGCGGGCTGGATGCCGCCGGCCCAGTCCCGCAGCTCGGTCACCAGCCGGTCGGCCAGCCGGGCGCCGACGCCATTCGCCTGCCGCAGCCCGGTGCGGTCCGCGGCGCGCACGGCGGCGGCCAGGTCCTCCGGCCCGAAGGCCGAGAGGATGTCGAGCGCGACCTTGGGCCCGACGCCCTGCACCGAGGTCAGCTTGACGAAGGTGTCCCGCTCCTGCGGGGTGGCGAAGCCGAAGAGGACAATGGCGTCCTGCCGCACATGCGTCTCCACCAGCACCCGCGCGGCGGCGGGCGCGTCGCGCAGCCGGTCGAGCGTCTTGGTCGAGCAGGACAACAGGTAGCCCACGCCGTTCACGTCGAGGATGCAGCCGCCCTCATGGACGCCGTCGAGCCGGCCGGTGAGCTTGCCGATCATGCGGCGCCCCGCCGGCCGGAATGCCCGGATGTCCGGATCGGCGCGCCGCTCATGCCGACACATAGCCTTTGGCGAAGGCCAGCCGCGTGCCGCGGTGATGCGCGTGGCAGATCGCCACCGCCAGCGCATCCGCCGCATCGGCGCGCCGGATGGTGGCACCCGGCAGCAGGCGCCGCACCATGGCCTCGACCTGCGGCTTCTCGGCATGGCCGGTGCCGACCACGGCGCGCTTGACCTCCATCGCCTGATACTCGGCGACCGGGATGCCGGCGAGCGCCGGGGCGAGCAGCACCACGCCGCGGGCCTGGCCGAGCTTCAGCGCCGCGCCGGGGTTCTTGTTGACATAGGTATGCTCGACCGCGGCCTCCTCCGGCCGCCACTGCTCCAGCAGCGCCATCAGCCCGCGGTGCAGGGCGCAGAGCCGCGCGGCCAGCGGCATGTCCGCATCCGTCGAGATCACGCCGTCGCCGAGATGCCGCAGCCGGCTGCCCGCGCTCTCCACCAGGCCCCAGCCAGTGTGCTGCAGGCCCGGGTCCAGGCCCAACAGCCGGACGCCCTGCGTGCCGGTCCGGGTCACGCCCCGAGCCCCGTCCCGCGCGACGCAGGTGCCGGCCAGGCGACCCCGGCCGCGCGCCGCGCCGCCGCAATGCCCCGCGGCCGGACCGGCTGCGTCAGGCGGAGAGCCGCTGCGACACGGCCTCCGAGACCTCGAAATTGGCATAGACGTTCTGCACGTCGTCGCTCTCGTCCAGCCGGTCGAGCAGCTTCAGGATGTCGCGCGCCTTCTCCTCGTCGAGGTCGATGCGGACATTCGGCACCCATTCGATCCTGGCGCTCTCGGGGCTGCCGAACTTCGCCTCCATCGCGTCGCGGACGGCGAAGAAGTCCTCCGGCGCGCAGGTGACCTCGTGGCCGTCCTCGTCCGATTCGACGTCCAGCGCGCCGGCCTCGATCGCCGCCTCCAGCATCTCGTCCGCCTTGTCGGCGAGGCCGGGGAACCAGATCACGCCCTTCCGCTCGAACTGGAAGGAGACGCTGTTGGTCTCGCCGAGCGCGCCCCCGGCCTTGGCGAAGGCGCTGCGGATGTCGCCCGCGGTGCGGTTGCGGTTGTCGGTCAGCGCCTCGACGATGATGGCGACGCCAAAGGGCCCGTAGCCCTCGTAGCGGACCTCCTGGTAGTCCTCGCCCTGGGCGCCCTGCGCCGCGCGCTTGATGGCGCGGTCGATGGTGTCGCGGGTCATGTTGGCGGTCAGCGCCGCCTTGATCGCCGCGCGAAGGCGCGGGTTCATGGCCGGGTCGGGCATGCCCGACTTGGCGGAGACCGTGATCTCGCGGATCAGCTTGGCGAAGGCCTGGGCCTTCTTCGCGCCCTGAGCCGCCTTGCGGTGCATGATGTTCTTGGCGTGCGAGTGGCCCGCCATCGCCTGCGCTCCGGAGTCTTCAGATTGCGGTTGAGGAAGGGCTTATAGCGGCGCGGGGCGACGGGCGCCACCATGGGGCTTGCGGGGCCGGGCCGGGCCGGTCCAGGCTTCGGTTCCATGGACAGCCTCAGCCCCGCCGATCCCTTCGCCGTCACCACCCTGGACCAGCTCGCCGGGATCTACGACCCGCCACGGGAGCTGGTGCTGAAGAAGGTGACGCACCGGCTGGAGCCGAGGACGCTCGCCTTCATCGCCGCTTCCCCCTTCGCCATCCTGGCGACCGTCGGGCCGCAGGGCGTCCATGCCACCCCGCGCGGCGACGCGCCCGGCTTCGTCGCCGCGCTGGACGAGGCGACCCTCGCCCTGCCGGACCGGCGCGGCAACAACCGCCTGGACGCGCTGCGCGACATCATCGCCAACCCGGCCGTCGCGCTGCTCTTCCTGGTGCCCGGCGTGGGGGAGGCGCTGCGGGTGAACGGCACCGCCCGGATCACCGCCGACCCCGCCCTCCGCGCCCGCTTCGCGGTGCAGGGCAAGGAGCCGGCGACGGTCGTGCTGGTGACGGTCGGCGAGATCTACATGCAATGCGCCAAGTCCATCATGCGCTCGAAGCTCTGGGGCGAGCGGGCGCGGCCGGCCGCCGCGCCGAGCATGGGCGAGCTGCTGGCCGCCCATACCGGTGGCTTGGTCGAGCCGGCGAGCTACGACGCCGAGGCGCCGCAGCGGCTGCGCGACACGATGTACTGACGCCCGGGGTACTGACACGCGGGGTACTGACGCGCGGGCCGCACCGGCGCGGCCTTCAGCGCCCGGCGACCCGCGACTGCTCGGACCGGTCCGCCTCCGGCCGCTGCGCCGCCACGGGCGGGCGGGGAAGCGCCCGGCTGCGCCCGGCCTCCCGGCGGCGGTCGCGCTCCTCCTCGGCCATCGCGTCGCGGAGGAGGCCCTCGTAGCTCAGCCCGCAGGCCGCGCCACCCAGCACGGAGGCACCCGGCACGAAAGGCCGGTGACCAAGGCGATCCATGGGCCTTCTCCCCGCTCTGCGAGATGGGAGTGTGCCGAAGAACGCGGCCCAGGTGCGATGAAAAACGCTTGATTGCAGGAAACTGTCAAGGATTGCTCATTGGTTGTGCGAGCGAACCGTCATGCCGCCGGCACGACAGGCAGCGCCTGCGACAGCCGCCCGCCCTGCCGCACCGGCTCGACCCGCGTGGCGAGGCCGGTCGCGTCGTCGGTCTCGACGAAGATGCCGCAGAGCGTCGCCTGCCCCTCGGCCGGCGCCAGCTTCTCGCCCGGCATCTTGCGCCAGAAGCGCAGCGCCGCGGCGCCCTTCTGCATGCCGATCACGCTGTCATAGTCGCCGCACATGCCGGCATCGGTCATATAGGCCGTGCCGCCGGCCAGGATCTGGTGGTCGGCCGTCGGCGCATGGGTATGGGTGCCGACCACCAGGCTGACCAGGCCGTCGAAGCTGTGGCCGAAGGCGGCCTTCTCGGAACTCGCCTCGGCATGCACGTCGATCACCGCCGCCTGGATGGTGCCGCCCGTGCCCATGCGGTGCTTCTGCACCTCCGCCTGGACGGCGCGGAAGGGATCGTCCAGCGGGTCCATGAAGAGCCGGCCCATGACGTTCATGACCAGCGCCCGGCGGCCGCCCGCGACCTCGACCACCGCGGCGCCGCGGCCGGGCGTGCCGGGCGGGAAATTGGCCGGGCGGATGACCCGCGGCTCCTGCTCGAGGAAGGGGATGATCTCCTTGCGGTCCCAGGCATGGTTGCCGAGGGTGATCACATCCGCCCCGGCGGCGAGGAAGGCGCGCGCCATGTCGGGGGCGAGGCCGAAGCCGTGGCTGGCATTCTCGCCGTTCACCACCACCAGGTCGGCCTGCAGCGCCGATTTCAGCCCCGGGAGCCGCCCGGTGACCGCATCGCGCCCGGCACGGCCCACCACATCGCCCAGAAAGAGAATCCGCAATCCGCTCGCTCCACCGCCCGCCGAGGGTCAGCGGGGCTCGCCCTTCGGGATGCCGCGGCGCCCGCGCGCGGCGCGCTCCGCAATGCGGCAGGCGTCGAACGCCCCGGCCCTAGGGTTGTAGAGGGGCGGTCCCGCCAGGTCCATGCCGCCGCCGCGCCGCGGCGGCTCAGCCCGTGCGGATGATGCCCGCCTCGGTGGCGATCGCGTCGAGGCTCCGGTCATCCGGCCCGGCCGGGACCTCCGGCACCTCCTGGCAGGCATAGGCGCAGCCGATCGTGGCGGCACCGGGCAGGCCGGCGAGGGTCCGGTCGTAATAGCCGGCGCCATAGCCCAGGCGGCGGCCCGCCCGGTCGAAGGCGAGCAGCGGCACCAGCAGCCAGTCCGGCCGAAGCGCCTCGCCGGCAGCCGGGTGGCGCGTGCCCATCGGCCCGCGCGCCAGCTCCTCCCCCGGCCGCCAGCGGCGGAAGAGGAGCGGCAGGCCCCGCTTCGGCGTGACCGGCAGGAGGATGGGATGGCCGCGGTCGGCCAGGGCCAGCAGCAGCGGGCGGATGTCGATCTCCTGCCCCATGGGCCAGAAGCCGGCGACCGCCGCGCCTTCGGGCGGCGGCGCGTCCCGCAGGACATGCTCCGCGAGGCGCGCGCCGAGCGCGGGGTCGCAGCCCTCCCGCCGGGCGAGGGCGGCGCGGCGCGCCTCGGCCTTCATCTCCCGCAGGAGGACGTCGCAATAGGGGGAAGAGGAATTGTGCGGAGCCACCATGGCCGTTGGCGTCTCACCCTCCCAAGGCCTGCTAGAGCAGGTGGGCACCAGATACCCGGACCACGATCCGGACAGAGCCAGCTCCCGGAGGATGCTTATTGGCCCCGGGGATGAATTACCTGACGCACCGGGCAGCCCCGCCCCGAGGATATAGGCGCCTGGGCGGACCAAGACCACCCGCGCCGCCGGAAAGACCCGCAGTTTTCCGGCGGTGCATGGGCGCCCGGGCCGGACCCGCCGCTCAGCTCTTGTCGAGCGATTGGGCGAGCCCCTCGATCCGCTCGGCGATGCGGGCCAGGCGGTCGGCGAGTTGCGGATCGGGCTGGGCCGCCGGCGGCGGCGCGACCCCGGCGCGCGCCCGCTGCAACTCCGTCCGCAGGTCGCCGCCCTCGTCGGCCAGCAGCAGGGCCACGTGCAGCAGCATGCGCGATTCGGAGAACTGGCCGCCCATGGCGCGGATCAGCCGCACCTTCTCCTCGATCTGCTGGACCAGGTCGAGGACGTGCTGCTCCTCGCCATCCTTGCAACCGATGGTGTGCTGATAGCCATTGACCCGGACGGTGACCTGACCCACGCCCTACTCCCCTTCCCGCTCGCCGGACCGCAATTCCTCGGCCAGCGCCACGCGCAGGCGGGCGATGGTGGCGTCCAGGCGCTCCGCCATGGCGGCGACCTCGGCCCGCGGGACCATGTCGGCCTCCGCCGGTGCCGGGCGCGGGCGGCTCAGCACGGTCACCAGCATCTCGACGGCGCTCTCCAGCCGAGCCGCCGCCAACGCCACCGGGTCCTTCGCCGCGTCGCTCATGCCGATCCTGAAATTGCCGCCGCCGGCCGCGCTGGACGCGGGATTCCCGGTGTGCTGCAAGCCTTGGCATGGCCATCAGGACGGGTCAACGCCAGCGCGCAGCGACAGCGGACACGCCGGCGGCAGAGGATCCGCCGGCGGTGACGGTGCATGACGCAGCGGGGGCGCGGGTCGCGCTCTCGCTGGCCGGGCCGCGCGGCGTGCTGCTGCTGTCCGCGCCCGGTGCCGCCGGTTATCTCGGCCCGGCCTGGTTCCTTGCCGTCGTCGCCTCGGCGCGGACCGCGCATCCGGGGATCCTGCACATTGCCGTGCTCGATTGCGTCGATGCGCCGGGGCAGGCCCTGGCGGCGCTCCGGGCCGGGCTGCGGGAGGTCGTGCTCGACCCCGCCTGCCCCGGATTCGGCCAGGTCGCCGGCGCCGCGGCGGAGATCGGCGCGCGCGTCCGGCCGGCGCGCCCGCCCTCGCTCGACCTCGGGCCACTTGACCTTGCCAAGCCCGGTGCGCGCGCAAAGGTTGTGGCCTGGCTGGCCGCCGCCGGGTGACAGCCCCGCAACCCCGCGCTACATCGCGCCGACCAGACGCGCCAAGGAAAGGGCACACGCCATGCAGCTCACGCCGAAGGTGAAAGAGATCCTCTCCTGGTACGAGAGCGACAATCCCGGCACCAAGGCGAACCTCGCCCGCATCCTGATGGAAGGGAAGCTGGGCGGGACGGGCCGCATGGTGATCCTGCCGGTGGACCAGGGCTTCGAGCACGGCCCGGCCCGCAGCTTCGCGCCGAACCCGGCCGGCTACGACCCGCGCTACATGTTCGAGCTGGCGCTCGAGGCCGGGCTGAATGCCTATGCCGCGCCGCTCGGCATGATCGAGGCCGCGGCCGCGACCTATGCCGGCTGCATCCCGACCATCCTGAAGGTCAACTCCTCGAACAGCCTGTCCACCACCAAGGACCAGGCGGTGACGGCGACCGTGCAGGATGCGCTGCGGCTCGGCTGCTCGGCCATCGGCTTCACCATCTATCCGGGCTCCGAGTACCAGTTCGAGATGATGGAGGAGCTGCGCGAGCTGGCCGCCGAGGCGAAGGCGGTCGGCCTCGCCGTGGTGGTCTGGAGCTACCCGCGCGGCCCGATGCTGGACAAGGTGGGCGAGACCGCGCTCGACATCTGCGCCTATGCCGCGCACATGGCGGCGCTGATCGGCGCCCACATCATCAAGGTGAAGCCGCCGACGGCCGCCATCTCGCTGGATGCGGCGAAGAAGACCTACGAGAAGAACCCGGTCGAGAACGACGCCGCGGCCCGCTTCAAGCACATCGTCAATGCCTGCTTCGGCGGCCGTCGCCTGGTGGTCTTCTCGGGCGGCGAGGCCAAGGGGATGGACGACATCCTCAACGAGGTGAAGGCGATCCATGCCGGCGGCGGCAACGGCTCCATCATGGGCCGCAACGCCTTCCAGCGGCCGAAGCAGGAGGCGCTGCAGCTCCTCTCCTCGATCATCGAGATCTACAAGACGCCGGCCTGATCGGCCCGATCGGACCCGGGTTGCGGGATGGCCGGCCTTCGTGCCGGCCATTCTCGTCTCCGGCGCTACCGTTCCGGGGCCGGCTGGCGTATACGGCCGACATGGACGTCGCGGCCGTCATCGCCACCCTGCGCGCGCATCGCCCCGAGCTGGAGGCGATGGGCATCGCGCATGCCGGCGTGTTCGGCTCGGTCGCGCGGGGCGAGGCCGGGCCGGGGAGCGATATCGACATCCTGGTGGAGTTCGCGCCGGGACAGCCTGGCGACATCTATGCCTATGTCGGCGTGCAGGAGCAGGTGGCGAGCCTCTTCCCTGGCCGGGTGGATGTCGTGGACCGGGGATCGCTCCGGCCAAGGTTGCGCGGGCATGTCCTGGCCGATCTGATCCATGCCTTCTGATCGTGCGCGCGACGCCCTGCTCGACATACGGGAGAACATCCTCCTGGCGCAGGGCTTCCTCGGCAACCTGACCCCCGAGGGCTTCGCAGCCGACACCCGCACCCGCTACGCGGTAATGCGTTGCCTGGAGATCATCTCGGAGGCCTCGCGGCGGGTCGCGGCCGACATCCGCGACCGGCATCCCGGCATTCCCTGGTCGCGGATCGCGGCGGCGGGCAACGTTTACAGGCATGAATACAAGTCGATACGCGATGACCTGGTACTCGACACCGTGCACAGGGCCCTGCCCCGGCTGCTGGAGGCCGTCGAGGTGGAACTGAGCCGGCTGGCCTGAACGCTGGAGCCGGCCGCGTCACAACCGATCCTCGGCCTGCCGACCGCCCGGCTGCGCCACCCGAATCACTGGGAGCGCACCTTGCTCACCGCGGTCCTCATTGCCGAGGCCTCTCGCGCCGGCGTCGGCCGCCAGATCCGGCATATCCGCCAGGCCTGGACCTAGCGGAGCGACGACACCGGCGATGCCCGGTGCAGCGCGCCATCGCAGCGGCCTCCGTCTCGCCGGACGTCACCCAGGGACCGCCGCCTGCGCCGGCTGAGCGGCTGAAGGGCCTGCCCCATGGCCGAGACCGACCGGCGCCTGGCGCCGGCCGGGTCGGCAGTCCGAGCGGGGCGCTTCCCAAACCGCCCGCGCCGCGTCATCTGAGCCGGCATGGACGACCCTTGCCGCCTCTACCTCATCACCCCGCCCGTCCTCCCGCCCGGTTTTTCCGAGTCGCTTGCCGCGGCGCTGGATGCTGGCGACGTCGCCTGCCTGCAGCTCCGGCTGAAGGACGCGCCGCGGGACGAGGTGAAGCGCGCCGTCGAGCAGCTCATGCCCATCGCCCAGGCGCGCGGCGTCGCCTTCCTGCTGAACGACGACGCCATCCTGGCGGCCGAGCTCGGCTGCGACGGCGCGCATCTCGGCCAGCAGGACGGCGACCATGCCGGGGCGCGGATGCTGCTCCCGGGCCGCATCCTCGGCATTACCTGCCATGACAGCCGGCACCTGGCGATGGTGGCGGGCGAGATGGGGGCCGACTACGTCGCCTTCGGCGCCTTCTTCCCGACCAGCACCAAGGAGGCGAAGCACCGCGCCACCACGGACCTGTTGGAATGGTGGTCGGAGATGTTCGAGATCCCCTGCGTCGCCATCGGCGGGATCACCGCGGCCAATTGCGCGCCGCTGGTGCAGGCCGGCGCGGATTTCCTGGCCGTGGTCGGCGCGGTCTGGAACCATCCGGAGGGGCCGGCGGCCGGCCTGCGGGCGATGAACGCGGCAATCGCGGCGGCCGGCTGATGCGCTCCCCCGCCCTGGTGCCGGAGCTTGCGGTGCGGGACCTCGCCGCCAGCCTTCGCTTCTGGTGCGGACCGTGCGGCTTCGCGGTGCTCTACGACCGGCCGGAGCAGGGCTTCGCCTGCCTGGAGCGCGAGGGCGGCGCGCGGGTGATGCTGGACCAGCTCGGCACCGACCGGGACTGGGTCACCGCGCCGCTCGAGCCACCGCTCGGGCGGGGGATCAACCTCGAGATCGCGGTCACCGACATCGCCCCGATCCTGGCGGCGCTGGCCGAGGCGGGCTGGCCGCTCTTCCTCGGGCCCGAGACGAAGGCATACCGGGTCGGCGATTCCAGCGTCACCGTCCGGCAATTCCTGGTGCAGGATCCGGACGGCTACCTGCTGCGGTTCTCGCAGGCGCTGGAGGGACCCGATGCAGCTTGAATTCGAGACCTGCGACGTCTTCACCGAGGCACGCTTCGGCGGCAACCCGCTGGCCGTCGTGCATGGCGGGGAGGGGCTGGACGGCGCCGCCATGCAGCGCGTGGCGCGGGAGTTCAACCTCTCCGAGACGGTCTTCGTGCTGCCGGCCGAGGCCGCGGGCGCGGTAGCGCGCATCCGCATCTTCACGCCGGGCGCGGAGATCCCCTTCGCCGGGCACCCGAATGTCGGCACGGCTGTCATGCTGGCGCGGCGGTTCGGCGTGACGGGGGACAGCCTGGCGCTGGACCAGGCGGCGGGGCGCGTGGTGGCGCGGCTGTCGCGGGACGCGGCAGGGCTGGTGGTCACGGCGGAGATCGAGGCGCCACTGCCCTTCGCCACCACGGCCCATCCGGCCGCGGAGGCGGTGGCCGAGTGCCTCGGGCTGCCGGCCTCGGCGGTGCTGACCACGACCCATGCGCCGGTGATCGGCGGCTGCGGCAACAGCATGGCCTTCGCCGAACTGGCGGACCTTTCGGCACTGGCGGCGGCGACGCCCGATATCGCGGGTTTCCGCCGGCACCTGCCGGCCTCCGCCTGCGTCGGCATCCATCTTCATGTCGCGCTGCCGGATGGCCGCCGGCGCGCCCGGATGTTCGGGCCGCTGGTCGGGGTGCCGGAGGACCCGGCGACCGGCAGCGCCAATGTCGGCCTGGCCGGGCTGCTGCTGCACGCCTCCGGCGGCGAGCGCCTGGCCTTCGAGGTGGAGCAGGGCATCGAGATGGGCCGTCCCTCCCGCCTCGCGCTCCGCGCCTGGCGCGATGGTTCGGGCGCGATCCGCGCCGCGGTCGGCGGCGGAGTCGTTGCCGTCTCCGAAGGCCGGATCACGGTGACCTAGACGGACTCAGGCCGGGGTCCGGGGGGTCGCTCGACCCCCCGGCGGGGGCGCGGGGGCAGCGCCCCCGCCGGGCATCACGTCCTGGAGGCAACGGCGGCGCGAGGGCGAAAGGACAAGGGATGGACGAACTCGGCTTCCACCGGGTGCTGCACCGGCCGGGCACGCTGCTCGATGTCGGCGCGCATGACGGGCTCTTCACCCTGCCCTTCGCCGCCCTGCCCGGCAGCCGGGTGCTGGCCTTCGAGCCGCTGCCGGCCGCCTTCGCCCGCCTGCGCGCCGCGGCCGGCGCGCTGCCCAATGTCGAACTGCGCGCCGAGGCGCTCGGCGATCAGGACGGCGAGGTGACGCTGACGCTCCCGGTGCTGGACGGCGTGCCGCAGGAGCAATGGGCGAGCACCGCCAAGGGCTATGCCGGGCTCGATGCCCGCGTGGCGGAGCAGCGCCATAGCGTGCCGCTCCGCCGGCTGGACGGCTTCGGCCTCAAGGACCTGACGGCCGTGAAGCTCGATGCCGAGGGCGCGGAGTACGAGGTGCTGCGCGGCGCGCGGGAGACCCTGCTGCGCTGCCGCCCGATCCTCTCGATCGAGATCGAGGAGCGGCACCGGGAGGGCTCGACCTGGGCGGTGCCGGCCTATCTCGACGCGCTCGGCTACGAGGCCTTCTGGGAGTTCTGGGGGGAGTGGCGGCCGATGGCGGGCTTCGACCGCGGGGCGATGCAGCGCGCGAGCCCGAATCCGGCGGTCTTCGAGGCCTCCGACCCCTATGTCTTCGTCTTCTACTTCCTGCCGCGGGAGGAAGCGCCGGCGATGCTGGCCGCGCTCCGCGCCGCCGAGGGCCGCTGAACCCCGCCCCTGCCCCGCCGTTTGCCCCCGACGAACGGAGGCACGGCATGGTCAGCAACGTCCATAGCGAACACGCGGAGATCCAGGGCCAGATGCCGGTGGTGGGCAGCGACGGCCGCCCGGTCGGCACGGTGGACCATCTCGACGGCGAGTTCATCAAGCTCACCCGCAGCGACGACGCCTCGGGCGGGCGGCATCGCTGGCTGCCGCTGACATTGGTCGCGGGGCTGGATGGCGGCCAGGTGCGCCTCTCCGTCCCCGCGGCGCAGGCCCAGGAGGCGGCGCTCGACGAGGACGAGGCGCAGCGGCGCATGACCCTCGATCCCGACGGGCGCCACGAGTTCGGCCAGCCCGACGACGGCGGCGGGCCGCATGGCAGCCGGGCGCATGCGCATGGCGGCGGCAAGGGCCAGCGGCAGCACGGCCAGAGCGGCTCGGTCAGCGGCAACCAGTCGGAGCCGCCGGGCCAGACCAGCTTCGGCGTGAACACGCAGCGGCTGAAGTAGAGCCTAGGGCACGAAGGGCAGCCAGAGCACGTCGCCGATGCTTCGGGCGCCGGCGGCGAGCATCGCCAGCCGGTCGAAGCCGAGGGCGATGCCGCTGCCCTCCGGCATCCCGTGCTCCAGCGCGGCGAGGAACTCCTCGTCCACGTCCCAATGTCCTGGCCAGCCATCCGCGCCGTAGCGGGCGCGGCGCTCGGCGACGTCGGCGGCGAAGCGGGCGCGCTGCTCGGCCGGGTCGGTCAGCTCGTCGAAGGCATTCGCCAGCTCGATCCCGCCGGCGAAGAGCTCGAAACGCAGCGCGGCGCGCGGGTCGGCCGGGTCGCGGCGGGCGAGCGCGGCCTGCGGCGCCGGCCAATGGGTGAGGAAGGTGGCGCGGCCGCGGCCGATCTCCGGCTCCACCCGCTCGAGCAGCAGGCGGAAGAACAGGTCCTCCCAGCCCTCCCCGTCGCGCGGCGGGATGCCGATGGCGGCCGCGGCGGCGCGGAGCGCGGCGGCATCCCCCTGCCCTTCCGGCGTCACGGTGGCCAGCAGGTCGAGGCCGCCGCACCACCGGGCAAAGGCCTCGGCCATGGTGATGCGCTCGAAGGGCTGCGACAGGTCGGTGGCGACGCCGGCATGCGCCACCACGGGCGGGCAGACGGCGCGGACGAAGTCCTCCGTCTCCTCCATCATCCCCGCGAGGCCGAGGCCGGGCCGGTACCATTCCAGCATGGTGAACTCCGGCGCGTGGCGCGGGCTCGCCTCCCCGTTGCGCCAGACCCGGGCCAGCTCGAAGACCGGGCCGGCGCCGGCGACCAGCAGGCGCTTGAGCGCGAGTTCGGGCGAGGTCCGCAGCCAGAGCGTCCGGCGCGTCCCGGCGCCGAGATGCGGCACGTATTCGCTGCGGAAGGCATGCAGGTGGACCTCCATGCCCGGCACCGGGACCAGGCAGGGCGTCTCCACCTCCTGGTAGCCGCGGGCCGTGAAGAATGCGCGGGTGGCGGCGGTCAGCGCCGCCCGGCGGCGGAGGAAGGGCAGGCGGGCGGCGAGGCTCTCGGGGTGCCAGGTCGGGGTCGGGGCCATGCCGGGGCTTTCGCATGCGGCGCCCCGCCGCGTCACCCCGGGATGGGGGCCGCGCGGCCCGGGATGCCGGGCGGGCCGGTTCAGCCCTCGGCACCTGCCGGCCCTCCGGCCATCGGGCGATCTTGTCTCGGGCGGGCCGGCTTCACCCCTCCGCGCCTATCGGCGCTCCGGCCATCGGGCGGTCTTGGCTCGGGCGGGCCGCTTCAGCCCTCCGTCGCCGCCGCTCCGGCCATCGGGCCGCCCCGGCTGGTTCCAGGCCCCCGCCCCCTGCCCTATAGGACGGCCACCATGCCCGACGGCACCCCGCCCACCCGCACCCTGAAGACCGCCCGCGCGCTGCAGGCCGCCGGCCTGCTGCCGGAGACGGCCGTGCCGGGCGCGGAGGCGGTGGCGCAGCGCTACAGCATCTCCGTCACGCCGGCCGTCGCCGCCCTGATCGACCCCGCCGACCCGGCCGACCCGATCGCCCGGCAATACCTGCCCGACCCGGCGGAGCTGGTCACCGCGCCGCACGAGCTGGCGGACCCGACCGCCGATGCCCCCTTCACGCCGGTCAAGGGCGTGGTGCACCGCTACCCCGACCGTGCCCTGCTGAAGCCGCTGCTGGCCTGCCCGGTCTATTGCCGCTTCTGCTTCCGGCGGGAGGCCGTCGGGCCCGATGGCGGGCTGCTGACGGAGGCGGAGCTCGAGGCGGCGCTCGCCTGGTTCGCCCGCACGCCCGAGGTGCGGGAGGCGATCCTGACCGGCGGCGACCCGCTGATGCTCTCGCCGCGGCGGCTGGGGGAGATCCTGCGGCGGCTGGCGGCGCTGCCGCAGATCGAGATCCTCCGGGTGCATTCCCGCGTGCCCGTCGCCGCACCGGGGCTGGTGACGGAAGCGCTGGCCGCGGCGCTGGCGACGGACAAGCCGCTCTACCTCTGCGTCCATGCCAACCACGCGCGGGAGTTCACCGCGGAGGCCATGGCGGCGCTGGATCGGCTGACGCGGGCGGGCGTGGTGCTGCTCGGGCAGAGCGTGCTGCTGCGCGGGGTGAACGATTCGGCCGATGCCCTGGAAGCGCTGTTCCGCGCCATGCTGCGGGCGCGGGTGAAACCCTACTATCTCCACCAGCTCGACCCCGCCCCCGGCACCGCGCGCTTCGCCGTGCCGGTGGCGGAAGGCCGCGCCCTGTTGCGGGTGCTGCGCGGGCGGGTGACGGGACTCGCCTGGCCGACCTATGTGCAGGAGCGGCCGGCGGGCGGCGGCAAGGTGCCGCTGGGGCCGGAATACAGCCCGAACGAGGGCTGAGCCGCGAGCCAGGAGCGCGGAGCCACAGCCGTGATTGCCATTATGGTCCAGACATCACCTCGGGGCGGACGCATACCCGATCTCGTCGCGCGCGAGCAGCGCTGCTGACCAGCGATCGGCCAGCAAGCCTGATCGTTCGAGGCTTTCGGCAGGTGAATGCGCTTCTGCGGCGCGGTATTCGGACCGGACGATACACCACGAAGCCTGTCGAACAGGCTTGAAAGCTCGGAGACGAAGTCGGGATGACTACTGGGCCGCAAACGCTGTCAAGGCATCGGGCAGAGCGGATATCGATCCGACAGGCTTGACATAAAACCTTGTCGGGCATGTGCGCCGCACCCGCCTGCCCGGAACCGGTCCGGTCAGGCGGGTGCGCCCTCAATGCCTAGCGGTAGGCTTCCATACCGTTTCGATCAACCCACAACTCTCAGGCCTTGCTATAGGCGTCCGCGCCGTCGAAGCGCTGCAGCTTCTCGATATGCATCCAGTTGTGCTGCCGGCCGATCCGCTGCAGCAGGTCGGTGATCTCGGCGATGCCGTTGCCCTTCGGCGGCTCCTTGAACATGAAGCGGGCGCGGAAATGGTCCACCAGGAAGGTGTGGCCGCCGACCTCCGGCCAGACCTGCGCGCCGCGCGACCCGATCATGGTCAGGTCGAAGGCGCTGCCCTCGGCCGCCGCCTGCAGCGTGATGCTGATGGCGCGCGGGTCGCGCTCGCTCTCGACGAAGACGTCGACGCCGACCAGTTCCCGCGTGGAGGCCGCGCGGTACCAGGTGATCTGCGGCCAGCGCTTCAGCGCCATCGGGCGGTACTCGCGCTCCGGCACCTTCTCGCTCTCGCGGCCGAGATTGGCGATGATGCGGTCCACGTATTGCGCGGTCGGCACGCCCTCGCCGTCGCGGGCGATGTCGCCCGTCAGGTCGCGGCCCTCTTCGAGCGTCACGTAAAGCGCGTGCTCGATCCGCCGCGCCGTCGCGAAGTCGCCGATATGCCGTAGCATCATCAGCGCCGAGAGCAGCAGCGCCGTCGGGTTGGCGATGCCCTTGCCCGCGATCTGCGGCGCGGAGCCGTGCACCGCCTCGAACATCGCCGCCTCGTCGCCGAGATTGGCCGAGGGCGCGACGCCGAGCCCGCCGACCAGGCCCGCCGCCAGGTCGGAGAGGATGTCGCCATTCATGTTGGTCATGACGGTGACGTCGAACTGCTCGGGCCGGATGACCATCTGATGGGCGCAGTTGTCGACGATCATGTGCTCATGCGCGAGCGAGGGGTGGTCCTTCAGCACGGCCTCGCCGACCCGCTTCAGCATCCCCTCGGTCAGCTTCATGATATTGGCCTTGGTGGCGACGGTGACCTTCTTCCGCCCCTCCGCCTCGGCCACCGCCGCCGCGAGGCGGACGATGCGCTCGCAGCCCACCTCGGTGATGATCTTCAGGCACTGCGCGACGCCCGGCGTCTGCATGTGCTCGATACCGGCATAGACGTCCTCGACATTCTCGCGGACGACGACGAAGTCGATCCCCCGGCCGGAGAAGGGCGTGCGGATGCCCGGCAGTTCCCTGACGGGGCGGACATTGCCGTACATCTCGAAGGTCTTGCGCAGCGCGACATTCGCGCTCTTCTCGCCATGGCCGACCGGGGTCTCCAGCGGTCCCTTCAGCGCCACGCCATTGCGCGCGATGGAATCCAGCGTCTCCTGCGGCGCGCCGGTCGAGATGCCGCGGCGGAAGGCCTCGGCGCCGGCCAGCGCCTCCTCCCACTCCACCTGCGCGCCGGCGGCGGCCAGCACCGTCTGGGTGGCCTTCATGACCTCCGGCCCGATGCCGTCGCCGGGCATGGCGGTGACCTTCACCTTGGTCCGGGTGGGAAGCGCTACGGGCAGGGAGTCCATGGGGCGAGCCGTCCTCGGGGTGTGATGCTGCATTGCGGCATTTAGGCCAGTCTACAAGCAAGACTTTTGATCTGCTTCATGGCGGTGCCTGAAACCGCGGCCGCCTTCACGCTTGGGGGATGCCGTGCGTCCGGCGCAACGGTCCGGCGTTGCGGCGGCAGAATGCCAGCACGGAGGATCCCCATGCGCCGCCCCGCCCTCGTCCTGATCGCCGGCGCCCTGCTGCTGCCGCCCGCGGCCCGGGCAGAGGAGCGCGCGACCGGCGCCGTCACCGTGGAGCAGCCGCCGCCCGAGGCCCGCGGCGCCACCGCCACCCTGCCGGACGGGCGGGTGGTGGAGGTGCCGCGCGGCGCCGCCCTGCAGGTCGACGGCGCCAATGTGGTGGTGGAGCACGAGACGCCCCGCGGCACCACGCTGACCCTGCAGAACGACGTGCTCTTCGACTTCGACAAGACCGAACTCAAGCCGGCGGCAGCCGAGGCGCTCGGCCGCGTCGTCGACATCATCCGCCAGCGCCACCCGCGCGCGGTGACGGTGGTCGGCCATACCGATGCCGTGGGGTCCGACGCCTACAACGACCGCCTCTCGCTGCAGCGGGCCGAGGCCGTGCAGCGCTGGCTGGCGACCGAGGGCGGCGGCGGCCTGCCGCCGCTGCGGGTCGAGGGCAAAGGCGAGCGCGAGCCGGTCGCGCCCGATACCCTCGACGGCAAGGACAACCCCGCGGGCCGGGCGCAGAACCGGCGGGTGGAGGTGCTGCTGGACCGGTAGGGGCAGCCCGGGGCGCAGCCTGCCCGGACGCGGCTTTCGGAGTTCGCGCGCGCGCCGTCCGGGTCATGGCGCCAGGCCGGTCCTGGCGCAGCGCGAGGCGCCTCGCATCGCCCGGCCCGGGCGGTTGCGTCCCCGCCAGGCACTGCCGACGCCCGGCCACGGGTCGGCGCGGCAACCGCGTTGCGGGAGCGCGAGGCGCCGCAGCCCCGGAAAGGCTGCGGTCCCGGACGGCGGGGATCGGGGATTGAGGCACGCCTTCGGCGCTCCGTTTCGGCCCTCCATGCAATCTTCTCCGTTGCCGGCGGCGGCCCCACTGCCCCATCGCCTGAGGACGCGCGAAGCCGCGGCCCGGTGGCGGAGCAGGCAGGAGGGCGACGGGTCGCCGCCAGAGCCTCGGAGTCCTGCCGTGCGTATCCGAACCCTGCTCCTCCTCGGCTTCACGACCGTCGCCATCCCCGGCTTCCTCGCCGCCGGCTGGCTGGCGCTCGGCGAGTGGAGCCGGCTCGGCCACACGGTCGCGGCCGAATCCGTGACCAAGGTCATCAGCCAGGTGCAGCGCGCGCAGACCGCCTATGGGCTGGAGGTGGGCCTGCTGCTGTCCACGGCGCGGCTGCCGACGCCCGATGCGGCTGGCCTGCAGCGGGCCGCGGCCCTCAGCGACCAGCTTCTCGACGCCGCGCTCGAGAGCACGCAGGCCGCCGGCATCGATGGCGCGATGCTGCGCGATGCCAAGGCGATGCTCGCCACCTTCCGCGCGCAGTTGTCGCAGTTGGCGACGAAGCCGCCGGCGGAGCGCGGCCCCGCCTTCGCCCGCGACCTGCTGGCGCAGCGCGACCTCATCGCCAAGGGGCTCGTGGCGCTCACGACCGAGGCCGCCAGGCGCATCGGCCAGGAGGCCCCGGCCATCGCGGCGATCACCGAGGTCGCCACCCAGTTGATGCAGATGCGCGACGCCTTCGGCCGGCGCAGCCTGCTGTTGCAGAGCTGGTTCCCCCTGCCGGCCATCCCCGCCGAGCAGGTGGACACGGCGGTCGCCCTGAGCGGGCAGGTCGCGCTCTCCTGGGAGGGCGCCAGGCGGATGACCGCGGCGCTCGGCCATGCGCCCCGCCTGCAGCAGGAATTCGCCCGCCGCCAGGAGGATGTCGAAGGCCGGGACGAGCCGAAGTCGCGCCGGCTGGTCGAGGCCGCCCGGGCCCGGTCCATGGCCGCCGAGGGCACGACGCCGCCGCCCTGGCCGCAGGACCTGGCCGCCGATTCGGCCACCTATCGCGCCTGGGCCCTGCCGGCGGCGGCGAGCATCGTCGAACTGCGCGACGCCGCGCTCGACCAGGCGGTGGCCGAAAGCGAGGCCAGCGCGAGCCTCGCCCGCCTGCACTTCCTCACTGCCCTCGCCCTGGCCGCGGTGGCCCTCCTCCTCTCCGCCGCTGCCATGGTGATGCTGCTGCGCCGCGTCGTATGGCCGCTGCATCACCTGACCAGCTCGGTCCAGCGCATCGCCGCCGGCGAGCTGCAGCTTGCCATCGCCGGCAGCAGCCGGCGCGACGAGCTGGGCCAGATGGCCGCCGCGATCGAGACCCTGCGCGTCGCCTCGCTCGAGCGCGAGCGCATGACCGCCGCCCGCGAGGCCGAGCAGCGGGAGAAGGCCGAGCAGGCCGAGCGGATGAGCCTCCTGGTCCGCAATTTCGAGGCCGAGGCGGGCGAGATGCTGCGGGCCGTCGCCAAGGCCGCCACCCAGCTCGACGCCACGGCAGGCGACATGTCCGGCACCGCGCGCGACGGCAATGCGCTCGCCGTGGCCGTCGCCACCTCCTCCGAGCAGGCCAGCGACAGCGTCCAGGCCGTCGCCGCCTCGGTGGAGGAACTGGCCGCCTCCATCGCCGAGGTGTCGCGCCAGGTGGTGAACGGCGCCGCCGTCGCCCGCCGCGCCGCCGCCAGCGCGCGCGAGACCGACGGCACCGTGCGCGGCCTGGCGGATTCCGCCGGCCGCATCGGCGAGATCGTCGAACTCATCGGCGGCATCGCCCGGCAGACCAACCTGCTCGCCCTCAACGCCACCATCGAGGCGGCGCGGGCCGGCGAATCCGGCAAGGGCTTCGCCGTTGTCGCCTCCGAGGTGAAGACCCTCGCCACGCAGACGGCCAGGGCGACCGAGGAGATCACCGCCCAGATCGCCGCCATGCAGGCCGAGACCGCGCGCACCGTCGCGGCCATCCAGGCGATCGCCCGCACCATCGAGGAGATGGACGGCAACAGCGCCGCCGTCGCCGTCGCCGCGCAGGAGCAGGCGGGCGTCACGCAGGAGATCGGCCGCGCCGTCGCGCAGGCCGCCAGCGGCACCCGCGACGCGGCCCGGCACGCCGCCGGCGTCCGCGAGGGCGCCGGGCGCACCGGCGTCTCCGCCGCCGATCTCCGCCGCGCCTCGAGCGAGTTGGCGCGGCAGGCCGAGGAGATGGGCGGCCAGGTCGACAGCTTCCTCACCCGCCTCCGCGCCGCCTGACCGGGCGCGCATCGGCGCAGGCCGCGGGCGGCGCGAGCCCGACCGCTCGGGCGAGGCCGGGTCGGGGGGCGGGCATGGTCCGCGCCGCGCGTTCCGCGCACACCCCGACGCCCGCCCAGGCAGGCTCGGGCCGCAGGTCGTGCGGCCGGAGCCCCGGTGGCTCCGCTCAGGCCACCGCCTGGTGGATGAACCCATAGGCCGGCCAGGCCGTCGCCCCGTAGTCGTTGATCCGCGGATACCAGACCCGCACCAGCGACCAGTCATTGCCCGGCGAGACATCCAGCACCGGCTGGTCCCGCGCCTCCCGCCCCTTGGCGCGGCCCGAGGCCCAATTGGCATGGTCCACCCGGATCTCCCGCGCCGAGACGACGCGCGAGACCACCGCCACATGCCCCTGCGGCAGGCGGGAGGTGCGCATCAGCACCAGCACGCTGCCCGGCCGCGGCGCGCGGCCACGGGCATGCCGGCCCGCCGCCGCCTCCCACCACTCCCAGGCATCGCCCCGCAGCGCCAGGCCGGTGCGCGCCCGCGCATAGGGCACGCAGGACCAGCCGCCCGCCCCGTCCTCCGGCCGCGGCCCGCGCGCGGTGCCGCAGGCCGCGAGCAGCAGCGGCGCCAGCAGGACCAGCCGTCGCATCCCGAACTCCCCCATGGGACCCGCCTGGCCCCGCCCCCCGGGGCCGCCGCCATCCTGGCACGATCCGGCCCGAGTCGCGCCGAGGCGCGACCCGAAGCCGGCCGGCACGGGCTTCGCGGCGCCTCGCAGCCCCTTCGCGCAAGTGCCTGGTCCAGGCCGATTCCGTCCGATGGCCCTGGCGCCCGGGTCACCGCCCTGCCACACCGCCCCGGCATCCGCCCCGCCCGCCCGCGGAAGCCTATCGCCGCCGCGCCCGGGCTGTGCTGAAAGAGCGCCCCCGGAGCACGGAGCGGCACCGCCACCGGCCCGGACCGGAGACGACCAGGGCATCCTGCCGCTGCCACGAAGGGTTATCGGAATGACGAGTATCACCCCGCAGTCCCGGCGGGTCCCGGGTCGGGCGCGGCGCCTCCTGGCGCTCGCCGCCGCCGCCGCGCTGCTCGCCCAGCCGGCCCTCGCCGTGCCGCGCTGCAGCAACGAGACGGACCAGGCGGTCTTCGAGGTGGAGGCGCTGAAGACCGAGCTCATGGTCGTCGCCACCACCTGCAAGGGCAATACCGAGGACCGCTACAACGACTTCGTCCGCCGCTACCAGCAGGCGCTCGTCGTCTCCAACCGCGAGATCGGCCAGTACTTCACCAAGCTGCACGGCCGCGGCGGCCAGCGCGCGCAGGACATCTTCATCACCGAGCTGGCCAATGCCCGCTCCAACAATGCCCGCCGGCTCGGCAGCGACTTCTGCCCGCGCAACAGCGGCCTCTTCGACGAGGTGATGGCGCTGCAGGGCGTGACCGACCTGCCGGCCTATGCCGCGACCAAGGACCTGCTCGCCTCCGGCGTCACCGCCTGCCCCGGCGGCACCCCGGCCGCCGCGTCGGCCCGCGCCACCAAAGCCCCCGCCCGCCGGAGCGCCCGTTGATGACCAGCCACGCCACCCGCGTCCTGCTCGCCGCCGCGGCGCTCACCGCCCTCGCCGGCTGCGCGGCGCAGGAGCAGCGCCGCGCCCCGCCCGGCGCGCGGGTCTATTACGAGGACACCCAGGGCGCCGCCGCCCTCTGCCAGGTGCCGCAGGACGTGAAGCTGACGCCCGGCCAGCAGGCCGAGGCGACCATGGTCGTCAAGAACGACGGCGGCTGGTGCGGCATCACCGTGGCCAATGGCGGCAAGCCCTACGATGCCGGCCTGCTGGTCGGCCGGCCGGAGCACGGCCGCGTCCATGTCCGCAAGGTCGGCGACGCCACGCGCATCGACTACATCCCGGACGCGGCCTATGGCGGCGACGACCGCTTCACCGTGCGGATGCTGCCGGGAAATCCGGCGCTGCGCGTCATGGTGACGGTGCAGTACACGCCGCCGCCGGCCCCGCCCGCGCCGCCGGCACCCCCGCCGCAGCAGCACCGGGCGCCGCAGCGGCGTCGGTGACATCCCGGGGAAGGGCCCTGCCCTTCCCCGGACGTCGGCGGCAGTGCCGCCGACCCCGCCAGGCCCGGAGCCGGGCCTGGACCGGCCTGAGTCCGGCTACTTCAGGAGCGCGCGGTACTTCTCCAGCAGGGCGCGGCCGTCGGGGCCGGCCTTGGTGGCCCATTCCTCCTCCTGCTTCGCGCCGATCGCGCGCAACCCGGCGAGAAGCTCGGGCGTGGGCTCGCCCACCTGCATGCCGTGGCTGCGCAGCTTCTCCATCTGCACCGCCTCCGAGGCCTTCGCCTCCGCCCAGCCCTGCTCCATCGCCTTCGCCGCGGCGTCGCGCATCGCGGCGCGCGTCGCCTCGTCCAACGCCATGAAAGCGCGGGTGTTCACCAGCACCGCATTGCGCGTCAGCGTGAAGCCGATATCGTAGACATACTTCGAGAAATCCCAGGCGGCGCTGTCGGCGCCGGTCTGGGCGCTGGTCAGCATCGCATTGACGATGCCGGTGGCGAAGGCCTGCGGCACGTCGGCGGCCTGCACCAGCACCGGCGTCGCGCCCAGCAGCTCCGCCATGCGGGCGATGATCGGCGTCTGCGCCCGGAAGCGCGCGCCCTTCAGGTCCTCGAGGCTGCGGATCTCGCCCTTGCCGTAGAGCGCCTGGCTCGGCCAGGGCACGAAGTAGAGCGGCGTGACGCCCTGCTTCTCGAGGCGCGCGCGCAGCGCCGGCTCGCTCGCCGCCTGCAGCGCGCGGGCCTGCGGATAGGTGCTGGCGAGGAAGGGGATGAAGTCCACCTCGAAGACCGGATCCTCGTTGCCATAGGCGCCGAGCAGGATCTCGCCGAGCTGCACCTGGCCGGTCTGCACCGCGCGCTTGATCTGCAGTTGCGGCAGCAGGGAGCCGTTGGTGTGGAGCTGGACCTGCAGCTTTCCGGGCGCGGCCTTCTCGACCTCGGCCAGGAAGAAGCGGATGGTCTGGGTGTGGTAATTGCCCTCGGGATAGGGCGTGGCCATGACCCATTTCGTCTGGGCCTCTGCGCGCGTCGCCAGCGCCAGCAGCGCGGCCAGGGCAAGCGTCATCAAGCGGTGCATACCGCGCCTCCGATCTCGATGGGCCGTGGAGGGCGGCGTCCTTCCCTGGGCGGAGTATGGCAGGGGGCGGGGCGGGAGGCCATCCGGGGCTGGAGGAGGCCGAGCGGGTGGCGCTGGCTGCGGTTGCACCCATGGCTTTGGGAGCAGGGCGAGCACGTAATGTCATAGCCCGGCAGGTCTTTATCCGGTTTGGCAGCTTGCCCGCGCTGTCGGCCGCTGTGAAGGAACTGGTGCCGCTCCATGGCCGCACCAACTTTGAAGACGGGCAGAAAACAGTCGTCCCTGAAGGTTATGATCCCAGCATTCGTTTTAAAACTTCTGAATACACTGCACTAGGATCATTCGTAATGAGACTGACACCAAAATTGCTTTCTTGGCCTTTGTGCTGTGATGCCCAATAAGACGCATATATTATAATCGGAATTTTAATTCCCATTTCTCTAATCTTCTTTGCAAAAGCTAATCCCGCTTCGCCTTCTGGTGGTCTTGACATATCCGTTATGACAACGTCGAAGCTCTCGCTTGCTAAAGCGTTCTCCCCTTCTTGTGTGGATTTGGCCAACACGACGTCGACACCGAGATCACGAAATGCGCGAACAAGATAGTCATTGTTTGATGGTGTATCATCGACCCAGAGTAGACGCTTTGTTTTCTTGATATTTTGAGGGCGGCTCAGAGAGACCTCGATACCTTGGGCCAAATTCGCAGCCAACTCTGACTGGTTGATTGGATTATCACGATCCGCACGTGTAGCAGCACCAGCCGCTACTGCCGCGGCCGCAGCTGCAACCCGGCTGATTTCGACACCATTTGTGCCGATCTTTACGGACATGCTCTGAGTTGCATCTGGTCGTATCAAAGTTTCTATTGAGTTCTTGAATACAAGACACAAAATCAGAATGAGAGAAGGCCAAACCGTAATCTTAATAATCTCCATTTTTAATTCATTCCCGAAAAGATGAATTTTTACGTCTGATGATGGTCTGGTTTAAATCCATCGCCAGCATACGAAAGCAAACGTAAGTGGCATACCACATGTGCGCGATGGACCGATGAATGCAGGCCCTTCCCGCATCGGGCAAAGCGGGTCGGCTCGAAACTGAGTCGCTGCTGCGCAGGTAAGGAAGTCAGCTCTCGCGGCCATGCCCCTTGCCAGCCAATCCCAACCCTGGCCCTACTGCGATCCGTCCGCTCCTTTCCTCGCCGCCTGGCTCGGCAGAAACGCCCCGGTGCTGCTCGTCATCGGCGGCCCCAGCCGGTTCTCGATATCCGCCTGCTGCCGCTGCCGGTAGGCGCTGCGATAGGTGGTGTATGGGTCGAGCGAGCTGCGCCGCATCTCGTCCACCGGGTCGATCAGCGCCTCCCGCGAATCCACCAGCCCCATGCCGGTGCGGGCATAGCGCAGGCCGCTCGCCGCCTCACCCGGCCCGAGCAGCGTGGCGATGCCGGCCGCGCCATCGGCGCCCGAGCCGGCGAGGTCGCGCAGCGTGGTCGGCCCGGCGAGCGGCAGGAAGAGGTAGGGTCCCTCCCCCACTCGCCAGGCCGCGAGGGTCTGGCCGAAATCCTCGCTGTGGCGCGGCACGCCGAACCAGGCCTCGGCCGGGTCGAAGATGCCGGCCAGCCCCACAGTTGTGTTCAGCAGGAAGCGGCCGAGCGTGTCCCCGGCCCGGCGCGGCTGGCCCTGCAGCATGTCGTTCACCAGCGCCGCCGGGCTGCGCGGATTGTTCAGCAGGTCGCGGCAGGGCCGGCGCACCGGGCGGGGAATGAAGTCGCGGTACCCCACGGCCACCGGCTTGGTCATCCCGAGGCCGCCGTTAGTAGTGCACAAACGCTTTGGCGCCGATGAAGGATCGCATCGCCGCCTTCAAACTCCGGCCGGGGTCCGGGGGGTCGCTTGACCCCCCGGCGGGGGTGCAGGGGGCAGCGCCCCCTGCCTCCGCCCACACCCCACGCCAATATTGACTATTTTCCTATTTCCTGCTTCCATTCCGGGTCCTGCCCGCCGCCGAGGACCCCTCCCATGCCCCGTCGCCGCCGCCCCGACCCGCCCCTGCCCCCCGGCCTGATCGAGCCGGATTTCCTCGCCCGGCACGGCCTCTGGCAGCGCCTCTATGTCGAGCCGCTCTTCGGCCTCACCCCCCGCCACGCCTGGGCGCCGATGACCGATGCCGAATGGGCGGCGCTCGCCCCGCATCTCGCCGCCCTCGGCTGCGGCCTCGCCGCCCCGGGCCGCGCCGGGGAGCGGATGGAAGACCCGCGGGGACGGCTGGACGCCATCTTCCGCGCCGTCATGCTCAAGCGCTCCAACACCCAGGGCGGCGGCCGGGCGCCCTGGTCCGCCCTGCCGGAGGCCTTCGGCAAGCACGACACGGTGGCGCGGACTTGGCGGCGCTGGGCGCATCGCGGCCTCTGGCTCCGCCTGCTGGAGGCGGTCGCCGACCCGGCGGCGCCGGCGGCGCTGCGCGCGCTCACCTACCGCGTCTGCTGCTGCGTCCGCCGCGGCCTGCGGATCATGGGGCTGAAGGCGATCGTGCTGGCGCGGCGGCTGAAGCTGCACAGCGCCCTGCCCGCCCCGTCGCAATGGCTGCCGGACCCCGATCTGTCCGCAATCTACACCCCGCTGTGCATCAGGCTCGCGGAGTACATGCGGGCGCATCCGGACTGGCGCCCGCCGCGCTACGTCTTCCGGCTGATGCGGGAATTGCACCGCTTCGCCGGCGGCCGGACGCGCATCAGCCGAAGCTGGGAGCCGGCCTGAGGCCCCCCTAATGCATGACGTCGCCGCCGTTCGGCGAGAGCGTCGCGCCGACATAGAAGGCGCCGCCGGGACCTGCCAGCAGCAGGGCGGTGGCCGCGATCTCCTCCGGCCGGCCGAGCCGCCCGGCGAGGATCGTCTCCTCCATCCGCTGCTTCCAGGCCGGCCCGCGGGCGCGGGTCAGGTCGGTCTCGACCGGCCCGGGCGCGATGGCGTTCACCTGGATGCCCTTCGGCGCCGCCTCCCAGGCGAGGCTGCGGGTGAAGCCGACGATCGCCGCCTTGGCGGTGACATACGGCACGATCTCCGGCCCGCCCTTGAAGGCAAGCTGGGAGGCGATGTTGATGATCCGCCCCTGCCCGCGCGCGACCATGCCGGGCCAGACCGCCTGCGCCATGAAGACCATGCCCTTCACGTGCACGTCCATGACGCGGTCGAAGACCTCCTCGGTGATGCCCTCGAAGGGCCCGCGGATATTGATCCCCGCATTGTTCACCAGGATGTCGCAGGGGCCGAGCGCCGCCTCGGCGGCCGCGGCGAAGGCGCGCGTGGCGGACACCGAGGCGACGTCGGCCTCCATCTGGAAGCCGCGCCGGCCACGCGCCGTCACGGCCTGCACCAGCGTCGTCGCCTGCGCCGTGTCATCCAGGTGGCAGATGGCGATGTCGGCGCCGGCCTCGGCGAAGCAGAGGGCGATGGCGCGGCCGATGCCGCGGCTGCCCCCGGTGATATAGGCGATCTTCCCGTGCAACGGGCCTTCGGTGCTCATCCCAGCAATCTCCGCATCGCGGCGGCGAAGGACTCGCGCACCGCCAGGCCGGCGACATGGCGCCCCCCCTCCACCACCCGCCTGCCGCCGGCGACGACGGTGCGGACGGGATTGGCCTGGCCGGCGAAGACCCAGGCATCCAGCAGGCTATCCCCGGAACGGCCGAGCAGCGAGGGGTGGGTGTCGTCGAGCTCCACCAGGTCGCAGCGCCGCCCCGGCGCGATGGCGCCGATGGGCCGCGCGCTGGCCTGCGCGCCGCCGGCCAGCGCGGCCTCGAGCAGCAGGCGGCCGGGATGCGGGGCGGCCTCGGTGGTGGCGACGGCGCGTTCGCGCAGCGCCAGGCGCTGGCTCAGCTCGAGCTGCCGCAGTTCGTCGCGCGGCGAGGTGCCGACATGGCTGTCGGTGCCGATGCCGAAGCGCCCGCCGGCCGCGAGATATGGCCTGAGCGGGAAGGTGCCGTCGCCGAGCGAGGCCTCGGTGGTCGGGCAGAGCCCCGCCACGGCGCCGCGCCCGGCGAGCGCGGCGGTCTCCGCCGCCGTCATGTGCGTCGCATGGATCAGGCACCAGCGGTCATCGACCGGCGCGTTGTCCAGCAGCCACTGCACCGGCCGGGCGCCTGTCGCGGCGAGGCATTCCTCCACCTCCTTCATCTGCTCGGCGGCGTGGATGTGGATCGGCCCGGCCTCCGCCGCGACCGCCTGCAGCATGGCGGGCGTCACCGCGCGCAGGCTGTGCGGCGCCATGCCCGTCGCCGCCTGCGGGTCGCCGGCGGTCGCGGCGCGGCAGCCCTCGAGAATGCGCCGCCAGGGGTCGAGGTCGTTCAGGAAGCGCCGCTGCCCCGGCGCGGGCTCGCGGCCGAAGATGCCGCCGTGACGGTAGAGCACGGGCAGCAGCGTGATGCCGATGCCGGCGCGACGCGCGGCGGCGAGGTGCCGCAGCGCCATCTCGGCGGGCTCGGCGTAGGGCGTGCCGTCGGGCTGGTGGTGCAGGTAGTGGAACTCGGCGACGCCCGTGAATCCCCATTCCAGGAGCTCGACATAGAGCTGCGCGGCGACCGCCTCGGCATCCTCCGGCGAGAGGAGGCCGACGAAGCGGTACATGGTCTCCCGCCAGGACCAGAAGCTGTCCTGCCCCGCGGGGCTGCGCCGCTCCGTAGCCCCGGCCATGGCGCGCTGGAAGGCGTGGGAATGGAGGTTCGGCAGGCCGGGGATGACGGCGCCGCGCAGCCGGTCGGCGGCGCCGGGCGGCGCGCCGGGGGCGACGGTGGTGATCCAGCCCGCGGCATCGGCGGTGATCAGGACATCCTCGGCCCAGCCCTGGGGCAGCAGCGCGGCGCTTGCGTGGAATTCCGGCATGGCGGCCATGATGCCCGCGGCGGCGCCCGGCCGGCTAGGGCGTGCCTGCAAAGGGACCGGCGAAGGATCGGCGAGGGATTTTTCGGCCTGGCCAGGGTCGAGCGCCGAAGGCGATCGACGGCGCAGCCGATGCTGGCGGCATCGGCAAGGCCGCGGACGCCGCCGGACCGAAAAAGACCCGTCGAGACAAGCCGCAGCCCTTTGCAGACACGCCCTATGGTGCGGCCATGACGAATGGCCCGCCGCCCGGCTCCCCCCTCGCCCGCCTGCTGGATGCGCCCATGGCGCCGGGGCGGCTGGCCTGGATCGGCCTCCGCCCCGCCCGGCGCGCGCCGGTGCTGGCGGCGGAGGCGGCGGTGCTGGTCCCGGGCGAGGGCCTCGCGGGCGACCGCTGGCGCGGCGCCGTGACGGGCGGGCGGCAGGTGACGCTGGTCGCGGCCGAGCACCTGGCGGCGATCGCCGCCTATCTCGGGCTGGAGGCCGTCGCGCCGGAACGCCTGCGGCGCAACCTGGTCATCGCCGGCCTCAACCTGCTGGCCTTGAAGGGACGCCGCTTCGCCATCGGCGACGCGCTGCTGGAGCACAGCGGCGAGTGCCACCCCTGCTCCCGCATGGAGGAGGAGTTCGGCCCCGGCGGCTACAACGCCGTGCGCGGCCATGGCGGCATCACCGCGCGGGTGATCGAGGGCGGGACCATCCGCCGCGGCGATGCCGTCCGGCGCGCGTGAGATTCCCGGCGCCGGCCTGTCACGCCGCGCCCCGCCGCCTCGTCCTGTCCTCGGCCAACCCTGGATGAGGAGAACCGCCATGCATCCCCGGATCGACTACGCCGCCGTCTCGCCGAAGCTGCTGCAGGCCATGCTCGGCCTGGAGAAGGCCGTCGCCTCCAGCGGGCTCGAGCGCCCCCTGCTGGAACTGGTGAAGATGCGCGCGTCGCAGATCAATGGCTGCGCCTATTGCCTCGACATGCACGCGCGCGACGCGCGCAAGGCGGGCGAGACGGAGGCGCGGCTCTACCTGCTGAACGCCTGGCGGGAGGCGCCGCACTATACCCCGCGCGAGCGCGCGGCGCTCGCCTGGACCGAGGCGCTGACCCGCGTCGCCGACACCCATGCCCCGGATGCGGACTACGAGGCGCTGAAGGCGCATTTCTCCGAGGAGGAGATCGTCAGGCTCAGCTTCGCCATCGTCGCCATCAACGGCTGGAACCGGCTGGCCATCGGCTTCCGCGCCGTCCCGCCGCTCGCCGCCGCGCCGGCGGCCGCGTGATGCCGGGCGAGGCCGACCCCGTCGCGCACTACCTGCCTCTGCGGGGGGAGCTGATCGGCCTCGCCTACCGCATGACCGGCTCGGTGGCGACGGCCGAGGACATCGCGCAGGAGGTCTTCCTGCGCTGGCACGGCACGGACCGCGCGAGCGTCGCCGTGCCGCGCGCCTGGATGCTGAAGGCGGCGGCGCGGCTCTGCCTCGACCACCTGAAATCGGCGCGGGTGCGGCGGGAACACTATGTCGGCCCCTGGCTGCCCGAGCCGGTCCTCGATTCGGAGGACCCGCCGCAGCAGGCGGCGCACGAGAAGGCGCAGGACCTCTCGGTCGCCTTCCTCCTCGCGCTGCAGCGCCTCGGCCCGGCGGAGCGCGCGGTCTTCATCCTGCACGACCTCTTCGAGACGCCCTTCGCCGAGATCGCCGGCCTGCTCGGTCGCAGCGAGGAGGCCTGCCGCAAGCTGGCGAGCCGCGCCCGCGCCCGCCTCGGCGATGCGACGCCGCGCCGGGCCGTCTCCGATGCCGAGGCGCGGCGGATCGCCCGCGCCTTCCTCGCGGCCTCCCGCCGCGGCGAGGAGGCGGCGCTGCGCGACCTGCTGGCGCGCGACGTGGTGCTGCAGAGCGATGGCGGCGGCCTGCGCCACGCGGCGCTGAAGCCGATCCTCGGCGCCGACCGGGTGGTGCGGCTCTTCCTCGGCCTCGCCCGCAAGCGCCCGGCGGCGCCGCCGCCGCTGCTGCATCTCGGCCGCATCAACGGCCTGCCGGGCTATGTGACGCTGGAGCCGGACGGCATCCCGCAGAGCACGGCGCTCGAGGTCGTGGAGGGCCGCATCGTCGCCATCTACGTCATGCGCAACCCGGAGAAGCTGGCGCGGCTCAGCCTGCGTCCGGCGGCGGGGCATGGACCATGAGCGCCGCCGGCCGCAGCCGGAAGACGGCGGGCGTCCGCGTGGTCAGCTCGCCATCGGTGTTCACCGGCCGCGGCCGCCGCGTGCGCAGCTCCAGCGCCGTGGTGCGGAAGGCGCGCACGTCGCGCCAGCTCCCCTGGGTGCCGCGCCGCAGCCAGGGCAGCAGCATGAGGAGGCGCCACCAGTGCCGCACCTCCAGGCTGTAGACGTCGAACAGCCCGTCATCGGGCCGCGCGTCCTCGGCCACCGTCATGCCGCCGCCGTAATGCTTTCCGTTGCCGACCGAGACCTGGATCGTCCGCACCCGCTCCACCGCGCCGTCATGCATCAGCACCACGGTGAAGGGCCGCGCGCGCCGCACCAGGCCGAGCGCGGCGACGGCATAGCCGAGCTTGCCGAAGCGCTTCTTCGCCTCGGATTTCAGCTCGGCCGCGAGTTCGGCGCTGAAGCCGATGCTGGCGACGTTGAAGTAGCAATGGCCATTGACCTCGCCGAGATCGACCGGCCGCGGCGCCGCGGTCGCGATGACCCGCGCCGCCCCCTCCAGGTCGAGCGGGATGCCGAGGCTGCGCGCGAGGTCGTTGGCGGTGCCGAGCGGCAGGATGCCGAAGGGCAGCCCCGCCTTCAGCAGCCCGGGGATCGCCGCGTTCAGCGTGCCGTCGCCGCCGCCGATCACGACCCGGTCGAAGCCGCCCTGCGCCAGGCCTTCCGTCACCGCATCGCCGCAGGACATCCCCTCCGGCGGGTCGAAGGCCTGGACGGCGAGGCCGGCCGCGCGCAGCGCCGCTGCCGCCGCCTCCGCCTGCTCCGCGCCGCTGCGCGCCTTCTGGTTGATGATCAGCAGGGCGCGCGCGCCCGCTCCGCTCCCGGTGGCGATGGCTGCCGCTCCCGCCTGTTGCGGGCATGCAACCGCCGAGGACGCCGCGGGTTGCAGCGGCATGACGGATTTCGTTGCTCCATCGGCGGGCCTGCTCGCCCGGCTGGGCCGCCTCGCGCTGGGACGGGGTGCGGCGCTGGCGGCGCTCGCGGTCGCGGCCGCCGGGCTGCTCGGCTTCGCCGCCGTGCTGCAGATGACGGAGAACGGGCCGCACCGCTTCGACGAGGCCGTGATGCTGGCGCTGCGGCGGCCCGGGATGCCGGACCAGCCGGTCGGGCCTCCCTGGCTGAGCCTCGCCTTGCGGGAGGTGACGGCGCTCGGCTCCATCCCGGTGCTCGGGCTGCTGACGCTGATCGCCTTCGGCTATCTGGCGCTCGACGGGCGCTGGCGGGCGGTGGCGCTGCTCGCCCTCTCGCTGCCGGGCGGGCTGCTGCTGAACACACTGCTGAAGGGCGTCTTCGACCGGCCGCGGCCGGACCTGGTGGCGCGGCTGATGGAGGTGCAGACGCCGAGCTTCCCCTCCGGCCATGCCATGCTCTCGGCCATCGGCTTCCTCACCCTCGGCACGCTGCTCGCGGCCGGCGCACGGCGGCGGCACCAGGCCTATATCCTGACCACCGCCGTGCTGCTGACACTGCTGGTCGGCGGCAGCCGGGTCTGGCTGGGCGTGCACTGGCCGACCGACGTGCTGGCGGGCTGGTGCCTCGGCGCCGCCTGGGCGATGGGATGCTGGCTCCTGCTGCGTCAGCGTGCGGCCCGGTAGCGGTCGACGAAGGCCATCAGCTCGCCCGGCGCGATGTCGGACACCGCCCAGAAGCGCAGCCCGTCCTCCCTCCAGGTCGCCAGGGCATAGCCGCCCTCGCCCTGGAGGGTCGGCGGCCGCGGCGCGCCAGGATCGGGCCGGACATAGAGCTGCACGGCATGCCGCGCGCGGCGATAGACCAGCGCCGCGACCGGGCGGCCCTCGAGGTAGTCCAGCCGCCCGCCTTCCAGCGGAAAGCCCTCGGCCGCGAGGTCGCGCACCGGCGGGGCGACGTCGATGCGGCCCTCGAACCAGGGCTTCACCGTATGGCGGTCGGAGGAGACGACATCCAGCAGATGCCCGGGCTGCAGCGCGCGCAGATGGCTCGCCAGCACCTCGCGCGCCGGATCGGACGGGGCGGTGCGCGGCAGCAGGACCAGCGCGAGGCCGGCCGCCATGGCGGCGCCCAGGCCGAAGCCCGCCAGGTCGCGGCGCCAGCGGCGCGGCGACGCTACGACGGGTGGCACGACGGGCGGCGCGGCGGGCGCGAGCCGGGCGGCGATCTCCGCCCGCAGCGCGACCGGCGCCGCATAGCGCGGCAGTTCCTCCCGCGCCCGGGCAGCCAGCGCCAGCAGCGCCTCCCGCATCCCGGCGCAGGCGGCGCAGCCATCGACATGCGCGGCGAGCTCCGCGGCGCGGCCGGCATCCAGCTCGCCATCCAGCTCGGCTTGCAGCAGCAGCCGGCGACCGGTGCAGTCCTCCGTCATGCCTCCACCCTCACGCGCAGCAGGGCGCAGCGGGCGCGCCAGAGCCGCGACATCACCGTACCGATCGGCACGCCGGTGACCCGGGCGATGTCGCGATACGACATCTCCTCCACCGTGCGCAGCATCAGGCATTCCCGCAATTCGAGCGGCAGCGCGGCGACCGCGGCGGCGAGGCCGCTGCTGGCCTGGCGCGCGGCGAGCGCCGCCTCCGGGTCCGGCAGCGGATCGGGCCGCGCGGCCTCCTCGGCGGGATCGAGCGTCTCCTCCCGCCGCCGGCCGCGGGCCGCCAGCCAGTCGAGCGCGGCATGACGCGTGATGCTCAGCAGCCAGGCGCGCGCATCGCCGCCGCGCCAGCCGCCGCCATAGGTCAGCGCGCGCAGCACCGCCTCCTGCACCACGTCCTCCGCCGCCACCGGGTCGCGCAGCAGCCAGCGCGCCAGGTTGTGGGCGGAATCGAGGTGCTCGAGGATGGCGGCGGCGAGCGCCGGCGGCACCGCCGGCCACCCCGCGCCCCCGTCACGCGCCGCCCCGTCACGTACCGCCATGGGTCATGCCACCACCACCCTGCCCGTCATGTGCGGATGCAGCGCGCAATAATAGGCGTGCTCGCCCGGCTGGTCGAAGGTGAAGGCGAAGCTCTCGCCCGCCTCCATGAGGCGGGAGCGGAACAGCCGCGGCGTCTCCTGGCTGACCACGTTGTGCGGGCTGTCCTCCCGGTTCGTCCAGCGGACGGTGGTGCCCGGCGCGACGCGCAGCTCCGCCGGTTGGAACGCGAAATCGTCGATCACCACCTCCGCGGCCGCCGCCCGGGCCGGGCGCAGCGGCAGCAGCAGGGCGGCAAGCCAGGCGCGGCGCGGCAGCATGGCTCAGGCGCCCAGCGGCTGGGTGACGACGGCGAGCGGCGCATCGCCGCGCACCAGGGTCACGCGGTTGATGCCGAGCAGCCGGCGGACATTGCCGTCCGGCACCTCGCGCAGCGGCCCCGGCCGGCCGACGCCCGGCGCCGATTGCGGGAAGGCGGTGGACCGGCCGCTGTGGAAGGCGAGATTGCCTTCGATCTTCTGCAATGTCTGGTGGATATGGCCGTTCAGCACGGTGACCGAGCCGAAGCGGCGCAGCAGCGCCAGGGCCTGCTGCCCATCCTCGGTACCCCAGCCCCAGGCCTCGTGGACCACGTAGAGCGGCATGTGGCTGAAGACGACGATCGGCGTGCTGGCGGAACGGCCGGCGAGGTCCTGCTCGAGGAAGCGAAGCTGCGCCGCGCCGAGGCTGCCGAGCCGGCCGGGCTTCACGTCCATGACATTGTTGAGGGCGATGAAATGCACCCCGCCGGCGTCGAAGCTATAGGCGCCGCCCTGGTCGCGCCCGGCCGGGAAGCGTTCGTAGAAGGACTTGCCGTCGTCCTCCACGACGTCGTGCTCGCCGGGGATGTAGCGGGTCTCGATCCCGGCCGTCCGATCGCCTGCACGGCACGGTCGAATTCACCCGGGCGCGACAGATGCGTGACATCGCCGGTATGCAGCATGAGGGCGGGCTGCGCGGCGCGCGCGGCGGCCAGGCTCTCCTGCAGGGTCGCCATCGGGTCCGGGTTGGGCGCGGCATTGAAGCCGAGATGCGTGTCGCTGATCTGGACGAAGCCGAAGCCGCCGGCGGCGGCCTGCGCCTGCGCCGCGGCGCTGCCGAGCAGGGCAGAGCGCGGCACGCCACCGCTGACGGTCCAGAGCAGGCCGCTGCCGCCCCAGAGCATGCAGGTGAGCGCGCGGCGGCGGGATTGCGGGTGGTGGTCCATGGCGGTCCCCTCCTGGTCAGGTTCCGCGGGGTAGACCGGCCGGCAGGGCGATTTATTCGGGGCGGGCGGGCGGAATTTCTCCTGCTAGGATGGCCGCCATGAGCGATCGATTCCGCAACGCACCCGCCATCCGGGCCCCGCGCGGCCTGGAGAAGTCCGCGAAGCACTGGACGACCGAGGCGCCGCTCCGGATGCTCATGAACAACCTCGACGAGGAGGTGGCGGAGCGCCCGGGCGAGCTGGTGGTCTATGGCGGCATCGGCCGCGCCGCACGGGACTGGCGGAGTTACGAGACCATCGTCTCGGTCCTGCGACGGCTCGAGGAGACGCAGACCCTGCTGGTGCAGTCCGGCAAGCCGATCGGCGTCTTCGAGACCCACCGGGACGCGCCGCGCGTGCTGATCGCCAACTCGAACCTCGTTCCGCGCTGGGCGAGTTGGGAGCATTTCTCCGAGCTCGATCGCCGCGGGCTCATGATGTACGGCCAGATGACCGCGGGGTCCTGGATCTATATCGGCTCCCAGGGGATCGTGCAGGGCACCTACGAGACCTTCGCCGAGGCCGGGCGGCAACATTTCGGCGGGAACCTGCGCGGCCGGTGGATCCTGACGGGCGGGCTCGGCGGCATGGGCGGGGCGCAGCCGCTGGCCGGCGTCTTCGCCGGGGCCTGCGTGCTGGCGGTGGAATGCCAGCCCTCCCGCATCGAGAAGCGGCTGGAGACCAAGTACCTCGACCACCGCGCCGACGACCTCGACATGGCGCTCGCCATGATCCGCCAGGCCTGCGGCGCCGGGCGCGCCATCAGCGTCGGCCTGCTCGGCAATGCCGCCGAGGTGTTTCCTGAGCTGGTCCGCCGCGGCGTGGTGCCCGACATCGTCACCGACCAGACCAGCGCGCATGACCCGGCCAACGGCTACCTGCCCGCCGGCTGGACGCTGGCGGAGTGGGAGGCGAAGCGGGAGAGCGACCCGGCCGCGGTCGCCGCGGCGGCGAAGCGCAGCATGGTGCAGCACGTGCAGGCGATGCTGGACTTCCAGGCGCGCGGCGCCAAGGTGCTAGACTATGGCAACAACATCCGGCAGATGGCCAAGGAGGAAGGGCTGGAAGGCGCTTTCGGCTTCCCGGGCTTCGTGCCGGCCTATATCCGCCCGCTCTTCTGCCGCGGCATCGGCCCCTTCCGCTGGGCGGCCCTCTCGGGCGACCCGGAGGATATCTACCGGACGGATGCGAAGGTGCGGGAGCTGATCCCGGACGACCCGCACCTGCACCAATGGCTCGACATGGCCCGCGCCCGGATCAGCTTCCAGGGATTGCCGGCGCGCATCTGCTGGGTCGGGCTCGGGCAGCGGGACCGCCTCGGCCTCGCCTTCAACGAGATGGTGGCGCGCGGCGAGATCGGGCCCATCGTCATCGGCCGCGACCACCTGGACAGCGGTTCGGTCGCCAGCCCGAACCGGGAGACGGAGGCGATGCGCGACGGCTCGGATGCCGTCTCCGACTGGCCGCTGCTGAACGCGCTGCTGAACACCGCCTCCGGCGCCACCTGGGTCTCGCTGCACCATGGCGGCGGCGTCGGCATGGGCTTCTCGCAGCATGCCGGCATGGTCATCGTCTGCGACGGCACGGAGGACGCGGCGCGCCGCCTGAAGCGCGTGCTCTGGAACGATCCCGCGACGGGCGTCATGCGCCATGCCGATGCGGGCTACGACATCGCCATCGACTGCGCGCGGGAGCATGGGCTGGACCTGCCCATGCTGGGTGGCGCGTGATCGCGCCCGGTGCCGCCGGCCTCTCCGACCTCCGCGCCGTCATGGAGGGCGCGCCGCTCGCGCTGCCCGAGGACTGGCGCGCACCGGTCGAGGCCTCGGCCGCTGCGCTCGCCGCGCGCATGGCGGGCGGCGAGGCGCTCTATGGCGTCAATACCGGCTTCGGCAAGCTGGCGAGCACGCGCATCCCCGCCGGGCAGCTCGCGCAGCTCCAGCTCAACCTGGTGCGCAGCCATGCCGCCGGCACCGGGCCGCTGCTGCCGCCGCCCGTGGTGCGGCTGATCCTGGCGCTGAAGGCCCTCTCGCTCGCCCGCGGCGCCTCCGCGGTGCGGCCGGCGGTGGTGGAGGCGCTGCTCGCCCTGCTCGACCACGGCATCGTGCCGGCCATCCCGGCACGCGGCTCGGTCGGCGCCTCGGGTGACCTGGCGCCGCTCGCGCATTGCTCGCTGGTGCTGATCGGCGAGGGCGAGGCGATCCTCGAGGGCGCGGTCCTGCCCGGCGCCGAGGCGCTGGCGCGCGCCGGCCTGGCGCCGCTCGCCCTCGGCCCGAAGGAGGGCCTCGCGCTGCTGAACGGCACGCAGGTCAGCACCGCGCTGGCGCTGGCAGCCCTCTTCGCCGCGGAGGACCTGCTGCGCACCGCCCTCGTCGCCGGCGCGATGAGCGTCGATGCGGCGCGCGGCAGCGACACGCCCTTCGATGAGCGCATCCATGCGCTGCGCGGCCAGCCCGGCCAGATCCGCACCGCGACAGCGCTGCGCGGGCTGCTGGCCGGCAGCGCCATCCGCGAGAGCCACCGCATCGGCGACCCGCGGGTGCAGGACCCTTATTCGCTGCGCTGCCAGCCGCAGGTCGTCGGCGCCTGCCTCGACCTGCTCGGGCATGCCGCGCAGGTGCTGGCGCGGGAGGCGAATGCCGTCACCGACAACCCGCTGGTGGTAGACGGCGAGGTGCTGTCGGGCGGCAATTTCCACGCCGAGCCGGTGGCCTTCGCCGCCGATGCCATCGCCCTGGCGCTGGCCGAGCTGGGATCGATCAGCGAGCGACGGACCGCCCTGCTGACCGACCCGGCGCTTTCGGGCCTGCCGGCCTTCCTGGTGCGGGACGGCGGGCTCAATTCGGGCTTCATGCTGGCGCAGGTGACGGCGGCCGCGCTGGTCGCGGAGAACCGCGCGCTGGCCACGCCGCGCAGCGTCGACAGCCTGCCGACCAGCGCGAACCAGGAGGATCATGTCAGCATGGCGACCGGCGCGGCGCTGCGGCTGCACGACATGGCGGACAACCTGGCGGGGATCCTCTCGATCGAGTTGCTGGCGGCGGCGCAGGGCATCGAGTTCCACCGCCCGCTGCAATCCTCCGAGGTGCTCGAGCGCGCGCATGGCCTGGTGCGCGGCGGCGCCGCCGCCTGGGATGCCGACCGCGCCATGGCGCCCGACATCGCCGCGGTGAAGGCGCTGGTCGAGCGCGGCCGTTTTTCCGGGTTGGTGGATTTTTCCTAGATGTTCGACCGGGTCTGGCTGCATGCGAATCTCGCCACGATGGAGGGCGAGGGACTGGGCCTGCTGGAGGACGGCGCGGTCGCGGCGAAGGACGGCCGCATCGCCTGGGTCGGGCCGCGCGCCGCCCTGCCCGGCCCCGCCGCCGAGACGGTGGACTGCGGCGGCGCCTGGATCCTGCCCGGGCTCATCGACTGCCACACCCATCTCGTCTTCGGCGGCGACCGCGCGGAGGAGTTCGAGCGGCGGCTGGCGGGCGAGGACTATGCCGCGATCCTGAAATCCGGCGGAGGCATCCTCTCCACCATGCGGGCGACTCGCGCCGCGGACGAGGACGCACTGCTCGCCGCCGCCCTGCCGCGCGCCGAGGCGCTGATGGCAGAGGGGGTGACGACCATCGAGATCAAGTCGGGCTATGGCCTCGACCTGGAGACGGAGCTGCGGCAATTGCGCGCCGCGCGGCGGCTGGGCGCGGCATTGCCGGTCTCGGTCGTCACCACGCTGCTGGCGGCGCATGCCGTGCCGCCGGAATACAGCGGCCGCCGCGCCGACTATGCGCGCCACGTGGCGGAGCACATCGTCCCGGCCGCCGCCGAAGCCGGCCTCGCCGATGCGGTGGATGTCTTCCATGACGTCATCGCCTTCGACGACGCGGAGACCGCCCTGGTGCTGGAGGCCGCGCGCCGCGCCGGCCGGCCCGTAAAGCTGCATGGCGACCAGCACGCCGATGCCGGCAGCGCGGCGCTCGGCGCGCGGCACGGCGTGCTCTCGGTCGATCACCTCGAGCATGCGAATGCCGCGGGCCTCGCCGCCATGGCGGCGGCGGGCAGCGTCGCGGTGCTGCTGCCGAGCGCGACCTATTTCCTGCGGGAGGCGGCGCGGCCGGACATCGCCGCCATGCGCGCGGCGGGGCTGCGCATGGCGGTCGCGACGGACTGCAACCCCGGCTCCTCCCCTGCCCTCTCGCTGCTGCTGATGCTGAACATGGCCTGCACCCTCTACCGCCTGACGGTCGCCGAGGCGCTGCGCGGCGTCACGGTCCATGCCGCCGCGGCCCTCGGGCTTGCGGATCGCGGCCGCCTCGCGCCCGGGCTGCGCTGCGACCTCGCCCTCTACCGCATCGCCCGCCCGGCCGAGCTCTGCTACTGGATGGGCCGCAACCCCTGCATCGGCCGCGTGGTCGAAGGACGCTGATGACCGCACCGACCGTTGCCGAGATCCAGGCCATCATGCGCGCGGGTGTGCCGCTCGCGGCCGAATGGGGCATCGAGGTGCTGGCCGCCGAGGCCGGGACCGCGCTGGTCCGCCTGCCCTTCCGGCCCGTGCTGCTGCGGCCGGGCAATACCGTCTCCGGCCCCGCCATCATGGGCCTCGCCGATGTCGCGATGTGGGCCGCGCTGCTCAGCGTGACGGGGGGCAAGGACGAGAGCGTGACGAGCAGCATGACGGTGAACTTCCTCCGCCCCGCCGGCGACGGCCCGGTGCTGGCGGAGGCGCGCATCGTCAAGCGCGGCCGCCGGCAGGTCTTCGGCGAGATCCTGATCCGCGCCGAGGGATCGGAGGAGCTGGCGACGCATATCACCACGACCTGGACGGTCATCGCACCCGCGGCGCGGTGACATCGCGGGGACGGAACGCGGCGCTGCCGCTGGCGTTGCCGCCGGCATGCGCCGCCTCGCCCTGCTCCTCCTCTGCCTCGCCGCCCTGCCTGCCCGGGCCGCCGTCTTCGACGAATTCCAGGTCTTCGACGGCCGCATCACCGAGCCGCGCGGCTTCGACCTGAACTTCCACCTGAATTTCGGCCGCAAGGGAATCCACGAGCCGGGCGAGGGCGCGCCCCGCAACGGCGCGCTCTTCACCGCCGAGATCGGCTACGTGACCGCCCCTTGGCACGAGGTCGCGCTCTACCTGCCGGTGGCGAAGGAGTTCTCCGGCGACGTCTTCGGCGGCGGCTTCAAGCTGCGCAACAGCTTCGTCGTGCCGGGCGCCGGCGACCGGCCGCTCGCCCTCGGCTTCGACGTCGAGTTGCGGAACCAGTCCTACCGCTTCACCTCGGCGGATTGGGGCGTCACCCTGCGGCCGATCATCGACCTGCGCCGCGGGCCCTGGCAACTCATCCTCAACCCCGGCGTGGAATTCCCGCTGGGACGCGAGGGACCGATCTTCGCGCCGGCGGTGCGCGGCGTGCTGCAGGTGTCGGAGCGCGCCTGGCTCGGCCTCGAGCACTACATGGATTTCGAGCGCATCGACCGGCCCGCGAAGCCGGCGGGCCAGGCGCATCAGCTCTTCGTCACCACGGACTACAAGATCAGCGAGCGTTTCGCGCTGCAGTTCGGCCTCGGGCATGGGCTGACGCATGCCAGCGACCGCTGGCTCGGCAAGGTCATCCTGTCGGTCGATTTCTGAGGCGTTGTAACCGTCGAAAAACTGGGAAATGCGCAGCTACAAACGATAGCGCTGCCGTTACCCGCGAATCCGGTGTAGCCTTCCGGCGGCGGCGTGGGCGCAAGCGCAGCGCGCCGGCCTTGCCTGCGGCGGAACTCGGCCCGCGGGCTTCCTACATTTCTGGATTTCTCGCGCCATGGCACAGGCCCAACGCATCCCCGATCTCGCTGCGCGGCGGGGCTATCATCACGGCAACCTGCGGGAAGCACTGCTGGAAGCCACGCGCCAATTGGTCGCCGAACGCGGCCCGCAAGGCTTCACCCTGACCGAGGCGGCGCGCCGCGCCGGCGTCTCCCCGAGCGCGCCCTATCGCCACTTCAAGGACCGCGAGGAGGTGCTGGCGGAACTGTGCCGGCGCGGCTTCACGCTGTTCGGCGAACGCCTGCGCGCCACGGCGGCGGGTGCCGCCAGCCCGGCCGAGGCGCTGCGCCGCATGGGCCCGGCCTATCTCGCCTTTGCCCGTGAGGAGCCCGGCTATTACGCCGCCATGTTCACCTTCCAGCCGACCCAGTCGGGCGAGGAATGCGAGCCGACCGCGAAGGATGGGCCCTTCGACACCCTGGCCAGCGCCCTCGACGGGTTGCTGCCGCAGGACGGGCGCGACCGGCGCCTGGTGGCGCTGCAGGTCTGGGCTCTGTCGCATGGCGTGGCGATGCTGGAGCGGGCCGGCGTGCCGCCGCCCGACAGCGATGCGCCGCCGGCCGAGGCGGTGCTGGACAGCGGCGTGGCGGCGCTGCTGGGCCGGAAGTAGCCCTCGGCCGGGGCCGGCACCGATCAGCGGGGCTGCGCCGCAAGAAGGCAGCCGGGCCTCAGTCCACCCGTGCCCCGGACCGCCGGACGATCTCCGCCCAGCGCGCGAGGTCGGCCTCGTGCACCCGCCGGAACCCCTCGGGCGAGGTGTCCGCCGGCGGCGTGATGCCCTGGCTCTCCACCAGCCAGGTGCGGAATTCCGGTGACGCCAGGATCCTCGCCACCTCCGCATTCATCCGGCGCGTGATCGCCGCCGGCAGGCCGGGCGGGCCGAACAACCCGTACCAGGTGCTGCTCTCGAAGCCCGGCAGGCCGCAGGCCTCGGCCACCGTCGGCACGCCCGGCAGCGCCGCCACCGGCCGCGCCACCGTCACGCCGAGCGCGAGTGCCTGCCCCTGCGTCACCGGCCCGATCGAGGGTCCGACCTGGTTGAAGAAGAGGTCGGCATCGCCGGAGAGCAGCGCCTGGATCGCTCCGGGCTGGCCGCGATAGGGCACGTGCAGCAGGTCGAGCCCGGCGGCCGCAGCGAATTGCGCGGCGGCGAGATGCGTCGAGGCGCCGTTGCCGGTGGAGGCATAGGTCAGCGCGCCCGGCCGGGCGCGGGCCGCGGCGAGGAGGTCGGCGCAATGCCGCCAGGGCCGCTTCTCCGGGTTCACCAGCAGCACGTTCGGCACGTCGCCGAGCAGGATCACATGCGTCACGTCCCGCAGCGGATCGAAGGGCAGGCTGCGGTAGAGCGCGGCATTGATCGCATGCGTGCCGGCGGTGCCGAGCAGGAAGAGGGTGCCGTCCGGCCGCGCCTTCGCCACCGCATCGCTGGCGATGTTGCCGCCGGCGCCGGAGCGGTTGTCCACCACCACCGGCTGGCCGAGAGCGCGGGTCAGCGGCTCGGCGAGCTTGCGGGCATAGATGTCGGTGCCCGCGCCGTTCGGGAAGCCGCCGAGGATGGTGACGGGACGGTTGGGCCAGGCCTCCTGCGCCCGTTCCTGCGCCGGGGCAGGCCCGGCGAGCAGCAGGGCCAGCAGGATCGTCGCACCTCGGAGCATGCCGGTCGGTCCTTCGCCTGTCGGGCTCGCCCGGGCCTGTCGGCTCGAGATGTCCCGGGGCAGCCAGGGCGTGGACGATCCCCGCCGCGCCAGGCGCACCGGGACCGGGCGGCGTTGCACTGAAGACGGTTCTAGAATCGTCGCGGAGAGGCGAACAGGGCCTCGTTGCACCTTGCGGCCTGGTCCGCCGCGTGGCCGGAGCGCGGCCTCGCCCGTCCCTGGTCGGAGCCCGCCGCGGTGGCGCTGCGGCGGGAGAGGCGGCCCTGCTTGTCGGGGCCGCCCGGAGCCTTCTCGCGCCGAGCAGAGGCTCGCCGCCGGGCGTCGCCCGGCGGCGGTCTGCTCTAGCGCCCCGTCGCCGCCGTATTGGTCTGCGCCGAGGTCACCCGCCAGACGGTATCGCCCGTGTCGTCGGCGATCAGCAGCGCGCCGGTGCGGTCCAGCGTCACGCCGACCGGCCGTCCCCGGGACTCGCCCTGCCCGTTCAGGAAGTTCGTCACCACGTCCTGCGCCTTGCCGCTCGGCCGCCCGTTCTCGAAGGGCACGAAGACGACCTTGTAGCCGCTGAGGTCGGGCCGGTCCCAACTGCCATGCTCGCCGATGAAGGCGCCGCCGGCATAGCGCGCCGGCAGTGCGCCACCGCCGCCGCCGGGGCTGAAGACCAGTCCGAGCGGCGCGACATGCGAGCCGAGCGCATAGTCGGGCGGAATGGCGCGCGCCACCAGGTCCGGGCGCTGCGGCCGCACCCGCGGGTCCAGGTGCTGGCCGTAATAGCTGTAGGGCCAGCCGTAGAAGCCGCCGTCCTGCAACGAGGTCAGGTAGTCCGGCACCAGATGCGGGCCGATCTCGTCGCGCTCGTTGGCGATCGCCCAGAGCCTGCCCGATTGCGGCTCGAAGGCGAGGCCGGTCGGGTTGCGGACGCCCTCGGCGAAGAGGCGGTGGGCGCCGCTCGAGCGGTCGATTTCCCAGACCGCGGCGCGCTCGCGCTCCACGTCCAGCCCGTGCTCGGTGATGTTGCTGTTCGAGCCGACGCCGACATAGAGCTTCGTCCCGTCCGGGCTCGCGGTCAGGGCCTTCGTCCAGTGGTGGTCGATCGGGCCGCCGGGCAGTTCGGTCAGCACGGTGCCGGGCGCGGTCATGCGCGTCTCGCCGGGGGTATAGGGGTAGCGGACCAGCGCATCGGTATTGGCGACGTAGAGGTCGTTGCCGACCAGCGCCACGCCGAAGGGCGAGTGCAGGTGGTCGAGGAAGACGGACCTGACCTCGGGCGTGCCGTCCCCGTCGGCATCGCGCAGCAGGGTGATGCGGTTGCCCTCCCCGCCGCCGGCCTGGGCCGGGGTGGAGCCCTGGCTGGTGCTGGCGAAGGACTTGATGTAGCCCTGGATGACATCCTTCGGACGCTGGATGGGCTCCGTGCCCGGCGCCTTGGATTCCACCACCAGCACGTCGCCGTTCGGCAGCGCATGGACCATGCGGGGATGCGCGAGGCCATTGGCGTAGAGCCGGATGCGCATGTCGTCGGGCACGGAGGGGGATTCGCCCTGCTTCCAGCCGACGGCGCGGGCAATGTTCATCGGCGGCAGCAGGTAGTTCTGCGGCTCGGGCAGGACCGGGTCGGGGCCGACCTGCGCCTCGCGGTCGAAGGCGGGCGCCTTCTCCTGCGCCGCCGCCACCGCGCCTGCGAGCGCCAGGACGGCCAGGCCCGCCAGGGCCAGACGGTCGCGCCGCATCACGCCGCGACCCCCACGCGGTGCCGGTACACCATGGAGGCGCCGAGCCAGGCAGTGACCAGCATCACCGCCACCGTCAGCGCCGAGAGGATCAGCCCGGTCGGCACGACCGAGGTCCAGGCATCGCGGCTATGGACGAAGTTGTTGAACAGCGCCAGCACGAGCACGACGACATTGCCGAGCATGTGCGGCCAGGCCGGCCGTTGCGCCCGCACCTGGCGGTTGCCGAGGAAGTCCACCAGGCCGGCGATGGCGGCGAGCGCGCCCATGACGCCGCCGACCGCCAGCAGCCAGGCGGAGAAGTCCGCCCACATCATGTCCGCCGAGCGGGCATAGGCGATGTCGGTGAGGAGCGCGCCGGTGAAGCAGACGATCGGAAATGGCACGAGCATCGAATGGATCGGGTGGCCGGCGATCCGGGCACGCGAAACGGGGGGAGTGTCATTGGCCATGAGGGACCTCGCCGGGCGGCAACCGGCCGCCCTCGCCCCCTCTACGGTCCCGCCGCGCGGAGGTTCCGCCGGGGCGGCCTGCGGTCCGGAACACCCCTGTGATGCGGGGCGTCCGCGACGGCCCCGGGGGACGACCTGCAGGGCTGATCCGCGCCGCCGGACGTTTCCATGCCGCGGCGATCCGCCCTAGGCTTCCGGCATGAACCTGCATGCGACAGCGCCGCGCCTGGCGCGCGGCGGCAAGGCCATCTATGGCGCGCCGCTCGGCATCCTGATGCTGGAGGCGCGCTTCCCGCGCATCCCGGGCGACATGGGCAACGCCACGACCTGGCCCTTCCCGGTGCTCTACCGCGTGGTGCGCGGCGCCTCGCCCGAGCGGGTGGTGCTGCAGGGCGCGCGCGGCCTGCTGCCCGATTTTGTCGCCGCGGCACAGGACCTCGTCGCGCAGGGCGCCGAGGCGATCACCACCAACTGCGGCTTCCTCTCGCTCTTCCAGCAGGAGCTGCAGGCGGCGGTCGGCGTGCCAGTCGCCACCTCCTCCCTGCTGCAGGTGCCCTGGGTGCAGGCGACGCTGCCGCCGGGGCAGCGGGTCGGCGTGCTGACGGTGAGCCGGGGCTCGCTGACGCCGGCGCATCTCGCCGCCGCCGGCGTGCCGGCGGATACGCCGGTCATGGGCACGGAAGGAGGACGCGAGTTCTTCCGCGTGCTGATCCTGGCGGAGAAGGAGGACATGGATGTCGCGCTCGCCGAGCAGGACCTGCTCGAGGCCGGCCGTGCCCTGGTCGCGGCGCATCCCGAGGTCGGGGCGATCGTGCTCGAATGCACCAACATGCCGCCCTATGCGGCGGCGCTGCAGGACGCGCTCGGCCGCCCGGTCTTCGACATCTACTCCCTGATCACCTGGTTCCATGCGGGGCTGCGCCCGCGCCGCTTCGCGGGCTGAGGCGCGGATCGCGGCCGAGGCCCGGATGCGCAAAGGGCCATGGCGTCGCCGCCATGGCCCCTGGGATGACGAAGGCGGCGATCCGCCCCGCCGGGCTATTTCAGGTTCACCGCCTGGCGGCCGCGCTGGCCGTCGCGGACATCGAGGTCGACCTTCTCGCCCTGCTGCACATCCTGGCGCCCCGCGCGCTGGAGGACGGAGGAGTGCAGGAAGACGTCCTGGCCGCCATCCTCGGGCGTCACGAAGCCGAAGCCGCGGACCTGGTCGAACCACTTCACCGTGCCGGTGATCGAATAGGTCGGGCCGCCGGCATCGCGGTCGCCGAAGTCGCGCCGCGGCGGACGGTCGCCGAAGCCGCCCCCCGGACCGCCGGACCGCGGGCCGCCGAAGCCGCCACCCGGGCCGCCGAAGTCGCGCCGCGGCGGGCGATCGCCGAAGCCGCCACCGCCACCGAAATCGCGCCGCGGGGGACGGTCGCCGAAGCCGCCACCGCCGCCGAAGTCACGCCGCGGCGGTCGGTCGCCGAAACCGCCGCCGCCGCCGAAGTCGCGCCGCGGCGGCCGGTCGCCGAAGCCGCCTTCCCGATACGGACGCCGTGCCGCCCCGGCCGCCGCCGCCCCGCCCTCGCCGCGCCGAAGCTCGGTGATGCGGGTGACCAGCCGCCGGCCCTGGCGGTCCGTGCCGATCTCGCAGACAAGCGTGTCGCCCGTATCGGGCGGCTCGATCCCCGCCTCGGTCAACGCCGAGGCATGGAAGAACACGTCCTGTCCGTCAGGCCCCAGCACGAAGCCGAAGCCCTTGCGGGCGTTGTACCACTTGACCTGGGCCTCGATCGGCCCGGCGTCGCCCGGCATGTCAGTATCGGAAGGCACTTGATGATAGTTCCGTAGCTCGTGTGGCACGACCCGACGGGAATGCAGGGCCGCCAACTGAGAGCATGACACCGCACCGGCCCTAAAGCGAGCGCGAAATCAAGCGAAACGACGGGGATCGAAGGGGCGCGGATCGACCTCCGGCGCGCGGCCGCAGAGCATCTGCGCGACCAGCCGCGCCGTCCGCGGCCCCGCCACAAGTCCGACATGACCATGGCCGAAGGCATGGACGATGTCGGAGGTGGCGCGCGACGGCCCGATGCAGGGCAGCCCGTCCGGCATGCTGGGACGGTGCCCCATCCAGAGCTTCACCCGCTCCGCCGGCAGGTCGCGCGGCAGGCCGGGGAAGCTGCGCAGCAGGTGGTCGCGAAGAATTTCGGCCCGCTTCCAGTTCGGCGCGGCGGCGAGGCCGGCGATCTCCACCTGACCGGCGCAGCGCAGCCCGCGATTCGTCCAGGTGATCGACATCTTGCCGTCGGAGGGCATCAGCGGCGTGCGCGGGCCGGTGCCGGGATCCTCGATCATGGCGTGGTAGCCCCGCTCGGTCTCGAGCGGAACGCGGTCGCCGGCGGCGGCGGCGAGCGCCTTCGAATGCGCGCCGGCGCTGATGACGGCGCGGTCGGCGGCGATCTCGCCCTCTGCCGTCCGCACCGCGCGCAGCCGGCCGCCTTCGAGGCGGAAGCCGGTGGCGCGCGCGGCGACCCGTTGCGCGCCCTGCGATTCGGCGAGCGCGACCAGCGCCGCGACATAGGCGCCGGGATCGCGGCAATGCCCGCCCTCCTCGACCAGCGCGGCGAAGCCATAGCGCCGGTCGAGCGCCGGCTCGCGCTGGCGCAATTCCTCGGCCGAGAGTTCGAGCCACTCGATCCCGACCTGGCGGCGGATGCGCCAAGCCATCGCCTCCTGCGCGAACTCGGCGCGGGAGGGATAGACATACATCAGGCCGGTGCGCTCGATCAGCGAGCCAACGCCGGCCTCTTCGGCCAGCGCCGCGTGCAGCGCCGGGGCGTCGCGCAGGATGGCGCGCAGCGCCACCGCGGTGCGCGCGACGCGCCCCTCCGTCCAGCCCGAGAGCAGGTAGCGCGCCAGCCACGGCAGGGCGCGCGGCAGGTAGGTCCAGCGGATGGCGAGCGGCCCGAGCGGGTCGGCGATGAAGCCCGGCACCTTCCGCCACAGCCCCGGCACCGCCGGCGGGATGACCGACATGGGGCTGAGCCAGCAGCCATTGCCGTAGCTCGCCGCCTGCTCGCCACCCGGCGGGCCGGGCTCGAGGATGGTGACGCGGTGCCCCTCCTTCAGCAGGGCGAGGGCGGTGCAGGCGCCGACGATGCCGGCGCCGATGACGACGCTGTGGGTGGTCACGCCTTCTGCACCCGGCCGGGATCGGCCCCGGCCAGCAGCGAGACATGCGCCGAGACGACCTTCCAGCCGATATCGGGCAGGCGGACCATGATCTTGGTCTCCCGCCCGATGAGGCCGCTGTCGGTGCGCTGGTATTCCAGGTGGGTGCAGGCGAAGTCCCGGCCGAAGCTGGTGATGTGGACGCGGCGGATGGCGCGCGGGGCGTAGCGGGCGACGCCGGCGCGGAAGGCGCGGATGGCGTCGATGCCGTAGAGGATCTCGGTGGTGCCGAAGCGCACCGTGCGCGGATCCGCCCAGAAGCTGTCGTCCAGCACAGCGGTGTCGTTCTCGGCGATGGCGCGCTCGTAGCGGTCGAAGACGGCGCGCGCCTCGGCGATCACCGCCGGGTCGTCGATCTGCATGCGGCAAGACTCCTGGGATCGGGCCGAGGATGCCGCGGCAGCGACGGGCCGCAAAGCCGGCCCGGGCGGGAGCGGCGGGCAAAAGATGACAGCGAGTTCACATGCCTTCGCTCACAAAATACTGAATACAATTTGGCGTCACATTTCCCTGGGACCCGATTTGATGCTGGACGCCCTCTCGCCCGCGCCCGTGCTGCTGCCCGCCCTCGCCGACCACGGCTTCCTCTTCGCCACCGGCATCGAGAACAGCGCGCCCACCATCCTGGGCCCGGACGGGAGCCGCATCCGGCGCGACCAGATGATCGAGTGCCGGCATTACGACCGCTGGCGGGACGACCTGCTGCTGACCCGGGAGATCGGCTGCAACGCGCTCCGCTACGGGCCGCAGCTCTACTCCACCATGCGCGAATCCGGCCGGCACGACTGGTCCTTCGCCGACGAGAGCTTCCCCGAGCTCCGCCGCCTCGGCATCCTGCCGATCGTCGATCTCTGCCATTTCGGCGTGCCGGACTTCATCGGCGACTTCCAGAACCCCGACTTCCCCGCGCTCTTCGCCGACTATGCCCGGGAATTCGCGGCCCGCTTCCCCTGGGTGCAGCTCTATACCCCGGTGAACGAGATGTTCATCACCGCGGTCTTCAGCGCCAAGTACGGCTGGTGGAACGAGCGTCGGACCGACGACCGCAGCTATGTCACCGCCATCCGCAACGTCGTCCGCGCCAATGTGCTGGCGATGCGCGCGATCCTCGAGGTCCGGCCGGACGCCGTCTTCATCCAGTCGGAATCGACCGAGCATTTCCACCCCGAATGCCCGCGCGCCCTGCCGCATGCCGAGCACCGCAACGCCGAGCGCTTCCTCACGCTGGACCTCAACTACGGCCGGCGCGTCTGCTCCTCAATGTACGAGTACCTCATGGACAACGGCATGCCGCGGGAGGAATACGCCTTCTTCATGCGCGGCCGGGAGCTGCGCCGGCACTGCGTGATGGGCAACGACTGGTACATCACCAACGAGCACCTCATCAACGGCGAGGGCCATTGCCGCCGCGCCGACGAGGTCTTCGGCTACGACACCGTCACGCGCGACTACTACGCCCGCTACGGTCTGCCGATCATGCATACCGAGACCAACATGGACGAGGGCCCGCGCGGCGACGAGGCCGAGCGCTGGCTGTGGAAGCAGTGGTCCGGGATCATGCGCCTGCGGCAGGAAGGCCTGCCGATGCTGGGCTTCACCTGGTATTCGCTGAACGACCAGATCGACTGGCACAGCGCGCTGCGGGAGAAGCGGGGCGACGTCCACCCGCGCGGCCTCTACGACCTCGACCGCAACATCCGCAACGTCGGCCGCGCCTACAAGCGGCTGATCGAGGCCTGGACGCCGGTGCTGCAGTCCGAGGGCCACCTGACGGGACTGCGCGCCTCGGCGTGACGGCCTCCCCTCCCCCGCTCCGGCGGGGGAGGGATTCCCCCGGCGTCCGGGCGGGCCGGGCCGGGCCGCCTTGTATGTCGGGCGGGCCGGTTCAGACCTCCGGGCCATCCGGGGCGCCCCACGAAGCGCCGCTTCGTGGGGACCCCTCCGGCCCTTCGGTCATCGGCACGCCTTGTATGTTGGGCGAGCCGATTCAGACCTCCGGGCCATCCGGGGTACCCCAAAAAGCGCCGCTTCGTGGGGACCCCTCCGGCCCTTCGGTCATCGGCACGCCTCACCCCTTCCCGATCAGCGCCATCAGCTCCCGCCGCGTATTGGCATCGTCGCGGAAGACGCCGAGCATGCGGCTGGTGACCATGCTGGCGCCGTGCTGGTGCACGCCGCGCGTCGTCATGCACTGGTGCTCGCTCTCGATCACCACGGCGACGCCGCGCGGCTGCAGCACCGCCTCGATGGTATTGGCGATCTGCGCCGTCAGCTTCTCCTGGATCTGCAGCCGCTTGGCATAGGCGTGCACCACCCGCGCCAGCTTGCTGATGCCGACCACGCGCTGCGCCGGCAGGTAGGCGACATGCGCGACGCCGATGATCGGCACCATGTGGTGCTCGCAATAGCTCTCGAGCCGGATGTCCTTCAGCAGGACGATCTCGTCATAGCCTTCGGTCTCGGCGAAGGTGCGCTCCAGCACCGCGACCGGGTCGATGCCGTAGCCGGCGAAGAATTCCTCATAGGCCTTCACCACCCGCTTGGGCGTGTCCAGCAGCCCCTCGCGGTGCGGGTCGTCGCCGGCCCAGCGGAGCAGGGTGCGGACGGCGGCCTCGGCTTCGGCGCGGGACGGGCGGTCGGGCGGCACCGGCTGTTCGGCGAGCGGCTTGGCGGGCATCGGGTCCTCCCCTGGCTGTCCTGGTGGCAACGCATGGCGGGCGCGCGCGTATGCCGCCCGTCGCCTATTCGCCGTCGGCAGCGGTGAAATGCCGGCCGCCCCAGGTGATGCCGAGCACGGTCACACGGTCACCGTCCGGCCGATAGCCCACCCGGCAGGTCAGCCGGCGGGTGGGACCAGGGACCGTGATCTCCCGCGTATCGGGAATATCGCCCGGCTGCCCCATGCGCGGGAACTCGCGCAGCGCCTCGATCGCCCGCGCCAGCCGCGCCGCCATCGCATCGGCCAGCCGCTCGCCCGCCGCCTGCCCGTCCGGGTGGCCCGCGATAATGAACGCCCGCAACAGCCTGAGGTCGGCGAGCGCGCGCCGGGCGAATGCGACCGTGATCAATCCCGCTTGGCACGCGGTGCGAAGGCGGCCGCAACCTCCACCTCGGTCGCGATGTCACCGGCCTCGGCCTCCTGCAGCCCGGCCTGCAGATGCGCGGCCCAACCGAGACGGGCGTCGATGAACTCGGCCACGGCCTCGTCCACCAACTCGCTCCGGTCGCGCTCGAGCCGCCGCGCCAAGTCGTCCAGAGCGTCACGCCGCTCCGGCGACATGCGGATGGTCACAGGGACGGTCCCGATTTCGGCCATGGGCACCTCCTGCAGCAATGCTACCGCGCCGGGATCGACGTCGCCACCTCAGCGCCCGGCCAGCGCGTGCAGCTCCTCGGCCAGGTCCTCGAGCTCCTCCAGCACCGCCCGCACGCTGCCCGGCGGATGCTCCGGCTCGCCCAGCGGCAGCTCGGCATGCTCACCCTCGGCCAGCCCGCCTTCCCGCAGCAGGCGCTGCACGCCCTTGATGGTATAGCCCTGGGTATAGAGGAGATCGGAGATGCGCCGGAGCAGCGCGATGTCCTCCGGCCGGTAGTAGCGCCGGCCGCCGCCCCGCTTGAGCGGCTTGAGTTGGGGAAACTTGGTTTCCCAGAACCGCAGCACGTGCTGCGGGATGTGCAGGTCGTCCGCCACCTCGGAGATGGTGCGGAAGGCCGTCGGCGCCTTGCGGGGGCGCGGCGGCCCGGGATCGGCGGGATCGTCGCTCATGCCCGGCCCGGTCGTGGCAGGCGGTCAGGCCGCCTCACGCCTCCTCATCCCCATGCGGCACCGCCTGGCCGTTGATGCGGGCCTTGAGCACCTGGGAAGGGCGGAAGGACAGCACCTTGCGGGGCAGGATCGGCACCTCCACCCCCGTCTTGGGATTGCGCCCCACGCGCTGGCCCTTCTGCCGCACCAGGAAGGTGCCGAAGGCGGAGATCTTCACCGCCTGCCCGGCTTCGAGCGACGCGGCCATGCGTTCCAGCACAGCCTCGAGCAGCGCCGCGGATTCGTTCCGCGACAGCCCGACCTGGCTGTAGATCGCCTCGGCGAGGCCGGCACGCGTCAGCGTGTTCATGCCGTAACTGGTTCCCGCAAACCCTTCTCGCGCCAAGGAAACCCGCATCGGTTCGGGCGGTCAAGCACGGCCTGCCGGAGTGGCCCGCAGGCCTGCCACACCGTGGCATCCGGGCGACGGTGCTAACCGCTGCTTATAGGATTCGGGTGATCCTGACCTCCCGGTTGCATCCGCGACCGGGTGGAGATGGCGCATGCGGTGCGAGGAATCGATCTGGGCCCCGGCCGGCGGCTGGCAGGGGCCGCCTGCGGGCGGCACGGTCGGGCTCGTCCGCCATGCCAGGGCGCGGCAGGTGCGGGGCTGATGCCGGGCTCGCCGCACCGCCAATTCGCCCGCCAGCTCGCCCGGGCGACCGGTCCCGATGGAGTCGTGGACATCGCCCGGCTCGGCCTGCTGGTCGGCGCCGCCTATGAGGCGGCCGAGCGCGACCGCCGCCGCGCCGAGCGCGCCATGGCCCTGATGGCCGAGGCGCTGGAGGCGGCCAATGGCCGGCAGGAGGCGCTGGTGCGCGAGCTCCGGACGCAGAATGCCCGCTTCGTGGCGGCGATGGACAACATGGCCCTCGGCCTCGCCATGTACGACGCCGAGGAGCGGCTGGTCGTGGCGAACGAGCGGCTGAACGCCGTGCTCGGCCTGGCGCCCGGCACGCTGCGGGTCGGCATGACCTATCGCGAGGCGGTCGCGGCCTGCATCGCCGCCGGCCATTTCCCGGAGCGGAGCGCCGACCGGGTCTATGCCGCGCGCCGGCGGATCTTCGCCCCGGGCGCCAGCCTCGATGTCGAGGAGGTGCGCGGCGGCCGCATCCTCGCCGTCTCCGGCCGGGGGCTGGAGGGCGGCGGCTGCATCCTCACCTTCCAGGACGTGACCGAGCGGCGCGAGGCCGAGGCGCGGATCGAGCACATGGCGCGGCACGACGCGCTGACCGGCCTGCCGAACCGCGCCCAGCTCCATGGCCGGATGGAGGAGGCGCTCGCCCGCTGCCAGCGCGGGGAGGAGTTCGCCGTGCTCGTCCTCGACCTCGACCGGTTCAAGGCGGTGAACGACACGCTCGGCCACCCCGTCGGCGACGGGCTGCTGCGGGCCGTCACCGCCCGCCTGCGCGCCCAGTTGCGGGAGACGGACACGGTCGTGCGCCTCGGCGGCGACGAGTTCGCCGTCATCCAGACCATGGCGGCGCAGCCCTCCGCGGCCACGGCGCTCGCCCGCCGGCTGATCGCCACGCTGAGCGAGCCCTACGAGATCGAGGGCCATCAGGTCGTCGTCGGCACCAGCATCGGCATCGCCCTCGCCCCGGCCGATGGCGGCGCGCCCGACATCCTGCTGAAGGCGGCCGACCTCGCGCTGCATCGCGCCAAGGCGGAGGGGCGCGGCACCTGGCGCTTCTTCGAGGCGGAGATGGACGCGCGCATGCAGCAACGCCGGCGGCTCGAGCTCGACCTGCGCCAGGCGCTGGCGGCCGGGCAGTTCAGCCTGCATTATCAGCCGCTGGTCGAGGTCGCCTCCGGCCGCATCACCGGCTTCGAGGCGCTGCTGCGCTGGCAGCACCCCGAGCGCGGCCTGATCCCGCCGGGCGAGTTCATCCCGCTCGCCGAGGAGACGGGGCTCATCCTCCCGCTCGGCGAATGGGTGCTGCGGGAGGCCTGCCGGGAGGCGGCGTCCTGGCCCGGCGGGGTGTCCGTCGCGGTGAACGTCTCGGCCGTGCAGTTCGGCACGCCGCGCCTGGTCGACGCGGTGGCGGAGGCGCTGGCCGCGGCCGGCCTGCCCGCGACGCGGCTCGAGATCGAGGTGACGGAGTCCATCATGCTGCAGGACAACATCACCACTATGGCCATCCTGCACCGCCTGCGCGGCCTCGGCGTGCGGATCTCGATGGATGATTTCGGGACCGGCTATTCCTCGCTCGGCTATCTCCGCAGCTTCCCCTTCGACAAGATCAAGATCGACCAGTCCTTCGTGCGGGACATCGGCAAGCGGGGCGATGCGCGGGCGATCGTGCGGGCGATCTCGGGCCTCGGCGGCAGCCTCGGCATGCGGACCACGGCGGAGGGGGTGGAGACGCGCGAGCAGTTCGAGCGGCTGCGCGCCGATGGCTGCACCGAGGCGCAGGGCTATCTCTTCGGCCGGCCGGTCCCGGGCGAGGCGGCGCGGGAGATGCTCCGGACGGCCGCCTCGGCAGCGGCGCAGGCCACCGCGGCCGCCTGAGCGGCGGCGCGCCAGGGGGCGAGGCGCCTTGTATGTTGGGCGAGCCGATTCAGACCTCCGGGCCATCCGGCCCTGCGGTCATCGGCACGCCTTGTATGTCGGGCGGGCCGATTCAGACCTCCGGGCCATCCGGCCCTTCGGTCATCGGCACGCCTTGTATGTCGGGCGGGCCGATTCAGACCTCCGGGCCATCCGGCCCTTCGGTCATCGCCACGCCTCAGAAGCGCGCCAGCGTCGCGCCCCAGGTCAGGCCGCCGCCGATGCCTTCCAGCACCATCAGGTCGCCGCGCTCGATCCAGCCGCGGCCGGCGGCCTCGGCCAGGGCCAGCGGGATGGAGGCGGCCGAAGTATTGGCGTGGCGGTCCACCGTCACCACCACCCGCTCCTTCGGCAGGCCGAGCTTCTTGCCCATGGCATCGATGATGCGGGCATTGGCCTGGTGCGGGATCAGCCAGCGGACGTCGGACTGGGCGAGGCCATTGGCGGCCAGCGCCTCGTCCACCACGGCGGCGAGCTTGGAGACGGCGTGGCGGAAGACCTCCTTGCCCGCCATGCGCAGTTTGCCGCATTCGCCGTTCGAGCCGGGCCCGCCATCGACCAGCAGGATGTCGCCGTGCCGGCCGTCGGAATGCAGGTGGGTCGAGAGGATGCCGCGATCCGTCGCGTCGCCGCGCCCCTCCCCCGCCATCAGCAGCACCGCGCCGGCGCCGTCGCCGAACAGCACGCAGGTGCCGCGGTCGGTCCAGTCGAGGATGCGGGAGAAGACCTCGGTCCCGATCACCAGGGCGCAGCGCGCCTGGCCGCAGCGGATCATCGCGTCCGCGACGCCGAGGGCATAGACGAAGCCGGTGCAGGCGGCCGAGACGTCGAAGGCGAAGCCGCGGGTCGAGCCGATCGCCGCCTGGATGCGCACCGCGGTCGCGGGGAAGGCGCTGTTCGGCGTCGCGGTCGCGACGATGATGCAGTCCACCTCCGCGCCCGGGACGCCGGCGCGCTCCAACGCCTGCCGCGCCGCCGCCGCGCCCATCGAGGACGCGGTCTCCCCCGGCGCCGCGATATGGCGCTGGCGGATGCCGGTCCGCTCCACGATCCAGGCATCCGAGGTCTCGATGCCGAAGGCCTCGGCGAGCGCGTCGTTGGTGACCACGCGGTCCGGCAGGTAGCCGCCGCAGCCGGCGATGATGGCGCGGGTCACCATGACGCTCGAATCCTCAAGGGACGGAGGGCACCGGCTGGGCCGGTACGGAGGATAGCCGGGAGAGGCCCTCCCGGATGCGGTCGTTGAAGTGGTGGGTCACCATGTCCATGGCGACGTCGACCGCATGGGCGAAGCCCAGCGCATCGGTGCCGCCATGGCTCTTCACGACAACGCCGTTCAGGCCGAGCAGGATGGCGCCGTTGTAGCGGCGCGGGTCCATCCACTCGCGCAGGCGGTCGAGCGCGGGCCGGGCCAGCAGGTAGCCCATGCGCGCCGGCACGCTGCTGGTGAAGACCTGCTTCAGCAGGTCGCGCATCAGCTTCAGCGCGCCCTCGCCGGTCTTCAGCGCGACATTGCCGGTGAAGCCATCCGTGACCACCACGTCCACCGTGCCGGCGGTGATGTCGTGGCCTTCCACGAAGCCGTGGAAATTGCCGCCGATATGGCTGTCCTTCAGCACCTCAGCGGCGGCGCGCACGCGGTCGTCGCCCTTCAATTCCTCAGACCCCACGTTCAGCAGCCCGAAGGAGGGCGCGGTGAGGCCGAGCACGGCGCGGGCGAAGGTGTCGCCCATGACGGCGAACTCCACCAGGTTGCGCGCGTCGCACTGCACATTGGCGCCGAGGTCGAGCATGACCACGTCGCCGCGGGCCGAGGGCATGATGGCGGCGAGCGCCGGCCGGTTGATCTCCGGCAGCGTCTTCACCACGATCTTCGCCAGCGCCATCAGCGCGCCGGTATTGCCGGCCGAGACCACGCCCGCCGCCTCCCGCGCCGCGACGGAATCGATCGCCACGCGCATGGAGCTGTGCCGGCCCTGCCGCAGCGCCGCCGTCGGCTTCATCTCCGAGGAGATGACGTCCGGCGCGTGGCGGATCATGCAGACCTTCGCCGCGCGCGGGCGCCGCGCCAGCATGGCTCCGATCCGGGCCTCGTCGCCGACGAGCAGGAAGCGGGCCTGCGGATGCCGCTCGGCGGCGATCTCCAGCCCGTCCAGCACGATGTCGGGTGCGTTGTCACCCCCCATGGCGTCGATCGCCAGGGAGAAGGGCTTCGACACGATCTTCGGTTCCCTGCCGGCCGGATTGCGGCGGCTCAGGTGCGGACCACGCCCTTCACGGCCTCGGCCGCGATGACCTCGCGGCCGTCGTAATGGCCGCACTGGCCGCAGACATGGTGCGGGCGCTTGAGCTCACCGCAGTTCGGGCACTCGTTATGCGCCTGGGTGGACAGCGCCTCATGGCTCCGCCGCATACCGCGGCGGGAGGGCGAAACCTTCTTCTTCGGAACGGCCATGGCGCCGAGCCTCTCTTCACAACGAAATCAGCAGGATTCTGCGGGAGCGCGCGGCTGTAGCACCCCACCCCCCACGGTGCAAGCAGCGGTGCGGGCAGCCGCACCGGAATGACCGGCGCTATCCCTTGCGCCGCAGGGCGGCCAGCGCGGCGAAGGCGCCCGCCGCCTCCGCCTGCGCCTCGGGCGGCAGCTCGGCGCCCGAGGCGCGCGGATAGGGGTCGAGCGCGAGCGCGAGCTGCTCCGCCACCACCTCCCCGAGATCGGCGGTGTCGTCCTCGGTCGGGATCTCGTCGAGGTCGTCCGGGCCATCCGCCGGCTCCCGCCCCGCCGGCAGCAGGCGGAGCGCGAACGCCTCCGCCACCTGCTGCGCCACGGGGTCGAGTGTGACGACGCATTCCTGCGTGACCGCCGCCTCCAGCCGCCCCTCGACGCGCACCGCGCCATCGGGCTCGGGAGAGAGCCGCAGCGTCGCGTGCAGCGCCTCGATGCCGAGGATGCCGAAGCGGCGGGCGAGCGCGGCGCGCTCCGCCTCGCTCGCCTCCAGCACCTCGGTCCGCCCCTCCGGCCCGACCCGGCCGAGAGCGAGGGGGCGGGAGAATTCCGGGCTGTCAGCCGGCATCGGCGGCCTCCTCCGGCGCGGGAAAGCGCGCCTGGCCCTTGAGCAGGGCATCGAAGGGCTGCGCAGCGAGGGCATCGGCGGCGCGGAGCGCCTGCGCGGCCAGGCGTCGCGCCGCCTCGCCGGGCTCGCCCTCCGCCCGCCAGACATTGCGGTGCAGCGCCGCGGCCAGCGCCGCGGCATCGGCCGACTCCAGCGCGGCCTCATAGGCCTGGGCGCGGCCGTGGAAGGCCTCCCACATCCGCTTGACCCGCTTGCCCACCGTCAGGTCGCTCACCCCCATCTCCCGCAAGTTGATGTCCATGTCGGCGAACATGGCGTCGAACACCGCCTGGGCCAGCGCCGCGCCGCGCGGGTCGGGGTCCCGGCGGAGCCGGCGGATGAGCAGCGCCGCATGCAGCCCGACCAGGTCGAAGCGGCCATCGAGCGTGTCCGGCACGCCGAGGGCGCCGAAGAACCAGGGATCGCGGGCCGCCGCGACGGCCGCGCCATAGAGCTCGAACCCGGCCCTCTCGTGCGGCTTGCGGCGGAACAGGGCAGAGAGGCCCATCGGGGCGGGGTCCTTCGGGTTGGGCGTCGCGGAACGGTTGACCCTGCCGCGGCGTGGTGGCATTCGGCCGCAGACATGGATCGCCCCCTTCGCCCGGTCAACGCGCCGGCCCACCGCCCAACCGCGGCGCGCGGCGCCGTGCTGGCCCTCGCCGCCCTGCTCGCCCTGCCCGCCTGCAGCTTCTTCGAGGCGCCGGTGATCCAGCGCGGCAACCGCGTCACCGAGGACCAGTTGCGCGAGATCACCCCGGGTGTGCAGACCCGGCAGGACGTCCAGGCCCTGCTCGGCTCGCCGACCCAGACCAGCACCTTCGGCGACGGCACCTGGTTCTACATCAGCAGCAAGACCCGGCAGCGGCCGGGCCGGGCCCTGGCGGTGACGGACCAGGAGACGGTGGTCATCAATTTCGACCAGCGCGGCGTGGTCCGCGAGATCAGGCGGGTCGGCGAGGACGAGGCCCAGCCCGTCGACATGGTCACCCGCGAGACGCCGACCCCGGGCAACGACCGCACGCTGATGCAGGCGCTCTTCGGCAATGTCGGCCGGATCGGGCCCATGGGCTCGCCGATCGGCGGCACGCAGCCGGGGGCGCAGGCGCCGAGCGCGTCCGGGCGGTAGCCGTGTCCGGGGCGCTGCCCCGGGCCCCGCGAAGGGGGCGGAGCCCCCCTTCGAGACCCCCCTCTAGAAGTGGCTCCAGCCGGTGCGCGGCAGCGCCATCGTCGTGCCGGCGGCGTCCAGCACCGTCACGTCAGGCGCGCCGGCCACGAAGTCGCCGATGCGCGCGACCGGCACGCCGCCCGAGGCCGCGCGCGCCAGGACCTCGGCCTCGGCACCCGCCGGCGCGGCGAAGAGCAGTTCGTAGTCGTCCCCGCCCGTCAGGCAGAGCGCCAGCAGCGCCGGATCAGCCGCGACCAGCGCCCGTGCGGCGGGCGAGAGCGGCACCGCCCCGGCCCGCAGCACCGCCCCGCAGCCCCCGCCGCGGCAGAGATGGCCGAGGTCCTGCACCAGCCCGTCCGAGACATCCATCGCCGCGCGGGCGAGACCGGTCAGCGCCTGGCCCAGCGCCAGCCGCGGTCGCGGCAGCCGGTAGCGTTGCGCCAGATGTCCCTCCCCGTCCGCCGGCAGCCGGCCCTGCAGCGCCCGCAGCCCGAGCGCCCCGTCGCCGATCGTCCCGGAGACCCAGAGCGCATCGCCCGGCCGCGCCCCGTCCCGCCGCAGCGCGGCCCCCGGCGCGACCGTGCCGAGGATGGTCAGCGAGAGCGAGACCGGCCCCGGGGTGGAGACCGTGTCGCCGCCGAGGACCGAGAGCCCGAACTCCGCCTGGTCTGCCGCCAGCCCATCGACGAAGCGGGCGAGCCAGTCCCCCGGCAGGTCCTTCGGCAGCGCCGTGGTCATGAGATAGCCGAGCGGCGCCGCCCCCATGGCGGCGAGGTCCGAGAGGTTCACCCGCAGCAGCTTCCGCCCGATGCTCTCCGGCGGATCCTCGGGCAGGAAGTGCACGCCCGCGACCATGGCATCCGCCGCCAGCACCAATTGCCGCCCGGGGGGCGGGTCCAGCAGCGCCGCATCGTCCGAGAGGTCCAGCGCGCCCGGCCCGGCCAGCCGACGGAAATGCCGGGCGATGAGCGCGAACTCTCCCGGGAGATCAGCCACCGCGGCGGCGCGGCGCGCCGCTGAACTCCTCGGCCCGGAGCGTGCGGGCCATGGCATCCAGCACGCCATTGGCGAAGCGCGGCTCGTCGCCGCCGAAGAAGCCATGCGCGATGTCGAGATACTCGTTGATCACCACCTTGGCCGGCGGCTCCTTCCCGCTGAGCAACTCGCCGCATGCGGCCCGCAGCAGCGCCCGCAGGACGGGGTCGAGCTTCACGAGCGGCCAGTCCTTGTCGAGATGGCTCGACAGGGTGGCATCGATCTCGCCGGCATTCCGCGTCACCTGCATGACGATGGCGGAGAAGAGCGGGACATCGGCCTCGGGCACCCGGCCTTCCTCGAAGCCGCCATCGCCGGGCCGGGTGCCCAGGCGGTGGCGCTGGAACTGGCTGATGACGACCTCGGCCGGCTCGCCGGTCTGCTCCCCCTGGAACAGCGCCTGCACGGCGGCGACGCGCGCGCCGGTGCGCGGGCGGCCGCGGGCGCGCTGCGCGGCAGGCTTCCTCGCGGCGGATGCGCCGGGCTTCGCCGCGGCCGGCCGCGGCGCCGGCGCGGGCTGGCCCGCGGCGCGCTGCTCGGCCTCGTACTCCGCGCGCAGCCGGTCGAGCTCCCCCGTCTCCGACTTGGAACCCGCCATCAGAGGCCCCAGCGGCGGCGCAGCGCCACCTGGCCGAGCAGCGCATGCGCCGCCTCGACCCCCTTGTTGTGCCGGTCCTCCGCCGCGCGGGCGATCGCCTGCTGCAGCGTATCGACCGTCAGCAGGCCCAAGCCGATGGCGGCGCCGGTCTCGTCGGCGATGCGCATGACGCCGTGACAGATGGCGTCGCAGATGAAGGTGTAATGGTCGGTCTCGCCCTTCACCACGCAGCCGAGCAGCAGGTAGCCGTCATAGCGCTCCTGCGTCTGGGTCAGCGCCATGCGCAGCGCCGCCGGCAGCTCGTAGCCACCCGCGACATCCACGGTCTGGTGGAAGGCACCGGCCTCGGCGAAGACCTTCTCCGCCCCGCGGCGCATGCCGCTCACCACCTGCTCGTAATAGGGCGCCTGGATCACCAGCAGGCGCGGCGCCGGCCCCGGGATGGGCTGCGCCGCGCGCTCCGGCGCGTCGATCGTGCTCATGAATGGTCCTGTTGCGTTCGGATCAGCGGCCGGGTCTCGACGACCCTGAGGCCATAACCCTCGAGGCCGACGATCGGCCGCGGGTTGTTGGACAACCGCACCATGTCGCGGACGCCGAGATCCGCCAGGATCTGCGCGCCGATGCCGTAGTCGCGGATCTCGGGCGGCGCGACCCGGCGGTCCTTGCTGTGGCGGATCTGCTCGCTCATGTTGGTCAGCCGCCAGTCGCGGATGACGACGACGACGCCGCGGCCCGCCGCCTCGATCATGCGCATGGCGTCGTGCAGGTCGCGCGTGCCGGCGCCGGCGACGATGTCGTGCAGCAGGTTCGCGGCATGCATGCGCACATGCACCGGCCCGGGCGCGGAGACATCGCCCCTGACCAGCGCCAAGTGCTCGGCGTATTCGAGCGTGTTGGTATAGACCACCAGCCGCCAATCGCCGCCGATGGAATGCTCGATCTGCCCTTCCGTGACCCGCCGCACCAGCCGCTCGGTGCGCCGGCGATGGGCGATGAGGTCGGCGATGGTGCCGAGCTTGAGGCCATGGTGCTGCGCGAAGGCGACCAGGTCCGGCATGCGGGCCATGCTGCCGTCGTCGTTCATGATCTCGCAGATCACGCCCGAGGGGTTCAGCCCGGCGAGGCGGGCGATGTCCACCGAGGCTTCCGTGTGCCCGGCGCGGACCAGGGTGCCGCCGTCGCGGGCCAGCAGCGGGAAGACATGGCCGGGGGTGACGATGTGCTCGCGGCCCATCTCCGGGTTGATGGCGGTGGCGATGGTATGCGCCCGGTCGGCGGCCGAGATGCCGGTCGTCACGCCGTCCTTCGCCTCGATGGAGACGGTGAAGGCGGTGCTGTGCCGGGTGCCGTTGGCGGCGGCCATCAGCGGCAGGCCGAGCTGCTCGACGCGATGGCGCGTCATCGCCAGGCAGATCAGGCCGCGGGCATACTTCGCCATGAAGTTGATCGCGTCGGGGGTGGCGAACTGCCCGGGGATGACCAGGTCGCCCTCGTTCTCGCGGTCCTCGTCATCGACCAGGATGAACATGCGGCCGCGCCGCGCCTCCTCGATCAGCTCCTCGGTCGGGCTGACGAAATCGGCGAAATTGACGCGTTGCGGCACGACGGCGGTCATGGGCGACGGGTTCCTCTAGCGCGCGCCGGCGACGGCGCCCTGGTCTGCCGACACCAGCCGCGCGACATAGCGCGCGAGCGTGTCGATCTCGATGTTCACGCGGCTGCCCGGCTGGAGCGTGCCGAAGGTGGTCACGGCGGCCGTATGCGGGATGATGTTGACCCCGAACACGTCCCCGTCAACCTCGTTGACCGTCAGCGACACGCCGTCGATGGCGATCGAGCCCTTCTCCGCCACGAACCGCGCGAGTTGCGGCGGCAGGCGGAAGCGCCAGCGGACGGAGGCATTTTCCGGCACCGCCGAGAGCACCTCGGCGACGCCGTCCACATGGCCGGAGACGAGGTGCCCGCCGAGCTCGTCGCCGAGGCGGAGCGAGCGTTCCAGGTTGATCCGGCTGCCCGGCCGGAGCAGCCCGAGCGTGGTCTTCGACAGGGTCTCGGCCGAGGCATCGACCGCGAACCAGTCGCCGCCCAGTTGCACCGCGGTCAGGCAGCAGCCGGAACAGGCGATGGAGGCACCGATCGCGGCCGGCGCCGGCTGCCCCAGGAAGGCCGGCGAGGTGCCGATGACGAGGCGCATGTCGTGCCCGGCCCCGAGCGGCTGCACCTCCCGCACCGTGCCGAGGTCCGTCACGATCCCGGTGAACATGGCTATGGGTTCTCCTCGCGCTCGAGCTCGGTCAGCCAGTCCGCCCCGGCCGGGCGGCTCGCCACGCGGCGGAATCTCGGCATGGCGGAAAGCGCGGCCAGGGGCAAGGGTTGGACGGCGGGCAGCCCGTCCCCGCCCATGATGCCGGGGGCGTGGAACCAGGCGATGCGGTCGACGAAGCCGCCGCGCAGCAGCGCCGCCGCCAGCCCGGCCCCGCCCTCCGCCATCACCCGCGTGACGCCGCGCTGGGCGAGCGCGCCGAGCAGCGCGCCGAGGTCGAGGCCCGGCTTCGCCCGCGGCACCGGCAGGATCTGCACCCCGGCCTCCAGATAGGGCGCCAGCACCCCCGGCCGCTGGTTGGTGCGGGTGGCGATCCAGGTCGGGACCTCCCGCGCCGTCCGGACCAGCCGGCTGTCGAGGGGCGTGCGGAGGCGGCTGTCGGCGACCACCCGGGCGAGCGCCACCTTGGCCGTGCCGGGGAGGCGGGGGGTCAGTTCCGGGTCGTCGGCCAGCACCGTGCCGCTGCCGACCAGGATGGCGTCGTGCCGAGCGCGGATCGCATGCGCCTCCCGCCGCGCCTCCGGCCCGGTGATCCACTGGCTCTCGCCCGATGCGGTGGCGATGCGGCCATCGAGCGTCGTCGCGAGCTTCAGCGTGACCAGCGGCAGGCCGCGCGTGATGCGGCGGGCGAAGCCGGCATTGATCGCCCGCGCCTCCGCCCCGCCCAGGCCGAGCTCGACGATCACGCCGGCCTCGCGCAGCCGCTGCAGCCCGCGCCCGTCCACCCGCGGGTCGGGATCGCCGGTCGCCACCACCACCCGGGCGATGCCGGCCTTGATCAGCGCGTCGCAGCAGGGCGGCGTGCGGCCCCAGTGCGAGCAGGGCTCGAGCGTGACATAGGCGGTCGCGCCGCGGGCCAGCTCGCCGGCGCGGGCCAAGGCTTCCGTCTCGGCATGCGGGCGGCCGCCGGGCTGGGTCCAGCCGCGGCCGACCACCCGGCCGTCGCGCACCAGGACGCAGCCGACCGCGGGGTTGGGCCAGGTATTGCCCAGGCCGCGGCGGGCGATGGCCAGCGCCGCCGCCATATGGGCCCGGTCCGCGTCGGGGTCGGTCATCGGTTCAGGGCGCGGAGGGTTCGGTCATCACGCCAAGGTGGCGTGGGCCGGGCCGGGGTGGAAGAGGCGGCCTATTGCAGCTCTATGCCGGCGCTGCGGATCACCTGTGCATTGCGCTCGATATCGGCGGCGATGCGGTCGCGGAAGGCCTCCGGCCGCAGCACCATCACCTCCCCCTGGGCGAGCAGGAGCTGGCGCGTGGCCGGCGCCGCGGCGGCGGCCTCCATCAGCCAGACCAGCCGCTCGAGGATCGGCAGCGGCAGCCCGGCCGGGGCGACCAGGCCGTTCCAGAAGGTGGCGACGAAGTCCGGCCAGCCGCTCTCGGCCAAAGTCGGCACGTCGGGCAGGTCGCGCCAACGGGTGGCGCCCGTGCAGGCCAGCGGAATCAGCAGGCCCGACTTCAGCAGCGGCGTGGTGGAGGGCGTCTCCAGCACCAGGTCCACCTCCCCCGCGACGAGGGCGTTCTGCGCCGGGGCGGCGCCGCGGAAGGGGACGTGCAGCAGGCGGATGCCGGCGGCCGTGCAGAACAGCTCCATGTTCAGGTGCTGCAGGTTGCCGTTGCCGGCCGAGCCATAGGTCAGACCGCCCGGGCTCGCCTTCGCCGCCGCGACCAGGTCGGCGACGCTGCGGAAGCCGCGGCTGCGCGGGCTCTTCGGGGAGGCGGCGAGGATGAAGGGGCTGATGGTGATGCTGGCGAGCGGCAGCAGGTCCCGAAGCGGCTGGTAGCGGATGTCGCGGTAGAGCAGGTGGTTGGCGGTCATGGTGCTGGTATTGCTGACCAGCAGGGTATGGCCGTCCGGCTCCGCCGCCGCGACGAAGGCGGCGCCGAGGGAGCCATTGGCGCCCGGCCGGTTCTCCACCACCACCGGCTGCGGCAGGCGGGTCCGCATGTCCTCGGCGAGGATGCGCGCGCAGATATCGGTGGAGGCACCGGCGGGATAGCCGACGACGAGGCGGACCGGGCGGCTCGGCCAGGCCTCCGCCGCGCGGCCGGGGGCGGTCAGCGCGGCAGGGCTGGCGGCGAGCGCGCCCAGCAGGGCGCGCCGGCGGAGCGGCGGCATGGCCATGGGTCCCTCCCGTTTCGCGGGAGTGGACCAGAGCGGGCGGGTGGCGTCCAGGCGTCCTATCGCAGACGGGAGGGTATGTCGGCGCCGTCGAACAGGACCCAGCGGATCACGCCTTCCCCATCCGGCTGGACGCGGTAGCCGATCCAGTAGCGGTGCTGCCGGATCCAGCGATATCCCAATCCCCCAAGCCCGGGATACGGGGTCGGCGCGACGGTTCTGTCAGCGCCCGCGCCAAACATGACGGCATGAGGCAGGCGACGCGCGACCATCCCAACCAGCAGGCGAAGCCAGTCAGGTGGAAAGCGGTCCGCCGCAGGCCTCGTGAATTTTTCGGGCCAATGGACTATGCAACACCCCCGAGCATCGCCTGACCGGGCATTCCGAACCGCAGCGGGGCGGTACCATCCGTTTGCCGCCAACCGCCAGCCTTGCCGAGTGGGAAGACGCACGATGGCGCACTTTCGGCTTGTCAGTGTGGACCAACCTGTATGTTGGATCAGCATCGGCTTGCCCGACATTGTCCAACTTGCACTGTGGGGCGGCGGGCCTTCGGGTGAGGATCTCGACATCGTAGTGGCGGACCCGAAAGTTGGGCGGGTTCAGTTTCCTGGGGAACTGGCAGGTTTTCCTGTTTCGAATTTGCGGGTCTTCGAGTTCATTGGGACAGGCGCAGGGCAGACAGAAATACTGGCAAAGGTGCCACGCACCGGCGCTTCTTATGCAATGCCGATCACCGCTTCAGTCGGCGGCGTATCCACCTATACCAACCCACCAGTTTCCTTTCATAAATTCTATCATGGCACAAACCTAGCATCGGCGAAGAAGTTGATGTGCATTGATTTGACCCCTATGACCGTGCCAGAGGCGCTCCTTCTCGACGTCAACGAATATACTGATTTTGGCAAAGGCTTCTACACCCACCCAGAAGAAGGCAAGCGCAAAGCCATCGAATGGGCCAAGCGAAGAAATCATGAATGGGGCGTGGTACGCTTCAGCCTCACCTCCAAAGAGTATAATACCATCCTGGGCAAGGCACTGTTTTTCCCTGATAAGTACAAAACTCGACCTGGGAACGCTCCGAAGCTGTTCCACGGACAAAATTCAACATGGATTGAGTTCGTCGAGTTCAACCGACATGTAAGACTTGTCGATATAAAGCGGCCAAAAGACAATGATTGGACGGCAGATTACTGCTGGATGCGAGGTCCTATATGGGGTCGTGCGGACAGTGGCCTGCCAGGCGCCCCAGGACTTCCCGAGAAATACCATCAAGTAAACTGGGGGCTAAGCGGTATGCAGGCCTTAAATACGCCCGACGCCAAGCGCCGTCGCTTTTTATTTACAAAACATAACGAACATATGCTCTGATGTGAATGTCCTGTTGGCGAAGTGGCACCGCGAAGCTGGCCGACTGGACCTGCCGCTTGGAATCAGCCCGCCGAAGGTTCGCACGACCGGCGCGCTGAACAGGAAGGACGTGAGGTTCTATCGCCGGGTCTGGCACGAGTTCTGACAGAACCGGCGCGGGCCGCTACCGTGTGACGGGCTCGTCTACCTTCCGAAGGACAAGGTCGAGCATCTCGATCAGGCAGCGCGTCGCCTCGAAACGGCCCAGGCGCATGTGATGCGCCTGAAGGTCCAGGAACTGCCGCTCAGCCTCGGTCGTCAGCCGTCCCATGCCGGTATCGCGCTTCGTATGTAATTACCCACCCCCCCCCCTTGCGCGAGGGTGGGTTGGCTGATTCGATCCTGGCATGCAGCGGGACGAGCTTGAGCGGCTGAGCAAGTCGGAGCTGATCGAGCTGGTGCTGCGGCTGCAGCGGCCGAAGAAGACCTCGCGCACATCCTCCAAGCCGCCGTCCACGGACCGGAAGGAGAGGCGCGAGCGGGCCAAGCCTGGAGGCGCCAAACCGGGCCACGAGGGACACAGCCGTCCCTTGAGCGACGACGTCTCCGAAAGGATTGCCCACCGCCCCGAGGTCTGCCCGTGCTGCCGGATGCCGCTCGCAGCCGATCTGGCGGCCGAACAGGCCGGGATCTGGGAGCACATCGAGTTGCCCGCGGTCAGGCCGGTGGTGGTTCACCACCATCGCTTGGCGGTGCGCTGCCCGGGATGCGGCACGCGGGCCGTGGCGGCCGTGCCGGTCAGCGGCACGCCGTTCGGCGCGCGCCTGCACGCGGTGGCCACCTACCTCAAGACCTACCAGGCGCTCTCCTATGAGCGGCTGCAGGCCGCCCTCGCCGACCTGTTCGGGCTGCGCCTCAGCCAGGGCGGGCTGATGAACCTGCTCCGCCGTGCCCAAGGCCGGTTCCAGGTCGGGCGCGAGGCAGCCGTCGCGGCGCTGCGCCGGGCCGAGGTGGTGGCCTCCGACGAGACCGGCGTGCGGATCGAGGGCTGCTCCGGCTACCACTGGGTGTTCCGCTGCCAGGACGCCGTGGTGCACCAGGCCGCGCCGACGCGCGCCGCCTCCGTCGTGCACGCGATGATGGACGGGCACCGTCCCGCGGTCTGGCTCTCGGATCGCTACTCGGCGCAGCAGGGCCACGGCTTGGCCCAGCAGACCTGCCTTGCGCACCTGGCCCGCGATGTGGCTTACGCGCTCGAGGCCAGCGACGACCCAATCCCCTACCGCCTCAAGCTCTGGCTCGGCTCAGCCTTCGACCTGGCCGACGCCGCGGCACGCCTGGCCGCTTCCACCCTGGCCGCCAAGCGGCGGGCGCTCGAACGCAGGCTGGACGCGATCCTCGCAGCCCCCAGCGGGTGCGAGCTGACACGGGCACTGCAAGCGAAGCTGCGCCGAGCCCGCGACCAACTCCTGACCTTCGTGGACTGGCCCGGCCAGGTCGAGGCGACGAACAACGCCTGCGAGCGCGACCTCCGCCCCGCCGTGATCCAGCGCAAGGTCACCAACGGCTATCGCGCGATGTGGGCCGCTCAGGGCGAGGCGGACGTGCGCACCGTCGTCGACACCGCTCGCCTCGCGCCGAACACCAGCGTCTTCGGCACTATCCTCCAGACCATTACACCGTAACCACCGCACCAGAGACGGGGGTGGGTAATTACCTTCGTATTCCGCAAGCAGGGCGCGCATCTCCGCGACGACCTGTTCGCCGGGGACCGTCCGGCCCGCCCGGGCATCGGCCTCGGACCGCGCCAGGCCGGCGCGGATCTCCTCCAGCGACATCGGCGGCGGGTCGTCGTCGAAAGGCTGCTGCGCCTCGCGGAACTCCATGACGGTTGTCTCCGAAGCGGTTCGCGGGACCCTAGCAGGGTAGATACGACATGACGACACTATTCAACCCGACGCTGCCCTAGCCAGGCCAGGCCCCCGGCACCCGCTGGGCCAGCCAGCGCGCCAAGGCCGCGTTCACCTCGGCCGGCCGCTCCTGCGCCATCCAGTGGCCCGAGGGGACCACTGCCTCCGTCAGGTCGGCGCAGGCCTTGCGCATGGGCGTGGCGAGCGCGCTGTCCATCGTCTCGCAGGTCGTGTCATGGGCCGCGTGCAGGAACAGCACCGGCATGGCGAGCCGCCCGCCATCGGGCGCGCGGGCGGCATAGGCGGCATTGGCCTCGTGATTCAGGTACCAGGAATCCGGCCCGGCGAAGCCGGTTCTGGTCAGCGCCGCGACGTAGCGGCTGTGGTCGGCGGGGGTCAGCACCGCCTCGTCCAGCGGGACATCCGGCGCGCGGCCGGCGCCGCCGAACCAGCCGCCGTCGCGGCGGATGGTCGCGGTGCGGCCCGGCTTGCCGCGCGCCGCCGGGTTGCCGCGGCGGAACAGGGCGCGGACGGTGGCATCCACATCCGCCTCGAAGGCTGCCCGTGCCGCCTCCGGCTTCTCCAGGTAGAAGAACTGGTAGTCCCATTGCCCCGCGGGGTACTCAGCCTCGGGATAGGTGCGGCGGTCCACCAGTGGGAGCAGGTTGGGCAGCGTGAAACCCTCCGGGATGTAGGGCACGCAGAGGTTGGCGACGGCGAGGCACCGCCCGGCATGGTGCGCGGCGAGGCTCCAGGCGACCGGGCTGCCCCAGTCATGCCCGATCCAGACCGCCCTCTCCCGCCCGAGGCCGGCGAGCAGCTCCAGCATGTCGGCCGTGATCGCCTCCAGCGCATAGTCGCCGGGCGAGGGGTGGACGGTGGAGCGGCCATAGCCGCGCATGTCGGGGGCGACGCAGCGGAAGCCCGTGGCGGCGAAGCAGGGCAACTGGTGGCGCCAGGAGATCGCCAGCTCCGGCCAGCCATGCAGGAAGATCAGCAGCGGGCCGTCCGCCGGGCCGCATTCCAGGTAGGCGGTGGTGTGGCGCGAACTGCGCACCACCCCCTCCCGCAGTTCGAGGGTCATGGACGTCTCCCCGGGTCCGGGCCGGACCTTGGTGCCCGGCCGCACGTGGAGCCTAGCCCGCGTCCATCTTGCCGAGGAACTCGCGGAAGTCCTTCGCCTCGCCGAAATTCCGGTAGACGCTGGCGAAGCGGACATAGGCGACCTGGTCCACCTCCTTCAGCGCGTCCATAACGATCTCGCCGATCTGGCGGGAGGTGACCTCGGACTCCGCCTCCGTCTCCAGCTTGCGCTGGATGCCGTTGACGATGCGCTCGATCCGGTCCTCGTCCACCGGGCGCTTGCGCAGCGCGACGCGGATCGAGCGCGCCAGCTTCTCCCGGTCGAAGGGCACCCGGCGGCCATCGGCCTTGAGGACCGTGATCTCGCGGAGCTGCACCCGCTCGAAGGTGGTGAAGCGGCTGCCGCAGGCGGGGCAGGAGCGGCGCCGGCGGATGGCGGCATTGTCCTCCGCCGGCCGGCTGTCCTTCACCTGCGTGTCCTCGCTCCCGCAAAAGGGGCAGCGCATGCGTGATATCCTTTCTCCGCCCGGGCACCACCATATATGGTGGCAGGCCGCTTGACGGAACGCCAGCGCTGGGTATGCGGGACACGGAATCGAGCATCACCGTCCGACCGGCCGGGCCAGAGGACGCCGCCGCCGCCTGCGCGGTGCTGCGCCGCTCGATCCTCGATCTCTGCCGCGAGGACCACGGGGACGACCCCGCGGTGCTGGCTGCCTGGCTCGCCAACAAGACGCCGGCGCAGGTGGCGGGCTGGATCGCCGCGCCGAAGGGCTGTGTCCTGGTCGCGGAGATCAGCGGCGCGGTCTGCGGGGTCGGGTCGATCGGCCCCGGCGGGCGGATCGGGCTGAACTACGTGGCGCCGGAGGCACGCTTCCGTGGCGTCAGCAGCGCGCTGCTGGCCTCGCTCGAGGCCTGGGCGCGGGCCCGCGGCCTCACGCATTGCTCGCTGGAGAGCACGGCGACCGCCCGCCGCTTCTACCTGGCGCGCGGCTATGCCGAGACCGGCCCGCCGCAGCGCCAGATGGGAGCCACCGGCATCCCGATGGCCAAGCCGCTCGGTCAGTAGGCCCGGTCAGTAGATTGGGAAGCGCTGGCAGAGGGCGAGGACGCGCTGCTTCACGCTCTCCTCCACCGCCGAGTTCGCCGCGGCGTCGTTGGCGCGGGCGAGGCCGTCCAGCACCTCGCCGATCAGCCGGCCGACCTCGCGGAACTCCGCCTCGCCGAAGCCGCGCGTCGTGCCGGCCGGCGTGCCGAGGCGGACGCCGGAGGTGACCATCGGCTTCTCCGGATCGAAGGGGATGGCGTTCTTGTTGCAGGTGAGGTGGGCGCGGTTCAGCGCGCCCTCGGCCGCCTTGCCCGTCAACTTCTTCGGCCGCAGGTCCACCAGCAGCAGGTGGTTGTCGGTGCCGTCGGTGACGAGGTCGAGGCCCTGGCCCTTCAACTCCTCGGCGAGCGCCGCGGCATTCGCCACGACGGCGCGGGCATAGGCGCGGAATTCCGGCTTCAGTGCCTCGCCGAAGGCGACCGCCTTGGCGGCGATCACATGCATCAGCGGGCCGCCCTGCAGGCCGGGAAAGACGGCGCTGTTGAACTTCTTGGCCAGCGCCTCGTCGTTGGTCAGGATCATGCCGCCGCGCGGGCCGCGCAGCGTCTTGTGCGTCGTCGTCGTCGCCACATGCGCATGCGGGAAGGGCGACGGATGCGCGCCGCCGGCGACCAGCCCGGCGAAATGCGCCATGTCCACCATGAAATAGGCGCCGACCTCGTCCGCGATGGCGCGGAACGCCGCGAAATCCCAGACCCGGGCATAGGCCGAGCCGCCGGCGATGATCAGCTTCGGCTTGTTCTCCAGCGCGATCCGGCGGACCTCCGCCATGTCGATCCGCTGGTCCTCCCGCCGCACCGTATAGGGCACGGGCCGGAACCACTTGCCCGAGAGATTGGCGGGCGAGCCATGCGTCAGGTGGCCGCCGGCGGCGAGGTCGAGACCCATGAAGGCATCGCCCGGCTGGAGCAGCGCCAGGAAGACCGCCTGGTTGGCCTGCGCGCCACTGTGCGGCTGCACATTGGCGAAGCCGCAGCCGAAGAGCTTCGTCGCCCGCTCGATCGCCAGGGTCTCGGCGACGTCGACGAACTCGCAGCCGCCGTAGTAGCGGCGGCCGGGATAGCCTTCCGCATACTTGTTGGTCAGGACCGAGCCCTGCGCCTCCAGCACCGCGCGGGAGACGATGTTCTCCGAGGCGATGAGCTCGATGCCGTCCTGCTGCCGGCCGAGCTCCTGGCCGATGGCGGCGGCGAGCTCCGGATCGGCCTCCGCCACCGGGGCGGAGAAGAAGCGCTCGGGGATGCGGTAGGCGGTCGTCTCGTTCATCGGTTCGGCCCTGGAGAGGTGCGGCGGTCAGGCGGCAGTCGGGTTGATCTTGTCGATGCGGCGCTGGTGGCGCCCGCCCTCGAAGGCCGTGGCGAGGAAGACCTGCAGGGCATCCAGCGCCACCTCCGGCCCGGTCAGCCGGGCGCCGAAGCAGGCGATGTTGGCGTCGTTGTGCTGGCGGGACAGCCGCGCCTCGGTGGTCGAGTGCAGCACGGTGGCGCGGATGCCGGCATGGCGGTTGGCCGCGATCTGCATGCCGATGCCGCTACCGCAGACCAGCACGCCGAAGCGCGCCCTGCCCTGCTCCACCGCGGTCGCGACCTGGTGGGCATAGTCCGGGTAGTCGACGCTGGCGGAGGCATTGGTGCCGACATCGATCAGGCTATGGCCGGCGGCGGCCAGCGCCTCCTGCAGGATGGCCTTCAGCGGCAGGCCGGCATGGTCGCCACCGATGGCGATGATGAGGGGGGCGGAAGTCATGGCGGACACCTACCATGCGCTGTGGGTTCGGGCGATGCCAAAGCCCAAGGGTTCGTGGCGGGACAGATGGCGCGCCACCCGCGGAATGGCCAGCCGTCAGGGCGCAGCCCCGCCATGCGCGGCGAGGAAGGCGGCGACGCGCGACCGCGCCGCGTCGCGCGCCAGAGGCTCGGTGCCGAACGTCACCACCCGGCCATCCGGCAGGCTGCGCGTGCGAAGGACCAGCGCCGGGGCATCGAAGCCATGGTTCGCGCCGGGATAGAGGTCCGCCTCGATCCGCCCGGGATGCGCGGCGGCCAGGGCGAGGCAGGAGGCGGGCGGCGTCCAGTCGTCGCTGGCGCCGAGTTGCATCAGCAGCGGCGCGCCCGGCGTCCAGCCGGCCTCCCGCCGGCTCTCGCCGCAGCCGGGATAGAAGGCGATGGCGGCGCGCAGCAGGCCGGGCGGCAGCGGCTCGGCCACCGCCGCCAGCACGGTGGAGCCGCCATGCGACCAGCCCAGCAGCAGCGCCCCGCCCTTCGCGGCCCAGGGCTGCTCTTGCGCCCAGGCGGCGGCGGCATGGGCATCGGCACGGCGGACCCGCGGGCCGGCCGGGAAGCCCCTGACGCCGCAGGCCTCGCCGAGGCCGCGGCTGGCGAAGCTGTCGGGGAAGAGCACGGGATGGCCGGCGGCCGAGAGCCGTGCGGCCCAGTCGGCCTCCCGCGGGGACAGGCGCTGCGGCCGCTCCGGCCCGCCCATGCCGTTGCAGCCATGCAGCGCGATGACGGGGATGCCGGGCGCGGTGCCCGCGCGACGGACCAGAAGGGCGCGCAGCGGCACGCCCTCCGGGCCCGGGATGGTCACCGGCTCGGCCGCGACCGGCGAGGGTGCAGGCACGCCCTGCGCCGCGGCGCAGGGCGCGAGCAGCACGAGGATCGGCAGGAGGAGCCGTTGCATGCGCACAGCCTAG
>NZ_JAUTWS010000399.1 GCF_030657435.1 Paracraurococcus lichenis | reverse complement strand
TACCGCGCTGGTGCTGGCGCACAGCGAGGTCGACGAGAAATCGAACGAGATCCCGGCCGCTCAGGCGCTGCTCGCCGAACTCGGCTTGGCTGGCCACTTGGTCACGCTCGACGCCCTGCACTGCCAGAGAAAACCTTCGAGCTCGCCGCAAAGGCCGGCGCCGACCTGATCATACAGGTCAAGGACAACCAGCCCACCCTGCATCAAAAGTCCAAGGACCTCTGCGCCAGCGCCACCCCGCTTTCCACGGCCAGTAGCCGTGATCGGGGGCGCAACCGCCAGGAGGAGCGCAGCGTCGCCGTCTTCGATGCTGCCACCGCCTTCACCCACACCGAGTGGGCGTCCCTCATCGGTGCCGTGATCCGCGTCGAGCGCGACGTTCTCACCCGCAATGCCAAGACCGGTCTCTGGCATCGCTCCTCCGAGACCGCCTTCTATCTCGCCACCACCGCGCTGCCAGCCATTCGCGCCGCCTCTACCATCCGGGACCACTGGAAGGTCGAGAACACCTCGCACTACACCCGCGACGTCACCATGGGTGAGGATCGCTCCCGCATTCGCTGCAATCCGGGTCTCTTCGCCCGCCTCCGCAGCTTTGCCTTCAACATCCTCAAGGCTAACCGCCGAAGCTCACTGCCGCAGGACCGCCTCCGCGCTGCCATCGGTGGCGTCGATTACCTCCTTGACCTCATTCACATTCCACAGCGTTGAACAGCCGTG
>NZ_JAUTWS010000398.1 GCF_030657435.1 Paracraurococcus lichenis | reverse complement strand
TGTTGCAGGGATCGCCGGATCGGCTGGCGTGGGATAGGTTGGGTGCGAGGGTGAGCCCTCGTTCGAGGGAGGGCCACCATGCCGTTTAAGGCCAACGCCGACCGCCGGCACCATATTCCAGCTCAGCAGCGCCGGATAAAGAACTGGGCCGAGTACGACGCCGGCCTGCGCGCTCGCGGCAGCCTCACCGTCTGGTTCACGGCTGAGGCCATCGAGGCCTGGCACGCGGCGCCGCGCACCACCCCCGGCGGGCAGCCCTGCTACTCGGACCTGGCCATCACCACCGCCCTGACCCTGCGCGCGGTGTTCCGCTTGGCCCTGCGCCAGACCGAAGGGCTGATCGGTTCCGTCCTGCAGCCGGTGAGTGTCAACCGAGTTGCCGCGCTGATCTCGTAACGGGGCCTCCTATTCTGAGTGGTGGCTCTTGATGGGATCCGGGGTGATGAGCTGAGGCCCGGGTAGCGTGCCTGGGGCCGGTCTGTGATGATGCGCGACGACGGGGCGGCGACCCGGCCCTCCCCAGGAGCGTCGGCATCATGGCTGCACCAGATCTGGTCAACCTCTCAGCGCTGATCGACGACGCCAAGTGCTTTGCCTTGGTGCGCCAGCATCGTTGGCCGGAAGGGGTGCACTGCCCTGCCTGCGGCAGCGGTGGCGTGGTGCGAGACGGCTTCGACGAGACCCAGGCGCATCGGCAGCGGTATCGGTGCAAGTCGTGCACA
>NZ_JAUTWS010000397.1 GCF_030657435.1 Paracraurococcus lichenis | reverse complement strand
TTATTGAGCCGGCCGTGGTGTTCTTGAGCTAGGCTGCGTAGCGGAACTGCGGATGGCGGAAGAAGGCGCGAATGCGGTCCGGCCGCTTGGACAGGCTGCGCATGTGGTTGACGACAGTCTGCTTGAGCTGCGGCTTGCTGCGCGCCAGCGGCCTGGCGGTGACCGCCTGCTTGACGTCGCCGTTCACACCCTCGTCCGGGTTCAGCTCGGGGCTATAGGCCGGCAGGTGAAATACCTCGATCTGAGCCTCGCGCCCCGCCAGCCAGTCGCGGACCAGCCGTGCCCGGTGCACCTGCAAGCGGTCGAGGATGAGGAATACCTTGCGCCCGGCGTCGCGCACCAGGCGCTCAAGGAAGCGGATCAGGGTGGGTGCCTTGATCGCGCCGTCGAGGACCATCCAGCGCACCTCGCCCCGGTTGGTCACCGCCGAGACCAGGCCGACATTGGCCCGGCGGTGATTGGGGCGGACCACCGGGGTCTCGCCCCGCGGGGCGTAGCTGCGGCCGCGCACGTCGTCCGAGCGCAAGCCGCTCTCGTCGCCCCAGAAGATCACGCCGCTCTCTGCCTTGGCCCGCGCCGCGATCGCCGGGTACTCCCGCCGCAGCCAGCGCCGCACCGCGGCCGGGTCCTGCTCATAAGCCCGCCGCAGCGGCTTCTGCGGCGTGTAGCCCCAACGCGCCAGGTAGGTGCCCATCGTCCGCACCGCCACCGCCACGCCAAAGCG
>NZ_JAUTWS010000396.1 GCF_030657435.1 Paracraurococcus lichenis | reverse complement strand
CCACGCCAGGCCGGGCGGTGGTAGTCTGGCGATCGACGGCAAGACCCTGCGCGGCAGCTTCGACGCGTTCCGCGACCGCGCCGCCGCGCACCTGCTCGGCATGTTCGCCACCGACACAGCCCTGGTGCTGGCGCACAGCGAGGTCGACGAGAAATCCAATAAGATCCCGGCTGCTCAGGCGCTGCTCGCCGAACTCGGCTTGGCTGGCCACTTGGTCACGCTCGACGCCCTGCACTGCCAGAGGAAACCTTCGAGCTCGCCGCAAAGGCCAGAGCCGACCTGATCATACAGGTCAAGGACAACCAGCCCACCCTGCATCAAAAGGCCAAGGACCTCTGCGCCAGCGCCGCCCCGCTTTCCGCGGCTAGTAGCCGTGATCGGGGGCGCAACCGGCAAGAGGAGCGCAGCGTCACCGTCTTCGATGCCGCCGCCGCCTTCACCGACATTGAGTGGGCATCCCTCATCGGTGCCGTGATCCGCGTCGAGCGCGACGTCCTCGCCCGCAGCGCCAAGACCGGTCTCTGGAGCCGCTCTTCCGAGACCGCCTTCTACCTCGCCACCACCGCACTTCCAGCCGTTCGCGCTGCCTCTGCCATCCGGGACCATTGGAAGATCGAGAACACGTCGCACTACACCCGCGACGTGACCATGGGCGAGGACCGCTCCCGCATTCGCTGCAATCCAGGTCTCTTCGCCCGCCTCCGCAGCTTCGCCTTCAACATCCTCAAG
>NZ_JAUTWS010000395.1 GCF_030657435.1 Paracraurococcus lichenis | reverse complement strand
GTGGTGGAGGCCGCGCCGGCCAGTGCCGACCATGGCGAAGCTGTGGTGGCGACCGTTCAGGTGGAAGAAGTACAGCGGGTAGGGCGCCAGCGCGTAGTCGCTGACCCGGAAGCCGAGCAGGTCGCGGTAGAAGGGCAGCAGCGGCGCCACGTCCTCGACGTTAAGCACCGCGTGCCCCATGCCGAGCGGCCCGGTGCGGAAGCCAGAGATCGGCCGGCCCGGCACGAAGGGCTCGCTCGCCACCGCCGGCCCGTGGAAAGCCTCCAGCCGGTGCCCGGCTGGGTCGCTGAAGGTGATCAGCCCAGCGACGTGCCGGCGGTCGGCGAGGTCGCGCGTGCCCCGCCGCACCGCGCCGCCATGCCGGTCGAGGCGCGCCGCCAGTGTCTCGAGCGCGGCGGCGTCGGCGACCTCCCATCCCAGGAAGCCGAGGCCGTCACCCGCCTCGCCGGTCACCATCAGGCGCTGGCGGCGGTCGTCCATGCGGAAGGCGGCGCTACCGCCGCCGCGGTCGACCTGCTGCATGCCGAGCAGGCGCGTGGCGAAGCCGGTCCAGTCCTCGAGCCGCGCCGAATCGACGCCGATGTAGCCGAGCGATTGCAGTTCCATGCCGTTCTCCTGCTCCGGGGCTACACGGGGACGCTTGCGGCGTCGTAGCGGTACATCCAGTCGTAGCGTTCGCGCAGCCGGTCCTCGGCCCATTCGCGCTCGACATAGGCGGCGGCGCCGGCGGGGTC
>NZ_JAUTWS010000394.1 GCF_030657435.1 Paracraurococcus lichenis | reverse complement strand
TGCCGGCCGAGAGCGTGGCACCCGCGGGCACCCCGAGCAGCGTGACCGAGAGCGCCTCCGAGCCATCGGTGTCGGTCAACGCCGCCGAGAGGTCGAGCCGGATGGCGGTATCCTCGTCGCCCACCGCCGCCGCCGCCTGCATCGCCGGTGCGTCCGCCACGGCGGTGACCTGCACCGTGGTGGTGGTGCTGACCAACTGGCTGGCGCTGGCATCCTCGCGGTCCAGCAGCCGTGCCTCGATGCGCAGGCTGATCGGTGCACTGCTGTTGGCAGGTGGGGTGACCGCCACATGACCGGCGGCGAGTTCGGCCCGGTCCACCTGCCAGGCCCCATGACCAAGATCCGTGCCCTGGCTCAGCACCGCGCCCGCCGGCACGCCACGGATCACGGCCACCGTGTCCCACACCTCGGAGCTGTCACTGGAGGTGCCGAACTCGGCCCGGATCGGGATGGCGGTGTCCTCCCGGCCGGCGGCCGAGGCCGACAGGCTGGCGCCGTCCATGACACCCGCGACCTGGACGGTGAAGGCGTGCTCGGTGGTGGCGCTGACGCCGTTGCTGGTCTCGGTGCTGGTGGCGCGCAACGTCAGGTCGAGCGTGCCGGCGAAGTCATGCGGCGGGGTCAGCCTCAGGTTGGGCAGGTCGGCCGCGGCGAGTTGCCAGCTGCCATCCGGCTGGCGGCTGCCGGCCGAGAGCGTGGCACCCGCGGGCACCCCGAGCAGCGTGACCGAGAGCG
>NZ_JAUTWS010000393.1 GCF_030657435.1 Paracraurococcus lichenis | reverse complement strand
AATGCGGTACCGTAACAGCAACTAGCCCAGAGGAAGCAGTCGATGCCGGACTTCCTCGCCAACGACTTCGGCGCCATCGCACGGGCTATGCGGCGCGACGAGCCAGTGACTGCACCCAAAGTGGTGCTGCACTTCTGGTGCTTGTCGACCGCCCTGACGAGCGAACACGAAAGCGTCGAAGCCGCAGTCGCCACAGCCTACGATCTCTTGAAAAACGTTATAACTGACTCGCAATATATTGCTGCGGCTGACGGCACTGTGTTGATGAACCGCGATGCATTAACCGGGGCGATGACGCGCTACGATGAGGGAGTGCCGATCTAGGTGGCCAGAACGAGGGCACGCTGATCCCAGCCCGACGAGTGAGGCACCACTTCCAAGGGTATATGCGCAGAATAGCAAGGTCGCTGTGGTAATCGGCAGACATGCTGACCGCCACCGAGAGTTTGGAAGCGCTGAGCACCGCTTTGGTGGGACAGCATGCAACGCGTTACAGCGGCGCATCCGCGACCGCCTATTTCGAGTTGGGCACCCTGCTGGCACACACCGGCGCCGAGGTGCCGGATTGGCTGATGACCACGCCACGCTGGGCCCGCGCCGCCGTGGCTATAGGCCGTTCAGCAACCCGTCATAGGCTACGCGAAAGTCGTTCGAGCCAATGACCTCCTGCCTTCTTCCATTCCGGGCATCTTGTGATCTGCACTTCACCCAGAGTGAGCGGCGGATGGTTGCCGTATGG
>NZ_JAUTWS010000392.1 GCF_030657435.1 Paracraurococcus lichenis | reverse complement strand
GGCAGGACCGAACCTGCTGGCGATGATCCTGGAGGCGAAGTTCGGCCAGCACCTGCCGCTGAACCGCCAGAGCGAGACCTATGCCTTTCAGGGCATCGAGCTCAGCGTCTCGACCATTGCCGGCTGGGTCGGGGCCTGCACCGCCAACCTGGAGCCGCTGGTCACCCTGATCGAGGCCCATGTGCTGGCGGCCGAGCGGCTGCACGGTGATGACACCACCGTCCCGGTGCTGGCCAAGGGCAAGACCATCACCGGGCGGGCCTGGACCTATGTCCGCGACGACCGGCCCTTTGGCGGCCGGGCACCACCGGCGGCGATGTTCCGCTACTCGCGCGACCGTACCGCCGAGCACCCGAACCGGCACTTGGCCGGCTATGCCGGCATCCTGCAGGCCGACGCCTATGCCGGATACAACGCGCTCTACGAGGCCGATCGACAACCCGGGCCGGTCACCGAGGCCGCGTGTTGGGCTCACGGCAGGCGCAAACTGTTCGAGCTGGCCGAGTTGTCGCGCGCCCCGCTCGCCCTCGAGGCGGTGCGCCAGATCGATGCCATCTTTGATGCCGAGCGCACCATCAACAACCTGCCCGCCGATGCGCGGCTCATTCTCCGCCGGCAGCACGTCGCGCCGCTGGTCACCGAACTCGAGACCTGGATGCGCGAGAGCCGCGGCAAGCTGTCCCGGCACGCGCCGGTCGCCAAGGCCATGGACTACATGCTGGTGCGCTGGGAAGCCTTCG
>NZ_JAUTWS010000391.1 GCF_030657435.1 Paracraurococcus lichenis | reverse complement strand
GCCCGCGGACGAGCGCCACCCCGGCCGACATCAATCGGAACGGCCGGCCGACATGACTTCGGAATCAGTGGCCGACATCGCTCCGGAACAGGCGGCCGACATCATCGGAATACGCATGCAGCGCCGCGGTGAGCCGCTTCACCTCCTCCAGCCGGAGCCCGAGGTCGGCCAAGCTGGCCACCTCGTCACGCTCGATCCGGGCCACCTCGGTCTCGGTCGCCACCCCGGGTTCCAGCTCCGCGACCAGCTTCACCCGCCACACCAGCTTCGGCACCGGCCCCGCTCCCTTCGCCCCCGCGGATCGGGAGCTTACCGGAGCGGCGGCTTGGCGCCTTGCCTGCTCTGGGTTCGCGGGTTCTTCGGCGGCGCTCATCCACCGTGGCCACTTGGGCCGTCACGATCTCGGCCTGTAATGCCGCAGTGAGATGCTTCACCTCCTCAAGGCTGAGCCCGAGATCGGCCAGCCCGCCCGCCTCGCCCCGCTCGATCCGGGCGAGTTCGGTCTCCGTCGTCCCTTCAGCCTCCTCGGCCACCAGCGTCAGCCGCCATACCCGCTTTGGCACCGGCGTCGCTCCTTCGCCCCCACACCCGAGGACCTTACCAAATAGGCGGCTCGCGGCCCTCCTCCCCCCACAGCTTTGCATGCTCTCGTCGTCATTCTGATCGTCGTCGTTGGCGATCAGACCGCGGCTGTCGCCGTCAGCATCGCGCCAGCCCCACTCGACTGACCGACGGCTTTCTCAACG
>NZ_JAUTWS010000390.1 GCF_030657435.1 Paracraurococcus lichenis | reverse complement strand
TGTGGAATACGTCGCCATGGCACGGCGTGTCGCCCCAGGCCGCGTGCTGCCCGGCGCGCAGGCCCTGCCCGGCATCGGCGATAGTGTAGTCGGGCCGCAGTCCCCGCTCGGCAGCGTCGAGCAGGTGCACGCCCCAGGTATCGGCATCACGGTGCTGCTCCGCCACCAGCAGGTAGCAGTACGTCGACGCCGCATCGACGCCGGCCAGCACGGGTGTTGCACCCTGGAAGATCTCGTCGTGCAGGCCGACCCGGATGCCCGACAGGTCTGGCTCATCATTGACCACGCTCGCTTGCCGCGTGGCCGCCTGGAGCACATTGTGGACCTGGCCCAGGCTGACGGGCAGGCCCAGCAGGTCGCGCAGGAACTCAACGACGCCGCGGTACGAGCTGCGGCAGATCAGCGTCAGGGCGACGATGACCTGGCGCAGCCAGGTCTTGGTCACCGCCAGCTCGAACAGCACCTCGTCGTCCCGCACGGCGGGCGAGAAGGCGTCATTCAGCGCCGCGCTGGCCTTGTGCGCCTGTTGGTAGACGAACTTGCGGCTCACCCCATGCTGGGCGGCCAAGTCGCTGATCGTCTCGCAGCCGGCCAGGACCTGGATAGCGAGCTCCTTGCGGCCGCTCTCAGGCAGCCCGACCGTCGCGCCAACACCTCGGTCCATACTCGCCTCACGGGTGAAAGCCCGAGGGTGCCATCACCCACCCGGGTAGCGCCAACCCAGCTCCGCGTGTGACCCGGTTTCGAACCACGCCCT
>NZ_JAUTWS010000039.1 GCF_030657435.1 Paracraurococcus lichenis | reverse complement strand
CTAGGCGAGCCGATGGCCGGAGGGCCGAATGGCCCGGAGGTCTGAATCGGCCCGCCCGACATGCAAGGGGCCGATGACCGCAGCGCCGCAAGGCGCGGAGGTCTGAATCGGCCCGCGCGACACAAAAGGCGCGGGGCTACTCCGCCGCGGCCAGGATGCGGTCCATCGCCTCGGTCCGACCGAGCGCCCAGAGGACGGCGTCGATCGGCGGGCTCTGCGTGCTGCCCGACAGCGCCACGCGCAGCGGCTGCGCTACCTGGCCGAGCTTCACGCCCTTCACCTCGGCATAGTCGCGCAGCCAGGAGTCGAGGTCCTGCCGCTCCCAGGGCGCGTCGGTGAGGAACCGCGCGAGGTCGGCGAGCCGCGCCTTCGCCTCCTCGGTCAGCAACGCCTTTGCCTTGGGGTCCATGGGCGGCGGGCCCTCGAAGGCGGCGAAGGCGGCGCTGCTCGCCAGGTCCTCGAGCGTCTTCGCCCGCGACTTCAGATCGGGCATCAGCATCCGCACCCGGTCGCCGCCGAGGGTGCCGAAGGCGACGCCGTGCTTCGCCAGCCGCGCCAGCACCTCCTTCGTCAGCCGCTCGTCATCCGCCTGCCGCAGCCAGACGCCGTTGAAGTGCAGCAGCTTGGCATAGTCCATGCGGGCCGCGGCGCGGCCGACATCGGCGATGTCGAAGATGCGGAGCACGTCCTCGCGCGAGATGATCTCCGTGTCGCCATGGCCCCAGCCGAGGCGGAGCAGGTAGTTGCACACCGCCTCCGGCAGGAAGCCCTGGTCGCGGAATTCCAGCGCGCCGACCGCGCCGTGGCGCTTGGACAGCTTGGCGCCGTCCGCGCCATGGATCAGCGGCACATGCGCGAAGCGCGGCCGGTGCCAGCCCATGGCGTCGTAGACCATGCACTGGCGGAAGGTATTGGTCAGGTGGTCGTCGCCGCGGATGACATGGGTGATCGCCATGTCGTGGTCGTCCACGACGACCGCATGCAGGTAGGTCGGGGCGCCGTCGCTGCGCAGGATGATCATGTCGTCCAGCTCGGCATTCGAGACGCGGACGGTGCCCTGCACCAGGTCCTCGACGACAGTATCCCCCTCGCGCGGGGCCTTGATTCGGATGGCGGGCGGCACCGAGGGCGCGTCCTTCGGGTCGAGCGTCATCCAGCGGCTGCCGTCATACTTGAAGGGCCGCTTCTGCGCTTCCGCCGCGGCCCGCATCGCCGCCAGCTCCTCCGGCGTGTCGTAGGCGAGGTAGGCGCGGCCGCGGGCCAGCAGCTCGCGCGCCACCTCGGCATGGCGCGGCTCGCGCGTGCTCTGGAAGACCGGCGGCTCGTCCGGCGTCAGGCCCAGCCATTCCAGGCTGTCGAGGATCTGCTGCACCGCCTCCTGCGTGCTGCGCTGCCTGTCCGTGTCCTCGATCCGCAGCAGGTACTGGCCGCCATGGCGGCGGGCGAAGAGGTAGTTGAACAGCGCGGTGCGCGCCCCGCCGATATGCAGGTAGCCGGTGGGCGAGGGGGCGAAGCGGGTGCGGACGGACATGGTGCGGGATCCAGGCTGCGCCGGCCGGGGCCGGGCGGGGCCGGGCGGGGCCGCACCACTAGCCCGCGCGGCCCCCTGCTGGAAACACCCGCCGCGGCGCGCGCGGCGGGGCCGGCGCGACTCGCGGCGCCGGCGCGAGTCGCGGAACGGCCCGCGACAGGATCACGAGTCGCTGAGGGCGACTCGGAAACGGCGTCGCTTAGTATACCTGTAGTTGAAATGCTCGACTCGGCGTGAACATGCATCCGCGTGTCCTATGCCGCGTCGAGATCGAGCCGGATCCTGGCCGGGGTGGCGGTGGCGTCGCGCGCCGCGGCTGCCCTGGCGGCGGAGCGCGCGCGGCTCGCCCCCTGGCTGGCGGTCGCCCTCGGCGCCGGCGTGCTGGCCTATTTCGCCCTGCCGGAGGAGCCGCCGGCCGCCGCCATTTGGGTCGCGCCGCCGCTCCTCGCGCTCGCCCTCTGGCTCGGGCTGCGGCAGCCGCTGGCGGGCTGGGCGCTCGGCCTGCTGGCCGCCGGCGCCCTCGGCTTCGCCGCCGCCGCCTGGCAGGCCGGCCGGCAGCCGCCGATGCCGGACCTGCCGCGCGGCGCCACCCTCGTCGCCGCCCGCGTCGCGGCGGTCGAACTGCTGCCGGAGGGGCAGCGGCTGACGCTCGAGGCGGCGCGGCTCGATGGCGGCGCGCCGCTCGCCCGGCAGATCCGCGTGCGGCTGAAGACGGAGGATCCCGCCCGGCCGCAGCCCGGCGACACGGTGCGGCTGCGCGCCCTGGTGCGGCCGCCCGCGCCGCCGGCCCATCCCGGCGCCTGGGATTTCCAGCGCGCCGCCTGGTTCTCCGGCCTCGGCGGCAGCGGCTTCGCGCTCGGCCGGGCGGAGGTCACCCCGGGCGAGGCAGGCGGCCCGGCGCTCGCCACCCTGCGCGCGGCCATCGAGGCGAGGGTCACCGCCGCCATCCCCGGCCCGGCGGGCGCCGTCGCCGCGGCGCTGCTGACCGGCGGGCAGAGCGCCATCCCGCCCGTCGATCTCGCGGCCATGCGGGACAGCGGCCTCGCGCATCTCCTCAGCGTCTCCGGCCTGCACATCGCCATCGTCATGGGGGTGAGCTTCGCGGTGCTGCGGCTGCTGCTCGTGCTGTCGCCCTGGCTGGCGCTGCGGGTGCCGGCGAAGGCGGTGGCGGCGGTCGCGGCGCTGGGCGTCGGCGGGCTCTATCTGCTGCTGACCGGGGCGGCGGTGCCGATGCAGCGCAGTTTCGCCATGGCGGCGCTGGCGACGCTCGCCCTGCTGACCGGGCGCCGGGCGCTCAGCCTGCGCGCCTGGGCCTTGGCTGCCGCGGCGGTGCTGCTGGTGCAGCCGGCGGCGGTGCTCGGCGCCAGCTTCCAGATGAGCTTCGCGGCGGTGCTGGCGCTGATCGCGGGCTGGGAATGGCTGCGGCCGCGCCTGCCGCGGGCGGGGCCGGGCCGGGCGCGCTGGCGGCGGCGGCTGGCGCTGGCGGGATTCGGCGTGGTGGCGACCTCGATCCTCGCCGGCGCCGCCACCACGCCCTTCGGCCTGCACCATTTCGGCCGGCTGCAACTCTATGGCGTCGCGGCCAATGCGCTGGCGGTGCCGATCACCTCCGCCCTGGTCATGCCGGCCGGCATGGCGGCGGTCGCGCTGATGCCCTTCGGGCTGGAGGGGCTGGCGCTGGCGCCGATGGGCTGGGGGGTGGAGGCGATCCTCGCCGTGGCGCGCTGGGTCGCGGGCTGGCCGGGGGCCGCCCTGGCGGTGGCGCCCATACCCGCCTGGGGGCTCGGGCTCTGCGCCTTCGGCATGCTCTGGCTCTGCCTCTGGCTGACGCCGATGCGGCTGCTGGGCGTGCCGCTGATCCTGGCGGGGCTGGCCAGCGGCGCCTGGCAGCGGCCGCCGGACATCCTGGTCTCGGCCGATGCCAGGCTGATCGGGCTGCGGGACGGGGAGGGGCTGGCGATCCAGCGCCTCTCCGGCGCCTCCGGCCTGACGCGCGAGACCTGGCTGCGGCTCTTCGGCGCGGCGGAGGCGGCGGCGCTGCCGCGCGAGGGCACCTCGGAGGGCGGCGCCATCGCCTGCAGGCCGGCGGCCTGCACCCTGCGACCCGACCCCGGGGGACCGGCGGCGGTCCTGCTGCGCACCGGCCCGGCGGCGGAAGCCTGCGCCGGCGCGGCGCTGGTCGTCTCGGCCGAGCCGGTGCGCGGCCGCTGCGCCGCGCAGGTGATCGACCGCTTCGCGGTCTGGCGCAACGGCGCGCATGCGGTCTGGCTGGAGCGGGACGGGGTGCGGATGCTGAGCGACCGCGCCGCGCGCGGGGCGCGGCCCTGGGTGCCGCCGGTGCCGGTGCCGCGCGGCACGCCCTCGGCCGATCCGCCGGCGCCGGTCGAATAGGGCGGACCGGCGCTGGGAGGGACGACGCCCCGGCAGGTGTGCCGAGGCGTCACGGGAGGCTAGCTCCGCACCATGCGGCAGCCGGTCTCGGCCAGCGGCCGTGCCGCTTCCTCGGCCGGCAGGGTCGAGAGCAGCTTGTAGAGGTCCCACTCGCCCTTGCTCTCCGCCGGCGTCTTCACCTGGAAGAGGTAGGCGGGGAAGATGCCGCGCCCATCCTCCCGGATGCGGCCGCGGCCGAAGGCGTCGTCCTCGGTCGGCATCGCCTTCATCCGGGCGACCGTCGCCGCGCCGCTCCGCTTCGCCTCCTCCGGGCCCATGTCGGCCACCGTCTTGAGGTAGTGCAGCACGCTGGAATAGGCGCTGGCATGCGCCTGGTTCGGCCAGTTGTTCGGCGTGCGCGCCACGATCTTCCTGGCGAAGGCGCGCGTGCGGTCGTTCAGGTCCCAGTAGAAGCTCTCGGTCAGCACCAGCCCCTGCGCGGTGTCGAGGCCGAGGGCGTGCACATCGGTGAGGAACATCAGCAGCGGCGCGATGCGCATGCGGCGGTCGAGGCCGAATTCCTTCGCCTGCTTGACGCTGTTGACGGTGTCGAGCCCGGCATTGGCGAGGCCGAGCACCTTCGCGCCGCTGCTCATCGCGCGGGTGATGAAGGCGGAGAAATCCGTGGTGTCGGGGAAGGGGTAGCGGGCGCTGCCCTTCACCGTGCCGCCGGCCGCCGTCACCTTCAGCGTCGTCTGCTGCTCCAGGCTATGGCCGAAAGCATAGTCGGCGGTGACGAAGAACCAGGAGTCCCCGCCGGCCTTGACCACGGCGCCGCCGGTCGAGGCCGCCATCATGTAGGTGTCGAAGCTCCAGACGATGGTATTGGGGCTGCACTGCTCGCCCGTCAGCGCCACCGCGGTCGCGCTGGCATTCAGGTGGATCCGGTCCTTCTGCCGGCAGACCTCGCCCACGGCGAGGGCGACGGAGGAGGTCGGGACATCGGCGATCACGTCCACGCCGTCCCGGTCGATCCATTGCCGGGCGATGGTGGCGCCGGTGTCCGGCCGGTTCTGGTGGTCGGCGCGCAGCACCTCCACCTCGAAGCCGCGGTCGCCGAAATCCTGCACCGCCTGCTGCACGCAGGCGATGGAGGTGAGGCCGGTGGTGTCGCGGTAGGTGCCGGACTGGTCGTTCAGCACCCCGATCCGGATCTTCGGGCGGCCCTGGGCGCGGGCGCGCGGCGCGGCGGCGGTGACGGCGGTCGCGGCGAGAAGGCCGCGGCGTGTGGCCTGCATGCTTGTCCTCCCTGTCCCGGCCTGCGGGTTTTTCCGCAGGCTAGACCGGAGGCGGCGCGGAGGGAAACCGCCGGCCCTCAGCCGGGCAGCAGGCCGGCATAGAGCACCGCCAGCGGGAGGGTGATGCCGAATTCGGGGATGGACAGCGTCTCGCGCTCCGGCCGTTCCTCGAAGCCGCTGGCGCGGTCGCAGACGATGGCAAGCGGGGCGTCATGGGCGAGCATGACGTAGCGGGTGAGGCTGGGGAGGGCGGCGTATTCCTGGCGCTTGATGCCCCGGTCCACCGCGCCGGTCGTCTCCGACAGGACTTCCGGCAGGAAGACCGGCGCCGGGACCACCCGGTCCGCGGGACCGATGGGGCTGCAGGTCACCGCCAGGTCGGGATAGCGGACCCGGCTCGCATTCGCCGTCATGACCCGCAGGTCGGCCCGGATCACGCTGCAGGGCGTGCCACGGAGCGCCGCCCGCAGGGCGTCAAAGACGCGGCTCGCCAGTTCCGTGTGCAGGAAGGTCCTGCCGACCATGGCCAGCGGCTGGATGCCGTCCCACTCGAAATGCGCGTCCTGGCGGGGTTCCCAGTCCAGGAACTCCGCGAGCGTCGGGGGCGGGGCGGCGGCCAGGGCAGCGCTCATGCGCCCAATATGGCGGGTTGCGAGGGCGGCATGAAGAGCCGTCACCCCGCCTCGCTCTCCTCCCGCAGCAGTTCGAGTTCCAGCCACTCCTCCTCGGCGGCGGCGAGCGCCGCCTCCTTCTCGGCCAGCGCGGCGGTGAAGCGGTCGAAGCGCGCGCGGTCGCGGCCGTAGAGGTCGGGCGCGGCGAGCGCCGTCCGCAGCGCCCCGATCTCCTTCTCCAGCGCCGCCATCCGCGCCGGCAGGGTCTCCAGCGCGTGCCGCTGGTGGAAGCTGAGCTTCCGCTTCGGCGCGGCGGCCGGCGCGGCAGGCTTCGCCGCGGCCGGCTTCGGCGCCTCGGCCGCCCGGGCCGGCGGCGGCGGTGCCGGCGCCTCCACCCCGCGCCCGCGCTGCGCCACCATGTCGGTATAGCCGCCGGCATATTCCTGCCAGCGCCCCTCGCCCTCGGCGACGATCACGCTGGTGCAGACGCGGTCGAGGAAGTCGCGGTCGTGGCTGACCACCAGCACCGTGCCCTGGTAGTCCGCCAGCAATTCCTCGAGCAGGTCCAGCGTCTCGAGGTCGAGGTCGTTGGTCGGCTCGTCCAGCACCAGCAGGTTGGAGGGCCTGGCGAGCGCCCGCGCCAGCATCAGCCGGCCGCGCTCGCCGCCGCTCAGCACACCGACCGCGGTCCGGGCCTGGTCGGGGATGAAGAGGAAGTCCTTCATGTATCCGATGACGTGCCGCTTTTGGCCGCCGACCTCCACCTGGTCGCCGGGGCCGCCGACGAGCGCCGCCTGCAGGCTGGTCCCCGGGTCCAGGCTCTCGCGCTTCTGGTCCAGCGTGACCATCTGCAGCCCGGTGCCGAGGCGGACCGTGCCCGCATCCGGCGCCAGCGCGCCGGTCAGCAGGTTGAGCAGCGTGGTCTTGCCGGCGCCGTTCGGGCCGACGATGCCGACCCGGTCGCGGCGCAGGATGCGCGTCGAGAAGCCGCGCACGACCGGCGCGCCGCCATAGCCCTTGGTCACCTGCTCGGCCTGCGCCACCACCGTGCCGCTGCCATCGGCCTCGCTGGCGGCCATGCGGACGCTGCCGGTCGCCTTCAGCGCCTCCCGCCGGCGCTGGCGCAGCGCCGCCAGCTCGCCGACCCGGCGCATGTTGCGCTTGCGGCGGGCGGTGACGCCGTAGCGCATCCAGTGCTCCTCCCGCACGATCCTGCGGTCGAGCTTGTGGGCTTCCTTCTCCTCCTCCTCGAGCACCTGGTCGCGCCAGGCCTCGAACTCGGAGAAGCTGCGGTCCAGCCGGCGGGTGGTGCCGCGGTCGAGCCAGACCATGGCGCGCGACAGCCGGCCGAGGAAGCGGCGGTCATGGCTGATCACCACCAGCGCGCCGCGGAATCCGGACAACTCCTCCTCCAGCCAGGCGATGGCCGGCAGGTCGAGGTGGTTGGTCGGCTCGTCCAGCAGCAGGATGTCGGGGGAGGGGGCGAGGGCCCGGGCGAGGGCCGCCCGCCGCGCCTCGCCGCCCGAGAGGCGGTCGGGCGCCTCCTCCCCGCTCAGGCCGAGCTGCTCGAGCAGCCAGCGGGCCCGGTGCGGGTCGTCCGCCGGGCCGAGGCCGGCCTCGACATGCTCCCAGACCGTGCGGGCGCCGCCGAAGCCGGGCTCCTGCGGCAGGCTGCGGAGCGTCGCGCCGGGCTGGAGGAAGCGGGTGCCGCGCTCCGGCTGCACCTCCCCGGCGGCGACGCGCAGCAGGGTGGACTTGCCCGAGCCGTTGCGGCCGACCAGCGCCAGCCTCTCCCCGGCGCCGACCGAGAGCGTCGCGCCGGTCAGCAGCGGCGTGGTGCCGAGATGCAGGTGGATGTCCTGGAGGATGAGGAGGGGCGGGGCCATGGGGCGGGAGAGGGGGGTGCCCGGCCCCGCGCGTCAAGCCTCCGGCTCGGTCCCCGGCGCGGCGGGCGGGTCCATGTCGAGCACCGGCGGGCGGGCGATGGCCAGCCAGAGGCGCCGCCAGATATCGAGCGGCAGGAGGACGAAGGATTCCTCGCCATGCCGCGTCATCACGACCGGGCCGCCGACGGCACGGTCGACGAGCTTGGGCATGGCCTCCTCGATCACCGCCATGTCGAGGCGGGGGAAGCCTTCCAGCCCGGGCGCCGGGTTCTCCACCTGGCCCGAGCCGATCGGCTCGTCCTCCTCCTGCCGCCAGCCGGCCATGCGCGATGCCACCCCCGGGATCCGGGTCCGGCGGCGTCGCCCGCGCGGACACCCGGCCGGTATAGCAGATTGCCGCGCCGCGGCAGGGACCGCGCCGTGCCTCGCCGGTCAAATCCCGGGAGGGGGCTGGCTTTGATCTCGGGCAGGCCGCTCAGGCCGCCGCGGCAATGGGGCCGAGCGAGGCGAGGGAGCGCTCGAGCGCGGCCTCCCCCGCCGGGTCCAGCGTGAAGCGCAGCCGCTGGCCGCCCGGCCCGTCGTCGCGCAGCAGCGTGAAGGGGATGGGCTGCGGCAGTCCCGGCACCTCCAGCCTGCCGCTCGCCTCCGGCGGCAGCACGGCCCCGGCCAGCTTCGCGCCGCCGGACGAGATATCCACCAGCCGTGCCTCCTGCGACGTCCCGTCGGCCAGGTGCAGCGTGACGCCGCGCGTCAGGCTGAGCCGCGGCGCCCCGCGCCGGTTCACCTCCGGCGTCGCGGTGCGCACCACCTGCACCAGCGTCCCGCGCAATTCGGCGATCGCCGTCCGCGCCTCGGCCGCGCCGCTGCGGACCTGGGCGGCGCGGCCGCCGGCCTCGGCCGAGGCGGAGGAGACCTCGCCGATCCGCGCGGCGACCTCGCGGGCTGCCGCCGCGGCCTCGACGACCGTCCTGGCGATGTCCTGGGTGGCGGAGGCCTGCTGCTCCACCGCCGTGGCGATCGCGGCCGAGCTCTGGTCGATCTGCGTCACGGCCGTCGCGATCTCGCGCACCGAGGCCACCGCGCCCGCCGTGGCCTCGGTGATGGCATCCACCAGGTGGGTGATCTCGTCGGTCGCCTGGGCGGTCTGGGCGGCTAGCTGCTTCACCTCCCCGGCCACCACGGCGAAGCCCTTGCCGGCCTCGCCGGCCCGCGCCGCCTCGATGGTCGCGTTCAGCGCCAGCAGGTTCGTCTTGGCCGCGACCTCGGCGATCATCCGGACGACCTCGCCGACCCGCGCCGCGCTGTCCGAGAGGCCATGGATCACCGCCTGGCTCGCCATGCCCTTCTCCGCCGCCTGCCGCGTGGTGGTCGTGGCGGCGGCGACCTGGACCGAGATCTCCCGCACGCTGACGGAGAGCTCCTCGGTCGCCGCCGCCACCGTCTCGGCATTGCGCAGCGCCTGCTCGGCGGCGGCGGCGACCGTCGCGCTGCGCGCAGCGATCGTCTCCGCGATCCGGGCGGTGCCGTCGGCATCCTCGGCCATGGCGATGGCGCGGCTGCCGATATGGTCGGCCGCGGCGCCCACCGCCTCCTCCACCCGCTCCGCCATGCCCTGCAGCGCCAGGCGCTTGGCCTCCTCGCCGCGGGCGCGATCCGCCTCCTGCCGTGCGCGCAGGGAGGCAGCCTCGGCCATGCCGTCGCGGAAGACGACGACGGCCGCGGCCATCGCGCCGACCTCGTCGCCGCGGCCGGCGCCGGGCACCTGCGGCAGCGCCTCCCCTGCCGCGAGGCGGCGCATGCTGCCGGCGAGGGCGGAGAGCGGCCGCGCGAAGCCAGAGCCGATCCAGAGGCCGAGGCCGAGGGTGACGAGGACCGTGAGGCCGAGCACCTTGAGCCCGAAGCCCTCCACCCGGTCGAGCGAGGCGAAGGCCTGCACCACCGGTACCCGCACGAGCACGGACCAGCCGAGCCCGGGGAAGCCCATCGCGCCCTGGCTATGCGCATGGCCCGCCGCCTGGTCGATCCCCTTGCGGGCATGCCGGGCGACGATCGCGCCGCTCTCGCCGCGCAGCGCGGCCTGGGCGGCGACGACCCCGCGCTCGGCCAGGTTGAGTTGGCCGATGACCGCGAAGTCCCGCCGGTAGGGGCCGGGGCGCGCGGCCGGATCATGGTCCATGATCACCCGTCCCGCGGGGTCGAGCACGGTGAGTTCTGCCTCGGCCAGGCCACTGCGGGCCAGCCTGGCATTGAAATCGGCCACGATCTGCTCGACCAGGCCGAAATCGGCGAAATTCGCCCAGACCCCGAGGACCTTGCCCGCCACGTCCTTCACCGGCGCGGCGAAGACGATGCCGTAGCCATCCTCCCCCGGATAGGCCGTCGCCACCTCCGGCGCCCGCGCCGGCGGCTCCACGACGGTGCCCGTCAACCCCGCCGGCCCCCTCAGGAACTCGCCGCGCAGCGCCTTGCCCAGCCAGGGCGCGCCGGCGAAGGAGCGGCCCAGCAGCCCGGCGCTGGCGATGGGCTTGCCGGCCGCGTCGCGGTCGTTCACCGCCAGCACGCTGCCCTGCGGGTCCACCAGCACCGCCAGCTTGTAGACCCCGTAGAGCGCGACGTATTCGTCCATGGCGCGCACCAGCGGATTGTCCGCGCCCGGCCGCTTCCAGTGGCGCGGGTCATGCGCCGCCGGGTTCAGCGCGAAGGCCTGCACGTCGCCGTAGCGCTCGAAGAGGTTGCGGTCGATGCTGTCGGCCAGCGCCGCCGCGGCGTCCGCGACCCGGTCCATGGCCGCCCGCCGCAATTCCCGGCGCTCGGCGACGAAGGCGCTGGCCATGAGCAGGGCCGGGGCGAGGCCGAAGGCGAGCAGCAGCAGGACGATGCGGGTGCGGATGGTGAGCGATGGCAGTCGCATGGACGGCGTTCCGGGGTGACCGGTCGCACCTGTGCAGGTGGCTGTTACCGCTCCCTTGACCCCGCGGCCCGCACCGCCGCGAGCAGGTCGCCGACGCTGCCGAGCCCGGCCAGCGCCTCGGCCTCCAGCCGCACGTCGAAGCGCGCCTCGGTGGCGAGCACCAGCTCCACATGCCGCAGGCTGTCCCAGCCATCGAGGTCGGCGGCGGTCCAGGCGGGGTCGAGCACCAGCCCGGGGCGGCGGAACACCGCGCGGAACACCTCGGTCAGGCGCGCCAGCGCCTCCTCCTCCGTCATGCCGCCTCCGACAGGTATTTGGCGAGGTTCTCCGCCCGGCTGAGCTTGCCGCTGGTGGTCTTCACCAGCCAGCCCGGCGGGCGCAGCGCGATGCCGGCGCCGGCGAGGCCGGTCGCGGCCTCGATGGTGGCGCGGAGGGCGCGCTGCAGGTCGCGGCGCGCCGGCTCCTCGGTCAGGGTGGTCTCGGCGACCAGCACCAGCGCCTCGCTGCCCGAGGCGGCGTCGGGCAGGCCGAGGGCGACGGCGCGGCCGGGATGCAGGCCGGGGATGCCATGCGCCAGGGCCTCGAGGTCCGGGGCATGGACGCTGCGGCCGTTCAGCTTGATGACCTCCTTGCGCCGGCCGGTGATCACCAGCTCCCCGCCGACCAGCGCGCCGAGGTCGCCGGTGCGGTACCAGCCCGCCGTGAAGGCGGCGGCGCTCGCTGCCGGATCGGCATGCCAGCCCTGGAAGAGGCAGTCGCCGCGCAGCGCGACCTCGCCGACCCGGCCCTCCGGCAGCGGCCCTCCGGCCTCGTCGAGGATGCGGAGCGCGAGGCCGGCGATCGGCCGCCCGACCGAGGGCAGGGTCGCCGCGCGCTCGCCCGGGGCGGGCGGGACGGCGCGGCCCTGCGCCAGGGCCTCCGCCGAGAGAAGCAGCCGCGGTGCCGGCCGGCCCGGCGGCGTCTGGGTGACGGCGAAGACCGTCTCCGCCATGGCGTAGCAGCACTGGAGATGTGCCTGCGTGATGCCGCAATCGGCGAAGGCGGTGGCGAAGCGGTCCAGCGTCTCCGCCCGGCAGACCTCGGAGCAGTCGATCAGGGCGCGGAGCGAGGAGAGGTCGTGGTGCTCGCCGGGGCGGCGGGTGCGGACCAGGTGCTCGAAGGCGAAATTGGGTAGCCAGCACCAGCGGGCGCGATGCGCGGCGATCGCCGCGGGCAGTGTCGCCGGGCGCGCGACCCAGTCGAAGGCGTCGAGCGAGGCGACCGCGCCGCCCTTGACCAGCGGCAGCAGGAAGCAGGCGACGAGGCCCATGTCGTGATAGAGCGGCAGCCAGCTCGCGACGACGTCGCCCGGCGCGAAGCCGATGGCCTCGGCATAGGCGTCGAGCTGCGCCAGGATGGCGGCATGGCTCAGCGCCACGCCCTTCTTCAGGCCGGTGGTGCCGGAGCTGTGCTGCAGCAGCGCGATTTCGCCGCCGCCGCCGTCCCGCCAGTCCCTGAGCGGCGCGGCACCCGCCTCCTCGCCGAGGAGGTGCAGCCGGTGCGAATCGAGCGCGAGATGGGCACGGAGCGCGGCGGCATTCTCCGGCCAGGTGACGATGCGGGCCGGGCCGATGCGGCGCAGCAGCGCGTCATGCGCCTGCCAGTAAAGGCGCGGGTCCTGCTTCGGCGTGGCGAAGGGCAGGAAGGCGGGCACGGCGCCCGCCATCATGGCGCCGAGGAAGGCGGCATAGGGCGCCGGACCGTGCCGGAGGATGATCAGCACCGTCTCGCCGGGCCGGCAGCCCTGCGCCGCCAGCAGCCCGGCCCAGCGGGCGGCCGCCTCGGCCAAGCCGGCGATGGTCAGCGTCTCGGTCCTGTCGCCCTGGACGAGATGGGCGAAGGGCGCCTCCGGCGCCTCCGCCAGGCGGCGCCGGAGCGCGTCGAGCAGGGAGGGCGCGCGCATGCCGGGCCAGGGAAGCGGCGGAGGGTGACCGGAATCTTGCCGCCCCGGCCCGCGCCTGCCGGGAGGGCGGCGCTACCGCAGCGCGGCGCGGTAGGTCTCGAGCATCTGCGCGCCCTCGGGCCCGGCGCGCTGGACCCATTCGCCGGTCAAGGTCTCGCCGATCGCCTTCAGCTCCGTCATCATCTGCTCGGAGGGCGGCGGGAGCTGCATGCCCTGGGTGCGCAGCCGCTCGGCCTGCACCACCTCCGCCTGCTTCGCCATCGCCTTCCCGCGTTCGGCCGCGGCGCCGGCGGCCGTCATGACGGCGGCGCGGGTCGGCGCGTCCAGCGCCTGCAGGGCGCGGGTATTGGCGAAGACCGCGTTGCGGGTGCGCATGCCGCCGACATTGTACCAGTACTTCGTGAAGTCCCAGGCCGTGACGTTCACGCCGCTCTGCGCCGAGGTGAACATGCTGGTGATGACGTTGGTGGCGAAGGCTTGGCTGACCTCGGCGAGCTGCACCGTGACCGGCGTCGCGCCCATCAGCTCCGCCATGCGCGCGGTGACGTTGTTGTAGGCGCGGAAGCGCGTACCCTTCAGGTCCTGCACGCTCCGCAGCTCGGACTTGGTATAGAAGCCCTGCGCGTCCCAGTGGACGATGTAGAGCAGCGTCAGCCCCTGCCGCTCCAGCCGGGCGCGGATATAGGGCTCGGTCGCGGCGTTCAGCGCCTCGGCCTGCGGCCAGGTCCAGGCGAGGAAGGGGACGCCGTCCACCTCGAAGAAGGGATCCTCGTTGGCATAGGCGCTGAGCAGGATTTCTCCTAAGTGCACCTGGCCGGTCTGCACGCCGCGCTTGATCTGGCCCATCGGCAGCAGCGAGGCATTGTTGTGGAGCTGGATGGCCAGCCGGCCCTCGGTCGCCTTCTCCAGGTCGGCGATGAACTGGCGGATGTTGAGGGTGTGGAAATTCTCGGCATAGGGCGTGGCCATGACCCAGCGCGTCTGCGCCGCTGCAGGCAGGGCGGCGAGCATCAGGCCCAGGGCCATGGCCCAGGCGGTCCAGCGAGGCATCGGTATCGTCTCCCGGCATTGGGCCGCGCGGCGCTTCCCCGGGTGAAAGGGTTCCACGGCCGGCACGGTCCGGCAAGGCTTGCCGCGGGCGGCGGCCCGGCCCGATGATCCGCCGCCGCGCCGGAGGATCACCATGCCCGACACCATGCCACCCAGCCCCGCCCGCCTCGTCATCCAGCAGCCGGAGGAGGCCCGCAGCTTCTGGCAGCCGGTGCCGGCCAATGGCTTCGTGCGCTGCCTGCTCGACAGCGCGGGCACGGGCGCCGAGACGCCCTTCGCCTTCGGCACGCAGACCGTCGATCCCGGCTGCCATGTGCGGGAGCACCTGCACGACGCGAACGAGGAGATCATCTTCGTCATCGAGGGGCAGGGCGAGGCGCATATCGAGGGGCAGGTGCATCCGATGAAGCCGAATTCCTGCTTCTTCTTCCCGCGCAACCGGGCGCATTCCTTCCACAATACCGGCACGGGGCCGCTGACCTTCGTCTGGTGCATCATGCCCGGCGGGCTCGAGACCTTCTTCGCCCGCATCGGCCGCCCGCGCGCCGAGGGCGAGGCGCCGCCCGCGCCCTTCCCGCGGCCGGAGAACGTCCAGCAGATCGAGGCGGAGACCGTCTTCGGCACGCTGCCGCAGAAGGGCTGACGCGGGAAGACCAGGGGGGGGAGACGCGGATGAGGACCATGCTCGGCCTGCTGCTGGCCGTGACGATGCTCGCGGCGCCGGCGATGGCGCAGCCGCCGGAGGGTTGGGTGACGAGCTGGGCCGCCTCCGTCCAGGGGCCCTATCCCGTGGGCAACCCCTCGGCGCAGCCGGACCAGCGCTTCCTCTTCCCCGATCCGGCGCAGGGCGCGCGCGACCAGACGCTGCGGCTGGTGGTGAAGCCGAGCTACTGGGGGCGGCAGGCGCGGCTGCGCTTCTCCAACGCCTTCGGGACAAAGCCACTGGTGCTCGACGGCGTGCATCTCGGCCTGCAGCTCGGCGGCGCGGCGGTGGTGCCGGGCAGCAACCAGCCCCTGCGCTTCGGCGGCAAGGAGGGCGTGACCATCCCGCCCGGCGGCATGGCCTGGAGCGACCCGGTCGCGCTGCCCTTCGTGCCGGAGGGCCAGGGCGGGTTGCTACAGGGCCGCAAGCTCGCCGTCAGCCTGCATGTCGCGGGCGAGAGCGGGCCGATGACCTGGCACGCCAAGGCGCTGCAGACCTCCTACGGCACCGCGCCGGGCGGCGGCGCGCACGGGCATGAGGAGGGCGAGGCGAGCTTCCCCTTCAGCACGGCCTCCTGGTTCTTCCTCGACGCGCTCGACATGACGGCGCCGGCGGGCACGCCCGTCGTGGTCGCCTTCGGCGACTCCATCACGGACGGCACGGCCTCCACCATGAATGGCGACGACCGCTGGCCGGACGTGCTGCAGCGCCGCCTGTTCGAGCGATTCGGCAACCGCGTCGCGGTGGTCAATGCCGGCATCGGCGGCAACCAGGTGGCGGGCCCGGCGGAGTACGGCCCGGAGAAACCATTCCCCGGCGGGCCTTCCGCCGGCGCGCGGCTGGAGCGGGACGTGCTGAGCCTCTCGGGCGTCAGCACATTCATCTGGCTCGAGGGCACCAACGACTTCAGCCGCAACGGCAATGCGAGCGTCGAGGCGGTGCAGGCGGCGATGCGCGACGGCGTCGCCCGAATGCGGGCGAAATTCCCCGGCGCGCGGCTGATCGGCGCGACGGTGACCAGCGCGCTCGGCAGCACCAGCCCGGCGCATGGCTTCGAGGAGCAGGACCGCAAGCGGCAGGCGCTCAATGCCTTCATCAGCCAGGGCGGCCTCTTCGACGCGGTGGCCGAGTTCGACCAGGCGACGCTCGATGCCGCGAGTGGCGGCCTGAAGGCGGAGATGGTGCCGGAGAGTACGACAGGCGGGCCGGGCGACCGGCTGCACCCGAACCGCGCGGGCTACCTGGCGATGGGGATGAGCCTCGACCTCGGCGCGGTGGTGCCGGGCTTGCGCTGACGCGCCGCCCGAACCGCCGCAACGCGAGCGCGTTCGCCCCCCCGCCGGGATCACTCGCAAGGGGAGGATGGCCGTGGAGCTTCACGGCAGGACGCCGCGCATCGTCCGCACGCAGCGCATCGCGCTCGCGCTGCTCGTGCTGAGCGGCGTCGTCAACTACATCGACCGCGCGACGCTCGCCGTCGCCAATCCGCTGATCCGGGAGGAACTGGGCCTTTCGGTCGGCGACATGGGCCTGCTGCTCTCCGCCTTCCTCTGGGCCTATGCCTTCTCGCAGCTTCCCGTCGGCGCGCTGGTGGACCGGCTGGGGCCGCGGAAGATGCTCGCGGCGGGGCTCGGCCTCTGGTCGCTGGCGCAGGCGGCCGGCGGCTTCGTGACCAGCTTCGCGCAGTTCTTCGCGGCGCGCGTGGTGCTCGGCATCGGCGAGGCGCCGCAATTCCCGACCGCCGCCCGGGTCAGCCGGGACTGGTTCAACCCGCGCGACCGCGGCACCGCGACCGGGATCTGGAACTGCTCCTCGACGCTCGGCACCGCCATCTCCGTGCCGCTGCTGACCTTCCTGATGCTCTGGGTCGGCTGGCGCTGGATGTTCATCGTCATGGGGGTGCTCGGCATCGCCGTCGCGGCACTGGCCTATGTGGTCTACCGCAACCCGTCGGAGGTCGCGCTGACGCGCGAGGAGCGCGCGCACCTGACGGAGGGCGATACTACCGGCGAGACCTCGCACCTGACGCTCGCGGAGTGGCGGCGGCTCTTCGCCTACCGCACCACCTGGGGGATGCTGCTGGGCTTCTTCGGGGCGATCTACATCCTCTGGATATATGCCTCCTGGCTGCCGGCCTATCTGCAGATGGAGCGGCACATGAGCATCGCCCGGACCGGCTGGGTGGCCGCCATCCCCTTCGTCTTCGGCGTGCTCGGCAGCCTGCTCGGCGGGCGGATCACCGACGTGCTGGCGCGGCGGGGCATGCGGCCGATCGACAGCCGGAAGTGGCCGATGGCGATCTCCCTGGCGGGCACGGGCGTCTTCACCGCGCTGGCTGCCTGGATGCCGAGCGATGCGGTGGCGATCGGCTGCATCTCGGTCGCCATGTTCCTCTGCTATGTCTCGACCGCGACGGGCTGGGCGCTGGTCTCGGTCGCGGCGCCGGCCAATTGCACGGCGTCCCTGGGGGCGATGCAGAATTTCGGCGGCTATCTCGGCGGCGCACTGGCGCCGGCGGTCACCGGCTTCATCGCCGAGGCGAGCGGCAGCTTCACGCCGGCCCTGCTGGTCGGTGCCGTCCTCTGCATTGTCTGCGCGGTCGCCTATGCCACCATCATCCGCGATCCGATCCCGGCGGCGGAGCTGGATCCGGCGGGGGTGGTGGCGCCGGCGGAGTAAGGTCTGGGAGGAAGTATCCTCCCCGAACCCCACCTCTATTTCTGTGAGTCTTGCATCCGTCGCGCGGCGGCACTCGACTCATAGAAGGCAATGGTGGGGTTTGGGGAGGAAATGCCTTTTCCTCCCCAATCTTTTTCAAACTCCCATCAGTTCGCCCACCGCCCGCCAGGCCTGGTCGATGGCGCTGTCTGTATAAGCCGCGGCGCCGGCATCGGAATTGGCGATGGCGATGCGCCCGACCCGCCGCCGGCCGATCTCGTGCGGCGCCTCGCCGGGCGGGTAATCCGGATCGAAGAGCGGGTTGTACTCATAGGCATAGCCATGCGGCCAGCGGTTCACGGTGATGCCGAGGATGTCGCGCGCCGCCTCGAACCCGCCGGCGCCGAGCATGCGCTGCAACTGGTCGCGCAGGCTGCGCTCGTAGGCCTCGAAGCTGGTCGCCAGCAGCTCCGCGCGGCCGATGCGGTGTTGCGACCGCTCGTCGAGGCCGGGCGCGGTGGGGACGCGGGAGAGGAAGAGCAGCACCGGCTCCTCCGGCCCGCGGATGCTGTCATAGCCGCCGATGCGCGTCTTCCAGTCCAGCCGCAGCCCGGTCCAGGTGCTGCCCGGTGCCTCGATCTCATACAGGCCGAGGCGGCGGAAGGCCTGCCAGTTGCGCAGCAGGACGGAGGCATAGACCAGCGGCACCTTGACCTGGCTGCGCAGCGCCTCGGCCTGCGGCGGCGGCAGGTCCGGGCAGAGGTGCGGGATCATGACGCCCCAGCAGGCCAGCACGCAGGCGCCGGCCACGACGCGCCTCGCCTCGCCGCGACAGACATAGGTGACTTCGACGCCCGGCGCGGCATTCGTCACGCGCAGCGCGGTGCTCTCGAGCCGCAGGCGCACCGGCGCGCCCTCGCGGTCCAGCGCGGCGTAGTCGGCGCGGGCCAGGACCACGTCCTCGGCATCGCGCCCCGGCAACGCCGCAGGGATCAGCCGCCGCAGCAGCAGCCGTGCGATGGAGGCATTGCCGTCGGGGAAGTGGAAGCTATAGCTGCCGCCATCGGCATAGCCGGCCGCGGTGTAGCCCATGCCGGGCGCCGCGCCGGGCGCGAGCTTCAGGCCCTTGAAGCCCGGGAAGTCGAGGGCCCAGACATCGAGGGCGCTGACCGCATCGGCGCCGACGCCCCATTCGCCATGGCTCATGGTCTGGAAGAAGGGCAGGGCGGCGGGGTCGATGCGGGCGATGCGGGCGAGGTAGTCGCGGTAGCTGGTGCGGACCAGCAGCGCCTTCTTCTCCGCCGAGGTCTTCCCTGGCAGGTAGTCGATCTCCGCCTCGAAGAGCCGGGCGATGTCGGCCTGTGCCCGGGCCGGCAGCGGGGAGCCGCGCAGCAGGTCGGCCCAGGGCCGCCGCCCGACGCCGCGCAGCAGGCAATCCGCGCCGAAACTCTCGCGGTCCAGGAAGACGCCGCGGCCCAGCCCCTGTCGCTGCCAGAAGCCCGGATCGGCGTGGCGCTTCGACAGCCGCACCGGATCGACGCCGAGCCGCCGCAGCAGCCCGTCCGCCACGGCGGAATAGGGCCGCGGGCTGTCGATCAGCATCGTCCCGCCATTCATCAGCAGGGTGCGGCGGCCGTGCCGGTACTCGTTCCGACGCGCATGGCCGCCGACATCGTCATGCGCGTCGAGGATCAGGACGCGCGCGCCTGGCCGCGCCTCCCGCCAGAAGACCGCCGCGGCAAGCCCGCTGATGCCGGCGCCGATGACGACGAGGTCCCACCGCTCTGGGTCGTCCTGCGGCGCCGGCACCGGCGCGCCGGCGGCGCGGGCATGCGCCGCCTCGAAGCTGCCGGGCTGGCTGCCGCGCAAGCCCTGCAGCAGGGGCGGGTAGGGCGCCTCCGCCCGGGCCGCGCCGGCCGTGAGGGTGAAACCGGCCGCGCCCTGCAGCAGGTCCCGGCGGGGGATCGGCCGGTCCATGCCCAGGACGCGGTCGGTGCTCACCCCTGCGCCTCCGGCAGCGCCACCTCCAGCCCGTCGAGCGCGTCGGTGATGCGGATCTGGCAGGAGAGGCGGCGCCCCACCGGCCGCGCGCCGAGCGCATCCTCGATCATGTCGCCCTCGTCGAGGCCCGGGCCGCCCACGCGCTCCCGCCAGGGCTCCGGCACATCGACCATGCAGGAAGCGCAGGCGAGCTGCCCGCCGCAATCGGCCGGCAGCCTCGGGACATTGTGCCGCACGCCGACCAGCATGACCGTCTCGTCCTCGCCGGACTCGAAGGCCTGCCGCGTGCCGTCCGGCTGGATGAAGGTGATGCGCGCCATCCCGGGCTCCCCTGGCTTTGCCGCGGGTCTCGCCCGGCCGGGCTTCCGGCGCAAGCCGGGCCGGGGCAGGCTGCGCCGCCTGATTCGGGAGGAACGCCCATGCCCTACAAGCCCTTCGACCTGACCGGGAAGGTCGCGCTGGTGACCGGCGGCAATGGCGGCATCGGCCTCGGCATGGCGCAGGCCATGGCGGAGGCCGGGGCCGATATCGCCATCTGGGGCACGAACGAGAGCAAGAACGACGCGGCGAAGGCGCAGCTCAAAGCCACCGGCCGCCGCGTCCTCGCGCTCCGCTGCAACGTCGCCGAGGAGGCGGAGGTCGAGGCCGGTTTCGCCGAGACCTTGCGCGTGCTGGGCCGGGTCGATGGCTGCTTCGCCAATGCCGGCATCTCCGGCGGCCGCAGCGGGCCCTTCGTCGACCGCACCGCGGCGGAATGGGACCGCGTGCTGGGGGTGAACCTGCGCGGTGCCTTCCTCACCTTCCGCGCCGCGGCGCGGCATATGAAGGAACGCGCCGAGGCGGGCGACAAGGGCGGCGTGCTGGTCGGCACCGCCTCGCTGGCCGCCATCGAGGGCGCGGCGCGCAACGAGCATTATGGCGCCTCCAAGGGCGGCATGGTCGCGATGATCCGGGCGCTGGCGGTGGAACTGGCCCGCCATGGCGTGCGCGCCAATGCCATCCTGCCCGGCTGGATCGAGACGGAGATGACCGCCCGCGCCACCAACGACCCGAAATTCGCCGGCAATGTCCTGCCGCGGGTGCCCATGCGGCGCTGGGGCACGGGCGAGGATTTCGGCGGTATCGCGGTCTACCTGATGAGCAGCGCCGCGGGCTTCCATACCGGCGACACGCTGGTGATCGATGGCGGCTACGCCCTGTACTGAGGCCGCGGCGCATCGCGCGGGTCGGGAGCCGGGGCGGGCCGCGCTGGACCGGTCCCGGCCGCCGGTCCACCCTCCCGGCCGCGGCGCCGGCCCGGCCGGCGCCCGCTGACGAGCCGCAGGAGGAGACGCCCATGGCGCGACGCTTCATCGACATCTCGGTGCCGCTCAAGGCGGGGATCAGGTCGGACCCGCCGGGGATGGAGCCGGAAATCGAGTACCACGACCACCACATGACCGCGCCGCGCATGGCGGAATACATGGGCGTGCCCGTCTCCGCCCTGCCGGAGGGCGAATATGCCGCGGTGGAGCGGGCGAATATCAGCACCCACAACGGCACGCATCTCGACGCGCCCTACCACTACTTCTCCCGCATGAACGAGCGGCTGAAGCCGGGCGGGGAGGCGTCCTGGCGGATCGACGAGGTGCCGCTGGAATGGTGCCACCAGCCCGGCGTGAAGCTCGACTTCCGGCATTTCGAGGACGGCTACGTGGTGCAGCCCGCCGATGTGGAAGCGGAGCTGAAGCGGATCGGCCATGCGCTGAAGCCGCTGGAGATCGTGGTGGTGAATACCCGCGCCGGGTCCCGCTACGGGGAGGACGACTACATCGATTGCGGCTGCGGGATGGGCAAGGCGGCCACGCTCTGGCTGCTCGAGCGCGGCGTCCGCCTGGTGGGCACCGATGGCTGGTCCTGGGACGCCCCCTTCAGCCATACGCGGCGCAAGGTGCAGGCGACGGGCGATGCCTCCCTGATCTGGGAAGGCCATCGGGCCGGCCGCGAGATCGGGTATTCGCATCTCGAGAAGCTGCACAACCTCGAGGTGCTGCCGCCGGACGGGTTCCAGGTGGTCTGCTTCCCCGTGAAGGTGCATCGGGGCTCGGCCGGCTGGACCCGGGCGGTGGCGATCATCGAGGACTGATCCCCCCTTCTGGTTTCCGGCCGGTGGGCCGTGGCGTGTCGTGCGCGTCGCTGTTGGCGCGGTTGCGGGTCAGACCTGGGCGAAGAGGTGGCGGAGGGCGGGCATGGCGCGCTGGAGCGCGTCGCGCTCTGCCTCCTCGAGCCGGTCGAGGCCGGTGCGCAGCCGGCCGAAGAGCGCGGCGCGGACCGAGGCGGTGACGGACTGGCCGCGGTCGGTCAGGACGAGCTGCATGCGGCGGCGGGAGCTGGGGTGGCGGCTGCGGAGGACGTAGCCTTCGGCGGCGAGCTTGACGAGCATGACGGACGCGGTGGGGAGGCGGACGCCGAGGTAGTTGGCGACCTCGGAGAGCGAGGCACCCGGTGCGACGAAGAGATAGTTGAGGATCCGGAACTGCGGCGGGGTCAGCCGGCCATCCGGCACGGCGCGGACCGCTTCCATCGCCATGATGCGGTTCGCCGTCATCATCATGGCCAGGAGGGCGGGCGGGAGTTCCTCGCGCGATTGCGGCTCGGCAAGAGCCACGCTGGCGGGGAGGATCTGCATCGGCGGCGCGATCTGTCCAGCGCCTTGGACCTGTTTGAGTTGCATGGCGTGTAGCATATCCAATCCCACACGATGGTCTTCAAGCGAAACCGAAACGCCATCGGAGCAACATGAGGTTCCATTAAAAACAAGAAACTTTAAACCATTCCTGCTCAGATTACGAATAATCCGACAATTCAGGGGACGAGCGGGAGCACGCGACTGCGATGGACTCGGCAGATTTCCGCCAAAATTCCGGTGATTCACGGATTTGCTATCTGTGAAACCTGGAAGATGCCAATGCATGTAACTGGCTATTGCAGCTTCCTGAAGACCTGGTCAGCGACCCGAATTTTCACGGTATTGTGACGATTGGATATCTAAAGAATACCCTCAGGGCGATGCCTGCGGGCTTGCCCCATGCCCGGAGGAGTGGATTTCGGCGCATCGAATCGGCCTGACCGGTCCGAGACGCCGCCGGGCCTGCAACAGGCCGAGTCACGAACGGCATGGCGAGGCGGCGTGCCGCAGGCGGGTCAATGGCATTGCGATGGTCGCGCGACCCGACCTCGGCGGGGCCAGCGCACTGTCGCAACGATCCGGGGTGCCTGACTGACCGGCTGTCGACCGATGACGTGCTGCGACCGGGGCCGGCCATCGGCGGGATGAGCTCGGCCTGCCGCCGGATGCGTTCCTGCGGATCGTCGCCGCCTGGAACGAGTACCTGCAGCCGGAGTCCGGCGACGGCTCTCACCTCGGCAGCAATGGCGCCGTCATCCTGTCGATGCAGGCGGCGGCACGGCAACCCGACGCGAACCGGGTCCTGTCATGCCGAGCCGAACCGATGCGTGCCGGCAGTGCGACATGGCCAGCGCCGGACCGGGCGACAGGTCAGAGGTGACGTTCACGCACGCCGCCGGCTGGGCCCGGCCGGGTGGGGCGCGCGGCGCGGCCTCGAGGGCTGGTCCTCGGCAGCCGCGCGCGGCAGCATGCCGCACCGCAACAAGGGCTTGTGCCATGCCGCAGATCGATGCCGAACGATTCCTCCGCGACCTCAACGACCTGCGGCAGATCGGCGCCTACCGCACCGGCGTGCACCGGCCGACCTATTCGCCGCAGGACATGGAGAGCCGCCGCTGGCTGATGCAGCGGATGGCGGAGATCGGTCTCGAACCCTCGATCGACGGCATCGGCAATGTCTATGGCCGCCACGCCGGCGCCGGGCCGCACCTGCTCGCCGGCAGCCATATCGAGACGCAGAACTACGCCGGCTGGCTCGACGGCGCGCTCGGCGTCGTCGCCGGACTCGCCCTGGCGCGCGCCGGCCTGCCGGTGGATGTCGTCGCCTTCGCCGATGAGGAAGGGCATTTCGAGGGCGGCTTCCTCGGCAGCCGCTCCATCATCGGCAACCTGACCGAGGAGGAGATCGACCGCAGCCGCAACCGCACGGACGGCACGCCGCTGCGCGAGGCGCTCGCCGCCGCCGGCCTCGCCGGCAAGCCGCGCATGCAGCTCGAGCCCGGCCGGCACAAGGGTTTCTTCGAGATGCATATCGAGCAGGGCACGCAGCTCGAGGGCGCGGGGCTGCGCGCCGGCGTGGTCACCGGCATCGTCGCGATCTGGCAGTGGCGCATCCTGATCGAGGGCATGCAGGACCATGCCGGCGGCACCACCATGGCGGAACGCCGCGATGCAGGCCTCGCCGCGGTGCGGCTGCTGACCATGATCGACCAGGAGATGCCCAAGGCCTGCGGCGGGCGCAGCACCTGGACGACGGGGCGCATCGCGCTCGACCCCGGCGCGCCCAGCATCATCCCCGGCCAGGCCGACATCCTCTTCCAGTTCCGCGACATCGACGTCGCGGTGCTGGAGCGGATGGAGCGGTGCCTGCGCGCCTGCGTGCAGGAGAGCAACCGGCGCGAGCGCACCAGGGCGACGTTGATCAATGTCAGCAAGTCGCTGCCCGCGCCTTGCGATCCCGCGATGATGGCGGCGCTGGATGCGGCGGCCGAGGCGATCGCGCCCGGCGGCTGGCAGCGCATGCCGAGCGGCGCCGGCCATGACGCGCAGTACATCGCGCGGGTGATGCCGGTGGCGATGCTCTTCACGCCCTCCATCGGCGGCATCAGCCACCACTGGGCGGAGGACACGAAGGAGGAGGACCTGGCGCTCTGCATGCGCATCCTGGGCGATGCGGCGGAGCGCTTCCTGCGGGCCTGACGCCCCGGGCCGTCCGGCGCGCGCCGGACGACCCCGTCAGGATTTTTTGGCGGCGCAAACCCCGAGGGGTTTGCTCAGGGCGCCTGGTCCGGCAGCGGCATCAGCGAGACATGCGCCGCGACCACGCGCCAGCCCTCGGGGAAGCGGACCCAGGTCTGGCTCTGCCGGCCGCGCCGCCCGCCGCGGAGGAACTCGGTATTGGCCGTGGCGAAGTGCCGGCCATAGGTGGTGATCACCGTGTTCGCCAGCGTCCGCTCCAGCCCGACCGCCGGGCGGGCGGCGCGGAAGGCGGCGATCTGCTCCCAGCCATAGAGGTTCTCGGCCGGGCCGTAGCGCAGGGTGCGGGGGTCCTTGCGGAAGAGGTCCTGCAGCACCGCGACGTCGTTGGTGACCAGCGCGCGCTCGTACTCGGCGAAGGCGGCCTTGACCTCGGCCAGCACCTCCGGGATGTCCACCTGCATCAGCCCTGCTCCTTCGCCTTCAGATGCGCGCGCCAGCCGCCCGTCGCCGAGATGTCGGGGGCGCCGGCGACGCCCGCTGCCTCCGCGAGGAAGCCGAGCGGCGTCGCGCCGTCTTCCAGCGTCACCCGCCCGAAGCCGAGCGGCGGCGGGATCTCCGCGAGGAAGGGGCCGATCCCGGCGGCGGGCAGGGCCCAGACCTCGCTCGCGACGGCGACGCCGCCCTCCGCCACCCGCAGCAGGCCGGGGCGGTTGCCGAGGTCGTAGAGCCGGTAGAGCGGCGCCGTGCGCGCGGCATGCAGGAAGCGCCCGCCATGGCGGCGAAGCTGCGGGTTCAGCGGCAGCCCGGCCATATGCGCGCCGATGGCCAGCAGCGGCACCTCGTCGGCCGCGAGGGTCGGCGGAGCGGGCGGCGGCGGCACCGGCGCCCCGGTCGCGCCCAGCGTCACGCCGGCCGCCGCATGCAGCGCGGCGCCGAGGCCGGCCAGCCGCGCCTCGGCGAAGGCGGGGCCGACCAGCGTCACGCCCGCGGGCCGGCCATCGGCGCGGAAGCCCGCGGGCACCGCGAGGGCCGAGAGGTCGCAGATATTGACGAAGTTGGTGTAGGTGCCGAGGCGGCTGTTGGCCGCGACCGGCGCGGCCGCGAGGTCCGCCAAGGTCGGCGTGCCCGGCGCGGTCGGCAGCAGCAGCAGGTCCTGCGCGGCGAAGAGCGCGCGCGCCAGGCGCCGCGCCTCGGCCGCCTCGTGGAAGTCGTCCCAGGCCTCGACGGTGCGCTTGTCGAGCCCGGCGGCGAGGATGCCGCGCGTCACCGGATGCAGGCTGTCGGGCCGGCCCTCGACCATCTCGCGCAGCGCGGCGGTGCGCTCGGCGACCCAGGCGCCGTCATAGAGGCGCCGGGCGATCGAGAGGAAGGGCGCGATGTCGACGCGCGTGACCGTGCCGCCCAGCGCCTCGGCGCGGGCCAGCGCCGCATCGTAGAGCGCCGCGTCCTCCGGCGTGTCGAAGACGAGCTGGTCGGGGTGCGGCGCGGCGAGGCGCCAGTGCGGCTGCGGCGCGGGCGCGGCGCGCCAGCCCGCCGGTGCCGGGCGGGCATAGCGGTCGGCCGGCGCGACGCCGGCGATCGCCTCGAGCACCGCGCAGGCATCCTCGACGGTCAGCGCGAAGACCGAGACGCAGTCGAGCGAGCGGCAGGCCGGCACCACGCCCTGGGTCGGCACCAGGCCGAGGCTCGGCTTCAGGCCGACGATGCCATTGACCATCGCCGGCACGCGGCCGGAGCCCGCCGTATCCGTGCCGAGCGAGAAGCCGGCGATCCCGGCGGCGACGGCGGTGGCCGAGCCGGAGGAGGAGCCGCCGGGGATGCAGTCCGGCACCAGCGGGTTGCGCGGCGTGCCATAGGGGCTGCGCGTGCCGTTCAGCCCCGTCGCGAACTGGTCGAGGTTGACCTTGCCCAGCAGGATGGCGCCGGCGGCGAGCAGCCGCGCGACGGCGGGCGCATCCTCGGTGGGCGCATAGGCATAGTCCGGGCAGGCCGCCGTGGTCGGCAGCCCGGCCGCGTCGATATTGTCCTTGACCACGAAGGGCACGCCGTAGAGCGGGCGGCCCCGCGGTCCCTCCGCGGCGAGCGTCGCGGCGCGGGCGCGCACGGCATTGGGCGGCACGCGGGCGAGGAAGAGCGCGGGATCGTCCCAGGCGGCGATGCGCGCCAGCGCGGCATCGGCGACCGCGACGGGGCTGCCGCCCGCGGCATGGAAGGCGGCGAGCGCGGGCAGGGTGAAGACCTCGGGCGCGGTCATGCGGCGTGCCTCAGCAGGTCCTCGGCGGCGCGCAGCAACTCGCCGTCCCTGGCGCGCAGCGCCTCGAGGATGCGGAAATGGTCGGCACCGGCCACGGGGATGAGCGGGCCAGGGATATGCGCCTCCGCCCGCGCGCCGTGGAAGTGGCGGGACTGGCGGCGAAGCTCGGGCAGTTCCGCGCTGCCATAGGCAACGGCCATGGGCTTCCTCACCATCGGCCGGCGGAGCGGCGAGAGCGCCTCGATCTCCGCTTCGGTCAGCCGCAGCTTGTCGTTGAGGTAAGTGTCGCGGATCGGCGCCAGTTCGAAGATGCCGGAGATGGCGAGGCCGGCCGCGACCGCGGGATGGCCGACGCAGGCGCCGACGAGATGGCCGCCGGCCGACCAGCCGGAGAGGACGATCCTGCCGGCGATGCCATGCGCCGGGCCCTTCGCCTGCAGCCAGTCCAGCGCGGCGTGGATCTCGGCGACGATGCGGGTCAGCGAGGCCTCGGGCGCGAGGGGATAGCCGGGCATGGCGACGGACCAGCCCCGCGCCATCGCGCCTTCGGCCAGAATGGAAAAGTCCTCGCGCCGGTTGCGCTGCCAGTAGCCGCCATGGACGAAGACCAGGCAGGGCGCGCCGGGCTCGGCGGCGGGGAAGAGGTCCCAGCGCGTGCGCTCCGCCTCGCCATAGGCCAGGTCGAGATGCCCGGCATGCGCGGCGCGGAAGGCCGCCGAGGCCGCGTTGCGCGCGGCGATCAGGGCGGCGCTGTCGGCGACGGCCCGGGTATTGTCATAGGCCGCGTCGCGCTCGTCCTGCGTCGCGCCGGCCCAGAAGGGCGGGAGGGGGGTCATGCGGTCTCCGTCAGGTCGCGGCGCATCAGGATGACCTCCTGGTTCCGCTTCATCTCGATCTCGCGGCCGGCCTCCTGCCAGCCGAGCCTGGCGTAGAGGCCGGCCGCGCTCCAGGTATAGAGCCAGAGCCTGCCGATCCCCGCGGCGCGGGCGAAGCCCTCGACCTGGCGGACCAGGGCGGCGGCATGGCCGCGGCCGCGAAAGGGCGGCTGGACCACGACGCCGGCGAGCCAGGGCGTCAGGTCGCGGCGGCTGTCGAGGTCCTGATGCGCCAGGCTGGCCGTGCCGACGGGGATGTCGTCCTCGAAGGCGACGAATGTTTCCTCCGGCCCGATCGGCGGCGCAAGGATGAGGTCGGTCAGTTGCTTCGCCGTGCGCCCGTCCGGATGGCCGAAGGCGGCGTGCAGCCAGCCCGCGACCAACGGCGCGAGGTCCGGCTGCTGCGAGACGGCGGTGATCCTGCGCTGCATCGACCTGACCTCCGCGAAGGATGCGGAGGCTAGCACCCGATGTCGCCGGGCCGGGAGGGGGCGTCGCGGCCGGCCCGCCACCGCCGGCGTTGCATCAGTGATGCCCGCCAAGCAGCGCCGAGAGGTGCCGGCGCAGCGCGTTGAACTCGGGCGAGGTCGGGTCGCGTGGCCGCGGCAGGTCGATCCGCTCGTCGGCCACGATCCGCCCGGGGCCGGGCGACATCACCACCACGCGGTCGGCGAGGATGATCGCCTCCTCGATCGCATGGGTGACGAAGAGGACTGTCAGCTTGGTGCGGGCCCAGATCTCCAGCAATTCCTCCTGCAGCCGCTCGCGCGTGAAGGCGTCGAGGGCGCCGAAGGGCTCGTCCATCAGCACCACCTCGGCATCGTTCGCCAGCACGCGGGCGATGGCGACGCGCTGCTTCATCCCGCCGGAGAGCTGGTGCGGGAAGGCATCGGCGAAGCGGGTCAGGCCGACCATGTCGACGAAGCGCTTCGCGGTCGCCGCGACCTCCGCCTTCGGCCGGCCGCGCGCGGCGGGGCCGAAGCCGACATTCTGGGTGACGGTCAGCCAGGGGAAGAGGCCGTAATCCTGGAAGACCATGCCGCGGTCGGGGCCCGGCGCGGCGACATGCTTGCCCCACATCAGCAGCGTGCCCTCGGACGGCGTCTCGAAGCCGCCGACCATGCGGAGCAGGGTGGACTTGCCGCAGCCCGAGGGGCCGATGAGGCAGAGGAACTCGCCCTTCTCGATGCGGAGATTGGCATCCGACAGCGCCATGATCGTCTCCGCCCCGAAGGCGAAGCGCTTGGTCACGTGCTGGATGTCGAGGATCGGGAGCGCCGGCTTCGCTTCCGCGGCCGGCGCCGGCATCACGCTATCCATGTTGCGGGCTCCAGCGCAGCAGGCGGCGGCCGAGCGCCTGCACGACCTGGTCGGAGAGGAAGCCGAGCACGCCGATGGTGACCATGCCGCTGATCACGATCTCAGTGCGGGAGAGCTGCCGCGCCTCCATGATGATGGCGCCGAGCCCGGTCTGCACGCCGGTCATCTCGCCGACCACGATCACCACCCAGGCGAAGCCGAGGCCGAGGCGCAGCCCGGTGAAGATGGAGGGCAGCGAGGCCGGCAGCACCACCTTCCAGAAGATCGCCTGCCGCGAGACGCCGAGCATCGCCGCCGCCTCGAACAGCCGCCCCTCCACGCTGCGCACGCCGAAGATGGTGTTCAGCAGGATCGGGTAGAAGGCGCCGAGGAAGACCAGGAAGAAGGCGCTGCGCGGCCCGATGCCGAAGACGATCATGGCGAGCGGCAGCCAGGCGGTGACCGGGATCGGCCGCAGGATCTGCAGCGTCGGGTCGAGCAGGTCGCGGATGACGGCGACGCGGCCGATCAGCATGCCGAGCGGCAGCGCCACGACGGCCGCCAGCGCGAAGCCGCCATAGACACGGCTCAGGCTCGCCAGGGTATGGGACAGCAGCGTCTCGGAATAGAGGTCGTCCCAGATCCCGCCGAAGGCGAGGTCCCACCACTGCGTCGCCACCTCGAGCGGCGGCGGGATCAGGCTGAAGGCACGGCCGCTGGTCGCGAGGTGCCAGGCGAGGATGCCCAGCACCGGCGCCGCGACGGCGAGGCCGACCTGGCGCGCCGAGGCGGCGGTCATGCCGCCGCCTTGGCCAGCTCGTCGGAGAATTTCGTGTCGAAGAAGGTCGAGAAGTCGGGCAGGGCGCGGATCTGCTTCAGGCTCAGCATGTGCTCGGCATAGGTCTTGGAGCGCTGCACCATCTCCGGCGTCATCTGCCAGTTCAGCTCGACATTCGGGATGCTGACCTCCAGCGCCTCCCGCTTCATGCCGAGCCTGGCCACGGCGGTCTCGATGGTCACGTCGCGGTTGGCCATGCCGAACTCGCTGGCCTGGCGATGGACCTTCAGCATCTGCCGCACCAGGTCGGGCCGCTGCGCCGCGATCTCCGCATGGGTGGCGAAGACCATGTTCAGCGAGCCCATCGGCGTGGAATAAGGATACTCCACGATCTTCCCGATGCCGGCGGAGACGGAGATGCCCGGGCCCGGCTCGGCGCCGACATAGGCCTCGATGTCGCCGCGGGCGAGGGCGATCGGCATCTCCGAGAAGGAGACGCGGACCGATTGCAGGTCGCGGACGGTCATCCCTTCCATCCGCAGCCGCTCGAGGATGAAGACCTCCTGCGTCGAGCCGGGCCAGATGCCGACCTTCCGGCCCTTGAGGTCCTTCAGCGTCTCGATGCCGGCATCCTTCTTGGCCACGACAGCCATGCCGCGGTCGCAGCAGGAGCCGACCACCACCACCGGCTCGCGCGCCGCGGCGCCGAGGATGCCGGCGGCGACGCCGAAGGCGCCGAACTCGACCGACTTGGTCACGACAGCGTTCTTGCACTCGGTCGGGCTCTCGAAGACCACCACCTCGATCTTCATGCCCGCGGGCTGGAAGCGTTCGTACATATAGGGCGCGATGGAGTGGATGAGGCGCAGCGCGCCCATCTTCACCGTCACGCCCTGGGCGCGGAGGGCGGGCGCAGCGAGGGTCGCCGCGCCGGCGGCGAGAAGGGTGCGACGGTGCAGGACCATGGGGCTGGACTCTCTCGGGCGGATCTTCTGGATCGCACTCGGGATGCAACGGCCATGCCGCCGGCCCCGGCGCCGCCGGGGCGGTGACTGCCTAACCCGCGCGCAATTCCCGGACGGGCCTGCCCGCCAGATAGCCCTCGATCGCCTCAACCGCGCCGGCAAAATAGGCGCGGTAATTCTCCTCCGTGACATAGCCGAGATGCGGCGTCAGCACGGTGTTCGGCGCGGCGAGCAGCGGGTGGTCGGGCGGCAGCGGCTCCTGGTCGTAGACATCGAGGCCGGCGCCGGCGATCCGCCGCTCCTGCAGCGCCGCGACCAGCGCCGCCTGGTCGATCAGCGGCCCGCGGCTGGTATTGACGATGACGGCGCCGGGCTTCATGCGCGCGAGGTCGCCGGCACCGATGATGCCGCGGGAGCGGTCCGACAGGATGAGGTGCAGCGTCACCACATCGGCCTCGGCCAGCAATTGCTCCTTCGGCACGGCGGTCGCGCCGGCCTCGGCGGCCTTCTCCGGCGTCAGGTTCTGGCTCCAGGCGATGACCTTCATGCCGAAGGCGGCCCCCACCTTCGCCACCCGGCTACCGAGATTGCCGAGTCCGACGCAGCCCAGCACCTTGCCCTCCAGCCCCTGGCCGAGCGCGACCTGCCAGCGGCCCTCCCGCAGCGCCGCCTGCTGCTCCGGGATGCGGCGCATTAGGGAGAGGATGAGGCCCCAGGTCAGGTCCACCGTCGGATGCCCGACGGAGGGCGTGCCGCAGACCGTGATGCCGCGCTCGGCGCAGGCGGCGAGGTCGATGGCGCGGTTGCGCGCGCCGGTGGTGACGAGGAGCCGGAGGTTCGGCAATTGCTCGATGAGCGCGCGCGGGAAGGGCGTGCGTTCCCGCATCGCCAGGATCGCGTCGCAGGGCCGGAGGCGCTCGAGCAGGGCGGGGCCGGTCACGGTGTCGCGGTACTGCTCGATCTGCAGGCCGGCGGGCAGGCGGTCCCAGGGGCCGAGGCGCAGGGTGGCGCCCTGGTAGTCGTCGAGGATGGCGAGGCGCTTGAGTTCGGGCATGGCGGTTCCTCCGGTCTCCCTCCCGTCATGGCCGCGCCGGGCGCCGCCAGCAAGCCGGGGAAAGGCCCGCCCGGGCTATCCGCGCAGCGCCCGCAGCGCGTTCAGGATCACCGCGACGTCGATCGCCTCCTGCAGCACCGCGCCCTGCACCGGCGTCAGGTGGCCGGCCGCCGCCGCCAGCATGCCGAGCACCGACAGCCCGATCCCGGCCGCGACGCTCTGCAGCGCGATGCCTCGCGCGCGGCGGGCGATGCGCATCGCCTCGGCCAGCCGGTCGATGCGGTCCACCAGCACCACCGCATCCGCCGCCTCGGCGCTCGCCGCCGCGCCACGGGCGCCCATGGCGACGCCGATATCCGCCGCCGCCAGCGCCGGCGCGTCGTTCACCCCGTCGCCCAGCATCAGCACCGGCCCCGCCGGCTTCTCCCGCAGCACCGCCGCCACCTTCTCGGCGGGGCTGCGCTCCGCCAGCACGGTGTCGATGCCGAGCGCGCTGCCGACCGCCTCCGCCACCGGCGCCCGGTCGCCCGAGAGCAGCACGATGCGCCTTATGCCGGCCGCGCGCGCCGTCGCCAGCATGGCCTCGGCATCGCCGCGCAGCGGATCGGCCAGCACCAGCAGCCCGGCCGGCGCGCCGTCCACCACCACGCAGACCCGGAGCGAGCCGGGCGGATGCCCGTCCGCGCCCGCCGCCTCCGTCCAGCCATGCGCGGCGACGAAGCCGGGGCCCCCCAGCGCCACCGCCCGGCCCTCGACGCGGCCGGCGATGCCGGCGCCCGCCTCCTCCTGCACCGCCTCCGGCAGGGAGAGCGGGAGGCCGCGGGCGCGTGCCGCCTCCACCAGCCCCTGCGCCACCGGATGGCCGCTCGCCTGGTCGAGCGAGGCGGCGAGGCGGAGCAATTCCTCGGGCGGCGTCGCCGCGGCGGGCCGCGTCTCCAGCAGCCGCACGCGCCCCTCGGTCAGCGTCCCGGTCTTGTCCAGCAGCAGCACGCGCACCCGCGCCAGGGTCTCGAGCGCCGCGCCGCTCTTCACCAGCACGCCGGCGCGCGCGGCGCGCGAGAGGCCGGCGATGAGCGCGACCGGCACGGCGAGGATCAGCGGGCAGGGCGTCGCCACCACCAGCACCGCCAGCGCCCGGCGCGGGTCCTCCGCCTCCAGCCAGGCGAGGCCCGCGAGCAGCAGCGTGACGGCGAGGAAGCCGAGCGCCCAGCGATCCGCCAGCCGCGCCATGGGCGGGCGGCTGGCCTGGGCCTGCTCGACCAGGCGGATGATGCCGGCCAGCGTGCTCTCGGCGGCCTCGCGCTCGGCCTCCAGCGTGAAGGCCTCGCCGGCATTGGTCGCGCCGGACAGCACCGGGTCGCCGGCCGCAAGGGTGATCGGGATCGGCTCGCCGGTCAGCGCCGCGGTGTCGAGCACGGCGGGGCCGAGGGCGCGGCCATCCACCGGCACCACCTCGCCCTGGCGGACCAGCACGCGGTCGCCGGGCCGCAGCGCCGCGACCGGCACCTCCTCGATCCCCTCTGGGCCGTGGCGGGCGGCATGCCGGGGCTGGCGGGCCAGCAGCGCGGTCATCTCCCGCCGCGCCCGCTCCCGCGCATGGTCCTCGAGGAAGCGGCCGCCGGCGAACATCAGCGCGACCACGGCACCGGCGAGCTCCTCGCCCATCGCCAGCGCGCCGGCCATGGACAGCGCCGCCAGGAGGTCGAGCCCGGCATTGCCGCGCAGCAGGCCCTGCGCGATGTCGCGCAGCAGGACCAGCAGCACGGGCAGCGTCGCCAGGGCGAGGACGACCGGCGCGGCCTCCGGCGCCAGCCAGGACAGCAGGAGGCCGATCACGAGCCCCGCCGCCGGCCAGGCCAGGAGCAGCAGGCGCAGCCGGTGCGCGTCGAGCCGCATCAGGGCGGCGGCAGCAGCAGCCGCGTCGCGGCCTCCCGCAGCCGCGCCGGGAGCGGCACGGTGCGCGTCTGCTCGTCGCGGGCGACATAGACATGGATGAAATGCCCCTCGGCGCTCGCCCGCTCCTCCGTATTGCGGAAGATGCCGAGTTCGTAGCGGATGGAGGAGGTGCCGAGCCGGCCGCAGCGCACGCCGAGGGTGACGATGTCGGGGAAGGCGATGGGCGCGAAGTAGCGGCACTGCGTCTCGACCACCAGCCCGACCTCGGTGCTGCTGCCGAGGTCGAGGACCTCGTTGGCGATCAGGAACTGCGCCACCGCGGTGTCGATCCAGGAATAGTAGGTGACGTTGTTGACGTGGCCATAGACGTCGTTGTCCATCCAGCGCGTCGGGATCTCGGTGAACCAGCGATAGTCGGCGCGGGTGCCGATGGGTGCCTTGCCGCTCATGCGATCGCGTCCTGCACGATGGTGTTGTCCACGCAGTCCTCGAAGGGCGGGACATGCGGGATGACGCCGCTGGCCAGCATCGCGGCGCCGAGGCGGTCGAAGGCCTCCTGCGGGAAGGCCGGCCCGGCATCCCAGAGGCCGAGCGCCTGGTAGCGCGCGATGGCGCGCACGCGGTGGGAGGAGGGAACGTCCGGGAAGCGCGGCGCGATGCGCTCGGCGACCTCGCCGGCCGGCGCGGTGCGGATGACGTCCAGCGCCTCGGCCATGGCGCGGATCATGGCCATGAGCGGCGCGCGCTTGGCGGCGATGCCGGCCTCGGTGGCGTAGAAGGCGGTATAGGCGGTGTGGCCGCGGCTGGCCTGAGCGTGCCAGACGGCGCCGCCGGCATCCTCGACGCGGCAGGCGAAGGGCTCGAAGACCTGGGCGAGGTCGAGTGCGCCCTCGGCGACGCGCTCGGCATTCTCGGCCATGCTGCCATCGGTTGCCGTCGTCAGCGCCGACCAGTCCATGCCGCGCGCGGCGAGGTCGCCGCGCAGGCACCAGACCGGCGTCGGCACCTCCGAGACCAGGCCGAGGCGGAGGCCGGGCAGGTCCTCCAGCCGGAAGCCCGGCCGCGGCGCGCCGCCCATCAGCAGGAAGGGGTCGCGCATGACCACCGCGCAGAAGCTCTTCAGAGTGCAGTCCGGCGTCGTCGCGCGCAGCAGCAGCGGCCGCATCGGCCCGCTCCAGGCGAGGTCGGCCTCGCCCGCCAGCAGCTTCGCGCAGGCGGCATCCGTGGTGCCCGCCGTCTCCAGCCGCACCGCGACGCCCTGGCGGGCGAAGGCGCCGAGCGACTCGGCGAGGTAGAAGGGGGCGTAGAACAGGGCCCGGAAGGGCTCCAGCAGCGTCATCTGGTGCAAGGCGGGCTTCCTCTCTCGCACGGCATTATCCCCGGACGCCGTCATTCCGCGAGTCCCCCGGCCGCGACTCGGGAACGGTATGCATTCCGGGCTTCGCCGGTCGCGGCGCCGCTGCTATGCACCGGGATCAGGCCGCGCCCCCGCGCGGCGCCGCACAGCGATGGCCGAGCAGAGACCGTTTTGAGCAGCCAGACCCTCCCGGAAACCTTCAGGCTCCGCGCCGGCAACTTCAACCTGCTGGTGCTGCGGCTGCTCGATCCACGGCCGGAGGTGGTGCTGCCCGTCCTCGGCGACCAGTTCCGCCGAGCCCCCGGCTTCCTCCGCTTCGCGCCGATCGTCATCGGTCTCGGTGACCTGATGGCGGCGCCGGAGGAGGTGGATTTCCGCGGCCTGATCGAGGGGCTGCGCGCGCTGGAGATCGTGCCGGTCGGCACCACCGGCGGCAGCCCGCCGATGCGCCAGGCCGCGACGGCGGCCGGCCTGCCGCCGCTGCGCGCGGCCGGCGGGCGGGAGGCGGAGCAGGACGTGCCGCTGGCCGCACCGTCGCCGGCCGCCTCCGCGGCGCCCGAGCCCCCGGTGCCGGCGCCGCCCGCCGCAGCCCCGGCCGCCGTGACGGGTGGGCGGAGCGCGCTGGTCGTGACGGAGCCCGTGCGGGCCGGCCAGCGGATCTATGCCGAGGGCGCCGACATCATCGTGACCGCGACGGTCAACCCGGGGGGCGAGGTGATCGCCGACGGGCATGTGCATGTCTATGGCGCGCTGCGGGGCCGGGCGATCGCCGGGGCTCGCAACGATGCCGAGGCGCGGATCTTCGCGCTGAATTTCGACCCCGAGCTGATCGCAATCGCCGGCTACTACGCCGTGCGCGAGGGGCTGGGGGAGGCGCCGATCGGCCGGCCCGTGCAGGTCCGGCTGGAGGGCGAGGAGATGCGGTTCGGCCCGCTCGGCTAGCCGGATGGGCCGGCAACGGGGTGCAGCAGGGGGAATGCGTCAATGGCGCAGGTGATCGTCGTGACCTCTGGCAAGGGCGGCGTGGGCAAGACCACAACGAGTGCCGCCTTCGCCACCGGCCTGGCCCTGGCCGGCAAGCGGACGGTGGTGATCGATTTCGATGTCGGGCTCCGCAACCTCGACCTCATCATGGGGGTCGAGCGGCGGGTCGTCTTCGACATCGTCAACGTCATCCAGGGCGAGGCGCGGCTGAACCAGGCCCTGATCCGCGACAAGCGGGTGGAGAATCTCTCGATCCTCCCGGCCTCCCAGACCCGCGACAAGGACGCGCTGACGCGGGAGGGCGTGGGCGAGATCATTGAGGAACTCTCGAAGGATTGCGACTACATCCTCTGCGACAGCCCGGCCGGCATCGAGAAGGGCGCGCTGCTCGCGCTCTACTTCGCCGACGAGGCCGTGGTCGTGACCAACCCGGAGGTCTCCTCGGTCCGCGACTCCGACCGGATCCTCGGCGTGCTGCAGTCGCGCTCCCGCCGGGCGGAGGAGAAGCGGGGCAAGGTGAAGGAGCATCTCCTCGTCACCCGCTACGACCCGAACCGGGTCGAGCGGGGGGAGATGCTCAAGCTCGAGGACATCCGGGAGATCCTGGCGATCCCGCTGCTCGGCGTGATCCCGGAGAACGAAAGCGTGCTCCGTGCGTCCAATACCGGTATGCCGGTGATCCTGGATGGCGAGAGCATCGCGGGCCAGGCCTACAAGGATGCGGTCAACCGCTTCCTTGGCCAGGAACTGCCGCACCGCTTCCTGGAGCCGGAGCGCAAGCCCGGCCTGCTGCGTCGCCTGTTCGGAGGGAGGGCTGCCTGAGATGAGCTGGCTCGACTTCTTCCGCGCCAACCGTGCCCCCGAGCCGGACAGCGCCACCACGGCGAAGGAACGGCTGCAGATCGTGCTGGCGCATGAGCGGATCGGCCGGACGCGGGAGGATTTCCTCCCGCGGCTGCAGCAGGATCTCGTCGCGGTGGTGGCGCGCTACGTGGCCATCGATCCGGCCAAGGTGAATGTCGCGCTGGAGCGGGGCGGCGACATCTCCACCCTGGCGATCGAGGTGGAATTGCCAGGCGCGATCCAGCAGACGGCCGTCAGGGCCTAAGCAAATCCCTCGGGGTTTGCGCTGCAACGAAAGCCTGCCTGGAGTCGCGCTGCGAAGGGTTTCGGAGCGGTCCGGCCCGCCGATGCGACCTGCATCGGCGGTGCGGCCGGCCTGCGGCGTCACGGGGCCAATGCAACCCTGCCGGGAATGACAGCTCCGCCGCCTGACTTCCGCCGCGGCCTTCGCAGGTTGGGCTCAGCCCGCGCGGTCGCGCGCCAGCCAGAGCGTCGTGGTCCCGCCGGCGAGCAGCTCGGCCGGCGCGCAGTCGCGCGGCCGCCCCTCCGGATCCAGGCGACGCAGCGGGAAGCGGGCGGCGACGCGGTCGAGGAAGGCGGCGGGCTGCGCCACCCGTGCCGGATCGAAGACCACCAGCAGCCGCATCGCCGGCCGCTCCTCGAGCAGGCGCTGCATGCCGTCCCAGGCCGCTTCCAGCGCCTCCCCGACATCGAGCCGCACCAGGTCGGGCTGCAGGCCGGGCAGCTCATCGAGCGTGCGGCCGCGCACCAGCAGCGTCGCCCTCCCGTCCAGGGGCCGCGGGCCGGCGCCGGGCGCCAAGTCCTGCTTCAGGAGCTGCGCGTCCATCGGGCTGTTCGGCGGCACCACCAGCCGGAGCAGCCGCCCGCCGGAGGGCGCCAGCGCTGCCTCCTCGACCGTCACCCGGTCGGCGAAGCCGTTCAGCGCGACGTTCCGCCGCAGCAGCGCGGCGCTCTGCGGGTTCGGCTCCAGCGCCAGCACCCGCCCGGCTGGCCCGACCAGTTCGGCCGCGAGCAGGGTGAAATAACCGGTGCAGGCGCCGGCATCGACCACGCTCTCGCCGGGCCGCAGGGTGCGGGCGAGGAAGCTGGTCGTCCACCATTCCCAGAAGCCGTCGAGCGCGAGGTGCGGCGCGAGGGTGAGGTCGCCGGCCTCGGCCAGCATCTTGTACCGCCCAAGCACCCGGCAGAGCAGCAGGTTGCCGGCCACCGGCGTCGCGCCGGCCATGGCGCGGATCGCCGCCTCGGTCGGCACGCGCGCTCCGGTGGCGAGGCGCGCGACGGGCAGCAGGCGGAGGCCCGGCGGCCGCGGGCGCGTCAGCGCCGCAAGACGCGCGCGGAGGCCGGTGCGGGATCGCGGCGCTGAGGTGCTGCTGCCCTGCGGCATGGGATGAAATCGCTCCGGCTGGAATCACGGCCCCGTAATGGGGTGGGGGCCTTCTAGGACAGATCGCGCGGGGGTGGAATGTCCCCCGGCGGGCCTCTCGCGATCCAGGCCGGGACCGGTTAGGCTGCCGCCATGTCAGCCCATCTCCCGCTCCCGCCGCATCCGGCGCCGCTGCCTGCCGCCCCACCCGAGGCGCTGGGCCTCGACCCCGCCGCGCTCTCCGCCGCGGTGGATTTCGCGCTGGGCCACGAATCGCCCTGGCCGCGCGACATCCGCGCGCATCTGGAGGCCGGCTTCTTCGAGGGGCCGCCGGACAATGCCATCCTCGGGCCGGTGCGGCCGCGCGGCGGGCCGAACGGGCTGGTGCTGCGGCATGGCCGCCTGGCCGCGCGCTGGGGCGACACGCGGCAGGTGGACATGACCTTCAGCGTGGCGAAGTCCTACCTGGCGATCCTGGCCGGCATCGCGGTGGGGGACGGGCTCATCCCGGACCTCGACGCGCCGGTGCGCGACCTGGTGCAGGATGGCGGCTTCGAGGGGCCGCAGAACGCCACGGTGACCTGGCGGCAATTGCTGCAGAACACCTCGGAATGGGAGGGGACGCTCTTCGGCAAGAGCGATCTCATCGACCGCGGCCGCAACCTGCAGGTGGAAGGTCAGGGGCGGAAGGGACTGCCGCGGCCGCTGCACCCGCCGGGGCGGTACTGGGAATACAACGACGTGCGGGTGAACCGCCTCTCGCTCGCCCTGCTGCGGCGCTTCGGCCGGCCGCTGCCGGAGGTCTTCGCCGAGCGGATCATGGGCCCGATCGGCGCCTCCGCCGAGTGGGAGTGGCATGGCTACGAGACGAGCTGGGTGGAGGTCGGCGGCCGGCACCTGCAGAGCGTCTCGGGCGGCGGCCACTGGGGCGGCGGCGTCTTCATCCATGCGGAGGACCAGGCCCGCATCGGACAGCTCGTCCTGCAGGACGGCGTCTGGGCGGGACGGCGGCTGCTGCCGGAGGGATGGGTGGCGCAGTGCCGCACGGCCTCGGCCCTCAACCCGCATTACGGGCTGCTCTGGTGGCTGAACACGGGGCGGAGCCGGTGGCCCTCCGCCAGCGCGGAGAGCTTCTGCTTCTCCGGCGCCGGCGGGAACGTCACCTGGGTGGACCCGGCGGCGGGGCTCGTCGCCGTGCTGCGCTGGGTGGATGCGACGCGGCTCGACGGCGTCATGGCGCGGGTCGACGCGGCGATCCGCTAGAGCGGATCGCCGCATCTGCTCTTCAGATCAGAAGCTTGGGCCATTCCCACGCTGCACGGTCAGCCTGGGAATGCCCTGGCGCCGCGCCGGGCGGCGGTCAGCCCCGGCGGTCCGCCGCATAGCGGCCCGGCCCGGTCAGGCCGAGCACGAGGAAGCCGCCGGCGATGCCGAGGTTCTTCAGGAACTGCGTGAGCTGGGCACTGGCCTGCTGCGCCTGCGTCGCCGCGTCGAAGGTCCAGAACTTGTGCCCGGTGAGCGCCGTGACGAGGGTGAAGACGCAGAGCGCGAAGGCGACCCAGCGGGCGCGGATGCCGATGAGCAGCAGGATGGGCAGCACGAGCTCGGCGGCGATGGCCACCCAGACCATGACGCCCGGCATCGGCAGGCCGAGGCTGCCGAAATAGCCGGCGGTGCGGTCGGGCGCCGAGAATTTCGCCCAGCCGGAATAGAGGAACAGGGCGCTGAGCATGACGCGGGCGACGAGCAGGCCGAGATCCTGGCTCGCCGGCGCGGCGGCCGGACGGGCGGCGATGTCGGATGGCATGGCGGTCTCCGTTGCAGGGATGGCGGCAGCCTAGACGGCAGCCGCCCGGCCCGGCAACGGAGCCTGCCTCAGCGCGGCGGGCTGACCGCGTGCTCTCGCAGGCTGGCGCCGCTCACCGGATCGACCTCGCGCAGCAGCACGTCATAGGACCAGAGGCTGGCGAGGTGCCGCAGCACCTGCCGCGCCTCCTGCTCCTCCAGCAGGCGGCCGGAGGCGACGCGGTGCTCGAGGATCAGCTTGCGGTCGCCGGCGAGGTCCACGTCCACCACCTGGATGTCCGGGTCCGACCAGGCCGGGTCGTACTGCTTCGCTAGCGCCCGGCGCAGGCGGCGGTAGCCGCGCTCGTCATGCATCGAATCGACGCGCAGCACCGGCTGGGCGCTGTCGTCCACGATGTGGAAGAGCTTCAGCTTGCGCATCAGGTGCGGGCTGAGGAATTGCAGGATGAAGCTCTCGTCACGGAATTCCGACCAGCCATAGCGCAGGACCGGCATCGGGTCGCCGCAGCCGGCGAAGTCGGGGAACCATTCGCGGTCCTCCTCCGTCGGCTCGCGGCAGATGCGCTCGATATCCTCCATCATGGCGAAGCCCAGCGCATAGGGGTTCATCCCCGAATAGCGCTGGTCGTCGAAATCCGGCTGCATGACGACGGAGGAGTGGCTGTGCAGCCATTCCAGCATGGCGCCGTCGCTGATCCGGCCCTGTTCGTGCAGGCGGTTCAGGATGCGGTGGTGGGTGTAGGTGGCGCAGCCCTCGTTCATCATCTTGGTCTGGCGCTGCGGGTAGAAATACTGCGCCACGTTGCGGACGATGCGGAGGATCTCGCGCTGCCAGGGGGCCAGGCGCGGCGCCGACTTCTCGAGGAAGTAGAGGACGTTCTCCTGCGGCAATTGCAGCAGGGCGCGGCGCCGCTCCTCGTCGCCGCGGGCGGCGGGCTGCGCCGCCTTCTCCGGCAGGGTGGACCAAAGGACGTTGAACATCCGCTCGTCATGCTCGCGCCGCTCGCGCTCGCGCTTCTGCTCGGAGAGCAGGTCGGGGGCGCGGCGGCGGTGGCGGTGCACGCCGTAGTTCATCAGGGCATGCGCGGAATCGAGCACCCGCTCGACCGCCATCTCGCCGTGCTGCTCCTCGCACGACTGGACGTAGCCCTTGGCGAATTCGAGGTAGTCGAGGATGCCCTTGGCATCCGTCCACTGCTTGAAGAGCTCGTTGTTCTTGAAGAAGTGGTTGTGGCCGAAGGCGGCGTGGGCGATGACCAGCGCCTGCATCGTCGCCGTGTTCTCCTCCATGACGTAGGAGACGCAGGGGTCCGAGTTGATGACGATCTCATAGGCCAGGCCGCGCAGGCCCTTGCGGTACAGCGCCTCGTGCTGCGCGAAATGCTTGCCGAAGGACCAGTGCCGGTAGAAGAGCGGCAGGCCGGTGCTGGCATAGGCGTCGAGCATCTGCTCGGCGCTGATGACCTCGATGCGGTTGGGATACCAGTCGAGGCCCATCTCCCCGCCGGCGATCTCGGCGCAGGCGTCGTGGACCCGCATCAGCGTGTCGAAATCCCAGTCGGCGCCGTCGTAGAGCAGCCGGTCCTTGGGGGGGAGGATGACGTTCATGCCTGGCTCCCGCGGGCGGCGCGCTCCCCCGCGAGGCGGGGGAGGGCCGGAATGGGGGTGCTGTGGGACGGCGCCGCGGCGCCTGTGGTGCGGGACCTCACGCCTGGGCGCCCTCGGTGACGCCGCGCTTGGCGAAGAGTTCGCGGAAGACCGGGAAGATCTCCCGCCGGTGGCGCACCTTCTTCATGGCGAGCGGCGCGCCGGCATTGACCAGCGCCTCGTAGGTCCGCCAGAGGTCGGTCGGCCCGCGCGGGAAGCCGGGGATGCCGTGCTCGCCCTCCCGGCCCACCTCGATATAGGCGTAGTACTGGCAGGCCGGCAGGATGGTGTCGACCAGCAGCCGCGCCGTCTTCTGGCTGTCGCCCGCCGCGTTGTCGCCGTCCGAGGCCTGGGCGGCGTAGATGTTCCATTCGGAGGGTGGGTAGCGGTCGGCGACGACCTTGCGCATTTCCTCGAGCGCCGTCGAGACCAGCGTGCCGCCGGTCTCCCGGCTGTGGAAGAAGGTCTCCTCGTCCACCTCGGACGCCTCGTGCGTGTGGCGGATGAAGACGATCTCCACATGCTTGTAGCGGCGCTGCAGGAATATGTAGAGCAGCGTGTAGAAGCGCTTGGCCAGGTCCTTCATGTCCTCGGTCATGGATCCCGAGACGTCCATGAGGCAGAACATGACGGCCTGGGCGACGGGCTTCGGCACCGGCTCGAAGCGCCGGTAGCGGACGTCGATCGGGTCGATATAGGGGATGCGGCGGGTGCGGAGCAGCTGCCGCTCCAGCTCCGCCCGCAGCTCGAGCACGCGCTCGGCATGCTCGGGCTTGCCCTCGAGCAGGGCGATCTCCTCCTCGAGCGCCTGCACCTCCTCCGGCTTCGGCCGCCGGAGGGCGATCCGCCGCGAGAGGCTGTTCCGCATGGTGCGGGGCAGCGAGAGGTTGGCCGGCGAGCCGGAGACGGAGTAGCCCGCCCGGTTCCAGGCCGGGTCGGCGCCATCGACCAGCCGGCGCTTGGCCATATCAGGCAGTTCGAGGTCGTCGAGGAAGAGGGAGAGGAATTCCTCCCGCGTCAGGACGAAGCGGAAGGCGTCCTCGCCCCCGCCATCCGGCGAGCCTTCCGAGCCGCCGCCGCCCCCGCCGCCGCCGGGCGGGCGGGGGATCTCGTCCCCCTCCCGGTATTCCTTGTTGCCCGGCAGGACATGGTCGCGGATGCCGCCGGAGCCGAGATGGAAGCTCGGCTCCTTGATGCCGTGCAGGGGGATCGAGACCTCGCCCCCCTCATCGGCGGAACGGATGTCGCGCTTGGCGGAGGCGTCCCGCACCGCCTCCTGCACCAGGGCTTTCGCCCGGCGCAGGAAGCGCTGCCGGTTGGGAAGGCTTCTGCCGCTGGGATTGAGGCGGCGATCCAGGATCTGCATGCAGCGGCGTGCCTTCAGGTTCTGTGGCTAGCCGGCCTGCTTGACGCGCATGTACCATTCGACGAGCCGGCGCACTTGGCGTTCAGTATAGCCCCGCGCGGTCATGCGGGCCACGAATTCACCGTGCTTCTTCTCGGTATCGCTGTCCTTCTTCGAGCCGAAGCTGATGACCGGCAGCAGATCCTCTACCTGGCTGAACATGCGCCGCTCGATCACCTCCCGGATCTTCTCGTAGGAGGTCCAGGAGGGGTTCTTGCCGCCCCGGTTGGCCCGGGCCCGCAGCGCGAACTTCACGACCTCGTTGCGGAAGTCCTTCGGGTTGGCGATGCCGGCCGGCTTCTCGATCTTGGTGAGCTCCTGGTTCAGCAGCTCCCGGTTCATCATCTGGCCGGTGTCGGGGTCCTTGAAGTCCATGTCCTCGACCCAGGCATCGGCATAGGCGACGTAACGGTCGAAGAGGTTCTGGCCGTAGTCGTTGTAGCTCTCCAGATAGGCCTTCTGGATCTCGTTGCCGATGAACTCGGCATAGCGTGGGGCCAGCTCGCCCTTGATGAACTCGAGGTAGCGCTTCTCGGTCTCGTCGGGGAGCTGTTCCCGCCGGATCGACTGCTCCAGGACATACATCAGGTGGACCGGGTCGGCGGCGATCTCGGTCGTGTCGTAGTTGAAGGTCGCCGCCAGGATCTTGAAGGCGAAGCGGGTGGAGGCGCCGTCCATGCCCTCGTCCGGGCCGGCGGCGTCGCGGTACTCCTGCATGTTCTTCGCCCGCGGGTCGGTCTCCTTCAGGCTCTCGCCGTCATAGACCCGCATCTTGGCGTAGATGTTGGAGTTCTCGTGCTTGCGCAGGCGGCTGAGCACGCTGAAGCGGGCCAGCATCTCGAGCGTCGCCGGGGCGCAGGGGGAAGCAGCGAGCTCCGAGCTGCGGACCAGCTTCTCGTAGATCTTCTGCTCCTCGGTCACCCGGAGGCAGTAGGGGACCTTGATGACGTAGATGCGGTCGATGAAGGCTTCGTTGTTCTTGTTGTTCTTGAAGCTCTGCCATTCCGCCTCGTTGCTGTGCGCCATGATGATCCCCTGGAAAGGGATGGCGCCGATATTCTCCGTGCCGATGTAGTTGCCCTCCTGCGTCGCGGTCAGCAGGGGGTGCAGCATCTTGATCGGCGCCTTGAACATCTCGACGAATTCGAGGATGCCCTGGTTGGCGCGGTTGAGGCCGCCGGAGAAGCTGTAGGCGTCCGGATCGTTCTGGCCGTACATCTCGAGCTTGCGGATGTCGACCTTGCCGACCAGCGAGGAGATGTCCTGGTTGTTCTCGTCGCCCGGCTCGGTCTTGGCGACCGCGATCTGCCTGAGGCGGGAGGGACGGACCTTCACCACCCGGAACTTGGTGATGTCGCCGCCAAACTCGTCGAGCCGCTTGAGCGCCCAGGGGCTCATCAGCCCGCTCAGGCGCCGGCGCGGGATGCCGTAGCGGTCCTCCAGCATCGGCCCCATGCGCTCGGGATCGAAGAGGCCGAGCGGGCTCTCGAAGACCGGGCTCATCTGGTCGCCGGCCTTCAGCACATAGACCGGCTCCTGCTCCATCAACGCCTTCAGCCGCTCGGCGAGCGAGGACTTGCCGCCGCCGACGGGGCCGAGGAGGTAGAGGATCTGCTTGCGTTCCTCGAGCCCCTGGGCGGCATGGCGGAAGAAGCCCACGATCCGCTCGATCGTGTCCTCCATGCCGAAGAACTCGGAGAAGGCGGGGTAGATTCGGATCGTCCGGTTCAGGAAGATCCTTCCAAGGCGCGCGTCCTTCGCGGTGTCCACCACCTCCGGCTCGCCGATCGCTTTCAGGATGCGTTCGGGGGCGGAGGCATAGCAGCCCGGGTCGGATTTGCAGGCCTCGAGGAATTCGGAAATCGACATGTCCGATTCCCGCCGGGCCTCATAGGCCCGGGCGTAATCGGCGAAGATGTCCTGCATGGTGTCCATCGGCGGCCCCTGCTAGCGCTGCCACGAATGCGCAACGCCGCTAGCATGGGCTTTGCCATGGCCGATTGCGGTAAACTTTTATTGCTGTGACCCAATTCGGGCCTGTAGAATGCAAATCACGCCAGGGGGAGGCGGCCCGCGCGACCGCGCAGGGCCGCCCCTTCCGCCATGCTTGCCAAATCATGACCAATGGTGTTGGGGCATGCTGCCAGTACGCCCCCGTGATCGGTTACCAATTGCTTCATCGGGACGTGAGAACTTGACTTGTCCATGTTTCGGGCAAGGCCTGCCTGTCTCTGCGGCGTCTGGTGAGCCTGTTACAAGACACGGCCGTGGCGCAGTCCGGGCAACGGAGGCGAGAGGTGCGCTGGCGCGCGACTCGCGCTATTGGGCGGAATTCCGTGCCGAATGCAGCGCATCACCGGCCGGCGATGCAGCAGGACCGGGCACCACGGCGACCCAGCGGCAGGGCGAGGGCCGGGTCCTGCTGCGGTCCGGTGGCATCCATCCCGAGGCGGTGCGTCTTCATGCACAGGAAATAGGCAGATATCGCGGCCTGCAAAGGGGGCGGCCCGCCGCACGCCCCCGGGATGCCGGCCGGCCGCGCCCTGCCGGGGCGCGGGCCCGGCCCGCTGCCTTTCCGGGCCGCACCGCGAAAGCCTGGCCGGGTCTCGCCAGGCTCTCGCGGCTTGGGCCGCAACTCGTGCGGCCCAAGCCTCCGAGATGAAGGCCTGCTCGGGATGTTGTTGCGGCGCAGGCCCCGAGGGGCTTGCCTAGTCCTCGGCCTGCGGCGGGCTGCCGGCCAGCACGCCGCCATCGATGACGATGCTCTGCCCGGTCATGAAGCTGCCGGCCGGGCTTGCCAGGAAGACGGCGGCCCCGGCGATCTCGTCCGGCTCGCCGATCCGCTTCAGCGGCGTGTCGCGCGTCCGCTTCTTGTAGTTCACCGGGTCCTCCCAGAGGGCGCGGGCGAAGTCGGTGCGGATCAGGCCCGGGGCGATGCAGTTCACCCGGATGTTCTTCGGCCCCCATTCGCAGGCGAGGTTGCGGGCAAGCTGCAGGTCGGCCGCCTTGGTGATGGCATAGGCGCCGAGATTGGTGCTGCCGCGATAGCCGCCGATCGAGGACACGATCACGATCGCGCCGCCGCCGCGCGCCTCCATGGAGGGAATGCACATGTGGCTCAGCCACATGTTCGACTTCACGTTGGTCGCCATCATCTTGTCGAAGACCTCGTCTGGGATGCCGATCGCCGGCCCGAAATGCGGGTTGATGGCGGCATTGCAGACCAGGATGTCGACCCCGCCCCAGCGCGCGACGGCCGCATCGGCCAGCGCCTGCAGTTCCGGCTTGCGGCCGATGTTGCAGGCGAAGGCGAAGGCCTCGCCGCCCTTCGCCGCGATGCCGTCCACCACCGCCTGGCAGGCATCGAGCTTGCGGGAGGAGACAACGACCTTCGCGCCGTGCTCCGCCATGCGCTCGGCGATGGCGCGGCCGATGCCGCGGCTGCCACCGGTGACGATGGCGACCTTGCCGGAGAGGTCGAACAGGGATGAGCCCGTCATGGCCCGCTTCCTCCTTGGTTGTGTCGGGGGGAGTCTCCCCATCCGCCTCGCGTCGCGTCAACCCGCCCCGGCCGCCTCGCGCCGGGCCGCCGGCGGTTTCCGCCTGTCGCCGATCCGCCCTACAAGCGGCGGCGACCGAGGGGAGACTGCCCGTGACCGACCTGCCGCATGCCGTGCCGCTCGAGGGTGCGTCGAACCTCCGCGACCTCGGCGGCTGGCCGGTGGCGGATGGGCGGCGGGTGCGGCGGGGGCTGATCTATCGCTCGGCGACGCTGGACGGGCTGACCGGGGCCGACCAGGCGCGCATCGCGGGACTCGGCATCCGCACCGTCTGCGACCTGCGCGGCGAGCGGGAGGCCGCGGCGCGTCCCTCCCGCCTGCCGCCTTCTGCCGAGCGCATCCCGCTCTCGATCGAGCCCGCGGTCGGCGCCTCGCTGCGCGACCTGGCGCAGCGGGAGGAGGCGACAGGCGAGGATGTGGTGGCGCTGCTGCGGCAGGCCTATCTCGACTATTCCGGCCGCTTCCTCGGCCTGTACCGGCGGATGCTCGCCCTGCTGCTGGAGCCGGGGCGGACGGCGCTGATGTTCCACTGCTCCGCCGGCAAGGACCGCACGGGGATGGGCGCCGCGCTGGTCCTGACGGCGCTCGGCGCGACGCGGCGGACGGTGGTCGAGGATTATGTGGCGACCGACCGGCTCTGGCGGCGCGACCACCCGCTGCCGCCGGGCACGCCGAAGCCGCTGGGCGATGCGCTGCTGGCAACGCATCCCGAGTTGCTGGAGGAGGCGCTGGACGCGGCCATCACCGCGCATGGCGGGCTGCCGCTGCTGCTGGAACGCGGCCTCGGCCTGGATGCGGCGCGGCTGGCGGCGCTGCGCGAGATGTACCTGGAGTAGGCAAGAGACGGGGAGGAAGTATCCTCCCCGAGCCCCACCTCTATTTCTCTGAGTCGGGATCCGTCGCGCGGCACCTGCCGACTCCGAAAAACAAAGGTGGGGTTTGGGGAGGAAATGCTTTCCTCCCCAATCTTTCTTCTCATTCAGAACGCGTAGTCGTGCTGCGGCGCCAGGCTGATCTCCCGCGCCACCGCATCCACCACCGTTCGCCCGGTCCCGGCGAAATCGGTGAAGAAGCCGTCCACGCCGGTGGCGATGAAGTCGCGGTACTCCTGGTCGTAGGGCCGCGGCGTGCCGTCCGGGTAGAGCGAGGCGAAGGGCAGGTCGTCGCGCAGCGTGTAGAGGATGACCTTCAGCCCCGCCGCATGCGCGTCGTCCACCAGCGAGGTCTTCTCGCCCGTCAATTGCCGGGTGATACCGCCGACCGGCTCGTCCAGCGTGATGGTGGGCAGGATGTCGTCCTTGTAGGGCCCGATCAGCTCGGCATAGAGGTCGTGCATCGCCTGCAGCGCCTCGGGCGTGTAGAGGTCGCCATTGGTCGGGCTGTCCGCCGAGAGCGGGAAGTGGAACTCCGCATAGACCGAGGGGTCCGCGCCGAGCGCCGCCTTCGACGGGTCGAAGTTGAAGGTGATGTCGTAGCCGCCCTCGTTCATCAACTGGATGAGCGGGATGTCGATGCCGGCCTTCGGCATGATCTGCGTCTGCAGCCGGATCAGGTTCTCCGTCTCGAAGGACTGGATGGTGACGCGGTCCGGATCGGTGAAGCCGTCCCTGACCAGCGTGTCGATCAGCAACTGGCTGGTGTCGGTATGGATCGGCGCGCCGTCGAGGCGGGTGCCTTCCTCGGCGAAGTAGGTGGGGTGCTTGGTCTCGGGGATGATGCCGATCTGCCTGCCCGTCTCGGCCTCCACCTGCTTCACCAGGGCGATGACCTCGTCGAGGGTCGGGATCTCGTAGAGGCCGTTGTACTGGGTGTTGCCGGGACGAATGTCCGGGATGCGCTCGACCGCGCGCAGGGTCTTGATCTCGGCGAGGGTGAAGTCCTCGGCGAACCAGCCGCTGACCGGCGCGCCGTCCAGCATCTTGGTGGTATAGCGGTCGGCGAATTCCGGGTGGCTGGCCACATCCGTGGTGCCGCCGAGTTCGGGCTCGTGCCGATCGATCAGCACGCCGTCCCTGGTCGTCACCAGGTCCGGCTCGATGAAATCGGCACCGAGCTGGATGGCAAGCTTGTAGGCTTCCAGCGTGTGCTCGGGCCTGAGGCCGCTGGCGCCGCGATGGGCGATGACGAGCGGCGCCTCCCCGTCGAGCGTGGCAAATCCGTCCATGGTCTTCTCCCTCTGCCGGCCATGGGCAGGGGCGCGCGGGGACCGGCGGCCGCCCGCGGACGGCCCCCGCCCCGCAGGGGGAGGCTGGGGCGCCCGGGTTACGCCCGGGCGGCGGTCCTGTGACAGCGCTCTGAAAATTCGTATACGATCCACCCACGGATCGTCAGGGCATGTAGCCGCCGCCATTGATGTGCCAGACCTGCCCGGTCACCCAACCCGCCTTCTCCGAGGCGAGGTAGACCGCGAGATCCGCGATCTCCTCCGGCTTTCCCATGCGGCCGAGCGGCAGGGCGCGCGCCATCTCCTGCAACTCCGCCTCCGTATTGCCGTAGCGCGGCTGGGCGGTGTCGGTGGTGCCGGGGGCGATGGCGTTCACCCGGATGCCCTGCGGGGCGAGGGCGAGCGCCATGGAGCGGGTGATGCCGACCACGCCGTTCTTGGTGGCGCTGTAATGCACGCCGACCGGCGTGCCGCGCACGGCCGAGGAGGCGAGGTTGACGATCGCCCCGCCATGCCCGGCCGCCACCATCGCGCGCGCCGCGGCCTGGGCGCAGAATGCGCTGCCCTTCAGGTTCACGCCGAGCACGCGGTCCCATTCCGCCTCCGTCATGTCGAGGAAGGGGACGCGCGGGAAGATGCCGGCATTGTTGACCAGCACGTCGATGCGGCCGAGCGCCTCGAGGGTCGCCTGCACCATGGCCTGGCAGCCCGCGACGCTGCCGACATCGCCTTCGATCAGCGCGGCGCGGCGGCCCGCGGCGCGGATGCCGGCTGCCACCACCTCGGCCGCCGCGCGGTCGTCCAGCCAGTTGACCGCGACGTCATGGCCGGCCGCGGCGAAGGCGAGGGCGCAGGCCGCCCCGATTCCCTGCTGCGCGCCGGTGACCAGCACGACCTTCTCCACCATCGCCGCCCCCTCTCTTTCTGCTGCGGCGCAGTATGGGGCGAGGCGGCGGCGCCTGTCAGCGGGGGAGCAGGGCGCGGTAGCGTTCCAGCATCTGGCCGCCATCCGGACCGGCGCGCTGCAGCCATTCCTGGGTCTGCTTCGCCCCGACCTCGCGCAGCGCGGCCTGCATGGCCGGCGGCGCCTCGGCCACCTGCATGCCCTGGCTGCGGAGCTTCTCCAGCATCTCGTTTTCGGCAGCGCGGGACATCTCCCGCCCGCGCGCCTCGGCCCGGGCCGCGGCGTCCAGCACCGCCTGCCGCAGCGCCGGGTCGAGCGCGGCGAGCGCGCGGGTATTGGCGAAGATGGCGTTGCGCGGCCGCATGCCGCCGACATCGGTGAAGTGCCGGGCGAAGTCCCAGGCGCTGGCATCGACGCCGGTCTGGGCCGAGGTGAAGAGCACGTTCACCAGGTTGGTGGCGAAAGCCTGCGGGATCTCCGGCACCTGCACCGTGACGGGCTGGGCGCCGAGCAGCTCGGCGAAGCGGAAGGTCAGGTTGTTGAAGGCCCTGAGCCGCGTGCCGCGCAGCTCCTCGAGGCTCGTCAGCGGCGCCCTGGTATAGAAGCCCTGGCTGTTCCAATGGACCATGTAGAGCAGGGTCAGCCCCTGCCGCTCGAACCGCGCCCGGATGAAGGGCTCCGTCGCCCGGTGCAGCGCATCGGAGGCGGGCCAAGTGTCGGCGAGGAAGGGGACGCTGTCCACCTCGAAGAAGGGGTCCTCGTTGCCATAGACCGAGAGCAGGATCTCGCCGAGCTGCACCTGCCCGGTCTGCACGCCGCGCTTGATCTGCGGCATGGGCAGCAGCGTGCCGTTGTGATGCGCCTGGACCGCCAGCTTGCCGCCGGTCGCCTGCTCGATGTCCTGGAGGAAGGCGCGGACGTTGCGGGTGTGGAAGTTGGTCTCGGCATAGGGGGTCGCCATGACCCAGCGGGTCTGCGCCGCGGCGGGCAGCGCGAAGCAGGCCGCCAGCACGGCGGCCGCGACGAGGCGGAACATCGAATCCTCCCGGGATGATCGTTGCGGCGAGTGTCGGAGAGGACGGAAGCGGCGGCAAGCCCTGGACCCCGCCGCCCGGCCGTGTAGCCTTCGCCCATGACCATGCCCGCCTTGCCTGCCCTGCCCGAGACGCCGAGCTTCCGCCTGGAGGGCCGCCGCGCCCTGGTGACGGGGGCCGGGCGGGGCATTGGCCTCGCGGCGGCCGCGGCGCTGGCCGGGGCGGGGGCCGCGGTGACGCTCGCGGCGCGCAGCCGCGACGAGATCGAGGCCGCGGCGGCGGCGATCCGCGGGGCGGGCGGTGAGGCCGAGGCGCTGGTGCTGGACGTGGCCGATGTGCCGGCGCTGCAGGCGGCGATCGCCGCCCGGCCGGCCTTCCATGCCTTCGTCAACAATGCCGGCACCAACCGACCCGCGCGCTTCGACCAGGTGACGGTCGAGGATTTCGACGCCGTCATGGCGCTGAACACCCGGGGCTGTTTCTTCGCGGCGCAGGCGGTGGCGCAGAGGATGATGGCGGAGGGGGTCCGGGGCTCCATCATCAACATCTCCTCCCAGATGGGGCATGTCGGCGGGCCGAACCGCGGGGTCTATTGCGCGTCCAAATGGGCGATGGAGGGCTGGACCAAGGCGATGGCGATCGACCTCGCGCCCTTCGGCATCCGCGCCAACACGATCGGGCCGACCTTCATCGAGACGCCGCTGACGAAACCCTTCTTCGAGAATGCGGCGTTCAAGGACTGGGTGCTGTCCAAGATCAAGCTGGGGCGGCTGGGGCAGGTGACCGACCTGATGGGGGCGGTGGTGTTCCTGGCCTCCGACGCCTCGGCGCTGATGACCGGCTCCGCCCTGGTGGTGGATGGCGGCTGGACGGCGGAATGAGCCGGCCCGATCGGCGAAGGGCGCCTGTTGCCCGGGGCCGTGAATCGGCCCGGCCAAGGACAGGCTGCCGGCCCGATCGGCGAAGGGCGCGCGTCGCCCGGCGCCGTGAATCGGCCCGGCCAAGGACAGGCTGCCGGCCCGATCGGCGGCGGGCGCGCGTCGCCCGGCGCCGTGGATCGGCCCGGCCAGGGAGAGAGACATGGCACGCTGGCTGAAGACGAGCATCTCGGCCGAGGACAAGGCCGAGGCGGATGCGAAGGTGCGGGCCACCGTCGAGGGCCTGCTGGCCGATATCGCCCGGCGCGGCGACGCCGCGGTGCGCGAGATGTCGGTGAAGTTCGACAAGTGGGAGCGCCAGGACTACCGGCTGACCGATGCCGAGATAAAGGACAGCCTGAGCCAGCTTCGCGGCCAGGACCTCGAGGATATCCGCTTCGCGCAGGAGCAGGTGCGGAACTTCGCCCAGGCCCAGAAGGACGCGCTGCGGGATATCGAGGTCGAGACCCAGCCCGGCGTGGTGCTGGGGCACAAGAACATCCCGGTGAACTCGGTCGGCTGCTACGTGCCGGGCGGCAAGTACCCGCTGCTCGCCTCCGCCCATATGTCGGTCGTGACGGCCAAGGTCGCCGGCGTGCCGCGCATCATCACCTGCGCGCCGCCCTTCGAGGGCAGGCCGGCGCCGGCCATCGTCGCGGCGCAGCACCTGGCGGGCGCCGACGTCATCTACTGCCTCGGCGGCGTGCAGGCGGTGGGCGCCATGGCGCTGGGGACCGAGAGCATCGCGCCCGTGGACATGCTGGTCGGTCCCGGCAATGCCTTCGTCGCCGAGGCCAAGCGGCAGCTCTATGGCCGCGTCGGCATCGACCTCTTCGCCGGCCCGACCGAGACGCTGGTCATCGCCGACGAGACGGTGGATGCGGAGATCTGCGCGACGGACCTGCTGGGACAGGCGGAGCATGGCCCGACCAGCCCGGCCATCCTGCTGACGGACTCGGAAAAACTCGCGCGCGAGACCTTGGCGGAGGTCGAGCGGCTGCTCGGCATCCTGCCGACCGCGGCCATCGCCCGCCAGTCCTGGCGCGACTATGGCGAGGTGATCGTCTGCGACGGCCTCGAGGAGATGGTGCGGGAGGCCGACCGCATCGCCTCCGAGCATGTCCAGGTCATGACCCGGGACGACGACCACTTCCTGAAGAACATGACCAACTACGGCGCGCTTTTCCTCGGGCCGCGCACCAATGTCTCCTACGGCGACAAGGTGATCGGCACCAATCACACCCTGCCGACGCAGAAGGCCGCGCGCTACACGGGCGGGCTCTGGGTCGGCAAGTTCCTCAAGACCGTCACCTACCAGCGCGTGCTGACGGACGAGGCGAGCGCCCGCATCGGCGAGGTCTGCTCGCGCCTCTGCATGCTCGAAGGCTTCGCCGGCCATGCCGAGCAGGCCAATATCCGGGTGCGGCGCTATGGCGGCCGCAACATCCCCTATGCGACCGCTGCGGAGAAGATCTGATGGGATTCGACCTCCTCCTGCGTGATGCCCGGCTGCCGGATGGCAGCGCAGTCGATATCGGCGTCAGGGATGGCCGGATCGCCGCGATCGGGCCCGGCCTGGCGGGCGAGGCGGGGGAGGTGGTGGATTGCGCCGGGCGGCTGGTCTCGCCCGGCTTCGTCGAGACCCATATCCATCTCGACAAGACCTGCACCATCGACCGCTGCGACTGCGAGACCACGCGCTTCCCGCACGGCGCCATGCAGCGGGTCAGCGCCATCAAGCACAGCTTCACCGTGGAGGACGTGACCAGCCGCGCGCAGCGCACGCTGGAGAAGTGCATCTCGCACGGCACCACGCTGATGCGCACCCATGCCGAGGTGGATCCCAAGGTCGGGCTGCGCGGCTTCGAGGGCGTGAAGGCGCTGGTCGAGCAGTACAAGTGGGCGATCGACATCGAGATCTGCGTCATGCCGCAGGAGGGATTGCTCAACAATCCCGGCACGGACGAGCTGATGGTCGCGGCGCTCCGGAACGGTGCCCGCGTCGTCGGCGCCGCGCCGACCTATGACAGCGACCCGGCCGAGCAGATCCGCCGGGTCTTCGAGCTGGCGCGGGAATTCGACGCCGATATCGACATGCATGTGGACAGCGGCTCCTCCGCCGCGCAGCTCGACACGCGCCTGGTCTGCGAGCTGACGGAGAAGTATGGCTGGGGCGGCCGCGTCGCCTGCGGGCACCTGACCAAGCTCTCGGTCATGCCGCTGCCCGAGCTCGACGAGATGGCCAAGCGGATGGCCGATGCCGGCGTGGCGCTGACCGTGCTGCCCGCGACCGACCTCTATCTGGGCGGGCGGGACAAGGATCACCGGGTCGAGCGCAGCGTGGCCGATGCCAACCGGCTGCACCGGCTGGGCGTCACCTGCTCCATCTCGTCGAACAACATCCTCAATGCCTTCACCCCAATGGGCGACGGGCAGCTCATCCGCCAGGCGAACCTCTACGCCAATGTGGTGCAGCACGCCATGCCGGACGACCTGCGCGACACCTGGGCGATGTTCACGACGCAATCGGCGAAGCTGATGCGGCGGGGCGACTACGGCGTCGCGGTCGGTAACCCTGCCGACCTGGTGCTGGTGGACGCGCCCGACCCGGTGGCGGCAATCCGCGAGGTGGCGCCGGTGCTGGCCGGCTGGAAGCGCGGACGGCGGAGCTTCACGCGCCAGCCGGTGGTGCTACACAGGCCGCAGTGAGGGAGAGGAAACGACATGCGGATGCGCCGTGGCTGCAGCTCGCGACCGAAGTGGAAGGACTGACGCCATGTCCTCCGTCACAGACCGCCGCGCCGCCTTCCGCGCCATCCTCGCCGGCACCGCCTGCATCCACCCCGCCTCGGTCTACGACCCGATGTCGGCGCGGATCGCCGAGGATCTCGGCTTCGAGCTCGGCATGTTCGCGGGATCCACCGCCTCCCTGACCATCCTCGGCGCGCCGGATGTCATCGCCATCACGCTCACCGAGTTCGCCGCGCAGTGCCGCCGCATCTGCCGCGCCGTGAAGCGGCTGCCGGTGCTGGTCGATGCCGACCATGGCTATGGCAATGCGCTGAACGCCATGCGCACGGTGGAGGAGGTGGAGACCGCCGGCATCGCCGCGATGACGCTGGAGGACACGGTCCTGCCGCGTCCGCATGGCGACGGCAGGGTCACGCTGGTCAGCCTGGCGGAAGGGCTGGGCAAGCTGCGCGCGGCGCTCGCGGCGCGGGACGACCCGTCCTTCGGCATCGTGGCGCGCACCGGCGCCGTCTCCGTCACCGGCCTTGCCGATGCGGTGGAGCGGACCAGGGCCTATACGGCGACCGAGGCCGACGCGCTGTTCTATACCGGGATCGGCAGCGCCGCGGAGCTCGACGCCATCGCCGCCGTCGCCACCAAGCCGATCATCCTGGGCGGTGCCGAGGGGCCGGAGCTGACCAACCGCGACTACCTCGCCGCGCGCGGGGTGCGGATCGCGCTGCAGGGCCACCAGCCCATCCAGGCGGCGCAGCGCGCGGTCTACGAGACGATGAAGGCGCTGCGCGAGGGCGCGCCGCCGAAGCAGCTTGCCGGCATGCCGCAGGGCGACCTGATGGCGCGCGCCACCCGCGATGCGGCCTGGAAGCGCTGGACGAAGGATTTCCTGGGCGGGGCCTGAGGAACAGGAGGAAACGACGAGCATGGTAAGCCAGACCGAGGGCGGCTTCCTGACGCTGCATGAGTTCGTCAAGGAGGCGAAGGGCCGGCTGAGCCCGGGCAACTGGGACTACCTGGTCGGCGCCACCGAGACCGAGACGACCATGATGCGCAACCGGATGGCGCTGGACAGCGTCGCCTTCCGGCCGCGCGTGCTGCGGGACGTCTCCGCCATCGACCTCTCCGGCCGCTTCCTCGGCCGGCCGGTGAAGCTGCCGGTCATGCTGGCGCCGGTCGGCGGGCTCGAGAATTTCGACCCCGAGGGTGGCGCCCCGGCCGGCCGCGCCGCCGCGGCCTATGGCGTGCCGATCATGGTCTCCTCCGTCTCCATGCCCGGCCTGAAGCCGATGGCGGAGGCGACGCAGGGCGGCACCCGGGTCTTCCAGCTCTATGTCCGCGGCGATTTCGACTGGATCTGCGACATCACCAGCCAGGCGCTCGATGCCGGCTACGATGCCTTCTGCATGACGGTGGACACCGCCATCTACAGCCGGCGGGAGCGCGACATCGCCAAGCGCTTCGTCAAGCCCTGGCGGCAGCGCGCCACGGGCCAGCATTTCCAGGCCGCGCTGAACTGGAACGACGTCGCCCGCTGGAAGGAGCGCTTCCCGCGCTTCCCGCTGGCGCTGAAGGGCATCGCCACCGCCGAGGATGCGGCGATTGCCTGCGAGCATGGCGTCGAGGTCGTCTATGTCTCGAACCATGGCGGCCGGCAGCTCGACCACGGCCGCGGCGCGCTGGACGTGCTGCCGGAGGTGGTGCGGGCGGTGGCCGGCCGCGCCAGGGTCTGGATCGATGGCGGCTTCTCCCGCGGCTCCGACATCGTCAAGGCCGTGGCGATGGGCGCGGAACTCGTCGGGCTCGGCCGGCTCTATTGCTACGCCCTGGCCGCGGCGGGCGAGGAAGGGGTCACGCGCATGTTCGAGCTGCTCGAGGCCGAATGCCACGAGGTCCTGGGCCTGCTCGGCGTCACCGGCTTCGGCCAGCTCGACGGCAGCTACCTGCACCCGGCGCCGCCCGTGGTCATGCCGCATGTGCACAGCGCCTTCCCGCTGACCAACCTTGCGGATCCGGGCTACCGCTGAGGGCGGCATCACCTTCCGCGGCAGGCTCTCACGCAAGGACGACCCGATCCCGATATCGGCTATCTTCGGCGCTTCTTCTCAACCTTCTCCGGGCCCGACCGCATGCGCACCGATATGCCCGTCACCATCCGTCGCAGCGACTATGCGCCGCCGGCCTTCCTGGTGGACACGGTCGACCTCGATGTCCACCTCGATCCCGCGGCGACGGAGGTGCGGGCGCGGCTGGCGCTGCGGCGCAACCCGGCCGCGGCGCCGGATGCGCCGCTGCTGCTGGACGGGGACGGGTTGACGCTGCTGGAGGCGCGGCTGGACGGTGCGGTGCTGGCGGCCGGGCGGCTGCAATTCGGCCCCGACGGGTCGCTCACCATCGCCGATCCGCCGGCCGCCGGGCTGCTGGAGACCACGGTGCGCATCGCGCCGGAGAAGAACACGGCGCTCTCGGGCCTCTATACCTCGGGCGGCAATTTCTACACGCAGTGCGAGGCGGAGGGCTTCCGCCGCATCACCTTCTTCCCCGACCGGCCCGACGTGATGTCGCGCTATACCGTGACGATCCACGCCGACCGCGGGCTCTGCCCGGTCATGCTGTCCAACGGCAATCCGGACGGCTCGGGCCATGGCGAGGGCAATACGCACTGGGTGCGCTGGGTCGATCCGCATCCGAAGCCGAGCTACCTATTTGCCCTCGTCGCCGGCGAGCTGGTCAATGTCCACGACCAGTTCGTCACGAAATCGGGCAGGCTCGTCTCGCTCAATATCTGGGTGCGCCGCGGCGACGAGGATCGCTGCGGCCATGCCATGGACAGCCTGAAGCGCTCCATGGCCTGGGACGAGGAGGTCTTCGGCCTCGAATACGACCTCGATGTCTTCAACATCGCCGCCGTCTCCGACTTCAACATGGGCGCGATGGAGAACAAGGGCCTCAACGTCTTCAACACGAAATACGTGCTGGCGAGCCCGGAGAGCGCGACCGACGGCGACTGGCAGGGCATCGAGACCGTCATCGCGCACGAGTATTTCCACAACTGGACCGGCAACCGGGTGACCTGCCGGGACTGGTTCCAGCTCTCGCTCAAGGAAGGGCTGACCGTCTTCCGCGACCAGGAATTCTCGGCGGACATGGGCAGCCGCGCGGTCAAGCGCATCCGCGACGTGCGCGGCCTGCGCGCGGCGCAATTCCCGGAGGATGCGGGGCCGATGGCGCATCCGGTGCGGCCGGACAGCTACATCGAGATCGACAATTTCTACACGCCCACGGTCTACCAGAAGGGCGCCGAGGTGGTGCGGCTGATCCATACCCGCATCGGCCCGGCCGCCTTCCGCCGCGGCATGGACCTCTACATCGCCCGCAACGACAACCAGGCGGTGACCATCGAGGATTTCGTCTCGGCCATGCAGGATGCCTCCGGCGTGGACCTCTCCTTCTTCATGGGCTGGTATGACCAGGCCGGCACGCCGGAGGTGACGGCGGAGGGCCGCTACGATCCCGAGGCGCGCCGCTACGTGCTGACCCTGCGGCAGCAGACGCCGCCGACGCCGGGCCAGCCGGAGAAGAAGCCGCTGCCGATCCCGCTCGCCATGGGGCTGCTCGGTCCCGACGGGGCCGAGATGCCGACGCGGCTCGCCGGCGAGAATGCCGCGCAGGCCGACACGCGCATCCTGATCCTCGACAACGCGGAAAAATCCTTCACCTTCGAGGAGGTGCCGGCGCCACCCGTGCCCTCCCTGCTGCGCGGCTTCTCGGCACCCGTGAGGCTGAAGGGCGTGCCGCGCGACCGCCTGCGCTTCCTCGCGGTGCACGACACCGACCCCTTCGTGCGCTGGGAGAGCGGCCAGCAATACGCCGCCTCGGTGATGCTGGAGATGGTCGCGGCGCAGCAGCGCGGCGAGGCACTGGGCTTCGATCCGGCACTGGCCGAGGCGGTGACCAATACCCTCGCCGCGTCGGAGGCCGACCCGGCCTTCGCCGCCGAGGCCCTGGTGCTGCCGGGCGAGGGCTTCCTCGCCGACCAGATGGAGATCGCCGACCCCGTCGCCATCCATGTCGTCCGCCGGCACCTGCGGGCCGAGATCGGCCGCCGCTGTGCCGCCGCGCTGCGCGCCACCTATGACGCGCTGGCGGAGTCCGGCCCCTACCGGATCGATGGCCGCAGCATCGGCCGCCGCGCGCTGCGCAATGCCTGCCTCGCCTATCTCGCCGCCGCCGGCGAAACGGCGCTGGCCAAGGCGCAGTTCGACGCGGCGACCAACATGACGGACAGCCTCGCCGCCCTCTCGCTGCTCTCGGACACCACCGGGCCGGAACGCGAGCAGGCGCTCGCCGCCTTCCATGCGCGCTGGCGCGGCGACGACCTGGTGCTGGACAAGTGGTTCTCCATCCAGGCCATGGCGGCGCGGGACGACGTCATCGACCAGGTGCGCGCGCTCTACGCGCATCCCGACTTCGACCTGAAGAACCCGAACCGCGCGCGCTCCCTGATCGGAGCCTTTGCCAGCGGCAATCCGGCGCGCTTCCACGATGCCTCGGGGGAGGGCTACCGGTTCCTCGCCGATGCCGTCATCGCGCTCGACCCGATCAACGGCTCGATCGCGGCGCGGCTGGTCGGCCCGCTTGGCCAGTGGCGGCGGCAATCGGCCGCGCGCGGCGCGCTGATGCGGCGCGAATTGCAGCGCGTGCTGGACACGCCGGCCCTGTCCAAGGGCACCTTCGAGAAGGCGTCGAAGGCACTGCTGTGACGATCGCGGGTCCCAACGAAAAGGTGTCGCGGCGACCGCCGCCGGCCTGATTAGTCTCCGCCCGAGGAGGCGGAGGCGTGACGCTGCGACGACGAAGGATCCTGCTCGGGGCCGCCGCGGCGCCGCTGCAGGCTTGCACCTCGATCGGGCCCCGGAGGCTCGATCGGGACCAGCTCGACTATGCCCGGGTGATGGCGGAGTCGGGGAAGCGCCAGACGCTCTTCAACCTGGTGCGCATGCGCTATGGCGAGCCGCCCGCCTTCCTCGCCGTCAGCCAGGTGGTCTCCGGCTATACGCTGCAGAGCAGCTTCCAGGCCGGCTTCAATGCCTATCCCACGGCCCGCGCCAGCGACTACGGCTCCTTCCTCGGTTCGGCGCAGTTCACGGACCGGCCGACCTTCACCCTGAACCCTGTGACGGGCGAGCAATTCGTGCAGGCCTATCTGCGGCCCTTCGCGCCGGCGGATGTCCTGCCGCTGATCCAGGGCGGCATCCCGGTGGACCTGCTCTTCCGCCTGATCGCGCAATCGGTCGGCCCCATCCAGAACACCCATCCGCTGGGCGGGCCGAACCGCAGCGGCTCGTCGGAGTTCCTGCCGCTGCTCGCCCTGCTGCTGCGCCTGCAGGAGGGCGGCGCGCTGCGGGTGCGCGTGCGGCGGGAGAATGCGCATACCCGCGTCTTCCTCGCCTTCGACACGCGCCACGCGCCGGCGCTCCGCGGCCTGGCGCAGCAGGTCTACCGGCAGCTCAGCGTCGATCCGGCGCTGCAGGAGGTCGAGGTGGTCTATGGCGTCGCGCAGTCGCAGCCGCGCGCGCGGGAGATCCCGGTCCTGACCCGCTCGCTGCTCAACGTGCTCTATGCCATCGCGGCGGAGATCGAGCTGCCCGAGGCCGATATCGCCGCCCGCCGCGCCCCGCCGACCCTGCGCGAGCCCGGCAATCCGCGCCCGGCGATCCAGGTCCGCACCGCCGCCGCCGAGCCCGCCCTCAGCTACGCCGCGGTGCGCGTCGGCGATGCATGGTACTGGGTGGATGACGCGGATTACGAGTCGAAGCTCGCCTTCACCATCCTCGAGCTGCTGAAATCGGTCGCCGAGGGCCAGGGCGGCTCGGCGCCCCCGGTGCTGACCATCCCGGCCGGCTGACCGGGGCCGGAGCGGGGAGGCGATCCGCTCACCCCTTCACCGCGCCGGTGACCGCATCCAGCACGCCGTTCATCGCCGCCTGGAAGCCCGGCCCATCGAGATAGCCGTCCTGCTCGCCGGCGCGCTCGAGGAAGGCCTGCCAGGCGGGGCGCGCCATCGCCGCGCGGAAGCGCTCATGCCAATAGATGACCGCGGCATCGGGCGTGCCGGAAGGCACCACCCAGCCCTTCATGTTCTCGAGCGCCATGTCCCAGCCGAGCTCGCGCAGCGTCGGCACCTCCGGATAGGCCGCCGCCCGCTCGGCCGAGCAGCAGGCGAGCACGCGCAGCAGCCCGGCATCGGTGAGGCCGCGGAACTCCTCCGGGCTTGCCACCATCAGGTCCACCTGGCCGGCGGCGACGGCCTGCAGCCCGGGCGCGCCGCCGGTGAAGGGCACGTGCAGCAGCTCGACACCCGCCCGTTTCTCCAGCACGGCGAAGACCGCATGGTAGATGGAGCCCATGCCAGAGGAGCCGTGGCTGACCGCCTGCGGCCGCGCCCGGGCCGCGGCCATGGCCTCCCGCATGTCGCGCCAGGGGCCGTCGGCCCTGGCCAGGATGAACATCTGCTGCCGCATCAGCCGGATCACCGCGCGGAAGCTGCTGCGCGCGTCGTAGGGGAGGGCGCGGAAGGCCGGGATGCTGGTGCTCTCGCTGCCGCCGCCCATCAGCAGCACATGGCCGTCGCCGGGCAGGCCCGCGACCTGCTGGGCGGCGATGGTGCCGCCGGCGCCCGGCCGGTTCACCACCACGAGGGGCTGCGGGACCAGGGGCTGCGCCGCCTCGATGACGGCGCGGGCGATCAGGTCCGCGCCGCCGCCCGGCGCGAAGCCGATGATGCACTGCACCGCCCGCGTCGGCGTCCAGCCCTGCGCCTGGGCGGCCAGGGGAGCGGTGGCCAGCCCGGCCACCAGGGCGCGGCGTCCCGGCATGGGTTTCCTCCAACGTCGTTGCGTGCATCCTAGTGCTCAGAACCAATCAGAAGGTACATGCCGCCACGATCGGAGGCTGCCCGGAGCTAGTGGTTAAAGCCTGACGCTTGGTACCCAACGGCGAGCCGCCGCTTCCGAGCCGAAGCAGACACCCGGCTCGTTTGCCGGTAGAACGGCCCGCATGATGGGACACGCAAACATCCAGGTGCGACGCGCCGACCATGTCGGCTTCGCGGTTGCGTCTCTCGATGAGAGCCTTCGATTCTGGGTTGATGGGCTCGGCGCGCGGCTCGTGCGGACGGGTGAGATGGGGGGCGAGTTCCTCGGCCAAGTGACGGGGGCACATGGGGCACGGGTGCGCTTGGCGATAGTGTCGTTAGCGGATCAGACGATCGAACTCTTGGAATATCAAGGCCTGGATCGGCCGAGCGCGCCGGCCAAACCGTTCGACCCGGGCTTCGCGCATCTCGCTCTCGTGGTCGATGATATCGACGCGCTCCTCACGCGGATCGCTGCCTACGGCTGGAAGGCACAAGGCACACCTCAGCCAATCGCGAGCGCCGCGCGGGCCGGAACGCGGGTGATCTACGCCGTTGGTCCTGACGGCGCGACGATCGAGTTCATGCAGCCGCCTCTGGTGACGGCGACCACTGATCCAACCAGTTAGGGGCTGCTTTCCGCCCTTCTCCGACGACGGCGCAGGTACCGAGCGTCAGGCTTTGACAACTCGGCGCCACACCGCTGGCCCTGCACCATCTGTCTGAGTCTGAGCA
>NZ_JAUTWS010000389.1 GCF_030657435.1 Paracraurococcus lichenis | reverse complement strand
TGTCTCAAACCGGGCGCTCTGTTGAACACCTCTTCCATCAGTTCGGGAAGTGTCATCAAATCCGGGAGGATCGGCACGATGATGCGGGCGGTCATTGCAAAACTCTCGGGCTGCAGGAGACGCGCAGCCATCTCCAATCCTGGCCGCGCATTCCTTTCCATGGCCTCGTCGACCAGCCAGGTTTCCTCGTCCCGCAACAGATCGCGCAGGATCAGGCCCGTGGTCGGGTGCCGCCGTTCGAGGCGCCACAAGGAGAAACGCGCCCGCTGCATCGCCCCGAGCACGACCGCTTCGTCAGTGCCGGGCGCGAACTGCGCGAGCCGGGCATAGCGGGCGAGAGGGTGTGAGCGGCCCGGCCTGGGCAGGTAGATGGCCAGATCCTCGGGCAGCGTCAGTTCGTTTTCGTTCTCGAGAACGACCGTCTGGCCTTCGGTCATACCGAGCCGTCTGGCCCAGCTGAGCAAGATGTCTGGGGCGATGATGTCCAGAACCGCCTCGTGCTGTTGCTTGCTGATCTGACGCAGGCGGCGGTAGCGAGCCAGCACCTCGGAGCGCGGCATCGGTGGTGGAGCTGAAGGCGAGGCAGGACCGGCAAGCGGCTGCCGCGTGCGCAGAAGCGCGACAACGGGGCTGAGCAAGCGGCGCAGCGACACCGGTGGCGACCCGACCATGCCCGCATCTCCGGTCCTGGGATTGGCACGTTATGGCCTCGCGGAGGAGGGAGCCATGACGAAGATCGGCGCGTCCAGCGGCACCCGGGCGATG
>NZ_JAUTWS010000388.1 GCF_030657435.1 Paracraurococcus lichenis | reverse complement strand
GCCGTCCGCGTCGCCGGCTGGTGCAGCGCACGCGGCGGGAGATACTGCGCCAACCCCACCACCCCAGGGTCCGTCGCCGCCACCAACGCCCCGTTCTGGCTCAGCAACAGCCCGGCCGCGTCCAAGCCCGAGCACAACCAGTTTGCCGCCGTGGTCTTGCCCGCGCCGCCCGGCCCCACCAGCAGCAGCACCTTCGGTCGGCCCGCCAGATCGACCAGCGGCGGCAGCGCAGGATCACGCTCCGGGTGCCACGCCCGGCCCTGCCGTAGCGGCGCCAGCGTCGGCAACTCCACCACCTCCACCGGCGGCCGCAGCGCCCGGCGCATCAGCCCCCGCAGCGTCGGCGCTGCCGCTTCATTCGCCTCCTCCTTGCCCACCATCGTCCGCTCCCCACTCGCCCACCCGCCGGAACCGGCGGCCTGTTACCGGTGGCGGATCATCCCGCGGCGCCGGCGCCTCCTGCGGAGCCGGCGCCGCCGCAGACACCTTCGCCTGCCGAGCCGCCCTCTCCGTCTTCGCCTGTCGTCCCTCCTTCACCCGGAACCAGGTGAGGCAGGCGACGGCAGCACTCGGTGGCTTGCCCGCGCCGTCCGTCAGTCCGCGCGCTGCCAACTCCTGCGCTATCGCCTGCCAGTTCGGCCTCACCGGCAGCGCCGCTGCGAACCCCTCTCGGTTGCTCTCCATCCACCGCCGAAGCGGCGATTGACGACCGCGCCCGGGCTTTGCTGCCGCCTGCCGTAGCCAATCCAAGGGGTCCGTCATCGCG
>NZ_JAUTWS010000387.1 GCF_030657435.1 Paracraurococcus lichenis | reverse complement strand
GGCGAAGCGACACCTTCCGGCGCTCCGCGCCGCCCTCATCGCTCATCGTGCGAAGACCAAAGCTAACGCGCCGATTGCTCAGCAGCCACGCGCCGCATAACAGCGCGTTGAGAAAGTCGTCGGTCAGCTGATGTGGTCCGGCTCAATGCTGACGGCGACGGCCGCGGTCTGATCGCCAGCGACGACGAGCAGGATGATGACCAAGCCAGCATCCGACGTGGCGATAGCAGCAAGCGAGGCCGAAACCCTGGCCTGGAACCCCCGAGGTGTTCCTGACCCGGTCAGCAGCCGCATGATCAGGCCCAGGTTGTAGCCAGCCACGTGGATCAGGTAACGCTTGTGCAGGTTCTCCCGGCCGCGCAGCCAAGCCCGGCGCATGCCACCACGGTCGAGAATGAGTGCGAAGCCCCGCTCAACCACCTCGGCGCGCAGCTTGAACGCGACATGGGCCACGCCGGACAGCAGGCGAGTGCGGTTGTTGACGACAGCGCGGCGGGCCGCGTCATCGCCGTGCCAGCGCGAGAAGCCGTCGCGCTTCGGCTCGGCAATCCGGGTCTTCCACGGTCCGTCGTCGAGCGTCTTCAGCACCTCGCGCGAGTGGTACCCCTGAGCTGCCCCCGGTTTCCCTGGACACCGTTTTGTCCTACCGGGAACCGAGATGATGACCTGCAACATGAGCCAGAACACTCGAGATGATGCGGTGGATGGGCCTGTGGTCAGCGAGGGCGGGCGCAGCCCGTCCACGCTGTCCCCAGGCCAGAGCGCG
>NZ_JAUTWS010000386.1 GCF_030657435.1 Paracraurococcus lichenis | reverse complement strand
ACCCCCCATCCTTCGCAAACTGCAGCAGAGGCAGCGCAGAGGCGCCGGTAAAACCCCCAGCCCGCCCCGGAGCCGCTTGGGTGGTGTTCCTGCTGCTGCGGCTAACCTGCCCTCTGCCGGCATCTCAGTCGGCCTGGTTAGTTCCCCGGCGGCTGCACCGCGAGGCGGCTGGCAACAGCGGTGACGCGAGGACGACCTGGGCCGCAGGCGGAGCGACCGCTGCTACCCTGTGGGGCTGGCGGCTGCCGGGCCGATGCAAGCCTGAGCAGATGCGACGGCGAGCGTGCGCCCCTGTCGCGGGAGACCACCACGGAAGGGTCCCGCCGGGCCGCAGGCAGGCGAGGATGTCAAACGACATCCGGAACCCATCCACTGGCGACACCGAAAACCCAGCCACCCCGGTCACGCTGATGTCCCGGCCGGAGCCGGTGCGGCATTGGATTTGAGTAGCCCGGACCGCCGCTTCTCCCGCAGGCGATAGCTGTCGCCGCGGATGGTCATCACGTGGCTGTGGTGCAGCAGCCGGTCCAGGATGGCTGTCGCTACCACCTGGTCGTTCAAGACGATCCCCCACTCGCTCACGCTGCGGTTGCTGGTCACCAGGTTGCTGCCCCTCTCGTAGCGGCGGCTCACCAGGGCAAAGAACAGGTGCGCGGCATGCGGCTCGAGCGGCAGGTAGCCGAACTCGTCGATGATCAGCAGCTTCGGCTTGGCGTAGCGCGTCAGCTTCTCCTCCAACCGCCCTTCCGCTTGCGCCTTCATCAGGTC
>NZ_JAUTWS010000385.1 GCF_030657435.1 Paracraurococcus lichenis | reverse complement strand
AAGAGGTGCTCGCGCAGCTTGCCGTAGCGCCGTCGCAATCGCTGCCCATGCCGGTTGGTGGGAGCGAGCGCCATGACGGCATCGAGCGCGTGCTCGAGGCGGCGGCGGTATTCACGGCGCGTGCTCTCGGCCAGCCCCCGATGCCGGCGGGCCAGGACCACGGCCCGCAGGAGCAGCGCCTTCATGCGCGGGGCGAAGATGGCGTCCCCCGCCTCGATGGCGTAGCGGCAATCGCGGAGCTGATGCGCCAGACAGATCTGCCAGGCTTCGGCATGGCCGCGCTGGGCGCTGTAGAGGTCGGAGACCCAGATGGCCGGACGATGCCCCGCCATCACCTCGGCGACGACACCGGCGCCCCGGCTGCGGCGGACCACGTGGATCACCACCTCGTCGTTCTGGAACACCCAGTTCCAGGCATTGCGGCCATCGATGCGTATGCCGGTCTCGTCCGAGCACACCACCCGCGCCCGGCGCAGCCGGGCCAGGATGGCGCTGGTCTCGGCGTCGAAGCGGGGCTTGCCGCGCCGGAAGGCAGCGTCGAGCGCACCCTCGCTGATGGCCAGACCGAACAGTTCGAGCAGCAGGCGGCTCAGCCGCCGGTAGCTGACCTGATGGACGAAGCGCAGGTACATCGCCAGCGCGACGATGTTGCCGCTGAACGGCGTTCCGGGCTCCAGCCCCTCGGGCAACGGCGCCAGGGTGGTCCCGCCACAGCAGCGGCAGTGCCCGGCGTAGCGCTCCACCCGCGTGACCACCGGGGCAACCGTCGGCAGC
>NZ_JAUTWS010000384.1 GCF_030657435.1 Paracraurococcus lichenis | reverse complement strand
ATGAGATCGGCTATCTCACCGTCGCCTCGGGCGGCGGCAACTTGTTCTTCCAGCTGGTGAATGCCCGGTACGAACGGGGCGCGATGATCCTGACCTCAAACCGCGGCTTCTCCGAGTGGGGCGAGGTCTTCGGTGATACCGTGGTCGCCTCGGCCTTGCTGGACCGCCTCCTCCACCACGCCGTCGTCGTCCGCATCGAGGGCGCCAGCTACCGCCTTCGCAAGCACGCCGACCTGCTGCCGGACACCGCCGGCACACGGCAGGTCACGCCGCCGCTCCAACCGACCCGGCGCCGCAGCAGGCCGTCCACGCAGCAACCGGCCGAGCCTCAATCAGCCCCGTAGCTGACCCGACAACTGGGGAATTTTCGTCCAGCACTCCTGGGGATTTTTCGATCAGCATTGACACGGGATGCCGGTTGCGCACGTAACCGCCATCCAGCCCAACCACGATCGCGCCGCCCGGCCGCACTGCGGGCCGCGTCACGGCCGCAGCCATGGGCGGCTGCATCACCTCCTTGCCGACCCGCTGCGTCCGGTTCCGCACCGTGCCGGCGTTCACCGCCCCGCCGATCGGAAGCAACTCGGACAGGAGTGCCGCGACCTTGCCGAACGGCGCCAGCGCCGCATACCGGGCGGTGACGCAGGCGAGTTCGGGCGCGACGGTACCCCCGCCGAGCTCCAGGGCCGCGAAGCTCTTCGGCTCGCCCGGACCATGGCAGGGGCAGACCAACAGCCGCTGGACCCGGACCGGCACCGCGCCGAACAGTGAGCGA
>NZ_JAUTWS010000383.1 GCF_030657435.1 Paracraurococcus lichenis | reverse complement strand
ATCGCCATCCTGGGTTCCTGGACCGCGCTCGACCTGCTGCGCCGCGTGCGGGCCAACGCGGGCGCCGCCCGGCGATGGTGGCTTGCAGGAGCCGCCGCGGCGACAGGGGCCTCGATCTGGTCGATGCACTTCGTCGCCATGCTGGCCTACGACCTCGGCGTCCCTGTCCGTTACGAAATAGGTCTGACTGCCCTGTCCCTGGTGCTCGCTGTAGGAGCGACCGCAACCGGCTTCGCCGCCATTAGTCTCTCCGTAGAAGCACCCGGACCGGGACGGATCGCGTCTGCCGGTCTCGCCATGGGCCTCGGCATCTGTCTTATGCACTACGCCGGCATGGCCGCGATGCGGCTGGACGCCGTGCCCGCGTACAATGCCGCGCTCGTGGTGGCCTCGGGCGTGGTCGCGGTCGGCGCCTCGACTCTAGGACTGGTGCTGGCGCACGGGGACCGACCCGGCTCGGCACGGGCGGCGAGCGCCCTTGCACTCGGGTTGGCGATCTCGGGTATGCACTACACGGCGATGGCGGCCGTCTCCTTCAGCCATGCGCCACAAGCTGGACTTGGAAACGGGGGCGGCATCCCGGCCCAGGCGCTCGCTATCGGTGTCGCAGCCTGCACCCTCCTGCTGCTCGCCCTCGCGCTGAGCGCCGCAATGTTTGACCGTCGCCTCGAGCTCATGGCCTCACGCGAGGCCGATGCACTCCGTCGTAGCGAGGAGCGGCTGCGCGCTGTGCTCGACCGAATGCCAGTTGGAGTGGTCGTTGCCGAGGCCGATACCGG
>NZ_JAUTWS010000382.1 GCF_030657435.1 Paracraurococcus lichenis | reverse complement strand
TCAGGCCGCCCGGACACGGAGACCTGAAAGATCTCGACGCCACGGGGCGGGGTCTTGGAAGCGCGCGTCCCTCAAGCCGGCAGGGCCGAGGGACACCCGTCGAGGTGGGCCGCGCCTGCCGCGGCAGTGCCGCGGCTCGCCGCTTCGCGGCGACCGGCTCACGCCACCCTTCAGGGGATTTCTGCTTTCGGCGCAGCCGAAAGCAGAAATGGAGGCAACCGGATTCGAACCGGTGACCCCCTGCTTGCAAAGCAGGTGCTCTACCAGCTGAGCTATGCCCCCTTGGTGCTCATCGCATGCCACAGACCGGACAACCCGCGATCCCCGACAGGACCCGACGGGCTGCACCGCGCCTGCCGTCGCCGTGCGACGGCTTGCCGGCGCCATCGCGCCGGCAACCGGCTTGATCACCCTCCGGGGGATTTTTCCCGCGCCCTGGCGCGGGAAAAATGGGCCAGGGAGGACTTGAACCTCCGACCCCACGCTTATCAAGCGTGTGCTCTAACCAACTGAGCTACTAGCCCCCAGCCCCGGCAGCGCCGGGGCCATAACGCGGCATGGGAGAAGGATGCGCGGACGGCGCCGGTCCGAGAGGACCGGGCCACGCCGCGCGAGGTCGCCTGTGGGCCGGCAGGGCCGGCCGGAGAGGCGATGGATCGGGAAAGGGATGCTGCCGTCGCGCCAGGCCTCCCTCCGGAGACCGGGCCGCCAGCCTCGCCCGCGGGCGATGCGTAGTCTGATCGGAAGGCTGCAGCCGGGGCCGAGGCCCCACCCCGCAAC
>NZ_JAUTWS010000381.1 GCF_030657435.1 Paracraurococcus lichenis | reverse complement strand
GCATCCAACCTCGGCGTAGCGGGCTCTGCAGAGATCCGCTCGACCTCCGCACGGAGGCGCTCGACCTCAGCTTGCGGGTCATCTGCGACTTCGTGGTCTGCGTCTCTGATGCTGCCGGCCGTATTCCGCAGGGTCCCGGCGGCCTGCTCGGCACGTCCTTCCACCTGTAACTTCGTATCACCGATCAGCCGCCCCGCTTCTGCCTCGACACTTCCCCTCATCTGCTGAGCGACGCCGATGATGCGATCCGAATCCATGGTTATCTCCTACTAAGGGTTCCGAAGTGCCCAGCCGGCGGCGCGGGACAGATTCGATCTTCTAACGTCAGAAACACGGCCCTGGTTCTTCGTTGTGACTACTCCCCCGCCTTCAGGCGGGGGAGTAGTCACACGTTGCGGTTTTTGCAGGCTGATCACCACGGCAGGAGCGCTGTCCGGTGACGCACCTCCTCCGGCGGACGGCACGCGGTGGAATGGGCGTTTTTCCGCTTAAACTTTCCTGCCGGCCTCTGTGCAAAACATCGAGAAGATCGGTTGATTTCCGTTTCCCATAGAACGGCCGCATTATAGAGGCGTGTTTTCCGTTTCCATGGAGAAGCTTCGTGGCCAAAGCGTCGCTAGGCCGCCCCCGCACTCAACGGGCCCGAACATCGTCGGTACAGGATGTACCTTTTAAAACCTCCGAGAGCGAGAAGAGCATGGAGCACCCGGCCTTTATCCAGGCATTGGAGAACCTCAACGTCGGCGAGCTTCGCCGGGTCATTGCCTTTGCTGAAGCCCGC
>NZ_JAUTWS010000380.1 GCF_030657435.1 Paracraurococcus lichenis | reverse complement strand
ACATCCAACCTCGGTGTAGCGGGCTCTGCAGAGATCCGCTCGACCTCCGCACGGAGGCGTTCGACCTCAGCTTGCGGGTCATCTGCGACTTCGTGGTCTGCGTCTCTGATGCTGCCGGCCGTATTCCGCAGGGTCCCGGCGGCCTGCTCGGCGCGTCCTTCCACCTGTAACTTCGTATCACCGATCAGCCGCCCCGCTTCTGCCTCGACACTTCCCCTCATCTGCTGAGCGACGCCGATGATGCGATCCGAATCCATGATTATCTCCTACTAAGGGTTCCGAAGTGCCCGGCCGGCGGCGCGGGACAGATTCGATCTTCTAACGTCAGAAACACGGCCCTGGTTCTTCGTTATGACTACTCCCCCGCCTTCAGGCGGGGGAGTAGTCACACGTTGCGGTTTTTGCCGGCTGATCACCACGGCAGGAGCGCTGTCCGGTGACGCACCTCCTCCGGCGGACGGCACGCGGTGGAATGGGCATTTTTCCGCTTAAACATTCCTGCCGGCCTCTGTGCAAAATATCGAGAAGATCGGTTGATTTCCGTTTCCCATAAAACGGCCGCATTATAGAGGCGTGTTTTCAGTTTCCATGGAGAAGCTTCATGGCCAAAGCGTCGCTAGGCCGCCCCCGCACCCAACGGGCCCGAACATCGTCGGTACAGGATGTACCTTTGAAAACCTCCGAGAGCGAGAAGAGCATGGAGCACCCGGCCTTTATCCAGGCATTGGAGAACCTCAACGTCGGCGAGCTTCGCCGGGTCATTGCCTTTGCTGAAGCCCGG
>NZ_JAUTWS010000038.1 GCF_030657435.1 Paracraurococcus lichenis | reverse complement strand
CAGTCCGACTTCCCGGTGCAGGAGGAGCACTGCACCAGCCCCTGATCGGCAGAGCAGTTCCAGAACAGGTTCGCGCTGCACTGCTCCACCCAGAGGAAGAAGAAGATCGGCACGCCGCCGATCGTGCGCGACAGCTGCTTCGAGGTATTCGGCACCGTCGGGCAACCCGGATCGTGGGTGACGTATTGCGCGTTCGCGGTGCAGTTCTCCTGCCAGGCGGGCGGAGGCTGCGGCGAGCAGGCCAGCGAGATGGTGTAGCTCTCGGCCTTCGGGCACCAGTTGGTGACCGTCACATCGAGCTTGCCGGGATCGCCGGTCTCCGCCAGGCCATTCTCGGTCGTGGTGAAGCACGTATTCGTCTGCACCCAGCGCCCGGAATTTCCAGCGTAGGCCGACCCCCAGTAATAGGGGTGGTCTCCCGTGCAGTAGTAGGCCCAGCCCTGGGTCTGGTCTCCCTTGTACGGGACGGCTGATTGCTGCTGCAGCTCGCAGCTCGGGATGCCGTCGCAGGGCTGCGAGTTTCCCAGATCCTGCGCGGATGCCCGGCTGACGGAGCCTGCCGCCAGCAGCGCCGCGGCACATGCCAGCGCGGCCGGGACGGACCGGCGCCGGGCCATGCGATGCCGCATCATTCGACCCCCCTGACGGCCTTGCGGTTGGTGGGAAGGCTGCCGAGCGACTGGGTCATCGCGGCAATCCTGGCCGGCGTCGCGCCGCATCCGAGCACGACCTGGAATTGCCCGGGCATATCGGCCTGGTTACGCGCGATCAGCACCAGCGCCGTCCCCTTGCCGATCCGCGAGGGCGAGACACTCAGGGCGATGTGCTCGTGGTAGGCGGCGTCCCAGTTCCGCAGATACGGCCGGTCGGCCGGGCATTCGAACGCGAATTCAGCGGACTGGCCCGCGTTCAGGGATTGCGGTTCCGCCCTGTGGCCCTTGCAGTCCGTGTGGTCCAGGCACACGGCGCCTCCCACCCCCACGACACGGTCGGTCTTGTAGAGCGATTGCCCGTCGGCGCGACCGGCACCGAGGAGTAGGGCGCATGCCAGGAGGCCCGGCCAGGCGGACCGGAATTGTCGTCCTTGGACCGCCAGTTCCGGCCGACCTCGCCAAAAAGGAGAAAGTAGCGCCATGGTTTTCGCGCCCTTCAATCGTCAATTGATCGACATACCTAACAATATGGGCGAACCGACACCAGGGCGCATCGAATATCGGCCACCATTTCTTTAGATTCAACTTTTATTATTTATAACGCCAGCGACGCACGGCGAATGGTTGAGGCAGGCAAGTGGGCGCAGTCTGCAACCTGCCCGCCGGGACCTTGACAGCGACGCTTCGCCTGATCGGCCCGCCGGCCGCCGACGGCGAGATCGTATCCGACCATTTGGGGCCGGCCCCGAGATACCGGGCCGAGGAATGCGCCGGCTACGCCGTTCCGGGCGAGGACCTGGCCGCGGCGCGCCACGCTTCGACAGGACCGGGGCGCCGCGAAGCCCGGCCATGGCGGCGCGCTGTCTCACGGGTCGGGGTGACGGGCCTGCGCGGGGCGGGCCCGTCCATTGCGCCGGTCGGCGCGCCGCCATGCTCCGGGCGCCAGCGCGGGCCATTGCCGGCGGCGCCCCCATGGCCGCGGCGGGCCAGGCAGCGCGCCGGTGGGACCGCCCCTGCCCCGCCGGGCACGCCGGCCCCGCTCAGTGCAGGAGCGCCGGCGCCATCTCGTGCTGCAGGATGGCGGCGATCGCCAGGTCGGCACTCGGCGCGGCGCCGATCGGGGTGCCGTCCGCGGCATGGATCGCCATGGCGGGCTCGCCATTCACCACCACGGGACGGATATAGGCGATCTCCTGCACGCCGAAGCGCGCCCAGTCGGCGACCGACAGGTTCCGCAGCGATAGGGCCGCCGGCGAGACCTCCGCAGGGCCATGGGTAGGGTTGCTGCTCTTCATCTCACATTCTCCTTCCGGCATGGCCGAAGCCCATCCGGTCTGGAGCGACGGAGCGAACCAAGCGCCCAAAAGCACGCCGGGTTCACCCAGCCGCTCCGGTTGATCCGGCCCCCCCCCGCGGGTCATTCCCGCGCGGTGCGGCCCTCGACAACGGGCCGGGCGGCCCCGTTGACCTTGGCGCTCGCCGGGGCGCCGCTGCTGGCGCCGCCGGCGATCGGAATCGTCTTCACGCGCACCTCCGGCTGGGGGCGGCGGAGCTCCACATGCAGCAGGCCATTGTCGAGCCAGGCCCCCTCCACCTCGATCCCCTCGGCCAGGACGAAGGCGCGCTGGAACTGCCGGGCGGCGATGCCGCGATGCAGGAAGATGCGGCCTTCCGAGTCGTCCTTCTGCCGGCCGCGGATCACCAGCTGGTTGTCCTCCTGCGTGATCTGCAGGTCCTCCATCGCGAAGCCCGCGACGGCCAGGGTGATGCGCAGCCGGTGGTCGCCGGTCTGCTCGATATTGTAGGGGGGGTAGCCATCGGCATTCTTGGCCACGCGGTCGAGCATCTGCTCGAGATGGTCGAAGCCCAGGAACAGGGGCGAGCCGAAGACCGACGGACGCGACAAGGATGGCCTCCTCAGATGGAGCGAAGCGGTCGGCCGGACCCGAAGCACCCGGCCACGGCTGGGAATGTTGTCGGGAGGGGCGGGCGTTGCAAGGGGGTCACGCAAGGGCTACCTCCGCCTCCGCCATGTCCGAGCCCGATCTCCTGCCCATCCTCCTCGTGCCCGATGCCCGGCTGCGGGCCAAGGCCCGCCCGGTCGGGCCGGCCGATGCCGACACGGTCCGCGCCCTCGCGCCGCGGATGCTGGAGAGCATGTACAAGGCGCCCGGCATCGGGCTGGCGGCGCCGCAGGTCGGCGAGTTGCTGCGCATGTTCGTGGTGGACCTCCAGAAGGAGGAGAAGCCGGACCCGATGGTGCTGGTGAACCCGGAGATCGTCGCGGTGTCGCAGGAGATGTCGGTGCGGGAGGAGGGCTGCCTCTCCCTCCCCGGCCAGTATGCCGATGTCGAGCGGCCGGCCCGGGTGAAGATCCGCTACCTGGACCTGACCGGCGCGAGGCAGGAGGTCGAGGCCGAGGGGCTGCTGGCCACCTGCCTGCAGCACGAATACGACCATCTCGACGGCAGGCTCTTCGTCGACCACCTGAGCCCGCTGAAGCGCAACATGATCCTGCGCAGGCTGGCCAAGGACCTGAAGGCGAAGGCGCGGGCGTGAACAGGGCGGGCCCTGCCGCCGGCCGCCAAGAGGGCGGCTGAGCATGCGCCTGGCCTTCATGGGCAGCCCCGATTTCGCCGTGCCGGCGCTGCGGGCGCTGCATGCGGCGGGGCATGAGATCGCCGCCGTCTATTGCCAGCCGCCCCGCCCGGCCGGCCGCGGGCAGAAGGAGACCCCCTGCCCCGTCCACAAGGCGGCACTCGCGCTCGGCCTGCCCGTCCGCAGCCCGGCGCGGGTGCGCAAGGATGCGGCCGAGCATGCGGCCTTCGCCGCGCTCGACCTCGATGCGGCGGTCGTCGCGGCCTATGGCCTGATCCTGCCGAAGCCGATGCTGGAGGCATCGCGGCGGGGGTGCCTCAACATCCATGCCTCCCTGCTGCCGCGCTGGCGCGGCGCGGCGCCGATCCAGGCCGCGATCCTCGCCGGTGATGCCGAGAGCGGCGTGACCATCATGCAGATGGAGGAGGGGCTGGACACCGGGCCGATGCTGCTGAAGGGCAGCCTGCCCATCGGCCCGCGCATGACCACACCCGAACTGCACGACGCGTTGGCCGCCATCGGCGCCGACCTCGTCCTGCGTGCGCTCGCCGAGGACCCGCCGCCGGTGCCGCAGCCGGAGGATGGCGTGACCTATGCCGCCAAGCTGACCAAGGAGGACGGGCGGCTGGACTGGGCGGAGGAGGCGGCGGCGCTGGACCGGCGGGTGCGCGCGCTCAATCCCTGGCCGGGCACCTTCTTCACCCAGGGCGGCGAGCAGATCCGGGTCCTCTCGGCCGAGCCCGCGCCCGGCGCCGGCCCGCCCGGGACGGTGCTGGACGAGGCCGCGACCATCGCCTGCGGCGCGGGCGCGCTCCGCCTGACGCGGCTGCAGCGCCCCGGCCGCGGCCCGCTGCCGGCGGCCGATTTCCTGCGCGGCTTCCCGCTGCCGCCGGGCACCCGCCTCGGATGAGGCCGGCCGGCCCGCGCCCGCCGGCCGCCTGACCGACGATGCCGCTCTACGCCCTCACCCTCGAATACCATGGCGGCCCCTTCGTCGGCTGGCAGCGGCAGGAGAACGGGCTCTCGGTCCAGCAGGTGCTGGAGGAAGCCGCGGCGAAGATGAATGGCGGCGTCCTGCCGCCAGCCGTCGCCGCCGGCCGCACCGATGCCGGCGTGCATGCCGAGGGGCAGGTCGCGCAGGTCGCGCTCGAGCGCGAGATCGCCCCGGCGCGGCTGCGGGAGGCGCTGGACTTCCACACGAAGCCGCACCCGGTCGCGGTGCGGCGCGCCGCCCTCGCCCCGCCGGGATGGAATGCCCGCTTCTCCGCGGTGCGCCGCGGCTACCGCTACCGCATCCTGAACCGCCGCGCCCGGCCGGCGCTGGAGGAAGGCCGCGTCTGGCACGTGAAGGCGCCGCTGGACGCCGCCGCCATGCATGCGGCGGCGCAGAGGCTGCTCGGCAGGCACGACTTCTCCGCCTATCGCGCCGCCGCCTGCCAGGCGAAATCGGCGCTGCGCACGCTCGAGCGCCTCGATGTCGCCCGCCTCGGCGAAGAGGTGGTGGTGACGGCGGAGGCGCGCAGCTTCCTGCACCACCAGATCCGCAACCTGGTCGGCACGCTGCTCGAGGTCGGCCAGGGCCGCCGCGCGGTGGACTGGCCGCGGCAGGTGCTCGACAGCCGCGACCGGACGCGCGCCGGCATGACCGCGCCGGCCGAGGGGCTCTGCTTCACCTTCGTCCGCTATGCGGAGGAGCCGGACTGGGCCTGACCCCGCCGCGCCCGGCTCAGTACCGCTCCGGCACGTAGAGCTCGGGCGGCAGCGTCCGGCGCTCGTAGTCCGGGTCGAAGACGCGGTCCGGCAGCGCGACCGGCTCGTGCGGCACCTCCTCGTAGGGGACCAGCGACAGCAGGTGGGCGATGCAGTTCAGCCGCGCCCGCTTCTTGTCGTTGCCCTCGACGATGTACCACGGCGCCTCGGGGATGTTCGTGCGGGCGAACATGTCCTCCTTCGCCTTGGTGTACTGCTCCCAGCGGACGCGGGACTGCAGGTCCATGGGCGAGAGCTTCCACTGCTTCAGCGGGTCGTGGATTCGCATGAGGAAGCGGTACTGCTGCTCCTGGTCGGTGATGGAGAGCCAGTATTTCACCAGGACGATGCCGGAGCGGACGAGCATGCGCTCGAATTCCGGCACGTCGCGGAAGAAGTCCTCCACCTGGCTCTCGGTGGCGAAGCCCATCACCCGCTCGACGCCGGCGCGGTTGTACCAGCTCCGGTCGAACAGCACGATCTCCCCGGCCGCCGGCAGGTGCTGCACGTAGCGCTGGAAGTACCACTGCGTCCGCTCGCGCCCGGTCGGCGCGGGCAGCGCCACCACGCGGCAGGCGCGCGGGTTCACCCGCTGGGTGATGCGCTTGATGATGCCGCCCTTGCCGGCGCTGTCCCGTCCCTCGAACAGGATGACGAGCTTCAGCCCCTTATGGGCCACCCAATCCTGCAGCTTCACCAGCTCGGCCTGCAGCCGCAGCAGCTCGCGGAAATAGACGCCGCGCCCGATCGCGCTCCGCCTGTGAGCGTCCTTCAGGTGGCGGAGCGCTGCCGGGATCCGGCCGTCGTCGATCTCCTGCTCGAGCTCCTCGTCGAAATCGTCCTCGAGCTCGAGATCGAGCCATGACCGCGCGGCGGTCTCGGTATCGGGCATGCCTGCGCTCCTCGGTCCTCGCGGCCGGGGTTAGCGCAGTATGATGACGGGAGGATGACAGTTCCGGGAAAGCTGCGGCGCGGCCTCCCGGGGCGCGTCAGCCGCTCAACCGCCCGACCAACCCGCCGATGAAGATGCCGAGCATCAGGTCGATGACCACGAACATCGTGGCCGGACCGCCGGCGAGCCGCAGGGCGTGCTTCGCGACGAACCACTCCAGCCAGAGCGCATAGCCGATCGCCGCCAGCCCCAGGCCGTTCGCCAGCAACCCGGGCAGGCCGAGCGCCGAGGGGACGGTCAGCGCCAGCAGCACCGCGTACTGCACGACATTGGCGTAGTTCCAGGCGGCGATGAAGCGGGGCCAGTCGGCCTTCCGGCCCTGCCCATCGGCCAGCGGCCGCGACAGCAGCGCGAAGCCGGCCCAGGCCACGGCATAGCCCAGCAGTTCCGCGACCAGGCCGCGCAGCAGGCCGCCGCCCGGCGTCCCCTCGCCGGACCATCCCAGCAGCTTGAGCGTCAGGAAGCCCGGCAGGCAGATGGCGGCGGCCCAGAAGCTCGCCCGCACGCCCTCCGGCGAGGCATCGACCAGGGCGAGCCCGTCCGCCTTGCCCTGCGCCATGCGGAAGGCGCCGCGCAGCCCGTCGGAGATCGCCGCGCGGGCCGGCGCCGGGGTGGGGCCTCCGCCGGTGGGACTTCCGCTCAGGCGAAGGCCTCCTCGAGCACCATGCGGTAGAGCGCCGCGAGGTCGCGCAATTCCTGCACCGGCACGCATTCATTCGCCTTGTGCATGGTGCTGCCGATGCCGCCGAGTTCCGCCACCGGGCAGTAGCGGGCGATGAAGCGGGCATCCGAGGTGCCGCCGCCGGTGTCGAGCGCTGGTTCCCGGCCGGTCGCCCCCACCACCGCCCGCCGCAGGGCGTCCACGAAGGGGCCGGGCTGCGTCAGGAAGCTCTCGCCGGAACAGTCGATCCGCATGTCGTAGCGCGCCTCCTCGGCCTGCAGGGCCGCATTCAGCATCTGGGTGAGGGAGGCGCTGCTGTGCAGGTCGTTGAAGCGGATGTTCAGCATCGCCCGGGCCTCGCCGGGGATGACGTTGTTGGCGGCATTGCCGGTGTCGAAGCCGGTCACCTGCAGCGTCGTCGGCTCGAAGAACTGCGAGCCCTGGTCGATCGGCTGCGCGGTCAGCCGGTTCAGCACGCGGACCAGGCGATGGATCGGGTTGTCGGCGCGCTGCGGATAGGCGCTGTGGCCCTGCGTGCCGAACAGGGTGATGTACGCCGTCATGGAGCCGCGCCGGCCGACCTTGACGATGTCGCCGAGCGCAGCGCGCGAGGTCGGCTCGCCGACCAGCGCCATGTCCGGGATCTCGCCGCGCTGCGCCATCCAGTCCAGCACCTTCACGGTGCCGTCCCTGGCGGGGCCTTCCTCGTCGCCGGTGATGAGCAGGCTGATGCTGCCCCCATGGCCGGGATGGGCGGCGAGGTAGTCCTTCAGCCCCGCGACGAAGGCGGCGATGCCGCCCTTCATGTCGCAGGCGCCGCGGCCATGCAGCACGCCGTCCCGCACCGCGCCGGAGAAGGGGTCGTCCGTCCAGGCCTCGGTTGGGCCGGGCGGCACCACGTCGGTATGGCCGGCATAGCAGAAATGCGGCCCGCCGGTGCCGCGGCGGGCATAGAGGTTCGGGGTTTCGCCGAAGGTCAGCCGCTGGCAGGCGAAGCCGAGCGGCGCGAGCGCCGCCTCGAGCACCCCGAGCGCGCCGGCATCCGCCGGCGTCACGCTCGGGCAGCGGATCAGCGCCTGGGCCAGCGGCAGCGGATCAGTCACGCAGCAACTCGTTGATGCTGGTCTTGGCGCGGGTCTGCTCGTCCACCCGCTTGACGATGACGGCGCAGTAGAGCGAGGGGCCCGGCGAGCCGTCCGGCAGCGGCTTCCCCGGCAGGCTGCCCGGCACCACCACCGAATAGGACGGGACGCGGCCCATATGGACCTGGCCGGTCGCACGATCGATGATCTTGGTGCTGGCGCCGAGGAACACGCCCATGGAGAGCACGGCCCCACGCTCGACGACCACGCCCTCGGCCACCTCGGAGCGGGCACCAACGAAACAGTCGTCCTCGATGATCACCGGATTGGCCTGCAGCGGCTCCAGCACGCCGCCGATGCCGACGCCGCCCGAGATGTGCACGTTCCTGCCGATCTGGGCGCAGGAGCCGACGGTCGCCCAGGTATCGACCATGGTGTTGCGGTCCACATGGGCACCGAGATTGACGAAGCTCGGCATCAGCACGACGCCCGGGGCGATGTAGGCGCTGCGGCGGACCACCGCGCCGGGGACCATGCGGAAGCCGGCCTCCTTGAAGCGGTTCGGGCCCCAGCCCTCGGTCTTCAGCGGCACCTTGTCATAGGCCCCGGCCGCGGTCTCCATCGGCGCCGAATCGGTCAGGCGGAAGCTCAGCAGCACCGCCTGCTTCAGCCACTGGTTCACCCGCCACTCGCCGACCGCCACCTGCTCGGCAACGCGCGCCTTGCCGGAATCGAGCATCTCCAGCGCCGCCTCGATCGCGTCGCGGTCCTCGCCGCGGGTCGAGGGGGAGAGCGTGTCGCGGCGCTCCCACAGGGCTTCGATGCGCGACTGCAGCGTGCTGGCATCCATGGAGGTCGTCCCGAGGCATTGGTCCGGCCGGGCCGGCGCGGAGGCGGCGGACCATGCCGATGCCGGCACGCGCCTGTCAACGCGGCCTGGGCCGCGGCGATAACGCGTCCTTCATCCACCCGACCCATGCTGCGCCGCATGCGTCCGGCGGATGACACGGCAGAGCGGCGGAGCGCCGGTTCGGACCCCTCGGTGCCGGGGGGGCCTGCCGGGCCGGCCTGGCATGGCGCGCTGCTCGAGTCCCGGCAGCGCTGGCGCGACTTCGCCAGCCTCGCCCTGGACCTGGCCTTCGAGACGGATGCCGAGGGCCGCCTCACCTTCCTCGCGCCGGATGCGCCGCTCGGCTGGGCGGCGGAGGACCTGCTCGGCCGGCCGGGGCGCGACCTGCTGGCCGCGCCGGAGCCCGACCCCTTCGCGCTGCGCGCGCCCGCCCGGGGCCTGCGGGCCTGGCTGAAGCAGGCGGATGGCGGCTGCCGCTGCCTCAGCCTCTCGGTCGCGCCGCTGACGGACGGCGCGGGCCGCTTCGCCGGGCTGCGCGGCTGCGGCCGCGACATCACGGAGGAAGCGCTGGCCACCGAGGCGCAGGCCACGGCGCTGCGCCGGGCGGAGGCGCTGCAGACCCTGGTCCGCCGGATCCGCCGCCGGGTGCTGGCGCCGCAGATGCTGGCCGCGATGCTGGAGGCGCTCGAGACCGCGCTCGGCTGCACCGGCGCGGCCGTGCTGGAATGGCGCCCGGCGGGCGGGACGCGGGTGACCCACCAGCGGGGGGCCGACCCGGCCCCCCTGCTCGCCGCCGCCGCGCCGCACGCCTTTCAGCCGCGCGCCCGCTTCTTCCAGGGGCCGGGCGGCGAGAGCATGGCGCTGCTGCCGCATGCCCCGGGGACCGAGCCGTGGCACGCCCTGCTCGCCTGGCGCGCCGCCGGCCAGCAACCCTTCGATGCCGATGACCAGCACATGCTGGTGGCGCTGTCCGACCTGCTCTTCGTCGTCCTCGGCAACCACGCCCTGCAGCAGCGGCTGGAGCGGCAGGCGCGGACCGATGGGCTGACCGGATTGCTGAACCGCCGCGCCTTCCTCGACGACCTGACGCGCCGGCTGCACCGGCTGGCCTCGGACGCGGCGGGCGCCGCCGGCGCCCGCGGCGCGCTGGTCTTCATCGACCTCGACAATTTCAAGCCGATCAACGACCGGCTGGGGCATGAGGCGGGCGATGCGGCGCTGGTCGCCATCGCCGCCCTGCTGCGCCGCCTGACCCGGCCGACCGACATCGCCGCCCGCTTCGGCGGGGACGAGTTCGCGCTCTGGCTGGACGGGGCGGATGCGGAAGGGGCGGCGAGCCGGGCGGCGGCGCTCTGCGAGGCCGCCGGCACCCTGGGCAGCCCGGGCGGCGGCATCCCGCCCATCAGCTTCAGCATCGGCTGTGCCATCCGCCGCCCCGGGGCGGTCGAGACACCGGAGACGCTGATCGCCCGCGCCGATGGCGCCATGTACGCCGCCAAGCGGGCCGGCCGGAACCGCTGGGTGGTGGCCGGGGCGGAGGAGCCGGAGAGGCATTCCGCCGCATGACCCCCGATCCTGGCTACGAGGCGGCCAAGCGCATCGCCGCCGAGGGGACGGAGGCCGAGCGGATCGCCCTCGCCTCCCTGCCCGATGTCGCGCCGGAGATCCTGTATTTCCTGGCCAATGACGGCCAGCTCCGGGTGCGCGCCGCGGTCGCCGCCAATGCCGCGACCCCGGCGCAGGCCGACAGCCTGCTGGCCGGGGACGACGACCCGCGGGTGCGGGCGGTGGTCGGGCGGAAGCTGGCGCCGCGCGCGCCGGAACTCGCCGCGGCGACGGACCGGCTGCGCGCGCTCGCCTGGAAGACCCTCTGCCAGCTCGCCGCGGACACGGCTGTCATGGTCCGGGCGGTCATCGCCGAGGAATTGCAGGCGCTGCCCGGTGCGCCGCGCGACCTGATCCTCCGCCTCGCCCAGGACGCGGCCATGGAGGTGGCGGCACCGGTCATCCGCTTCTCCCCCCAGCTCACCGAGGACGACCTGCTGGCGCTTGTCGAGAGGCCGCCGGTGCCCGAGACGGTGACGGCGGTCGCCCGCCGGCCGCGGCTGAGCGAGCGGATCTCGGACGCCGTCGCCGCACGGGCGGAGACCGCCCCGGTCGCCGCGCTGCTGACGAACGACTCGGCCGCGATCCGGGAGAGGACGCTCGACACCCTGATCGCCCAGGCCGCGAGCCGGCCGGAATGGCAGGAGAGCCTGGTCCGCCGCGCCGGCCTGTCGCACCGCGCGACGCTCGCCCTCGCCGCCGTGGTCGCCGACCACCTGCTGGAGCCGCTGGCATCGCGGGCCGACCTGGACCCGGGCCTCGCGCGGCTGCTGCGGGCGCGGATGGACCTGCGGCTCGGGCGCGGCGATGCCGCCGCCGCGCTGCCGCCCGACCTGGCCTTCGAGGAAGCCGGTCTGCAGGGCGACCATGGCATGATGCAGCGCCTGCTGGCCGAGCATGCGGGCGTCCCCCTCCGGGCGGTCGAGCATGTGGCGCAGCTCCGCAGCGGCAAGGCGCTGGTCAGCCTGTGCTGGCGTGCCGGCTTCAGCCCGCGCGCGGCGCTGGCGGCGCAGACCGTGCTCGGCCGGATCGCGCCGGCCGCCGTCATCGCCCCGACGGCGAAGGGCGGTTGGCCGCTGACCGAGGCCGAGATGCGCTGGCAGATCGAACTGCTGAACGAGCCGGAGGAGGCGCGTTAGAGCGAAGGATGCCCGAGTCTACCCGCCCCGGCGCCGCGATTGGCCGGATGCCGCGGAGGGTTGGACCGTCCCGCCCCTCAGGGCCGGATCAGCGTGCCCGCGGGCTTGATGAGCGTGCCGGCGCCGCCCTCGGTGAAGAGCTCGTGCAGCACCGCATGCGGCACCCGGCCGTCCAGGATGACGGCGCCCTGCACGCCCTTCTCGATGGCATAGATGCAGGTCTCGACCTTCGGGATCATGCCGCCCGAGATCCAGCCCGCCTCGATGCCGGCCCGCACCTCGGCGACCGTCATCTCCGGGATCAGGGCGCCGTCCGGCCCCTTCACGCCGCTGACATCGGTCAGCATCAGCAGCCGCTCGGCGCCCAGCGCGCCGGCGATCGCGCCCGCCACCGTATCGGCATTGATGTTGTAGGTCTGGCCGTCCACGCCGACGCCGACCGGGGCCACCACCGGCACGATATCGGCGCCGATCAGCAGCTTCAGCACCCGCGTGTCCACCGCCTCCGGCTCGCCGACGAAGCCGAGGTCGAGCACCTGCTCGATATGCGAGCCGGGGTCGCGCATGGTGCGCAGCAGCTTGCGGGCGCGGATCAGCCCGCCATCCTTGCCGGAGATGCCGACCGCGAGCGCGCCGGCGCGGGTGATGGCCTCGGCGACCTGCTTGTTGACCGGGCCGGCGAGAACCATCTCGACGACGTCGAGCATCGCCTCATCGGTCACGCGCAGGCCCTGGACGAAGGTGGACTGCACGTTCAGCCGCTTCAGCATGGCATTGATCTGCGGCCCGCCGCCATGCACCACCACCGGGCTGACGCCCACCTGCTCGAGCAGGGCGATGTCGCGGCCGAAGCGGAGCGCCGTCTCCTCCTCCCCCATGGCGTGGCCGCCATACTTCACCACGATGATCTGGTCGTCGTAGCGCTTCAGGTAGGGCAGCGCCGCTGAGAGGATCTTCATGGGGTCGGGCGTGTCGTCAGTCATCAGCCGGTGTTCCCGCGGTCTGGCGTGGCGCGCCCTTAGAACAGATCGGCAGGCGGCGAAAGCGGAGCGGGCGGGAAGTGCCCGCCGCCGCGGCCCCGATCGGGGCGCCGGGGCGGCCACGCCGCCTTCGAGGCCGGCCGCACGCTGCCGATGGTCGGCAACCCGCACAGGACCTGACCGCCGCCCTCAGGCGGCCAGCGCCGCGATCTCCGCCCGCAGTTCGGGGATCCCGAGCCCGGTCTCGCTGCTGGTGGCGATCACCAGCGGATGCCCCGCGGTATGCGCCCGGGCCAGGGCCTCGGCCTCCTCCTGCCGCTTGCGCAACCAGAAGGGCTTGGCGCCATCCGCCTTGGTCAGGACGATCTGGAAGCCGACCGCGGCGTCGTTCAGCAACTCCATCGCCGCCCGGTCGCCGGCCTTGGTCTCGATCCGTGCATCGAGCAGCAGGAAGACGCGCCGCAGCGTCGGCCGCCCGCGCAGGAAGTCGAACATCAGCCCCTGCCAGTCCGCCTTCACGCTCTTGGACGCCTGGGCGTAGCCATAGCCCGGCATGTCCACCAGCGTCAGCCGGTCTCCGAGGTTGAAGAAGTTGAGCTGCCGCGTGCGGCCCGGCGTATGGGAGACGCGGGCCAGCGCCTTCTGTCCGGTCAGCGCATTGACCAGCGAGGACTTGCCGACATTGGACCGGCCGCAGAAGGCGACCTCCGGCAGGCCCGTCGGCGGCAACTGGTCGATCCGCTGCGCGGCATAGAAGAAGGTGCATGGCCGGGCGAAGAGCAGCCGCCCGGCCTCGATCAGCGCCGCCCGCTCCTCCGGCGTGCGGGCCTCGGAGAGGCCGCCGGCCGGCAGCGGCGCGTCGGTCCCGCTCACCCCTTCTTCGGCTTCGCCGTGGCCGGCACCGCCGCCGGGATCGCCACCGCGCCGCCCGCCTGGGCCTTCCGCTGCGTCTCCATGCGCATGATGTACCACTGCTGGGCGATGGAGAGCAGGTTGTTCCAGGACCAGTAGATCACCAGGCCGGCCGGCATGCCGGCGAGCATGAAGGTGAAGATCAGCGGCATCCACTGGAAGATCTTCGCCTGCACCGGATCGGGCGGCGCCGGGTTGAGGCGCTGCTGCAGGAACATGGTCGCGCCCATGATCAGCGCCCAGGCCGGCATGTGCAGGTAATGGGTGAGCTGCGCCGGGTCGTAGGGGATCAGCCCGAACAGGTTGAACAGGTTGGTCGGGTCGGGCGCCGAGAGATCGTGGATCCAGCCGAAGAAGGGCGCGTGCCGCATCTCGATGGTGACGAAGAGCACCTTGTAGAGCGAGAAGAAGACCGGGATCTGCAGCAGGATCGGCAGGCAGCCCGAGGCCGGGTTGACCTTCTCCGTCCGGTAGAGCGCCATCATCTCGGTCTGCGCCTTGGCCGGGTCGTCCTTGTAACGCTCCCGGATCTCCTGCATCTTCGGCCCGAGCACCTTCATCCGGCTCATGGACTTGTAGGACTTGTTGGCGAGCGGGAAGAAGGCCGCCTTCAGGGCCAGGGTGAAGACCAGGATGGCGATGCCGAAGTTGCCGAAGATGTGGAACAGGAAGTCGAGGGCGAAGAAGAACGGCTTGGTCAGGAAGTAGAACCAGCCGAAATCCACCGCCTTGTCGAAGTCCGGGATGCCCAGCCGGTCGCGGTAGGCATCGAGCAGCCGCACCTCCTTCGCCCCGGCGAAGAGCCGGGTGGCCAGCGTCGCGGCGGCGCCCGGCGCCACGGCCTGCGGCGCGACCGGGGCGAAGTCCGCCTGCCAGCGGTCCTGGTTGCCCTCCGGCACGTGCCGGAAGCTCGCCTTGGTGCGGATGGCCGGGTCGATGGTGGCGATGGCGGTCAGCCAGTACTTGTCGGTGAAGCCGGCCCAGCCCGCGCCGGTCTCCTGCTCCAGGGCGAGGCCGGACTTCTTCTCGGCCTCCGACTTGCCGTCCTTGTAGGTGACCTCCTTCAGCCGGCCGTCGAGCACGCCGACGAAGCCCTCGTGCAGGATGAAGAAGCCCTGGGTCGGCGGCGTGCTCTCCCGCCGCAGGCGGCTCCAGGGCAGGACCTGCACCGGCTCGGCGCCAGTGTTCCGCACCCGCTGCTCGGCGGTGAGCATGTAGTTCTCGTCGAGGGCGAGGCCGATCTCGAAGACCTGGCCCTGGCCATTGTCCCAGCGCAGCGTCACCGGCTTGCCGGGGGCGAGCGGGCCGCCCTCGGCGGTCCAGTCCGTCTCGTTGCCCGGCACCGGCGTGCGGCCGTCGAGCGCCGTCCAGCCCCATTGCGCGTAGTAGGGCGCCGCGCCCTCCCTCGGTGCCAGCAGGCGCACCAGCGGCGAGGAGCGGTCGACGGTCTCGTGGTAGTCCTTCAGCACGAGGTCATCGAGCCGCGCGCCGCGCAGGCTGATGGTGCCCTTCACCCGCGGCCCGTCGATGTCGAGCCGCGCGGCCGGCGCCGTCGGCGCGCCGGCGGCCGGGGAGGCATCGGTCGGGGCGCCGAGCGGGCCGACCGGGCCCGGGGCGGGCGCGGGCTGCTGCACCTGCGCCGCCTGCTGCTGCTGGGCGAGCCTGGCCCGCTCCGCCTCGCGCGCCGGGCGGTTGACGAAATCGAAGAGCAGCAGGATGCCGATGGAGATGGCGATCGCCGCGAGCAGGCGCTTCTGGTCCATGGGACGGGGTCAGCCTTTCGGGACCGGCTGGAACATAGGGGGATCGCGCGGCGGGACCGGATCGTAGCCGCCGGGATGCCAGGGGTTGCAGCGCAGGATGCGGCGGCCGGCCAGCGCGGCGCCCCGCAGGGCGCCATGGGTGGCCAGTGCCTCCAGCGCGTAATGGCTGCAGGTCGGGTGGAAGCGGCAATGCGCGCCGATGAAGGGGCGGAGCGTCCACTGATAGGCGATGACGGCGCCGCGCAGGGCCTGGGCGCCCGGGCTCATGGCGCGGGCTCCGCCGTGGGCGCGGGCTGCGCCGGCGCGTCCAGCGGGACGCCGGCCTGGCGCAGCGCGCCGCGCAGGTCGCCGAGCAGCTTGTCCCAGGCGCGCCGGCCGGTCTCGTCGCGCGCGATCAGCACCAGGTCCCAGCCGGCCGGCGGGGCGGCGCCGAGGGTCAGGCGCGCCGCCTCGCGCAGCCGGCGCTTGGCGCGGTTGCGGATGACGGCGTTGCCGATCTTCTTCGTCGCGGTGAAGCCGAGGCGCAGCCCGCCTTGCGGTTGCGGCAGCGCCTGCAGGACCAGGCCCGGGCGGGCGGCCTTCCGCCCCTTCCCGGCCACCTTCAGGAACTCGCCGCGCCGGGTCAGTCTGGGCAGGCGGCCCGGCATGGCAAGCCTCCGCTTCGCCGGCTCAGGCGCTGAGCTTGGCGCGGCCCTTGGCACGGCGGTTGGCCAGGACCTTGCGGCCGCCCACCGTGGCCATGCGGGTGCGGAAGCCATGCCGGCGCTTCCGGACGAGCTTCGAGGGCTGATAGGTACGCTTCACGGTCGATCTCCGTCAGGAAAGGCGTCGGAGCGGCACCGGGCGGGCACGCTGCGGCGACGGCCGGCGACCCTGGCAGCGGGCCCCGGCGAAGGGGCGCACCTATAGGGAGGGCGGGGCCACTCCGTCAATCGCGGCGGTGCGGTGGCGCGGAACTCCTGGCTCGGGTAACGCGATGCCGCGCGGAGACGAATCCCGGCCCATGCCCCCCGACACCCCCTCCCCCCGCCCGGGCTGGACCCGGCTCTGGCCGCTCGGCCTGATCCTGGCGGCGCTCGGCCTCGCCTATGCGCTCGGCCTGCAGCGGTACCTGTCCTTCGAGGCGCTGGCCGAGCACCGTGCCGCGCTCGCCGCCTTCGTCGCGGCGCGGCCGGTCGCGGCGCCGCTGCTCTATGTCCTTCTCTATGTCGCGGTGGTCGCCTTCTCCCTCCCCGGCGGGGCGGTGATGACGCTGGCCGGCGGCTTCCTCTTCGGCCCCTGGCTCGGCGCCGCGGCCGCGGTGCTGGGCGCGACGCTCGGCGCCTGCGCCCTCTTCCTCGCCGCCCGCCATGCGCTGGCCGAGACGCTGGCGCACCGCGCCGGCCCGTTGATGGCGAAGCTGCGGGAGGGGCTGGCGCGCGACGGCTTCTGGTACCTGCTCTCGCTGCGGCTGCTGCCGGTGGTGCCCTTCTGGCTGGCCAACCTCGCCCCGGCGCTGGCCGGCATGCCGCTCGCGCCCTATGCCGGCGCGACCTTCCTCGGGATCATCCCGGCAACGGTGGTCTTCGCCGGCATCGGCGCCGGGCTCGGCCAGGTGATCGAGGCCGGCGGGCGGCCGGACCTCTCGGTGATCCTCTCGCCCGGCATCCTGCTGCCGCTGGTCGGCCTCGCGGCGCTCTCGCTGCTCGGCGCCTGGTGGCGGCGCCGGCGCGGGGGCCGATGACGCAGGGGCGCGGCGTCGCGCCTGCCCCATCTGATCCGCAACGACCGAGGAAAGAGCACGACATGCCGGATTTCGACGTGGCGGTGATCGGCGCCGGGGCGGCGGGCCTGTCCGTCGCCGCCATCGGCAGCGGCCTCGGCCTCAGGGTCGCGCTGATCGAGCGCGGCCGGATGGGCGGCGACTGCCTGAACTATGGCTGCGTCCCCTCCAAGGCACTGCTCGCCGCCGCGCATGCCGCGGCCGAGGCGCGGCGGGCCGGTCGCCTCGGCATTCGCCTGCCGGAGCCGGAGGTGGACTGGGCCGCCGTGCGGGCGCATGTCCGGGGCGCCATCGACCGCATCGCGCCGAACGACAGCGCGGCGCGCTACCGCGGCATGGGCGTGGAGGTGGTCGAGGCCACGGCCCGCTTCACCGCGCCGGACGAGATCGAGGCCGGCGGGCGACGCCTGACCTTCCGTCGCGCCGTCATCGCCGCCGGCAGCGCCGCCGTCGTGCCGGAGATCCCGGGCCTCGGCGCGGTGCCCTTCCTGACCAACGAGACGCTCTTCGACCTCGAGGAACGTCCGGCCCACCTGCTGATTCTGGGCGGCGGGCCGATCGGCCTCGAGATGGCGCAGGCGCATGCCTGGCTCGGCTGCCGGGTGACGGTGATCGAGGCAGCGCCGCGCGTCGCGGTGCGGGAGGACGAGGAGCTGGCGGACGGGGTGCGCGCCGCCCTCGCGGCCGACGGGGTCGCCTTCCGCGAGGGGGCGAAGCTGCTGCGCCTCGAGCCCGGGACCGGCGCCGACCGCGTCGTCGCGGTGCTGGACGGGGGAGAGCGGATCGCCGGCAGCCACCTGCTGCTGGCGGTGGGCCGGGCGCCGCGGCTGGAGGGCCTCGGGCTGGAGGCGGCCGGCATCGAGGCCGGGCCGCGCGGCATCCGCACCCGGCCGGACCTCCGCTCCGTCTCCAACCGCCGGGTCTGGGCGGTGGGCGACATCGCCGATCCGGAGGGCATCGGGCCCCGCGCCTTCACCCATGTCGCCGGCCAGCATGCCGGGGTGCTGGTCCGCGCCATGCTGTTCCGGCTGCCCGGCACGAGGGTGGACTACGCCGCCCTGCCGCGGGTGACCTATACCGACCCGGAACTCGCCCAGGTCGGCCTGACCGAGGAGGAGGCGCGCGCCGCCGGCCACACGGACCTCCGCATCCAGCGCTGGCCGCTCTCGGAGAATGACCGCGCCATCGCCGAGGGCCGGGCGGAGGGGCTGGTCAAGCTGGTCGCCACGCCGGGGGGCCGCCTGCTCGGCGCCGGCATCCTGGCGCCGCGGGCGGGCGACATGGCCGGGCTCTACGGGCTGATGATCGGCCGCAGGCTGCCGCTCTCGGCCCTGGCCTCCATGGTCCTCCCCTATCCCACGCTCTCCGAGGGGGGCAAGCGCGCGGCAGGCGATTTCTATGCCCCCCGGCTGTTGTCCCCCTTCACGAAGCGCCTTATCGGCTTGCTCAAGCGCCTGCCTTGAGCGTTCATGCCGCACCTGCGAAGGAGCCCACCCCGATGGAAAAGATCCTGACCGGCCGCACCGCCCTGGTGACCGGCAGCACCAGCGGCATCGGCCTCGGCATCGCCCAGCTCTATGCCGAGGCAGGCGCCAAGGTGATGCTGAACGGCTTCGGCAAGCCGGAGGAGATCGCCCGGGCCCGGGCCGAGGTGGGCGCCGCCATGGGCGTCGCCGAGGCACCCTATTCCGCCGCTGACCTCTCCAAGCCCGCCGCCGTCCGGCAGATGGTGCAGGAGGCGCAGGAGACGCTCGGCACCCTCGACATCCTCGTGAACAATGCCGGCATCCAGTTCGTCGCGCCGATCGACGAATTCCCCGACGACAAGTTCGAGGCCATCATGGCCATCAACTTCTCCTCGAACTGGTATGCCATCAAGGCGGCGCTGCCGGGCATGAAGCAGCGCGGCTGGGGCCGCATCATCAACATCGCCTCGGCGCATGGCCTCATCGCCTCGGCGGAGAAGTCGGCCTATGTCTCGGCCAAGCACGCGGTGGTCGGCCTGACCAAGACCGTCGCCCTCGAGATCGCCCGCAGCCACATCACCTGCAACGCCATCTGCCCCGGCTTCGTCCGCACGCCGCTGGCCGAGGCGCAGCTTCCGCCGCTCGCCAAGGCGCATGGCGTCTCGGAGGAGGCCGCGCTGACCGATTTCCTGCTGGTGCACCAGCCCTCCAAGCGCTGGGTGGAGGTGGAGGACATCGCCCGCATGGCGCTGCATCTCTGCGGCCCGGGCAGCGACGGCTTCAACGGCGCGGCGATCTCCATCGACGGGGGCTGGCTGGCGAACTGATGCCGAAGGACGACGACGGCGCCGGGCGCAAGCCCGGCACCGCGAGAGAGGGGCGCCCGGACGGCGACCTGCGGGGCGAAGGGCCGCTGCCCGAGGCGCTGGTGCCGGAGCCCCAGGCGCCGCCCGCGCCCGCCGTGGCGAAGCCGGTCGCGACCAAGCGGCTGAACCTCGCGCTGCAGGGCGGCGGCACGCATGGCGCCTTCACCTGGGGCGTGCTGGAGCGGCTGCTGGAGGACGAGCGGCTGGTCTTCGACGCCGTCTCCGGCACCTCGGCCGGCGCCATCAATGCCGCGATCTTCGTCCAGGGCCTGGCCGAGGGCGGGCGGGAGGGGGCGCGCCGCGCCCTCGACAAGGTCTGGCGCGCGGTCGCCTCCAAGCTCGCCATCAGCCCGCTGCGCAACACGCCGATCGAGAAGGCGCTCTGGGGCTACGACCTGACCTATTCGGTCGCCTACCAGACCTTCGACACGCTGAGCCGCGTCTTCTCCCCCTACCAGCTCAGCCCCTTCCTGCTGGAGTTCAACCCGCTGCGGCAGGTGCTGGTGGAGAACCTCGACGAGGCGCGGCTGAAGCGCGACCCGAAGGCGATCCGGCTCTTCATCAGCGCGACCAATGTCCGGACGGGCAAGCCGCGGATCTTCACCCGGACCGAGGTGAACACCGACGTCATCCTCGCCTCCGCCTGCCTGCCGAACATCTTCCGGGCGGTGGAGATCGAGGGCGAGGCCTATTGGGACGGCGGCTATCTCGGCAATCCCGCGATCTGGCCGCTCTACTACGAGCGCGGCGCGCCCGACATCCTGCTGGTGCAGATCAACGCCATCATGCGCGACGAACTGCCCACCACGCCATCGGACATCATGAACCGGCTGAACGAGATCAGCTTCAACGCCTCGCTCATGGCGGAGATGCGGGCGATCGACTTCGTGCAGCGGCTGCTCGATTCCGGACGGCTGGAGCAGCCACGCTACCGCCGCATCTTCCTCCATTGCGTGGAGGACGAGGCGCGCATGCGGCAGTTCAAGCTCTCGACCAAGCTGAACGGCGACTGGGAATTCCTGCAGACCCTGCGCCGCTATGGCTGGGAGGCGGCGGACCGCTTCCTCGCCGAGCATTTCGAGACCCTGGGGCGGGAGAGCACGCTGGACATCCAGCGCTACCTGTAGCGCCAATCGCCACGGGGCGGACACGCCGGAAGACTCCGCCCTCCCTGTGGCGTGCATGCGCTCCGGGCCGCACTGCGCCGCAGCGGTCGGAACGAGTGGCGCGCGCCACAGCCGGCCGCTGTGCCGCGGCCCAGCCTGCCTTCGCCGGGATATTTCAGCGAAGGATTGCCCGTGATGCCTTGGGTCAACACCACGACGAAGCAGGACTATGCCTCCGGCCACCTGCGCCTGGCCGGCGGCGGCGACGCCGACATCTTCAGCAAGCCGGGCCGCCAGACCCGCGTCGAGCTCAACACCAGCAACCTGCGGGTGGACGATGCCGGCGGCAACATCCTGGTGGACGTCTTCTACTCGGTCCGCGAGATGCGGACGAACAACACCTTCCTCACCTGGAGCGGCACGGCGCAGCTCCCCATTCCGGCGGATGCGCGCAAGCACGCCGCCGTCATCCAGGACACCCGCAACTACACGCAGTCCTGGATCGTGCTGGGCGAGCACCATGACTGGATGCCGCTCGACAATGTCGAGGGCACGATCGTCGAGCGCGGGCAGTACCGCATCGACGGCCCGGGCGACGACCTCGACAATGCCGGCATCCAACTGACGCTGCGCGCCGGGCTGCGCTACTTCGACGGGCAGTAGGCCGGCGACGCGCGCCGGCGCGGCCGGCCTGTGCGGGCGGGCCGGCGCATCCCCGCCGTCGCCGCCGCGTTGCCGCAGCGGCAGGGGCGGAGGGCAGCGGGGCATGCTGGTCTATGGCGACCGGGGGCGGTGCGAGGACCCGCGTGACATGCTCGCCCGCCTCTCCGCCATGCGGTCCCGCCTCGCCGGCGCGCCGGCCGGCCTCGCGCGCCAGGCCGCCCTCGCCGGCCTGCTGATCGAGGCCGGCGCCCTGCTGCAGGGCATCGCGGATGCGGAGCGCGCCGGGCGCGGCGTGGACGATGCCTCGCCGGCGCAGGAGGCGGTCGCCGCGCTGCTGCTCGGCCTCGCCCGCGCCCTGCACGCCGCCTGGCACGGCGCGGCGGCGCCGCTGCCGGAGATCCCGCGCCTGCCGGACCTGCCGGAGCGGGTCGAGACGCGCCTCGCGGAGGGCTTCGCCTTCTACGCCCTCTATCCCGAGACCTATGCCCTCGCCGCCGCCGCCTCCGGCCTGCCGCCCGCGACGCGGGTCCTCGGCCTGCGCAGCATCGGCGCGCCGCTCGGGGCCATGGTCGCGGCCGGGCTCGGTGCCGCGGCGCCGGTGACGCTGCGCCCCGTCGGGCACCCCTTCCGGCGGGAGTTGGCCGTGGCGCCGGACCTCGCGGCCAGGCTGGCCGGCGATGCGCCGGTCGCGGTGGTGGACGAGGGGCCGGGGCTGTCGGGCAGTTCCTTCGGCGCGACCGCGGACTGGCTGGAGGCGCGCGGCGTGCCGCCCGGCCGCATCGCCTTCTTCCCGAGCCACGGCAACCCGCCGGGCGCCATGGCCGATCCGCGCCACCGCGCCCGCTGGGAGGGCGCGGCGCGCCACTGCTATGCCTTCGAGGCGGCCGTGCAGCCGCGCCTTGCGGACTGGGCGGCCGACCTGGTCGGGCCGGCGGAGGGGCCGCTGCAGGACGTCTCCGGCGGCGCCTGGCGCGGCAGGCGCCAGGCAGTCGGGGCGGATTGGCCGCCGGCGCATCCGGCGCAGGAGCGGCGGAAATACCTGCTGCCCGCCGGGGGCAGGACCTGGCTGCTGAAATTCGCCGGCCTCGGCGCCGAGGGCGAGCGCAAGGCGGAACGCGCGCGCCGCCTGGCCGAGGCGGGCTTCGCACCGCCGGTCGCGGGCTGGCGGCACGGCTTCCTGGTGCAGCGCTGGCTGGTGGAGGCGCGGCCGCTCGATCCCGCACAGACCGACCGCGACCGGCTGGCGGCGCGGGTCGGCGCGTATCTGGAATTCCGTGCCCACGCCTTCCCCGCCGCGCCGGACCGCGGCGCCGGCCCCGCCGAGCTGCACGCCATGGCGCGGCACAACACGGCGGCGGCGCTCGGCGAGGATGCCGCGCGCGGCCTCGACCGCTGGACGCCCGGCGAGCTCGCCACGCTCGCCCGCCGCGCCCGCCCGGTCGAGACCGACAACCGGCTGCAGGCCTGGGAATGGCTGCTGCTGCCGGATGGTCGGCTGCTGAAGGCCGATGCGGTGGACCACCATGCCGCGCACGACCTCATCGGCTGCCAGGACATCGCCTGGGACGTCGCGGGGGCGATGGTCGAGCTCGGCATCCGGCCGGAGGTGGAGGCCGACCCGGCGCTGCTGGAGTTCCTGCTGCCCTGCTACTGCGCCTTCCAGCTCGGCGCCTGGAGCATGGCGCTGGACGCCGCGCCCGATGCGGCGGAGGCGGCGCGGCTGCGCGGGACGGTGGACCGCTACGCCGCGCGGCTGCGGGAGGCGCTGGGCCGATGATCCTGCTGCGCCACGGCCAGAGCGAGTTCAACCGGCTGTTCCACGCGACCGGCCGCGATCCCGGCATTCCGGATGCGCCGCTGACGCCGCTCGGCGAGGCGCAGGCGGCGGCGGCGGCCGAGGCGCTGGCCGGCGAGGACATCCGCCGCATCCTCTGCTCCCCCTATACCCGCGCGCTGCAGACGGCGGCGCCGGTCGCGCGGCGGCTGGGCCTGCCGGTCACCGTGACGCCCGCGGTGCGGGAGCGCTACTCCGCGAGCTGCGACATCGGCTCTGGCCGGGCGGCACTGGCCCTGGCCTGGCCAGCGCTCGACCTCTCGGGGATCGAGGAGGTGTGGTGGCCGCCGGTCGAGGAGCCGCACGCGCAGTTCGAGGCGCGCTGCGCCCTGTTCCGGGCAGAGATGGCGGCGCTACCGGACCGTGCGCATACGCTGGTGGTCTGCCACTGGGGCGTCATCCGGGCGCTGACCGGCCGCGATGCCGGCAACGGGGAATGGCTGCGGCTGCCGTGACCGGAGGCGCCCGCTGCGGCTACTCCCTGGCCGGCCCGAACTCGGCGTCGCGGTGGACATGCACCGACATCAGCACGCCGAAGCCCAGCATGGTCGTCAGCATCGCCGAGCCGCCATGCGAGATCAGCGGCAGCGGCACCCCGCCCACCGGGATGCTGCCCGTCACCATGGCGATGTTGACGAAGACGTAGAGGAAGATGTTGGTCCCGAGCCCGATCGCCAGCAGCCGGCCGAACTGGTGCCGGCAGCGGAAGGCGACGAAGTAGCAGAACAGCACCACCAGGGTGAGCATGCCGAGGACGGTCAGCGCCCCGACCAGCCCGAACTCCTCCGCGATCATGGTGAAGATGAAGTCGGTCTGCTTCTCCGGCAGAAAGTTCAGGTGGCCCTGCGTTCCCTGCATGAAGCCCTTGCCCCACCAGCCGCCGGAGCCGAGCGCGATCTTCGACTGGATGATGTTGTAGCCCGCGCCGAGCGGATCGCTCTCCGGGTCGAGGAAGGTGGTGATCCGCGCCTTCTGGTAGTCCCGCAGGTGGTCGTAGGCGATCGGCGCGGCGATGCCGACGCCGCCCAGGATGAGCGCGAATTTCCACAACCGCACGCCGGCGGCGAAGAAGATGGCGCCGCCGATCATGGCGGTGATCAGCCCGGTGCCGAGATTGGGCTGCTTCAGGATCAGCCCGACCGGCACCAGCACCATGATGGCGGGCGGGACGAGGAAGAGCGGGTTGCCGACGCGCTCCCAGCTCGCCCGCTGGAACCAGGCGGCCAGCGCGATCGAGAGCAGGATCTTCATGAGCTCCGAGGGCTGCAACTGCAGCGGGCCGATATCGATCCAGCGCTGCGCGCCCTTGCCGACATTGCCGTGCAGCAGCACCAGCACCAGCAGCCCGAGGCCGAGCGCATAGCCGAGCCAGGCGAAGCGCGCGATCAGCCGGATGTCGAGGACGGCGACCGAGAGCATGAGCACCAGGCCGAAGCCGAAGCGCAGCGCATGCTTGGCCGCATAGGCCTCCGGCCCGTTGCCGGCGCTGTAGAGTGCGACATAGCCGACCGCGGCCAGCGCGCTCAGCAGCAGCACGAAGGGCCAGGGGATCTGCCAGAATTTCTGCAGCAGCCCGTTGCCGCGGTCGCGCGTCAGCAGCCGCCGCTCGAAGACCGTGCTGCTCATGTCCGCGGTCCCTCCGCCACTCGCTGGCCGGGCGCCGGCGGCGGGGCGGGCGGCGATCTGAAGCGGTTGAACACCTCCACCAGCGCCTCCCGCGCCAGCGGCGCCGCGGCGCCCGCGCCGCTCATGCCATGCTCCACCACCACGCTCACGGCATAGACCGGGTTGTCATAGGGGGCGAAGGCGACGAAGAGCGCATGCGGCCGCCACTCCCGCGGCTGGCTCTCCGCCTTGAAGCCGTGCTCGCGCTGCTCGCGCGAGACGCGCCGGACCTGCACCGAGCCGGTCTTGCCCGCCATGACGCCGAACTGGCCGGGCAGGCGGGCGCCGAGCGCGGTGCCGCCGGGCTCGTTCACCACCGCCCACATCCCCTCCCGCATCAGCTTCAGGTCGCGCTCGGGGATGCCGAGGCTCGGCCAGTCCTCCGCCCGGCCGCCGCGCACCGGCCGGCCGCCGAGGCTGCGCGTCAGGTGCGGCTGCACCGCCCGGCCGGTCGCGAGGCGCGCGGCCATGGTGGCGAGGGCGAGCGGGGTGATCTGGTAGAAGCCCTGGCCGATGCCGTGCACCACGGTGTCGCCGAGGTTCCAGGGCTTGCCCTGCGCCTGCCGCCAGGCGCGCGTCGGCACCAGGCCCTTCTTCGTCCCCGGCAGCTCGATCTCGAGGTCGACGCCCAGGCCGAAGCGGTTCGCCATGGCGGCGATGCGGTCGATGCCGGTGCGCTTGGCGACCTCGTAGAAATAGACGTCGCAGGAGAGCTTGAGTGCATTGCGCATGTCCAGGCTGCCATGGCCGTGCTTCTGCCAGCAATGGAAGCGCGTATCGCCGAGGTCGAAATGGCCGGGGCAGAAGACCCGGTCGGCGGGCGTCACCGCCTTCGCCTCCAGCCCGGCCAGCGCCACCATCATCTTGAAGGTGGAGCCCGGGGCGTAGAGGCCGTTGGTCGCCTTGTTGATCAGCGGGGTCGCGCGGTTGCGGGTCCAGTCCCGCCACTGCGCCGCGGAGACGCCGGCATTGAAGACGTTCGGGTCGAAGGAGGGCTGCGAGGCCATGGCCAGCACCTCCCCGTTCCGCGCATCCAGCACGACGATGCTGGTGCCCTCCTCGATCCTCTCGCGCAGCGCCCGCTGCAGCCCGGCATCGACCGAGATCTGCACGTCCTGGCCCGGCACGCCCTCCCGCCGGTCGAGCTCGCGGATCACCCGGCCGACGGCATTGACCTCGAGCTGCACGGCGCCGGCGCGGCCGCGCAGCGCCAGGTCGTGGAACTTCTCGATCCCGGCGCGGCCGACGCGGATGCCGGGCAGCTCCAGCAGCGGGTCGCCGTCCATGTCGCGCTCGGCCGGCGGGGCGACATAGCCGACGATATGGGAGAGGTGCTCGGTCTCGGGATAGAGGCGCGTGGTGCCGACATCGATGACGATGCCGGGCAGGTCGGGCGCATTGACCTCGATCCGCGCCATCTCCTCCCAGCTCAGGAAATCGCGCACGGCGACCGGCACGAAGCGGCGGCGGCGGCGCAGCTCACGCTCGATCCGCGCCCGCTCGTGGTCCTGCAGCGGCAGGATGCGGGAGAGGGTCTCGAGCGTCGCCCCGACATCCTGGGTCTGCTCCGCGACCAGCAGGGCGCGCCAGTTCAGCCGGTTGCCGGCGACGACCTGGCCGTTGCGGTCCAGCACCTGGCCGCGCGGCGGCGGGAGCAGGCGGGCGGAGACCCGGTTCTCCTCCGCCATGGTCCGGTAGCGCTCGCCTTCCTCCGATTGCAGCCGGTAGAGCCGGGTGCCGAGGACGCCGAACAGCGCGACCTGGCCGAGGCCGAGCGCCAGCGCGCGCCGCGTGAAGACGCCGCGGCGCTTCTCCTCCTCCCGCCGGACGCCCTTGCCCAGGCTCATGGCGCGCTCCCCGCGCGACGGCTCATGGCGCGCTCTCCGCCCGGATCATCGCCTCATGCGCCCGCGTCAGGGGCCAGGCCAGCAGCGGGTAGAGCCCGGCGGTCAGCACGGCCTGCCAGAAGCCCGGCGGCAAGGGCAGCATCCGCCAGGTCAGCAGGGCCTGCAGCGCCCCGCCCAGCGCCGCGGCGCCGGCGGTGAAGCCGCAGAAGGCCAGCCAGACCAGCAGGAAGGACTGCCGCACCAGGACGCGCCGCCAGCGCGCGGCGAGGCCGTGCACCACCAGCAGCACCAGCACGCCGGTGCCGGGCGGCGCCGCGGTCAGCAGGTCCTGCAGCAGGCCGAGCCCGAAGACCGCCGGCGGCGGCAGCGCCGCGGGGCGGAAGACCGACCAGAAGAAGACGCAGGGCAGCGCCGCCGCCGCGACCAGGCCGAAGGCGCCGACCGGCACGGCCGCCAGCAGCATCAGCAGCGCGGTGCTCCCGCCCGGCAGGACGGCGCGGGCCAGCGCGTCGATCTGCCGCAGCAGGCCGGAAGCGGGCGCCGGCCGTCCCTTCATGCGCGCCTAGGGCCCGTCCGCGGCAGGCTGGCGGGACGGCGGCGCGGACAGGCCCGGCCGGAGACCATCTGCGCACATGCCCTAGCGCCTCGGCCTCGGCTCGGGCCGCGCCACCGCCTCCGGTGGCAGGATGCCGGAGAGGCCGTAGTCGAAGAGCCGCAGCACATCCAGCCGGTCCAGCCGGGCGAAGAGCTCGACCTCGAAGCCGCCGGAGGGGCTCTCCCGCACCACGCCGACGGGCAGGCCGGCGGGGAAGGCATTCGCCTCGGCGCTGGTCACCACGCGGTCGCCCTCCTGCGGCTGGGTGCCGGCCGGCCAGTATTGCAGGCGCGGCCGGGCGCCGTTGGTGCCGACCATCATGGCCCTGGCACGGCTGCCCTCCAGCACCACCGGGATGCGGCTGTTCATGTCGGTCGCCAGCAGCACGCGGGCGGAGCGGTTGCCCACCTCCGTCACCCGGCCGGCAAGGCCGCGGTCGTCGAGCGCCACCTGGCCCTTGCGCACGGGATGGTTCGGCCCGGCCGCCAGCAGCACGGCGCGGGCATAGGTCCCGCCGCCATCGGCGACGACGCGGGCGGTGGTATAGGCCGGCGCCGCCTCCGGCACGAAGGCGAGCTGGCGGCGCAGCATGGCATTCTCGGCCTCCAGCGCCAGCGCCGCGGCCTGCCAGCGGTGCAGCCGCTCGTTCTCCTCCCGCAGCCGGGCATTCTCGCTGCGCAGCGCGAGCAGCAGCCCGGCCTCCCGGACCGCGTCGCGCGCCGCCGAGACCGGCTGCTGCAGCACCCCCCAGATCGGCGTCAGGGCATCGGCCAGCGCCATGCGCGCCCGTTCCGCCAGCACGGCATCCGCCTTGCCGAGCAGCATGGTGCCGAAGGCCGCGGCGATCAGCACGGGCAGGGTCAGGCGCGCGAGCGCCAGCCGCAGGGGGACGCTGAGACGGATCACGGGTTTTCCGCGGGCCTCACCTCAAGGTGCCATCAATACATCGAACTCAGCACCTGGCGAAGCCGCTTCATCTCCTCGAGCGCGCGGCCCGTGCCGAGCGCCACGCAGGAGAGCGGCTCCTCCGCCACCACCACCGGCAGGCCGGTCGCGGCGCGTAGAACCTCATCCAGCCGGTGCAGCAGGGCGCCGCCGCCGGTCAGCACGATGCCCTTGTCCACGATGTCGGCGGCAAGCTCGGGCGGGGTGTTCTCGAGGGCCACCTTGACCGCTTCCACGATCTGCCCGACCGGCTCGGCCAGGCTCTCGGAAATCTGCCGCTGGCTGACCACCACCTCGCGCGGGACGCCGTTCATCAGGTCGCGGCCCTTCACCTCGGTCAGCGGGCCCTCGTCGCCATCGTCCGGGACCGCGGCGGCGCCGATCTCCATCTTGATCCGCTCGGCGCTGCTCTCGCCGATCAGCAGGTTGAAGTGCCGGCGGATGTAACTGATGATCGCCTCGTCCATCTTGTCGCCGCCGACGCGCACGCTGCGGGCATAGACGATGCCGCCGAGCGAGATGACCGCGACCTCCGTCGTGCCGCCGCCGATATCGACGACCATCGAGCCCGAGGGCTCGGTCACCGGCAGGCCGGCGCCGATCGCGGCGGCCATCGGCTCCTCGATCAGCAGGACCTTGCGGGCGCCGGCGCTCTCGGCGCTCTCCTGGATGGCGCGGCGCTCGACCGCCGTGCTGCCGGAGGGGACGCAGACGATGATCATCGGCGAGGCGAAGCTGCGCCGGTTGTGCACCTTCCGGATGAAGTGCTTGATCATCTCCTCCGCCACCTCGAAATCGGCGATGACGCCGTCACGCAGCGGGCGGATGGCGGCGATGTTGCCGGGGGTGCGGCCGAGCATCATCTTCGCCTCCTCCCCCACCGCGAGCACCTGCTTGCGGCCGCGGTGGTCGGCGATGGCGACGACGCTCGGCTCGTTCAGCACGATGCCCCGACCCTTCACATAGACCAGCGTGTTCGCGGTCCCGAGGTCGATGGCCATGTCGGCCGAGAGGAAGCCGAACAGGCGAGAGAACATGCGAAGGAAACCTTCCACTCGGATGGCGTGACGCGCCGCGGCGCCCGGCCGGGCCAGCGCCCGGGAATCACGTTTGCGGGGGTTCGGACGGCCGCCGTGGCTTACCCGGCGGCCGTTCCGGGCTCAAGTCTCCTGTCCGCCTTCCAATCAATTCCGCCTTCGTGGGAGCCGGCGGCGTCGAATGCGCAACCGGACCGAACCGAGCCGCGTTTCCAGGGTCCCTTGCAATTACGAGGAGACACCAGATGACGAAGACCGGACTCGCCCTGCTCACCCTCGCCGCCCTCGGCCTTGGCGCCTGCGGCTACTCGACGGGGGACCGCGCGGTTTCGGGCGGCCTGCTCGGCGCGGGCGCGGGTGCGGGCATCGGCGCGCTGACCGGCGGCAGCGCCGGCACCGGCGCGTTGATCGGCGGCGCGGCGGGTGCGGCCGGCGGCGCGCTCACCAGCGGGCGGGACGTCAATCTCGGCCGGCCGGCCTGGCGCTGAGGCGAGGACCGGGTCGCCGCAGCGCCTCCCCGATGCGGGATGACGGGACGGCAATCCGCAAGAACGGAATCCGTCATCCCAAGCATAGTGACCGGCGGGACCCGCATCGGCCCCGCCGAATCATGATGCGGCAAGTCTCGGCGATGTGTTGGGGCGACGGAGGCTTGTGAGCGCCCGATCCGTTATTGATGTGGTGCCATTGCGACATCGCTCAATTCCGGCACCCGGAACGACCGCAATGTCCCTTCACGTCGCCCCCCTGCCCTCGGCCCGTGCCGTCCCGCCGCCACGCCTGGAGGCGGTCGGCACCACGACCTACCGCCTTGCCCTCGTCGCCATCGCGCTCGCCGCCTTGCTCGCCCAGGTCGGGCTGGTGCAGGCCGGCCTCGAACGGCTCTCCGCCGACGAGAGCGCGCGGATCCTGCTGGCCCACAACCTCACCTGGGCCAATGCGCTGGAGCCGCAGATCTGGCCGCCCTTCACCAAGATCGCCGTCGGCATCGCGCTGCACCTCTACGACGACCTCTTCCTGGTGCCGCGGCTGCTGTCCAACCTCGCCGGGCTGGCCACGCTCGGCGCCCTCGTCCTGCTGGCGGAGGCGCTGTTCGGCGACCGGCGGATCGCCCTCGCCACCGCGGCGCTTGCCGCCTTGCACCCGAGCCGCCTGCTCTTCGCCGCCGTGCCCCTCTCCGACATCTATGCCATGCTGTTCCTGCTGCTGGCCGCCGCCTGCTTCCTGCGCTGGCTGCGGGGCCTCGGCGGCACGGCCAGCCTGCTGGCGGCCTGCGGCGCGCTGATGCTCGCCGAGACCGTGCGCTACGAGTCGGTGATCTTCGCCTTCTGCCTCGGCCTGCTGCTGCTGTGGCGCTGGTGGCGCGGCATGGGGGTGAGCACGCCCGTGCTGCTCGGCGCGGGGATGCTGCTCGGCGGCTTCCCCGTCTTCTGGGTGGCGGAGTCGCTGGCTTGGCACGGCTCGCTCGAGAACCTCGGCAATGCGAGCGCGCAGTACCGCGCCGCGCTGGGCGCGAACTACCGCCACGCGCTGGAATGGATCCCGATCTCGCGGCCGCTGCTGCTGGAGATCGTCTGGAATCCCGTGGTGCTGCTCGGCCTCGCGGTGCTGGTGCCGGCGCTGCTGGCCGATGCGGCGGTCGCCGAGTTCGCGTTGGCCTTCGGCCTGCCGCTGCCGCTCGTCAGCGGCATGATGCTGGCGACCCTCAGCCTGCCCCTCGCCGTGACTTGGCGGAGTTTCGGCATCTGGGCGCTGCTGCTGGTGCCCTGGACGGCCGCCGGCCTCGTCGCGCTGGCAGGGCGGCTGCGCGGCCGCGCCCGGCTTGCCTGGCTCGTGCCGGTGCTGTTCGGCCTGGCGATCCTGCCGCCCGCGGGCAGGGCAGCCTGGCTCGCCTGGCGCGACGGCATCCGGAACGATGCCCAGGGCGGGTTGCGGCAGGATCGCCAGGTGGGACTCGCCTTGCGGCAGATGCTGGACCGCGGGGAGGAGCGGGCGCTGGTCGATTCCTGGGACAACCTCGACTACCTCGACGTCATCGCCGGCTCGGGAGTGCCCGGGCGCTTCGTCACCTCCGCCGGCGCAGATCCGGCGCTGCTGGCCAATGCGCTGTATCTGCGCCGGGTGCCGCCGCGGCGCGAGGATGCCTCACTGCGCGAGCAGTTCCTGGAGGACCATTTCGGCCTGGCGCGGGGCGGCGACGCGGCCGCGCTGCGCGCGGCCAGGATCCGCCTGCTGCTGGTGCGGGACGCCGCCTTCCGGCGGGCGCTCGATGCCTCGCCCCTCCTGCGGACGGTGCCGGTCAACTGGCCGGGCTGGACGTTGTACCGGATGGTGGACGACGCCGTGCCGCCCGGGCGCTGAGCAGGCATGCAGCGAGCGCGTCATGGTCCGGAGCCGGACAATGCGGGCAGGCGCGTGCGGTCGTGGCTGCGAGGTGTCTATCCGGACGCGCGACGGCGCGGAGATGGTGCTGCCAGAGAGGATTGAACTCTCGACCTCTCCCTTACCAAGGGAGTGCTCTACCACTGAGCTACGGCAGCGGACCGGCCCGGAAGTCCGCGCTCTCTAACGGCTCGCCCCTGCCGGCGCAACCCTTTTGCGCGATCGGCTGCCGATCTCCGCCATCTGGCCGCCATGCAACCGCGCGGTAAGCATTCCCCGGCCATCCTCGCTTCGCGGGCGGCAACAGGCCGTCCTGGATGAGGAGCCAGAACGGCCGATGCTGCCGCATCACGTCCCGTCGCGACACCCGCCCCGCCCTCGCCGGGCCTCAGCGGCCACGACCCTGCCGCACCACGGTGGTCAGGCGGGACACGCAGGTCAGCGTCCCGTCGCCGCGGCGGATTTCGATCTGCCAGACCTGCACGGTGCGGCCGAGTTGCAGCGGCCGGCAGATCGCCTCCGCCCGGTCGCCCTTGAATACCGGGGCGAGGTGGTTGGCGTTCACCTCCAGCCCCACCACGGTCCAGCCATCCTCCAGCGCCATGACGCCGCAGGTGGATCCCAGCGTCTCGGCCAGCACCACGCTGCAACCACCGTGCAGGATGCCGGCCGGCTGGATATGCCGCTCGTCGACCGGCATGCTCGCACGGGCGAAATCCTCGCCGACCTCCTCCAGCCGAATGCCGAGCAGGCCGGGCAGCGTCGCCGCATGCGTCCCGGCGAAGGCCTCCGGCGTCAGCGCCCGCTTCCACAGCCCCATGCCGCCCATCTCCTTTCCCCTCGCCTTGGGCCAGGGTGGCGGGCCGGCGATCTGTGCGTTCTCGCACAATTTGGCACGGCCGCCTATCACCTAATGGTTGACATCAACCTAACCGTCGCGCTCTCTTCTCCGTGAGTTGCGGTGCAGCATTCGGTGGAGCGGGAGCGCGTCGCGCCGGCCGCCTGCCCGTGAGGCGTAGCAATACCATGACGCCGGACGGCGTAGCTTGCGGGGGCACTGTGCACGTCATCCTGGACGTTTCGCGTCTGCTGGCCTGCGTGCATCGGATCTCCCCTTCAGGCATCGACCGGGTCGAGATGGCCTATGCCCGCCGCTGGCTCGACCGGCCGGAGCACGAGGCGACCTTCGCCGCGCAGAGCCTCTGGGGCTGGTTCGCGGCCCTGCCGCGCGACCGGGTGGCCGCCCTGCTCGACGCGCTCGAGGAGGTGTGGGAGCACGGCGCCCCGACCGGCGGCGGCCTGCGCCGCGCCCAGCGAATCGCCATCGCGCTGCAGGTCGGACTGGCGCATGGCCGGGGCCGCGCCGCGCTGCTCCGCCGCATCCGCGGCACCCGCAACCCGGTCTTCCTGCTGGTCTCGCACCGCGCGCTCGACCGGCACGCGCCGATCGCCGCCCTGCGCCGGGCCGGGGCCCGATTCGTGCCGCTGATCCACGACCTGATCCCGCTGACCCACCCCGAATACACCCGCGCGCCGCAGATCGGCCGCCACGCCGCCCGGATCGCCACCGTCGCGGAGCTGGCCGACGGCATCATCGTGAACTCGACGGCGACCGAATCGACGCTGGTGCGCCACCTGCTTCCGCATGGCCGGGCGCTGCCGCCCATCGCCGTCGCGCCGCTCGGCATCCGCCCTCTGGCGCGGCCGGCGGCGGACCTGCCGACCGAGCCCTATTTCGTCTGCCTCGGCACCGTGGAGCCGCGGAAGAACCACCACCTCCTGCTGCATCTCTGGCGGGAGCTGGCGGTGGAGAGCCGCGACGGCCCCCGCCTGCTGCTCTGCGGCCGCCGCGGCTGGGAGAACGAGAACGTCCTCGACCTGCTCGAGCGCTGCGACGCCCTGCGCGGCCTGGTCTTCGAGATGGGCTCCCTGCCGGACCGGGAGGTGACGGCGCTCCTCGCCGGCGCCCGCGCCCTGCTCTTCCCCACCTTCGCCGAGGGCTATGGCCTGCCGCTGGCCGAGGCCCTCGCGCTCGGCGTGCCCGCCATCTGCAGCGACCTGCCGGCGCTGCGGGAGGTGGGCGGGGACGTCCCCGACTATCTCGCCCCGCTGGACGGCCTCGGCTGGCGCCGCGCCATCCTCGACTATGCCAGCCCGGACAGCCCGGCCCGCGCCGCCCAGCTTGCCCGCCTGCGGCAATGGCAGCGCCCGGGCTGGGACGCGCATTTCGCCGCCGTGGATGCGCTGCTCGACCGGGTGACGGGGGCGCCGGTCCGCGGCCGCCGGCCGATCCCGGCGCGGGAGCCGCAACTCGCCGCCTCGGCCCCGCTGGGCGCCACCCCGGCATGAGGACAGCCGCGGGGCGCCGCACCGGGCGCCGGACGGACCGGGCGATCGCGATCATCGGGGCCGCCTGCCGCCTGCCGGGGGCGCCCGACCTCGAGGCCTGGTGGAACCTGCTCGCGGCCGGGCGGGATGCCGTCACCACCGTCCCGCCCGACCGCTTCACCCAGGCCTGGTTCGCGCATCCGCGCCGCGGCGAGCCGGGGAAATCCTATACCTTCGCCGCCGGCACGCTCGGCGACGTCGCCGGCTTCGATCCCGGCGCCTTCGGCATCTCGCCGCGCGAGGCCGCCGAGATGGACCCGCAGCAGCGCCTGCTGCTCGAGGTGGCGGCCGAGGCGCTGGAGGATGCCGGCCTGCCGCCGGGCGCCCTGGCGGGCACGGAGACGGGCGTCTTCGTCGGGGGGTCGCTGACCGACTATGGCGACCTGCGGCAGGCCGATGCCGCCTCGGGCGACCGCTACTTCATGACCGGCAGCGCGCTGTCGATCCTCGCCAACCGGATCGGCAACGTCTTCGACCTGCGCGGCCCGGCCCAGACCATCGACACCGCCTGCTCCTCCTCCCTCGTCGCGCTGCACTGGGCCTGCGAGGCGCTCCGCGCCGGCCGCATCCCGGCCGCCCTGGTGGGCGGGGTGAACCTGCTGCTCTCCCCCTTTCCCTTCCTCGGCTTCGCCCGGGCCGGGATGCTCTCGCCGAGCGGCCGCTGCCATGCCTTCGACGCGCGGGCGGATGGCTATGTCCGGGCGGAAGGCGCCGGCGCCGTCCTGCTGAAGCCGCTCGAGGACGCGCTGGCCGCCGGCGATGCGATCCGCGGCGTGATCCTGGCGACCGGCGTGAATGCCGCCGGCCGCACCATGGGCCTCTCGCTGCCCAGCCAGCCGGCCCAGCGCGCGCTGATCGAGCAGGTGCTGGCCGAGTCCGGCGTGGCGCCCGGCCGCATCGCCTATTTCGAGGCGCATGGCACCGGCACCGCCGCCGGCGATCCGCTCGAGGCCGGGGCGATCGGCGAGGCGATCGGCCGCCGCCGGCAGGGCGCGCCGCTGCCCATCGGCTCGGCCAAGACCAATATCGGCCATACCGAGCCGGCTTCCGGCATGGTCGGGCTGCTGAAGGCTGTGCTGATGCTGCAGGAGGGGAAGATCCCCCCGAGCCTGCACCACGAGACGCCGAACCCGGCCATCGACTTCCAGGGCCTTGGCCTGCGCGTGCCGACGGCGCTGGAGAGCCTGCCCGACCGCCGCCGGGCGGTGATCGGCGTGAACAGCTTCGGCTTCGGCGGCACCAATGCCAGCGTCCTGGTCGGCGCCGCGCCGGCCACGAAGCCGGCCGCGGAGCCTGCGGGCACCGCGCTGCCGCCCCTGCTGCTCTCGGCCCGCAGCGCGGCGTCGCTGCGCGCGCTCGCCGCGGGCTGGCGCGACCGCCTGGCGACGACGCCCGCCCCGGCCCTGCCCGCCTTGCTGCGCGGCGCCGCCCGCACCCGCGGCCCCTTCCCGCACCGCCTCGCGGTCCGCGGCGCCGATGCCGCCACCCTCGCCGCCCGTCTCGCCGCCTGGTCGGAGGGCGCACCCGCGGCGCAAGGGCAGGCCGCGCCCGGCCAGGGCGTCGCCTTCGTCTTCAGCGGCAATGGCGCGCCCTTCCCCGGCATGGCCCAGGCCCAGCTTGCCGCCAATGCCGGCTTCGCCGCCGGGGTGGCGGCGGCCGATGCCGCCCTCGCCCCGCTGCTGGGCTGGTCGGTCACGGAGCGCCTCGCCGCGGGCGTCGGGGCCGAGGACCTCGCCGCCAGCGACATCGCCCAGCCCCTGCTCTTCGCCGTGCAGCACGGCATCGTCGCGGCGCTCGCCGCGGAGGGTATCCGGCCCGCCCTCTGCCTCGGCCATTCCGTGGGCGAGGTCGCCGCCGCCGCCTGCGCCGGGATGCTGGACCTGCCCACCGCCGCGCGGCTCGTCGTCGCCCGCAGCCGGCACCAGGCGCGCACGCGCGGGCAGGGCCGCATGGCCGCCCTCGGCGCCTCGGCCGAGGCCGCGCGGCCGGTGCTGGAAGCGCTCGGCACGCTCGACGGGCGGGGGGTCGAGATCGCCGCCGTCAATGCGCCGGAGAGCCTGACCGTCGCCGGACCCGAATCGCTGCTGGCGCGGCTGGAGGCGGAAGCGGCGGAGCGGCGCTGGAGCTTCCTCGGCCTCGACCTCGACTACGCCTTCCACAGCGCCGCCATGGACGGGCTGCGGGCGGGGCTGGCCGCCGACCTCGCGGGGCTGCAGGGCCAAGTGCCGCAGGTGCCGCTGATCTCCACCGTCACCGGCGCGCCGTTGCCGGCCGAGGCCTGCGGGCCGGAGCACTGGTGGCGCAACCTGCGCGACCCCGTGCAATTCCTGCCCGCTATTCAGGAAGCGACCGGGCTCGGCCCCTGCCTCTTCCTCGAGATCGGCCCGGCGCCGGTGCTGCAGGGCTATCTGCGCGACGCGCTGCGCGCCGCGGGGGCCGAGGCGGCGATCCTGCCGAGCCTCTCGAAGCGCGACGCGACGCCCGACCCCTTCCCTGGCCTGGCCGACCGCGCCTGGGCTGCCGGGGCCGATCCGCGCTCCGGCCCCGCCTTCGCCGGCCCCGCCGCCCGGCGCGGCCTGCCGCATACGCCCTTCGACCGCACGCGGATCTGGTACGCCCGCACGGTCGAGGCCACGGGCCAGGTCGCCCTGCCGGAGGAGCACCCGCTGCTCGGCTTCCGCCGCGGGCCGGAGCCGGTGCTCTGGGGCCGGATCCTCGACACCGCGCTCGACCCTTGGCTGGCGGATCATGCGCTCGCGGGCCAGCCGGTGCTGCCCGCCGCCGGCATGCTGGAGATGGCGCTGGCCGCCGGCCGCGCCCGCCACCCGGAAGCGGCGGCGATCGAACTGCGCGAGGCGGCGATCCGGCAAGTCCTGCCGCTGGATGCCGAGCCCGCCCGGGAGCTGCGCGCGACCCTCGACGGCAGCGGCCGCTTCGCGCTGGAATCCCGCCGCCGCCTGGCGGCCGAGCCCTGGACCCTGCACCTGGAGGCGACGGTCGCCGCCCTGCCGGCGCTGCCCGAGGCCGCGGCGCCCGCCCCCCTCCAGGGCAGCGCACTGCCGGGCGAGGCGATCCGCGCCATGGCCAGCACGGTCGGGCTGCATTACGGCTCGGCCTTCGAATCCCTCGACGAGGCGGTGATCGAGGAGGCCGCGGGCCGCGCCACGGTCCGCCTCCGCCGGCCCGAGGCGGCGCCGGCCGATGCCGGCTTCCTGCTGCACCCCGCGCGGCTCGACGGCGCGCTGCAGGGGCTGGTCGGCCTGCTGGCCGGGCCGCCGGCCGAGCCCGGCACGGGCCTCGTGCCGGTGCGCGTCGCGCGGCTGGTGGTCCGTACGGAGGCCGCCCCGGCGGCGCAGGCCGGGATCCGGCTGACCAGCCGCGGCGAGCGCAGCGCCGCCGCCGACCTGGTGCTGCGCGACGGCGCCGGCCGGCCGGTCGCGGTGCTGGAGGGCTGCACGCTGCAGCGCATCCGCCTGCCCGGCCGCGCCGACCCGGCCGAGGGCGCCTTCCGCATCGCGCTGCAGCCCGCCGCGCCGCTGCCGGGGCAGGAGGCCGCGCCGCGCCCCGACCTCGCCGCCGTGCTCGCCGCCGCGCGGCAGCGGGACGCGGCGCTCGACCTCGGCGATACCGGCGTGCTGCTGGAGGGCTTCTGCGCCGCCGCGGCGCATGCCGCGCTCTCGGCCAGCCCCGCCGCCGGCGGCCCGCAGGCGCTGGCCCTGCTGGAAGACCTGGCGAAGGGCGGCCTGGCGGCGCCCGCTGCGGGCGGCCTCCGCCCGGTGTCGAGCCCCGATCTGCCGCCGGCCGTCGAGATCTGGCGGCAGGTGCTGCTGGAGCAGCCCGCGCTGGCCGCCGACCTCGCCTGGGCGGCGCTGGCGGCCGAGCGGCTGCCGCAATCGCTCGCCGACTGGCGCGCCCCACCCGAGCCCGCGCTGGCCGCCGGCCCACCCGCGACCGGCGCCGGGCAGGCCCGCCTCGCCGCCGTGCTGGTCGAGGCCGCGGCCGCCTTCGCCGAGGCTTGGCCGCGCGGCCTGCCGCTGCGGGTGCTGGAACTCGGTGCCGGGCCGGGGCCGCTGACCGGGCGGCTCGCCGCGGCGCTCGCTGGCTCCGGCCGGCATGTCCGCTTCGTCGCCGCAGCCCTGCCCGGCCGCCCGGCCCCGCCCACGCCGCCGGATCTGCCAGGGCTCGACTACCTCGCCGCCGCCTGGGATCCGCTGGGGCCGGAGGCGCCGCCCTTCGCCGCCGACCTCGTCATCGGCCTCGGCGCAGCCGCCCGGCTGCGCGCCGGCACCCTGCTGCCGGAGGCACTGCGCCAGGCCGCCGCGCCCGGCGCCGCGCTGCTGCTGGCCGAGCCGCTGCCCGGACCCCTGCTCGACCTCGGCTGTGGCCAGGACCCGTCCTGGTGGGCGGCGCCGGGCGGCGCCTCGCCCCTGCCGGCCATGGAGGGCTGGGCGGCGGCACTGGAGGCCGGCGGCTGGCTCGAGGCCCATGCCCTGCCGCTCTCGGCCGCGCCCTGGCCGGCCACGCTGCTGGCGGCCCGCGCGCCGGCGGGCGCCGCGCTGCTGGCCGCGCCCAAGCTGCGGCGGATCGCCCTTTTCGCCGATGCCGCCTTGGCGGCGCTGCGCGGCCCGCTCGCCGCGGCGCTGCAGTCGCGCGGCGCGGCGGTCGCGCAGCATGCGCTGGCCGAGGCGGCGCGCATGCCGCCGGCCGCGCTGCAGGGCAGCCTGGTCGTCGCCCTCGCCGGCGGCGGCGAGGCGCTGGCCGAGTCGCTGGCCGCCCTCGGCCGCCTCGCGGCGGCGGCGGAGGGCGCGGCGCCCGGCTTCCGCCTGGTGACGATGGGCGGGCAGCAGCCGGAGGAGGGGCGGCACGACCCGGCCGCCGCCGCCTGCTTCGCCCTCGGCCGCGTGCTGGCGAACGAGCATCCCGGGCTGAAGCCGCGGCGCATCGACCTCGACCCCGCCCTGCCGCCCGAGCAGGCGGCGCGCCGCCTCGCGTCGGAACTGCTGACCGAGGGCGATGCCGAGGCCGAGGTGACCCTGACGCGGGAGGCGCGACTGGTGCCGCGCCTGAAGCCCGGCCTGCCGCCCGCCCCGCCGCCCGCCGGCCCCGCCATCCTGCGGATCGGCCAGCCCGGCCAGATCGGGACGCTGGGCTGGGCGCCACTCGACCTGCCGCCGCCCGGCCCCGGCGAGGTGGCGATCCGGATCGAGGCGGCGGGGGTCAATTTCCGCGACCTGATGTGGGCGCAGGGCCTGCTGCCGGAGGAGGCGCTGCTGCCCGGCTTCGCCGGTCCCGGCCTCGGCATGGAATGCGCCGGCGTGGTGGAGGCGGCGGGCGAGGGCGCGCCCTTTCAGCCCGGCGACCGCGTCTTCGGCGTGGCGCCGCGGGCGCTGGCGACGCATGCGATCACGCGGGCCGCGGCCCTGGCGGCGCTGCCGGAGGGCCTTGATCCCGCCGAGGCGGCGACGGTGCCGGTCGCCTTCCTGACGGCGGTGCATGCGCTGGAGGAGCTGGCGCGGATCGAGCCGGGCGAGCGCGTGCTGGTGCATGGCGGCGCCGGCGCGGTCGGCCTCGCCGCGCTGCAGGTGGCACTCGCCGCCGGGGCGCGCGTCGCGGCGACCGCCGGCACGCCCGCCAAGCGCGCCTTCCTGCGCGCCGCCGGCGCCGAGCTGGTGCTGGACAGCCGCGATACCGGCTTCGCCGATGCGCTGCGCGCCGTATGGCCGGACGGCGTCGACGTCGTGCTGAACTCGCTGGCCGGCGAGGCGATGGAACGCTCCATGGCGCTGCTGCGGCCCTTCGGCCGCTTCCTCGAACTCGGCAAGCGCGACTTCGCCGAGAACCGCCGCGTGCCGCTGCGGCCGATGCGGCGCAATATCACCTGGTTCGCGGTCGATGTGGACGAGTTGCCGCGCGCCCGGCCGCAGGTCGCGGCGAGGCTGATGCGCTCCATCGCCGATCGGCTGCGCGACGGCAGCTTCCGGCCGCTGCCCGCGACCGACTTCGCCGCGACCGAGGTCGAGGCGGCCTTCCGCACGCTGCAGGCGAGCGGCCATATCGGCAAGCTGGTGGTGCGCCCGCCCGCGCCGGCCGCCGCGCCGCACCAGGCGCCGGCGCTGCGGCAGGCGGCGCGCGGAACGGTGCTGGTGGTGGGCGGCACGCAGGGCTTCGGCCTCGCCACGGCGCGCTTCCTCGCGGCGCAGGGCGTGCGGCACCTTGTGCTGCTCTCCCGCCGCGGGGCGGAGACGCCGGGCATCGAGGCCGCGGTCCGCGACCTCGCCGCGCGCGGCGCCGCCGCGACGGTCATCGCCTGCGACGCGGCCGATGCCGCGGCGCTCGACCGGGCGCTGCGCGCGGTCCGCCCCGGGCTGCCGCCGATCCGCGGCGTGGTGCATGCCGCCGCCGCCATGGCGGATGGCGCGGCCGCGGCGCTCGAACCCGCGCGGGTCGCGCGGGTGCTGGAGGCGAAGCTGCGCGTCGCCGAGGCCCTCGACGCCGCGACCGCGGAGGATCCGCTGGCGCTCTTCCTGATGTTCGGCTCGGCCGTGGTCGCGGTCGGCAATCCCGGCCAGGCCGCCTATGTCGCCGCCAATGCGGGGCTGGAGGCGATCGCGCGGCGCCGCCGCGCGGCGGGCCGGCCGGCGCAGGTCGTGGCCTGGGGTCCGATCGCCGATGCCGGCATGCTGGCGGCGGACGAGGCGACGGCGCGGATCCTCCGCCGCCGCCTCGGCGCCACGCCCCTGCCCGCCGAGGAGGCGCTGGCCGCCCTGCCCGCGCTGCTGGAGGCCGGGCCCGCGGCGATCGGCCATGCCCGGCTCGCCTGGGGCGAGGCGCGGGCGGCGCTCGCCATCCTGGAGGAGCCCTGCTTCGAGGCGGTGCGCAGCGCGGCGGCGCCGGCGGGCGATGCGGCCGACCTGCGGGCGCGGCTGCGCGACGCGCCCGAGGCCGAGGCGCTGGCCCTGCTGCGGGAGGCGCTGGCTGCCGAGCTTGCCCGCATCCTGCGGCTGCCGGCCGCCTCGGTCGCTCCGGATGCGCCGCTCGGCGGCCTCGGGCTCGACAGCCTGGGCGGGATGGAGCTGCGCCTGGCGCTGGAGCAGCGCCTCGGCATGCCGGTCCCGCTCTCCGCCGTGACGGAGACGCTGACGGTCGAGGCCCTGGCGCGCCGGATGGCGGAGGCGCTGCGCAGCGCCCCGGCCCCCGAGGCCGCGGCCGCCGCGGCGCTGGTGGCGGCGCATGAGGCGGAAGCGGAGGCGGGGCCGGCGGTGAGGGCGGCATGACGCAATCCTTCGGCCTTTCCGCCACCGCCCGCGCCGCGCTGCTGCAGCGCCTGTCCCGCCGCAAGGGGGGCGAGGAGGCGTCGGAGGCGCCGCCCGAGAGCCCGGGCCGCGACCTCGCCACCCTGCCTGGGCTCCGCGACATCGAGATGGTGCGGGAGGCGGGCGAGGCGCTCGGCCTCGAGAGCCCCTATTTCCGGCCGCATGAGGGCGTGGCCGGCGCCCGCACCGTCATCGGCGGGCGGGAGTTCCTGAACTTCGCCTCCTACAACTACCTCGGCCTGAACGGCGATCCGCGCATCGCCGCGGCAGCCAAGGCGGCGATCGACCGGCACGGCGTCTCCGCCTCCGCCTCCCGCCTCGCCTCCGGCGAGCGGCCGGTGCATGGCGAGCTCGAGGCGGCGCTCGCCGAGCAGTACGGGACCGAGGCCTGCCTCTGCCTGGTCAGCGGCCATGCGACCAATGTCACGGTCATCGGGCACCTCATGGGCGCGCGGGACCTGGTCCTGCACGACCAGCTCATCCACAACTCGGCCGCCGAGGGCGCGCGGCTCTCGGGCGCGCGGCGCATCGCCTTCCCGCACAACGACTGGCGCGCGGCGGAGCGGGAACTGGCGGCGCAGCGGCGCCGGCACGGCCGCGCGCTGATCGTCATCGAAGGCCATTACAGCATGGACGGCGACGTGCCCGACCTCGCGCGCTTCGCCGAGATGGCGCGCCGGCACGACGCGCTGCTCATGGTCGATGAGGCGCATGCGCTCGGCGTGCTCGGCGCGACCGGGCGCGGCAGCTTCGAGCACTGCGGCGTCGCACCGGGCGCGGTCGATATCTGGATGGGCACGCTGTCCAAGACGCTGTCGGGCTGCGGCGGCTACATCGCCGGCCGGCGGCCGCTGATCGACCTGCTGCGGCACGCAGCACCCGGCTTCGTCTATTCGGTCGGGATGGCGCCACCGCTCGCCGCCGCCTCGCTGGAATCGCTGCGGGTGATGCAGGCGGAGCCCTGGCGCACCGCCCGGCTGCAGGCGAATGCAGCGCTGTTCCTGCGGCTGGCGCGGGAGGCGGGCTTCGACACCGGCGCCTCGGCGGGCCTCGGCATCGTGCCGGTCATCCTCGGCAGTTCGGTCGCGGCGGCGCGGATGGCCGCGGCGCTGTTCGAGGGGGGGATCAACGTGCAGCCGATCCTCTTCCCCGTGGTGCCGGAGCGCTCGGCGCGGCTGCGCTTCTTCCTCTCGGCCGAGCACACGGAAGACGAGATCGCGCGGACGGCGGCGGCGCTGGCCGCGGCGCGGGAGGGGCTGGCCGGTGCGCGGGTGGCCTAGCGGCATGCGCCGGACGGTGCGCGCAGGCGCCTGCGGGGCGTCCCGCCCGCGCGGCGCCGGCTAAGCGATGCGCATCGCCCTCTTCACGCTGGAGGCCGCGCCGAGCGAGGAAGCGGTCGCCCGCTTCCTCGACCGCCATGGCGGCGAGGTGGTGCTGATCGGCCGCTCCGACCCCTTCCGGCCCGCGGCCGGCGGGGCCCTGCGCCAGGGCTGGCGGCACCTGCGGCGGTCCGGGCCGCGGCTGCTGCCCTTCCTCTGGATCAACTATGCCCTGCCGGGACTGCGGCCGGGCCCGACGCGGCTCGCCCGCATCGCCGCGGCGCGCGGCATCCCGCTGCATGCGGTGCGGGACGTGAACGGGCCGGAGACCGCGGCGGCGATCCGCGCGGCGCGGCCGGACCTCATCCTCTCCTGCCATTTCGACCAGATCTTCGCAGCGGAGACGCTCGCGCTCGCGCCGCTCGGCGGGATCAACCTGCACCCCTCCCTGCTGCCGCGGCATCGCGGCCCGGTGCCGACCATCTGGGCGCTGGCAGAGGAGACGCCCCGCTTCGGCGTCTCGGTCCATCGCCTGGTCCCGCGCATCGATGCCGGCGGCATCCTGGCGCAGCGGGAGGTGCCGCTGCCGCCCGGCACCACGGCGAGCGCCGCCGCCCGCGCCCTGCACCTGGCCGGCCTGCCGCTGCTGGCCGAGGTCCTGGCGAGGCTCGGGCGCGGCCCGGTGGACGAGATCGTGCCCGCGCCGCTGCCCTATTGCCCCTTCCCGCCGCCCGCCCTGCTGCGCGGCCTCGCCCGGCGCGGCCGGCGGCTGGTGGATGCCGGCGACCTGCGGGCCGCCCTCGGTCACGGTCTGGAGGCGGGATCATCGCCTTCCGCTGCCGACATCAACCACCCTGCAAGGCGATTTGGGTGAGGCTCGACGCATGGCACCGCTCCTCCCCTCCGCGCCGCATCGCCGCTTCCTCTTCCTGCAGGGCCCGATCAGCCCCTTCTTCCGCGAACTGGCCGCGACGCTGCGGGAGTACGGCCATGCGACGTGGCGGATCAACCTCTGCCTCGGCGACCGGCTGTTCTGGGACGGCTCCTTCGCCACCGACTATCGCGGCCGGGCGCGGGACTGGCCCGGCTTCATCGCGGATTACCTGGAGCGGGAGCGGATCACCGACCTCGTCCTGCTCGGCGAGCAGCGGCCCTACCACAAGGCCGCCATTGCCGCCGCGCGGGTGCGCGACATCGCGGTCACGGTCACGGATTACGGCTATCTCCGGCCGGATTGGATCGTGCTCGAGCGCGACGGCATGGGCGCCGAGAGCCGCTTCCCGCGCGACCCCGCCGCCATCCGGGCGCTGGCGCGGGACTGCCCCGCGCCGGACCTGCGGCACCTCTACGGCGACGACTTCGCGCTGCAGGCGCGCTGGGACGTGCTGAGCCACCTTGCCTCGCTGCTGCCGCTGCCCTTCCCGCATTACGAGAGCTACCTGCTGCACCATCCGGTGCCGGCCTATCTCGGCACCGGCGTCCGGCTGCTGCGCCGCAGGCGGGACACCGCCCGGGCGGCGGAGGCGCTGGCCGCGCTCGCGCCGCGCGGGCCGCTCTGGCTCTTCGCCATGCATTGTTAGACCGTGTCCCTGGAACGTCAACCAGGGAGGAAAAACAGAGCAGAAACAAAGCGTTATGCTTCTGGGGCATGCAGCACGCGGGTGGGAATGGCTGCCCGCGTGCTGCGGATGTGCAGAGATGCAAAGAGAGTCGCATCGATTGCGACCGGAACAATGAGTGCCTTCGGCTCAGACGTAAGACGCGGTACTCATTCACCCGTGTTGAGACTCGTTTTGAAAAGCACCGCATCCCGTTTGTTCTTGAAGTAAAACACGCAGACCCACTTCCTGCGGTCACGTCGGAATTCGTCATCGTAGTAGACGTAACGCCAGTCGCCATTGCCGAACTGACTGACGCACTCGTCCACAAGCCGCTGTAGGTCTGCTACTGAAGGGAATGGCTTGACCGCGACCATCGTGTCCCCGTGCGCAAACTTCTCGACCTCCAACCAGGGGTCGCGCACACGAGAAAGGTCGTTGAAAATAATTAGTGAAGTAACTTCAGCTCGAAGTTTTGCCTTTTCCTGCCAAGACTGCTGCACAAACTCGTTGTGGCGATCAACCAATTTATTATAACGTTGACGCAATGCATCGTTATCGTCAGAGGCGGCCCTGATAGCAGACTGCAAATTCTCGATCACGTCCACAGCACGCATGCAAGCTGCGGCGCGCTCGTTCGCGGTACAACGCCACATCTCCAGCTGCGTCCGCAGCTGATCCTCAATAGTCAGCTGATCATCACTCATGATTCAAAGACCACTTCCGATCCACGTTAACTAGCGGCCATCGCTAAAGCAGAATGTCGCGGCCGGCCTTCAAGCCGTAAAGGTTGACAAGCCTCTTCACAGCCTTCCGCACTTGCACGAGTCGAGCCTTATTGACGGTGCTAATCTTCGGATCGCCGCTGAACAGCTCACTGCCCTGGTGGGCTTGCAGAGCGCCATCACAGCGCGCGACAGCGTTCCGCAAGTGCCCCCAAAACTTGAGCTCGCGCGGGTCGGTCATGGGAATCATGAAACTGTCGAGATCGCGCTCGAGCTTCAATAGCGTCTGACTGTCAGTCTCTCCCGTGACGGCAGCCAAAGTACGCTTGAGTGTCGCTTGCGCACTCTGCACCCGCTCGTCCGACGCGTAGAAGTCCTGCTCAACCTTGGGGATTCGAAAGCTCGGCACCTTCGGCGTGCGCGGAGCCTTTACGATCCTCTTGTCCGCCGCTGCCATCTGCGACCTCCATCCGGTTGCGACGGCACATCTCCATAGCGCGGCAAGTTCGAAACAAATATTCACGAAAGCGAGATTATAAAGTAATTTAGATGCTGCTTTGCAGAATAAGCGGGTGATTAGAGGCTTCTTCAGTCTCTTATCACTCTTTTTCTGAAAAGCATGTTCTGCTGTTGAGATTGTAGACTTAGCGCTTGAAAGTGCTCTGATCCCCACGATAGTGGGGCTCAGCACTCTGATTGTAAGAAAGCCACGCAGTCAAGCGGAGCCTTGCGTTAATCAGCATTCAGTGCTCGGCGCAAGCTACGCCGCGAGCTTGAGCAGCAAGACGCTCTCGCCTCGCCGCCATGCCTGAAGGAGTTCGTAGCTAGCCTTCAGCCGCCGCTCGGCCTCTGTGTGGTCGCACTGGTCATGCTCGAAGTGTGTGCAGCGACAGTACCGGTTGGGGTCGTTCGTCATGACGTGGTCGGCATACACCGCCAGCGCCATGTGGTTAATGAACGCCACGAATCCCTCGCGCTCTTGCGGTGCCAGACCCTCCGGCAGGCTGTGGTCACCAGTGTGGTGCCACTTGATCAGCGCCCGCTGCACCGTCCGCATGTCACGGGCTGCCTGACGTCGCTCTGGGGTGCCGGACTTGTAGCTGTAGGGTAGCACCGCCTTATGCCAGCTGAGTTGGTCGTAGGCCCGCCGGTTGCGGTGGAACTTGCGGATCATATCGTCCAGAGTCCAAAAGGCGAATACGGCCTGCTCGACGTATTTGATTTTCAGTGCCATATCAGTGTGCCTTTCCAGCCTTTTTCTTTTTGTATCGTTCGGCGTCAGCCAACCGCTTACGTAGCTTCGCTGCCGCTTCCTTTGACGCGCGCTCCTCACTAGTTAACTCCTCACGCGGACGACCTTCCCCTTTTAGTGGCTCAATCCGCTTACCTGCCGTTGCCGGCAGCATGAGGCTTGTGCTGTCAGGAAACAGGCCCTCTCGCTTGCACCAGTCACCGAACCGGGTGGTGAAGGTGATGCAGCGCGTGATGCCCTCATAGCTGAGCCTGCGCGGCGCGCACCGCATGAGCTGCTGGTACCAGTACAGGAAGTTGCGATCCACCTCCTGCATATCTCTGGTGAAACCCAGATCCTCCAGCACCGCACCCGTCAGCTTAGTATAGTTGTAGGTACCCAGCAGAGCGACATCCGCATAGCCTTCCCAAACCTCATTCTTGCCCTGCGGCTTGTTGTGGATCTGGTTGGTGTAATCGGAGTCTGCCTCGTTAGGCACCACCGGCAGAGGAGTGGCGGTGTAGTTGTTATCACACCATGCGTAACCCGCGTCCTTGCCACCGCTGTCACCAAACATGTCCAACACCGCGCGCTTTACCACCGCCTCACGCTTCTCGTCGCTGCCCACGAACGCGAGTTGTTTTTTTGAATTCCGAGTAGCCATCTCGTTGAAAGCGCCGTAGAACTCGACGAGGTGGCTGTTAGGGTGGCTGTAGGTGTAGCGCAGCCCCTCCGCAAGCTCGGCGTCATCCTGCCAATCTACATTCCACATTCTCTCCCAAAAAAAGTAGTTGCTGGTGGCTTCCAGCTTCGCGCCCATTACGGTGATCTCTTCGAACTCGGCGAGCTTGCCCGGTCCCTTGATCACCACCCATTGCTGCTCATCGGAAGCCTCGCCAGCGCGCAGATCATTCCACTGCTTTGCACTGGTGTAGACATGGTAATTGGGATCGAGAAGGAAGCCGGAGAACTCCTTCAGGGGAATGAACGACTTGTCGTTGCGCGGATTGTCGTAGACCCTTTGAAGCTTCTGCTTGTGTCCCCATTTGACCTCCAGCTTAACATTCTTCGCCCCGAGACCCTCCGGCTTGAGGTGGTCGGTGATGAATGCATGGGTCTCAGCCATCGCAGTGCGGTACTCGACAACGACCTCATCGGCCTCATCAAACAACCCAACCCAGCCAGTGCAGAGGCCATCGCGCATGCGCTTGAACGCCTCATGCGTGATGAGCAGGCAGCAGCCGTAAGGGCTGCCGTTGGCCGCCATGATGGCCTCAGTGACCTGCTCCACCACCTTGCCTTCTTCCACCAAGCCGTCGTGGCTGTCAGCGCGGCCGTAGATTGCTCGCACGATGATATGTGGGTTCTCATCGCGCATGCGGCCTGCCCCTTTGCTTTTGCGCGTTGGCTTGCCGAAAGCCTTCCTGACATCCTCAGCCGTTTGAATGAGGAGATCGGTGTTCGCTGATATAATCAGTACTCGCTTTGCCTTACTAACCCGTCGCACGGTTTTCCGCACGGCAGCACTGGTTTTGCCCGCCCCAGCGGCGAACGAAGCCTTCAAAATTCTCATTGGTGCCTCTTCGGTTCTTGTTGTTGGGCGTTTGCCGCCTAACTCGGGTTTACACGCCGACCCCAAAATTGCGCGATATTTTTCGTCCGTGGCGGGGGAAATTCCGGCTGCTCGTGCCGGCCAAATCTTGGCCGTCCGCAGATCAGTTTTGTTCACCCAGAAACTCTATAGTATATAGTGGTGTGGGTGGAATCGGTGGAATCCCTCCGATCCATCCAGCTCGAACACCAATTGCTCCTCAAACACCGGGCGTAGTCCGGTGTTTGATGTCGGGGCAGCAAGGCGCAAAGCGACGCAGGTGCCACGACATAAGACGTCTCTTCCATTCACCTGCCTGATCACACACATATGGATCTGACCGGATGGGTGCTGTGCTCGCGTCTTCGCCGCTGCGCTAGCACCACATGCGCTGCTATTCGCAGCGCGACGGTATTGGTTCATTGGGTCTGGATCTGAGCCATAGCCAAATAGGGGTAACTCCAACCAGCACCAGTCAGGAGTTCATGGCGTTATCTGCCAGCTCACCAATGAAAAAAATCGCAATACCAGCTGGTAGTTCGTATAAGTCCTCAGCGAGCAGCACAGATTCGCACTTCTCAAATACCAAGACATCGAAGGGAGTTCACATGAACAAGCTGCATTCCATCAGGGGCTATCTGCGCGAAAAGCGCTCCATCGAGGACGCCGTGCAGGAGGAAAGCACAGCGCTAATGGACGACATCGCCAGCCGCCAGCAGCAGGCCGCAGCTTTACGTGCTCAGTTGGAGGCCAAGAGATTCGACGGACAGGCCGTGATTAGCGATCCCAGCTATCGCGCTACGCTCAAGCAGGCAATCGAGCAGTTTGAGCGTAAGGAGGGTGTCGGTGAGGACGCCAGCTTCACGCAGCAGCCCTCACTCGCTGAGCCTGTCATGCCCAATCGGCTCACCGCGCCGAAGCTGAGCGGGGAGGTCCACGTCTGGACCCAGTCCAACCACTTGGCCAACGGCTTCGCCCGGCTGAACGGCTTGGAGTACCGGCTTCGCTTCCGGAATTACCACTACGCCCTCGACGCGCAGATGGCGGTCAGCACCCGAGCTTGGCGGAATGAGGTGTACGACGCGCTGGTCGCGCCGGGCATGAACGGCACCACGGCAGGCCACGACGACCTCAATGAGCGGTGCCCGGCAAGCGCGCTGTACCCGGAGAACGACAAGCGTGGCGAGCGCCAGGCAGTGGTCGGTGACTTCCTGGTCTTGCTAGCATGGCGGGATCAGGAACTCGCCGGAGTATGGCTGCTCCGGGGAACCCGGTCCTTTCACTCGGATCGTATCACCCCCACCGAGACTGGATGGACAGTGGCGTTCTGAGCGGCAAAGACCAGCGCCGGTCAGTGTTTGCCGAAACCAGCCCGCATGTTCTACTTTTGTTGCTACACATCGGAGCGATGTAGCCATGCAGGCGACAGTCGGCGATCTAAAGGCAGACGAAGGCACCTCCTTTGTCTGCCCTTGCCGTACTCACGCCTTTGGCAAGCGAGAGCTGATCAACGCCTTCGGGGCTGACATGCCTCTGGAGAACATCGGGCTGCGCTACAGGTACAGCCAGTGCGACACGCCCGCGCATGGCGCCTGGCTCACAAAGCGAGCCAGGCGTCATGCGGAGGCACAACAGCGGTTAACGGCCTAATCGCCCAGCTTCACGAGCTTGATGCTGTCGAGGATGCCTTGGCCGTATTTGTCGACGAAATCGCGGATGGCCAAGCGAACGCGTTCCAACGAAAACCCTGAACGCCAGAGCTGAGGATCTTCAACGATCTTCCGCTGCCAGAACAGAAATGCCTCGTCGAAGCTTTGTTGGCTTTCGAAGGATGATGTATCCACTACTAGTACCACAGCGTCGCGGACACCGCGCGTGTTCGACGGTGACCAGCCAATGAGGTATGGGCCGCGCCCTGTCAGACTGGCGCCTTGTAGCTCAGCATCCTGGATGGCGGATAGTCCGGCATGCAGATCGTAGTTCGCCAAAAGGTAGTCGCACCCAAAGTCGGTATTCGCGGCATCACCGGCCGTGAAAATTGGCCAGATGGTTAACATCAGATCCTTTTCAGGAACGCTAGATGGAAGTGACTGTCGCTCGGGCAACGAGGCGAGAAAAGCAGTACAGGCAGCGCGCAGTCGCGCTTCGGTCGCCGGGGTTGGCCGTGCGCGTAAAGCAACTACGCCATATGCCGCAACGCGGGGCGGTGGAATCTGGTCAGAACGCAAGAACATCCTAGCTGGAACGAGAGGCCGTCTTGTCGCAAGTCCGCCTTCCCTCGACTCTCTTCGTGCCACCCCGAAATTCCAAATCCGAGAAGACGCATCCGACTCGTTTCCTAGTAGCGCTCCCAGAATAGCTGATTGGGAAGGTTGTGGCTCCCGTGCCTGTTGCCGCGCCTCCAGCGATAGTTGCCGTCGCCGAAGCTCTAACACTTGTTGTTCTCGCCGTTGTTCGGCTGCTTCTAACCGTTTTGTCCGCTCAGCAGTCTGCTCCGCTGCACTAGCTTCCCACCCCTCACGCTTACTTCCCAAAGCACCTGAAATACCACCAACCAAACCTCCTCGTGATGCTGTTGGCGTATCTGCTGAACATGCATTTAGCATTTGAGCTGCGATTAGTAGGAATGGCAGCAGATACAAACGCTTTTTTGCTGATCGCACAGAGCTCTTACTCTGTGGCGGTGCGGCAGCTTTCGGCTTCGTTGCATCCGGCTTTGAAATACCAAACGCCGCACCAGAGGCGTTCGCTATAAAGATGCAGAGTACCACGAGGAGCGAAGCGCCACCCGATGTGTTTGGCTCAACCCAAGCGAGCATAGCAATGCCAAATACAAGCCCAAAGATTGTCAGTGCAGCATGCTTTTGCATTCGACGATCCTGAAGGCAGCAATGTCGCCAAGCATACGCTTTAAGGTGGGCAACTGGGCACAGTTCGTCGATCCGTGATGTCGCCAGCAAGCGGTAGCTGCCCTGGCGGACTTTAGGGGGCAGCAACGGGTAAATATCTCTGCACAACCGAGCGGAGAGCGATGCCGAAAACACCACCAAAACACGCGGCGCCTACGCTGGGCCGCGACGCCATTCACGTCCAGGAAGCCAACCGGACGAGGCAGCGAACCTACGACCGGCAATGGCAGAAGCTACGGGCAGCGCACCTCGCACTCCATCCCCTGTGTGAACACTGCCTGCTGGAAGGCAAGCTGATAGAGGCGAACGAGGTCGATCACATCGAACCGGTGAAGGCGGCACCGCACCGCCGCCTTGACCCCACCAACCTTCAGAGTCTGTGCAAACCCTGCCATAGCCGCAAGACGGCGGCCGAGAACGCTGGCCGCTACGTCTGACCAATCGCATGGCAGCCATGCGGCAAGACTTTACTAGTACCTCTGCACTGTGGTTTTGACCGGTTGGCTACCCCAGAACGATCCGGCCCATTTTGTTGTCGGTTTGAAGCCCTGTCCTCGACCACGAGGCGGGCATAGCTTCCAGCGGAAGAAATTCTCGCCACTGCAAGTTGTTGCCGTCCGCCGCCCCGCCGCATGACCTCGCCCAATGCTTGACCGTAAGAAACCGGCCGGCCAACCGGTCAAAATCACTGTGCCGAGGTACTAGAGCCCTACCCAGGTCAACTTAAACAGCGCGGCATGTCCTGCATCGAAAAAACCAACATGGATCGTATTGCGCAGTGACAGCGGATCATTGCCGGCATGCTGCACTACACGGCAGCGCGCAAGGATCATCTCTGTTTCACTCGGCGACAGGCCACACGCATCGCCGGGGGCATGCTCATGCAGCCACATCATCATCTCCTGCATCTGCGCCACCTCAAGCGTGGCACGCACGATGAAGAGAAAACCTTGAAGCCTCAATTCCTCTACGCCGGTCATCGTAATTCTCCTGAATGTACCCGGTACTTACCGGCAGGAGCGAAGCCAGCTGAGTGGTGCTCAACGGTTGATCAGATCAATCGCGGCAAAGCCGCTCACCATGGGAACACAGTCTGCTCCCTAACATGCTCGCCTTCTACCGCCACCCAACTTGCCCAGGCTCTCTGAGCCGGCATGTCGCATCGGCTGCACCGGTAACGCAGACCGATGTGCTCCAGCGGCGTGTCAGCCCCGAAGGCGTTGATCAGCTCGCGGCGGCTGAACATGAGGGTGCGGCAGCCGCAGTCAAAGGTGATGCCCTCACCCTGCCTAAGGTCTTTGACCTGCATGACAGCCCTCGCCACGTTGGCTCAGATAGCGCGAACAAACGTAGAACATGGGCGAAGGTTCCTACAAGGGCGAATTCAGAGTGTTGAGCAAGAGCGTTACCGCAGCCCCCATACCCGCTGCATGTATCGACATCACATACATACTGACAGGCAGCGACAGTAGGCGTTAAATTACGGCATGACACGAGAACAAGAGCGCATGCAGCGCGCCATCGCGACACTGAACGAGAAGATCAAAGCCTTGGCAGCGCGCAAGAAGCAGTACAGGACCAAGGCACAGAGGATGGAAGCTGGTGCGGCCTACAATGCCTTGGATGAGCAGTGGTGGGATGCAGTGTGCCACCGACAAGGCTTGCGTGACGGCGATCTCACTGTCGATCAGGTACTGATGTTCCTGCTCACCGACGACGGCTATCGCGCCTAGCTGCGCGCTGGCGGCCCTGACACTCACTCCCCACCCCTACAGCCCTTCACGGCACAGAGCCCCTGTACGACCCTCACAGGGGCACAGCGCGGTGCGCATTGCCTTGATTGTCGCAAAGTGTGGATCTCGTGGGCCATTTGCGATCGTAGCTAATGCCCAGTACCGATTTTCAAGAGATGCTCGACAGCCTTACCAACCAGCGCCGCCATGATGTCGTCCTTGAATCTGCCTTTGATGTAGCCAAGCGTACCCTTGCCTACTAGGACGCTTTGGACATACCCGAGACGGACAGCACGCTGCTGAAGCATGCCAATGAGGATCATGATTTCGCTAGCCAGCGCATCGCGCTCCTCTTTGAGCACGACACTTCGGTTGTCTCCCGTAATCCGATCTTTGATTTTCTCTAAAGCGTCTGCTGCCTCCTCCACATCGGGTCGGTTATCATCGATTCGAACGAAGCGATCGGATGCAGGTACGTCCGCGTCATCTTGCTTGTTAAATGGCCATGCGCGATCGCCTCGGTCTATGACTCTTACGCTGAGCCCTCTCATTGCCTGATGCGCCACTTCAAGTAGGACTCGTTGGAAGTCAGAAGGGAAAACTCCACCTTTGTATCGAGCATCGATCAGTGAACTCTTAAACGCAGCAGCATCAATTTTGTCCAGAGTATGCTCGAAATCTCTGGAGCTGCGCCTAATTGCGACGAGCTTGCCTAGATCCGCACCCGCGATTCCCCGCTGAATTGCGTTGTGATCCTGAGCAAAGACCCTTGTTAGATGAACTCTGCCCTCGGGGCGTAGTCGGATGAGTTCAACGCACGCCGCACCAAATTCAGCGGTCGCCGAGCGGCTATCAAGTGCGCGCTTAGCTCGGTCCACAGAAACCTCAAAGAGATGCGTGGCACTTGCCGTATCTAACAGGGATGCGAAGAGGTCCGCCTCACGAGTTGCGATTGCTTCAAAAAGCTGCATTCTGAAGACTAAGTTTATGTCCTTTGCAGGACGCTGACCACTATTGTCTAGCACCAGTAGTCTCCCCAACCAGCAACCATGGGCGAACAAGCCGAGTGAGCTGTCAAGGCAACTCCCTCTGCCGCACGCCCTCTATGGCCTTCTCGGGGTTCCCGTAGCGATGAGCGCTGCACAAGCACGGGACACGGGCAGCAGCCCCTGTACGACCCTCACAGGGGCAGCACGGGGCAGCCAGAAACTGCCCCGTCAATCTGATTATTCCCCGGCGCCCCGCTCTGCCGCAGGTCGCGTCTCAATAATCGCTTGCTGGGTAAAGCCCTCGAGGTTCGCTCTCGTCAGCACCGTCCCGACCTTGATCTCATCAGCCATGCGCTTGGCGACGGCGTTCCACACCAGCTTGGTCTGCACCTTGCTGAGCCCGGCCTCCTCCATGATCAGCTTGATGAACTTGACGTTCTTCTCCCCCTCTTCGTAGGGATCAACCTGCTTCAAGACGACTTGCGTGAATGCGTGCCACGCCGCAGCCACACCGACGGCAGCTATGATGCCGATAGCCCACCACTGGTAATACTCAAGCTTGGCGACATCGATCTGCTTACCCGGACCGAACGCGTCGAACTGGTTACCCAGCGTCACACATCCCTTTGCCGCTTCGGCAAGCACGATCCCGACGAACATCGCCAAGCGAACCCGCAACGGGAACATGCGGAGTGCTTTGCGGTAAATGACGGAGAGATCGATTGTCATCGCGCACCCACCACGCCCGCATCCGGAATCTCAATGGTCGCACCGCTAGCTCGTTTGTCCGGTCTGTCTTCGAACACTCGATCGAAGTCTCCCGGATCACCGCCGCCTTTGAGCTTGTCGATGGTGAACTTAATCACCTCAAGCGCTTCAAGGTCGTTATTGCCGTACTGCCCTTTGGACGTTCGGAAAGCAATCAGCGCTGCATCGGAGAGCACGAGCACAGCGCCTAAAAGGGTGACCAACGCAGATTCGATAGAGGCAAAATACCACATCACCGCCGCCGAGAGGGACAGGAAGCTGAACATCCTAAACCGACTTGCCACGAGAGATTTCGCCACGAGGCCAGCGAAAGATCGCCAGCGTGGAATTACGAATGATCGCGGGCGGCGAGGCTCCACAACCTCCAAAGGCTTGGCCTGAGCTGCATCTCCCTGCAAATAAACACTCTTGAGGTGTATGTAATCGTCTTTGTACATGATGTTGTCTTTGACGTAGGCGTCTCGGCCAGCGCTCACACCGCGACTACTCAAAGTTACAGCACCACGTGTTAACGCTCGTCTGATCGAAATAAACTGTATGAAGCTCGACGCACTCCCGAACGCCAGCAAGCCGGAGAGTGCAATGAACGGCCAAACTATACCAGCTACGCCTTTTAAGTATCCTTTAAAAACCAATACTAATGTAATTGTAGCCGTCACACTTCCACCAACTGACAAGACAAGAAGTAGCCGCTGTTGCTTACGTAGGTCGTGCGGTTTAGGAGGTTCGATTAAAGGTCTCAGACGACGCTGAGGCTTAGATGAACCTGCTGTGCGGTTTGCGTTGTCGTACTCTTCCATTGTGACGCGCCTGATGAAAGACGCACGTTAGACCCACCGCCCGGTCGATCGCTACAACCTTCTTGTAGGAACCGTGCCGGCTGGCACTAGAGCGACAACGACTTCGGTCAGTGCCCTTTGCAAGAAGCTCGCAGGGGCAGCACGGGGCAGCAGCAGGGACGTATATGCCCCTCAGGACCTACGGCCAGGGCTCTTGTGTACCGCACCCCTCCCTTTCCTCCACGGCCACAAAATGCAGGAAGAAAGCACGGCCACGGTAAATACCCGGCAGCCCGAGGAGGAACGACAAGATGGCGGGAAGGCCACGCAAACCGACTGAGATCAAGGTAGTCACCGGCACGCTTCAAAACTACCGAGCGAATCCCAATGAGCCCAAGCCTGACAGGCTGGTGCCCATGATGCCCCAACACATGTCGCCACACGCGCGAGCAGCATGGCCCTACGTCTGCGAGGTTCTCGACAATATGGGCGTGCTGACGATGGCAGACGGCATCGCGCTGGAAGGCTTGTGCGAAGCCTACGGCGACATGCGCCGTGGTCGTGAGGCACTGACGAGGCTTGGCAGTGACACATACGAAACGGTAGGGAAAGACGGTAACGCCATGCGGCGTGCCTATCCCGAGGTCGCCATGGTGCAGGATGCCGACCGGCGTCTCCAATCATGGCTGAGCAAGTTCGGACTGACACCGGCTGATCGGAGCAGGGTCAGTGCGAGAGCTGCTCAAACCGACAACCCGTTTGCGGAGCTTTGATGATGTATAACAAAGAAGGCGCGGTGAAGTTTTTGGAGGATGAACGCGACCGACTTGCGGAAGATATCGCGCAGGCGCGGGGTCACGGGATGACTCCTGAAACGGTCATCAGAGTCACCAAAGACTGGTCAAATGCCACTGCGAAAGCGATGAGCACATCAAACAACTTTTCCTTTCGCCAAGCTGCCAGACTCCATCGAGTCTTGAAAGACATCGAAGCCGCCGAGCGAGGCACAGACGTCTTACTGCGAAATCTAACTGAACTACCTGAATGACAGAAACATCTCATATTGCGAAGGCCGACCAGTACACGAATGACGTACTGAGCGGCCGCATCCCGGCATGCCAATGGATTCGCCTGGCATGCCAGCGCTACCTCACCGACAAAGCACGCAACGACGATCCCAGCTGGCCCTACTACTTCGACTCTGCCGCTGCATCCAAGGTTTGCCGGTTCGTAGAGCTGTTCGAGCACAGCAAGGGCAAATGGGCACAGCAGCGCGAACGCATGAAGCTGGAGCCTTGGCAGTGTTGGGTGCTCGTGAATGTCTTCGGTTTTCTCCGCAAGAAGGACGGTAAGCGGCGCTTTCGCTATGCCATGGTTGTCGTGCCCCGGAAAAACGGAAAATCGGCCTTAAGTGCTCCTATCGGTCTCTACATGCTGGCGGCTGATGGCGAGCATGGTGCGGAGGTCTACAGCGGTGCCACCAGTGAGAAGCAGGCTTTGGAGGTGTTCAGACCCGCCCGCCTCCTGGCTCTCAAGACGCCCGCCTTCCTCGGCCGCTTCGGCGTAGAGGCCAACGCATCCAACCTCCACATCCTCGCCAATGGCAGCCGCTTTGAACCCCTCATCGGCAAGCCGGGTGACGGTAGCTCGCCCAGCTGCGCCATCATCGACGAATTCCACGAGCACGACACACCAGACCTTAGAGATACGATGGTGACTGGTATGGGCGCACGGGAGCAGCCGTTGGTCTGGGTCATTACGACTGCGGGTGATAATCTTGCGGGGCCATGTTTCGATGACGTGCTGACCGGCCGCAAGCTGGTGCAGGGCGCCATCGAGGATGAAGAGCGCTTTTATGCGGAGTGGACCATTGATGCTGATGACGACTGGACCAGCCCTGAGGCGCTGATCAAAGCCAACCCCAACTACGGCGTGTCGGTAGACGGCGACTTCCTCCTAGCGCAGCAGCGGGCAGCTATCCGCAATCCGCGAGAGCAAGGCCGCTTCAAAACGAAACACCTCAATTCCTGGGTAAACAGCCGTTCGGCCTTCTTCAACATGCAGAGCCACTCAGCCAACTACGATGCCTCACTCACCATGGGGAGCCTGAAGGGCAGGCGCTGCTTCGTAGGCATGGACCTTGCGAGCAAGCAGGATATCGCGGCAATGCAGATCCTGTTCCCGCTGGATGATGGCACCTTCGCTACTTTCGGCCGCTACTATCTGCCAGAGGATGTGGTGTTCTCACCGGGCAAGGACCACTACCGCGCTTGGCAGACGAACGGTGAGCTGATCATCACCGATGGCAACATGATCGATCACCAGCGCATCCTCGACGATCTGCTGGACATCATCGCCGAGTACGACGTCGAGGAAGTGGTTTTTGATCCCGCGCAAGCCAGTTGGATGATGGGCCAGCTGATGGAGCGGCGCGTGACCGTGTACGAGTTCACGCAGCATGCCAGGAACTATAGCGAGCCCATGAAGCAGGTGGCGGCGCTGATGGATGCAGGCAAGCTCAAACACGCTGACAGCCCCAACAGCCCGATGGCGTGGATGCTCTCAAATTGCGTGTCGCGAACGAATGCAAAAGATGAGGTTTTCCCGGCCAAGGAAAAGGAGGATCTCAAGATCGACGGGCCAGTGGCACTTATCATGAGCATGGCCCGTGCGATGGCGAACGTCAGCACGAAGTCTGTATATGAAGCACGCGGCCTGTTGGTGATCGGCTAAGGAAAAACGATTCGCTCTCCTGTCGCTTTCGTTTTTGCATAAACGAAATCGCCTGTTTCCGCCATTATTATGATCTGTTCGAGCAGTACGAGCCGACGCGGATTTACCGCGATGTTAGCCTGCGCGAATTCGAGAAGAAGGTCGCTGCAACGCTCTCCCGGAGTTAGCTGCAATCCAGACTCTTCCGGCCTCGTCAGCTTTCTTACCAGCTCGGGCCAGTATTTTCTTGCGTTGTACGCATCAAAGACGGCTGTTTTGGATAATCTGCTCGGCTCCTGCATCGCATAATATGTGCGTGCCAACGCCTTGATGATACCCATGGGGGTCGTGGCGACTGACCTAGCGATCAAGATGGCCTCTTAAAGTCTGGAACACGCGGTCAGTCGTACCACCTTCAAAGCGACATGCGCAGCGTCAACGGCGCTCGCCCAGTGCCTCTTTGAACCTCTCGTGCATCCGCGAAAGCTCCTCGGCTCCGACGGCGGCGAGCATCTGCTGATAAGCGTCATCCAGCGTCTTGCCGGCCTCAACCAGCTGAGCGTGGAAGCGCTCCCTTGCTCGCTGAAGGCTGGGGCCAGTAATCAAGTGGCCCTTGCCGTTGGCATCGGTGGTGGTCATGTAAACGTCGTCCAACGACGAACCGCAAACCCAATATGTGGCTTTCTGTATTTGCATTTTGCACCTCGCTTTATCTCTTCTGCTTACATGCAGCACCTACTTTCTGCAAGTGGATACTCTTAAATATTGCGATGCGGTAAATACGGTATGGCCAACTTTATCGACAAGATTCTTCCGTGGAGGCGCAGCACTACCCTGACGCAGAACGACGCTGGCGCGCCGGTCGAAAAGTCGGGGTGGAACATTGGCTTCCCTAATGGCGCGTTGAGCACAGCCTTCGGCGCCTTCACCAATAACTCGGGTGTCGCCGTCACCCCTACTGGCAGCCTTCAGAGCGCGGCGGTCTACGCCTGCGTCAAGGTGCTCAGTGACGACGTTGCCAAGCTGCCGGTACGCGTCAGGCGTGCCACGCATGCCGATGGCAAGACCAGCTGGACGGACGAGAACCGCCACCCGCTGAACAAGCTCCTTCGCACACCCAACCGCTGGCAGACGCCATTTGAATTTTGGTCCTTCGTCGTCACCAGCCACCAGCTGTGGGGCAATGCCTATGTGGCCGTCATCCGCGACAAGGCCGGCCGTCCCAAGGAGCTTATCCCTCTACTCCCTGCCAGCACGGTGATGGGCATCAGCCCCAAGGGCGACATCTTTTACAACACCACGCATCCGCTCTTTGGCAGCGAGCAGCGCACCCTGGCAGCAGAAGACGTACTGCACATCAGGAATTTGACTCTCGACGGTGGATTCCTCGGTGAGAGCCCCATTCGCTGTGCCCAGGAGGTTATCGGCCTCGGACTGGCGACACAGAAGCATGCCGCCAAACTCTTTCAGCAGGGCACCATCCTCACTGGCGTGCTGGAGCATCCAGGCGCCCTCAGCACTGAAGCAGCCCATCGCCTCAAAGACTCCTGGGATCGCGCTTACGCTGGCAGCGACAACGCCCATAAAATTTGTGTGCTCGAAGAGTCGATGAAATTTACGCAGATCGGCATGAACGCCAACGATGCGCAGCTTCTCGAAAGCCGCAAATATGGCGCTGAAGAGATTTGCCGCATCTTCCGCGTACCGCCTCACATGATCGGCCTTCTCGATCGGGCTACTTTCTCGAACATCGAACACCAGAACCAGGAATACGTGCATGGCAGCCTCATGGGAATCTGCCGCCGGATCGAAGAGGCGTGTGAACGCGACCTGTTGTTCGAAGATGAGCGCGACGACTACCAGATCCGCTTCTCCTTCGACGAACTTCTCAGGGGTGACACGCTCACTCGCTACCAGTCCTATCAGATTGCATTTTCCAATGGCATTCTTTCTCGCAATGAGATCCGTGCCCGCGAAAATCTCAATCCAGTTGAAGGTGGTGACGAATACCGCGTTCCGGCGAACACGGTCGATCCTACTGCGCCGATGGAGATCAATGGCGTCATTCAGACCGACGATAAGGAGGTGTCCGAATGAAGTATGTAAGCAGCACCGAATTCAAGAAGCTTTCTCGGAAAGCCCTCCCCGCTGGGGTGGGCATCCGGAAGCAGTTTGATGCTGTCATAGAGCAGCTACCCGACCGCTGCCTCAAGTTCACCATCAGCAGCGACGCCGTTGATCGGCAGAACGACAGCGTGAATCAGGAAGGCTGGCAACTCGCCAACTACCTCAAAAATCCTGTGGTGCTCTGGTCACACAACCAAGATGAGCCCCCTGTTGGCAAGTGCATCAGCATCGGCGTGGAGGACGGCAAGCTCAAGGCGGTCGTGCAGTTCATGCCCGAGAGCGTCCCTGTCTACGGCGCCAAAGCGGAAGCAATTTTCAGAATGTGCTGTGACGGCTATCTCAATGCCACCTCCGTTGGCTTTCGCCCGCTGGAGTGGTCACTCAGCAAGGACCCAGCACGCGGCGCCGACGAGTTTGAACCGGGCGCCGATTTCCACAGCGCTGAGCTGGTTGAGTTTTCCATTGTATCTGTCCCCTGTAATCCAGAAGCGATCATCGAGCCTATCGCAACGTTCGCTGAACCGGACGCTGTCGCCACGGAGCAGGAGAATGAGTCCAAGCAACTAAATAATGATGCTATTAGCACAAGATCCAAAGTTCTATCCCGCGAGAGGCTGAAGATGCAGGCTTACCTGCTGTCTTTAACCTAACGGGTCGCCAATAGGGCCTTCGGCAAGCCCCAAGAAAACGATCCCTTCGCGGCGATCGAAATAAGAAACGGAGAACGTTCCCGATGTCTAAGCGTCTATCCGAGCTACAGCGTAAGCACGCCAACAAGGTTGCCGAGCTAAAGGCTCTCATTGCTAAGTCCGACGAGGACACCGTATCCGACGAGGATAAGGCTGCGTTTGAAGCTCTCAAGGGCGAGCTCAACACCCTCAAGGAGAGCATCGCGCTCCTGAACGAGGTTCGCGCTCTCGAGGCCGATGCTGCTGCCCCTGTTGGCAAGTCCGATGAGGACGAGGACGACAAGGAAGAGAAGCAGGCTCCGCAGTTCGTGCGCCGCGCCTACGCGACTGCCGCTGCACCGGCCACCAACGTTGAGAAGGGCCTGCGCGCTGCTCGCTACCTCATCGGTGCACACGCTGCCAAGAGCATCGGCCCCCGCGCTGCTGCCAACATGATCCACACCACTTTCAACGACGATGTCACTGCGAAGGCCCTGAGCCAGAGCGGCGGTGCCAGTGTCGGTGGCGTGCTGATCCCCACCTCCTTCAGCAATGACCTCATCGAGCTTCTGCGTGCCCGCACTGCGGTTCGCGCCAGCAACCCGATGTCGCTGAGCCTGGACACTGGTAATGTCACCATTCCGCGCCTGAGCGGCGGTTCCTCCGCTACTTGGCAGGGTGAAGTCGCTGACATCACTGCCAGCCAGCAGAGCTTCGACACTGTGACCCTCAGCGCCAAGAAGCTGGCGACTGTCGTCCCCGTGTCCAATGACCTACTGCGCCGCACTCCGGTCGGCCTCGATGCCGTCATCCGTGACGACCTCGTTGAGAGCCTGGCACGTAAGGAAGACCTCGGCTTCCTGCGCGGCGACGGCACCAGCGGTTCACCGGTTGGTATCCGCAACTTCGCTGGTCTCACCACCACTGTGGCGCCGGGCGTGACCCTCGCCAACGTCGTGACATTCCTCCGCAAGATGGTTCTCAGCCTGGAGAATGCCAACAGCCGCATGATCCGCCCGGTGTGGGTGATGCATCCGCAGGTCAAGGCATTCATCAGCACCCTGCGTGACGGCGTGGGCGGCTTCTTCCAGTTCAAGGACGAGCTGGATGCAGGCAAGCTGTACGGCTTCCCGGTTCTCACCACCACTCAGCTGCCGACCAACCTCACCACTGCTGGTGGCACGGCCGGTACTGAAATCTTCCTGTACGACGCTGCGGATCTGATCCTTGCTCAGACTCTCAACATCCAGGTGGACGTGTCCAGCGAGGCCAGCTTCTACAACGGCACTGGCTACGAGAGCGCCTTCTCCAAGGATATGACTCTGTTTAGGGTCATTACGGAAGTCGATGTAAACAATCGTCACATCGGTTCCTTCATCGTGGGTCTGGCGGACAGCTGGACGGTCTAATGAGCCATACCGTCAAGTTCTTGACGGCTTGGACTTGCTACAACCGCGGGGAAGTCGCGCATTTCCCTGCGGCGGTAGCTGAGACGCTTCTGGCGACGAAAGTCGCCGAAGTTGTCGAGCAGCCCATGCCGGAACCCGCCCCGGAGCTAGCGCAAAAGGCCGCTGCAAAGAAGCGCGCCAATTCCAAGCAGAGCTTCTCCGATCGTCTAGTCCGAAAGGAGTAGCACATGCAGGCCACGCTTCGCGTCATCACCCCACCCGCCGTTCAGGCAGTTGATTTGGACTTCGCCATCAGGCATGCCCGCATCGACAGCGACGCCGAGCGCGACCTGTTTGCCATGTACCTCGACAGCGCCACTGCACTGGTTGAGAAGTACCTCGGCCGTGCGCTGATCACCCAGACATTGCGCTGGAGTGTCAGCGAGACCCGGCCAAATGGCAGCTGGCCTTTCCCCTACCCCACCTACAACACGGTGCCCCTCGCCTACGTCTGGACCTATCGTCAGCTGGACAGCGGCATCGTTGAACTGCCCTACAGCCCGGTACAGTCCATTGTGACGGTGACCCGTGGCGAGTGGACAGCAGGCGACACCACGCTGGTTGACGGCGTGGACTTTGATGCCGACCTCGGCTCCGAGCCCGCAAGGCTGCGCCTGAGATTTGGCTACTCATCCGCTGCCTACAACCACCTGGCAGTGACCTACACCGCTGGGTACGGCGACGATCCCACGAGCATCCCCAAGCCGATCACCAATGCTGTGCTGATGACAGCCCTCAACCTCTACGAAAATCGTGGAGACGAGGACAAGGGCGGCATGAGTAAAGCGGTGCAGAATCTACTCACCCCATATCGGATCTACACGTATGGCCGTTGACATTCGCATCGGCGATCTTCGCTATGAGGTGACGCTCGCACGCCGGCATCACTCCCCTGCTCCCGACATCAACGATCCGAAGATGGTCACGAGCTTCACGGATCGACAGAGCATTCGGGCGAACATCGTGCCCACCGGGACGATGACGTACCTCAACAGCATTCAAACTGAGATCAACGCCATCACCCATCGGATCACGATCCGTTGGCGAGCAGGCATTGAGAGTCAGCACGTGATCCTGCG
>NZ_JAUTWS010000379.1 GCF_030657435.1 Paracraurococcus lichenis | reverse complement strand
GGTTCTGTTGCAAGTTTCGGCACTCAAACCGACCGGGTACAATCGTCGGCATGGCAAAGCGGCAGCAAGCATCCTCGGTGAGGCCGGATCAGTCCTTCAAGGGGCGGCAGTTCACCGCCGAGGTGATCCTCTGGGCAGTCCGCTGGTACCTCATGTTCCCCATCAGCTACCGTGACATCGAGCTGATGCTCGCCGACCGCGGTGTGAACGTGGACCACACGACGGTCTTCCGCTGGATCCAGGTCTACGCACCCGAGATCGAGAAGCGGATCCGGCCGCATCTGCGGTCGAGCAATGGCTCGTGGCGGGTCGATGAGACCTATGTGAAGGTCAAGGGCCGCTGGACCTACCTGTACCGTGCCGTCGACAGCCGCGGCCAGACGATCGACTTCCTGCTCTCGGCCAAGCGGGACGCCGAGGCTGCGAAGCGGTTCTTCCGCAAGGCACTGGGTCAGCCGCACACGGTGAACCCGCGTACGATCACGGTGGACAAGAACCCGGCCTATCCATGTGCGGTCGAACCGCTGAAGGAGGATGGTGAGCTGTGGCGACGCTCGCGGCTACGCCAGGTGAAGTATCTCAATAATATAGTGGAACAAGACCATCGGCGCGTTAAACGGCTGATCAGGCCGGGGCTGGGCTTTGGCAGTTTCCACACGGCGCGACGAACACTGGCGGGCTACGAGGTGATGGCGATGGTGAGGAAGGGGCAGGTACGGAGGATTGGTGGACGCGACATGCGGGCGCAGGCGAGCTTCATCGCCGAGCTGTTCCAGGTTGCCGCCTG
>NZ_JAUTWS010000378.1 GCF_030657435.1 Paracraurococcus lichenis | reverse complement strand
GCACAGGCGCCTTGCCGGTGACCGCCTGCTTCAGGTCACCGTTGACCCCTTCATCGGGGTTCAATTCTGGGCTGTAGCCTGGGAGGTAGAACACCTCGATCTCGGCCTCCCGCCCAACGAGCCAGTCGCGGACCTTGGCCGAACGATGGACCGGCAGGCGGTCGAGGACGAGGAAGACCTTCTGCCCGGCGTCGCGGACCAGGCGGGCGAGGAAGCGCAGCAGGTCCGGTGCCTTGATGGCGCCGTCGAGGACCATCCAGCGCAGCTCGCCCTTGTTGGTCACCGCCGAGATCAGACCGAGATTGGCCCGCTTATGGTTGACCCGCACCTCCGGCGTGCGGCCCGGGGGTGCATAGCCGCGGCCGCGCACGTCGTCGGAGCGCAGGCCGGTCTCGTCACCCCAGAAGACGGCGCCGCCCTCGGCCTTGGCCCGAGCAGCGATGGCCGGGTAGTCCCGCCGCAGCCAGCGCCGCACTGCCGATGGGTCCTGCTCATAGGCGCGCCGCAGCGGCTTCTGGGCGGTGAACCCCCAGCGCGCCAGGTAGGTGCCCATGGTGCGGACCGCCAGCCGCACCCTGCAGCGCCGCCAGAGCAGCTCGCGCACCGCCGCCCGGCTCCAGAGCGCAAAGGGCAGATCCAACTCGTCGGGCGTGTGCCGCCGGATCAGATCCTGCGTCTCCGCCTCCTGCTCGGCAGAGAGGAAGCGGCCGTGCCCCGGCTCAGGCCCACGCGGCCCGCTCTTCAGCCCGGCCGCGCCCCTCTTGGCATAGCGATGGCAGATATTGAGAA
>NZ_JAUTWS010000377.1 GCF_030657435.1 Paracraurococcus lichenis | reverse complement strand
CTGGGTCCTGCAGGCGCCGATGCAGGCGCGCCATGACGGCAATGCGGGCGGCCGCCTGCTCCAGCACTTCGGCGGCGGATGGGTCCGCGACGTCGCGCCGCGCCAGCCGCAGCGTCGAGGCGACGAACTGCATGGTGTTGCCGAGGCGGTGCTGCAGTTCCTGGAACAACGCCTCCTGCGTTCTCCTGGCGATCTCCAGGCGGTGGATCACCTCGACCAAGGCCGCGACCAGCAGAACCTCAAGGCCGCCAATCACCAGGAAGCCGAGCAGCGAGACGACGGTTTCCGCACCATGCAGCGCGAAGGAGAGATAGGGCGGCAGGAAGAAGTACCAGGTCGCAAGCGCGGAGAGGGCCAGCACGAGCGCGCCCAGGCGCCAGCCGCAGAGCAGCGTGCTGGCGACGACGGCGGGTAAGAAGGTCAGGGACGAGGTGGAAGCAAGTAGGTCACCAAGCGCGAAGCGGGCCGCGAAGCTCGCTGAGAACACGGCCATTGCGACGGTCCAGTTCCGTGCTGCCGTCCCTCTCCGGGTCAAGCCCGTAAGATGGCCCACCCAAGCCAAGGCGACACCCTCCCCTGGGTTAACTCTCCCCCGCGCCTCCGAAACATACGCCGGGGTCGTTGACGACACCATACACAGGCAAGTTCACGCCGCGGCACGAGGCTTCTGGTAGGGCCGGCCGAGGCGGGGACCATGGTTCTCGTCTCCGCTAGGCGGCATGCGATGACGCGGTGTCTCGAAATGCCGCCGAGCTTGGGAATGGGAACTGCCGAGGAAGCAGAAAAGCA
>NZ_JAUTWS010000376.1 GCF_030657435.1 Paracraurococcus lichenis | reverse complement strand
CGCTGGAGCTTCAGCCCCGGCTTGCTGTCCGGCACGATCTTGAGCTGGTCGTCCAGCGCGCGTTGGAGCCGGCCGTGGTAGGCGGCCAGGGTGGTGTCGGCGAGCCGCGGACGGCGATGCGCGATGCGCACGGCCCGTTGCAGCAGATGCTTCATGCCAGGGGCGAAGGCGGCATCGCCGGCATCGATCGCGTACTGGATGTCGCGCAGCAGATGAGCCAGGCAGACCTGATGCTCCCGGCTGGCCCAGCCCCTCTGGGCACCGAGGCGGTCGGAGATCCAGACCGCCGGGCGCACCTCGCCGAGGAACTCGCGCACCACCGCTTTGCCGCGTGAGGGGCGGATCAGGAAGCAGGCGCTTTCGGCGTGGTGGAACACCCAGGTCCAGAAGGTTCTCTTGCCAACCCGCACGCTGGTCTCGTCGGAGGCCAGCACCGTGCCGGCCAGCAGGCGCTGCTTGATCAGGCCGGTCTGCGCCGCGAAGGCCGGCGCGCTGTCCTGCAGCATATTGGCCAGCGCCCCCTCGCTGATCTCCAGCCCGAACAGGTCACGCAACAGCCGCGCCAGGCGGTCGAACGGGATGGCCTGGCCAAAGCGCAGGTAGAGCACGAAGGCGCGCAGGTTGGGGCCGAAGGGCGAGCCCGGCTCCAACCCGGCCGGCGCGGCCGCCTTAAAGCGCCCGGCGCAGCAGGGGCAGACACCGCCGTGCAGGACCACCCGCGTCACATCCGGGGTGATCTCGGGGATCTCGACACGATCGTAGGTCTGCACTGCCACCTGCTCCACCTCCC
>NZ_JAUTWS010000375.1 GCF_030657435.1 Paracraurococcus lichenis | reverse complement strand
GCGGCCGACCCGGTGTGGCGCGAGCAGGCCGTGCTGGCGCATCAGCCGCCGGACCCGCCGGGCCGAGGTGCGGATGCCGGCATGGCGCAGACGGGCCCAGATTTTCCTGTACCCCTCGCCATGCAGGCGCGAGCCGAGGATCTGGGCGCGAATGTGCTCGAGCAGCTCGGCATCGGAGCAGGCCCCGAGTGGGCCGCGGCGGGCCGGACAGGGCGGCGGCTCGGCGCTGGCTGCCACGCGATGGCGATAGACCGTGGCGCGGGAGAGATGCCAGACCCGGGCGACCTGGGCCATGCCATAGCGCCGGCCCGTGGCCGGCGAGACGGCCTGGCTCATCGCCTCGGCCTCCGACGCCCCAAAGGGCGGCCACCCTCGAGGACGGCGATCTTCTGCTCCAGCAGCTCGTTGGCCATGGTGATCTCGCCGAGCTTGGCCCTGAGGCGGAGCAACTCTTCGTCGCGGCTGTCGCGCTCGCGCTCCTTCATCGCCGCCTCTGCCGCGAGCAGGGCACGGTCGCGCCACTCGCTCAGACGAGCGACGGTGACGTTGAGCTCCCGGGCCACGGTCTCCAGCGGCTCGCCGCGCAGCAGGCGGCTGACGGCGGCGAGCTTGCGTTGCGCGGAGAAGCGGCGCTCCGGCCCGACCGCGCCCGAGGAGGCGCCGGCGTCAGCGTTCTGGGCGCACGCCGGCGCCTCCTCGGGCTTGGAGCTCTGGTTCTGATCCATGGATCTGACCTCCGGTTGCGGTGACTTCTACCGCAGCCGTCTGTCTCATCGAACCGTGCCGCACCCCA
>NZ_JAUTWS010000374.1 GCF_030657435.1 Paracraurococcus lichenis | reverse complement strand
AAGCCGAGGCGGTCGATGTTGTCGACGAAGGTTTCGGCCGGGACGCCCTCGGCGAGGATGAGGGCGTGGTCGGCCAGCTCGACATGGTAGTAGGTGAAGCTGGTCGGCACCGCCGTCTCGCGGCGGATGGTGATGCCGTTCACCAGCGCGCCGGCCTGCACCAGGACGCCGTCCAGCATCAGCGCATGGTCGGGCGAGACGAGCAGGTCGCGCGCCGGCATGGCCTCGCCCAGCGCGCCGGCCTGGATGCGGATCGGCAGGACGCGGTCGGGCTCGCCGAAGCGGGTGGAGACGGTCTGGCGGCCGAGCCAGCGGACCGGCATTGCGGTGCCCTCGGCGGTCATGACCAGGTCGCCGATCGCCAGCGTCTCGACCGCCTGCTCGCCGGCCGGGGTACGGATCAGCGTGCCGGGGTAGAAGCAGATGACGGTACCTTGGCCGATCTCCACCCCACCTGTGTCCGGGTTGATGTCGGTCTCAAGGGAGAGGCGGCGCCAGTGTGGTGCACGGATCAGCGGTGTGGACGCACGTAGCCCTACCCGCATTCGGGGTTATGCAACGCGGACATACTTCGGACATCCGAGCTCAAGCATACGGTTCAGCACATCGGCAGCGATGGCGACCTCGGTGGCCTGACGCTCGTCTGTTTGCGATCGGAGCCCGTCACCGATGACGCGCTTCCAACGCGAGATGTCAGCCTCGATCAAGGCACGATCGTTGTAGCCCGAGGCTCGCTGCCAGCCGATGCGGCCGCGCTCGGCGATACATTGCAGATGTTGGTGGCGCTGTGTCGGTGCGGTCTCCTCA
>NZ_JAUTWS010000373.1 GCF_030657435.1 Paracraurococcus lichenis | reverse complement strand
GGCGAGGCCGGCCAGGGCCTGCAGGAGGGCGGGGGGCATGGAGTGCTGGGGCCGGGGCGGGGCGGATATCCTGGCGGGGGTGGCGGGATCAGCGGCGGAGCGGCACCAGGCCGGGATAGGGGATCTCCTCGTCGCCGCGGCTGCGCAGCAGGTGGTTGGCGGCGCGGGTGACCTCGCGCGGGCCGGCGGGGAAGCCGTCGAGCTCGTAGTAGCCGTTGCGCAACTGCCGGACGCGGCGGCCGAGCAGGGCATGGGCGTATTCGAGCGGCGTCATGCCCTCGGGCACCGGCGCCTCGCGCGTGGGCAGGCAAGGGCTCTCCGCCATCTCGCGGTTGGTGCGGGTGAGCAGGCGGTCGAGGTGGCGGCGAGCGTAGCAGAGTTCGAGGTTGAACAGCCGGGCGAGGCGGCGCAGGTCCTCGCCGGCCAGCGCGCGGCGGTTGAACTCCTCGCGGCGCTCGGGCGGCAGGGTGCGGCGGCGGATCTGCACGCGCTTGTGCGCCCTGGTGGGCGGCGGCTCGGTCACGGGATCCATGGGGGTGGGACCTGTCCAGGGCCGCGAGGGATGCGGCGGGGCTGCCCCTTCTGGAGATGGGGGGCTGTCCTTCTGGAGGCCGGCGGTTGCCACCTTTGCGAAAAAGCGTGGTAAGAAGCTTGTAATCCAGATCGGCAAGGTCTTCCACTGCCGATCCAACCCAGCGGTGCCTCACATGGACCCGACCAGACCCGCCCAGGCACACGCCCCGGCCGACCCGGCCCGGCAGGCGGCACGGCGCCTCGAGGCCGCCTTCGCCGCCGAGATGGTCCGCGC
>NZ_JAUTWS010000372.1 GCF_030657435.1 Paracraurococcus lichenis | reverse complement strand
AATAGACAGTCGCGGCACCCGGGCCGAGGCGCCGCGCGCCTCTAAGCGGCGTTAGCTGCGGTCAGGGATACAGTCGCCGAGTTCAACCGTCGCGGCGATAGCCCCTGGTTTGTCCACCCGCCACTTGGCGGCAATGCGCAAATGCGCACCGGTGCCCAATGCGGCCGCCGGGGCCGCGCGAGCAACCTGTCTGGTTGCAAGGTTGGTTTGAAGCTGGCCCGGGAGGGGAGGGGACGTGAACCATCCTGTCACGCCAGATGGACGCTACTTCGTCGTGCGGGGTCGGCTGTGGCGCTGCACCAACCCGGCGCTCGAGCCCGCGGCGCGAGCTGTGCTGACACGCGAGTTGATGGCGGCGCGCCGGGCAAAGCGGGAGGCACTGCAGCAGGGCGACACCGCCGCGCGCGCGGCGGCGCGGGCGCGGGCGCGGGTGGAGGCGGCCAAGCGGGCGCTGGGCGAGCGAGGCCCGGTGTGGTGGACGGACGGCGCCCCAGACTACAATCGCCACATGGCGCACACCACGCCCTATGCGGCCTGGTATGCCGGCCTGCCGGGCTGCGATCCGCAACAGGACGCCGGGCAAGCACAGGATTAGCCGGCAGCTTGGCCAGCACGCAGCCGCAGCACTGCGCCGACCGTTCCACCCCTGCGGCTGGACAGGCTGGCCGCGCCCCGCCCAAGGTCCGCGCCCAGCCCTGGCAGGAGAGAACGCCTATGGCCGCCCAGCACCGGATCACCGCTGCCGCACGGCTCGACGACGACCCGGACGCGCCCGAGGTGCCCGAGCCGATCGGCCCCGAGCCGCGCGAGCCCGAC
>NZ_JAUTWS010000371.1 GCF_030657435.1 Paracraurococcus lichenis | reverse complement strand
GATAGACAGTCGCGGCACCCGGGCCGAGGCGCCGCGCGCCCCTGAGCGGCGTTAGCTGCGGCCAGGGATGGGATACAGTCGCCGAGTTCAACCCGTCGCGGCGGTAGCCCCTGTTTTGTCCACTCGCCACTTGGCAGCAATGGGCAGATGCGCACCGGTGCCCAATGCGGCCGCAGGGGCCGCGCGAGCAACCTGTCTGATTGTAGGGTTGATTGGAAGCTGGCCCGGGAGGGGGAGGGGACGTGAACCATCCTGTCACGCCAGATGGACGCTACTTCGTCGTGCGGGGTCGGCTGTGGCGCTGCACCAACCCGGCCCTCGAGCCCGCGGCGCGAGCTGCACTGACACGCGAGTTGATGACGGCGCGCCGGGCAAAGCGGGAGGCACTGCGGCAGGGCGACACCGCCGCGCGCGCGGCGGCGCGGGCGCGGGTGGAGGCGGCCAAGCGGGCGCTGGGCGAGCGCGGCCCGGTGTGGTGGATGGACGACGCCCCAGACTACAATCGCCACATGGCGCACACCACGCCCTATGCGGCCTGGTATGCCGGCCTGCCGGGCTGCGATCCGCAACAGGACGCCGGGCCAGCACAGGGTTAGCCGGCAGGTTGGTCAGCACGCAGCCACAGCGCTGCGCCGACCGTTCCACCCCTGCGGCTGGACAGGCCGGCCGCGCGCCGCCCAAGGTCCGCGCCCAGCCCTGGCAGGAGAGGACGCCTATGGCCGCCCAGCACCGGATCACTGCTGCCGCACGGCTCGACGACGACCCGGACGCGCCCGAGGTGCCCGAGCCGATCGGCCCCGAGCCGCGCGAGCCCGAT
>NZ_JAUTWS010000370.1 GCF_030657435.1 Paracraurococcus lichenis | reverse complement strand
ATGGTCAACGACGAACCAGACCTGTCGTCCATCCGTGTGGGCCTGCACGACGAGATTTTCCAGGGTGCAACGCCTGTGCTGGCCGGCGTCGATGCGGCATCAACCTACTGCTACCTCCTGGTGACGGAGCAGCGCCGTGATGCCGACACCTGGGGCGTGCACCTGCTCGACGCGGCCGAGCGGGGACTGCGGCCCGACTACACCATCGCCGATGCCGGGCAGGGCCTGCGCGCTGGGCAGCAGGCGACCTGGGGTGACACGCCGTGCCATGGCGACGTGTTCCACACCATCCGTACGCAATCGCCGTACGGGCTGCGGCTCCTTGCTTTCAGGGTTTGTGTCCGCCCCGCGCAGCGGGATGACATGTTGGATCTCCAGAGCGTCGTCGTGGACGATGATGCGCTCGACCACCAGCCGCAAGATGGCTTGACGCTCGGTGCTATCGGCGGCTTGCAATCGGGAGCCGACGCGCTCGCTGAACGCGACCAAGCCGGCGAGCGCCTCCTCGGCCCGGAGCTTCTGCTCGGTTAGGCGGAGTTGCCGCTCCTGCTGCTGCTCGGCCAGGCGTCGCTGCTCGGCGAGGGCCTTGCGCTGCCCCGATAGCTCTTCGAGGCCGATCACCTCGGCCTGGTAGGCTTCGATCAGTCGCCGGTCCGCCCGGTCGAGCCGCTCAATGCGGGCGCGCAGCCGGTCGTCGACGGCCTCCCCTCTGCCGTCCCGAGCCTCGGCCAGGAAGCGCTCATACTGCGCCGCCAGCTGCGCGGGATCCCCGAGCAGGCCCACCACGTGCTCCCAGACGGCCTGCTCCAAGCCCTCCGCTT
>NZ_JAUTWS010000037.1 GCF_030657435.1 Paracraurococcus lichenis | reverse complement strand
GGTGGGGAATATCCTCGTCGGCCAATCCATCCGAGTGGCTATTGGCCAAGCCGGATCGGTTGATCTTGGTCGTCTGTTCCATCTGATTCGTACCTGCAACAGTTGGGGGTCTGGCTGCAAGATCAGCTTAATTTCGTAAAAAACATTGTTTTTACACGGTCAAGTGACAATTCGCGCTGCAACTCGGCCGAGCCCGGAAAAAGAACGCGATAAGGCAGAAGTGACTTCAGATAAATTGTACAATCTGCAATACTGTTTTAGGATCAGATTTTGTGATGAGTCGTAATATAAATTCGACTTCGTGGCATGTCTCAAGGAATTCTATTGCAAATACATTACGTTATTCACCCGTCGCGTAGACGGTAGACGAGAAGTCCCGCCCATTCGCGGATCGCGAACCAGCTCCGCGCCAGATGGTCCGGGCGCGGCACCCAATCGGACATGACGCCGGCCGGGCGCCGGCCGATGCGCACGGGCGCCGGACCGACCATGAACCCGGCTCGTTCGAATGCCGCCAGCGCCCGCGGAAGATGCCAGGCATGGCTGACCACCAGCGCCGCATCGATCCGCTCAGCCCGCAGCATCGCAGCGGCGAAGAGGGCATTCTCCCGCGTATCGCGTGCCCTCGGCTCAACCCAGCGGACCGGCGTACCGAAATCGGCCGCGAGGCTCGCCGCCATCAACACGGCAATGGGCGGCGCCCCGGCCGAGAGCGGCCCCCCCGTCACCAGCAGCGGCAGCCCGGTGCGCCGGTGCAGGGCCGCTGCGGCCCGCAACCGCTCCAGCGTCAGCGGTCCGACCTCCGGCCCCGCCGCGCCGTAAGCCATTTCCCCACCCAGCACGACAATGGCCCCTGGAGGTGCCATCGGAGCCGGGGCCGCCGACGCCCGGGCCTCCAGCGGCGCGGTCAGATGACCGGCAGCGAAAGGCGTCGCCAGCAGGAGCAGTCCGAACGCGGCGAGCGCGGCGAGCGCCCCCGCACCGCGCCGCCCTTGCCAGGCGAGCAAACCCGCACCGAGGCACACCAGGGCCAGGAGCAGCGGCGGCAGGAAAAGGCTGGTCAGGACTCCCTGCAATGACATGACGGCTCCCTTCCAGCGATCCGACGGGTGCAGGGCCGGTGATGTCCGCCACTGGGGTGCAGGCGCTCTCCCTGTCCCTGCGGAGGCGCCATGCCGGCCGGGCTCATCATCCGTTCGCCAATCGGATCATCCAGGTCAAGCGCCGAAGTGGGGGCTGACGGCTGGCGGGGTCATGGTTCTCTCCGGGGCCGGTGTGATCCGCCCCATGATCGGGGTCAGGGATGGGGCGCCGCGAAGTTTGCGGCGGCCTGACCAAGCAGACTTTCGCAATGCGCCTATCATGACGACCGCCGATCCGGTCGCCCTCGCTCAGGCCATGCCCAGCAGGCGCGCCCCCTGGAAGGTGATGAAGGCCGCGACATAGGCGAGCAGGAGCATGTAGCCGAAGGTCAGCCACATCCATCGTCGGCTGTTCGTCTCGCGGCGGATCACGCCGAGCGTCGCCACGCATTGCGGCGCGAAGACGTACCAGGCGAGCAGGGCCAGCGCCGTCGCCAGGCTCCAATGCGCCGCCAGGGCCTGCCCGAGTTGCGCCGGCGAGCGCTCCGCATCGCCGACCGCATAGACTGTGCCGAGCGAGGCGACCGCCACCTCCCGTGCCGCCATGCCGGGGATCAGCGCCATGCTGATCTGCCAGTTGAACCCGACCGGCGCGAGCACCGGCTCCACCGCCTTCCCGATCATGGCGGCGAAGCTGTAGTCGATGGCCGGTTCCGTCGCGCCGTCCGGCGCCGGCGGCACCGAGGAGAGGAACCAGACCACCACCATCATGCCGAGGATGATCGTCCCGGCGCGGCGCAGGAAGGCCCGCGCCCGCTGCCACAGGCCGAGGCCGATGTTGCGCAGCCGCGGCAGCTTGTAGTCCGGCAGTTCCAGCATGAAGGGCTCGGTCGGGGTCCGCCGCCAGAGCAGCCGGCGAAACGCGAAGGACATGCCGAGGGCGCTGGCGATGCCGAGGGCATAGAGGCCGAACATGACGAGCCCCTGCAGCCCGATCCATCCGAGCGCGCCGCCGCCGACCGGCCGGTTCGGGATGAAGGCGCCGATGATCAGCGTATAGACCGGAATGCGGGCCGAGCAGGTCATCAGCGGCGCGACCAGGATCGTCGCCAGCCGGTCCCGCCGGCTGTCGATGACGCGCGTCGCCATGATGCCGGGGATGGCGCAGGCGAAGCTCGAGAGCAGCGGGATGAAGGCGCGGCCATGCAGGCCGGCGCCGCCCATGATGCGGTCCATCAGGAAGGCGGCCCGCGCCATGTAGCCGAAATCCTCCAGCAGGAGGATGAAGAGGAAGAGGATGAGGATCTGCGGCAGGAAGACCAGCACGCTGCCGACGCCGGAGATCAGCCCGTCCTGCAGGAAGCTGCGCAGCAGGCCGAGGGCGCCGCTCTCGGGCAGCAAGGCCCCCGTCGCCGCGCCCAGCGCCTCGAAGGCGGCCTCGATGAGGTCCATCGCCGGCTGCGCCCAACTGAACACCGCCTGGAACATCAGGAAGAGCACCAGCAGCAGGATCAGCAGCCCGGCGACAGGGTGCAGCAGCACGGCATCGAGCCGCCGGGTCAGGGTATCCGGGCGCCGCGGCGTCCGCACGACGGCCGCGACGAGGCGGTCGGCCTCCCGCTGCAGGGCGCGGAGTTCCGCGGCATTGGGCGGCGACCAGGCGTCAGCCGCCGCCGGCGCCTCCGCATCGGCGAGCCTGTCGAGCCCCGCCAGGAGCGCTTCCGTGCCGCCGCGCCGCACCGCGACCGAGGTGACGACCGGCAGGCCGAGCGCCTGCGAGAGCGCCTGCAGGTCGATCTCGATGCCACGGTGCCGGGCGATGTCGAACATGTTGAGCACGAGCAGCAGCGGCCGCCCGGTGCGCTTCAGCTCCAGCACCAGCCGCAGTGAGAGCCGCAGGTTGGTGGCATCGAGCACGCAGACCAGCAGGTCCGGCGCCGTCTCGCCCGCCTGGCGGCCGAGGACCGTGTCGCGCGTCACCACCTCGTCCGGGCTGCGGGCGCGCAGCGAATAGGTGCCGGGCAGGTCGAGCAGCCGCACCGGCAGGCCGGAGGGCGTGGCGAGCTTGCCTTCCTTCCTCTCGACCGTCACGCCGGGATAGTTCGCCACGTGCTGGCGGCTGCCGGTGAGGGCGTTGAAGAGGGCCGTCTTGCCGGAATTCGGATTGCCGACGAGCGCGACGCGGAAGGGCCGCTGGATCTGGGCGATCTGGTTCATTGCGGCGCTCTCAATCCTGCGGCTCCACCAGGATCGCCGCGGCCTCTCTCCGGCGCAGGGCCATGGTCGCGCCATCAACGCGGATCGCGATCGGATCGCGGCCGATCAGGCCCTGATGCAGGATCTCGACCTGCGCCCCCTCGATGAACCCAAGCTCGATCAGCCGGCGCTCGAGCTCCGCCGCCGGCAGGACGGCGTCGGCGGGCACGCGAAGGCCACGGATGGTGCCGCGGAACCCGACCGGGGCGTCGCCGAGGCACCGAGCCGGCAGCAAGCCGTCAGCAGCGTCGTTGGAGAGCCCAGTGGCATCGGCCATCCGGCAAGCACCTCGCCTTGCAGGAGGACACCTAAATGCGAATGGCTCGCGATTGCAAGCCGGCAGGGCCCTTCCCTGCCTTCGCTCGGCGCGGCCGCGTTCGGGGTCCTGCTGACGTCGATATCGAGGCGACCGTAACGGAACGGAAGGTCGTGTCCGTGGTGATGCAGAAGGGACCGGGCGCGAGAGCCCCGCGCGGCCGCCACCGCGGATCTCCCTGGCAGGGTTGGGGTTTCGAGACCTGAACCCGGATTGAGGAGCCACCACGCTGGCCAGCGAGACGATGGCGCAATGAGGACTGCCGGCGAAGTCCTCGGATCATCCTCATACTGATCAGGCGACAGATGCACGGCCGCGGCGCGCAGCCGCCGCCCGTCGGGCCTGACGGGCGGGATCAGCGGCCCGAGCAGCCGGAACTGCTCATCCGTCAGCGCCTGGCCGGAGGCGTCCACCGGGCGGTCTCCAGCCGGGAGACCACCTGCAACGGCGCCCGAAGGGCCAGATCAGCCGCTCACGTCAGCCCTGTCACCCCTTCGAAAACGGGCACCGAGCGTGCCATTCATTCCAGTGTCGCCAATCACGGCCACGCGTCGACCATCCGGGATGAAACCGGGCCTTACACGCAACGTTTTGCATAAGCCCTCATAAGATCATCAGCGCCGCAACCACCGAGGCCCGCCGCACCTCCGGCACGAAGAATTCGGGCGATGACCGCAGCCTTCCAGCTTGGGTTCGGCTTTCAATGCCCCGTTGCACCGGCAAGGTCACGACCATGCCGGCCGGGATCGGCGCCCTCGTCACCCCGGCCTGACCTCGAGCGCCGCCCGCGCCACCAGGTCGTCGGCCGCCGGCCGCATCGCCTCCGGATGCGGCTTGGCCGGGCCCGCCGGCCGCCGCTCCCACATCATCGCTTCGGCCACCGTCACCTCGAAGCCGGCGCGCCGGAAGCGGCCCACCATGGTCGAGAGGCCGAACCGGTTCACATAGACCCCCGCCCGCCCGACCAACGGGCTGGCCCAGAAGACGTCGCTGAACCGCAGGTGCTGCAGCCCGCCGCCCAGATGGTCCTGGAAGTCGATGAAGTGCAGCCCGACGCCGTCCGGCGCCGTCACCCGCCGCAATTGCTGCAGCAGCGGCGCCAGGTCCTCCCGCCGGACATGCTCGAGCACCGCCTCGCTCACCACCAGGTCGATGCTGCCGTCCGGGATGGCGGCCAGCGCCGCCGGCCCGCCGATCACCAGGTTGGCGCCGCAGCGCGCCAGCGCCGCCCCGCGGTCGCTGCAGCCGCGCAGGTCAGGCACCGGCAATCCCTCCGCCCCTGCCAACCGCGCCGCCGCCAGATAGGGGCCGACCGCCTTCGGGGCGCTGTCCGCCGTATCGGCATACCAGATCCGGCGGGCGCCGAGGCCGGCCATGACCGGCGCGCGCACCACCATGCCGCCGGGCCCGATTTCGAGCACCGCGCGCGGCCGCCGGCCGATCAGCGCCTCCGCCCGGTCCATCCAGTGCCGCGGCGCGCCGACCAGCTTGCCCGGGTCGGTCGCGTCATAGGACGGCCTGGCGATGCCGAGCGCGCGCGCCCGTCCGCCATGCAGGCCGACCGCCGCCAGGCCGAGCTTCAGGCCGAGCTTGATCCACCAGGGGACCGGCGCCCCCCGGGAGAGGCCGGGCGGGGCCGGCACCACGCGCTGCGGCCGGGCCGCTTCCTCCGTGCGCTGTTCCATCATTCGCGGGCCGATCTGTCCTTTGCCTCAGGCATAGAGCAGGCGTCACCGGCCGGAAACGCCCGGATGCGGGAATCCGCGTCCGGCCGCGCTGGCAACGCGGTCGCGCGCCCGCCGAATTGCGTCCGGCCAGGCCGGCCCCTTACCCTGCACCGGGGCCTGTCCACCCTACCTCCCTTACCCGTCAATGACCCGTGCCGCGGCGCCTGCCGCCGGCAGGAGAGAGCAGTGAACCCGATCGAGCATATCCGCGGCTTCCACGACCAGCTCACCGACTGGCGCCGCGACTTCCACGCCCATCCCGAGACCGGCTTCGAGGAGCACCGGACCAGCGCCCTGGTCGCCGAGCGGCTGGAGGCCATGGGCATCGAGGTGCACCGCAACATCGGCCGCACCGGCGTGGTCGGCGTGCTGCGCAGCGGGCGCGGCAACCGCGCCATCGGCCTGCGCGCCGACATGGATGCCCTCGACATGCCGGAGGCCAACGGCTTCGCCCATCGCTCCACCGTGCCGGGAAAGATGCATGGCTGCGGCCATGACGGGCACACCACCATGCTGCTCGGCGCCGCCCGCTACCTCGCCGAGACGAAGCACTTCGACGGCATCGTCCACTTCATCTTCCAGCCCGCCGAGGAAGGCCAGGGCGGCGCGCAGGCGATGATCGAGGACGGGTTATTCGAGCGCTTCCCCTGCGACGCCGTCTACGGCCTGCACAACCGGCCCGGCCTGCCGGTCGGCCATTATGCCATCCGCACGGGCCCGATGATGGCGGGCTGCGCCTTCTTCGACCTGCATATCCACGGCAAGGGCGGCCATGGCGCGCGACCGGAATCCGTGGTCGATCCCGTGGTCTGCGGCGCCCAGGTGGTCAATGCCTGGCAGAGCATCGTCGCCCGCAACGTCGCGCCCAACGACACCGCCGTCGTCAGCGTCACCGGCTTCACGGCCGGCACCGCCTACAACGTGATCCCGGAACGCGTCGCGCTGCGCGGCACGGTGCGCGCCTTCCGCGTCGAGACGATGCGGCTGCTGGAGGAGCGGATGCGGAGCCTGGCGCAGAGCATCGCCACCGGCTTCGGCGCGACGGCGGAACTCGACTTCCGCGAGATCACCGTGCCGGTGGTGAACGGCGCGGAACAGACGGCGCTGATCGCCGATGCCGCCGCGGCACTGGTGGGCGAGCCGCATGTCGATCGCAACCGCCTCGCCGCCATGGGATCGGAGGATTTCTCCTACATGCTGGCGGAGCGGCCGGGCGCCTATATCCTGGTGGGCAACGGCAGCGGCGAGGGAAGCTGCGAGGTGCACAACCCGAGCTACGATTTCAACGATGCGGCGATTCCCTACGGCGCCGGCATCCTCGCCGCGGTGGTGGAGCGGGAACTGCCCCCCGCGCCTTGACCCGATGCGGGAATTCCTCGCGGGCGCGCTCGGCGCTGCGCTAGGCTCCGCCCGCCAGGCGGCAGCAAGCCGCCCGCGGGAGGATGGTTCATGACACGTTACGGGATGACGCGGCGCGCGGCGCTGCGGCTGGGCGTGGCGGGTGCCGCGCTGCCGGTGGTGCACGTGCATGCTCAGGGGACGGCGGGCGTGCTGCGCTGCGGCTTCTGGGAGCACTGGGTGCCCGCGGGCAACGACATCATCCGCGAACTCTGCGAGGAATGGGGCGCGAAGAACCGCATGGAGGTGCGGATCGACCGCCTCGTCTCCGCCGGCAACCAGATCCTGCTGACCATCGCCTCGCAGGCGCAGTCGCGCAGCGGGCACGACATCATCGCCATGCCGACCTGGTCGCCCGGCGAGCATGCGCGGCTGCTCGAGCCGGTGGACGACGTGGTCGCGCGGCTGCAGAAGAAATACGGCGCCATCGTCCCGGCCGCGGAATACCTGGCGAAGCGCGAGGGCGCCTGGCGCGCCGTGCCCGCCATCGCCGGCACCCAGACCAAGCCGCCCTGCATCCGCTACGACCTGTTCGAGCAGCATGCCGGCATCGACATCCGCGCCATGTGGCCGGCGCGGCCGGAGCAGGGGCCGGGCGCCGAGACCTGGAACTGGGACACCTTCCTGGTCGCGGCCGAGAAATGCGCCAATGCCGGCTATCCCTTCGCCCTGCCGATGGGCCAGTACTCCGACGCGGTGGACTGGGTCGGCGCCATGTTCCGCAGCTTCGGCGCCAGCATGATGGACGACGAGGGGCGCGTCACCGTCCGCGGCAATGCGAAGCTGCGCCAGGCGGTCGACTACACGCTCCGGCTGACGAAGTTCCTGCCGCGCGACGTCTGGGCCTGGGACGATGCCTCCAACAACCGGGCGCTGATCGCGGGCAAGACCGCGCTCGCCTTCAACCCGCCCTCGGCCTGGGCGGTGGCCAAGCGCGATGCGCCGCAGGTCGCCGAGAAATGCTGGTACGCGCCCTTCCCCGCCGGGCCCGTCGGCCGCTTCACCCCCTACCTGCCCTATTTCTGGGGGATCTGGAGCTTCTCCCGCCAGAAGACCGCGGCGAAGTCGCTGCTGGAATTCCTCTCCGACCGCAGCAGCGCGGAGCGGCAGGCGACGACGACGAACGGCTACGACATCCCGCCCTTCCAGAGCATGTCCGACTTCAGGGTGTGGGAGACGGAAGGCCCGCCGACCGGCTTCGCCTACAACTACCCGGACAAGCCGCACCAGAAGGGCAGCCTGACGGTCGCCTTCGCCCCGGCGCCGGCAGAAATCGCGGTGCAGGCCTATGTGCAGGCGATCAACACCAAGCTGATCGCGCGCATCGCCGAAGGCGGGCAGAGCACCGACCAGGCCCTGGCCTGGGCCGAGGGCGAACTCAGGAACTTCGCCAAGGGCTGAGCCGGCGGGACGGGCGGCGCCGCACCCGGGCCGCCCCCTCCCCTCGCGCCGCGGATCAGCCGCGCGGCACCACATAGCCATAGGCGGCCAGGCTGCGGTCCGAGCCGCCGCCGAGATAGGCCGCCTTGATCCGGCCGATGCCGTCGCGGTCGAGCGCGTCCGGGTCGAGCGTGCCGTGCTTCTCCTCCAGCCCGTAGTGCCGCGCCGCATTGCCACCGAGGATCGCCGCCTTCACCGGCCCCTCCGCCGGACCGAGCGGCGCGAAACCGTGCCTGCGCTGCATGTCCTCGGGGATCTCGAGCCGGCGCAGCGCCTCGATCTGCCATTGCGGCGAGCCGTACCAGACGGAGTCCGTGCCCCAGAAGACGTGGTCCGCGCCCAGCCCCTTGATCAGCGTGCCCATCATGGCGGCGCAGAAGCGCGGGCTGCTCACCGCCGAGATGGCGAAGCAGGTGCCGAGATCGGCATAGACGTTGCTGATGCCGTGCCGGCGCGGGATCTCGGCGAGGTCCGAGACCCAGCGGATATAGCCATCGCGCTCGAAGCGCGCGAGTTCCTGCGCCGGATCCTCGAGGAAGGCGCGCAGCGCGGCGTGGTAGATGACGAAGCTGATCTGCGGCCAGTCCTTCGCCGCCTTCGGCACGTCGTCGACATTGGCGTAGCGCCAGGCGCCGCCGGGGATCGAGGTCTCGTAGTCCTGCGGCAGCAGCCCCTTGTGGATGCAGATGGTGGTGATGCCCGCCTTCACCGCCTTCTCGTAGAAGGGGTACATCAGCGCCTCGTCGTCCAGCCGCCAGGGCCAGCGCGTGGTCTGCGGCGAGAGCGGGTCGCCAATGGTATAGCCCTTCCAGGAGGTCGGCTTCACCTCCGCGATGACGCGGTCCACCTCCTCCATCCAGCCCTGCTGCTTCGGCGTGACGAGGGAGTGGAAGAGCAGCCGCCGCGTCCCGGCGATGCCGTTCACGGTCTCCGCGGCCTGTTTGATCTGGTCGTTGGTCAGGAACCAGTTCTTCGGCTCGTCGAAGGGCGCGCCGCTCAGCAGGCCGATGCGCGTGTCGCTGTCGAGATAGACCTCCTTGAGGAAGTTCTCGAACTTGTAGCGCGCGAGGCCGAGCCCGACCCCGTCCTTCTGCATGGCCGGGTTCCAGTGCTCCGCGGCATAGCGGGCGAGGCCGGTGAGCCCCTCGAACGGGTAGTCGTCGCGCACGAAATGCAATTGGTCGTCGAAGATGAACTGGCCGCGCAGCGCCGCGCTCCGCGCCGCCGCCGCCTCGGGCTCCGCCGCCTCGGCCTTGCCCACCTCGAAGACCGGGCCGAAGACCTCGTTCATCGCCAGGAAGGCCGCGGCCATGCCGCTGCCGGTGCGCAGGAAGGCGCGGCGGTCCAGCCCGAGCCGCCGTCCCTGCTGCTCGGCGATCTCGCCGATCCGCGCCTCCACCGCCCGCTGTGCCGGCGTCTGCGGCAGCGGGTTGAACTCGCCGTTCGAGACCACCTGCGTCGGCACCGGCGAATGGAAGGCCGCGCGCTCGGCCGGCGCGAGGCCGGCAAGCTCGCGGTCGCTCAGGAAGCTGCCCATGGCTCTTTCCTCCCCCAGCTTGCGGGGACGGGCAGGCGATGTTCGGCGGCGCGTCCCACGAAGGCCGGGGCGGAGTTTCCGCGGCCCTGCAACCCTTTCGCCCCGGATGCGGCGATCCTGCGCTCCCTGCCGGCGGCGCGACAAGCGCGGAGTCGCGTCAGCGCAAAAGCACGCTACACCAGCGGGCAGCCGCCCTCCGCCATCGGCCGGAAAGCCTGCTCGCCCGGCACCGTCGCCAGCACCTTGTAGTAGTCCCAGGGTCCCTTGCTCTCGGCCGGCGACTTCACCTCCAGCAGATAGGCCGGGTGGATCTTGCGCCCGTCGGCGCGGATGCTGCCCGGGCCGAAGGCGTCATCGTCGCAGGGCATCGCCTTCATGCGCGCGACCGCCGCGGCGCCGCTCCGCTTCGCTTCCGCGACGCCCATCTCGGCGACGGCCTTCAGGTAGTGCAGGGTCGCGGCATAGCAGCCGGCCTGCACCATGGTCGGCGGCGGCGCGCCGAAATTCCGCTTCAGCCGCGCCGTCAGCGCCCGCGTGCGGTCATTGGCGTCCCAGTAGAAGCTCTCCGAGCAGACCAGCCCCTTCGCGGTCTCGAGGCCCATGGAGTGGACCTCTGAGATGAAGAGGATCAGCGCCGCCAGCTTCTGCCCGCGCTTCTGCAGGCCGAACTCGGTTGCCTGCTTCACGCAGTTCACCAGGTCGGCACCGCCGGCGGCGATGCCGACGACCTTGGCGCGGCTCGCCTGCGCCCGCAGCAGGTAGGCGGAGAAATCCGTCGTGCCGGGGAAGGGGAAGCGGGCATTGCCGACCACCTTGCCGCCCTCGGCCGCGATGATCCTGCCGCCCTCGACCTCCATCGAATGGCCGAAGGCATAGTCGGCGGTGACGAAGAACCAGCTGTCGCCGCCCTCGCGCGTCAGCGCCCGCGCGGTGGAATTGGCCAGCATCCAGGTGTCGTAGGTCCACTGCACCGTGTTCGGGCTGCATTGCGGGCCGGTCAGTTCCGCCGTGCCCGGCGCGCTCGCCAGGAAGACCTTGTTCTTCTCGCGCACCACGCCGTTCACCGCGAGCGCGGCGGAGGAGGCGGGGACATCGATCAGTGCATCGACGCCGTCGCGGTCGAACCAGCTCCGCGCGATGTTGGTGGCGATGTCCGGCTTGTTCTGGTGGTCGGCCGCGACCAGCTCGACCTTGAGCCCCAGCGGCGCCGCATCCAGGATCGCCTGCCGCACCGCCAGCACGGAATTCTGGCCGGAGAGGTCGGCGAAGGGCCCGCCCATGTCGGAGATGATGCCGAGCCTGATGGTCTGCTGCGCCTGCGCCCGGCCCGAGCGCGGCCATGCGCCGAGAGCCGCGCCGCCCAGCAGCAGCGCGCGTCGGTCGAGGTTCATTGGTGTCGTTTCCCCCGGCGGCGCGGCATGCCGGGGGCGCGGCGGCCGCCGTCGCCGCGCGCCCGGCCCATCTCTGTCGCGCGGCTCAGCCCATGCCGGCGGGCGCCTCGCAGGGCGTCGTGCCCATGGGCCCCGGGATCGAGAGCTCGAGGATCTCGACGTCGTCCGAGGTGCCGATCTCGTTGTGCTTCATCTCGCCCGGGATCAGGCCGGCATCGCCCGCCTCCATCCGGTGGCGCGAGCCGTCCTCGAATTCCAGCTCGACCCAGCCCTTGAGCACGTAGATGAACTGCGCCTGGCAGTGATGGACATGCCAGCCTGTCGGCTCGGTCATGCCGGTGATCGCCTCCATCACCTGCGCGCGCATGACGCCGCCGGTGGCGTCGGCGACGCCGAGGTCGCGGTAGCGGAAGAAGCGCCGCCGGCCGCCGACCAGCGGCGTCTCCGACTTCTTGGCGATCTTGAGCTGGAATGCCGGGCGCGTGCCGCCTGCGGTGCTGCCATCCATGGTCCGTCCTCCTCGCGGTGTCTGCGCACCGTACCGGGCAGGCTACACCCCGCGGACCGGTGGGCGGCAAGGGGGAATCGCCGCCAGGGCCGGGGCTGCCTGGGCGACCGGACCCTGCGGCCCGCGCCAGCGCGCCAGGTCCGGTCTAGACTGCCGGCATGCCCGCCCTGCCCCGCCACGCCCTGCTCGCGCCGCTCCTGCTGCTCGCCGCCCCCGCCGCCGCCGGCGATCTCCTCGTCACCGTCCAGGGCGTCGCCTCCGACCGCGGCCAGGTGATGGTCGCCGCCTGCCCGCCGGAGGATTACCCGGCCGGCACCTGCCGCCATGTCGCCCGCGCGCCCGCCCGTCCCGGGGCGGTCGAGCTGCGAATCGCCGGCCTGCCGGAGGGACGTTGGGGCGTCTCCGCCTATCACGACGCCGATGGCGACGGCCGGCTGGGCAAGGACTGGCTCGGCCGCCCGACCGAGGGGGTGGGCTTCGGCAATGACGCGCCGATCGGCCGCTTCGGCCCGCCGGGCTTCGAGGCGGCCGCGGTCGCCACTCCGGCCCGCGGCGAGGCGCGGACCGCCCTGACCCTGCGCTACCGCTGAGCAGACCGCCGCATTCCCGGGGGCTTACCTTGCCGTAACCAGTCCGGGCCGAAGATCGACCGATGGACGCGTGTCACGCATCGCGTGGGAGGGGGTCTTGAGCGACTCCGGGACCGCCCGCCAGGCGATGCTGGCGCAGCTTGCCGGCGCCCTCGCCGCGCTCGGCGAGAAGCTGCGGACGCAGCAGCAGGCCGCGGTGGATCTCTGCGCCCTCGGCGCCCGGGCCGAGGAGGTGGCGCGGACCGCGCGCGGGCTCGCCTTCGACCGCCGACTGCCGGGCGAGGAGCGCCTCCGCGGCCTGAGCGACGAATTGCAGGACTTCGCCGCCGCCATGCAGGCGGCCGCCGACCAGGTCGAGCGGGACACGCTGCTCGGCCGCTCCGTCGCCGCGGCGCTGGGACGGCATGCCGAAGACCTCAATGCCCTGTCGCGCCTGCGCGCGGAAGCGGCCGACCTGCAGGAGGTCCGCGCCCGCCTCCGCCCGCTGCTCGAGACGCTCGACGGCCTGCCGCAGCAGATGAAGGCGAACCGGGAGAGGACGGCGGAGGTCACCGCCCTCGCCGCCCGCGCCGGGCAGCTCGCGCTCCGGGCCGGCAGGCTGGCAGCCGGGGGGTTGCCCGGCCGGCAGGATCAGGTCATCGCCCTGTCGCGCGAGCTCGGCCGGCTGGCCGAGGATGCGGTGGAGGTCTCCGCCCGCTTCTCGGCCGATGCCGCCGTCGGGGTCGAGGTCGCCGAGCAGATGGCCGGCCGCGCGCGCGATCTCTCGACGGGCAGTGCCAACGGGCTCGCCCGCATCCTCGAGGCCGGCCATGCCATGGCGCAGTCGGCGCCCGACGCGCCCGCCCCGCGCTACGACTGGGCGGCTGCCATGCCCTTCCTGCCGGGCAGCCGCCGGCGCTGACGCTTCCGCGCGAGGACCGCAACGGAGGCCACCGGCCCGCGTTGCGGGTCCCAGGCCGATCCCGGCCGGGAGGCCCTTTCCGCGCGCATGCCCGAGCAGCCCCAACGCCCCGTCCAGGCCCGCGGCATCGCCGCCGCCGGCGTCCCCGGTTCCGGACTGCAAATGCTGCAGGGCGGCCTGCTGGTCGTCGCCGTCCTCTATTTCGCGCGGGAGATGCTGATCCCGCTGGTCCTTGCGGTCCTGCTCTCCTTCGTCCTCGCCCCGGTCGCGCGGCTGCTGCGCAAGGCCTATGTGCCGCGCGCCGCCTCGGTCCTGGTCGCCGTCGCCCTCGCCGGGGCGGTCATCGCCGGCATGGGCACGCTGATCGGCAGCCAGGCGAGTTCGCTGGCGGAGAACCTGCCGAGCTACCAGGCGGCGGTCTCGCGCAAGCTCTCCGGCCTGCAATCGGCGGGCGGGCTGCTCGACCGCATCACCGGGACGCTGCACGAGATGGCGCGCGGCGCCAGCGGCGGGGACCAGGCGGCGCCGAGCCTGCCCGGCACCTCCCGCGGCCGGCCGGCGACCGAGCCGGTGCCGGTCGAGATCCACACGCCCGACCCGACGGCGCTCGAGGTGATCCAGCGGGTGGCCGAGCCGCTGCTGGCGCCGCTCGCCACCGCCGGCATCGTCGCCATCCTGGTGATCTTCATCCTGCTCTACCGGGAGGACCTGCGCGACCGGCTGATCCGCCTCGCCGGCGCGCGCGACCTGCACCGGACCATGGCGGCGATGGACGACGCCGCCTACCGGCTCTCGCGCTACTTCCTGGCGCAGACCGGCATGAACACGGTCTATGGCCTGTTCATCGCGACCGCGCTCTGGCTGCTCGGCATCCCCAATCCGCTGCTCTGGGGCTTCGTCGCCGGGATCATGCGCTTCGTGCCCTTCATCGGCAGCTTCATCGCCGCCGGCTTCCCGGCGCTCCTCGCCCTCGCGGTCGAGCCGGGCTGGTCGACCCTGGTCTGGGTCCTCGCCCTCTTCGCCCTCAGCGAGGCGGCGATGGGCCAGGTTTTCGAGCCGCTGGTCTTCGGCCATTCCACCGGCCTCTCGCCCATCGCCATCATCGCCGCGGCGACCTTCTGGACCTGGCTCTGGGGTCCGGTCGGGCTGCTGCTGGCCGTGCCGCTGACGGTCTGCCTCGTGGTGCTCGGCCGGCATGTCGACCGGCTGGAATTCCTCGAGGTCATGCTGGGCGACAGCCCGCCGCTTGACCCGGAGGAGACCTTCTACCAGCGGGCGCTCGCTGGCGATGCCGATGCCCTGGCCGAGCAGGCGGAGAAGGCGCTGAAGGAGCAACCGCTGGCCGAATATTTCGACGCCGTCGCCCTGCCGGCGCTGCGGCTGGCCCAGGCGGATGCGGTGCACGGCGCGCTCTCGCCCGAGCGGCGCGACGCCCTCCAGCGAAGCGTGGAGACGCTGATCGAGGACCTGGAGGAGGCGGAGGACCCCGCCCCGGCCGAGGGCGAGGCGCCGGCGCCGGTGCCCGCCGCCTGGCATGTCCCGGGCGCGGTGCTCTGCCTGCCCGGCCGCGGGCCCTTCGATGCGGTGGCGGCCGTCATGCTCGGGCAGGTGCTGCAGCGCCGCGGCTTCGGGGTGCAGATCGGCGGCATGGCGGCCGGCCCGGCGGCGCCGCCGCGGCTGCTCTGCCTCTGCCTGATCGATGGCGGCAGCAGCACGGCGACGGCGCGCTACCTGCTGCGGCGCGCGCGGCGGCGGCTGCCGGGCGTGCCGGCGCTCGCCCTCGCCTGGGCCGAGGAGGCCGAGGGCACGCTTGCGGCGGCGCTGCGGGCCGAGGGCCAGACAGCCCCGCTGCTGCTGGCCGGCAGCCTGGTCGAGGCGCTGGACCTCGCGGTCGAGCAGGCCGGCACCGCCGTGCCGGTGGTGCTGACCGAGCCGGCGCCGCGGCCGGAGCCGCCGGCCATGGACGTGGCGGCGGCGCCGGCCTGACGCCCGGGCCTTCGCCCGCCGGGCGCCGACCCATGGCCCGGGCCGGGCTGGCGGCGCAGATCACCGCGGGGCCGGGCGCGGGCCGGAGCCGCGGTCAGACGACCGTGTTGCGGCCCATCTCCAGGAACTTCTCCCGCCGCCGGGCGCGCAGGGTGGCCCCGTCCAGCGCCAGCAGCGGCTCCAGGCTCTGCCAGACCGTATCGCCCACGGCGGTGAGCGCCGCGCCCGGGTCGCGATGGGCGCCGCCCATCGGCTCCGGCACCACGGCATCGACCAGGTTCAGCCGGCGCAGGTCTTCCGCCGTGAGTTTCAGCGCTTCGGCCGCCGTCGCGGCCTGGCCAGCGTCGCGCCAGAGGATGCTGGCGCAGCCCTCGGGCGAGATGACCGAATAGATGCTGTGCTCCAGCATCAGCACCCGGTCGGCGGCGGCCAGCGCGATGGCGCCGCCCGAGCCGCCCTCCCCGATGATGGTGGCGACGAAGGGCACCGGGGCTTCCAGGCAGGCCTCGATGGAGCGCGCGATGGCCTCGGCCTGACCGCGGGCCTCCGCCTCGATGCCCGGGAAGGCGCCGGCGGTATCGACGAAGGAGAGGATGGGCAGGCCGAAGCGGCCGGCGAGTTCGATAATGCGCCGCGCCTTCCGGTAGCCCTCCGGCCGGGCCATGCCGAAGTTATGCTTCACCCGGCTGTCGGTGTCCGAGCCCTTCTCGGTGCCAAGCACGGCGACCGACCGGCCGCGGAAGCGCCCGAGGCCGCCGACCACCGCCGCGTCGTCGGCGAAGGCGCGGTCGCCGGCCAGCGGGGTCCATTCCTCGATCAGGGCACGGATGTAGTCGAGGCATTTCGGCCGGTCGGGGTGGCGGGCGACGAGGGCCTTCTGCCAGGGGCTCAGCTTGGCATAGGTCGCCTTGAGCAGGGCCTGCGCCTTGTCGCGCAGCTTCGCCACCTCCTCCGCCACGTCGATCCCGCCGGCATCGGTGGTCTGGCGGAGCTCCTCGATCTTGCCCTCGAGCTCGGCGATCGGCTTCTCGAAATCCAGGAAGTGGCGCATCGGGTTCCTGTGGCCCGCGGCGGCCGCCTGACGGGCATGGCAGACGGGGACCGCCGCGGCGCGCTTGTGGCTGCGCCGCGGGAACGGTCCCCAGGACGGCGCGTGCTAGCGGAAAAGCGGTGGCGGCGGAAGCGGCGGGCGGCGTCAGGCCGCCGGGGGCCGCCTCGTAGCGCGGCGCGCGGTCCATGGCCGATTTCCCTGGCAAGCGCCGCCCCGGCGGCGCAACGCTCCTGCCCCGGCAGGCCGAACGCATCGCAGGAGGACCGGATGACCGAGCCCGACTGGCGCGCCACGAACCACGCCCTGTGGGAGGAACGGACCGCCGTCCACCTCGCGCCCGGCGGCTACGACCTCGCGGCGCTCAGGGCCGGCGCCGGCCGGCTGGACGCGATCGTGGAGGCGGAGCTTGGCCCGGTCGCCGGGCTGCGGGTGCTGCACCTGCAATGCCATTTCGGCCGGGACACGCTGACGCTCGCGCAGCGCGGGGCGGCGGCCACCGGCCTCGACTTCTCCGGCGCCGCCATCGCCGCCGCGCGCGGGCTGGCGGCAGAGCTGGGCCTCGCCGACCGGGCCCGCTTCGTCGAAGCCGACCTCTACGCCGCGCCGGCGGCGATCCCGGAGCCGGCCGGCTTCGACCTGGTCTTCGTCACCTGGGGCGCGCTGCCCTGGCTGCCCGACATCGCCGGCTGGGCGCGGATCGTGGCGGGCTTCCTCAGGCCCGGCGGCCGGCTCTACCTGGCGGAGGCGCATCCGGCGGCGCTGGTCTTCGACGATGCCGGGGAAGGCGCGACGCCGGGCCGCCCCGGCTGGCTGGTGCCCTATTTCGAGCGCGAGGCGGTGGTGCTGGAGGCCACGGAGGACTACGCCAACCCCGAGGCGAGGCTGACCAGCACGCGCGAGACCACATGGATGCATCCGCTCTCGGCTGTGGTCGGCGCGCTGCGCGGGGCCGGCCTGGCGCTGGACTGGCTGCACGAGCATCCGCGCGTCTCCTGGCGGATGTTCCGCGGGCTCGCGCGCGATGCGGACGGGCTCTGGGCCTGGCCCGGGAAACCCTGGCTGCCGCTCGCCTATTCGCTCTCGGCGGTGAAGGAGCATCGGTGACAACGGGCGCGGCACGGGCTATATGACCACTGTGGTCATCGAGACAGCCGCCATGCAGGAATTCCAGCTCCGCGACGCCAAGGCCCGCTTCTCCGCCGTGGTGGACGAGGCCGAGCGGGGCCGGGGCACCGTCGTGACCCGGCACGGCGAGCCGGTCGCCGTGGTGCTCGGCTATGCCGAATGGCAGCGGCTCACCCATGCCCGGCCCGGCTTCGCCGAGCAACTCCTCGCCTTTCCCGATATCGGCGAGATCGAGCGCGACCGCAGCCCGGCGCGCGATGCCGGCCTGTGACGGCCGGCTATCTCGTCGACGCGAACCTTCTCTCTGCCACCGCGCCCGGGCGGCATCCTTCGCCGGAGAAGGAAGCCGCCCGGGCCTGGATCCGCGCGAACGAAGCCCGGCTCTTCCTGCCGGTGACGGCGGTTGCGGAGATCGCCGCCGGTATCGGCGCACGGGAGGCGAGCGGGGCGACGCGCCACGCCCGCGACCTCGCCGCCTGGCTCGCCCTGCTGCTCGACACCTGGCCGGACCGGGTTCTGGCCTTCGATGCCCGGGCCGCGCTGCAGGCCCGCGCCCTCGCCGCCCGGGCGCGCGCGGTGGGGGCCGCGCCGGGCTTCGCCGATCTCAGCATCGCCTGCATTGCCCGCGCCAACGACCTCGCCGTCGCCACCCGCAACCTGCGCGACTTCCTGCCCCTCGGCGTCGAGGCCATCGACCCCTTCCGGGCCTGACCCATATGGCAGCACCTGCGGTGCCGACCGGCCGATGCCAGGACGTCCGCCCCGCGGCATCACTCCGCCGCGTCACGCTCCGCGAGCGGATGGTGCGCCTCGACCAGCGCCCGCAGCCGCTCCTCCAGCACCTTCGTGTAGATCTGCGTCGTGGCGATGTCGGCATGGCCGAGCAGCACCTGCAGGCTGCGGAGGTCGGCGCCGCGCGCCAGCAGGTGGCTGGCGAAGGAGTGGCGCAGCACATGCGGGCTGACCTTCTCCGGGTCCAGCCCGGCCTCGAGCGCCGCATCCTTCAGCAACAGCCCCAGCGCCTGCCGCGTCATGTGGCCGGAGGAGGCGCGGGAGGGGAAGAGCCAGCGCTGCGCCTGCGGCCCGGTCGCGCTCTTCCGGCCGGTCTCGGCCAGCGCCTCCCGCGCCGCGGTTGCGGCCTCCTTCGCCCGGGCGGAGATCGGCACCAGCCGCTCCCGCCCGCCCTTGCCGCGCACCGCGAGCATCGGCGCATCGGGGCGCAGCGCCGCGGCCGGCAGCGCCACCAGCTCGCTCGCCCTGAGCCCGGTGCAGTAGAGCAGCTCGATCACCGCCCGGGCCTGCGCCGCCCGGTGCCCCTCAAGCCGCGCGGCGCCCGCGAGCAGCGCCTCCACCTCCGCCTCGGCGATCGCCCTGGGCAGGGCCGGCTGCGCCTTCGGCCCTTCCAGCAGCTCGGTCGGGTCGTCCGGCCGGACGCCCTCCCGCGCGAGGAAGCGGTAGAACTGCCGCAGGGCCGAGAGCTTGCGCGCCGCCGTCCGCGGCTGCAGGCCGAGATCGGTCAGCCGCCGCAGCCAAGCCCGCAGCAGCTCCGTCCCCGCCTCGGTCGCCGGGACGCCCTGCCGGTCACAGAAGGCGAGGAGGTCCTGCAGGTCCGTCGCATAGGCCGAGAGGGTGTTGCGGGCGGCCCCGCGCTCGGCCGCCAGCATCTCCAGGAAGGCTTCGAGGTGGCGGGCGGCCAGGGCGCGGCCTCAGCGGGTCTGGAAGCGGTCGTTGGGCAGGGTCCGCTCCACCGGCTTGGGCGTCACCGCGGGGGGAAAGGCCCCGACGGCGAGCAGGCCCGCCGCGACCAGGGCAAGCAGGATCGCGGAGAGCAGCAGCAGGGGCCGACGGAACATTGCGGGCAGAGTCCTCGCGGAAAGGCGGCGGTGTGCTAGCCTCCGGCATCGTGTCACGCAACAACGCCATCGCCTGCGCACCATCCACACCCGCCGCCGGTCCTGCCTGGGCCGCCGCGGCGCCGAAGCCTGCCCCGATCCAGGCGGCCGCTTGGCTGCCGGGGCGGAGCATCGTGCTCGTCGGCATGCCCGGCTCCGGCAAGTCCTCCATCGGCCGGCGGCTGTCGGTGAAGCTCGGCCTGCCCTTCCTGGATGCGGACACGGAGATCGAGGCGGCGGCCGGGCTCCCCATCACCGAGATCTTCTCCCGCTACGGGGAGCCGCATTTCCGCGACGGCGAGCGGCGGGTGATCACGCGCCTGCTGGCCGGGCCGCCTGTGGTGCTGGCGACCGGCGGCGGCGCCTTCGCCGATGCCCGGACCCGCGCGGCCATCCGCGCCTCCGGCGCCGTCTCGGTCTGGCTTCGCTGCAGGCTGCCGACGCTGCTGAAGCGGGTGGCCGGGCGCGACCACCGGCCGATGTTCCTCAACGCCGACCCCGCGGAGGTGCTCCAGCGGCTGATGACGGCGCGCCACCCCCTCTATGCCGAGGCCGATCTCGTGATCCAGTGCACCGACGAAAGCCCCGAGACGACCACCCGGCGGGTGCAGGAGGCGCTGGAGGCCTGGCAGCCGCCGGCCCGCCTGCCGGTGACGCTCGGCGAGCGCAGCTACGACATCGTGGTGGGCGAGGGGCTGCTGGAGCGGGCCGGGGCGCTGCTCGCGCCCGTGCTGCCCTCCCGCCGCATCGTCGTCGTCACCGACGAGACCGTCGCGCCGCTGCACCTGCCGACCCTGCGGGCCGGGCTGGAGGAGGCGGGCTTCGCCATGCTGGCCGAGATCAGCGTGCCGCCTGGCGAGGCCAGCAAGGATTTTTCCAGGTTGCAGTCGGTCCTCGAGCGGATGCTCGCCGCCGGCGCCGACCGATGGACGGCGGTCATCGCCCTCGGCGGCGGCGTGGTGGGCGACCTCGCGGGCTTCGCGGCGGCCGTCGCCATGCGCGGCATGCCCTTCGTGCAGGTGCCGACCACGCTGCTCGCCCAGGTGGACAGCTCGGTCGGCGGCAAGACCGGCGTGAACCTGGCGCTCGGCAAGAACCTCGTCGGCGCCTTCCACCAGCCGCGCATCGTGCTGGCCGACATGGCGACGCTGCGCACCCTGCCGCCGCGGGAGCTCCGCGCCGGCTATGCCGAGGTGGCCAAGCACGGCCTGCTCTCCGGCGAGACGCTCTGGCGCTGGTGCGAGGGCCATGGCGCGGCGCTGGTGAACGGCGATGCCGCGGCCCAGGCGCATGCCGTGCTGGAGAGCTGCCGGCTGAAGGCTGCCGTGGTCGCCGGCGACGAGCGGGAGGAGAGCGCCGAGGGCGGCCGCGCGCTGCTCAACCTCGGCCATACCTTCGGCCATGCGCTGGAAGCCGAGAGCGGCTATGGCGGCGGGCTGCTGCATGGCGAGGCGGTCGGCATCGGCCTCGGCCTCGCCGCCGCGCTCTCGGCGCGGCTCGGCCAGTGCAGCCAGGAACTGCCGGGGCGGGTGATCTCGCATCTCGAGGCCTGCGGCATGCCGGCGCGCATCCGCGACCTGCCGCGCCGCTACTCCGTCGCGGCGCTGATGGGGCGGATGCGCAAGGACAAGAAGGTACGCGACGGCGCGCTTCGCTTCGTGCTGCTGCGCGGCCCGGGCGAGGCCTTCACCGCCGGCGACGTCCCGCCGGCGATGGTCGAGAGCCTGTTGCGCGACGAGGGCTGCGAGGCCTGACCGCGGCCTGCCGCGCTGCGGCGCCGGGATGCCTCCAGGAACCGGACGGCGTTGCGGGCTTGCCGCCCCCGGCCTCAGCCCCCCTCCAGCCCCAGCCGCAGCACCGCCGGGCGGCCCGCCTCGCGCACCAGTTCGGCGCCGATCTGCCGCGCCAGGGCCCGGATCACCGTCTCCCCGAGGCGCCCGGCGGTGCCGCCGGTCGCGGCCGGCGTCGCGCCATCGGTGACCGAGACGGCGAGCCGTCCGGCCTCCAGCCGCGCCTCCAGCCGCACCTGCGGGCCGGGGCCGTCGGACGGTTCCTGCCGCAGCACATCCGCCACCAGCTCCGACAGGATCAGGGCCAGCGGGATCGCCCGCTCGGCATCCAGCGCCAGGCCTTCCGGCGCCTCGATGCGGATATCGGCGCCGGGGTGCTGCACCGTCGCCCCCGCCGCCAGCTCGCGCAGCATGTCGGTCAGCCGCACGCTGCGCAGGTCGGGGCTCATCTGCAGGGCCCGGTGCGCCTCGGCGACCGCCTGCACGCGCAGCGTCGCCGCCTCCAGCGCCTCGCGCGCCGCCGGCTCCGGCACCCGGCCGGACTGCAGGCGCAGCAGCGCCGCGACGAGCTGCAGGCTGTTCTTGATGCGGTGGTCGGCTTCCCGCACCAGCCGCTCCTGCGCCGCCAGCGCCTCGCGCAGGGCGTCCTCGGCCTGGTGGCGCTCCTCCACGTCGGTGCAGGTGCCGACCCAGTGGCGGACATGGCCGAAGGCGTCGCGCACCGGCGCCGTCTTCACCCGGTGCCAGCGATAGGCGCCGCCGACGGTGTGGATCCGCGCATCGGCGTCGTATTCGCCGCCCGTCGCCACCGCCTCCTCCCAGCCGGCGCGCAGGCCGGCGACATCCTCCGGGTGCAGCGCCGCCATCCAGCCGCGCTCGGCAACCGCTGCCAGGTCGAGGCCGGTGACCGCCAGCCAGCGTTGGTTCAGGTATTCCGGCGCCCCGGCCGCGTCGGTCTGCCAGACCAGGTGCGGCATGGCCTCGGCGAGCGTCCGGAAGCGGTCCTCGCTCGCGCGCAGGCCCTGCTCGGCCTGCTTGCGGGCCTCGATATCGGTATTGGTGCCGATCCACTCGGCGATGCGCCCGCGCGCATCCCGCCGCGGCACCGCGCGCGCCGCGGTCCAGCGCCACCCGCCGGCCGGCGTCTGCAGCCGGTATTCCACCTCATAGGGTTCGCCGGAGGCCATCGCCGCCATCCAGCGATCCCGCACCATGGCACGGTCCCGCGGATGGATCGCCTCCAGCCAGCCCAGGCCGCTCGCCGCCGCCTCGGCCTGCCCGGTCAGCGCGCTCCAGCTCGCGCTGTCGAGCAACTCGCCTTCCGGCGAGGTGATCCAGACGGCGAGCGCACCGGCCTCGACCAGGCCGCGGTAGCGCGCCTCCTGCACCGCCAGCGCGGCCTCGGCGACCTGCAGGTCGGTGATGTCGCGGAAGCAGAGGATGCCGCCCAGCACCGGGCCGCCCTCCTCGCGGATCGGGCCGGCGCTGCAGAGGATCGGCACCGGCCTGCCGTCGCGCCGCCGCAGCACCCAGGTCTCGTGCTGCACCGTCTCGCCGCGCTGCACCGCCCGCGTCAGCGGCAATTCCTCGGGGCGCGCCGGCGTCACGCCATCGGCGCGGAAGACCTGCCAGGTGTCGGGATGCAGCGCCGCGACCTGGTCCAGCACCTCCTCCGCCGCGCGGTCGACCAGTTGCAGCGCGTGCTCGCTGACGCGGGTCAGGCGGACATCCGGCGCCTCGGCCAGAATCAGCCCTTCGGGGATGTGGCGGAACAGCGCGTCGAGGGTGGCGCGCGCCGCCTCCGCCTCGCGCAGCGTGGAACGCTCGGCCGTCACGTCGCGCAGCAGCGCCAGCACGCCGGCGACCTGCCCGTTGCTGCCCTGCACGGCGGAAAGCTCGACATCCCAGAGCCGCGTGGGGTCGGCGGGGGCCGGCAACGGGATGGCGGCGGCGCGGCAGGGCTCGCCGGTCAGGCGCACCCGCTCCAGCGCGCTGCGCTGCGCGGCGGTGAGCGCCGGGAAGGCCTCGGCCAGCGGCCGGTCCAGCAATGCCGTCTCCGGCCGGCCGGCGACGGCGAGGAAGGCCGGGTTCAGGTAGCGGATGCGCTGCGACGGCCCCTGCAGCACCAGGACAGCCATGGGCGAGCCCTGGGCAAAGCCCCGGATGCAGTCGATATCGGGCATGCCTGGACGGCCATCATCAGGCAATGCCTGCACCCCCGTATGTCGTCTTCCCAGGGGAACCATTAGCGGGTCGTAGCGCCGAAAACGACGCCCGACCGGCGGTAGACGGATCACAGGCGGGGGATAGCCCTCCTCGCGCATCGCACAACCGCGCGTCGCAGGCGGCCCTGCCGCATCACATGTCGCAGCGCCGCAGGGCTGATCCACGCCTGGCGGTGGTTCAAAACCGCCGCTGTCCCATGTAGGCAGGCGACCGACCTGTCCCGCCGGAGCCCCGCATGCCCCTCTCCCCGCCCGCCAAGCGCCAGTTGCTGCATCTCCGCGACATCGAGCTGCGCGGCTGGCAGCGGGAGGACGGCCTCTTCGACATCGAGGCGCATCTGCTCGACCGCAAGACCTACGCCTTCGAGAACGACGATCGCGGCACCATGGAACCGGGTGCGCCGCTGCACGGCATGTGGCTGCGCCTGACGGTGGACCTCGACATGGTTATCGTCGCGGCCGAGGCCTCCTCCGACCACACGCCCTATGCCATCTGCCCGGGCGCGGCGCCGAATTTCACGCGCCTCGCCGGGCTCAGGATCGGCCCCGGTTTCAACCGCGCGGTGGCCGAGCGCGTCGGCGGCACGGCCGGCTGCACGCATCTGCGGGAATTGCTGGGCCAGATGGCGACCGTCGCCTTCCAGACGCTCTATCCCATCCGCGCGGAGAGGGAGCGGGCGGAGACCGAGCGCCTGATGGCGAGCGGCGAGCGGCCGGCGCGGAAGCCCGCCATGGTCGGCACCTGCATCGCCTATGCCGAGGACAGCCCGGTGACGCTGGCGCGCTGGCCCTGGCTGAAGGATGCCGTCGCCGGCGAGTGACGCCGGCCGGCCTGGATCATGCAACCGATTATGCAACCGCGGCGGTGCGCGGCGGCCCGGTCCGCGGTCCGCGCGGACCGGTCGTGCCGGCGAGCCAGATGGCGGCCGGCATGTCCTGGTGTCCGGCGCGCAGCCGCCACGCCGTCGGCGCATTGCGCCGGCCCGCGCGCGCCATCGGGCGGCGGATATCGCGGCTTCGGCCGGTCGGGATCAGGGCCGCACGACCTGCCCGCCCGGCAAGGGCCGCGGCGCGCCGGTCGTGCCGGGGAAGGTGATCGGCAGCCCGCGCACCACCCGCGCCGCCAGCACGCCGAAGGCCTGCGCCTCCAGCGCGTCGCCGTTCCAGCCGACGATCTCCACCGGCCGCACCGGCTGTTCCAGCGCGCCGGCCAGCGCCTGCATCATCGCCGGGTTGCGCCGGCCACCGCCGCAGACCAACCATTGCAGCGGCGCTTCCGGCAGGTGGCGCGCCGCGGCGGCGACGCAGACCGCGGCGAAGGCCACCAGCGTCGCCGCGCCGTCCTGGGGCGAGAGGGCGGGCGCGCCGGCCTCCTTCAGCGCGCGGTCGAAATCCAGCCGGTCCAGCGACTTGGGCGGCGGCGCCGCGAGATAGGGATGCGCCATCAGCCGGCCCAGCACCGCCCCGTCCGGCTGCCCCGCGAGGGAGAGGACGCCGTCCCGGTCGTAATCGGTCTGCGCCCGCTTGCGGGCCCAGTCGTCGAGCGGCCCATTGGCCGGGCCGGTGTCGAAGGCGACCAGCCGGCCATCAGAACCGATCCAGGTGACGTTGCCGACCCCGCCGAGGTTCAGCACGGCGAGCGGCTTGGGCAGCGCGGCGGCGAGCGCCGCATGCACCACCGGCACCAGCGGCGCGCCCTGCCCCCCGGCTGCCACATCGGCGCTGCGGAAATCATAGGCGACGGGCAGCCCGGTGCGGCGGGCGAGCCAGGCGGCATCCCCCACCTGCCAGGTCCGGCCCGGCGCCGCATCGCCTGGCCGGGCCGGCCGGTGCAGGATGGTCTGGCCGTGGAAGCCGAGGAGGTCGGTGCCCTCCCCGAGCGTGCGGGCCACCTCGGCCCGCAGCGCCTCCACCGCCTCGGCATGGCGCTCGGTCAGGCGGCGGACGCAATCGGCGAGGAAGGGGTCGTCCTCCCCCACCTCGACGGGGTCGCGCGGCAGGGCGCCCGCGACCATCGGCGGGGGCGCGCCCGCCACCCTGTCGAGCAGGCGCCGCAGGTCGCGCCGCAGCGCGGGGTCGTAGGGCAGGGTCAGCGCCGGCCCGATCCGGCCGATCGCCTCCCCGTCCGTCTCCACCCAGGCGGCGTCCACCCCGTCGAGGGAGGTGCCGCTCATCAGCCCGATGGTTCTAAGCATGCCGCCCTTGTGCTAGGGGGACCGGCCCCGCGCCACAAGACCGGCGCGGCCAGACCCGGCAGAGAGTAGGACGGATGAGCGGCCCCGAGAGCGAATTCCTGCGCCAGGCGCAGGAGCGCGGCTATGTCCACCAGGTCACCGACTTGGCGGCGCTGGATGCCAAGCTGAAGGCCGGGCCGGTCGCGGGCTATATCGGCTTCGACTGCACGGCGGACAGCCTGCATGTCGGCAGCCTGCTGCAGATCATGCTGCTGCGGCTGATGCAGCGCACCGGCCACCGGCCGGTGGTGCTTATGGGCGGCGGCACGACCAAGGTCGGCGACCCCTCCTTCCGGGACGAGGCGCGGCCGCTGCTCGACGACGCGGCGATCGAGCGCAACAAGGCCGGCATCCGCAAGGTGTTCGATGCCTTCCTGCAGTTCGGCGAGGGCCCGACCGACGCCATGATGCTCGACAATGCGGAGTGGCTGGACGAACTGCGCTACATCCCCTTCCTGCGCGATGTCGGGCGGCACTTCTCGGTCAACCGCATGCTGACCATGGAGAGCGTGAAGCTGCGCCTCGAGCGAGAGCAGAACCTGACTTTTCTCGAGTTCAACTACATGCTGCTGCAAAGCTACGACTTCGCCGAGCTCCGTCGCCGCTACGGCGTGGCCATGCAGATGGGCGGCTCCGACCAGTGGGGCAACATCGTCATGGGCGTCGAGCTCTGCCGCCGCATGGACGGCGCCGAGGCCTTCGGCCTGACCACGCCGCTGATCACCACCGCCTCGGGCGCCAAGATGGGCAAGACCGCCTCCGGCGCGGTCTGGCTGAACGCCGAGAAGCTCAGCCCCTACGACTACTGGCAGTTCTGGCGCAACACGGAGGACGGCGACGTGGAACGCTTCCTCGCCCTCTTCACCGAGTTGCCGATGGCCGAGGTCCGCCGCCTCGGCGCGCTCACGGGGGCGGAGATCAACGAGGCGAAGAAGGTCCTGGCAACCGAGGCGACCGCGCTGCTGCATGGCCGCGCGGCGGCCGAGACCGCGGCCGAGACCGCGCGGCGCGCCTTCGAGCAGGGCGAGGCGGCGGAGACGCTGCCGAGCATCGCGCATGCATTGCCGGCCACGGTGGTCGACCTGCTGGCCGCGGCGAAGCTGGTGGCGAGCAAGGGCGAGGCGCGGCGGCTGGTCGCGCAGAACGGCGTGCGGCTGAACGACGCGCCGGTGACCGACCCGCAGCAGGCGGTGACGGCGGTGGATCTCCGCGACGGCGCGGCCAAGCTCAGCCTCGGCCGCAAGCGGCACGTGCTGGTGCGGGTGCCGTAGCGGCCGGCGGGCGGCTCAGGCCGCCCACAGCCCGGTCAGCAGGCCGGAGAATTCCTCCCGCAGCGTGCCGCCCTGGCGCGCGACGGTGCCGGTCGCCTCCCGGAAGCCGAGCAGCGCGCCATTCGTCGCCTCGACGCCGGCGCTGGCAGGGACGATGTTGGCGGAGACGTCGTTGGTCCCGCGCGCCGTCTCGGTCACGTCGCGGGCGATCTCACGGGCGGTCGCGCTCTGTTCCTCCACCGCCGCGGCGATGGCGGCGGCGATCTGGTCCACTTCCCCCACCACCTCGGCGATGCCCTTGATGGACTGCACGGCCTGCCCGGTCGTGGCCTGGATGGCGTTGACCTGCGCCGCGATCTCCTCGGTCGCCCTGGCGGTCTGGGTGGCCAGTGCCTTGACCTCGCCCGCCACCACCGCGAAGCCCTTGCCGGCCTCGCCGGCGCGGGCGGCCTCGATCGTCGCGTTCAGCGCCAGCAGGTTGGTCTGGCCGGCGATGTCGCCGACCAGCCGCACCACATCGCGGATCCGCTGCGCCGCCTCCCCAGCGTGGGACGGGCCGGCACCCGGGTATGCACCGCCTTGCGCGGCGGCGATGGAGTTGCGCTGCACAGCAGACACGCCGCGCACAGGCGTGCTCCCGCGCGCAGGATGAGGCTGGCGAGCGCCTCACCCGTTGCCGGACAGCCTCGCCCCCACGTCAGACCGGAGAGGTCGTGACGAGATCGGCGTGGCAGGCGTGCGACCGCCTGAGATACGAAGCCTTCGATTCCGAATCGAAAAATAGCTTACATCAAGCCCACTTGTGGGATAATGAATGTTAATCATCAACGAAAATAGAGATTTCCCATGTCGAGCACGGATACGAGGTCGATCTATACCGGTCAGGCCTATGCGGAGAGCCGTCCCACGTGGCATGAGGAAGACTCGCCCTGGAAGGCGAAGCAGATACTGGAAATACTTAAAAGGAATAACATTAACCCGCGCAAGATAGTCGATGTTGGTTGTGGAGCAGGCGGCGTTCTTCAATCGACTGTAGAGGGACTTGCTCCCGGGGCACGAGGCGAAGGATTTGATATCGCGCCTTATGCCATTTCGAAAGCTCAGCAGAAATCCGACCCGAGCCTGAATTTTCGCTGTGCGGATTTCTCCAACTCTGATTATGCGGAATACGATCTGCTGCTGTGCATCGATGTTTTCGAGCATGTGGAAGACTATATAGGCTTCCTCAGGAAAATTCGTGGCAAATCCAAGTATTTCGTATTCCATATCCCACTCGACATGAACGCGAAAGGAATACTGCGGAACCACCACATGAAGGAGCGCCGTGAAGTTGGTCACCTGCACTACTTTGATTTCAAGACTGCATTGAGCACTCTGCAGGACACAGGATACGAAGTGATCGACCACTTCTATACGCGCAAGCCAACCAACAACCTGCTGACAAAAACAATCACTGCCACGGAGCATGTTCTTGCCGCACTGACGGACAGGCATTTTGCGGTAAAGGTGCTGGGCGGCGTGTCGTTGCTCGTGCTCGGGCGCGCGAGCGAGTAGATCCTACCGCCATCCGAGGCGGACGCGTCGGACATGCCTGCACCTTCGATGGCGCCCGGTAGGGAGTGCCACCACTGGCGCGGTTGTCTGCCGCCCCGTCTCCTCTCCAGGCGCGGCACGGCGCCCTTCGCGCCGTTCGCGCAGCATGTCCGACACGCTCAGCGCGCCGGCTCGCGTGGCCCGCCCAGCCCGAACAGCCCGCGCAGGAAGCCCGGCGTCAGCGCCGCCAGCGGGTTCACCGTGACCTGCGGGTCGTCCAGCGGCCCCCGCACCGCATAGGTCGCGGCGAAGACGCCGCCGCCCGCCTCCGGGCTGAACAGCCGCCCGAGGACCGGCAGGTTGCCGAGCAGCGTGTTGAACATGTAGGCGGGCACGATGGTGCCCTCGACCTCGGCGGTCCGGCTGTCCCGCAGGATCCGCCCCTTGGCGGTGACGCCGAGCGAGGCGGAGAAGGCGCGGGCGTCGGAGAGCGTCAGCGCCTGCTGCGACAGGGTGAAAGGCGCGACCAGCCTGCCGAAGACCAGCCCCTTGCCGCCCTGCACCGCCTCGACCAGGCCATAGAGCGTCATGGCCTGCAGCAGCTTGGCCGCCGCCGGGGCGTCGCGCAGGACGAAGCCGTCGAGCTCCGCCGTGCCGGCGAGCGGCGCGCCCGGGCGCAGCTCGGCATAGCGGGCATTGACCACCAGCCTCCCGCCACGGATGGCGTCGGCGAGGTCGAGCGCATGCAGCAGCGCGCCGCCATCCTCCGCCGTCAGCCGCAGCAGCCGGTGCGTCTCCTGCGGCACCAGGCTGAAGTCGAAAGCGCCCTGCCCCGGCGCGGCCCCGGTCCGGCCCCGCGCCCAGGCCTCCCGCAGCAGGCCGCGCCGGTCGGTGCGCAGGCGGGCATGCGCATCGAACAGGGTGCGGCCCTCGCCATTCGTCACCCGGTCGAAGTCGAGCACGAGCTGCAGCGGCGTCGCATCCTCCTCCGGCGGCGCCGGGTCGCGGGCCGCGCCGGGGGTGGGCGGCCCGAGGACCGGCTGCAGGTCGAGCAGCGGCCCGCGCAGGCTGGCCTGCCAGGCGCCGCCCTCACGCTCCGGCCGCCGGACCTCGCCGGCGAAGCGGGAGGCGCCGAACGCCCCCTCCGACAGCTCCATCCGGTCGAGCCGCGTCCGCGGGCCGAAGCCCGCCCGTCCCCGCAGCGAGAGGTCCTGCGCCTCCAGCCGCAGCCCCTCGGCCGCCACCAGCGCCTCGCCCTGCAGGCGGAGCGTGGCCTCCGCCATGCCCGGCGAACCCGCGGGCTTGGCCCAGTTCAGCGCCTCCACTGCCAGCCGTGCGTCCCGCAGGTCGGCGCGGAGCGCGACGCTGCCCTGGCCGTTGCGCCGCCGCTCGTAGCGCGCCTCCAGCGCCGCCGGGCCGTCCAGCATGCGCCCGGTGTCGAGGCCGAGGGCAGCGGCCTGCCGCGCCTCCAGCCGGCCGGTGAGCGTGCCGCGCTCGGTCACCTGCGCCGAGGGCCCGGCGCGGAAATCCATCTCCAGGCCGAGCCGCACGGGCGCGCCGAGCCACTGCGCCTGGCCGGAGAGCTTCAGGCCCTCGGTATCGACCGCCAGGTCGAAATTGCCCCGCTCGACATCGCGGTCCACCAGCGCGCCGGGCAGCCGCGCCTCGGTGACCTTCCCCGTCGCGCGGATCTTCAGCGCCTCGATCGGCAGGTCCTCCCAGAGCGGGAAGCCGACCGTGAGCCGCGCCTCGGCCTGGCCGGCCGCCGCCTGGGCCTCGAGCTTGCGCCGGTCGAAGAGCTTCAGCCGCGGCTGGCGCAGCACGGCGAAGACGTCCGGCAGCGGCCCGGCGAGCTGGAACGCCATCTCGACATTGCCCGGCTCGGTCTCGAGGTTGAAGAAGCGGGCGGTCGCCTCCTTTACCTCGATGCCGCTCGGCTTGCCCTCGGCCAGCATCTGCCGGCTGGCGCGGCCGCGGATGGTGACCTCAGACAGGCCGAACTCGACCGTCCCCGACGCCCCCTCGGCTGGCGGCACCGGCCGCAACCAGTGCACCGTCGCATCCGCGATCTCGGCCGAGCCGGTGAGGCCGGTGAGCCGCAGCCCGTCGAGCGCGGCCGGCGCCTCGGCCTCCAGCCGCCACTGGCCGTTGCGGATGCGGCCGGCGGTGATGTTGCGGGTGACCCAGTCGCGGGCGCCCTTGCCGAGGCCGGCGGGCCAATAGGCCGCGAGGTCCGCCGCGCCGACCGCATCGAGGCTGGCCTGCGCGCCGATCCGCCAGGTGCCGTCGCGCAGCAGCGCCTCGCCCTCCGCGGCGAGCGTCGGCGCTGGGCCGGACGGGTTGCCGGTGGCCGGCAGCCGGACCGCGATCCGCTCCAGCCGCACCGCGTCCGGCGCGTAGCTCGCCGCCAGCTCCACCCCCGCCGCCACGACGCGGCTGCCCGCGACATCGAGCGCCACCGGCCCGGATGTCAGGCCGAGCCGCGCCGCGCGCAGCGAGACGGCATCGAGGCCCGCCGGCACCACCAGGTCGAGCCGCGCCCTTGCCTCCCGCAGCAGGCCCGAGGGCATGGCGCGCAGCGCCGCCGCCCGCGCCGCGGGGGCGAGGGCCTCGGGCCAGAGCCGCGGCAGGTCGCCGAGCTGCAGCGGCCCGGCGCCGAGGTCGAGCCGCGCCTGCCACTCCCCCTCGCGCCCCGTCACCTCGCCGCGCGCGGTCAGCGCCGGGCCGGGCGCGACGCCCTGGCCGGGCAGGCGCAGCACGGCTTCCCGGATGGTGAGCGCGCGGCTGTTCCCCTCGGCCACCGCCTCCAGCCCGGCGAAGGGCAGGCGCTGCCCGGGCGCGAGGACGAGGCTGCCTGCCCCGGCCAGCAGCCGTGCCTCCATCCGGTCGGGCCGGGCGGCGGCATCGAACTCGGCCCGCGCCGAAAGGGTGACGGGTGCGTCGAGCGCGGCGAGCGGCGCGAGCGGCGGCCAGATCGCGGCAAGCTGCGGCGGCCGCAGCGCCGGCAGGTCGAGCCCGAGGGCGAGCCGCATGGGCGTGCCCTCCGCCCGGCCGGCCAGGCGGACCGGCACGCTGACGGCGCCGGCGCGCAGCACCGCCTCGCCCTCCCCCGCAAGGCCGCCCGAGGCGTCGCGGCGGAGGTCGAGATGCGGCTCCTGCAGCGTCCAGGTGAGGCCGGCGGCGGGGTCGGCCAGCACCGCCTCCCCGCCATTGACCCGGATACGGCGCAGCGCGGCGAAGGCGTCGCGGTCCGAGGCGGGCTGCATCAGGCCGGCGAGCAGCGCGGCGGGATCGGTCGCCGGCCCCACCTGTCCCTGGGCCTCGCCCTGGACCTCGCCCTTGGCATCGCCCTCCGCCGCGGGCGCGAGGCCGAGGGCGATGCCACCCTCGGTCAGCGTGGCATGCAGCCGCGGCCGGCGCAGCTCGATGGTCGCCGGGGCGACGACGCCGCGCAGCAGGGCGCGGACGGAGAGGGTCAGCGCCGCCTCGGGCAGTTCCGCCTGCGTGCTGCCGGCCAGCAGCCGGACGTCGCGCAGGCGGATGTCGAGCGGCGCGGCGGTGCCGCCGCGGAAGCCCTCCCAGGCGATGGCGGCATGGCCGATGGCGAGCCGCAGCCCGTCCGGGCGGGCATTCACCGCCGCCTCGATCTGCCGGGCAAGCTGCGGCAGCTCGAGCGGCCGCTCGGCCAGCCGCCAAGCCATGACGCCGAGGCCGAGGAGCAGCGCGACCACGAGGAAGACCATGGTGGCGGCGCAGCGATGCACCCAGCGCCAGCCCGGGCCGGCCAAGGCTTGACCTGGGGCCGCGGTCACCCCTTCCCTCCTGGGTCATGTCCCAGACCGCACAGCCGGCCGCGCCCGCGCCGGAGCGACTGCCCCGCCCCTTCGACCGGGAGGCGGCGGACCGCCTGGTCCAGCATTTCGCCGAGGGCGACGCCGCCGCCCGCGCCGTCGCCGCCGCGCCGGGCGGCCGGGCGCTGCTGGAGGCGCTGGGCGGGCACAGCCCCTACCTGTCGGAACTCGCGCAGAAGGAGCCGGCGGCGCTGCTGCGGCTGCTCGAGCGCGGCGCCGACCGGGCGCTGGACCATGCCCTCGATCCGCTGGCGCATGCCGATCCCGGCGCGGCGCGGGAGGCCGTGGGCGCGCTGCTGCGGCAGGTGAAGCGGCAGGCGGCGCTGATCATCGCCGCCGCCGACCTCGCCGGGCTCTGGCCGCTGGACAGGGTGACGGGCGCGCTGTCGGACCTTGCCGACGGCGCCATCGACTTCGCCTGCGCGCATCTGCTGCTGGCGGCGGCCGAGCGGGGCGAGTTGCGCATCGCCCGTCCCGCCAATGGCGCGCGCCCGGACCCGCGGGCGGTCGGCAAGGGCAGCGGCCTCATCCTGCTCGGGATGGGCAAGCTGGGCGGGCGGGAGCTGAACTACTCCTCCGATGTCGACCTCATGGTGCTCTATGATCCGGCGGCGGCAGCCTACCACGCGGATCGTGCCGGCGCCGCCTATGTGCGCCTTGCCCGCGATCTCGTGCGGCTGCTGGAGGAACGCACGGCCGAGGGCTATGTCTTCCGCACGGACCTGCGACTGCGGCCGGACCCGGCGGCGACGCCGCTCGCCGTCTCGATCAATGCCGCCATCGTCTACTACGAGAGCATGGGGCAGAACTGGGAACGGGCGGCGATGATCAAGGCCCGCCCGGTCGCTGGCGACCGCGCCCTCGGCGAGCATTTCCTGCGCGAGATCCGGCCCTTCGTCTGGCGCCGTCACCTCGATTTCGCCGCGGTCTCGGACATCCACTCCATCAAGCGCCAGATCCATGTGCACAAGGGCGCCAGGGGCGCCGGAGCGACCATTGCGCTGGCCGGCCACGACGTGAAGCTCGGCCGCGGCGGCATACGCGAGATCGAGTTCACCGCCCAGGTCCTGCAGCTCATCTGGGGCGGGCGCGACCCGGCGCTCCGCGACCCGACCACGCTCGGCGCGCTGGCGGCGCTGGCCGGCGCCGGGCGGCTGGACCGGCGGGCGGCGGCCGACCTCGCCGATGCCTATGTCTTCCTCCGCGACCTCGAGCACCGGCTGCAGATGGTGGCCGACCGGCAGACGCACCGGCTGCCGGAGGACCCGCAGGGCCTCGCCCGCATCGCCTCCTTCATGGGGTTCGGCTCGGCGGAGGAATTCTCGGCCGCCTTCATGGGCCATCTCGCACGGGTCGAGCGGCACTACGAGGGGCTCTTCGAGGCCGCCCCGCCCCTCTCGGTGGAGGCGCCGGACGGCAATGCCACGGGCAACCTGGTCTTCACCGGGGTGGAGGACGACCCGGGGACGCTGGCGACGCTGAAGCGGCTCGGCTTCAACGACCCGCCCTCGGTCGCCGCCATGGTCCGCGCCTGGCACCACGGCCGGCCGCGGGCGACCCGCAGCGAGCGGGCGCGGGAGCTGCTGACGGCGCTGATGCCGGCGCTGCTGGCCGCCTTCGGCAAGCAGTCCCATCCGGACCAGGCGCTGGTACGGTTCGATACGGTGCTGAACCGCCTGCCGGCCGGGGTGCAGGTGCTGAGCCTGCTGCACCGGAACCCGGCGCTGCTGGAGCGCATCGCCGGGCTGCTCGGCGCCGCGCCGCAATTGGCCGAGCACCTGGCGCGCAACCCGGCGGCGCTGGACGGGCTGCTGGCCGGCGGCCTCTCCCCCGCCGCGGCCGACCCCGCCGCCGGGCTGCCGGCGCTGGTCAAGGACGCGCGGCACCTCGAGGAGGCGATGGAGGCCGCCCGGCGCCTGGCGACGGCGCGGAAATTCGAGATCGACGCGGCGGCGCTCGAGGGCTCCATCGATGCCGACACGGCCGGCGAGCTGCGCGCCGACCTGGCGGATGCCGCGATCGGCGCCCTGCTGCCGCGCATCTGCGCCGACTTCGCCGAGCGCTATGGCCGCGTGCCGGGCGGGGCGCTGGCGGTGCTCGCGCTCGGCAAGCTCGGCGGGCGGGAGATGCTGCCGGGCTCCGACCTCGACCTCGTCCTGCTCTACGACCACGACCCGGAGGCGACGGGTAGCACCGGCGGCAAGCGCTCCCTCGCCCCGTCCGAGTACTTCATCCGGCTCGCGCCGCAGGTGGTCTCCGTCATCACCACGCCGGGGGCGGAGGGGCGGCTGTGGGAGGTCGACATGCGGCTCCGTCCCTCCGGCAACAAGGGGCCGGTCGCGGTCGGCCTCTCGGCCTTCGAGCGCTACCACATGGAGACGGCCTGGACCTGGGAGCGCATGGCGCTGACCCGGGCGCGGCCGATCGCCGGGCCGCCCGCCATGAAGCGGCGGATCGCGGAGATCCTGCGGGCCGCCATCACCAGGCCCGGCGCGGCGGAGGCGGCGCTGGCCGATGCGGTGGCGATGCGGAGCCGCATGCTGCGCGACCTGCCGCCCGAGGGGCCCTGGGACGTGAAGGCCATGCCGGGCGGCCTGGTGGAGGTGGAGTTCATCGCCCAGGCGCTGCAGCTCCGCCACGCCGCCACGAATCCGAAGGTGCTGGCGACCAGCACGCGCACGGCCCTGGCGCGGCTGCGCGAGGCCGGCGTGCTGCCGCCCGAGGAGGCCGAGGCGCTGATCCGCGCCGACCGGCTGTGGCGGACGGTGACGGGGCTGATCCGGCTGACCATCGGCAGGTCGCGCGACGCCGCGCTGCCCGCGCCGGCCGTGGCCGCGTTGCTGCGCGCCACCGCGCCGCTGCTGCCGGCGCCGGCGCTTGACCTCCCGGGCCTGCGCACACAGATGGCGGCGGTGGCCGGGGAGGTCCGCGCGATCTTCGAGCGGCGCCTCGGCCGTCTGCGAGCGGGGGCGGCGGAATGAGCGGGACGGATGTGGCGGAGGGCGCGGCGGCGCCGGATTTCTCCATGCCGGCGAGCGGCGGGCGGACGGTCAGCCTGGAGGGGCTGAAGGGCCGGCCCTTCCTGCTCTATTTCTACCCGAAGGCCGACACGCCCGGCTGCACGAAGCAGGCCTGCGGCATCCAGGAGGCATTGCCGCAACTCGGCTACCTCGGCCTCACGGTCATTGGGGTCAGCCCGGACAAGCTGCCGCCCATCGAGAAATTCGCCAAGAAATACGGGCTGGAATTCCCGCTCGCCTCCGACGAGGACCACAAGGTCGCCGAGGCCTATGGTACCTGGGTGGAGAAATCCATGTACGGCAGGAAGTACATGGGCATGGAGCGCAGCAGCTTCCTGGTCGACGCCGGAGGAAAAGTGGCGAAAATCTGGCGCAAGGTGAAGCCGGAGGCGCATGCGGCGGCGGTTCTGGAAGCCGTACAGGACTTGAAGTAGCGGCCGAGGGACCCGGATCGCCGTCATGCGTTCTGCCGCGGGACGAACCGCGGAGAGAAACATGACACGGGTTGTACTCGCTTCCCTTCTTCTGATCGCGCTCGCCGCCTGTGGCCAGACGACCGGCGGCCGCGCCGTCTCGGGCGGCCTGCTCGGCGCGGGCGCGGGTGCCGGCGTGGGCGCGCTGACCGGCGGCAATGTCGGCACCGGCGCACTGGTCGGCGGCGGCATCGGCGCCGCGGGTGGCGCGCTGACGGCGCCGCGGCGGTGACGGAGCGGATGCCGCAGACCGCCCGGCGCACCCTGCTGCTGGCCACCCTCGGCCTGGCCGGGGCGGCCGCACCCGCCGCGGCGCAACCCGCGCCCCCGTGGTGGGAGGACCAGCGCCGCCGGCGCGCCTATGAGCACTGGCGGGCGGAGGAATGGCGCCGCCGCCAACGCGAGGCCGCGCGGCGGCACGAGCATTGGCGCCGCGATGCCTGGCAGGAGGAACACGAGCGGGAGCTCTGGGCGCAGCAGCAGCGCTGGTATCGCTGAGGCAAAGGCAGGGCGCCACCCTGGCCGGAGACTGCCGGGATGCCCGGCCCGATGCGGGATGGCCGCGTCGGGCTGGATCGTGGCGGGAAGCGGGCCGGGTCCCCTTCTCTGTTGGGCGAGCCGATTCCGACCTCCGGGCCATCCGGGGGCCCCACGAAGCGGCGCTTCGTGGGGGCCGCTTTGGCCCTTCGGTCATCGGCGCCCCTCAGTCCCGCCGGTCCTTCACCGCGTCGGGATTGGAACCGGCATCCTCCTCGAGGTCCTGCACCACCTCGCGCAGCGCGCCCTCGTCGAGTTTCTTTGCCTCGGCGACGTGCCGGTCGGCCTCGCGCTCCTTGCCATGCGCCAGGTCGTCGAGCGCCTGCTCGGCGAGGTCGCGGGCCTTCTCATGCGCGTCGTCGGGGCGCTTCGTGCTGCCTGCCATCGGGCGTCTCTCCTGCTGGGAGACCCCCAAACAGGCGGCACGCCAGAGGGTTGCTAATCGCGGGGCGGCGGGCGGAGCGGCTCGTAACCCTCGGTCTCCACGTCGCGGCCGAACTGGCCCTTGTCCTCGGGCAGCGGGCCGCGGCGGGGGGCCTGCGCCTTCTGGTCCTCGCCCGGCGGCATGCCATGCGCCGGCGCGCCCTTCGGGCCCATCGGCTCGTCGACCGGCGGCGGCATGCTGCCGCGCTCCCCGTCCCAGTCGCTGCCGCGCACCAGGTCCAGCGGCAGCGCCCGCTCCGCGGTGCAGGAGCAGACGACGGAGCCGTCGGCCATCTGGTTCGGCATGGTGACCTCGTCGCAATGCGGGCAGCGCACGGCGTCGAGGCGGAGCTGTTCGGGGCGGGCCCCGGGGTCGCTGCTGCTGTCGCTCATGCCGCCATGACGCGGCGGGGGCGGCCCGGTTCAGTTGATCTGCGACAGGTCCTCGGCCAGGACCACGATCTGGACGGAGTAGGACACCTCCCCGTCCTCGGCATCGCGGTGCACCGTGCCGACGAACTCGCTGCCCACGAAGAGCTCGACGGAGGCGTTCTTCCGCTTCGGGGTCGACAGCGTGATCCGCTCATTGCCCAGCAGCCGGCGCAGATGGGCCTGCACGGCGGCGAGTTCGGCTGGGGTCATGTCTCTGTGTCCTGACTTGCAACCTGCGGCCCCATAGCGGCCGGGCGGCGGGACCGCTACCCCCGCGCCGCCTCCTCGGGCGTCAGCAGCCGGAGCGACAGGGCATGCAGCCCGCTGCCGAACTCCGCCTCCAGCGCCGCATGCGCGGCGCGGGACCGCGCGACGCGGGTCATGCCCGCGAAGGCCGGGCTGACGGCGAGGACGCTGAAATGCGTCTCGCCCTCGGGCTGCGCGCCGGCATGGCCGGCATGGCGGTGGCTGTCGTCCGCGACCTCCACCCGCGCCGGCGGGAAGGCGGTCTCGAGGGCGTGGCGGATGCGCTCTGAACGGGTCTGCATACGCGATATTTCAACGGTTTCCGCGGCGCGCACAAGGCATGGCGGCGCTGTGCCGCGGCCCTCGCGCTTGGCTTGCACACCCGGCAGGGCACGCCCATAAAGCTTCAATGTCCAATCGTCGCGGTCGCAGCCCCGAGCCTGACCCGGACCGGCCGCAGCGCCCCTGCGATGCCCCGGGCTGCACGGCCGCCGGCGAGTTCCGTGCGCCCCGCTCCCGCTCGGCACTGAACGAATATGTCTGGTTCTGCCTGCCGCATGTGCGGGAGTACAATGCGGCCTGGGACTACTACAAAGGCATGGGCCCGGCGGAGATCGAGGCCAATCTGCGCCAGGACACCGGCTGGCAGCGGCCGACCTGGCCGCTCGGCCGGCTCGGCGGCGGCCACCGCATCGCCCCGGAACACCTGCGCGACCCGCTCGGCATCCTGCGCGGCACGCCGCTGCATGCCAGGCGGACCCGGCCGGCGGAGGAGCGGCGGGAGGCGCCGCCCGAACTGCGCGCCGCGCTCGACGTTCTGGGTCTCGCTTGGCCGGTGGATCCACCGGCGCTCCGCGCCCGCTACAAGGAGCTGGCGAAGCAGCTCCATCCGGACGTCAATGGCGGCGACCGCGGCGCGGAGGACCGGCTGAAGGACGTCAACCGAGCCTATAGCCTGCTGCGGCAGCGGATCGGCTCGGTCCGCTCCGCCGCCCCGGCCGAGCCGGCGGGGGCCAGTCCCTGAGCGGCCGACCGGGCCGGTTGGGAATTCGCCACGCCCCGGGTAGCCTGCCGCGCGAGCCTGCCCTAGTCTCCCATCAAGAACACTGAGCGGATGCCGATGAACAAGGTCGCCACCCTCGCCGAAATCCGTCCAACCTCGGCGATCGATATCCCCGACACCACCGTCAGCGCGCGGGAGGCCTTCGGTCTCGACATCGACATGCAGGTGCCGGCCTACTCCACGCGCACCGAGCACGTGCCGGAGGTGGACGAGACCTATCGCTTCGACAAGGAGACGACGCTGGCGATCCTCGCCGGCTTCGCCAACAACCGTCGGGTGATGATCCAGGGCTACCACGGCACCGGCAAGTCCACCCATATCGAGCAGGTGGCGGCGCGGCTGAACTGGCCCTGCATCCGCATCAACCTCGACAGCCACATCAGCCGCATCGACCTGATCGGCAAGGACGCGATCGTCCTGAAGGACGGCAAGCAGGTGACGGAGTTCCGGGAGGGCATCCTTCCCTGGGCCCTGCAGCACCCCTGCGCCCTGGTCTTCGACGAATACGATGCCGGCCGCCCGGACGTGATGTTCGTCATCCAGCGCGTGCTGGAGGTCGAGGGCAAGCTGACGCTGCTCGACCAGAACAAGGTGATCCGGCCGCACCCGATGTTCCGGCTCTTCGCCACCGCGAATACCGTCGGCCTCGGCGACACCACGGGCCTCTATCACGGCACGCAGCAGATCAACCAGGGCCAGATGGACCGCTGGTCGATCGTCGCCACGCTGAACTACCTGCCGCATGCGCAGGAGACCTCGATCGTGCTGGCCAAGCTCGGCGCCGATGCCGGCAACGCCAAGCTGAAGAAACAGGTCGAGGCGATGGTGGCGCTGGCCGACCTGACCCGCGCCGGCTTCATCGCCGGCGACATCAGCACCGTCATGTCGCCGCGGACCGTCATCACCTGGGCGGAGAACACGCGGATCTTCGGCGATGTCGGCTTCGCCTTCCGCCTCACCTTCCTCAACAAGTGCGACGAGGCCGAGCGCAGCACGGTCGCCGAGTACTACCAGCGCTGCTTCAACGAGGAGCTGCCGACCGGCACGCTGCTGAAGAAGGCGGGGTGATCCTCGGGCGCCGGATGACCAACGACCGGACGGACATCCTGCAGCACGGCCTCGCCCTCCCGCGGCGCCTCGGTGCCGGCGACGGGCCGGCACGCCCGGCCAGGCGTGAGCTCCGGGGCGCCCTGAAGGACGCGGTGCCCGGCCGGATCGCGGCCATCGAGTTCCGGCAAAGGCTGGCCGCATCGGGACGCGGCTCGCCCCACCCCAGCCTGCCACCGGCGGCCTGACCCGGCCGCCCCCTGAGGAGACGGATCGGCCTTGTCGAAGCAGGACCTGACCCGCCAGGAAGAGTTCAAGCGCGCGACTGCCGGCACGCTGCGCGCCATCGCGCATGCCAATGCCGAGGTGCAGGTCGCCTTCCAGCCCGGCCCGGGCGGCGTCTCCGGCAAGCGCGTGCGCCTGCCGCTGCCGACCCGCACCCTGCCGCCGGGCGAGATGGCGAAGCTCCGCGGCGCCGCCGATGCCGCGGCGCTCCGCATCCGCCACCACTCGGACGCCGTGCATGCCGCCCGCCTGCCGGCGCGACGGGAGGCGAAGGAGGTCTTCGACGCGCTCGAGGATGTCCGGGTCGAGGCCGTGGGCAGCCGCCACATGGCCGGCGTCGCCGCCAATCTCCGCGCCCGCCTCGCCGACCAGTGCGAGACCGAGGGCTATGACCGCATGACCCGCAAGGACCAGTTGCCGCTGCCCGCGGCGCTGTCCCTGCTGGCGCGCGAGCGCATCAGCGGCGACCCGGCGCCGGAGGCCGCGCGCCGTGTCCTCGACCTCTGGCGGGACACGCTCGGCGAGAAGGCCGATGCGGCGCTGGCCGAGATGGCCGTGGCGACCGAGGACCAGGACGCCTTCGCCCGCGCCGCCCGCAAGCTGCTGACCGCCCTCGACCTGGCGGAGGCCGAGGTGGAGGCCGAGGCCGAGGACCAGGAGGACGGCGAGGAGAGCGGCGAGCAGACCAGCCAGCAGGACCAGTCCGGGGAAGGCGAGGCCCAGGCCCAGGACCAGGAGAGCATGCTCGGCGCCCAGCCCGAGACGATGCAGGGCGAGGCCTCCGACGAGGAGGTCGAGGAGTCCGAGGAGGAGGGCGCGGCGGCCGAGGGCGACGACAAGCCGGGCGGCCCGCAGCAGCGCCGCGAGGTGCCGCAGACCGACGACGCCAGCCGCTACCACCCCTTCACGACCAATTTCGACGAGGTGGTCGAGGCCGACGACCTCTGCGACCCCGAGGAACTGGGACGGCTGCGGCAGCAGCTCGACCAGCAGCTCTCGCACCTGCAGGGCGTGGTCTCGAAGCTGGCCAACCGTCTGCAGCGCCGACTGTTGGCGCAGCAGCAGCGGGCCTGGGAGTTCGACCTCGAGGAGGGGCAGCTCGACGCGGCGCGGCTCGCCCGCATCGTCGCCAACCCGCTGCTGGCGCTGAGCTACAAGCGGGAGCGCGAGGCCGATTTCCGCGACACGGTCGTCAGCCTGCTGATCGACAATTCCGGCTCCATGCGCGGCCGGCCGATCACGGTGGCGGCGATGTGTTCCGACATCCTGGCGCGCACCCTCGAACGCTGTGCGGTTAAGACCGAGATCCTCGGCTTCACCACCCGCGCCTGGAAGGGCGGCCAGTCGCGCGAGCGCTGGGTGCAGGAAGGCAAGCCGCGCAACCCCGGCCGCCTGAACGATCTGCGGCACGTCGTCTACAAGGCCGCCGATGCCCCCTGGCGGCGCGCCCGGAAGAATCTCGGCCTGATGCTGCGCGAGGGGCTGCTGAAGGAGAACATCGACGGCGAGGCGCTGGAATGGGCCTACAAGCGCATCCGCACCCGCCCGGAGCACCGGCGCATCCTGATGGTGATCTCGGACGGCGCGCCGGTGGACGACAGCACCCTCTCGGTGAACCCGGGCAACTACCTGGAGCGCCACCTGCGCAAGGTGATCGGCGACATCGAGGGCCGGGGTGACGTGGAACTGATTGCCATCGGCATCGGGCATGATGTTACGCGCTACTATCGGCGCGCGGTCACCATCGTGGACGCCGAGGAGCTGGGCGGGACCATGATGAAGAAGCTGGCCGAACTCTTCGACGAGGATGCCGCGGAGGCCTGGCAGCGGGCGGCGATGGAACGCGCCCCGCTCGTCGCCTGAGCCGGCCCATGCCGATCCCTGCCGGCGGCTGGCGCCGCCGGTCCCTTCTGGCGGCGGGCCTCGCCTCGCTCGCCACCTCCGCCTGCGTGCCGCGTGGCCCGGCCACGGCGGCCGCCCTCGCCCGCCCCATCGACATCGCGCCGCTGCCCGAGGGCAGCCGGCTGGAGCTGCTGGGCGGCCTTGTCCTGGACGACGAGGCGCTGGGTTTCGGCGGCCTCTCCGCCCTGCACCTGGCCGAGGACCTGCAGGTCACCGCGGTCAGCGACCTCGGGCACTGGATGACCGCCCGCCTGGATCTGCGGGACGGCAGGCCTGTGGGGCTTTCCGGCCTGCGCACCGGGCCGCTCGGCGACGGCGCCGGCCAGCCCTTGCGCAACGGCTACAGCGCGGATTCGGAATCCCTGGCCCGGATGCCGGACGGCACCTGGCTGGTGGGGTTCGAGCGCTGGCACCGCATCCGCGCCTACCGACGCCTGGACGGGCCGGGCCGCTATGTCGAGGCGCCGCCCGGCCTGGAATATGCCGGCGGCAATGCCGGGCTGGAATCGCTGGCCGTCCTCGCCGATGGCCGCTGGCTGGCGATCGCCGAGGTGCTGCCGGTGCCGGGCCGGCCGGGCCTGACGCGCGCCTGGCTCGGCGGGCCGGGGCGCTGGGTGCCGCTCGCCTATCGCCCGACCGAGGGCTTCGACCCGGCCGATGCGACGCCGCTGCCCGATGGCGGCGCGCTGGTGCTGGAGCGGAGCTTCTCCCTCTTCGGCGGCTTCGGCGGCAGGCTGGTGCGCATCCCGGCGGAGGCGCTGCGCAAGGCCGGACCCGAGACGGTGCTGGAGGGCGAGGAGCTGCTGCGCCTCGCCGCCCCGTTGCCCACGGATAATTACGAGGGCGTGAGCGCCGTGCGCGTCGGCGGCCGGACGCTGGTCGCGCTGGTCTCGGACGACAACCAGAACCTGCTGCAGAAGACCTACCTGCTGCTCTTCGTCCTGGCGGATGACTGAGCGGCGCCGGGCTTTGGACGCGGCCGCCGATCCGGGCTATGGCTGGCCCCTGGGAGCCCAGCCATGAACGCCATCGCCGACGAGATCACCCGACAGTTCGAAGCCGCCGCCCGCGCCGCCCGCGCCGCCGCCGCCGAGCTCGCCCGGGCGCCGCGACCGGCGAAGGACGCGGCCCTCAGCGCGGCCGCGGCGGCGCTGCGGGCCCGCAGCGCGGAGATCCTGGCGGCGAACCAGGCCGACCTGGCCGGCGCCCCCGACCTCTCCGATGCCTATCGCGACCGCCTCACCCTGACGCCCCAGCGCATCGAGGCGATGGCGAAGGGGCTGGAGGAAGTGGCGGAGCTGCCCGATCCGGTGGGCCGCCTCCTCGCCGAATGGACCCGGCCCAACGGGCTCTGCATCCGCCGCGTCGCCCAGCCGATCGGCGTCATCGGCATGATCTACGAGAGCCGGCCGAACGTGACCGCCGATGCCGCCGCGCTCTGCCTCAAATCCGGCAATGCCGTGATCCTGCGCGGCGGCAGCGAGAGCACCTGGAGCGCCGCGGCGATCCATGCCTGCCTGGCCGAGGGCATGCGCGCCGCCGGCCTGCCGGAGGCCGCGGTGCAGGTCGCGCCGACCGCCGACCGCGCCTTCGTCGGCGCCATGCTGCGCGCCGCGGGCCTGATCGACCTCATTATCCCGCGGGGCGGCAAGGGCCTGGTGACGCGGGTGATGGAGGAGGCGCGGGTCCCCGTCCTCGCCCATGCCGAGGGGCTCTGCCACACCTACATCCATGCCGGCGCCGATTTCGCCATGGCGCGGGAGATCCTGGCGAACGCCAAGATGCGCCGCACCGGCATCTGCGGCGCGACCGAGACGCTGCTGATCGATGCCGCCATCGCGCCGGCGCTGCTGCCGCTGCTGGTCAAGGACCTCGCGGCGCTCGGCTGCGGCTTCCGCGCCGACGACCGCGCCCGCGCCATCTGCCCGGCGCTGCCGGCGGCCAGCGAGCAGGATTTCTCGACGGAATGGCTGGACGCGGTGCTCTCGGTCGCCGTGGTGGACGGCGTCGAGTCGACGCTCGAGCACATCCGCCGGCACGGCTCGGAGCATACCGAGGCGATCGTGACCGAGGATGCCGAGGCGGCGCGGCAATTCCTCGACGGCCTCGCCTCCGCGGTCGGCATCTGGAATGCGTCGACGCAGTTCTGCGACGGCGGGGAGTTCGGCTTCGGCGCCGAGATCGGCATCGCCACGGGCCGGATGCATGCCCGCGGCCCGGTCGGGCTGGAGCAGCTCTGCACCTATCGCTACCACGTCCTCGGGACGGGGCAGATCCGCCCCTGAGCACGCCAGGCGGCAGAGGGGCCGGCCGGGTGGGGCGCACGCCGCCCGGCCCCTGGGGCGATGGCCGCCGCGCCCGGATCGGGCTGCTCGGCGGCAGCTTCAACCCGGCGCATGCCGGCCACCGGCACGTGGCGGAGCGGGCGCTGCGCCGGCTGGGCCTGGACGAGGTCTGGCTGCTGGTCTCGCCGGGCAATCCGCTGAAGCCGCGCCGCGGCATGGCGCCCTTCGCCGAGCGGCTGGCGAGCGCCCGCCGCATCGCCGATGGCAGGCGCGTGATCGCGGCGGATGTCGAGGCGCGGCTCGGCACCCGCTACACCGTGGATACGCTGGCGCGGCTGCGCCGCCGCTTCCGCCGCGCCCGCTTCGTGCTGGTGGTGGGGGCGGACATCCTGGCGCAATTGCCGCGCTGGAAGCACTGGCGGCGGATCGCGCGGACCACGCCCATCGCGGTGCTGCCGCGGCCGGGGGAGACGCAGCGCGCACTGCACGGCCCGGCGGCGCGGGCCCTGGCGCGGCACCGGCGGCGGCCCGGCGCGCTGCTGCGGGGTCCGGCGCCGGCGCATGCCCCCTGGACGCTGGTGCCGGCGCGCGAACACCCCGCGAGCGCCACGGCGATCCGTGCGGCGCGGGGCGGCGCTCTGGTATAGAGCGGCTTGCCGAACCCCGCGCGGCGGCGGAGAACCGCTCCGCCATCAACGGCCCGCGGCGGAGCGGCGTTCGGAGAGGAATGCCGGCCCGCCACGGGGGCGGCCGGACACGGCCAGGACTGGGACAGGAGGCGCACATCGCGCGGAGCCCGAAGGCCCCCACCGGGGGCGAGGAGACACCGAAGCGCCGCGGCGCCGCGACCGGCGCCCGGACGGCGGCCCCGAAGCGCGCCACCGCCAAGGCGACGCCGAAGCGGGCGGTGACGCCGGCCGCGGGACCGGGCAAGGCTACGGCCAAGCCTGCCGCGGCGCGCACCCGCACGACAGCGGCGAAGCCCGGCACGGCGGCCGCGCGGAAGGCCGCGGCGCCCAAGGCGGCGACGGCGCCGCGCAAGCCCGCGCCCGCCAAGGCCCCTGCCAGGCCGAAGCCGGCGACCCCGGCCGCCGAGAAGAAGACGCGCAGCGCCGCCGGCCCCAGCGCCGCGGCGCCGCAGCGCCCGCGCAAGAAGGTCGCGCCCGATCGGCTGGAGGCGCTGGTCGCCGCCGCACGGCAGAGCCTCGAGGACGACAAGGCCGAGGAGATCGTGGTGCTCGACGTCACCGGCCGGGCCGACTTCACCGACCGCATGATCATCGCGACGGGCCAGGTGGAGCGGCAGCTCCAGGCCATGGCGGTGCATGTGGAGGAGGCGCTGGAGAAGGCCGGGAAGCACCTGAGGCGGAGCGACATCCAGGCCTCGCCGGACTGGGTGCTGATCGATGCCGGCGACCTGGTGATCCACCTCTTCCGGCCGGAGGCGCGGGTGACCTACGCGCTCGAGCGCATGTGGGGCCCGGAGAGCCCGGCGCCCGACCGCTGAGGTGAAGGCGCCGCGGATCCTGGCGATCGGCCGGCTGAAGCCGGGACCGGAACTGGCGCTCTTTGAGCACTACAATGCCCGCCTCCGCCCGCCCTTCGCGGTGACGGAACTGCCAGAGGCGCGCGGCAGCGCCGCCGAGGTGCGGCGGCGGGAGGGGGCGGCGCTGCTCGCCGCCCTGCCGGAGGGTGCGTTGCTGGTAGCGCTGGACCTCGGCGGCGGCGCCCCGACCAGCGAGGCCCTGGCCGGGCTGGCCGAGCGTTGGGAGGCGACGGCGAAGCCGCTGGCCTTCGCCATCGGCGGGGCGGAGGGGCTGGATCCCTCGGTGCTGGCGCGGGCGGAGCACCGTCTCTCGCTCGGCCCGTTGACCTGGCCGCATTTCCTGGTGCGCGGCCTGCTGGCGGAGCAGTGGTACCGGGTGCAGGCGATCCGGACGGGGCATCCCTATCACCGGTCCTGGCGGCCGGGGTGACGCGGCATCGCCCGCCCTCGCTGTCCAATGCGCCCGCGTGACTGTCGCGCTGGACAGGCCCGCGCGGACCATCGGACAGTCGGGCCGGGACTATCCGGGGACCGCACCATGCTCTGGCTTCTGCTCGCCGCGCTGCTCTGGGTGGGGGTGCATGTCGGCATCGCCGGCACGGCGCTGCGCGGCGCCGTCGTGGCGCGCATCGGCGAGAATGGCTTCCGCATCGGCTTCTCGCTGCTCTCCTTCCTGGCGATTGTCCTGCTCGTTGCCGCCTGGAGGGGGGCGGAGACCAAGCCGCTCTGGTTCGCGCCGGCCTGGCTGCGCTGGGTGCTCGCCTTCGTCATGCTGCCGGCCTTCGTGCTCTTCGTCGCCTCGCTGCGGAAGAACCCGACGGCGGTGGGCGGGGACGCGTTGCTGGGCGCGGAGCCGCATGGCATCCAGCGCGTGACGCGGCACCCCATGCTGTGGTCCTTCGCGCTCTGGGCCCTGGTGCATGTGATCGGCAATGGCGACAGCGCCAGCCTCGTATTCTTCGGCGCCTTCCTCGTGACGGCGCTCGCCGGCATGCCCTCGATTGACGCCAAGCTGGCGAAGCGCGCGCCGCAGGCCTGGGCAAGGCTTGCCCGGGCGACCTCCATCCTCCCCTTCGGCGCCATCCTGGCGGGGCGGAACCGACTGGTCCCCGGCGAGATCGGCTGGCTGCCGTCGGTGGTGGGCGCCGTCGCCTGGGCGGCGCTGCTGCATCTCCACCCCGCCCTCTTCGGCGTGCCAGTGATCATTCCCGGGTAGCGCTGATCGCCGCGGGGAGGCTCCAGGACGATCCGCGAAGACAAGCCGTCCCGTGGTATGCTGGTCCTGCCCTGCCCTCACCGACAATGTTGGAGACAACCGAGCACTTCCATTGCTTGGTGGCCGCCTCGGACGGCATCCCAACCGTTCTCATTCACCAAGGGCTTGCGGTGCGGCTGGCCGCCACCCGCGGCACCACCTTGCCGCGGGTGGCGGCGGCTCTTACCGGCGCGCGACGGCTTCGGCTCAGTCTCCTGCTCCATGCCGCTCGGCTTGATCGCCGGGCCTTCTGCTCCTTGAGGCGGGCGATCTGCTCGCGCTGCACCGCCACGGTCCGCTCAAGCTCCGCCATCTTGCCCAGCGGCGCGATGTCCAGAGCCTTCGGCTCGGCCGGCGACAGCGCATCAGGATCGGCGGGTGGGACCAAGCGTCCCAGCAAATCAGGCCAAGCGCCACCTGGCCATAGCTATCGCCCCTCTTACTTTCTTGCGTTTATGGCCAGTATCCGGCACCAGACCGCTCGCTACCGAGACGGGAAACACAGTATGCGGTTCGCGCGTGCCCCGCACCACGTCACGCCTGGCCCGACTGCCTCCTGTCAGGACGGGACAGGCAGCCGGTGAGCGACTCCTCCACCCTCGACGCCCCGGTCGCGGCCCGCCCTGCCGCGTCCTGGCCGGCCGCATTGCTGTTGCTCGGCCTGGGCCTCGCTGCCCTCGGCGTGCTGTTCGCGGGCGAGATCGTGGCGGCGGTTCGGGTCTGGGATGCCTCCGCCACCTACAATCATTGCTGGCTGGTGCTGCCGATCGCCGGCTGGCTGGCCTGGACCCGGCGCGACCGGCTGATCGGCCTCATTCTGCAACCGATGCCCCAGGCGGCGCTGCTCGCCCTGCCGGCCGGACTTGCCTGGCTTGCGGCTGACCGCCTCGGGATCATGGAGGGGCGGCAATTCGCTGCCCTCGGCATGGTCTGGATCCTGATGCTGGCCGTGCTCGGGTGGCGCATCTGCCGCGCCATGGCGACGGCGCTGCTCTATCTGGTCTTCCTGGTGCCCTTCGGCACCTTCGCCGTGCCCACGCTGCAGGGCATCACCGCCTCGCTGGTCGGTATCGGCCTGCAATTCACCGGCGTGCCGCACTATATCGATTCCTTGGTGATCGAGACACCGGCCGGCAATTTCCTCGTTGCCGAGGCCTGCGCCGGCCTGCGCTTCCTGATCGCCACTCTGGCCTTCGGCGCGCTCTATGCCTTTGTCATGTTCCGCAGCCCGGGGCGGCGGCTGGTAGTGATGGCGCTGGCATTGGCGGTACCGATCATCGCCAACGGCTTGCGTGCCCTGGGCATCGTCCTGCTCGGCCAATACTTCGGCAGCGCCGAGGCGGCAGCGGCTGACCACATCCTCTATGGCTGGATCTTCTTCTCGATTGTCCTGCTGCTGCTGATCCTGGCCGGCCTGCCCTTCCGGCAGGACGGCGCCCCCGAAACGCCCCGTCCGTTGCCGATCGGACTCGTCCCGCCCCGCCCGATGGCGCTGGCCGGCGCGGCGGCGCTTGTGGTTGGGTTGGCCGCAGCGGGCCCGACGGCCGGGCTGGTGCTGCAGCAATCCGGTGCCCGCACCCCGCATCGCACCGCGCTGCCGCTCGCCATGCCGGCGGGCTGCGAGCCGGGCCCGGCGGAGGACCTGCATTGCGACGGCCTCATAGTGACCGCGCAGATCGTCGCTTTCCCCGCGCGGATGACCTGGAGCGCCGTCTCGGCCGAGCGCAGCCGGCTGGTCGGTACCGAGGACACCGACATCCTCTTCACCGTGCGGGTCCCAGGCAGCATCTGGCAGGCGCGGCAGTCGCGCGAGGCCGGGACGACGGTCGCAGTCGCCACTTGGCTGAACGGGCGTCCGGCCGCGGGTGGGCTGCGGAGCCGTGCCGAGCAGGCCTGGAACAGCTTGGGCGGCGGGCAGGGCGCGCCGGTGCTGGTTGTCCTCACGGTGCGGCCGGAGCAGCCGACCCTGCTGGACAGCCCACGCCAGCGCCAACTTTTGGAATCGCTGCTGCTGGCCGATGGAACGGCGGTCGCGACGCGCGCGGCGGCGCTATCGGCGAACGGAAGCTCCATGATGCAGGACTGAAGGTTTGCTGCGCCGGCGTCTGATCTATTGAGCTGTGTCAGCTTAGTTCGGCTTTGGCCAGTTTGGCGGGCCGGTGGAGCCCACGCCATGGACGAGGGTAGCGGCAAGACGGCTGTTGAGCAGGCGCTGTCCGCCGGGGAGGCCTGATTCGGCCCGGTTCGGCGCACGGCGCCGAACGGCAGGGATCCGGGGCCGGATCCGCGGCCTGATCGAGGAGCCGGCGGAGCAGGAGCTCGAGGCTACGCCGGGGCGCGGACGGTACGAGCGGGACTGCATCCGCGACGCTGCATGGAAAGTCGCTATCCCCGGCTTTCGCCAGCAGGTTTACCAGTGACAGCCTGTCATCGGGTCCTCGGCCGGTCAGGGGTGAGAGCCTCGCAACTCCACCCCAGCCGTCAGGTCCGACGGCCGCCCCAGCCCGACATCACGGCCGAAGCCGGATGTTCCAGCGCCCACTCGGACGCCACCGACGCCCCCCGGTCGCGCGCCCAGCATGGCGAAGCAGCCGGGGCTTCGATACAACTTAAAAACGACAATTGACGCCGGATTCACGCCGCTGATCCGGCCGGGCAGGAAATGCTGCCGCCCACCTCTGCTGAGGAGCGGTCCCATGACGCCTGCATCAGTCAGCCGCGCCAGCTTCGGCGCCTGGCTCTTCGTCCTGATCCTGTCTGCCCCCGTCCCGGGATCGGCCGCGGGGCCGAATGAGGTTCCCATCGCCTTCTGCCTACCGGTCGCGGCCGGCGAGAGCTGCGACTGCTCGGTTGAAGGCATCGAGGATCTCGTGCCCGTGGCCATATTCCACGAGTACCTGCGCCGCCTCCGACTGGCGGGCCAGGTTGGCAGGGCCGAATTCGAACGCCTCCTCGCCAGCTCCGGCGCTTGCGCGGGGCCTCACCTGGGACTGGGCCGAGACGCCGCTTCTCCCGCCCCCCTGCGCGCCGCGGCGCTGCCATGATGCGCGCGGCGGGCCTCCTGGCCATCGCCGGACGGCACGGCCCCCTGCTGCTTTGCGCGGGCGTGCTGCTCGGCCTTGCCCTCCCCGGCCTGGCGATGGCGGCGAGGCCGCTGATGGACGCGGCGGTATTCTGCTTCACGCTTGGCGCCTTTCTCAAGGTCGAGCCCGAAGCCTTCCGTGCCGAGGCGGGGTTGCGGCAGGGCTGGCGCAACCTGCTGATCCTCGGCTGGACGAGCCTCGGTGTCCCCCTGGCGGCCTGGGCCGGGATCTGGGTGACACAGCCGGGCCCGGCTCTGGCCGAAGGACTGCTGCTTTGTACGCTGGCGCCGCCGGTCGGCAGCGCGGCTGCGCTCGCCGCCATGCTCGGGCTGAGCGCGCCGGTCGCCCTGCTTGCCTCGGTCGCCGCAACCGCCGTCGCGCCACTCAGCATGCCGCTGCTGGCGAACTGGTTGGCCGGCTATGCCCTGCACATCGACGCAGGGGCGATGGGCTTGCGGTTGCTGCTGCTGGTCGGCGGCGGCGCCCTGGCAAGCTGGGGCCTGCGCCGCGCCGCCCCGCGCCTGGTCGCGGGCAACCCGCTGGCGATGACGGGGATCGCCGTCGTGGCCCTGGTGGTCTTCGCGATCGGTGCCATGCGCGGCATGCCCGCCTACTTCGCGTCCGAGCCCACCGCCGTGTTGCTCAACCTCGGCATCGCCTTCGCGGTGAATGCCGGCTTCCAGCTTCTCGGCCTGCTGCTGTTCCTGCCCTTCGGCCGCCGCACCGCCCTGACTGTCGGGCTGGTCAGCGGCAACCGCAACATCGGCCTGGCCTGGGCGGCGGTCGGGACGGGCATGCCGGCGATGGTGGAAGTCTATTTCGCCATGAGTGTTTTCCCGATCTACCTGCTGCCGGTCGTCATGAAGCGGCTGCTCACCCCGGCCCTGCCGCCCGCGGCGAGACCCGAGGAGCCGCGGCCGAGCATCGCCGGGCTCCGGCGGCAGGCGATGGCGGAGGCCGTCGCGGCCCGACGGCAGGTCTTCCAGGCCCGGGCCGGATTGCCCGCTTCCCCGGCACGACCGCACCCAGCCGAGTAGCCCACAGCATCTGCAGCCTCAGGGAGGATCCCGGCGATGCCAGGACAGGACGGCACTTGCCCACGACTGCCGATGGAGAGGACGCTGCAGGGCCGGGTGGCCCTGATCACCGGATCCTCGGGCGGTATCGGCCTCGGCATCGCCCGGGCACTCGCGGCGCGCGGCGCCGGCCTCATGCTCAATGGCCGGCGGCCCGCAGCGGAGATGGCCGATCTCTGCCAGGCATTGGAGGCGCTGGCGGCCGCGCCGGTGCACTACCTCGCCGCCGATGTCGGCCACCCGCAGGCATCGCAGCGGATGACGAACATGGCGCTGGAGATCTTCGGCCGCATCGACATCCTGGTGAACAATGCCGGCGTGCAGCATGTCGCCCCGGTCGGCGAGTTCCCGATCGAACGCTGGGACGACATCATCGCCACCAACCTGACCGCCGCCTTCCTGGCGACGCGGGCCGTGCTGCCCGGCATGACCGCGCGCGGCTGGGGGCGCATCGTCAACATCGCCTCGGCCCATGCCCTGGTCGGCAGCCCCTTCAAGTCGGCCTATGTCGCGGCCAAGCACGGCCTGCTGGGCCTCACCCGCGTGGTGGCGCTGGAGGCGGCGGAGGCCGGCGTGACCTGCAACGCGGTCTGCCCTGGCTATGTCCGCACGCCGCTGGTCGAGCGGCAGGTGGCGGCGCAGGCGCGCGCGCACGGCGTGGCGGAGGACGTGGTGATCCGTGACGTGCTGCTGGCGCAGCAGCCCAACCGCCGCTTCGCCGGGATCGAGGAGGTAGCGGGGCTGGTCGCCTTTCTCTGCAGCGAGGAGGCGGCCGGTATCACCGGCGCGGCGCTGGCCATGGACGGCGGCTGGACCGCGCGCTGAGCCTCGCTTCCCGCAGAGTCGCCAATGCAACATTCCGTGAGGGAATGCAAGTGTCTGATTGCATGCCGCAAGCGCCGCCGGCAACGTTGCCGCTGTGCATGAGAGGTGCCGGGAGGCGGGACGCGTGGGTCTGCGACGTGTCGGGGGGGCGGGCGCCCTGCTCATCATGCTGGCGGCCGGGCCGGCAGGAGGCGCCGAGTGGGAGGTCCAGGAAGGCCGCATCCGCCTCGACACGACCCTTCTGGCCGCCAGCGTCTTCCGCGTGGAACGGCCGGACGCCGGCCTGATCGGCATCGCCAATGGCGGCCGCGTACCATCGCTGAACGGCGACGATGGCGACTTGAACTACCGTCGACGCGGCACCGTCTCCGCCCTGCTGCGCGCCACCTCGGAACTCGAGGTCCAGCGCGACGGCTTCGGCATCCTGGCCGCCGGGACGCTCTATTTCGACGCGCTGAACGCCAGCCGGGGCGCCACGGACCGCACCCCGCTCTCGAACGGCGCGCTCGACATCATCGGCCGCGGCGGGCGCCTGCTGAACGCCTATGCCTATGGCCGCTTCGATCTGGCAGACCGTCCCATCGAGCTTCGTGCCGGCGCCATTGCGCTGAACTGGGGCGAGGCCGCCTACATCCCGAACGGCATCTCCGCCATCGCTGCCTACGACCTGCCGCGCCTGGTCAGCCCCAACGCCACCCTGCGGGAGGGGCTGCTGCCGGTGCCGATGGTGAATGCGACCGCGCGCCTCGCACCCGGCCTCGCGCTGGAGGGCTTCGTACAGGTCGCCAGCGAGACCGTGCTGCTGAACCCATCGGGCAGCTATTTCAGCACGGCGGATACCATCGGCGCCGGTGGCCGACGGCTCTTCCTCGGCTACCTGCCACCGGCCAGCGATCTGCCGCCTTACCTGCCCGGCAGCTTCGTCCCGCGCGGCGCGGATCGCGGCCCGCGCGACGGCGGGCAGTTCGGCTTCGCCCTCCGCTGGTCGCCGGGCGAACTCGGCAGCACCGAGCTCGGCATGTACTACCTCCAACTGAACAGCCGGCTGCCGGTGGTCTCCTTCCGCACCGGCGCGCTGCCGGCGGGCGCAGCCCTCGGTCCGCCGCAGCTCGCGCAGGCGCTCTATGCCGCCTCCTCCCGCTATTTCCTCGACTACCCCTCCGACATCCAGCTCATCGGGCTCTCGGTCTCGACCCCGCTGCCGCTCGACCTCACCCTGCGGGCGGAAGCCTCCTGGCGCATCGGCCAGCCGTTGCAGCTCGACCCCAACGAGATGGGGCTCGCCGCGCTCAGCCCGGTACTGCCGGCGCTCGGCACCGGGCAGCTCGGCCGCTACGGCTTCGGGCAGGAGGTCACGGGCTACCGCCGTCAGGATGTCGGCACGCTGATCGCCGGCCTGAACCGCACCATTCCCGCGGCGCTCGGCGCCGACCAGGTGCAGGGCACCCTGGAGGGCGGCCTGACCGCCGTGCCCGATCTGCCGGGGCGCGCCGCGCTGCGCTTCGCCGGACCGGGGGTCTATACCAGCGGCGACCCGCTCTTCACCGCCATCGGCGCACAGCCCTATACCAGCACCAAGGGCTTCGCGAGCCGTCTGTCGGGCGGCTACCGTTTGATCCTGCAGGCGGATTACTTCAATGCCGTCGGGCCCGTGTCGCTCTCCCCCTACCTCGCCCTGGCGCATGACCTCGGCGGCGTGACGCCGGCGCCGCTCGCCACCTATGTGCGCGACCGCAAGGCGATGACCATCGGCGTCACGGCCGGCTTCCTCAGCCGCTGGGCGGCCGGCGTGGAGTACACGCGCTTCTTCGGCGGCGGGGACGCCAACCTGCTGCGCGACCGCGACTACGTCACCGCGCTGCTCCGGACCAGCTTCTGATGCCAATCGCAGGCCGGTCCCGCCGCACCGCACTGGCTGGCCTCGGCGCCGCCATGGCTGCCCCCCTTGCCTTGCCCGCCCTTGCCCAGCGCGCTGGGCTGACCCCGCTGGGGGCGGACCTGGCGGGCAATGCCGCCGGGACCATCCCGCGCTGGGCCGGCGGCCTGACCGCACTGCCGCCCGATGGCGAGGACCCCTATGCCACCGATCCGGTGGTGCAGGTGCTGGGCGCCGCAGAGGCGGACGACCCGCGCCTCGCGCCCGGCCATGCGGCGCTGCTGCGCGCCAGGCCCGGCTTCCGCATCCGCCTGCTGCCCAGCCGCCGCAGCGCCGCGGTGCCTGGCTTCGTGCTCCGCGCCACCGAGGCCAATCCCGGCCGTGCCCGCCTGGTGTCCGGAGGCAATGGCGTCGCCGGCGCCGCCATCGGCATTCCCTTCCCGCGGCCCGCCAACGGGCTGGAGGCGATCTGGAACCACATGCTGCGCTGGCGCTTCCAGGCGCTGCAGCGCACCGTCGCCTTCGCCGCGCCGCTCGCCAATGGCAGCTACACGCTGGGCCGCACGCTCGACCGCACGCTCTATCCCTACAACGCGCCGGATGCGGCGCCCGAGACGGTCGGGCCTGCCAGCCAGTTGCTGGTCTATGTCACCCTGGCCCCGGCCGAATACGGCCGCCTCGCCCTGCTGAGCCATCAGCCCCTGGATTTCGGGCAGGAGGGTACGCGCTACTGGTTCTACGTTCCCGGCGACCGCCGCGTTGCCTTCTCCGCCGACACCGCCTTCGACGTGCCCAACCGGCTCTTCGATGGTCTGCGCACGGTGGACAATGCCGACATATTCGCCGGCAGCCCGGAGAGGTATGCCTGGACGCTGCTCGGCAAGCGGGAGACGATCGTTCCCTACAACAGCTTCGCCCTGACCAGCCCCCGGCGCCGCTATGCCGAGGTGCTGCAGCCCGGCGCGCTGAACCCGGCGCTGGCGCGCTACGAGTTGCACCGGGTCTGGGTCGTGGAGGCACGCCTGCGGCCCGGCCAGCGCCACCGCTTTCCCCGCCGGGTCTTCTACCTCGACGAGGATAGCTGGCAGGCGCTGCTGATCGAGCACTACGATGCCCGCGGCGCGCTGCAGCGCGTTTCCGAGGCGCATCCGGTGCAGTACGACCGGCCGCTCTCCTTCTATGCCTCGGTGGACGTGGTGCACGACCTTCCGACCGGCCGCTACGGCGTCTTCGGCATGCCGAACGAGGAGCCGCCGATCGACACCGGCCCGGCCCTGACGCCGGCCGATTTCACGCCACCCGCCTTCAGGTCCCTGGTCACCCGGTGAGTCTGGATTTGACATCGTATTGACGGGCCTTGCCCACGCGCCGGGGCGAGACTGCAGGCGATCCGGCATCGCATGAGGTGAGCGGTGAGCGAGGCGATCCAGATCCGCATGCTCGGCCCTTTCGAGGCGCGGCGGGCCGACGGTACGCCGATAGCGCCGCCTGGCCGGCGCTCGGTCGCGCTGCTCGCCTGCCTCGCCCTGCCGGACGAGGCGGTGAGCACCAGGCCGCGGCTCGCCGCGCTGCTGTGGCACGATCGCGGAGCGGAGCAGGCGAATGGCAGCCTGCGGCAGGAGTTGCTGCGGCTGCGCAAGGCCTTCGGCGCGCCGCTCGCCTTGCCGAGCGCCGACCCGCCGATGCAGACGCCGCGGCTGGGCGGACCGGCGATCGACCTCGACGTGCACCGCTTCGAGGCGGCGGCGGCCGATCCGGCCCGGGCGAGCGAGGCAGCAAGCCTTTATCGCGGGCCGTTGCTCGAGGGCTTCCCGCTCACGGATCCCGGGCCCTTCCCCGCCTGGGTCGCGGCCCAGCGGCTGCGGCTGCACGAGCTTGCCCTCGGCACATTGCTTCGGGTGCTGCGCGGGGCCGAGGCTTCGGAAGCGATTGCACGCCGGCTATTGGAACTGGACCCGCTCTGCGAGGAAGCGGTCCGTTATCTCATCCGCGCGCATGCCGGTCGCGGCGACCTCGGGCGAGCGCAGGCCACCTTCCAGGCCTGCCTGGGACGCTTCCGGCAGATGGACCGCGAGCCTTCGCGGGAAACCCGCTCCCTGATGGAGTTGGCCGAGGCCGAGCTGTCCCGCAGCACGGTGTCCATGTTCGCCGTAACCCATGGCCCCGGCGCTGACGGCGGCAATTGGATCCGCGTTTTGCGCGAAGGGCCAGCGACGCCTCAGGCCCCCGAACCGCGGGAATTGCCGATCGTGGAGGACCGCCCTTCCATCGCTGTCCTGCCCTTCTCCGATCTGACCAGCGATGCCGGGCTGCTGGCGGACCCATTCGCCGACGGGATCACCGAGGAGACGACCAACGCACTGGCGCGCATGCCCGGCTTCTTCGTCACCTCCCGCCATTCCGCCATGGCCTATCGCGGCGCCGCCATGGATGCGCGGCTGATCGCCCTGCAACTCGGCGTCCGCTACCTGCTGGAGGGCAGCGTGGAGCGCGCCGGGGCGCGGGCGCGGAGCAATGTCCGGCTGATCGACGGCCGCAGCGGCCTGCACATCTGGGCCGACAGCGTGGGCGCGCCCGTGGACGAGCCTTTCGAAATGCGGGACCGGCTGGTCGGCGAGATCGCTGCCCGGCTCCAGCCGCGGCTATTGCTGAGCGAAGTGCAACGCACCCTGCGCGAGCCACCGCCCAATCCCGATGCCTGGACCTGGCTGCTGCGGGCGCAGTCGGCGCTGGCGCGGTCGGAGGCGGTGCCGGCCGTGTTCGATGCCAGCGAGCAGGCGCTGCGCCAGGCGCTGGCCGTCCAGCCGGACTATGCCATGGCGCATGCCATGCTCTCGCTGGTGCATACCTGGCGCGCGGTCTCGGAATTCGGCAGCGCCGGGGGTGGCATGCGGCGACGCTGGCAGGCACGGAAGGCCATGGCACGTGCCCTGGCGCTGGCACCGGACAATCCCTTTGTGCTCTCTGCCTGTTCGGAAGCCGCGCTGTACAGCACCGGCGATATCGATCGCGCCGCAGCGCTCCTGGAAGGCGCGCTGCGGCGTGATCCGAATGATGCCAATGCACTGGCCTTGCTGGGCAATGTGCGAAGGATGGCGGGCGACGACCCACATGCCGCACTGACCCTCATCGACCAGGCAATGCGCCTGAGCCCGCGTGACCCACGCAGCGCCTTCTGGCTGCTGCACGCCGCCTGGTGCCACTGGAAGATGGGCGAGTACGAGGCGATGGAGGAGGCGGCGCGGCAGGCACTGGCCCTGCATCGCGCCAATGCCTGGGCCTGGGTGTGCCTGACCTGCTCGCTCGGCCTGCAGGGGCGACAAGCGGAGGCGCGCGAGGCCGCGCTGGAGGTACTGGCGTTGATGCCGGGCTTCTCCACGGGCAGGTTCTACTGGACCGCCCGCTTCTTCTACGGCCGCCGCTTTGCCGGGCCTGTGCGCGAAGGCTATCGCGGGCTGCATCGCGTTCTGAAGACGATGTTGGGGTAAGCTGCGGGCAATGTCAGGTTCCAGGTGCCTGACAGATGGCGGCACACCGTTCGAATGTTTGCATTCTTCCGCCGGTACATTCCACGCCGCCGGGAATTGTCCTGCGGCCGGCAGCAAGAGGAGAGCCAAACGGCGCACGGTTGAATGGGGAGCCACGCCGGCAAACGGACAGCGTCGATAACTTGGATCCGCATGGGCGTCTCACCGGTGGCGAGGCCGCACCGATCCCGGCTGCCGCCGATGTCAGGGCACCCGTCCCACCGATGGATCGTGACCCTCGGCCTCGCCGTTCAGCAATGCCAAGGTAGACGTGACCGCACCGGGATCGGCGATGCCCCGGCCGGCAATGAAGGCGCTGACATGGCCAAGGCTGGAAAAGAGCACCCTTGCTCCGATGGAGAGGGTGGAGGCACGTCGGGCGCGGGGAGCACATCGGCGCCGGTCGGGCCTTCGGCACGGATCCCCTCCCGCCGCAGGGCGGCGACGGGCGCATGCGCTGTCTCTTCGTCAGCGCGCGCAACTCGAGCTTCGTGTACAAGGGCCGCCCGGTGGACATGCGCCAGGTCGGCCGCGAGCTGGTTATCCGCTACGCGCTCGAGGGCAGCGTGCGCCGCTCGGCGGACCGGATCCGCATCACCGGGCAGCTCGTCGACGCGACCACCGGCGGCCATCTCTGGGCGGACCGCTTCGAAGGCGCGCTCGATGACGTTTTCACGCTGCAGGACCAGATGGCCGCGAGCGTCGTCGGCGCGATCGCGCCGCAACTGGAGCGGGCCGAGATCGAGCGCTCCAGGCGCAAGCCGACAGGCAGCCTCGACGCCTACGACTACCACCTGCGCGGCACGGCCAGGGTCCACCAGGGGACCAGGGAGGGCATCGAGGCGACGCTGCCGGTCTTCGACGCGGCGATGCGGCTCGATCCGGACTACGCGGCGGCCTACGGGATGGCCGCGTGGTGCCTGTTCTGGCGCAAGGTCAATGCCTGGACTGCCGACCGCGGGCAGGAACTCGCCCGCGGGGCCCGGCTGGCGCGCCGCGCCGTAAAACTCGGCAAGGACCACGATGCGGTGGCCTTGACGCGGGGAGCCCATGCGCTCGCGCATTTCCCCGGCGACCTGGATGGCGCCATCGCCTGGGTCGACAGGGCGCTGGTGCTGGACCCGAACCATGCGCCCGCGTGGTTCATCGGCGGCTTCCTGCGCCTCTGGCGCGGCGAGCCCGACGCGGCGATCGAGCGGTTCGACCGCGCCATGCGCCTCAGCCCGCTTGATTCCGAGATGCACCGCAAGCAGGCCGGCACGGCGATGGCGCACCTGCTGGCGGAGCGCTTCGACGAGGCCTCGTCCTGGGCCGAGAGGGCGGTCAGGGAACATCCGGACTTCCTGATGGCGGTCGGCATCGGGGCGCTCGCGTCGCTGGCCACGACATGGCTGGCGCAGTCCTCGTAGGCGCGGGCGGCGCAGCGCGTCCAGAACCGTGCGCGCCGCGAGGCGCTCTATGGCGAGTTCATCCGCAAGGCGTCCACGCTCTTCGCCGATGCCTTCGAGCACGAACTCGGCGACCCGGCCAAGCTCGTGAAGCTCTATGCGCTCGTCAGCACCATCCGGCTCTTCGGCAGGCCGCGCACGCTGGCCGAGGCGGAGCGGATCATGGACCGCATCGGCGCGGCCTACTTCGCGCCCAACAAGGCGCTGCGGCTGTTCTCCGGCTTCACCCGGGAAGGGGAGCTGGACCCGCTCTGCGCCTTCGGCGCCGCGTGCCGCGAGGAACTCGGGCTCGCGGGGCCCTAGCCCCGTATCCGCGACCGGGTTCGGCCTCACGGATGGCGACAGGTCGGATAGCGGCACGCCGTCCCCTTGGACGAAGATGCAAGGCGATGCCAAGGCGGAGCCAGGACCGCGGCGAGGACCATCGGCTGGGTCCCGGTCATCCTCGGTCCTCGATGACGCGAGCGGCCATCGAGGACCGAAGAGGAGAACCGTGATGACGCAAAGAGACATTCTCGCCGCGGCCGCCTGCATCGGCGGCGCGACCGCCGCGCGGGCGCAGGACTGCATGGCCGTGATGGCGCAGGACCCGCAGCTCAGCGGCTTCGTCGGCGCGCTGCAGAGGACCGGCCAGGCGGACCTGCTGCGCCAGGTCGGGCCGTTCACGGTGCTCGCGCCGACCAACGACGCGGGCGGCCGGGTCCCGATCAACATCCACGACGACCTCTTCGGCTCCGCCGCGATGGACGATATCGACCCCGTGCGCGCGCCCGCGGTCCTCGACGCGCAGATCGCCGATGGCCGTCACCCGGCCAGCGGGGCGCAGGACCGCGAGCAGACCATATTCCGGACAAGGAACAGCAACGAGCTGATCGTCCGCCGCGACGAGGACGGTCGTTAGACGCTCAGCGCCGGCGGCTGGGGCGCGGGCGACATGCGCCGCATCGAGCCGGCGCGGGTGCGGCGGGCCGACATCCCCTGCAGCAGCGGCGCGGTCCAGGTCGTCGACCGGGTGCTCATGCCCTGACCACGGGGCGACCCGTCCCATTCCATCCCAACCCGATCGACCACGGGCAGGGCCGGAGACGGCGTCGCCGCCGCGGCGTGCGAGGCGGCGGTCAGCAGGAGACGAACATGCGCCTGGACAATACCTCACGCCCGGATGCGCCGGGACCCGACGAGCTGGTTCCGTCGCGCTACGCGCTGCGCGTCGGCGAGATCAACGTGATCGCTGTCAGCGACGGCGTCATGCAGATCCCGGCCGAGACGATGGCCAGCAACGCCGACCTGGCCGCCCGGTCGGCCTGGCTGCACGACCGGATCCTGCCCGATCTGGTCGACTGGTCGCTGAACCAGGTCGTCCTGCGTCGCGGCGACCGCACCATCCTCATCGATTCTGGGCTTGGGAAGGAATACCCGGGCGTCGCACGGACCGGCCACTGGGCCCATCGGCTGGAAGCCGCGGGCATCGCGCTCGCCTCCGTCACCGACGTGATCATCACCCACATGCATTTCGACCACATCGGCGGGCTGCTCGCCGACGGGATGCAGGAACGGCTGCGTCCGGACCTGCGGGTCCACGCGGCGGCGGCCGAGGCGGAGTTCTGGGAGGCGCCGGACTTCTCCCGCACGGCCATGCCGGGGCCGGTGGCGGACAAGAACCGCTCGACCGCCAGGCATTTCCTGGCCGCATACGGCGGCAGGCTGCGGACCTTCGAGGCGGAGTCCGAGGTGGCGCCGGGCGTGGTCGTCACCCGCACCGGCGGCCATACCCCAGGCCACAGCGTGGTGCGCCTGGTATCCGGGAGGGACCGACTGACCTTCGTCGGCGATGCCCTGCTCCCGCACAGCTTCGACCAGCCCGGCTGGCACGACGGTTTCGAGCACGACCCGAAGGAGGCGGTCCGGGTCCGGGTCCGTCTCCTGCGCGCGCTGGCGGCGACCGGCGAACCGCTGATGGGCGCGCACCTGCCATTCCCGTCCGTCTGCCGGGCCTTGGCCGACGGCGACGCTTATCGTTGGGTACCGGCGCATTGGGGCTATTGATCCCAAGCACCACTCCGTTGCACGGGTCTGGCTCGATGCGTCCATACCGCCGACCCGTGCGACTGAGTGCCGGGCGATGTCACCGCGAGCATTCCTCATCCACGGGCGGAGCGGTAGGTGCCTGGCGCCGTGCCGGGAAAGGACCCTGGGCGACACCGGGGCTGTGGTCGGCCTGGGGCTTGTGTGGCCGACCACCACGAGAGGTCCCTTATGGAACGGACGCGGCTTCTGCAGCCTGCAAGGTGTCCTTCGCATCGAGCAGCAGCAGGTATCCCGCGCCCAGGTTGTCGAGCGTCACCTTGGCCACGCGTTCCACGTAGTCGTCATGGCTCGCGTACAGGCCTTGCAGCGTCGCGGCGTCGAAGGGGACCGATGCGCCCCAGAGATTGCAGAAGCCCTGGCCACTGTTGACCCCGGTATTCAGGGCTGTCGGCACCGCATGCTCCGCAAGCCGGATGCCGCCAAGTGCATTCCCCTGCTCATCCCGGGCGAGTTGCACGGGCGGGCCAAGCGTCACGACATCCAGCGGTGGCGCCTGCGGCGGCTCGACACCACCGCGCAGCCACCGGCGCAGGTCGCGGTAAATGGTGTCCTGCACCTTGTAGGCGGGAATGATGCTTCGCGGCGGCAGGGTACATCCCGCCGCGTCGCCGACCGCGGGCACGGTGCCGAGATCGCGGGTCTGGAGCGAGCCACGATAGGCCAGCAATTGCACATCCGAATGCGACGCCCCTGCCACGGTCCAGGTGCGGATGCGATCGGTGTCCGGCTGCAGATTGGCGCCGAGATTGAGGCTCGTGACGTCGGTCTCGGTCAGCAGCTTGAAGACGGGGATGTCGACGTCCTCGCGCGTGACCTGACCGCCGGAATGCAACAGCAGCGCGTCGATCGCATGCGCCAACGGGTGCACCGCATTCACATAGACGCCCAGATAGCCTGCAGACTGGCTGTCGCCGCTGCCGATGATGCTGCGAACGCGCAGGTCGCCCATGACCTGGACGCCTTGACCCCGGCCCGAGGATCTGACCGCCTGCGCCGCCTGCGAGAAGATGTCGTAGGACAAGGCATCCCCGCTGACCGTGCCACCGGCCGTGACGTCGAGCGTGCCGTACCGGCGCGGGCTCCAGTCCTTGAGGCCGGTTCCGGGTGTGGCAATGCCGGCGTTCTGCGCCGAGACGCCGACCCAGGCATAGCCGTTCCGCATCAGGAATTCATGCGACTGGAGCCAGTCGATCTCGACATCGTACAGGTTCGTCACGTTGTACCACTCGAGCACCACGGTGCCGTTGAAGCGCCTCGCGTCGGTCGGACGCCGGACGACCATTCGCGTCTTGTAGGGGTGCCCACCATCCAGCACCGACGCCGTCGGCAGCGCTGTCTTGCCGGCGAAGTCCGGCGCGCCCAGGTCATAGCGCGTCGCCGTGCCCTCAATGAAGAATTCCTCTTCGACATAGCCGTATTTCGAAAGGTCGAGGTTCGTGGCGAAGAAGGGGTAATCGTGCGAGGCATCGCCCGGCGGTGCGCTCGTTGGGACCGGGCCTGTCACCGACGGAACCGGCACCGGCTCTGCCCCGAGTGGGAGACTGGCGAGCATGGTGAGACCGAGGACGAGCCCACCTCGGGTCACCCATCGGCCGAGCCATTGTCCGACCGTGCCGCCATCACGCAGTACCTCACCACGCCGAGCTGGCCGCTCGGCGCTGCTTTGGTCGCAATTCATGACGTTCCCTCCGCCACTTTGTCTTCCCGGCCGAGCAAGGAACGCGAAAGCAGCCGGCAGTTCCGCTCAGGCAGGCAGTATTGTCGACCGTGACGTACAGAAGGCAGCAGAAAAGTGTGCAGTGCGGCGCCGGCACGGCACCCACCAGTCAGGCGCATCGGCTGACATGAATGAGCTGTACGGCCAGCAGACTTCCTTATCGATTTTCGTAGCGCTGCCTTCACGGTATGCACGCGGACCTGGATGGTGCCGTCGCGGGTGTGGTGGGAAATCTGGGTGGCGTAGTCTCCGGCTTATTGAACGAGCCAAGACCGGCATTGGCGCGCGCGTGGAGACCACGCCATGGACAAGGGCAGCAGCAAGACGGCTGTTGAACAGGTGCTGTTTGCCGGGGACGCCTGGTTCGACCCGATCGAAGCAGGGATCCGCGACCGGACCCGCGGTCTGATCGAGGAGCTGGTGGAGCAGGAGCATGAGGCCGCGCTGGGGCGCGGACGGTACGAGCGGGCCGGCACGCCTGCGGGGCATCGGAATGGGCACCGGACGCGGCACCTGACCGGCTCATTTGGTACGGTGGAGTTCGCGGTGCGGCGGGCGCGCTTGCTGACGGAGGATGGCGGCAGCGAGGAATGGCGCAGCGCCGAGCTGCTGCGTCACGCCCGGCGGACGCGCCAGCTCGAGGCGCTGATCGCGGGTGCCTACCTGGCCGGGACCAACACGCGCCGGGTGCAGCGGGCCCTGGCGGCGCTGTTCCTGCGTGCGCTGGGAAAGGACGTGGTCAGCCATGCCTGGCGCAAGGTGAAGG
>NZ_JAUTWS010000369.1 GCF_030657435.1 Paracraurococcus lichenis | reverse complement strand
TGCTGGGCCTTGCCGACATGGGCCAAGGCATTCCTCATCCAATGGACTCTGCACCGTTGCCATGTCGCGCCGAGGACGCGGGCGATCGCCGCCTTCAGTCCCTCATGAGCATCGGAGACAACCAGCTTCACGCCTTTCAGGCCGCGCTTCACCAAGCTCCTGAGAAAGCTGGACCAGAAGGTCTCGGCTTCCGACGGCCCGATGTGCAGGCCAACGATCTCGCGGTGCCCCTCGGCATCGCAGGCCACGGCGATTATCGCCGCGACGGAGACGATCCGGCCGCCCTCGCGCTGGCGCAGGTAGGTGGCATCCAGCCACAGGTAAGGCCATTCGCCGGAGAGCGGCCGGTCCAGGAAGGCGCCGACCCGCTCGTCGATGTCCTTGCAGAGCTTGGAGACGGTCGACTTCGAGATGCCGGACAGACCCATGGCCTGAACCAGCTCGTCTACCCGCCGGGTCGAGACCCCGCCGATCCAGGCTTCCTGGATCACCGCCACCAGAGCCTTCTCCGAGGTCTTCCGGGGCTCCAGGAAGGGCGGGAAGTAGCTGCCCTGCCGGAGCTTCGGGATCCGCAGCTGCAGCGACCCTAGCCGGGTGTCCAGCGTCCGGTCGCGGAAGCCGTTGCGGTAGTTCAGCCGCTCGCCGGTGCGCTCGTGCCGCCCGGCCCCGATCAGGCCCTCCACGTCGGCCTCCATCAGCATCTGCAGCACCGCCTCGGCGACGCTACGGAGGAAGTCGCCATCCCCAGCTTTCGCCAGCAGGTCAGCCAGTGGCAGTCTGTCCTCGGTCATCGGGTCCTCGGCCGGTCAGGGGTGGGAGCCTCGCAACTCC
>NZ_JAUTWS010000368.1 GCF_030657435.1 Paracraurococcus lichenis | reverse complement strand
TGTCAGGCACCCCGACCTGAAAGATTGGGTGCGGGGCGAGGCTTACCGGCGCGACTATGCTGACGGCCTGAGCCTCTACGTGCATAACCTTGTCCAAAAGCAGATCAGACAGCGTGGCCTAGACGAGGAGGACGAGTATGCTCACGTCCTGGGCCTGGCGGACCTAAAGGCGCTTATTGTGGAGTCACTACCGCAGGTCGTGGCCCTGGGCTCAGGCCCCGAGATTGCGCGCGCCCTGGGCATCAATTCGACGCACCTCGTTGGCTCGATTGACACACTCGGCAACCTAGCCGCGCCCACAGGGCCCTGGGCGGGCCAGACACTCAGCCCATTTCCTGGCGCCGCCGTCCTGCCTTCAGACGGCGCCAACACGCTGTCCCCGACTCTGTCGAACGCCGCGCCATCGCCTATCTCTCGGACACCCCAGACGGCGTCAGGCGAGCCCCCTCAGCCTCAGCCCGTTCGTCCGCGGCGGGCCTTCACCGCCGACGACAGCATCGCACAAGTCAGGCTAATCCAGGAGACATGGAAGTCATGACCACATTCCCGTCCCATACTCGGGTGGCATATGCGGCATTTGCGCGCAAGTACGTGGCGCACCCGCGGCTGACGACCGCCCTTGAGGCAGTCGTCGATGCAATGTCGTACGCAGGTGTCGAGGACGAGCCGCCCAATATCCCCATCACGGGCCCCTCGGGGGTTGGGAAAACCACCCTCTTAAAGCAGTTGGTCGCCCTGCATCCCGTCGTTCCGGACGGCTGCCGAATCGAAGTCTTGGGCGCGCCTAGCCTTGTGGCGGACCGGCGCGAACTCCTGCCTTTCGAGTTTCCCT
>NZ_JAUTWS010000367.1 GCF_030657435.1 Paracraurococcus lichenis | reverse complement strand
TGATTCCAGCTTGCAGCGTCTTGCGCCGGGTCGTGGCGCCCGTGGCGAGGCGCGATAGCGTGTTGGCCAGGCCCTCGCCCTGGCGCTGGATGTGGAACACGTCGCCATGGCACGGCGTGTCGCCCCAGGCTGCCTGCTGACCGGCGCGCAGGCCCTGCCCGGCATCAGCGATGGTGTAGTCGGGCCGCAGGCCCCGCTCGCCAGCATCGAGCAGGTGCACGCCCCAGGTGTCGGCATCACGGCGCTGCTCCGTGACCAGGAGGTAGCAGTAGGTCGATGCCGCGTCGACGCCGGCCAGCACAGGCGTTGCACCCTGGAAGATTTCGTCGTGCAGGCCGACACGGATGCCCGACAGGTCTGGTTCGTCGTTGACCACGCTCGCCTGCCGCGTGGCCGCCTGGAGCACGTCGTGAACTTGGCCCAGGCTGACGGGCAGGCCCAGCAGGTCGCGCAGAAACTCGACGACGCCGCGGTACGAACTACGGCAGATCAGCGTCAGCGCGACGATGACCTGGCGCAGCCAGGTCTTGGTCACCGCCAACTCGAACAGCACCTCATCGTCCCGCACGGCGGGCGAGAAGGCCGCGTCCAGTGCCGCGCTGGCCTTCTGCGTCTGCTGGTAGACGAACTTGCGGCTGACCCCGTGCTGGGCGGCCAGGTCGCTGAGCGTCTCGGTGCCGGCCAGGGCCTGGATGGCGAGCTCCTTGCGTCCGCTCTCGGGCAGCCCGACCGCCGCGCCAACACCTCGGTCCATACTCGCCTCACGGGTGAAAACCCGAGGGTGCCATCACCCACCCCGGCAGCGCCAACCCAGCTTCGCGTGTGACCCGGTTTCGAACCACGCC
>NZ_JAUTWS010000366.1 GCF_030657435.1 Paracraurococcus lichenis | reverse complement strand
CAAAGGTCGCGTCCAAGGTCACCGTGACCGCCTCGGCGCTGGCACTGGCACTGGCACTGGCACTGGCACTGGCGGGCGTCTCGGTTGCGGGTCGCATCGGCAAGGTCTCGGCGACCTTGAAGGTATGGCGGCGCAAGCTCTCCGGATCCAAGCCCGCATCGACTGGGAACATCTGACCGAGCAGGTCAGCCGCGGTCCGGTAGGTCAGCAGTGCAGAGAGCTGGGCGCGCAACCGGTCCAGCTCCGGGGTCGAGCGGACACGTGGTGGCCAGTCCACGCCAGCCTCGGCGGAGCCGCATCCGGCACAGTGGAAACGGGGCAGCCGGACCGTCACCTGACCGAACAGTGTTGCAACCTCATGCTGACGATAGTCTTTCATCCGACACGGGGTGCCGCAGTCCCGGCACTCCGGGCGGAGCGTGGCATGAAGACGGGCCTGCGCGGCGACGATCTCCTGCTGCACCCCGGCCAGGAGCTGCTTGCTCTCGGCTAGGGTCAGTCCCAGGCTGGCCAGGTCGGCGAGGGTGTAGGGCCTGGAGATTTGCACAACGTCGGTGCTGTGCTCCGTCCCATCGGCCTCAACACTCACCAGTCTCACGATCCAGGCCACGTCGGCACTACCTCAGCGCGGAAAACGAGCCAGAGCATACCCGCTCTCGGTGGCAGGCCCCCAATGCTGCGGCAGTCCCTCAGGCAGCTACGGCCGGTGCGAGGATCGTGACGCGCGCTGCGATCCGCTTCCGGATCGACTGTTGCACTTGGCGCTGCGCCTTGGCGCGCGGTAGCTCCATCTCGGCAATCGGCGCGTCTGCGCCGTAGAGCGCCTCGTGCTCGGCCCAGTTGTCGAAGCCGAG
>NZ_JAUTWS010000365.1 GCF_030657435.1 Paracraurococcus lichenis | reverse complement strand
TGGCTTGGCAATGCCTGCACCACGCAGCCTATTGACAAGGAGCACGCGATTAGAGAACGCCCCCTTCTGGGCAAGGGAAAACTGCAGGAGTGCGGTGACGCGTAGTCGGATGCTGCCATCTGTCCGGCCTCTCTCGCGGCCATGGACCGCCGGCCTGCATGGGAGTTCGCGGTGCGGATCCAGATCAAAGTGGCGTACTCGAGGTACGTTGTTGCAGCTTGGTTGTCCCGATCCCGTCTCGCCGACTGTTGCGCCATGTCCTCCGTTCGCTCGCCCTACGCCTCGGTGGCCGCGGCGGGCCTACGCCGCCACGGCCGGAGCCTTGTACGTCCCACCCTTCACCAGCAGGGCCCAGACGATGCGGGCCGTCTTGTTGGCCAGCGCGGTGGTGACCAGCATGCGCGGCTTGCGCGCGAGCATCTGGGCCAGCCACGAGCCCGGCGCTGCACCACGATGGACGGCCCAGCGCACCACCGCACTGGCGCCCAGGATGAGCAAGCGCCGGATACTCCGCTCGCCCATCTTCGAGATGGCCCCGAGCTTCTGCTTGCCGCCGGTTGATCTCTGCAGCGGGGTCAGCCCAAGCCAGGCCGCGAAGTCCCGCCCGGCCCGGAAGCCCTCCGGTGCTGGCACCAGAGCGACGATCGCGGTCGCCGCGATCGGGCCGATACCCGGGATCGTCATGAGCCGCCGTGCGACGGGGTCGTCCTTCGCGCGCCGGCCAATCTCAGCATCGAGGTCGTCGATCTGCTTCCCGAGCGCCTCGATGCTGTCGATCAGCACCTGCAGGATGCCTCGTGCAGCCTTCGGCACTGACGATGTCTCGTCCTTGACCAGAGCAACCAGCTGGTCAACG
>NZ_JAUTWS010000364.1 GCF_030657435.1 Paracraurococcus lichenis | reverse complement strand
GGTGGCTCAGGCGGCCGACCGCTACGACGAGGAGTTCGATCGGTACCTGGATGTCATCCGGGAGCGCCCGCTGACGCTGGTCAGCATCGCAGCGCTTGCTGGCTTCCTACTTGGGCGCCTCACCGGTCGCAATCGGTATGTGTATCGGATCTGACGACCAAGGCGGCAACCACCACCCGACCGAGTTCAGGTCCGAATGAACTACCGCCATTAGGCCGCTTGCGCGGTTCCGGTGACGGTTTCGGGTGGTTAATCCCAAGCCCGTCCCTAGCCCTCGACGCGTCTTCAAAGACCGGATGCCTCTTACGGGACGGCACACACCGCTCCCAGCCGCCAAGGCATCCACGCCGGCGAAGCCACCACCGGCATCGACCGCGCGCTGAGCCTCTTCTTCTGCTGACGCGCGACCAGATGCCCGATCTTTGGCGGCGGCGCCCGGTTCCGGCACGTCACGTCCGGGCTGTTGTGGTAACATGGTTGGCGCGCCCCGCGCGCTGCGGCCTTCCCCCAGCCAAGCCGCTGACGCGGCTCTGGCTGGAGCACTGCCCGCAAGTTCGGCAGAAGATTGATGCCGCCGCCGTGCTCGCGGTGCCAACCGGACGATTCTCAAGGTACCGGCGCAGGCGGTCGACATTTTCGGCCGGGCTCAATTGTGAGCGGCGTAGAGGCCCATACCCGAACCAGTTCAGGCGTACCGCGTGGCCTGCGTGCAACAGCGACAAATCCAGACGCTCACCCCAACACATCAGGCGCAGATTGCGACACGTCGACAGTGCTACACGGTGTTGGCGGCCGCGACATCGCTATCACAAAACTCCGAGGGAAAGATGCCAGCCAAAACAGCGGAGAAGGCTGCTACTACGAAGGCGAG
>NZ_JAUTWS010000363.1 GCF_030657435.1 Paracraurococcus lichenis | reverse complement strand
TGCCGGCCCTCAGCTGCTGGCGATGATCCTGGAGGCGAAGTTCGGCCAGCACCTGCCGCTGAACCGCCAGAGCGAGACCTATGCCTTTCAGGGCATCGAGCTCAGCGTCTCGACCATCGCCGGCTGGGTCGGGGCCTGCACCGCCAACCTGGAGCCGCTGGTGGCCCTGATCGAGGCCCATGTGCTGGCGGCCGAGCGGCTGCACGGCGACGACACCACCGTCCCGGTGCTGGCCAAGGGCAAGACCATCACCGGCCGGGTCTGGACCTATGTCCGCGACGACCGGCCGTTTGGCAGCCGGGCGCCCCCGGCGGCGATGTTCCACTACTCGCGGGACCGCACCGCCGAGCACCCGAACCAGCACCTGGCCGGCTACGCCGGCATCCTGCAGGCGGATGCCTATGCCGGCTACAACGCGCTCTACGAGGCCGATCGACAACCCGGGCCGATCACCGAGGCCGCCTGTTGGGCGCATGGCAGGCGCAAGCTGTTCGAGCTGGCCGAGTTGTCGCGGGCGCCGCTCGCCATCGAGGCGGTGCGGCGGATCGACGCCATCTTTGACGCCGAGCGCACCATCAATAACCTCCCTGCTGAGGCGCGGCTCATCCTTCGCCGGCGGCACGTCGCGCCGCTGGTCACCGAGCTCGAGACCTGGATGCGCGAGAGCCGCGGCAAGCTGTCCCGGCACGCGCCGGTCGCCAAGGCCATGGACTACATGCTGGTGCGCTGGGAAGCCTTCGCCCGGTTCCTCGGTGATGGCCGGATCTGCCTCACGAACAATGCTGCCGAACGGGCGCTGCGCGGTATCGCTCTCGGAAGAAAGTCGTGGCTGTTCGCCGGAAGCGACCGCGGCGGTGACCGCGTCGCGGCT
>NZ_JAUTWS010000362.1 GCF_030657435.1 Paracraurococcus lichenis | reverse complement strand
AATGTGCTGAACCGTATGCTCAAGCTCGGATGTCCGAAGTATGTCCGCGTTGCATAACCCTGAATGCGGGTAGGGCTACGTGCGTCCACACCGCTGATCCGTGCACCACACTGGCCTGTCGAGGCAGAATTGGGTCAGCAACAATACGGCTCGGTATGAGACCGCCTTGCCATCGGCTTTGGCAGGCGTCGCCGATAGTCTCATCACTCGGGTAACCCGGCGAGCCGCAATGCTTCGGCATAGGTTGTCGCCATGCTCGCCAGCGGCACCGGAATGCGCGCAAAAAAGCCTGAAATCGTCAGACCTGGCTCGACGGTCAGCAGATCCTGCACCACCCGTCGAGCGCTCTCGTGCCGTCCGGTCCGTACCAGCGCGACGGCGAGCACGCGCAGCGCCACCGCGAAGCGCCGGTTCTGCGCCAGCGCTCGCTCGGCCCAGGCAGCCGCACCGGTGAAGTCCTCATCGATCACCGCGGCGATCGCCAGCGCGCCGGACATCAGCCAGCCGCGCGGGTCGCGCGGGTTCAGCCGCTGCGCGCGCGTGATCATGGCGCGGCCCGCGCCCTGGTTGCCCGACATGATCTCGATCCAGCCGGCGAGCGTCAGGGCTATGGCGGAACTCGGGTTGATCAGCAGCGACCGGCCGAACAGGTCGCGCGCCCTGTCCCGGTCCACTTGTGCCATGTTCCAAATGGCGAAAGCCGCCATCCACAGGACCTGCGCGTTGTTCGGCGCGATCTCGATGGAGCGCCACGCCAGCTGCAGCGCCTCCGTTCGCGTCGTCTCCTCCGACGGTGTCCAGCCCTGGAAGTGTCGCTGTGCATGGAGATACGCTGCCGTGGCCATCGCCGCGGCATAGGCCGGGTCGATCGCCAGCGCCTG
>NZ_JAUTWS010000361.1 GCF_030657435.1 Paracraurococcus lichenis | reverse complement strand
CTGAAGACCCTCGTGCAGGGGCGTTGGTTCTATCTGTATGTCATCCTCGACCTCTACAGCCGCAAGATCATCGGCTTTGAGGTGCATGACACCGACCAGGCTGAGCATTCCGCCCATCTGGTCCGGCGCACGGCGCTGGCCGAGGGCATCCACGCCCGCACCACCCGCCCGGTGCTGCACGGCGACAACGGCCCGAGCGTGAAGGCAACCACGATCTCGGCCATGCTGCACTGGCTCGGCATCGCACCGTCGCATTCCAGGCCCAGGGTCAGCGACGATAATGCCTATGCCGAGGCGCTGTTCCGCACCGCCAAGTACCGCCCAGAGTTCCCGAGCCGTGGCTTTGCCGACCTCGCCCAGGCGCGGCAGTGGGCAGCCGAGTTCGTCCTCTGGTACAACCACGAACTCCATCACAGCGGCATCCGCTACGTCACCCCGGCGCAGCGCCATGCCGGCGAGGACGGCGCCGTTCTCGCCGCCCGCCATGTCCTGTACCAGCAGGCGCGCGAGGCCAATCCGCGCCGCTGGAGCGGACCGACCCGCAACTGGACCCCGATCGGCGTCGTCACCCTCAACCCCGAGCGCGACAGCGTCGTCGCGGCCGCCAGCCAACTCCCGCTTTCCAGTTCGACTGGCGAGCCTGCTTTCCCGCCCCGACCTGGCGCTCTCGCGGCCACGGCGCGCAGCGGCGGCGATGAGAGGAGCGCAGCCACCCGCAGCCACGCGCAGCGCAGCGAGCATGGCGAGGCTGGCGAGCACCGCACCTTCGCCGCCGCGAGCACCGTGGCAGCCTCACCCGCCGTCGGTGACGGGCACCGGCCACCACCAGCCGAATAGGAGACCCCGTTACGAGATCAGCGCGGCAACTCGCTTGACACTCACCG
>NZ_JAUTWS010000360.1 GCF_030657435.1 Paracraurococcus lichenis | reverse complement strand
TCATCGTGCAGGATGACGGCGCGGACCGCCATGGCCGCCCTCCCCTACTCCGCGCCGATGGACCGGCGAATGGTGTCCTCGAGCCGGCCGTCCACGGCTTCGGCGGTCTGTTCGGGTACCTCCCGCACCGCGCCGATAAGGCCCTCGATGGCCTCCCTCAACTCGGCGACCGGGTTCTTGCCGCTCTTCTTCTCCGGGCCCTTGGCGGCCTGAAGCATCTCGTCCATCGCCTTGCCGTTGGCCTCGGCCGCGCCGAGCACGTCCAGCAGGGCGCCCAGGATCACCGACTGCTGGCGGTAGACCGCCTCCAACAATGCCCGGTCGGTCATCGCCGCCAGATCCACGACCTCGCCCGTGGCCGGATCCATCACCTCGTTCGCCATGGCTGCTCTCCAAGAGTGCGTATGCCTGGGAACTCACCCGGACCCATGATACTGCATACCCAAGAAAGAAGTTGCAAAAAGCTGCAATATGCCAAAGGAGTTACTGAAAGAAGTAACGTAGTTTTCTGGGGCGTCCGGCCCAGGCGAGAACGGCCGCCAATGGATGGGACGAAGCGCGATGACGGCACCCCTTGGATCGGCTGCAGCGGGCAGCGGCGGAGCCCCGTCATGAGCGGTGGTCGCCCCTGCGGCGGCGGTGGTTGGAGGAGAACCGGGAGGGCTTTGCCGAGGCGCTGCCCCGCGGCCGGAGTGGCGGCGATTGCCCGGCTGCTCTCCAAGAGTGCGTATGCCTGGGGGAACCCACCCGAACCCGTGATACTCCATGCCCAGGAAAGCAGTGGCAAAAACTTGCAATATTTAAAAAGAGTTACTGAAAGAAGTAACGTGGTTTTCTGGGGCGTCCGGCCCAGGCGAGAATGGCCGCCGAAGGATGGGACCAGG
>NZ_JAUTWS010000036.1 GCF_030657435.1 Paracraurococcus lichenis | reverse complement strand
GCTCCGCTTCACCCGATCTGGCCCGTGCGACCGACCATCGGCGCCTGGGCGACACTCCACCCCGAACCCGTCAGGCCCGCGCGCGATGGAGCAGGTGACGGGACCGGAACCCGCACAACCAGCTTGGAAAGCTGCAATGCGCCGGGAAACCCTTCAAGTATATGTGTCCCAAAGCGCATATTTGGATTGGACGGAACACCGTTCAACCCACTCCGACCGCCGCGCGCCTCCTGGGCTGCCGCCTGGACCTCCCGGATCTTCACCTCTAGCCCAACCGGCTCCCCTTGCCCGGGACCGGCCGGTGCACTATCAGCGCGGCAAGTGTCGGTCAATCGACAGCCGTCGATTTTACGGCTCGCGGGTGTAGCTCAATGGCAGAGCAGAAGCCTTCCAAGCTTACGATGGGGGTTCGATTCCCCTCACCCGCTCCAGCTTCCGCCCCCGAGGCACAACCTGCGCCCCCTCCCGATCTGCGAAGTGGGCCAGGAGAGGCCAGCATGCGCGACCATCGTGCTGCACCACGTCGTGCACCGGGATGGGCTTCGGTCCCGCAGCCTTCAGCATCCACTGCCATTCGCCATCGAAAGCCGGCTGGTCGGCGAACACTGTGGCCTGTCAGCTCCTAAGCCAATCGAAGGTGGCGGCGAGGCAGGGAACGCCGAGGAATGATCGGGCGGTCTTCTCGTAGCGGGTTGCCACCGCGCGCCATTCTTTCGGGCGTGCCCAGAGGTTCCCGACCCGGTGCCGGTCGTTGTAGATCCACGCTCGGCAGGCGACCGGTGCGTCGGCGCGCTTCGGCCGGATGGCGGAACAGGCGCCGATGTTCCAGACCCGCTCGCGGCAAGCGTCGGAGGCGGAGCCGCGGTCGCCGACCACCCAGCCCGGCAGGTCGGGCAGGCAGTCCAGCAGGTCCGGCGCCGTCGGCAACTCATGCGCCTGGCCGGGCGCGGGCGCGAAGGCAACGGCAGGCCCGCGACCGTCCGCGATCACGCAGGCCTTGGTGCCATAGCCGCCACGTGAGCGGCCAGGCGCCTCACGGCGGTCTCGCTCGACGCTGTCGGCCCCCCTTCTTTGGCGCCCGCCACCTTCTGGTGCGCCCGCAGGTTCGTGCTGTCGAGGAAGCTCATGCCGAATGCGATGCCGCGCTGCTGCACAAGGTCGAGCAGGCGTTCCCAGATGCCGAGATAGCCCCAGCGAATGAAGGTCTGTGCCGCCAGAAATGGCCTCGATCGTCTGCCGCAGGGTCTGGTGCGGCCGGACTTCGTTGATCAGCGGCTTCAACTCCGCCCATCGCGCGTCGCCCAGAAGGTGAATATCTGGATTCTCCATCATCCACCCCTGATAGGAAAGCGCCTCAGGAGATAACAGGCCATAAGGTTGCAGGGGAAGTTCGTTGCCAGTGCCGAGCGCCTGGGCATTCAGGCTTCCAACCATTCTGCGATTTGCCGCTCGGAATCAGGCTTTTTCCTTGGTTCGAACCTTGGGATCAGACCAGCCAAGTCCCGAGGGTTGGGGAAAATCCGCCATCAGGGAGAGAAATTCCGGCCCGCTCCGCCCGCGCACTCCCGAGGTTCCTGCGCCCCCCTGGAGCAACCTGCGGTTCCAGGCGCCACGCGCCGAACCAGAAAGTGAACCTACAGGAAGAAGTGGGACGGCAAAGAGAGCCGGGAGCGAGCACTCTCTGATCGTCGCCGCGCAGAGATCATGGATTCTTTACGGTCTCGACCTATCCCCCTTTCCAGGGTGATAGTTACGGCTCTCGCACAGAGCGCTGGAATGTTTGATGAACTCATCCAAATCCTGCGCCGCCGCCAAGTTCTCAGAGAACGCCACTTCGACGAACACCACCTTTACCATATTCGGTCCGAAGGGGGCAGCGACCGGCAGGGTCGATCTCGTCCATGCCATAGGCCATAGCCGAGGCCAGCGTCGTCACAAGACGATCCCAGCGGGAGCGTAACGCGCCATATGTCTCTGCGCCCGATTGCCCGTCAGAGACAGTCCCGATGCCTGCATGACGGAGCCGCTCCAGGCCAGAGGAGTACCGAAGACGCCATCGATCGGGGTCGAATACCTCGCCGTCAGGCGAAGCCCGTCGGCCAGGCGCCGCCGCAGGGAGGAATGTCTCTTCCAGCATCGTCACCAGCATCAGGGAAGCTCGCGAGAGTTGCTCCACCGCTGCCGACTCCTTCAGCCATGCGGCGTGCCCGTCATCCAGAGCACTCCTGATCAGCGTCACCGTGTCGAGCGCCACCAGAGTGGATCGTGAGACCGAGTAGTAAGGCTCGGCGAAGCGAAAGTAGAACAGCACGGGGTAGAAGTGATGCGCCTCCTTGATCTGGCTTATCTCGGAGCTCAGCTCCGCCAGGTCCGAATAGCCCGCACTGAACTGGCCGCGCGGCCCGAGATGGGCAAGCAGTTCGGCAGCATCGCCCGTCTCGGCGGTGAAGAGGTGAATCTTCAGGCCAAGCAGGTTCCGCTGCTGCAGGGCACTGTAGACCTGCATGACGTAGGTGAGCGTCAGCGATACGACGGATGTGCCGACCAGTGCGTTGAACAGGTAGACCAGCCGGAAAGCGGCTGTCTGCGGCACGAAGTCACTGGAGCCCACGATGGCCATGCTGATGCCGCCAGCATAGATCGCCGTCATGAAATCGGTCGGCGTCTCGCCACCCTGCGCGATAATGGCCGAGCCGAGATGCGGATGCATGATGAGAGCGGTGCCCAAGGTGAGCGCGAGCGCCCAGGTCACCACCAGCAGCACCAGGATCGCCGGACCGCAAAAGGATAGGACATGGCCGCCGTATGGGCCAAAGGTCCGGGACACGCGGCGAAATGCTTCCCAAGTCAGGCGTGCCAGCCGACTGCTGATGATGCCGGTACCAGCGCGCGCATAGAGCACCGTCAGAAAGACGTCGAGCAGGACGGCTATAACGAGGAGAGCGCCCAGCGCCTGCTCCAGCCAGGCCATCATCCCGGCCTCCTCCATATTGACCAGAGCGATATCGGGAGTTCCCATCCAAGTCGACCACGCCACGGTCAAAGCCGTCGTCCACCGGACGGCCCCTACGCCCGGTGTGCTCACTGACCCGGTCGCCCGGCCGCGCATCCGGCCTGGGCACGGGCCTCCCCCGCTCCTCGCCTCCCGGCTCGCGAGACAAGTCCGCTGTCTTCTGGCCCCAACGAACCGAGCGCAGGCAGGCCGCGACGCCTTTATCGGATAGGGATCACGACGTCGCCGAGGGCCATTGCTGATCGCGGTTCACGATGCGCGCTGCTGCGCCTGCCGTGCATCCGTGCGGCCGAACAGGCCGATCATCTCCCTGTTGAAGGCGGGAATGTCATCCGGCTTGCGACTGGAGACGAGATTGCCGTCCACCACTGCATCCTTGTCGACCCACTCGGCGCCGGCATTCTCTAGGTCCGTTTGCAACGAGGGCCAGGCGGCGAGCCGGCGTCCCTTCACCTTGCCGGTCTCAATCAGCGTCCAGGGACCGTGGCAGATGGTCGCCACCGGCTTGCCACCGTCGAGGAATGCCTGCGCGAAGAGGACGGCACCCTCGTTCATGCGCAACGTATCGGGGTTGATGACGCCGCCGGGCAGCAGGATGGCGTCGAAATCCTCGGGGCGCGCCTGGGCAAGTGGCACGTCAACCGGAAAGCTGTCGCCCCATTCGGTGAAATTCCAGCCGCGGACGTGCCCTTCCTTGGGGGAGACGATGCTGGTATTCGCCCCTGCCTGGTCGAGCGCCTTCCGCGGCTCGGTCATCTCGACCTGCTCGAAGCCGTCGGTGACGAGGATCGCCACCTTCAACCCATCCAGATTGCCATCGGCCATGCCATGGTCTCCTTTCGTGTGATGCAATGCGCTGGTCAGGGCCTGAACACAGCCCTGACGCAGCCTTCCTTCTTGTTCTTGAAAAGGTCGTAGCCGCGCGGTCCCTGCTCGAGCGGAAGCGGATGCGTCAGCAGGTGGGAGGGATCCATCTCGCCGCGCGCAATATGGCCGAACAGCCGCTCCACGTAGCGCTGGCCGTGCTGCTGGCCGGAGCGGATGGTGAGCGCCTTGTTCACCACCGCCCCCATCGGGAACTTGTCCACGAAGGCGCCGTAGACCCCCATCACCGAAACAGTGCCGCCCTTCCTGCAGCACAGGATCGCTTCCCGCAGCGCGACGATGCGCTCCGTCAGCAGCGCCTGCTGCTTGACGAGGTCGTAGAGGTAGCCGACGCCGGTGCCGTGCGCCTCCATGCCGACGCAGTCGATGCAACGGTCGGGCCCGCGGCCGCCGGTCAGTTCGGTCAGCGCCTCCGGGATGTCCACTTCCTCGTAGTTCAGCGGCTCCGCGCCGCAGTGCTCGGCCGCCATGCGCAGCCGCTCGGGAAAACGGTCGATAGCGAACACCCGCTCGGCGCCCAGGACACGCGCGCTTTGCATCGCCATCTGGCCGACGCCGCCGCAGCCCCAGACCGCGACGATGTCGCCGGGCTGGATGCCGGCGAGGTCGGCGCCCATGAAGCCGGTCGGGCAGGCATCCGAGACGAAGAGCGCCTTCTCGTCGGGAATCTCCTCGGGAACCTTGAAGACGTTCACGTCGGCGAAGGGCACCCGGATGAAATTGGCATGGCTGCCGGCCCAGCCACCAAGTGCATGGCTATAGCCGATGATGCCGGCCGGGCTGTGGCCCCAGACCGCCTCCGCCATCAGCGGCTTCGGGTTGGTGTTGTCGCAGCAGGAGAAATCGGTGCGCCGGCAATGCTCGCACTGTCCGCAGCCGAGGATGGAGACGACGATCACCCGGTCGCCCTTGTGGATCCTTTCGACCTCGCTGCCCGTGTCGACCACCTCGCCCATGAACTCGTGGCCGATGATGTCGCCGGGCTTCATGGCCGGGATGTAGCCTCCCAGCAGGTGCAGGTCCGAACCGCAGACCGAGGACAAGGTCACCCGCACGATCGCGTCGTGCGGCCGGACGATCTCCGGGTCGGGCATCGTTTCGACGCGCAAGTCGTTGACGCCGTTCCAGACGATGGCGCGCATGGTGTCCCTCCTCAGGCGGCGGCGGGCATGGCGGCATCGGCATCGGCCCGCCGCATCGCCGGCGTCGGCACCTCGCCGGTCTCGAGCACCTGCTTCAGCCGGCGCAGGTCGTCATAGGCCTGCCGGCTTGGCGACTCGCCCCAGAGTTGCGCGACGAGGCGCCCGAGCTGGCCCGCCGGCGGCTCGTAAGCGATGGAGGCGCGCACCTCCGTGCCGCGGTCGCCCGGCGCCGGGCGGAACTCGATCCAGCCGATGGTGCGGATGTCCGCCTCCGGGACGGAGCGCCAGCCGATGCGTTCGTTCGGCCGGTCCTCGGTGATGATCGCATCCCATTCGATGGTGTGGCCGAGGGAGGTCCGCACCACCCAGTGCGAGCGCGTCTCGTCGATCGCCGTCACCTGCTGAACATGCTGCAGGAAGCGCGGCAGCTTTGCGACATCGCGGAAGAACCGGTACACCTCCTCCGGCGGGCGGGCGATGGTCACGCTGCGCACCACCGCCGCGGCGGAACGCCAGCCCTGCTTCTGCGCAATGCGACGCTCCGCCGGCTTGGCGCTGGTCGCCTCCGTCACGGGGCAGTAGCCACTGGCGGCCCGGGCGAGCATGGCGGTACCGGCGAGCGCCGCGAGGCCACCCGACACGCCGCCCCGCCGCACGGCCCAGAGGAGGGTCGCGACGCCGGCCGTCCCCGAGGCCATGCGTTCCGCATCGCCGAGGTTCCGCGCCGGCAATACGCCCTGCAGGGCGTCGCGCGCGGGATGTCGTTGCATCCTGTCCATGCTTGTCTTCCCATTGTCCGTAGCGCCGGCCCCGATCCGCGAATCCCGGGCCGGCGATGGCAGTGCGGCGGTCCGACCGTCACGCGACCGCGCGTGCGAGGGCTGGCGGCGCCTGCATGTCCGGCGGCGTCCGGAAGTCGCGCCGCGCGGCGCCGCGTGCCTCCGGCAGGCCCTGTGGGAAGCCGCTGCGATCCGCATAGCTCCGCACCGCGCCCCGCGGCCGCGCATGCCGGGTCGAGACGCTCTGGGCACAGGCCAGGTCGAGGACCGTGATGCCGAGGAGCAGCAGGAAGGCAAGCTCGGCATTGCCGCGCTGCCGGTTGGACGGGCTCAGCGCCGGCAGCACCGTCGCGATGTCGAGGAGGTCGCCGCCGACCCGGCTCCAGACGCCGACCTGCTTGTCCACCGACAGCGACATCACGCCATGGCCGATCTCGCGAACACCGAAGGCGCGGACCAGCCCCTCGCGTCCCTCGAGGCCGAGCGTGCGCGTGATGACATGGGGCGCGACCAGTTCTGCGACGCCGAGGCCGATGCTGAACCAGCCGAGCCCGCGCGCCAGCCGGTCGGAGCTTCCGAGCGAACTCGGACCCGAGCGCAGGACCTTGGGATCGCCCTCGGAGCGCGTGATGTTCGACAGACTCGAAAGAAGGGTCATGACCGCCTCCCGGCTTCAGGGCTTGAGAACAACCTTGATGCAACTGTCCTGCTTGTCGCGGAACACCTTGTACATCTCAGGCCCGTCCTCCAGCCGGACGGTGTGGGTGACGACGAAGGACGGGTCGATCTGGCCGTCCTCGATCCGCCGCAGCAGGTCGTCGGTCCAGCGGTTGACATGCGTCTGGCCGGTCCGGATGGTGAGGCCCTTGTTCATCACCATGCCCATGGGCACCTTGTCGGCGAAGCCGCCGAAGACGCCGGGGATCGAGAGCACGCCGGCCGGCCGGCAGACATAGATCATCTCCCGCAGCACATGCGGCCGGTCACTCTCCAGCATCAGCATCTGCTTCGCGCGGTCGAGGACGCTGTCGGGCTGCGAGAGCGTCACATGGCTCTCCATGCCGATCGCATCAATGCACTTCTCCGGACCCTTGCCGCCGGTCAGGTCGTTCAGCCGGCCGACGACGCTGTCCTCCTTGAAGTTGAGGGGGATGGCGCCGCCGGCCTCGGCCATGCTCAGGCGCTCCGGGATGTGGTCGATGGCGACGACCTGCTTCGCGCCGAGCAGCACCGCGCTGCGGATCGCCATCTGCCCGACCGGGCCGCAGCCCCAGACGGCGACGGTGTCGGTCGGCTGGATGTCGCATTGCACGGCGGCCTGCCAGCCGGTCGGGAAGATATCGCCGAGGAAGAGCACCTGCTCGTCCGTCAGACCGTCCGGCACCTTGATATGCGTCGCATCGGCGAAGGGCACACGAACATACTGCGCCTGCCCGCCGGGATAGCCGCCCGTCAGATGCGTGTAGCCGAACAGGCCCGCCGTGGTGTGACCGAATACCTTGTCCGCCAGGTGCTTCTTGCGATTGGTGGTCTCGCAGACCGAGTAGTTGCCGCGCCGGCACTGGTCGCATTCGCCACAGATGATGGTGAAGGGGATGACGATCCGCTCGCCCTTCTTCAGGCGCCCGTCGACGCCAGCGCCGACCTCGACGACCTCGCCCATCATCTCATGGCCCATGATGTCACCGGGCAGCATGGCGGGGATGAAGTCGTGGAAGAGATGCAGGTCCGAGCCGCAGATGGCGCAGCTGGTGACGCGGACGATGGCATCGCGCGGCTGCTCGATCCGTGGATCGCTCACGGAATCGCACCGGATGTCCTCCTTGCCATGCCAGACGAGGGCCTTCATCGCATTGCCTCCGCTACCGTGCGGCGCGAGACGTGCGGCACGGTCCCTCCGTTCCCTAGGTGAAATCCCTAAGCAGTCCTGCAGCGCGACCGCCGACGCGGACCGCAACAATGGCCGCGGCGGCCTGCAACAGGCCCGGTCCCGTGGCGTTCAGTGCTGACCTGTTCGCGCAGAGACGGTGTCGGACGGTCCTACTAAGTGACGGCAATTTCCTTATCGCAAGAACATGCATGGCGGCTCGCGCGGCGCGGAAGGGAGTGCGGATTTGGGCGAGTCGGCCAGCACGTCACCCGGCAGCGACCCCGCCGGCTTCCTCGCCGGCGGGGGAGAGCTCGGTGCCCTGATCCGCGACCGGGACTGGTCGAAGACGCTCGGGCCACCTGCGTCCTGGTCGAACAGCATAAAGCTGGCGGTCAGTCTCTGTCTCCAATCCCGCTTCCCGATTCTCCTCTGGGTCGGGCCGGAGCTGAGGATTCTCTACAACGACGCCTATGTCCCGTTCCTCGGCGCGGCCAAGCACCCCGCAATGTTGGGTGCGCCGGGCAAGGAGGCCTGGGCCGAGATCTGGGACGACATCGCCCCGATGCTTGCCGAGGCCACGGCAGGACGGGCCACCTGGGTCGAGGACTACCGGTTCTTCTTCGACCGCGAGCTGCCGCGTGAGGAGACTTACGTCACCTTCAGCTACAGCCCGATCTTCGGCGCCGACGCGGAGGGCGTGGAGGGAGTGTTCTGCGTCTGTACGGAAACGACGCGGCGGGTCGTCGGTGAGCGCAGGCTCTCGACGCTGCACGCACTCGGCGTGACGGCGCCGCAGCAACGGACAGCCGATGACGCCTGCCGTGACATCGCCAGCGTGCTCCAGGACAACGCATTCGACATCGCTTTCGCCGCCGTCTACCTCTGTGACAGGGACGGCGCGATGGCGAATCGCGCCGCCGTCACCCAACTGGCGTCCGACGCGTCCGCCTTTCCCCCGGTGCTTCAGCTGGCGGCGGCCCGCTGGCCGCTGGCCGAAGCGGGATCGAGCGGCCATGCCGTCATCGTGCCCGACATCCGGCCCCTGGCCGGCACCGTCGCCGCGCCGCTATGGCCCGATCCGGTGCGCACGGCCGTGGTCCTGCCGTTGCCGGCGCCGACCTGGCAGCAGCCGGCCGGCTTTCTCATCATCGGGACGAGTCCCCGCCAGGTCCTGGACGCCGAGTACCGCAATTTTCTCGAGCTGGTGGCCGAGCACGCCGCGAGGGCCATCGCCGGCGGACGCGCCTTCGAGGATGAGCGCCGCCGTGCCGAGGCCCTGGCGGCACTCGACCGCGCGAAGACCGCCTTCTTCTCGAATGTCAGCCACGAGTTCCGGACGCCGCTCACGCTGGTCCTCGGCCCCCTGCGGGAGCTCCTGGCGAAGCCGGCGGGCGCGCTGCCGCCTGACGCCCATGCCATGGCCGAGATCGCAGAGCGCAACGGGAGCAGGCTGCTGCGGCTGGTGAACTCCCTGCTGGACTTCTCCCGCATCGAGGCCGGCCGCGCCCAGGCCTGCTACGAGCCGACGGATCTGCCGAAGCTGACGGCGGAATTGGCGGCAAGCTTCCAATCGGCCTGCGACAGCGCTGGCCTCGTGCTCGAGATCGCGTGCCTGCCATTGCCGGAACCGGTCTATGTCGACCGGGACATGTGGGAGAAGATCGTCCTCAACCTGGTCTCGAACGCCTTCAAATTCACCTTCGACGGTCACATCGCGGTAGGCCTGCGCACGGTACCGGCGGGCGTCGAGCTTCGCGTCGTCGACAGCGGCGTCGGCATCCCGGCCGGCGAGTTGCCGCGGCTGTTCGAACGCTTCCATCGCGTCGAGGGTCAGCGCAGCCGTTCGCACGAGGGCAGCGGCATCGGCCTCGCGCTGATCCAGGAACTCACTCGCCTGCATGGCGGCGGGATCTCGGTCGAGAGCCGGGAGGGCGAGGGTACGATCTTCACCGTCACCATCCCCTTCGGCACCACGCATCTGCCCGCCGATCAAGTCGGCCGGCCGCGATCCCTGGCCTCCACCGCGACGGGCGGCGCGGCCTTCCTCGAGGAGGCGCGCCGCTGGCTGCCGGGCTCGGCCAGGCAGGCGGCGGCTTCGGCCGCCGGCCAGGGCCCAATGCCCGGGCCACGCATCCTGGTCGCGGACGACAATGCCGACATGCGGGACTACCTGGTCGGCCTCCTGACGCTGGCGGGATGGAGCGTGGATGCGGTGGCGGACGGCGATGCCGCGCTCGCCGCGGCCAGGCTCGCGCCGCCGGATCTCCTGCTGGCCGACGTGATGATGCCGGGACGGGACGGGCTTGCCTTGGTTGCGGCTCTGCGGCAGGCGCCGCGGCTGGCGACCATGCCTGCCATCCTGCTCTCCGCCCGCGCCGGGGAGGAGGCGCGGATGGCGGGGATGCGGAGCGGCGCCGACGACTACATGGTGAAGCCCTTCTCGGCGCGCGAGCTGATCGCGCGGGTGGAGGCGCTGCTCGCCTTGACCCGATTGCGGCAGGAGACGAACGAGCGGCTTCGCCGCAGCGACGCGCGGCTCCAGGCCGCGGTCGATCTCGTCGGGCTCAGCCCCTATCGCTGGGACCCGGCCGCCGACACGCTGGAATGGGACGACCGGTTGCGTGGGATGTGGGGCCTGCCGCCCGGCGTTCCGGTGGATAAGGGCACCTTCCTAAGGGGTATCCACCCGCAGGACCGGCCGCAGGTCGAGGCGGCCATCGCCGCCTGCACCGATCCCGCCGGCGATGGCGTCTATCATCTCGAGTACCGCGTCATCGGTATCGGGGACGGCGTGGAGCGCTGGGTATCCACCCATGGCCAGACCACCTTCGAGGACGGCAGGGCGGTGGATTTCGTCGGGGCCGCTCTCGACGTCACCGAACGCAGGCGGGTCGAGGAGCGCCTGCGGGCCAGCGAGGAGCGCTTCCGGCATTTCGCCGAACATTCGGCCGACCTGCTCTGGATCGTCGATGTCGAGGCGATGCGGATCGAGTATCGCAGCCCGGCCGTCGAGCGGATCTGGGGCGTGCCGCGCGACGCGGTGCCGGACGACCTGGCGAGCTGGGCCGAGACCATCCACCCCGATGATCGCGCCGCCGTGCTCGACTCGCTCCGCCGCGTCCAGCAGGGCGAGCCTGCGGTGCAGGAGTTCCGCGTGCTGCGTCCCGATGGCGCCGTACGCTGGGTCCGGGACACGGCCTTTTCCATCCGCGACGAGCTTGGGCGCGTCCACCGCATCGGCGGCATCACGGTCGACATCACCCGTGTCGAGGGGGCCTGGATCTATGTGGTCGACGGCGGGGAGGCGTCGCGCCTCCGCATCGCGGCGCTGCTGCAGGGCGCGGGCTACGACGTGAAGACCTTTGCCACGCCGGGCGATTTCCTCGAGGTCGCGCCGATGCTGCTGCCGGGCTGCGCGGTCCTCGACCTCGGCGGCTGTGGCGAGGAAGCCCTGGTGGTCCCGCGTGAGTTGAAGGCCCGCGGCATCGACCTGCCGGTCATCGTCGTGGCCGGCGAGGCCGGCGACGTCCGGACGGCCGTGCAGGCGCTGAAGGCCGGAGCGGCGGACTGGCTGGAAGGATCGCACGATCCGCAGGACCTGCTTGCTGCGGTCGCGGCCGCGCTCGCCAAGGTACGCGACGCGCAGGAGACGGGCCGCCGGGCGGAGGCGGCCCGCCTCCGCATCGCGGGCATGTCGCAGCGGGAGCGCGAAGTGCTGGAGGGGATCGTCGCCGGCGAGACCAACAAGGAGATCGCGCGCCGGCTCGGCATCAGCCCGCGGACGGTGGAGATCCATCGTGCGCATGTCATGGAACGGCTGGGCGTGCGTTCGTTGTCGGAAGCGGTGCTGCTGGCCGCCGCGGCCGGCCTTGCCGGCCCGCGGGCCGGGGCGCCGAAGTGATGAACCGGGCGACTCCGCACCTCTCCCTAGGGATCGCCACCGCCTAGCCGCATTGCGCATTTCGGCCTTCAGTCCGTGCAGGACGGCGGTGAGAGTTGCGGATGTGCCTGGCGGCCCACGCACGAGATATCAGAGGCGACGAGGTTTGTGCGGCATGCATACATGCCGCGCACGACGGCTGTCGCACGCCCGCCCGTCCTGTGCCCGACCGGTTTCGGCGGGCGGCCAGGCCTTCGGTCCCGCGGGGGAGAGGTGTACCTTGATCCAGTTGGCGAATACGCAGGAGTGGACGGCTCCACCGCCCGAAGACGCGCCATACGTGCCGCGACTTGACCCGGCGGAGCTGCTGGTCAATGAGGCCCATCACCGTATCAAGAACAGCCTGCAGCTCGTCGCCGCGATGCTGCACCTGCAGGCACGGCGGCACCTCGACGTACCGGTGCTGCATGACGGCCTGATCCAGGCCAGCCGGCGCGTGCGCGCCGTGGCGCAGGTGCACGAGCGTCTGCACCGCCACGACGGTGGCGAGTTGGAGGCCGGCGCTTACCTGCACGACCTCTGCGCGAACCTGTCGCGTTCCCTCGGCTTGCCCACCTCCCGCGCAGTGGTCGTCGAGGCGTCCCATGTGCCGCTCCAGCCCAACCGCATCCTGGGCCTCGGCCTCATTGTCACCGAGTTGGTCACCAATGCGGTGAAGCACGGCATCACGCCCTATGGCATGGGCGAGGTCAGGGTCGTGCTGGCGCCCGGGCCCGACAACACGCTGCGCCTGCTGGTCGCCGACACCGGGCCGGGACTTCCGGACAGCGTGCTGCGTGGGTCCGCCGGCGGCCTTGGCATCCGTCTCGTGCACCACCTCACCCGGACGCTCGGCGGTCGGCTTGAGATCGACGGCACCCCGCCCGGCGCACGCTTCACGGTCAGGTTGGCCATGGAGTCCGGAAACGGAGATGGACGCGACACCGCGAGGAACGGCGAACAATGCGCATAGCCCAGATCGCCCCGCTGGCCGAAGCGGTGCCGCCATTGCGCTACGGCGGCACGGAGCGGGTCGTATCCTACCTGACCGAGGACCTGGTTGAGCTCGGGCACGATGTCACGCTCTTCGCCAGCGGGGACAGCCGCACCCGTGCGCGCCTGATCCCGACCGTCGATTGCGGCCTGCGGCTGAGCGGCCAGGCGCGCGACCCGGTCGCGCCCTATGTGCAACTCGTGCAGGACGTGTTGCGGCGCGCCGCGGAGTTCGATGTCCTGCACTTCCACATCGACCACTACCACCTGCCGGCCCTCGCCGCGGTGCGGCTGCCGCACCTCACCACCATGCATGGCCGGCTCGACCTGCCGGAGTTGGATGCCCTGTTCCGCGTCTTCCCCGACGCGCCGCTGGTGGCGATTTCGGACCACCAGCGGCGACTGCTACCGGTCGGGCGGTTCATCGGTACGGTGCATCATGGGCTGCCGGCAGACCTGCTCGCGCCGCACCCGCAGCACGATGGCTACCTGGCCTTCCTCGGCCGGATCTGCCCGGAGAAGGGGCTCGACAGCGCGATCCGGATCGCCCGACGCGCCGGCCTGCCGCTACGCGTCGCGGCGAAGCTGGACAAGGCGGATGCGGCCTATTTCGAGGCGCGCATCCGTCCCCTGCTCTGCGACGGCGGGGTCGAGTTCATCGGCGAGATCGGCCAGTCCGAGATGGGCGGGTTCGTCGGCGGCGCCGCTGCAGTCCTGTTCCCGATCGACTGGCCCGAACCTTTCGGACTGGTGATGATCGAGGCCATGGCCTGCGGCACGCCGGTCATCGCCTATCCGCACGGCTCGGTTCCGGAAGTGCTGGAGAATGGGATCTCGGGTTTCGTCGTGCCGGATGAGGATGCCGCGGTCAGCGCGGTGGGGAAGCTCCGGGAGATCGATCGTCTCGGCGTGCGACGGTGCTTCGAGCGGCGCTTCACGAGCCGACGGATGGCGGCCGACTATATCAGGCTCTATTCCGCCATGGCCCGCGCCTACGACACCGCCGCGCCGCGGGCGCCGGGGTTGCCCTGGAACAGGACCGAGGTCTCCCGGCGAGCGGGCGGCGTTTCCCCTGCGGGGGGATATGCGTGACGGGCGCGCCCGCGCCGCGTCGATCCCGGCATGTCGTGCGGCGGCGCGATGCTCTCGCCGAATCGCCGCAGCGAGGCTGCATGCCGTCAGTACGCTGGCCTGCGCGGAGACGGTACGGGGCTGTCTCCCGACGCGTGGTGTAGGAGCTGTGCTCCTGGGCGGGCTGATCCGCCTTGTCAGGATGCCAGGGCTGCCAGGCTGACGGGTGCAGTATCGCCGATGGCGCTGATGGTCTCCAGGGTCATGGTGCGGGCCCGCCGGGTGGCGCATTCGTCGGACTGCTCGAGCAGGATGGCACCGATCAGCCTGACGGCGGCAGCCTCGTTCGGGAACATGCCGACGACGTCGGTGCGGCGCTTGATCTCGCCGGTGAGTCGCTCGATCGGGTTGGTGCTGAGCAACTTGGCCCGATGCGCGGCGGGGAAGTGCAGGGTGGCGAGGACGTCCTCCGAGGCGGGTCCATCAGGGCGGCCAGCTTGGGCACCTTGGGGCGGAGTTGGTCGGCCACGGTCCGCCATTGGGTATGAGCAGCTCCGGCGTCCTCCTGGGCGTAGGCCGTGCCGATCCAGGCGGAGACGATGCGGCGCTGGGTCTTCCCGGCATGGGCCAAGGCGGTGCGGCCGAAATCGGCAATGTGTTGATGACAGGCCGGACCGTGGCGCTCTCGGGCGGCATGTCGTTCAACTGAGGACCCCGTCCTCGACGCACCCGGGGCTCTGGACCGCGGCGCGGCGGCGCGCTCCAATCCCGCCATGGACCTGCAGGCGGAATACGACAACCGGGCCAGGGTGCCGGGGCACCCGGCGATCATCGCGGGCTGGCAGCGTGATGCCGCCGCCTTCCGCGCGACCTGGACGGAGAAGGATCTCGACATCCCCTATGGCGCCGGGGAGCGGGAGCGGCTCGACCTCTTCCGCCCCGGCCCGGGCGGGGACTGGCCGGTCGCGCTCTTTCTCCATGGCGGCTACTGGCAGGCGCTGGACCGCAGCTTCTTCTCGCATCTCGCGCACGGGTTCCTGGCGCATGGGGTGGCACTCGCGGTGCCCTCCTACGACCTCTGCCCGCAGGTGACGCTCGCCGCGATCGTGCAGCAGATGCGGGCGGCGGCGGCGCTGCTGCACCGGCGCTTCGGCCGGAAGCTGCTGGCGACCGGCCATTCCGCCGGCGGCCACCTGACGGCCATGCTGATGGCGACGGACTGGCGCGCCCTCGACCCTCACCTGCCGGCCGACCTGGTGCCGGCCGGGTTGCCCATCTCCGGGGTCTTCGAGCTTGCGCCGCTGCTGCCGACCACGATCGGTGCCGGCCTGCGGCTGTCGCGGGAAGAAGCCCGCGCCCTCTCGCCGCGGTACCTGCCCTCCCCCGGCTTCCCGCTGCATGCGGTGGTGGGCGGCGCGGAAAGCGGCGAGTTCCTGCGCCAGACCCGCGACTTCGCCGCGGCCTGGGGCGGCACGGCGGAGGTGCTGCCGGGCGCCGACCACTTCACCGTCCTCGCCCCGCTTGCCGAGCCGGAGAGCGCACTGGCCCGACGCGCCACCGCCATGGCCCTTGCGATACGGTGACAGTTGACGCAAAGGCTGATGCGGGACCGGATCGGGGGGCGGAGATGGTGATCGGCAGGCGTGGTGTTCTGGGTGGCGTGGCGACCTCGGCCCTGGCGATGCCGGCGATCCACGCCCGCGCCCAGGCGGCGGGGGTGAAGATCGGGTTGGTCGCGGTGCTGACCGGGCCGCAGGCCGCGCTCGGCACCCAGCTCCGCGACGGCTTCCTGCAGGGGCTGAAGCACACGCAGGGCAAGCTCGGCGGCCTGCCTGCCGAGGTGCTGGTCATCGACGACGAATTGCGGCCGGAAGTGGCGGTCACCAAGGTCCGCTCGGCGCTCGAGCGCGACAAGGTGGATTTCGTCGTCGGCGTCGTCTTCTCCAACATCCTCGGCGCCATCGCCCGGCCGGTGACGGAGGCGGAGACCTTCCTGATCTCGACCAATGCCGGCCCCTCGACCTTCGCTGGCCGCGCCTGCAGCCCCTACTTCTTCACGACCTCCTACAACAACGACCAGGTCCATTCGGTGATGGGCCAGGCCGCCACCGACAACGGCTACCGGCGCGTCTTCGTCATGACGCCGAACTACCAGGCCGGGCGCGACGCGGTGGCGGGATTCCGCAGCCGCTTCAAGGGCGAGGTGGTGGACGAGGTCTATGTCCCCCTCACTCAGCTCGACTTCTCCGCCGAGCTGGCGAAGATCGCCGCGGCCAAGCCGGACGCCATCTTCACCTTCATGCCGGGCGGGCTCGGGGTGAACCTGGTGCGGCAGTACCGCCAGGCGGGCCTGGCCGGCATCCCCTTCCTCTCGACCTTCACGGTGGACGAGGCGACGCTGCCCGCGCAGCAGGATGCGGCGCTCGGCTTCTATTCGGCCGCACCCTGGGCGCCGAACATGGACAACCCGCAGAACAGGCGGTTCGTCACGGATTTCGAGGCCGCCTACAACTACGTCCCTGGCAGCTACGCGGCGCAGAGCTACGACGCCGCCATGCTGCTGGACAGCGCCATCCGCAGGACCGGCGGCAAGCTCTCCGACAAGGGCGCGATGCGAGAGGCGATCCGGGCAGCCGATTTCCGCTCGGTCCGCGGCCATTTCAGGTTCGGCGCCAACCACTATCCCGTGCAGGATTTCTGGCTGTGCCAAGTGGCGAAGCGCCCGGACGGCAGGTTCCAGACCGAGACGGTGCGCAAGGTGCTGTCCAACGACGTGGATCCCTGGGCCGCCGAATGCCGCATGCGCTAGGTCCGGCGCGCGCGTGACGACGCAGCTTCTGTTCGTGCAGGCCCTGAACGGCCTGCAATTCGGCGTCCTGCTCTTCCTGGTCGCGGCCGGGCTGACGCTGGTCTTCGGCGTCATGGACTTCATCAACCTGGCGCATGGCGTGCAGTACATGCTGGGCGCCTATCTCGGCGCCAGCCTGGCCGCGGCGACGGGCAGCTTCTGGCTCGGCCTGCTGCTCGCCCTGCCGGCCGCGCTGGCCTGCGGGCTGGCGCTGGAATTCCTGGTCTTCCGCCACCTCTATGACCGCGACCACCTGGCGCAGGTGCTGGCGACCTTCGGCGTCATCCTCTTCCTGAACGAGGCGGTGAAGGTCATCTGGGGCACCGCGCCGCTGCAGATGCCCACCCCCGATGCGCTGCAGGGCGGCATCGCCCTGATGCCCGGGCTGGTCTACCCGGTCTACCGGCTGGCGATCCTCGTCGCCGGCCTCGCCGCCGCCCTGCTGCTCTGGCTGCTGGTGGAGCGCACGCGGGCCGGCGCGCTGGTCCGCGCGGGCGCGAGCAACCGGCCCATGCTGGCGGCCATGGGCGTCGATACCGGGCGGCTCTTCATGCTGGTCTTCGGCTTCGGCGCCATGCTGGCGGGCTTCGCCGGGGTGATGGCGGCGCCGATCCTCTCGGTCGATCCCGGCATGGGCGACACGGTGCTGATCCTCGCCTTCGTCGTCATCGTCATCGGCGGCATCGGCAGCGTGCGCGGCGCCTTCATCGCGGCCCTGCTGGTCGGGCTGGTCGAGACGCTGGGACGCTCCCTGCTGCCGGACCTCATGCGGCTCTTCCTCGCACCCTCCCCGGCGCGGCAGGCCGGGGCGGCGATCGGCTCCATGCTGGTCTATATCGCCATGGCGCTGATCCTCGCCGTGCGGCCGCGCGGCCTTTTCCCGGCGCGGGCGGGATGACGCAGGCGCTGCGCGCGGCGGCGCTGCCGCTGCTGGTCTTCGGGCTGCTGGCGGCGGCGCCCTTCCTCGGCTTCGGCGCAGGCTGGGCGATGACACTGCTGGCGCGGGCCATGATCCTCGGCATCGCCGCCCTCTCGCTCTGGCTGGTGGTGGGCGGGGCGGGGCTGGTCAGCCTCGGCCAGGCCGCCATGCTCGGCATCGGCGCCTATGCCGTGGTGGTGCTGGACGATGCACGGGTCACGGAGGCACTGGTGGTCGCCCCCGTCGCGATCCTCGCGGCCGCGCTCTTCGCCCTGGCGACCGGCGCGGTCGCCATGCGCACCGGCGGCGTGCCCTTCATCATGATCACATTGGCCTTCGGACAGATGGCCTTCTTCACCGCGAGTTCGCTCGCCGTCTACGGCGGTGATGACGGCTATACGCTCTATGGCCGCAGCACGGTGGCCGGCGCGCGCTGGATGCAGGACCGGCTGGCCTTCCACTACCTCTGCCTCGGCCTGCTCCTCGGCACCTTCCTGCTCTGCCGCATGCTGCTCGCCTCCCGCTTCGGGCGGGTGCTGCGGGCGGCCCGGCAGAACGAGTTGCGGGTGCAGGCGGTCGGCGTCTCGCCCTATCCCTATCGCCTCACGGCCTATGCCATTGCCGGCGGCATCGCCGGGCTTGCAGGCTTCCTGCTGGCGAACGCGACCGAGTTCGTCGCGCCCTCCTTCCTCGCCTGGCAGCGCTCGGGCGACCTGCTCTTCATGGTCATCCTCGGCGGCCTCGGCAGCCCCTTCGGCGCGGTGCTCGGCGCACTCGCCATCCTGCTGTTGGAGGAATGGCTGGGCCACCTGACGCCGCACTGGCGGCTCATCTTCGGCCCGCTGCTGGTGCTCTCCGTGCTCTTCCTCCGCGGCGGGCTGGTCGGGCTGGGGCGGATCGCCGGAGGGCAGGCATGCCCGAAGGCGTGAATCCGCCCCGCTCGCCAAGGCGGCGCCATGGCTGAGCCGATCCTCCGCCTTGAGGGGCTGCGCAAGCGCTTCGGCGGCCTCGCCGTGACCGACGACGTCTCGCTCGAGGTGGCGCCGGGCGAAATCCATGCCGTCATCGGCCCGAACGGCGCCGGCAAGACCACGCTGATCCACCAGGTCAGCGGCACGCTGCGGCCGGATGCCGGGCGCGTGCTCTTCGCCGGCCGGGATGTCACCACCCTGCCGCTGGCGCGCCGGGCGCGGCTCGGCCTCGCCCGCAGCTTCCAGATCACCGCCGTGCTGCCCGGCTTCACCGCGCTGGAGAACGCGGCGCTCGCGGTGCAGGCGCGCAGTGGCTCCTCCTTCCGCTTCATCCGGCCCGCGGCCTCCGAGGTTGCGTTGAACCGCGAGGCGCTGGAGGCCCTCGATCAGGTCGGCCTCGGCGCCCGCGCCCAGGTGCCGGCCGGCGCCCTCTCGCATGGCGAGCGGCGGCAGCTCGAGCTCGCCATCGCGCTCGCCATGCAGCCGCGCCTGCTGCTGCTGGACGAGCCGCTGGCCGGCGCCGGGCCGGAGGAGACGGAGCGGCTGGTCCGGCTGCTGCGCAGCCTGAAGGGCCGCTACGCCGTCCTGCTGGTGGAGCACGACATGCAGGCGGTCTTCGCCCTCGCCGACCGCATCTCCGTCCTGGTCTATGGCAGGGTGATCGCCACCGGCGCGCCGGCAGAGATCCGCGCCGATCCGGCGGTGCGCGCCGCCTATCTGGGCGAGGACGAGGTCGCCTGATGCTGCGGGTCGAGGATCTCCATGCCGGCTACGGCGGCAGCCAGGTGCTGTTCGGCATCTCCCTGGCCGTCGCCGCGGGAGAGGTGGTGACGCTGCTCGGCCGCAACGGCATGGGCAAGACCACGACGGTGCGCACCATCATGGGGCTCCTGCCCGCCTCCGGCGGCGCGCTGCTCGGCGGCCGCATCGGCTTCGCAGGCACGGACCTTGCGGGGCAGCCGCCACACCGCGTGGCGCAGCGCGGCATCGGCCTGGTGCCGGAAGGCCGCCAGGTCTTCCCCACCCTGACGGTGGAGGAGAACCTCGCCGCGACCGCCGCCAACCGCGCCGGCGGTGCCCCGCGGTGGACCCTGCCGGCGGTCTACGCCCTCTTCCCCCGCCTGGCGGAGCGGCGGCGCAACCTCGGCGCCCAGCTCTCGGGCGGGGAGCAGCAGATGCTGGCGATCGGCCGCGCGCTGATGACCAATCCGCGCCTGCTGATCCTGGACGAGGCGACGGAGGGCCTGGCGCCGCTGATCCGCGCCGAGATCTGGGCGGTGCTGGCGCGGTTGAAGCGGGAGGGCCAGGCGATCCTGCTGATCGACAAGACCCTCTCCGCCGTCATGCGGTTGGCCGACCGGCATGTGGTGGTAGAGAAGGGCCGCACCGTCTGGACCGGCAGCACCGAAGCCTTGGCGGCGGCGCCGGAAATACGCGAGACTTACCTCCACCTGTGAGAATGGAGGGACGAATCATGACAGCGGAGATCCCCGGCATCACCCGCGCCGGCACCGGCTTCGACGGCACGGAGGGGACGGTCTGGAACATCCTCGGCCAGACCTACTATCCCAAGCAGTCCTGCGAGAACTCCTTCGCCTTCGAGGCGGTGAGCCCGCCCGGCACCTTCGTCCCGCCGCATATCCACCCGACGCAGGACGAGTACATCCTGATGCTGGAAGGCACCTGGAAGCTGGTGCTGGACGGGCAGACCTACTTCGCCAGCGCCGGCGACCTGGTGCGCATGCCGAAGGGCATCATGCATGGCTACTTCAACGAGAGTGGCGCCCAGGCCCGTGCCTTCTTCTGGGTCAGCCCGGGGCGGAAGCTGCACGAGCTTTTCACGAAGCTGCATGACCTGACCGACGTGGACGAGGTGGTGCGGCTCTCGAAGCTGCACGAGGTCGACTTCCTGCCGCCTCCGGCAGCTTGATCCCTGGTCGTGCGATTCACGCCCTCGGTCCTTCGGGCCTCGGGCGATCGCACTCTAGCGCTGCGCCGGCGCCGCGAAGCCCGCCAGCGTCGCATAGCCGCGCACGATGGCGGCGATCTCCTCCGGCGGGATCACGTCCTCGATGCGCTCGAAGCCCTGCGGCGCGAGCTGGCCGAAGACGTCCAGCACGAGCTCGGGCCCGCCGGTGCGGTTGCTGGCGCAGATCGCCGCGGTCTTCGGCAGGCGCTCCGCCTCGTAGGCGCGCAGTGCTTCCGCCGGCGCATGCGCCGCGAGCGCATCCGCCAGGCTCCGCGCATCCAGCACCGCCTGGGATGCGCCGTTGGAGCCCACCGGGTACATCGGGTGCGCCGCATCGCCCAGCAGCGTGACGCGGCCCGTGCTCCACCAGGGCAGCGGGTCGCGGTCGCACATCGGGTATTCCAGCTTCTGCGGCGAGGCGCGGATCAGTGCCTCCGCATCCAGGAAGGGCAGCTTGAGGCGGCGCGCGAGGGGCAGCACGTCCTCCAGGTTGCCGGGGCGCGACCAGTCCTCCCGCCGCGGCGGCGGGTTCTCGCCGCTCGCGACCTTCGCATAGACCGCCCAATTGGTCAGCCGGCGCTCCGGCGTGCTGCCGGGCCCGATGGGGTAGTAGACCAGCTTCGCCACCAGGTCGCCGGCGATGAACATGAGGTCGCCCGTCTCGAAGGCCGGCCAGTCCACCGCGCCGCGCCACATCAGGATCCCCTGCCAGCGGATCCCGCCGTCATCCGGATGCAGCAGGGCGCGCAGGGCGGAATGGATCCCATCCGCGCCCACCAGCACGTCGCCGCGGATCTCCTGCTCGCCCTCCGGCGTGGCGAAGCGGGCGCTGACGCCGCCGGCATCCTGGGTGAAGCCCGCCAGCCGATGGGCCGTGCGCAGCGCGCCGGCCGGCAGCCGCTGCTCCGCCGCGCGCCACAGCATGCCGTGCAGCCGGCCACGATGGATGGAGAATTGCGGCAAGGCGTGGCCGGCATGCAGGCCGCGCGGCTCGGCCCAGAGGGTCTGGCCGAGGTGGTTCAGGTAGCGCAGCTCCCGCGTGCGGATGGCGATGCGGTCGAGCTCCTCCAGTAGGCCCAGCTCCGCCCATTCCGCCACGCAATGCGGCAGGTTGTTGATGCCGACGCCGAGCTCGCGCACCTCCGGCGCCGCCTCCAGCACCGTGCAGCCGATGCCGCGCCTGTGGAGCATCAGGGCCAGGGTCAGCCCGCCCACGCCGCCGCCGGCGATCAAGACCTTCATCCGCGCCTCCCAGTGACCAGGGAAGGCGCTGCCTTCCCGTTGACGGCAGTGCCGCCAACCCCATCCGCCACGCCCGGAGTCGGGCCTGGATCGACCCGAGTTTGCGCCTATTCCGCGGCGCGCGGGAGGGTGGCGGGCGGCGCGGGCGCGTGGCTGCGGGGGCGGGCCTTCAGGCGCAGCTCGCGCAGGTCCGCCTGCTCCCGCGCCGCATTGCGCAGCAGCGCGTCCTTGCCCCAGCGGTACTGCGGCGGGCAGGCGATGTCCGCCACGCCATACTGCGCCGCGGTGCGCAGGGTGAAGGACGGGTCGGTCAGGTGCGGCCGCGCCAGCGCCACCAGGTCCGCCCGCCCGGCGGCGAGGATGGTGTTCACCTGGTCGGCCGTGGTGATGTTGCCGACGCACATGGTGGCGATCCCGCATTCCTGCCGGATCATGTCGGACCACGGCACCTGGAACATCCGGCCATAGACCGGGGCAGCATCGTGCACGGTCTGCCCGGTCGAGACATCGATCAGGTCGCAGCCTGCGGCGGCGAAGGCGCGGGCAATCGCCAGCGTGTCCTCGTCCGATATGCCGCCATCCGCCCAGTCGGTCGCGGAGAGGCGCACCGACATCGGCCGCTCCGCCGGCCAGGCCTCGCGCAGCGCCCGGAAGACCTCCAACGGGAAGCGCAGCCGGTTCTCCACCGGGCCGCCGTACTCGTCCACCCGACGGTTGGTCAGCGGCGAGAGGAAGCTCGCCAGCAGGTAGCCATGGGCGCAGTGCAGCTCCAGCATGTCGAAGCCGGCCCGGGCGCCGCGCCGCGCAGCCGCGACGAACTCCGCCGTCACCCGGTCCATGTCCGCCCGCGTCATCTCGCGCGGCACCTGGCTGTCCGGGAAATAGGGGATGGGGCTGGCGGAAAGGATGGGCCAGGCGCCCTGCTCGAGCGGCCGGTCGATCCCGTCCCACATCAGCTTCGTCGCGCCCTTCCGCCCGGCATGGCCGAGCTGCAGCGCGATCTTCGCCGGCCCCTGCGCATGGACGAAGCCGACGATCCGCGCCCAGGCGGCTTCCTGCGCCTCGTTCCAGATCCCGGCGCAGCCCGGGGTGATGCGGGCATCGGGCGCGACGCAGGTCATCTCGGTGAAGAGCAGCCCGGCGCCGCCCACCGCCCGCGCGCCGTAATGCACGAGGTGGAAGTCGCCCGGCAGCCCATCCTCGGCCGAATACATGCACATGGGCGAGACGACGACGCGGTTCGCCACCTGCATCCCGCGCAGCCGCAGCGGCTGGAACATCGGCGGCCTGGCCGGGTCCGCGCCCTCCTCCGCGGCATAGGCCGCCTGCGTCTCCGCGACGAAATCCGGCGCGCGCAGCGCCAGGTTGTCCCAGGTGATGGCCTTGCTGCGCGTCATCAGCCCGAAGGCGAAGCGCGTGGGGTGCATGCCCCAGAAGCGCCGCACATGCTCGAACCAGACCAGCGAGACATCCGCCGCGTGCTGGGTCTTCTCCACATCCTCGCGCCGGTCGTTCTCGTAGCGGGCGAGGCATTGCGCCACGCTGCCGCCCGCCCGGAAGGCCCGGTGCAGGGCGATGGCATCCTCCATCGCCAGCTTGGTGCCGCTGCCGATGGAGAAATGCGCGCTCGCCTTGGCATCCCCGATGAGGACGATGTTGTCCCTGACCCAGCGGCCGCACCTGATCTGCGGGAAGCGCCGCCAGAGGGAGCGGTTGGTCAGCAACCGGTGCCCCTGCAGTTCCTCGGCGAAGACGCCTTCCAGGAAGCGGGCGCTCTCCGCCTCGTCCATCCCCTCCAGCCCGGCGCGGGCGAAGGTCTCCGGGTCGGCCTCCAGCACCCAGGTGCTGGCCTTCGGCGCATACTGGTAGCAATGGGCGATGAAGATGCCCTCCGGCCTCTCCCTGAAGAAGAAGGTGAAGGCGTCGAAGGGGCGGGTCGAGCCCATCCAGGCGAAGCGGTTGGGGCGGAGGCCGATCTCCGGCCGGAAATGCTCCGCGAAGCGGGTGCGGGTCGGGCTGTTGATGCCATCCGCCGCGACGATCAGGTCGGCATCCGGGAAGTCCTCGGGTGTCGCCTCCTCGCCGAAGCGCAACTCCACGCCGAGGCTCCGGGCGCGGTCCTGCAGCAGGCGCAGCAGGGTGGTGCGGGCGCAGCCGCAGAAGCCGTTGCCGCCGATCCGGTGCACCGCACCCTTCGCATGCACCTCGATATCGTCCCAATAGGCGAAGCTGCCGGCGATGGCATGGTAGCTCGGCGGGTCGGCCGCAGCGAAGGCATCCAGCGTCGCGTCGCTGAAGACCACGCCGAACCCGAAGGTGTCATCGGCGCCATTGCGTTCCACCACCGTGATGCGCGCCTGCGGGTGGTCACGCTGCATCAGAATGGCGAAGTAGAGCCCGGCGGGTCCCCCGCCGATGACCGCGATGCGCATCGGATCGCCTCCAGCCCCCTGTCCTTTAGGCTTCAAGCATCCGTGCGGCAAGCGGAATCAGCCGTTGCGGCGCGCCCGGGAGATGCTTTAGGCTTCAAGCATCGAGGAGGAGGCATGCACGCCTTGCCGCAACCCGCCCCGTCGCGCGCAGGCCTGGCGCTGGCCGGGAAACGTGCGCTCGTCACCGGCGGCGGCAGCGGCATCGGCCTGGCCTGCGCCCGGGCGCTGAGCGGTGCCGGCGCCGAGGTGACCGTGCTCGGCCGGCGGGAAGGACCCTTGCGGACGGCGGTGGCGGCAGGCGCGGCGCGGGACGCCATCATCGCCGACATCGCCGGTGCACTGCCGACCCTGCCCGCCTGCGACATCCTCCTGCATGCCGCCGGCGCGGCGGAGAGCGCGCCCTTCCTCGAGAGCGACGATGCGCTGTGGCAGCGCATGCTCTCGGTCAATCTCCTCGGCGCCGCCGCGGCGATGCGTGCGGTGCTGCCCGGCATGCTGGCGGCCGGAGAAGGGCGGATCGTCGCCATCGCCTCCACCGCGGCGTTGAAGGGCTATGCCTATGTCACCGCCTATGCCGCGGCGAAGCACGGGCTGCTCGGCCTGGTGCGGGCGCTGGCGCAGGAGGTCGCGGGCAAGGGGGTCACCGTCAACGCCATCTGCCCCGGCTTCGCCGAGACGCCGATGACGGAGGAGAGCATCGCCCGCATCACGGCGAAGACCGGCCGCGGCGAGGCCGAGGCGCGCGCGGCGCTGGCGCGGCACAACCCGCAGGGCCGCCTGGTCCGGCCGGAGGAGGTGGCGGCCGCCGCCCTCTTCCTTTGCCTGCCGGAGGCCGCGGCGGTGAACGGTGCCGCCATCCCGGTCGCGGGGGGCGAGGTCTGATGCCGGACGACCTCGGGCTGCCCGTGGATGCCGAGACGGCGCTGGCCGGCGCGCCGCCCGGCCACAAGGACGAGCTGCGGCTCTGGCTGCGGCTGCTGGCCTGCACCAACCTGATCGAGGCGGAGATCCGCCGCCGCCTGCGGCTGGAATTCGACACCACCCTCCCGCGCTTCGACCTGCTGGCGCAGCTCGACCGCGCGCCGGGCGGGCTGACGCTCGGTGAGGTGTCGCGCCGGATGATGGTGAGCAACGGCAATGTCACAGGCCTCGCCGCGCGGCTGGAGGAGGAGGGGATGATCGAGCGCCGCGTCAGCCCGACCGACCGCCGTGCCCAGACCCTGCGCCTGACGCCGCGCGGCCGGCGCGAATTCGCCCGTCAGTCCAGGGCGCATGAGGGCTGGATCGCCGAGCTGATGGCCGGCCTCGCGGAGCCGGAGCGCGTCGCGCTCTACCGGCTGCTCGGCCGCGCCAAGGCCAGCGTCAGGTCGGGGCTGGAGGGGGAGACGCCATGAGCCTCGCCGCGCATCGTGCCCGGCATGTCCGGCTGGAGGTGGGGGGCGCGGTCGCCGCCATCACGCTCGACCGGCCGGAGCGCAAGAACCCGCTCACCTTCGAGAGCTATGCCGAGCTCGCCGCCGTGTTCCGCATGGCGGCGCAGGACGAGACAGTGAAGGCCTTCACCATCGCCGGTGCGGGCGGGAATTTCTGCTCGGGCGGCGACGTCCATGAGATCATCGGCCCGCTGCTGGAGCGCGACACCAGGGGGCTGATGCAGTTCACCGCCATGACCGGGGAACTTGTCAAGGCGATGCGCGCCTGCCCGCAGCCGATCATCGCCGCGGTGGACGGCATCGCGGCCGGCGCCGGCGCGATCGTCGCCATGGCCGCCGACCTCCGCCTCGGCACGCCGCGCGCGAAGGTGGCCTTCCTGTTCAACCGGGTCGGCCTTGCCGGCTGCGACATGGGCGCCTGCGCCATCCTGCCGCGCATCATCGGCCAGGGACGGGCGAGCGAGCTTCTCTATCTCGGCCGCAGCATGGGCGCGGAGGAAGGCCTGGCCTGGGGTTTCTTCAATGCCCTGCACGCGCCGGAGGCATTGGCGGCGGAAACGGCGAAGCTGGCGCGGGAGCTGGCGGAGGGGCCGGGCTTCGCCCATGCCATGACCAAGCGCATGCTGCAGATGGAATGGGCCATGTCGATCGACCAGGCGATCGAGGCCGAGGCCGTCGCCCAGGCGCTCTGCATGACCACACAGGATTTCCGCCGCGCCTACGACGCCTTCGTGGCGAAGCGGCGGCCTGAGTTCAAGGGAAACTAGGACGGATCGCCGGAGGACGGTGATCCGATCTGCAGGGAGATGTGCCGGCACGCACCCGAATGGAGGCGGCGATGGACGGTCTGGGTTTCGATCTGGCGGATGCGCGCAGCGCGCATGTCGATGGCTTCGCGCGGGAGAACCTGCCGCCGCGCGAGCAATGGCCCAACCTGCTCTTCACCCTGCCGCAGCTTCGCTATCCCGCCCGGCTGAACTGCACAGTGGAATTGCTGGACCGCAACCTGGCGGTGCGGGGCGATCACCCGGCGGTGGTGACATCGGCGGAGAGCCTGACCTATCGCCGCTTCGCCGAACGGGTGAACCGCATCGCGCATGTGCTGGTGCACCGCCAGGGTCTCGTGCCCGGCAACCGCGTGCTGCTGCGCGGGCCGAACAATGCCTGGATGCTCGCCGCCATCTTCGCCGTGCTGCGGGCGGGCGGCGTCGCGGTGCCCACCATGCCGCTGCTGCGCGCACGGGAACTCGGCACGATTCTGCGCAAGGCGCGGGTCAGCCACGCCCTGTGCGACGCGCGCCTGGCGGAGGAACTGGGCAAGGCGGCCGGCGATGCGCCCGACCTGCGACATGTCACCCATTGGGGCGACGGAGAGCTGGAAGCGCTCTGCGACGCAGCCTCGCCCGACTTCCCCGCCTGCGACACGGCGGCGGAGGATGTCTGCCTGATCGGTTTCACCTCCGGCACCACCGGGGAGCCGAAGGGGACCATGCATCTCCACCGCGACCTGCTGGCCGTCTGCGATGCCTATGGGCAGGAAGTGCTGCGGCCAGGGCCGGAGGATGTCTTCATCGGCTCCCCGCCGCTCGCCTTCACCTTCGGCCTCGGCGGCCTCGCGCTCTTCCCCTTCCGCGTTGGCGCCACCACCGTGCTGCTGGAGAAGGCATCGCCCGAGGAATTGCTGCCCGCCATCGCCCGGCACCGCGCGACCATCTGCTTCACCGCGCCCACCGCCTGGCGCGCCATGGCGCAGGCGGTTTCCACCGGCGCGCAGGACGTCTCCTCGCTCCGCCGATGCGTCTCGGCCGGCGAAGCCTTGCCGAAGCCGGTCTTCGACGCCTGGCAGCGCGCTACGGGCCTGCCGATCATGGATGGCATCGGGGCGACGGAGATGCTGCACATCTTCATCGGCGCGCCGGAGGAGCGGATCCGCCCCGGCGCCACCGGCCTGCCCGTGCCGGGCTACGAGGCGAAGGTGATCGGCCGGAATGGCGAGGAGATGCCGCGCGGCACGCCCGGGCGCCTCGCGGTGCGCGGTCCCACGGGCTGCCGCTACCTCGCCGATCCGCGCCAGGCGGATTACGTGCAGCGGGGCTGGAACATCACCGGTGACACCTATGTCCAGGACGAGGACGGCTATTTCTGGTACCAGGCGCGCAGCGACGACATGATCATCTCCGCCGGCTACAACATCGCGGGGCCGGAGGTGGAGGCGGCGCTGCTCACCCACCCGGCGGTGCGGGAATGCGGCGTGGTCGGTGTGCCGGATGCGGAACGCGGGATGATCGTGAAGGCCTATGTCGTGTTGCAGGCGGGCATGACAGCGGATGACGCGCTGCTGCGCGCGCTGCAGGACCATGTGAAGGCGGAGATCGCGCCCTACAAATACCCCCGCGCGGTGGAGTTCGTCGCAGCCCTGCCGCGCACCGGCACCGGCAAGCTGCAACGCTTCGCCCTGCGGCAGAGGGTGGGGGAGCAGCCGGCGTGACCCTGGTCCCGCTGCAGCCGCCGGGCTGGCCGGCGCCGAAAGGCTATGCCAACGGCATGCTGGGCGAGGGTCGCACCGTGCTGGTCGGCGGCCAGGTGGGCTGGGACGCGGAAGGGCGCTTCGCCCAGGGCTTCGTCGCCCAGGCGGAGCAGGCGCTGCGCAACATCCTGGCCGTATTGGCCGAGGCCGGCGGTCGCGCCGAGCATATCGGCCGCCTCACCTGGTATGTCACGGACATCGCGGAATACCGCGGCAGCCTCGCGGCGCTGGGCTCGGCCTATCGTAGCGTCATGGGACGCCACTACCCCGCGATGACGCTGGTCCAGGTCTCGGCTTTGGCAGAGCCGGAGGCGCGGGTGGAGATCGAGGCCACAGCAATCCTGCCGGATCGAGCGGATGCGGGATAGGATCATCGGTCCTGGCGGCCGCCAGTGCGGCGGGCAGAGGCGGCCGCCGTGGCGGCGCTTGGAGGCGGCAGACCCGGCCAGGGTGTCGCGCACAGGGCAGTGGCGGCGTCTCGGCCCGCCCCGGAACGGCTACCTTCGTCCCCATGCGGTTCCGCTCGGCTTCCCGGGTGGTTGGGCCTCGAGGGATTGATTCCCCGGTGGATACACTCCGGGCGGGATACGGAACTGCCCGGGAACTCCTGATGGCGAGGTGGCGTCTCAGGATCGTCGCACGACCGCGGCGAGCCGCAGCGAGGACGTATCTCGCAATGGCCAGTTGTTCGGGAGGATGCCATGGCCGAAGCAACCCCGTTCCCGCTCAATGCCTGGTATGCCGCAGCCTGGGACTACGAGATCAAGCGCGAGCTTGCCCCCCGGACCATCTGCGACAAGGACGTCGTGCTGTATCGCCGAAGCGACGGACAGGTGGTGGCGCTCGAGGATGCGTGCTGGCATCGGCTGCTGCCGCTGTCGCTCGGCCACTTGAAGGACGACCAGGTCGTCTGCGGCTATCACGGGCTGATCTTCAATTCGGCCGGCCGTTGCACCTACATGCCGGCGCAGGAAACGATCAACCCTTCGGCCTGCGTCCGCGCCTTCCCCATCGCCGAGAAGCACCGGCTGGTCTGGGTCTGGATGGGCGATCCGGCACTGGCCGATCCGGACAAGGTGCCGGACTTCCACTGGAACAGCGACCCGCCCTGGGTCGGCGAGGGCGGCACCTTCTACAGCCTGCAATGCGACTACCGGCTGGTGATCGACAATCTCATGGACCTGACCCATGAGACCTATGTCCATGTCGGCAGCATCGGCGACGAGGCGATCACGCGGAACCCCTTCGAGGTCACCCATACCGACCGCAAGGTCACCGTCGCGCGCTGGATGGAGAATATCGAGCCGCCGCCCTTCTGGGCCCGCCTGCTCGGCCGTCCCGGCCATGTCGACCGCTGGCAGATCATCCATTTCGAAGCGCCGGGCGTCGTCGCCGGCGATGTCGGCGTAGCGCTGACCGGAACCGGGGCGCGCGACGGCAATCGCGCCGAAGGCGTGAATGGCTTCTTCCTCGCCGCCGTCACGCCGGAGACGCGGACGAGTTGCCACTATTTCTGGAATTTCGTCCGCAACTTCCGCACCGACGACCAGGCCCTGACCAAGTCCCTGAACCTGGCGCATGTCAACCAGGGTCGCGGCGTCTACGACCAGGACCACGACGTGCTCGAGGCGCAGCAGAAGGCGATCAACAAGAACCCGCGGCAGCCCTTCTACAACCTGAACATCGATGCCGGCGCCCTCTGGGCCAGGCGCCTGATCGACCGGATGCTGGCGGCCGAGCGCGGCGCGCCGCATCCGGCCGGCTCCAGGCCGGACCTCGCGGCCGAATAGGGCGGGGCGGGGCGGAAAGCACCCCGCATCTCCGCGGTTCATCCCATTGGAGGAACGCCCATGCGCGAGACCATCGACTGGCAGCCGGCACGCCTCCGCGCCGTGAAGGACCTGACGCCCGACATCCGGCTGTTCGAGATCGAGCCGGAGCGCTTCCAGCCGCCGACACCGGGCAGCAACATCAGCATCGTCGTGCAGGTCGAGGGCCGGCCGGACACGCGCTCCTATTCGGTCGTCGGCCCCTGCACCGACGGCGTCTACAGGATCGCGGTGAAGCTGCTGCCGGACAGCCGCGGCGGCTCCGCCTATATGCATCGCCTCCAGCCCGGTGCCCGACTCACCATCTCGGCGCCGGGCAACCATTTCGAGCTTGCCCGTCACCGGCCGGAATACCTTCTGATCGCAGGCGGCATCGGCATCACGCCGATCTACAGCATGGCCCTGGCGCTGGCCGATGCGGGCGCAGAATTCCGGCTGCTCTACGGGTGCCGCACGCGGCGGGATCTCGCCTTCGGGGAGGAACTCGCAACGCGCCTTGGCGAACGCCTGCAGGTCTTCATCGACGAGGAGGGCGGCAGGGTCGACCTGCCGGCCGAGATCGCGCGGCTTGCACCGGGCGGGGAACTCTATGTCTGCGGCCCGATCGGCATGCTGGAAGCGGTGAAGCGTGCCTGGCAGGAGAGTGGCCGGCCGGTGGACGGGCTGCGCTTCGAGACCTTCGGCAATAGCGGCCGATACGCCGCCGAGCCCTTCACCGTCCGGATCCCGCGTCTGGGCAAGGAGGTCGTGGTGGCCCGGACCCAGAGCATGCTGGATGCGCTCGAGGCGGCCGGCGTCGACATGATCTTCGATTGCCGGCGTGGCGAATGCGGCCTTTGCGCGGTGCGGATCCTGGCAGCGGACGGCACGGTCGACCACCGCGACGTGTTCTTCAGCGAGCCCCAGAAGGCCGCGAACACGCATCTCTGCACCTGCGTGTCCCGCGTGGTGAAGGGCAGCATCACCATCGACACGGCCGACCGGACCGTCTGAGTCCGCGGCGCGCCCCGCAAACCCTATGTGCCGCCGAGCGCAGCCGCGGAGCGGACAGGGACACGGAAGGAATGAGCACCTGAGTATTGCCTGTGCACGGCCGCCAAGGCCGGGAGCGGGCTATGGCGCGCGCGCTCCGATCGGGGCCGACATCGTGTGCTGAGAGCACGGCATCGGCGCTCCGTTGCGCTTCGAAGCGGACGGACAGCAAGCGGCCGAACTGGCCATCGCCGTCGCCCCGCTGAACCGGAAGTTGGGCTTTGGATACCCGGCACGATTGACTCGCATGCGCCACAATATCTGCAGGTGGGCGCCATGGGCACAAACCGCGTACCGGCACAATGGAATCAGCGTTGTCGAGATTTGTTGAAGTGGGGCTCGGGGCTGCAGCGTTGACTTCATTGAATCCGGAGGAGCAGTTAGTTACGCAGCAGACGTCGCCGGATCTGTCGTTGATTTTGAAAGTCTCTTTGGTTTCTACCGGCGGTTCTTGAGACACGGTGATCAGTAAGGGCCGGGGATACCGGCCGGCAGCCGACAGGCGAGGAAACGGATGGGGCGCAAAGGGGAGAAACTCTCCAGGCAATCCCGTGCCGATCAAGGCAGCCACGCGGCTGACCCGGCATTCTGGCAGCCCGGCATCCGGACTGCGGTGGTCGCCTGCGCCGGCGCGGTGCTGCTGGGGATCGCCGCCTTCGGACTGACCCGCCAAGCACCCACCGCCAGCCATGCGCCGAGCGCCATCGCGCAGTCATCGAGACCCCCGGCGCCGCCGAAGCCGGCCTTCACCCGTGCCGAGGAGGCCTACATCCAGGCACTGTGGCCGATCCATGGCGATGTGCAGAGGAGCGCGCTGCGCGTGAGCCTTGGAACCATCTTCTACAAGACGGATGAGGTCGGGGCGGACGAACTGAAGGCGCGGATGGACGGCGCGCTGGCGGCCTATCGACGGGCCAAGGGGCAGATCGAAGCGCTTCAGGCGCCGCCATCCCTCGCGCGGGAGCACGGGGAGTATCTCGCAGCCGTGCAACTGTTCGAGCGATCGACCGTGGAGGCGCTGCAGATGTTCGAGGACGGCGACGAAGCGCATCTCATCGCCGCGCACCCGCTGAGCCGGGAGGGCGGCAACAAGATCCGGGAAATAGGGGTCCGGTTCTGGCGGGACGAGTTCCCGGCCCACTAGACATCGCCGCGCAGGGATTTGGCGATGGCCTGCCCGGGCTTCGCCGCAGGCAGTCCGGCGAAGGCGCCGCAGGCATTCCAAGGGAGGAGACAAGCAATGACCCTGAGACGATTCTGCCTCGTGGCGGCCTTCGGAGTGGCCGCGATCGCGGGAAGCCTGCTGGGCGTGGGCACCACGCGCGCCGCCGACGACCAGGACCGGCACAATGCGCGGCCGCCGCAGACCCTGCCGCAGGGCTTCGAGGGCACCGACCGGCTGCTGCGGGACGTCGACCGCGCCGCCGGCGCGCCCTACTACTCCGCCTGGCTGGTCGAGAGCAGCCGCTTCGTCGACGTCCCCTTCGGCTCCTTCATGCCGGACCGGGACTTCATCAGCCCGACCACGCCGAAGCACGACATCCAGTTCATCGATTTCCCCGTCAATGTCGGGATCATCAAGGGGTCCGACGGCCAGATCACGCTCTACGACACCGGCTGGAAGCAGCTGGAATACATCTTCGACTACAACACCAGCTGCTGCTGGGCGGGTCTTCCCGACCAGATGCGGAATATCGGCCTCGACCCGAACGCGGTCACGCGGATCGTCGTCGGGCATGGCCACTGGGACCATTCCGGGCAACTCGACTCCTTCCCGAATGCGGTCCTCTACATCCAGAAGGAAGAGCTCAAGCAGATCGACTTCTTCACCTCCTACCCGACCGAGTTCAACAACGGGATCATCCGCGCGGTGAACACGGTCAACCCGCTCACCGGCGCCCAGGTGGGACCACCCGCACAGGCCTGCGCGCGGAGCCCGGTCTGCGGATACCCGCCGCAGACGATCCAGGAGATCGAGAGCAAGGTCCTCACCGGCAAGGCGAAGATCATCGACGGGCGGCACGAGATCGCGCCGGGCCTGGTGATCCATCCGGCCTTCCGCGGCCATACCTATGGCTCGCAGCTCCTGCAGGTCCACACCAAGCGGGGTGAGCTGGTCTTCGGCAGCGATGCCTATTCGTCCTGGGAGGGGATCCGGGACTGGAACGTCGCCAACATCCAGCAGACCGACACGGTCCAGCAGATGCTGGCCTACGAGAAGTGCTACGTGCTGACCTCGGGTTCCGAGAGCTACAACAACTGCCTCGGGGCGCATGAGCGCCTGTCCTACTCGGCGAATTATCCCATCACCGCCAACTGGTGGACGATCACCGACGGGAATTGCTCCCGCGCCGCCGAGCTGACGCTCGCCGACAGTGAGACCTCGCTCATCCCGGCGGACGTGGCGACCGGCTCGACCCGGATCACGCCGCCGGCCCTGGGCGGCAAGTCCGCGCCCTGGCGGATCGACCCGGTAACGTGCAAGAACACGATTTCCGCGGTGCCATCCCACAGCGTCAACCCCTAGGGAGGGCCGTCGGACGCAGCCTCGGCCTGGATTCCACGGCCATCGTGGGATCCAGGCTCCCCGTCCTCCGCTCCCTGGCGATGATGCGCATATGCTCGCGGCCCTTTCCCTCTCCATGCTGGGTTTCTTCCTCGGCATGCGCCATGCGACGGACCCCGACCACGTGGTCGCGGTCAGCACCATCGTGGCGCGGCAGCCCTCGCTCAGGGCGGCCCTCCTCATCGGCAGCCTCTGGGGGCTCGGGCACAGCCTGACGATCGTCGCGGTCGGCGGCGCCATCATCCTCTTCGCGGCCGTGATCCCGCCGCGGCTCGGCGTGACGATGGAGATGGGCGTCGCGCTCATGCTGATCGTGCTCGGCATGTGGAACCTGACGGGCGTCCTCGAGCGCATCCGCGCCTCCGCCGTGGATGGCGCGAGCGCGCCGCACCCGCATCCGCATCCGCATCCGCATGGGCCCGGCGCGGATGCCTGGCCGAAGGAGAAGGCGGGCCTCGGCGGCGCCGCCCGGATCCTCCGGCCGCTGCTGATCGGCCTGATGCATGGCCTGGCCGGCTCCGCGGCGGTGGCGCTCCTCGTGCTCACCCTCATCCAGGATCCGTGGTGGGCCGTCGCCTATCTCGCGGTGTTCGGCATCGGCACCATCGCGGGGATGATCCTGATCACCGCCGCCATCGCGGCGGCGCTCGCCTATGCGTCCCGGCGGTCGAACTGGGCCGGGCGCTACCTGCCGGTGACGTCGGGCCTGCTGAGCCTCGTCTTCGGGCTGTTCTTCGCCTACCAGGTCGCCGTCGCGGGCGGGCTCCTCGGCATGGACCCCGGCACGTCATCCCCGCGGTGACCGGCCTGCGCCGCGCCGGCCTCGCCGGGCCCGCTGTCGCGGTCCTGCTGACCCTCGCCTGCCGCCCCGCGCTGGGCCATGACCCGAGCGCCTGGGGCGGGCTCTTCCGCTCACGCGACCAGGGCGCGACCTGGGTCTCGGCGAATCGCGGGTCCTATCTCGGCGGCGCGACCGCGCTGGCCATCGACCCGACCGACGCCAATCGCCTGCTTCTCGGGACGGAGAGCGGCCTCTACGCCTCGAGCAACGGCGGGCGGGACTGGAGCGTCGAGGCACCGGCGCTCGCGCTCGGCAGCGTCCTTGCCCTGGTGTTCTCCGCCGACGGGCGGCATGCACTCGCCGCCACCGGCGCAGGACTCTTTCGCCGGGAGGCCGAGGGCGGCTGGCGCGCGGTGCCCCTCCCCCGCGGCGCGGCCCCGGCCCGGGCTCTCCTGCGCGGCGACGACGGGGGCGTCTACCTCGCCGGCTGGACCGGCCTCTTCCGCAGCGACGACGGGGGCACGTCGTGGTCGAGTGCCGCGGGCGGCCTGCCCCGGGCGCCCGTGGCCTCGCTCCTCGCCATCCCAGGCTCTCCGGAGACCCTCCTGGCAGTGCTGCAGGGCCGGATCTGGGCCAGTTCCGATGGCGGGCGGAGCTGGGAAGCCCGGGGCGCAGGCCTGCCGCCCGCCGGCATGGAGGCCCTCGGCGGCGATCCGGGGCGGTCGGGCCGGCTCTGGGCCGGGGGCGGCGGCGCGCTGTTCCGGAGCGAGGATGGCGGCGCGCGTTGGCGACGCGCCGGCGCGCCGCTTTCCGAGCCGAACACCACCATGCACGCGGTCGCGGCGCGCGGGGACGTCCTCCTCGCCACGACGGATCGCGGGCTCTACCGCAGCACCGATGGCGGCGAGAACTGGGCGCTGCTCGGCGACGACCTTCCGTCGCACCTCGAGGCAGGGCCGCTGCTATGGGATCCGGGCGATGCCGATACCGTCTATGCCGGCTTCTCGCTCATCCCCTACCGCGACATCTGGCGCCGTGCGGCCGCGCAGGAGGGCGCCCTCGCGCAGGTGAGCGGGGCGAGCCTGGCCGGCGGCGGGGCGCTCCTGCTCGGCATGGCGCTCGGCGGCGCCGCGGTGCTGCGCAGCCTCGCCCAGTACTACCGGACGCCCGCGAGGGATGCACCGGCCGGGCTGGTCGCGAAACCCCGTCGAAGCAGGGAGGAGGCCCCGCCATGAGCGAAGCGGCGATGGCGAGGCTTCGTCGGCCGAGGCGCTGGCGTCTGTGGCTGCCGCTCGGAAGCCTCGCGCTCGCCGGCGGTCTGGCGGTGTCCGGCTGGCTGCTGGCGTCCCGGCCGGCGCCGGGCTTCGTCGAGTATTCCATGCTGGCGAGGACCGATATCCCGACCGCCGTCGCCGTCGGACCGGACGGCGCCGTCTGGTTCACCATCGAGTTCTCGGATGCCATCGGGGTGTTCCGCAATGGCGGCATCGAGCGCATCCCCAAGGGCGGGCAGAATCTCGAGCCGCTCGGGCTGGCCGCGGACGGCGCCGGCGGCGCCTGGTTCACGGACGCGGCGACGCGGGCGATCTCGCACATCTCGGCGGAGGGCGGGATCCGCTCCTTCCCGCTGCGGACTCCCATCGTCAGGCTCGGCCGGCTGGCCGTGGCCCCGGACGGCGCGGTCTGGTTCGCCGATGCCACCACGGCGAGCGTCACGCGCCTGCACGACGGCGCCCTCACGCGGTACGACGTCGGCGCGCTGGGCGGCACTCCCTATGGCATAGCGGTCGGCGCGGACGGCACGGTCTGGACCACGCTGCAGGGGGCGGACCGGATCGGGCGCATTGCCGCCGACGGTGCAGTGACCGCGCTCGACCTGCCGACCCGCAACGGCGGCCTCGGCGATATCGCGGTGGACCGGGCCGGGGCCGTGTGGTTCCTCGGGCTGCGGGCGAACAAGGTCGGGCGATACGCCGGTGGCAGCTTTGCCGAATTCCCGGTGCCCACGGAATCCGCCGGTCTCGGCGCGCTGGCCATCGCACCCGACGGTTCGGTGTGGTTCACCGAGCTCAGGGCCGGCAGGCTGGGACGACTGCGCGACGGCCGGGTGACGGAGTTCGCCTTGCCCCGCGCCGGGAGCCGCCCCTTCGGCGTGGCGGTCGATGCGGCGAACAATGTCTGGTACACGGATCTCGGCGGCTGGCTGGGGATGCTGCCGGCGGCACGCGCGACGGCGCCCTGACCCAGGCTGCGCGGGCGCGTCAGCCGAGCGCGGCCAGGCCGCGCCACGCCTTCGCCGTCAGGACGAGGCCGACCCCGAGGATCAGCAGCGCCGCCCCGATCTGCACCCAGGCGATCCACCGGCTGCTGAGCCAGGTCAGGATGAGTTCGCCCAGGCGCGCCGCGACCACGCCGACGACGACGAGGACGGAGGCGAAGCCGAGGCTGAACACGACCACGGTGAGCAGGCCGAGGACGAGATTGCCCTCGGCGATCGCCGCGAGGAGGATGGCGAGCGCCCCCGGATCCGGCAGCAGCCCGCCGGCGATGCCGAGCGCGAGCAGGACGCCGAGCTTCGGGCGGTCCTGCGCGAGGGCCTCGAGGTCATGCGTGTGGGCCGGGCCCCATCCATGGCTGTGGTGGTGCGGCCCGTGATCGTGGCTGTGGCTGTGCGGGTGGTGCTCGTCGTGACTATGGTCGTGCGCAGGATGTCCGCCCTGGCCCGGCGGCTGCAGGCGCGCCGCCGACAGCAGCCGCATCTGCGTCCGCAGCATCCAGCACCCGATGCCGATGACGAGAACGCCGGTCGCAACCGCGATATAGGCCTCGACCCTCTGCGGGATCAGCCAGGCGGTTCCCGCCGTCGCCAGGGCAGCGACCAGGATGATCCCGCTGGTATGCGAGAGGGTGACGAAGACGCCGAGCACGAGCGCATCGACCGGGCGACCGCGCGCGCCCACGATGTAGGAGGCGGCGATCGCCTTCCCATGCCCCGGCGTCGCCGCATGCACCGCGCCCAGCCAGAAGCTTGTCGCCAGGTAAAGGATGCCCTCGCCCATTCGACCGGCCCCTTGCTTCAGGGTGGGAAGGCTGACTCTTGGCCCGATCTCAGACGTTTCGCCGTCATGCTGTCAAGGCTTGCAGCGATCGGACACAACCCAGGCGCCGGGTTGAACTGCCCCGGATTCGATCGTGCCTCCTGGCATGGTGCAGGAGGCGGCCACGCCGGTGAACCTGGGTAGGGTTGGTTTGCGGCACGCAAGCCCTGCCCTGCAATCCAACGATGACGGGGCAAGAGACTGCCTTTCGCGAACTCCTGGCGAAAGGCACGGACGCCTCCTTCCTGCGCGAGATGATCGGCTGCGCCGCCGCGCCGCGGATGGAATCCGACGTCGGCGCCCTGACCGGAGCTTCCTGATCCGCCCCAATTGCTTCCGGCTGGATTGAGAGTTGCCGGGTGGGGCTTGCACCCACGTCATCGGTGCGCCTCGGCAAGGCACATGGTGGAACCGCTTCGGGCGCCGCCACGACGCAGACCGGCCTGAGGGTGCGCTGCGAGCTCGAGGCGAGCCGCTATCCCAAGGGCATTGGGGTCACCGATGCCGAGATGGCGATGCTGGCCATCGAGCGGGATCCGTCCTGCCAGGCAACCAGACACGAGCAGACGTCTTGTGAATCCCAGTGGCTTATGTGCTGGCCGGCATGCGACCCAGGCGCGGACCGCCCAAGCGGCAGCCCTACAGCCCGATGATGCCGGGCGCGGTGTCGTCCGGCAGCCCTCCCGGCAGGCTGGCAGCGAAGGTGACCCGCATCCAGAGCCGGGGCACGAAGTGCCGCGGATCCACGCTGCCCGCTTCCGCATCCGGGTAGAGGACCCATTCGGTCCCGTCCCAGGCGCCGGTGATCATGGCCGTGCCGTCGGAGAGGCAGAGTACCGCGCCGTCCCGGGGCGCGGTCTCCATTGATGCCCATGGGCTGGCAGTCGCCATCTCGCAACCTCCGGAGTGCGTTCCGCGGGCATGGGCCTGGCCGCCTTCAGCCTCCGGAACCAGGGCCATTGCGTCACCAGGCTCAATCAGCGCCAGGCCAGTCGGGTTCCCGACGACGCAGTGTCGCCCGGCGGGTGCATCCCGGCCAGTCCCATCGGCGTTCGGCCGACACTCGCCCGACCTGGTTACCGGGAAGCGAAGCGACGGATGCGATCCTGAAATCTCGTTGTCGTGCTCGACAATGGCGAACTGGCACCCGCCTCGAAAGGGCCCGCATTCTTCTATGAATATGCCCCTGATTCCGGGCCTTTTGCTCGCCAGAGGACAGAATTTCAGATGATCGTCTCGGGATGGGAAACGTTCGAAAGCCTGGATACGGTGCTGGCGCGCAACAGCTTCCGCGGCGGCCCGGAGCCATTTTTCCTGGCCGGCTCCTTCGCGCGCATCGCCCGGAGCCATCCCTGCAGGACCGGTGCCGGCACTCCCGCCCCCCTCCGCATCCATCCCGGGAGCAGGCGGACACCCCACGCGCCGCTGCGGTTGCCGGCGAAGACTCTCGATAGCCGAGCAGGGGCCTAGACCCCGGGCCGCGTTCGCCATGCGCCGCCTGACCCTGCGCGCCCGCATGGCGCTGCTGGTGCTGGCCGGGGTGCTGCCCATCCTCGCCTGGGACCTGGGCGGCGTATACCTGGGCTATGCCCGCGAGCGGGAGCGGGCGAGCGCGCAGGCGCTCGACCTCACCCGCGCCATCTCCGGCGCGGTGGCGGCCGAGTTGCGGGCGCGCAGCGCGGCGCTGGGGGTGCTCGCGCTGTCGCGGTCCCTCATGGCCGATGACCTCGCCGCCTTCCGCGCGCAGGCCGAGAAGGTCGTCGCCAGCCAATTGCCCGGGGCCACCCTCCTCCTGCGGCGCGAGGATGGGCAGCAATTGATGAACACGGCCCTGCCGCCCGGCGAGCCGCCACCCCGGCAGGCCTGGACAACGCCCAGCCGGACCCCTGACGCGGGCCGGCCCTCCGTGTCGGACGTCTATTTCGGGCCGGTGCTCCGCCGTCCCGTCGTCGCCGTCGAGGTGCCGGTGAAGCGCCCCGAGGGTCAGGCCGATCTGGTGCTTGTCATGATCCCGTCCGCCGACGCCTTCGATGCCGTCATCCGGCGGCAGAGGCTGCGCGCGGGTTGGATCGCCAGCGTCATCGACTCCAAGGGCGTGCGCATCGCCCGCCAACCCGACCCCGAGCGCTTCGTCGGCCAGCCGGTGACGCCGGAATTCCTCGCGGTCTGGCTGTCGGGCGGGCCGGAGGGCGTGGTGGAGACCGTCTCGCCCGACGGCATCCCCGTGCTGACCGCCTTCACCCGGCTGCCGGAGGTCGGCTGGGGCGTGGTCGTGGCGATCCCCACCTCGGAACTGACCCGCCCTGCCCTGGAGGCGGCGGTAGCCTCCCTGCTGGTCGGCGCTGTCCTCCTCGGCTTCGGCCTGGCGCTCGCCCGCTGGGCGGCCAAGGCCGTGATCCAGCCCTTCGCCGCCCTGCGCCGCATCGCTGCCTCCGCCGACGACGCCGGCAGCGCCCCCGACGCGGACGGGACCGGTCTGCCCGAGGCGGATGAGGTGGCGGAGGCGCTGCGCACCCAGGCGCGCTGTCGTCGGGCGGCGACGGCCTCGCTGCTCGAGAGCGAGCGGCGCCTGCGGCTGGTGGTGGCCGAACTGAACCACCGCGCCAAGAACGCGCTGGCCACCGTCCAGTCGCTGGCTCTCCAGACCGCGCGCGGCGAGGCGGGGGGCGATCCCGCGCGCTTCTCCGCCGAGTTCGGCGCGCGGCTGCAGGCCCTCGCCCGGGCCCATGATCTCCTCGTCGCCTCCCGCTGGGAGCCCGCGGCGCTGGACGCCATCGTCCGCGCCGGGCTCGCCCCCTGGCTGGGCGGGGAAGGGTCACGGCTCATCCTGCGGTGCCGGTGCGGAGCGGAGGTTCCACCCGCCGCCCCGGGTCAGGCACAGGCCCTGGTGATGGCCTTGCACGAACTTGCCACCAACGCGGCGAAGCACGGCGCCCTGTCGACGCCGGATGGACGCGTCGAGGTGACCTGCCGTGCCGAGGAGGCAGGCCTCGCGGCCGTCGTCGAATGGTGCGAGGTCGGTGGTCCCCCGGTGCGTGGTCCGCCGCCGCGGCGCGGCTTCGGGGTGCGTCTCCTCGAACGGGCCCTCGCCCGCGACCTCGGCCCCGGCGGGATCGTGACCCTCGACTTCGACCCGGGCGGTGTCCGCGCGGGCATCCGGTTCCGCTGCCGGGATCACGCGGAGTTCAGCGGCGAGATCCTGGATCATGGCGCCGAGCCGGGGGCGCCTGACCCCCGCGGACCGGGGCGGCAGGGGCATCGCGCGGACGGTCCGTCCGGGCACGAGGATCAGCGCGACCCGGGGCAGCGCCGCCGCGGCGAGTCGCCGGGGTAGAGCGGATCGCCGCAGAGTGGAAAGGCTCGGAGGCATGGATCTGCCCGGCACAGCAAAAGTCTGGAGCCTTCGCACGCTGCACGATCAGCCTGCGAAGGTTTTGGTCGATTGCCTGTAGGTCGCCGCCGCCCGAAGGGGCGCCGCAGGCGCAGGGGCGTGAGGACGCGCGGAGGCCGGAACGCATGGGCGTGGAGCCCTTGCGGTCGCGCTGCTCGCCGGCCCTGCCCCGGCATCCGCATCGGCGAGGTGGTCCGCCCGCTGGCGGCGGGGCAGGTGCAGGCTGCGTCTCCCGCGACGGTCAGTGGTGTCGCCGGCCCGCCCGGGCGCGGGTGTTGCCCCCTCCCCGCCGCGTTCGGCCCGGCACGCCCTGCGCTCTGCCTGGACCCGATCAGCCTTGCATCGGTTATCCTGGATATGGTGGGTGACAACCCGGGTCTACCACCATATATTGTGGTTATCGACTCGCCGCGGTGGTGCGGCGGCATGGAAGGTCAGCGATGGACGGTTCCCTCCCCGGCACGGATTGGGCGCTGCGTGCCAGGATCCCCGGTGCGAGCTTCGGCACGGCTCCCGTGCCGGCGCGCCCGCTGGACCCCGGCATGGGGCTGGCCGTCGCGCGCCGCACCGTCTTCCGGCCGGAGGATGCCGGGGATTTCGGCCGCGTCGCCGACCGGGTCGCGGCCGGCAACATGGCGCTGCTCGGCCCGGCCGCCGACCCGCTGGAGCAGGCGCGGCTGCGCAACGCCATCGCGACGGGTGCCCTCATCACCTCCGGCCGCCACCTGCAGCACGGCGATGCCGCGCAGCCCGGCCGGAACATGGAGGTCTTCACCAACTGCGCGACCGCCGCGGCCTCCTTCAGCCTGTTCTACCTGCTGCTGAACGGCAGCGGCGTCGGCCGCGCCTATGACGACGACCTGGCGGTGGTGGACTGGGGCCGGGCGCCGCGGCTGCTGCTGCGGCTCGACCCGGCGCATCCCGACTGGCCGCGCACGCGCGCCGAGCTGCACCGCTTCGGCGCCGAGTTCGGCCTGCTGCCCTGGGGCACCACGCTCGAGGCTTTTTCCGAGGCGCAGGAGGCCGAGGTGCGCGCCTGGATCGCGCGCGAGGTGGTAGCGGAAGATGCGCCGTTGCCGGCGGACACCATCCGCCACGAGATCGCCGACAGCCGGGAGGGCTGGGCGAAGGCGGTGGAGCTGCTGGAGAGCCTGGCCTTTGCCGGCGCCGCGGACCGCACGCTGCTGCTCGACCTCTCCGCCATCCGGCCGCGCGGCGCGCCGATCGGCGGCATGCAGGGCCGGCCGGCCTCCGGCCCGCTCTCCCTGCTGCGCGGGCTGGTGGCTGCGCGGCAGCACGTGATCGAGCCGGCGCGCCACCGCGCCCCGGACGACGAGGCGCTGGCCCCCTGGGAGCAGGCGCTGCTGGTGGACCATTACCTGTCTGTCGAGGTGCAGGTGGGCGGCGCCCGCCGCGCCGCACGCATGGCGACCAAGAACTGGCGCGACCCCGGCATCCTGCGCTTCATCCGCGCGAAGTCCGAAGGCGGGCTATGGACCGCCAACAACTCCGTCATGGTCGATGCCGCCTTCTGGGCGGGCGTGCGCGCGGCGCAGGCGGGCAGCGCGGACCCCGGGCATGCCCATGCACTGGCGGTCTTCGAGGAAGCGACGCGTTGCGCCTTCATCAATGGCGAGCCGGGCTTCATCAACGGCGATAAGCTGGAGGACATGCGCACCGGCGCGGCCCGCGCCAAGCCGGTGCACGGGGACGGTCGCGATGTCCGCTCGGCCCGCTACCAGGCGGACCATGCCGTGCCGCTGCTGGCCGAACTGGCGCGGCGCGTGCAGACGGCACGCTTCCCGGTAACGACCAATCCCTGCGGCGAGATCACGCTGCACGTCACCGGCGGCTACTGCGTCATCGCCGATGTCGCGCCGTTGCTGGCCTGCCCCGCGGACCTCGCCACGATCAACCCGGGCGAGGTGCCGGCGGAGGTCGCGGCGGCCTGGGATGCGCGCGTGGAGGACAGCCTCCGCCTCGGCGTCCGCTTCCTGATGCGCGCCAACCTGATGGACGCGCTCTACGGCGAGGAGGTGCGGCGCACCAACCGCATGGGGATCGGCCCCACCGGCCTGCACGAATGGGCCTGGATGCGCTTCGGCCTCGCCTTCGACGACCTGCTGGACGAGGATCGCGCGGCGCCCTTCTGGGCGATGCTCGACCGGCTCTCGGCGGCGGCGAAGGAGGAAGGCGTCGCCTATGCCGAGGCGCTTGGCCTCGCGGCGCCCGTCACCGTCACCACGGTGAAGCCCGCCGGCACGACCAGCAAGCTCTTCGGCCTGACCGAGGGCGCGCACCTGCCGGCGCGGCGGCAATACCTGCGCTGGGTGCAGTTCAAGGGCACGAAGGACGACGCCGGCGCCTGGACGCAGGACAGCGACCGGTTGCTGGCGGAATACGAGGCGCGCGGCTACCCCATCCGCACGCTGCGCAGCTTCCCCGGCATGTCCGTGGTGGGCTTCCCGACGCTGCCGCTGATCCAGCGCCTCGGCATCGGCGACCGGCTGGTCACGGCGCCGGAAGCCTCGCCGGAGGACCAGTATCGCTGGCTCTCGCTGCTCGAGCGGTACTGGATCGGCGCGGAGCGGGGCAACCAGGTCTCCTACACGCTGAAGGTCTTCACCGACCGGCACGACCTGGAGGCCTTCCGCGCCATGCTGCTGGAGCACCAGCCGCAGATCCGCTGCTGCGCCATCCTGCCGAGCCGGCCGGACCATGCGCTGGGCTACGAATACCTGCCGGAGGAGGAGGTGCCGGCCGGGCGCTTCGCCGCCCTCGTCGCGGCGGTGCGCGACCCGGCGCTGCACGAGGCGGTCGACCTCGCGCACCTGCAATGCGCGGGCGGGGTCTGCCCGATCTGACGCCGAAGGGCCCGCGCCGCCTGCGCAGCGCAGGCGGCGTCGTGCCGGTTTTGTCGCGGCGCGTCAGCCCGCGCCGTCGCCGAGCAGTTGCTCCAACGGGATCGGGAAGCGACGGACGCGCACGCCCGTCGCGTGCCACACGGCATTGGCGATCGCCCCTGCCGTGCCGGTGATGCCGATCTCGCCCACGCCCTTGATGCCGAGCGGGTTCACATGCGGGTCGTGCTCCTCGACCAGGATGGCCTCCAGCGAGGGCACGTCGGCATTCACCGGCACATGGTACTCCGCGAGGTTGGCGTTCATGATCCGGCCCGTGCGTGGATCCGTCACCGCCTGCTCGTGCAGGGCGAAGGACACCCCCCAGATCATGCCGCCGTAATACTGGCTGCGCACCAGCCGCGGGTTGACGATGGCGCCCGCGGCGAAGGCGCCGACCAGGCGCGTGGCCCGCACCTGGCCGAGTTCCGGGTCCACCGTCACCTCGGCGAAGACCGCGCCATGCGCATGCGTTGCGTAGTGCTCCTGCACCGCCGGGTCCATCGCGCCGGTGCCGCGGCCCTCGATCTCCTCGAGGCCGGCCCGCGCCATGATCTCGGCATAGCTCTCACCGCGGCTCTCGTCGTCGCGCCGCAGCAGCCTGCCGTTACGCGCGACCACGCCGGCATTGCCGGCGCCGAAGAGCGGCGAGCGCTCATCGGCCATGGCCAGCGCGGCGAGCTTCGCTATGGCATCGGCGCCTGCGCCGTGCAGCGCGACGCCTGCCGTCGCGGTGTGGGAGGAACCGCCGGCGATGCCTGCATCCGGCAGCCGGGAATCGCCGGCGCGGAACTCCACCTGCCCGAGATCGAGGCCGAGACCGTCGGCGGCGAGCTGGGCGAGCGCCGTCCAGGCGCCCTGGCCCATGTCCTGGGCGCCGAGCTCGGCCACCGCGGTGCCGTCGCGCCGCAGCACCGCCCGCGCCTGGCCCTGGAACATGATGGCGGGGAAGGTCGCGGTCCCGACGCCCCAGCCGACCAGCAGCCCGTTCGCGTCGCGCATCTGCCGCGGCTGCAGCGGTCGCCCGGCCCAGCCGAAGCGCGCCGCGCCCTGCGCGTAGCACTCGCGCAGCGCCTTGGAGGAGAAGGGCTTGCCGGAGATCGGCTCCACCTCGGCGTAGTTCCTCAGCCGGAATTCCAGCGGGTCCATGCCGCAGGCCGCGGCCATCTCGTCGATCGCGCCCTCCAGCGCGATGCTGCCGCTCGCCTCCCCGGGCGCGCGCATGAAGAGCGGCGTGCCCGTGTCCACCCGCACCGCATCGGTGGTGGTGGCAATCGCCGGCGCGGCATAGAGCGTGTGCGTGACATTGCCGGCCGGCTCGAGGAAGTCGTCGAAGCGGCTGGTCTGGGTGCGGACATGGTGGTGGATGGCGGTCAGGGCGCCGTCGCTCCCGGCGCCGAGGCGCAGCGTCTGCCGCGTCGGCGCGCGATGGCCGACCGGGCCGTACATCTGATCCCGCCGCAGGACGAGCTTGACCGGCCGCCCGACCAGCCGCGCGGCGAGGATGCCGAGCACCTGCGGCCCGGAGACGAGGCCCTTGGAGCCGAAGCCGCCGCCGAGGAAGGGGCTGCGGACATGCACGTTGTCCGGCGGCAGGCCGAAGAGCCCGGCGATGCGCTGCTGCGCCCAGGCCAGGCCCTGGCTCGGCGTATCGACCGTCAGGCGGTCGCCGTCCCAGGCCGCGACGATAGCGTGCGGCTCCATGGCGTTGTGGTACTGCGCCGGCGTCTCGTAGATCGCATCGAGCCGCCGCTCGGCGGCGGCCAGCCCGGCCTCGACATCGCCATGGCGCGCTTCGGCCGGGAAGCCGGGGCCGACCGTCTCCGGGATGAAGGCGTCGTCGCCGTCGAGCCCGAGCCGGACCGGCTCGGCCTCGGTGCGCGGCGCGAGCAGTCGCGCGCCCTCGGCCGCTGCCTCCAGGGTTTCCGCGATCACCACGGCGATGGGCTGCCCGGCATAGCGCACGCGGTCGTCCTGCAGCAGCTCCATGCGGAAGACGAAGGGGCCCGGCTTGTCGTCCGGGTGCTGCGCCAGCGGCGGGCGGTTGGCCGGTGTCATCACCTCGACGACGCCGGGATGCGCGCGGGCGGCGGCGAGGTCGAGCGCGACGACGCGGCCGCGCGCGATGCTGCTGACGGCCAGCACGGCATGCAGCATCCCGGGCGGGTGGTTGTCGGCGGCGTAGCGGGCCTGGCCCGTCACCTTCAGCCGCCCGTCGCGGCGGGTGATCGGCTGGCCCATGCTGGAGCCCCGCCGGACATGGACGGCGCCTGCGGTCTCAGCCATGGAGGGGAGCTCCGGGGATGGGGGCGAAGGGAGAGGCGGGCAGCGCCGGCAGCCGTTCCGGCGTGCCGGCAACGGCCAGCGCCAGGGCGCGCGCCAGGATCCGGCGCGCGAGCTCGATCTTGAAGGCATTGTCGCCGGAGGGCCTGGCCTCGGCGAGCGCTGCCTCGGCCGCGCGGCGGAAGGCCGCGGCCTCGGGCCGGGCGTCGGCGAGGATCGCCTCCGCCTCGCGTGCGCGCCAGGGCTTGGCCGCGACGCCGCCGAGGGCGAGCCGGGCCTCGGTGATGGCGCCGTCCTGCATCCGCAGGCAGGCCGCCGCCGAGACGACGGCGAAGGCATAGGAGGTGCGCTCGCGCAGCTTCACGTAGCGGGCATGCGCGGCGAAGCCCGCCGCCTCGGCCGGCAGGCGGAGCGCCACCACCAGCTCGCCCGGGGCGAGCACGCTCTCGCGCTCCGGCGTCGTGCCGGGCAGCAGATGGAAGGCGTCGAGCGGCACCTCGCGCCGGCCGGCCTGGCCCTCGATCTCCACCACGGCGCCGAGCGCGGCGAGCGGCACGCAGAAGTCGGAGGGGTGGGTGGCGATGCAGTGCTCGCTCCAGCCCAGCACGGCATGCAACCGGTTCTCGCCGCCGCGCGCGTCGCAGCCCGCGCCGGGATCGCGCCTGTTGCAGGCGCTGGCCGGGTCGTAGAAATAGGCGCAGCGCGTGCGCTGCAGCAGGTTGCCGCCGACCGTCGCGGCATTGCGGAGTTGGGCGGAGGCGCCGGAGAGCAGCGCCTCGGCCACCGCCGGGAAGCGGTGGCTGAACTCCGGGTGGCAGGCGAGGTCGCTGTTGCGCACCCGCGCGCCGATCCGCGCGCCGCCATCCGGCAGCATCTCGATGCCGTCGAGCCCGGGCAGGCGGCTGACATCGACCAGCCGCGCCGGCCGCACGACGCCGCCCTTCATCAGGTCGAGCAGGTTGGTCCCGGCCGCCAGATAGGCGCTGCCCGGCTGCGCCGCGGCGGCGACCGCCTCCGCCACCGAGGTCGGGCGGACATAGTCGAAGCGGTTCATGCGGCCTCCTTCCGGCCGGACTGGCCAAGGGTCTTCTGCGCCTCGAGCACCGCTTCGGTGATGCCGCGATAGGCACTGCAGCGGCAGAGATTGCCGCTCATGCCCTCGCGCACACGCTCCGGGTCGTCGCCGGCCTGGCCTTCCTGGATCAGGCCGAGCGCGCTCATGATCTGGCCGGGGGTGCAGAAGCCGCATTGCAGGGCGTCGTGCTCGAGGAAGGCGGCCTGCACGGGGTGCAGCGCCTCGCCCTCGGCCAGCCCCTCAATGGTCAGGACTTCGGCGCCGTCATGGCTGATGGCGAGCGCCAGGCAGGAGTTCACCCGGCGGCCGTCGAGGAGGACGGTGCAGGCGCCGCACTGGCCGCGGTCGCAGCCCTTTTTGGTGCCGGGCAGGTCCAGGCGCTCGCGCAGCAGGTCGAGCAGCGTGACCCGCGGGTCGTCGAGCTCGATGCGTCGTTGCACACCGTTGATGGTGAGGGTGATGGGCAGGCTCATGCGGGCCTCCACGGGGAGCGGGTTCGGTTCGGTGCGCCGGCGCGATAGACTGGCGGGCCGGCAGGTCGCGGGATCGGATTCTGCCGGGGCGCCGCGGGACCGCGGTGCCGGCACTGCGTTCAGGGCGAGGCGCCGGGACGGGGCGAACCCCCGTTCCGGCGCCACGGAGGGCAAAATATGGAGGGGGCCTCCGTTTACAAGGGGCGGAACGGCGGGCGGTGCGCGTGACGGCCTGTCCGGCGAAAGGAGCCCGGAAGCCGCGCGCGGATGCGGTCCGCAACCGTGAACGCGTGCTGGCGGCGGCGAAGCTGGTCTTCGGCCAGGGCGGCGAGGCGGCGAGCCTGGAGGCGGTGGCGCGTCAGGCCGGCGTCGGGATCGGCACGCTCTACCGGCATTTCCCGACCCGGGAGGCGCTGTTCGAGGCGGTCTACCGGCGTGAGGTGGAGCAGCTCGTCGACCTGGCCGAGGCGCTGCGGACCGAGGCATCCCCGGCAGAGGCCCTGCGGCGCTGGATGCGGGCCATCGTCGAGTTCGTCGCGACGAAGAAGGGCATGGTGGCGGCGCTCGCCATCGTCGTGAAGGGGTCGTCGGACCTCATGGCCTATTCGCAGGACCGGCTGACTCGCGCGGTGGAGGCACTGCTCCGGCGCGCCGCCGAGGCCGGCGAGATCCGCAGGGATATCGGGCCGGAGGACCTGCTGCGGACGGTGATCGGCCTCTGCTATGCCCAGGACCGCCCGGACTGGCAGGAGACCGTGCTGCGGCTCCTCGACGTCTTCATGGACGGCCTGCGCCGGCGGCCCGATGCGGACCAGCGGGAAGCGCAGGGCGGTCTATTCGCGCCCGCGGCCGGCCCGCGCCGCTGAGTTCTTGCGGCGGTGCCGCTCGCAGCGCGGCCGCTGGCGCCCGCGGCCTCCGCGTCGCTCACCGCGCCTGCCGCACCAGCTCCCGCAGGGCGGAGCGCCGCGGCCCCATGAGCTTGCGGATGGCGATGTAGAAGACCGGCGTGAAGAGCAGCCCGAACGCGGTCACACCGATCATGCCGAAGAACACCGCGGTGCCGACGGCGCGCCGCATCTCCGCCCCCGCGCCGCTGGCGATGACCAGCGGCAGCACGCCCAGGATGAAGGCGAGCGAGGTCATCAGGATGGCCCGCAGCCGCAGCCGGCAGGCCTCCACCACCGCCTCCAGCGCGCTCTGCCCCTCGTCCTCGCGCTGCTGGGCGAATTCGACGATGAGGATGGCATTCTTGGCGGCCAGCCCGACCAGCACCACGAAGCCGATCTGGGTCAGGATGTTCACCTCCTGCCCCAGCATCCGGACGCCGAGGGTGGAGGTGAGCAGGCACATCGGCACGATGAGGATGACGGCGAAGGGCAGGCTCCAGGAGCCGTACTGCGCCGCCAGCACGAGGTAGACGAATAGCACGCAGAGCGGGAAGACCAGCAGGCCGGCATTGCCGCTCTGCGTCTGCTCGAAGGAGAGGTCGGTCCATTCGAAGCTGATGCCGTCGGGCAGCAGGCGGCGTGCCATGCGCTCGATCGCCGCATGCGCGGCGGCCGAGCCGGTGCCGGGCCTGATGTCGCCCGCGACCTCGGCCGCGGGGTAGAGGTTGTAGCGCGGCACCCGCTGCGGCCCGACGACGTCGTGCAGCGCCATGACATTCGCCAGCGGCACCATCTCGCCCTCGGCGTTGCGGCTGAAGACCCGCGCGAGGTCGGTCGCCAGCCGGCGGAACTCCGGCGAGGCCTGCGCCACCACCCGCCAGTTGCGGCCATAGGCGGTGAAGTCGTTGACATAGGAGGAGCCGAGCAGCGTCTCGATGCTCTGGCTGAGCCGCGCGACGGGCACGCCGAGCATCTCGATGCGCGCGCGGTCCACGTCGACCGCGACCAGCGGCGCATCCACCCGGAAGGGCGTGTAGACCCCGGCCAGCCCCGGCACCTGCCCGAGCCCCCCGACCAGGTTCTCGGCGGCCGCGGCCAGCACCCCCGTGCCGCGCCCCGTGCGGTCCTCCAGCCGCATGGCGAAGCCGCCGCCGCTGCCGAGCCCGGGCACGGCCGGCGGTGGGATGACCAGCACCTCCGCCTCCTCCAGCCTCGCCAGCCGGCGCCGCAACTCGCGCAGGATGCGCGGCGCGGTCAGGCCCTGCGGCAGCCGCTCGCTCCAGGGCGCGAAGACCGGCGTCACGGTCCCCTGGTTGCCGCCCGCGGTGTTGGTGGCGCCTGAGACGCCGGCCAGGGCCGAGACGCTGGCGATGCCGGGCACCTCGCGGGCGATCGCGGCCGCCGCCTCCACCACCGCCGTCGTGCGGGCGAGCGAGGCGCCGCCGGGCAGCGTGATGGAGATGGTGGCGTAGCCCCGGTCCTGCGCCGGCAGGAAGCCCTGCGGCGCCGCCGCCAGCAGCCAGCCGGCGCCGAGGATCAGCAGGGCATAGAGGCCTAGCATGGGCAGGATGTGCCCGACGAGGCGCCGGGTCAGCGCCGCATAGGCCCGCGACAGCCGGTCGAAGCCGCGATTGAAGCGGGCGAAGAACCAGCGCAGCAGCCGCGCCGGGCCGTGCCTGCGCGGCGCCGGATGCGGCTCGTGCCGGCGGAGGATGAGCGTGGCGAGCGCCGGGCTGAGCGTGAGCGAGCAGAAGCAGGACAGCGCCGTGGCGACGGCTATCGTGATGGCGAATTGCCGGAAGAAGCGGCCGGTGATGCCCTCGAGGAAGGCGGTCGGGACGAAGACGGCGCAGAGCACGAGGGCGATCGAGATCAGCGCCCCGCCGACCTCCAGCATGGTGGCCGTGGCGGCGCGCTGCACCACCGGGTCGCCGCGCAGGTGGCGGTCCACGTTCTCGACCACCACGATGGCGTCGTCGACGACGATGCCCACCGCCAGCACTAGGCCGAACAGCGTCAGCACGTTCAGGGTGAAGCCGAAGGCGATCATCACGCCGAAGGTGCCGATCAGCGAGACCGGGATGGCGAGGATCGGGATCATCGCCGCGCGCCAGTTCTGCAGGAAGAGCAGGACCACGCAGACCACCAGGAACACCGCCTCGCCGATCGTCATGACCAGCTCGCGCACGCTCTCGGCGACGAAGCGCGTGGGATCGTAGGCGATCTCCGCCCGGATCCCGGGCGGGAAGCGCTCGGTGATCGCGGCCAGCCGCTCGCGGATCTCCTCGGCCGTGGCGAGCGCATTGGAGCCGGGGCGCTGCGTCACCGCGAGCGCGACCGCAGGCCGCCCCTGCAGCGTACTCGCGGTGGTGTAGGAGGCCGCGCCGAGCTCCACCCGGCCGACATCGCGCAGGCGCAGCAGCCGGCCATCGGCGCCGGTGCGGATGACGATACGCTCGAACTCCGCCGGATCGGCGAGGCGGCCGCGGAAGGTCAGGTTGGGCTGGAAGGCCTGGTCGGCGACCGGCGGCTCGGCGATCTGGCCGCCCGCGACCTCGGCATTCTGTGCCTGGATGGCGGCGACCACGTCCTCGGCGATGACGCCATTGGCCACCATGCGGCCGGGGTCGAGCCAGACGCGCATGGCGTAGTCGCGCGCGCCCTGCATGTCGATGTCGCCGATGCCATCGATCCGCAGCAGCTCGTCGCGCACCTGCCGCAGGGCGAAGTTCGAGACATAGAGCTGGTCGTAGCTGTTGTCCGGCGAGGTGACGAAGATCACCATCAGCCGGTCGGTCGCCAGCTTGCGGGTGGTCACGCCCCAGCGCCGCACCTCCTCCGGCAGGCGCGGCAGCGCGGCGGCGACCGCGCCCTGCACCAGGATCTGCGCGCGGTCGGGATCGGTGCCCAGGCGGAAGGTCACCGTCAGGCTCATCCGCCCATCGGCGGTGGACTGGGAGGACATGTAGAGCATGCCCTCGGTGCCGTTCACCTCCTGCTCGATCGGCGTGGCCACCGTATCGGCGACCACCTGGGCGGAGGCGCCGGGATAGCTGGTGGCGACGACGACCGTCGGCGGCACGACGTCCGGGTATTCGGAGATCGGCAGCGCCAGCATGGACAGGCCGCCGACGATCAGCAGCACCAGCGAGAGGACGCAGGCGAGGACCGGCTGGCGGACCGAGAGGACGCCGAGATTGCTCAGGGCCGTGCCTCCGACACGGTCCGGCCGCCGGACTCGACGGGGCGTCGGGGGCTGACGGCCTGGCCGGCCCGCGCCCGCATCAGGCCATTGACCACGATCTCCTCGTCGCCGCGCAGCCCGTCCCGGATCACCCGCATGTCGCCATGCAGGGGGCCGAGCGCGACCTGCCGGGCTTCCAGCGTGTCGCCGGGACCGAGGACGTAGAGCACGCGCCGCGACTGGTCCGTCGCGACAGCCGCATCGGGCACCAGCAGGGCCTGGTAGGGCTGGCTCGCCACCAGGCGGACGCGCGCGAAGATGCCCGGCACGAAGAGGTCGCGCGGATTCTCGAAGCGCGCCCGCAGGCGGATCGTGCCGGTGCCCGGATCCGCCTCGTTGTCGACGAAGACGACGCGGCCGTGATGCGGGAAGGCGGTCTCGTCGGCGAGCGCGAGCTGCACCGGGTTCGCCGCGTCGCGCGAGGAGGGGCGGCCGCCGCTCTCGGCCAGGCGGACATAGCGCAGCGCCGCGGCCTGATCGATGTCGAAGACGACGTCGATGGGGTCCATGGTGACGATGGTGGCCAGAAGCGTCGCGGTGCTGGCCTCGCCGCCCGAGACCAGGTTGCCCGGGCTGACCAGGTGGCGGCCGATGCGGCCGGTGACGGGGGCGCGGATGCGGGTGAATTCGAGGTCGAGCCGGGCCCGCTGCAGCGTCGCCTCGCCCTGCGCGACCTGCGCCCGGGCCGCTTCCAGGGCCTGGTTGCGCTGCTCGAGATTGGCCTCCGAGGCGGCGCGGTACTGCAACAGGTTCTTCGCCCGGTCGAATTCTCGCTCCGCCAGGGTGACCTGCGACCGCAGCCCGACCAGGCGCGCCTCGGCTTCCGCGACGGCGGCCTCGAAGGGGCGGGGGTCGATGCGGAAGAGCATGTCGCCGCGGCGCACCACCTGCCCGTCGGCGAAGGCGATGGCGTCGAGGTAGCCGCTGACCCTGGCGCGGAGCTCGATGCGCTCGGTGCTGACGAAGCGGCCGGTGAACTCGTCCCAGTCGGTGATCTCCTGGCGCACCGGCGGCATGACGGTCACCTGCGGCGGCGCCATCGGGGAGGCATCCTCCTCATGGCTGTCGCAGCCGGCGCAGATCAGCGCCAGGCTCAGGGCCGATACGGCAAGACGGCGGGCGAGGTGCATGCGGGCCCGTGCTGTGCAGGCTGGTCCCGCCATGGCGGCATCCGCAGGGACGGGTGGGCCGGGACGCGCTCGGGGACTGGCATGCGGCATCGCACCTCCGGCAGCTTCGGGCAGAGATCCCGGTCGGGACAACGGGTCCGCATTGCCGGCGGCAGGGTAACGTCGGTTCACATGAGCTTTAGTACATGATTCTCTCGGAGGCTGTCTCGCCACATCTCCATCAGCCGAGACGGGCAGAGGCGCTCATGCGCGGAGCCCCCGGTTCCAAGTGATGCACGGGCTCGGGCGCACCGCGACCAGGTCAACCTCTTCGCCAGCGCCGCCAAGCCTGCCAAGGGTTTCATCCCCCGGCGGGCCGGCCATTCCGGCGGGCAACCGATACTGTGGGCGGAACTCGTCGGGGTGGATCGCCCCAGCGGGCTGCCGGCCTCATACCATATCGGCTTCAGTTACTCCGCGTCGGTTCGGTGGCCGGCGCCTTCCCTGGCGCCGGCTCTGCCGGTCGGGCGGGCGCTCAGCCGCCCGAGGCTTTCGGCGCGCGTGCCGCGCGGCGGACGTGGCGGGCGGCGAGCAGTGCGGCCAGTTCCTCGTCGCCTTCCGCCACGGCCTGCAGGATCAGCGCGTGCTCCTGCCAGTCGGGCCCGGCGCGCTCGGGGCTGTTGCGGCGGAAGACCAGCTCGGTCCGCTCGCGCAGCGGGCGCATCAGCTCCTGCAGCACGCGGTTGGCGCCGGCCTCGGCCAGCAGCGCGTGGTAGTCGGCATTCAGCGCCGCCAGATCCTCCGGCGCCGCCCCGGAGGAGAGCGCGGCGCCGTGGGCCAGCAGCGCCTCGATACGGGGGACCTTGAAGGGCGCGGGGTTGCGGGCGGCGAGGCGGGCGTTCAGCCCCTCGAGCACCGCGCGCACCTCGATCAGCTCCGCCGCCAGGTCCTGCGACAGCGCGGCGACCTGCACACCGCGGCCGCCCGGGGCGTTCTCCGCCGGCACGGCCAGCCCCTCGACGACCAGTTGCTTGATGGCCTCGCGGATCGGCACGCGGGACATGCCGAGCTCGACCGAAAGGCGCTCCTCCACCAGGCGTTCGCCGGGGGCGAGGCGGCCGGCGAGGATGTCCTCCCGCAGCCGCTGCAGCGCCTGCTGGCTGAGCGGCAGGCGGGGCGGCGGTTCGGCCTCCGCCGGGCGGGGCAAGGGTTGCGGTCGGCTCATCCGGTTCGGGTCGGGTCCTGCGCGGGGCCACCATTATGCCTCGGATCGGCCAGCGCCGTATACGGCAAACTCCACAAATTAGGCGACATCTGCCATTGTGCGGCGCAATATGCTTGGTCCTGCCCGCAGCGCGGGCAAATTCCGCCATGAACCATGCAGTTTTTGCGTGTTTGGACCTTCCAGACCCGCAGCAGACTGTTGACAGGGAAACCTCCCGTATACGACGATCCAGCATCCGCCGCCGGGGCGGACCGCCAGGGCGCCGGTGCAGGGCGGCCAGGACATGGGGTGCCGACCGCATGGATGTCCCGCTCACCGCCACCCACGCCGTCTACCTGCTGGGCGTCGCGGCCATCGTGCTGTCCATGGCGCTGCGGGCGAATGTCGTCGTGCCCGCCATCATCGCCACCTTTGCCGTCGCGGCGACCTATACGGGCAGCCTGATCGGCGCGACGATCTCGGTCTTCAACGGCTCCCTCGTCGCGGCGAAGGAACTGTTCAGCATCTTCCTGGTCATCGCGCTGATGACCTCGCTGCTCAACGCGCTGCGGGCGCTGGGCGCCGACCAGCAGATGGTGCAGCCCTTCCGCCGCGTCATGACCAACGGCCATGTCGCCTTCGCGACCGTTGCCGGCATCACCTACCTGATCTCGCTCTTCTTCTGGCCGACGCCGGCGGTGCCGCTGGTGGCCGCCACGCTGCTGCCGGCGGCCATCGTCGCCGGCCTGCCGCCGGTGGGGGCGGCGATTGCCATCGCGGTGGCGGGCCAGGGCATGGCGCTCTCCTCCGACTACGTGATCCGCGTCGCGCCGGGCATCAGCGCCCGCGCCGCCGGGCTGCCGGAGGCCGCGGGGATGGTCGCCGACAAGGCGCTGGTCCTCTCCCTGGTGACGGGCGCGGTCGCGCTCGGCCTCGGCTATCTCGCCATCCGCGGCCGCATCGCCGCGCCGTCGCAGCGGCACCTGGACCGCTGGCAGGCCGGCGCGAGCATGGCCGAGAGCCTGGCGGAGCAGCGCGAGCAGGTGGCGCCCAATATCGGCTCCTTCGACAAGTCGGTCATGGCGCTGCAGGCGGCGGAAGGCGTCGATGCGGCCTCTGGCCAGCCGGCGCTCGCGGGCGGCGGGACGCTGGCTGCGGCGGCCGAGGCCAGGCCGCGCTGGCGCAACATCATGGCCATCGCCACGCCCGTGGTGTTCGGCCTGCTGATCCTGTTCATGCTGGCGCCGAAGGTCATCCCCGGCCTCCCCGAGCTGAAGGGCGGCGACGCCGCGGCGCTGGTGGGCGGCACGGCGGCGCTGATGATGCTAGCGGCGACCTTCGCCGCCGATGGCGCCCGGGCGATGCATACCGCGGCCGACCACATCATCGACGGCCTCGTCTTCTCCTTCCGCGCCATGGGCACGGTGCTGCCGATCGCGGGCTTCTTCTTCCTCGGCGCGGGCGAGTTCTCCGGCGCGATCCTCGGCCTTGCCAAGGGCGCCGCGGCGCCGGACCTGCTGTTCGAGGTCATCCGCGCCTTCGACCACCTGATCCCGCAGAACCCGACGGTCGTCGCCTTCGCGGTGCTGCTGGTCGGCATGATCACCGGCATCGACGGGTCGGGCTTCGCCGGCCTGCCGCTGACCGGGGCGCTGTCCGGCGCGCTCGGCCCCGTCGCCGGCATCCACCCGACCACGCTGGCCGCGGTCGGCCAAATGGGCGCCGTCTGGACCGGCGGCGGCACGCTGATCGCCTGGTCCTCCCTGATCGCCGTCGCCGGCTTCGCCCGCGTGCCGGTGCTCGACCTCGCGCGCACCCTGTTCCTGCCGGTCTGCGCGGGGCTGATCCTGTCCACCCTGCTGGCCGTGGTGCTGTTCTAGGCACCCGATCCAGCGCCAAAGGAGAGAACGCCATGCCCGAGTTGATGAACCAGGACGAGTTCCGCACCGCGCTCGAGAACGCCATCAAGGGCAAGTCCGCCAACAAGTCGCCCTTCAGCATCGCCTGGGCGACCGGCAAGCTGTCCCGCGCGCATCTGGCCCGCTGGGCGGAGAACCACTACCACTATGTCGGGCCCTTCGCCGACTACCTCGGCTATGTCTATGGCCGCATGCCGGCCAAGTACCAGGAGGCGAAGGACTTCCTGCTCGCCAACATGTACGAGGAGGAGATCGGCGGCGACCGCCACACCGACCTGCTGATCCGCTTCGCCGAGGCCTGCGGCACCACCCGCGCGCGCGTCGAGGACGAGGACAACATGTCCGCGACCACCCGCGCCCTGCAGTCCTGGTGCTATGCGGTGGCGATGCGGGAGGACCCGATCGTCGCCGTCGCCGGCCTGGTGGTGGGCCTGGAGAGCCAGGTGCCCAGCATCTACCGCCGCCAGACTCCGACCCTGCGGGAGAAGTACGGCTTCACCGACGAGGAGGTCGAGTTCTTCGACCTGCACATCGTCTCGGACGAGATCCATGGCGAGCGTGGCTACCAGATCGTGCTGGAGCACGCGAACACGGTGGAGCTGCAGCAGCGCTGCCTGAAGATCTGTGAGATCGGGGCGGAGATGCGGCTGCTCTACACCACCGCGCTCTACCGCGACTATGTCGAGAAGGAGCTGCCGCTCTCGGCGCTCGGCCTCGACATGCCGCTCGCCGCCTGAGGCTGCACCGCGCGGGGCGCCACTTTGCGTCCCGCGCCCTTTCCAGGGTAGCGCATGCCGATCGTCACTTTCCGCAAGGGCGACGAGGCCTTCTCCGAGGAGATGGCCGACAACACCAACCTGGTCGTCCGCGCGGGCATCAAGAAATTCCCCTGGCCGCACCTGAAATACGGCTGCGGCATGGGCAAGTGCGGCAAGTGCACCTGCCAGGTGCTGGCGGGCGCAGAGGCGCTGCCGGAGCCGAACTGGAAGGAGCAGAAGGTGCTGGGGGAGGAGCGGCTCGGCCAGGGCCAGCGGCTCGCCTGCCAGCTCTGGCTGCACCACGACATCACGCTGACCCAGGATGGCGTGACGCCACCCCCGCCTGCGCCGCGATCGTGACCGCGGCTTTCGTTCGATCGCGCGAGTCGCGTCCTCGGCCGTCCCGGCCCCGGACGATCGCGCCCAGGGACCTGACCCGCCATGTATGTCATCCTGACCAGCAAGCCCGGCCAGTTCCGCACCGAGATCGTGGACGGGGTCCGGCCGATCGAGGCCTATGACTACCTCTTCGGCGAGAGGCCGAAGGCCCGCTTCGTCATCGCCGAGCTCGAGCGCGCGACGAAGATCCGCGTTATCGACGAGGTCGAGCCGCCGGTGCTGAACCTGGTGCCGACCAAGTTCCTGCCGAGCTACGAGAGCCTGGAGCAGGCGCGGCAGGAGCTGGAGCACCTGACCGCCTTCGGCAGCGTGCGCGCCGCGCTGCGGCCCGTGCCGGTTCCGGCCACCGCATGATCACCGTCACCTTCCTCTCCAACGAGGGCAAGGCGGTGCAGGCGCCGGAGAACAGCAACCTGCTCCGCGTCTCCCTGCGCGAGAAGGGCGGCATTCCCTTCAAGTGCGGCGGCGGCATCTGCGGCACCTGCCGGTGCCGGATCGAGCAGGGGATCGAGAACACCGATGCCATCAAGCCGAAGGAACGCAAGCACCTGACCGAGGCGCAATTCGCGGAGGGTTGGCGGATGGCCTGCCAGACCTTCGTCACTGGCGATGTCAGCGTGTCCTGGCCCCCGCCGCCGGCGGGCGTGAAGAAGAGCGAGACATGAAGCAGGTCTTCAAGCTGGAACTGGCCGAGGCGTGGGCGATGGTCGCCGCCGCCATCGCCAAGGCGGACGCCATCAAGGTGCCGGAGACGGTCTGCGTCTGCGACGAGGGGGGCTACCCCCTGGTGCTGGAGCGCATGGACGGCGCCCGGGTGACGGGGCCGCAGATCGCCTGGAACAAGGCCTTCACCGCGGCCTGCCACAAGCGCTCCACCCACCTCTTCAACACGCCGCCGAACGGCCCGGCCCTGCCGGGGAACGAAGCCTTCGGCATCCAGTGGAGCTTCGAGGGGAAGTTTGCCGTCTTCGTCGGCGGCTTCCCGATCGTGGTGGACGGGGCCGTGGTGGGCGGCATCGGGCTGTCGGGCGGCAATGGCGAGCAGGACATCGCCTGCGGCTTGGCGGGGCTGGAGGCGCTGCGCGCCCTGCTGGCCCCGGCCGGGCACCAGGTGGTGGTGGAGGCGGATATCAAGCGCTAGGAGCGCGTCCACGTAACCGGATTTCGGACTGATGGTGCTGAGGGCGGAGCGGCGCTCTTTGCGTGCGCGCCACCGCCGCGCGTCGGACAGCGGCTGCCCTGGCGAGCTTGGTGAGGGTGTGAGTGGTGCAGACCGGCGCCCATTCGTGTTTCACCTTCTCGAGGCCGCGGAGCAGGAACTGCCGGAACCCATGTGCTCCCTTGATCTGTCCGAAAGCGGGTTCGACAATCTGCTTGCGTAATCGGTTGCGGCTGCGTCGGCCTGCGCGTCTGAGGCGCTGCCGCATGGCCGAGACCAATGGACCTCGGCGTCGGTCCTCGCCGCCGTCGGGGCGCTTCGCGCGGCCGGTGGCGATGTAGCCGCGGATCCCGCGCCCTGCGAGGTCGGCCAGGTTGGCTTCGGAGCAGGAGCCGCTGCCGGCGGTGGCCGCATTGAGCAGCGGTCGCAAGGCGTCCTGGTTGGCGGCGTTGTTGGTCAGGTGGTGCGCCACGATGACCTGCGCCTTGGCATCCACCGCGGCCTGGGCGTTGCAGGCCTGCACGAAGCCGCGCGGCCCTTCATGATCCGGCTATCGGGATCGGTGAGGTTGCGTTGGGCGCTGGGCTTCGGCACGCCGGGCGGGTGCTTCGGCTTGCAGCCCCGACGCCCGCGCGGCGTGCCGTCGGCCTTTGTGCCTGGGTCCGGACTGGCAGCCTCGGCGGCCCGCGCCTCGGCCTTGAGTTCCGCCTTGGCCGCCCGAATCCGCTCCAGGCGCCGCTGCTTATCGCGCCTCCAGCCGGCATCTCGTCGCCGCGCCGGTTATCCCCGAGGGCGGCGTCCTCGGCCTGCGCCAGCCAGCCCTCGACCTCGGCCGGGGCCCATTCGGCTGTAGCTCATGGCCTTGGCTTGGAGGCACTCGCCCGCAGCTTGCTGCCGTCCACCGCGACATGTCCAGCCTGGCCAGGCCAGTGCGCCGGCACACAGCGAGCACCTGCATGAAGAGATCGGCCAATGCCGCGAGATGGCGGCGGCGGAATTCGATGATGGTGCGGAAGTCCGGCTGGTTCAGCGCCGCCACCGCCTGGAAGTCGAGACGCCCTTCGCAGGCCCGTACGATCCGCCGCGACACGTAGACGCCACGACTGTAGCGGTAAAGCAGCAGCGCTACCATCATCGCTGGATGGTACAGTGGGTAGCCCTTCGGTGCCGTGTAGGCGGCAAGAATGGCGGAGAGATCAATCCCCTCCGCCACGATTCGCAGACCAGATGCGCGGGAGGCCCCGCAGGCACGAACTCCTGCACCGAGGGCGGCAGCAGCCGGGCCTCGTCCACCATCCAGGGACGAAAACTCTTCGTCATGCCGCCAAGCGAATCACCGCACGCCCGACCTGTCGAGCCTCTTCACCAGTTACTTGGGCAGGCTCCTAAGCAAACCCCTCGGGGTTTGCGCTGCAACAAAACCCTAAGCAGACTTTCGCGGGTTGGGCCGTACGAAGTGTGGCCCAACCCGCGAAAGTCTGCTTAGGATCTGACGCGGAATAACTGAATCAGGTTTGATAGCCGATTACGGGATACGGGCGCAGGTCGACCGACCCGATGCTGGTGGGGTAGCGTAGCCTACCGACGTGATCGATGTGGATGACATTCGGGCGCGGTATCGGCTGGCTGTCCCGTTTCTGGACGAGCGAGGACGCCGGCTGTTTGCGGCGAATGAAGCCTTGGCGGTCGGTTATGGCGGCGTGGCCGCGGTTTCCCTGGCGACCGGCATAGCCCGCAGCACGATCCGGCGGGCGATCGTGGAACTGCAAGGCGGCTCCAATCCGATCGGGCAGAGGGTCCGTCGGTGGGGAGGAGGACGCAAGCGAACGGTTGTCCTGCAGCCGAACCTGCCGGCCGCCCTGGAGGCGCTGATCGAGGACGCCATCCGCGGTGACCCAGAGACGCCGTTGCGCTGGGTCAGCCGCAGCCAGCGCCAAATTGTCCGGGCGCTGGCCGAGCGTGGCTTCGAGGTCAGCCAGAAGCTGGTCGGTCTGCTGCTGCGCGAGCAGGGCTACAGTTGTCAGGCCAACCGCAAGACCCGCGAGGGGACGAACCACCCCGACCGCGACGCCCAGTTCACCCACATCAACACGGTCGTGCAGGCGGCGATGGCGGCAGGCGAGCCGGCCATCTCGGTGGATACCAAGAAGAAGGAGCTGATCGGCGACTTCAAGAACCCAGGCCGCGAACTGCGGCCCAAGGGCCAACCCGAGCCAGTGCGGGTGCACGACTTCGAACTGCTAGACCTGGGCAAGGTCGCGCTTTATGGCGTCTACGACCTCGCCGCCAATGCCGGCTGGGTCAGCGTCGGGGTGGATGCCGACACCGCGGCCTTCGCGGTCGAGAGCATCCGGCGCTGGTGGCATCAGTTGGGCCAAGCCCGCTACCCCGAAGCCAAGCGCCTGGTCATCACCGCCGATTGCGGTGGCAGTAATGGCGTCCGCGTACGGCTGTGGAAGCGCGAGTTGCAGCGCTTCGCCAACGAGACCGGCCTGGCCGTCACCGTGGCACACCTGCCGCCCGGGACCAGCAAGTGGGACCGCGTCGAGCACCGCCTCTTTGCCTACATCTCACAGAACTGGCGCGGCAAGCCGCTGGTCAGCCATCAGGTCATCGTCCAGCTGATCGGCGCCACCACCACGCAGACCGGCCTGACGGTGCGCTGTGAGCTCGACGCGAACCGCTACCCCAAGGGCATCAAGGTCACTGATGCCGAGATGGCCGCGCTCACCATCGAGCGTGACCCGTTCCACGGCGAGTGGAACTACACCATCTCACCCAACCAGCAGCCGCCCTGAAGCAGTTATTTCGCCGCAGACACTTAGCCGGAACGGGGCGGTTTTTTCGGGCGGGACGCTTGCAAAGCCTGCGGCCGCTGTTAAAACCCCCTCCACCGGCAACGGGGTGCGGGCGTAGCTCAGGGGTAGAGCACAACCTTGCCAAGGTTGGGGTCGAGGGTTCGAATCCCTTCGCCCGCTCCAGTCGGTTTCTCTGGAATTCCAAGGTATTAAGGCTGCCCTCTCGGGGTGGCCTTCTTCGTTTTGAGCCACCACTGCACGGATTTTGCACGGGCGGCATGCGGAAGGTCCAGAACCTCGGGGATCACCGGAACAAAGGGCGCTGCGTCCACTGTGGTGCCGCCCAAGAGACAGTGGACCATAATCCTTCCCGCGTTTTCCTCGACACCCCCCTACCGCCAGACATCCCGGCAAGCCCAGCCTGCACCAGCTGCAACAATGGGTTCAGCGCCGACGAGGCATACACGGCCTGCCTCATCGAATGCGCGGCCACCGTCAGTTGTGAACCTGACGGCGTCGAGCGGCCGAAAATCGCCGCGCTCCTCCGCCGTGACCCAGCGCTCAGGGCCCTCATGTCCGCCGCTCGGCGCGACGGACCAGAAGGCCCTCTCTGGCAGTTCGACCAGGAGCGGATTTCCAGGATTATCGTGAAGCTCGCCAGAGGCCACGCGGCGTTCGAAATGAACGAACCTCAGACCCAGGAACCCGCCAGAGTCACCTTCGTTCCGCTGGTCTCGCTCACGGAGGAGCAGCTGGCTTCCTTCGAAGACGACCTGCCGGAGATGGGCTTCTATCCCGAGATAGCTAGCCGGGCCTTCAACCGGATAGGGGTGGCCGACGGCAAAATAGTCTTTCCGGGATGGCTGACGGTACAGGAGGGCCGGTATCGCTATGCGGTTCGGCAGGCACCGGGCATGTGGGTCCGCATGGTCATCCGGGAGTACTTGGCTTGCGAGGTCATCTGGGGCTGACGCCCCCTCCCGACGGCGCCAAGCAGAATGCCTGATACCGGCAACGGTTGAGAGTGCTGGAATGCTGGCCGCGGACATGACGCAGCCGCGGGAGATCATACTTTTCCTTCGACGGGCCATGCCCAAGTTGGCACCTGCAGGCAGAGGGTTCAGGCCCAGCAAGGACATCTACTCCGCGTCAGCACAAGGTGTGGTGGTCCACTTCTGGCCAGCACCGCGAACTCGATGCTGCGGGCATTCACGGACCCTACCGCCAATGCAAATCCGGCCCATGACCGAGAGGACACTTAGGTCACCCACGCGGATAGCATTTGGGCGGAAAACAGCGGACGACCGAGCAGCTCGCAGGGAGGCTGTTGTCGTGGCCCTCGACGCGGGTGCAGGCCAAAGAGGCGCGACAGGCGTGCATAACACTAAGGAGCCGCACGGCCCGATGATCCAGAACGGAGAGTTCGTCCTGCTCAAGGAAACGAAACTCATTGCGGCGGCATTCAAGGATTGGCACGAGGCGCTTCGCGGTGGGCCGGAGCTGCCCACGTCGGGGATGAGCTGGTGGATCGATGAGCTTGGCTTCGGGGTGAGCCTGCAGTGGAGCAAGACGAACAAGAAGGATGCACCCGCCCTCCATGTCCCCGGCGCCAAGCTAACGACGACAAGGAATACTCGTTCCAAGGACTTCGTCGTGGAGATCAATCCGGGAAGTCGACCAGGCAATGGGCATGTTCCGAGCGCAGTCGCAGTTGGACCCGACGGGAAGTTGTGGCTCCTCCGGCAGGCCTGGCTGCAAGGAAAGAGGCGGGCGAACGGATCCGAGCCCAGGATCGAGACCGATGAGTTCCTGGCGCGGACGGGCTTCACGCCAGTCCCGGTCAAGGTAGCGGAAGGGCCAGTAGATCGCACGTGGTGCATCGTTTGCCCCCTGGAGAGAGGCCAGGAGGAGATGAGGAACGCCACGCGGGCCTACGTTTTCTGGGCGGCCGTTGCCCGCAACACTGGCTCAGATCCAGCGGATGCCGGGTCGCACACTGAGCAGCCCTTTTTTCCTTCCGCATCGCTCCCGTCTGGAGGGCTGTTCACATACCCAGGGCATGAGGGCGGCGTTGGTCGCAGGTTGGAGGATGAGGTTCTTGCAGCCCTGGCGGAGCGGGTTTCACCTTCTGGTACGGTCCGCATGTGGGCGCGGCCGAGGACTGTGGACAACTACACAGTGGACCTGGAGATCAAGTCTGCCGACCCGAAGCTGCTCGTCGAGGTGAAGTCCGACAACTCGGCCGCACATGTGCAGCAAGGTGTCGGACAACTGGTCCTCTACCCCCTCCTGCTTCCGCATCTGAAGGCGCACCGAAGGGTTCTGCTGCTTCCGGGACCGACGACGCCCTCCTTGGAAAAGGCGATTGCCGAGGCTGGCATCCTCCGGACCTGTTACCGCTGGACCGGAGGGGAGCCTGGAGCGGGACGGGTTGAGTTCGATGGCGAACTGTTGGGCCTGTTCGGCGAGGCGCCGCCTGAGGTCGACGCC
>NZ_JAUTWS010000359.1 GCF_030657435.1 Paracraurococcus lichenis | reverse complement strand
GAATCTGTACGCGAAATAACCTCGATCTCTGTGTCGGCTCCGACACATAGGGCAGTGGGCCTGCCCCGCCGCACCATATCAGGCCGATGTCTCACGCCAGCGTCTTCAGCCCCGCCGATCTGCCATGGCCTTCCGCCCGACCCGTTCCTCGCCCCAACCGCGGCGACGGCTGGAACATCCTGGCCGACATCGAGGTGTTCATCTTCGCGGTCGAGGCCGAACTGGAGGCGATGGACCGCGAGCGGGTCGGCGTGCATCGCCGGGGGTGCAAGCCGAACCATGGCCTGCGGCGGCGTGTCATCGGGCTGATCTGGATGCTGACCTTCGGCGGCATGCAATGGCGCATTGCCGGGCTGCTCTCGGGCATTCCCTTCACCACCCTGCACAGCCGTTTCGCGCGCTGGTCCCGGCTCGGGCTGTGGCGCCGGCTCGGGCAGCGCCTCGCCTTCGACTGGCGTCTGGCCTGCGGCGACGAGGTCCTGCCCTCGGCGGTGGTGGTCGACAGTCGCTCGCTGCGCTCCGCCCCGAGCGCCTGGGTGCGCAGCTTCGATGGCGGCAAGCTGGTCAAGGGCATCAAGCTCTTCGTGGTCTGCGACAAGCACGGCTCACTGCTCGATCTCGAGCTGCACCCGGCCAACATGGATGACCGGGCGGGCATTTTGCCAACCCTGCCGCGGCTGGCTGCACTGGGCTTCGAGGGGGATCTGCTCGGCGATAGTGGCTTCAAGGGCGCGCCCTTTGCCGAGGCGGCGCTGGAGCACGACATCCACGTCTCGGTTTCGCCCGGCGGCACGCGGGACGGGCGCTTCCTGCCGCACGAGGTCCGCTGGGTGGTGGAGCGGCTGTTCGCCTGGATGAGAAACTATGGGGCAGGCGGCGAGGGTGGAGCACCATCGA
>NZ_JAUTWS010000358.1 GCF_030657435.1 Paracraurococcus lichenis | reverse complement strand
CTTGACCTTACCCACAACTCAGCTTCGGCGTAGGGCTTTGACCTGCAAATAGGGACTGCAGGTCGTGGAAGACGCGAGCAGCTGGGCGGAACGGCAGTGGGGCGAGGTTGACCTGGGCGACCACCGCCGGACGCGGCGGGCTGTGACGGTGGGCGCGGCGATGGCGGCGCAGCCGGCGGCTGGGCTGCCCGGGCAGATGGGCAGCTGGGCTGGCGCCAAGGCAGCGTACCGCTTGCTGGAACGGCCGGAGGTGACGCTCGAGGCAGTGACCGGGCAACACCGAGGGGCGACGCGCGAGGCCGCGTCGCGGGCGCGGGGCCCGGTGTTGTTCGTGCACGACGACACCGTCATCGACCTGTCGAGCCACTGGGCCATGGCGGGGCGGGGCCGGATCGGCGACGACCGCGGACGCGGACTAATGGCACATGGCTGCCTGGCGCTGCGGCCCGGGGAGGTTGCCGACGAGGTGCTCGGCCTCGCGGCGCTGACGGCCTGGGCCCGGCCCGACGCGGTCAAGGCAAAGGGTGAGACCCGGACCGAGCGGAATGCTCGCCGCACTGAAGCGGATGTCTGGGCCGAGGCGGTGGAGGCGGTTGGTCCGGCGCCCGAGGGCGCGACCTGGGTGAGCGTTGGCGACCGCGGCGCTGACGTCTTCTCTCACCTCGCGCGAGCGCGCGGCATCGGCTGGCACGTGCTGGTGCGCGTCGTCCAGAACCGACGGCTTGGGGAGGGCGACCACCTCGTTGACCGGCTGCGCAGCCTGGCGCCGATGGCACGACGGCGCATTCTGCCGCGCGGTGATGGCGGTCGCGGACCGCGGCAAGAGACCTGGGCGGAGGTTGCCTGGACACAGGTGGAGGTGCAGCCGGCGCGGCTGCGCCGCGACCGCTCGGCGCCA
>NZ_JAUTWS010000357.1 GCF_030657435.1 Paracraurococcus lichenis | reverse complement strand
GCCTTGGTGGGCAGTTGCAGTGTGTCGTTGGTCGGCGCGGGGTTCAGCGTCTCGGCCATGGCCTCGACGCCCAGGTATCGCTGCTGCAGTTGCCATTCGTCGTTGGCCTCGAGCAGCACGGCGCCGACCAACCTGATGATCGACTGTTCAGAAGGAAAGATGCCGACGACATCGGCGCGGCGTTTCACCTCCTTGTTCAGCCGCTCCAGCGTATTCGTCGAGTGCAGCTTGGTGCGGTGAGCGGCAGGAAAGAACATGTAGGCCAGCACATCGTCCTCGCTCTCGTCCATCAACGTACCCAGCTTTGGCCATCGTGGGCGCAACTGGTCGGCGACATGTCGCCAGGTCTGTCGTGCGCTTTGCTGGTCGGCTTGCAGGAAGGCCTGGCGCAGCGCTGCCGCGGCTATCGATTGCTGCGGCTTGCCGACATGCGCGAGCGCCGTCCGCATCCAGTGAACGCGGCACCGTTGCCACGTCGCGCCGAGGACCCGAGCTATGGCGGCCTTGAGCCCCTCATGCGCGTCGGAGATGACCAGCTTGACGCCTTTCAGACCGCGCTTGACCAGGCTGCGTAGAAAGCTGGACCAGAACGTCTCCGCCTCCGACGGCCCGATGTGCAGGCCAATGATCTCGCGCCGCCCTTCGGCGTCGCAGGCCACGGCGATTATCGCCGCTACAGTGACGATCCGCCCGCCCTCGCGCTGGCGCAGGTAGGTCGCGTCGAGCCAGAGGTACGGGTAGTCACCCTCCAGCTTGCGCTCGAGGAACGCGCCCACCCGTTCGTCGATGTCCTTGCACAGCTTGCTCACCGTGCTCTTGCCGATGCCGGTCAGGCCCATCGCCTGCACCAGCTCGTCCACGCGCCGGGTCGAGACACCGCCGATCCAGGCCTCTTGGATCACCGC
>NZ_JAUTWS010000356.1 GCF_030657435.1 Paracraurococcus lichenis | reverse complement strand
CGGCTTCGGCGGGCCGCGCCTCGCCGAGGCTTACGACGCGGAGCGGCGGCCGGTCGGGCGCCGCAACCGCGACGCCTCCGCCCGGCACAGCGAGGTGCGGCGCGAGATCGCGGCCGTCTACCACCCGGGGCTGCTCGCGCCGGACGGTGATGCGGCGCGGCTGGAAGCAGGGCGGCGCATCGCTGCCATCGGCAACGCCGAGAACGAGAGCACCGGCATCGAGCTCGGCTACGCCTATGCCGGCTCGCCCGCGGTCTGCGCCGAGCCGGGTGCCACCATCCCCGACGACCCGCTGCGCTACGTGCCGACCACGGCGCCGGGCGTGCGGCTACCGAGCGTGGTCCTGACGGACGGGCGGCCGCTGCTCGACCGGCTCGGCCCGTGGTTCACGCTGCTCTGCTGCGGCGACGCGGTGCCGTCCGGGGCGCTGCTCGCCGCGGCGGCACGACGCGGCGCGCCCATCGATGTGGTGCGGCTGGACGACCCGGCGGTGGCACGGGTCTATGGCCTGGGGCTGTTCCTGGTCCGGCCGGACCAGCACGTGGCCTGGCGCGGCCGCGCCTGCGACGATCCGCGCGCGGCGGCGGCGATCATCGACCGGGTACTCGGGTGGGAGGAGGCGGCATGAGCGGCAGGAGGTTGAAGGTCGTCATCGCGGGCGCCGGCATCGGCGGCCTCACCGCCGCCCTGGCGCTGCTGCGGCGCGGCTTCGAGGTGGAGGTGCACGAACAGGCGATGGCGCTGCGCGAGGTCGGCGCCGGCGTGCAGATCAGCGCCAACGGCATGCTGGTGCTGCGCGAGCTCGGCGTCGCCGATCGCGTGCTGGCGCTGGCAGCGCATCCGGAGCGGCGCGAGGTGCGGTTGTGGAACACCGGCCAGGCCTGGACCACCTTCGACCTCGGTGCC
>NZ_JAUTWS010000355.1 GCF_030657435.1 Paracraurococcus lichenis | reverse complement strand
TGGCTTCGGCGGGCCGCGCCTCGCCGAGGCCTACGACGCGGAGCGGCGGCCGGTCGGGCGCCGCAACCGCGACGCCTCCGCCCGGCATAGCGAGGTGCGGCGCGAGATCGCGGCGGTCTACCACCCGGGGCTGCTCGTGCCGGACGGTGATGCGGCGCGGCGGGAGGCAGGGCGGCGCATCGCTGCCATCGGCAATGCCGAGAACGAGAGCACCGGCATCGAGCTCGGCTACGCCTATGCCGGCTCGCCCGCAGTCTGCGCCGAGCCGGGTGCCACCATCCCCGACGACCCGCTGCGCTACGTGCCGACCACGGCGCCGGGCGTGCGGCTGCCGAGCGTGATTCTAGCGGACGGGCGGCCGCTGTTCGATCGGCTCGGCCCGTGGTTCACGCTGCTCTGCTGCGGCGACGCGGTGCCGTCCGGGGCACTGCTCGCCGCGGCGGCACGGCGCGGCGCGCCCATCAATGTGGTGCGGCTGGACGACCCGGCGGTGGCACGGGTCTATGGCTCGGGATTGTTCCTGGTCCGGCCCGACCAGCACGTGGCCTGGCGCGGCCGCGCCTGCGACGATCCGCGCGCGGCGGCGGCGATCATCGACCAGGTACTCGGGTGGGAGGAGGCGGCATGAGCGGCAGGAGGTTGAAGGTCGTCATCGCGGGCGCCGGCATCGGCGGCCTCACCGCCGCCCTGGCATTGCTGCGGCGCGGCTTCGAGGTGGAGGTGCACGAACAGGCGATGGCGTTGCGCGAGGTCGGCGCCGGGGTGCAGATCAGCGCCAACGGCATGCTGGTGCTGCGCGAGCTCGGCGTCGCCGACCGCGTGCTGGCGCTGGCGGCGCGTCCGGAGCGGCGCGAGGTACGGTTGTGGAACACCGGCCAAGCCTGGACCACCTTCGACCTCGGCGCT
>NZ_JAUTWS010000354.1 GCF_030657435.1 Paracraurococcus lichenis | reverse complement strand
ACGCTGTCCGCGCGAGGCTTGACAAACCCGTCTGACCTACGCGCGGGGTGGTCAGAACGCCGCGCGTAGGCGTAGCGTCGCCACCGGAACAGGCCCTCGGTCGGCGTTGAAGCCCGGGTTGACGACAAGCTGCAGGTCGGCAGCGGCGTGCAGCCCGGGCGCGAGCCTGGCGTCGTAGAAGGCTTCGAATACCGCTTCAGGCGCGTAGGCGAGGCGCCCATCGCCGAGGATGAAGCCGGACCCGCCCGCGGCAAGGAAGCGCCGCTGCGGCCCGTGCAGACCTCCAAGGTTGAAGGCCAAGCCCACCGTGTCGGCGAATCGCTCCCAGCTCCAGCCATTCACCGAGATGCCGGCTGAAACGGACCAGTCCATCTCGGTAAACATGAAGTTTGCGTGCCGCCATCGTTCCAGCCGAGCCGCGCGAAAATGCCGAGCGAGTCATTGACCTGCTGCTCCCAATTCAGCGCGAGCATCGCCTTGGTTCGGTAGGCACGGAGGCGGTCTGTATCGGTCACCCCCTGTTGCAGGGCCCGGGTGAGGTCGTCGTAGCGCGCCCCCCGCACGCGGGACGCTCCAAGGAGCAGCCGCAACGCGCCGGGATAGCGGCCTGCCCACCAGAAGCGGTCGAGTTCGCCAATCACTTGCCAGCCCCGCCCGACACGCTCATCGAGCTGGTCGCCCCCCTGGCTGCGGGTGACCTGGAAGGCGCCGAGCCGAGTGGCCCAACGGCCGTTCTCCCATTCCACCACCGCGCCATGCGTGTAGCCCGCCGGGTCGCTGGCGAAGTCGAAGGCGCCGGCGCCGACCAGCGCGTAATTCAGGAATTGCGTGCGCGGTTCGTGCGCATATCTGTTGTTGTCAAAAAAGTCCCAAACCGCGAGCTTGCCGAGCGTGATGGTAATGCGCTC
>NZ_JAUTWS010000353.1 GCF_030657435.1 Paracraurococcus lichenis | reverse complement strand
ATGCGACGGAGCGCCGACCGTCCGCCTCGCCCCGGAAGTGATGCATGACGCCCCAGATGCGATCGAGACTGATCCCAGCGTCCCGGGCCTTGCCGTTCCACAATCGCCAGCGCAGGCGCTCGACCTCTTCGACGATCACCACCTTCGCCGCTGCGCGTTCCGGGGTGTCGGACGACAAGGTGCCGGCGACCTGCGTCAGGTGCTGCAGCCGCATGGCGAGGTGAAACCAATCCAAGATCGGCAGGCCACCTATGCCAGCGTCGAGGAGGATGCGCCGCAGTCCTGGACAGCCGTCGGTGAACGCGGTCAGCACCGTATTCTGTGTCCGCCCGACCGCATCGAGGTTACCGCGGATCAGCGCCGCGAGATCGGTGCAGGTCTTCGCCACAGCACCAAAGACCTGCCTTCCTCCTGCTCCCGTCTCGACATTGCCGATCCGGACCTCCAGGTGCCGCTCGCCGTCCTCGCAACTGCGGATAAATGTCGCGTCCAAGGTCACCGTGACCGCCTCGGCGCCGGCACTGGCGGGCGTCTCGGTTGCGTGTCGCATCGGCAAGGTCTCGGCGACCTTGAAGGTATGGCGGCGCAAGCTCTCCGGATCTATGCCCGCATCGACTGGGAACATCTGACCGAGCAGGTCAGCCGCGGTCCGGTAGGTCAGCAATGCAGAGAGTTGGGCGCGCAACCGGTCCAGCTCCGGGGTTGAGCGGACACGGCGCGCGGGCAGGTTCGGCAACTCTCGTGGCATCGACGGCCGAGTCAGCGGCACCGCTGGACGTGGCGGCTTGGCATGCCGTAGCATGCACTTTAAGGTTGTGATCTCGTAGGTTCGCGCCACCACAGCCGGGCGGGCACTCCCATGCACCATCTCCACAGCGCTCACGATCCGGTGCTTGTCGGGCTCTCGGTCGCA
>NZ_JAUTWS010000352.1 GCF_030657435.1 Paracraurococcus lichenis | reverse complement strand
GCGCGAGCAGGGCGACTGCTCGGACATCGTCAATCTCCATATCGGTGTCGATCAGGTAGCAACGTCCGTCGGGCGGGGCCGGCCCGGCACGCACCGCAGCAGGGAGACAGACCAAGGACAACAGCGTGGCCAGGAGAAGGCTGGCGAGCTTTGGTCGATGCACCGAGGGCCGCTGCGTCCGGGTCGTCATACTCCCAGCTTCCTCCCAAGATCATTGAGCCGGCCGTGGCGTTCTTGAAGGCTCCGCGTGCTGTACCCGAATAAATGATATTATGAAACCCGTGGACATGTGGAGCCTGACGCCGGAGGTGTAAGAAGAGCGCCGGCGACAGGTGATTGGGCTGCGTCAGGCGGGGCAGACCTATGCCGTGATCGCAGCCCAGGTCGGGCTGACCCAGACCGGGGTTTTCGATATCTGCAAGCGCTTCGCAGACGCTCGATCCCTTGCAGGATCAGGCCCTGGGTGAAGCCGAGCTTGATCTCCGTGATGAGCAGGAAGGGCGCTCACCAGGCCGGACCGCGGCGATGTCGCAGCCGCAGACCTCGCCCATCACCTCGTAACCGAGGCGCTCAAGATGAGCTTTGGCCGCGGCGCACAGCGATGTCTCGCGGTGCCGGGCCGGATGGGTCGCCGCTGACATCGCATGCGAACGGGCGGTCCTTGGGCTTCAGGACAGATGCTGGGCGAGGTGCTTGTTCATCTCGAACATGGTCACCTTGTCCTTGCCGAAGACCTTGCGAAGCTTATCGTCGGCCAGAATCTCGCGGCGGTCCTCCGGGTTCTGCAGGTTGTTGGCCTTGATGTAATCCCACACCTTGCTGACCACCTCGCCCCGCGGCAATGGCTCACTACCAACCACCGCGCCTAGCTCCTCGGACGGCTTCAACGGCTGCTGCAGAGCGTTCGCCTTCCCA
>NZ_JAUTWS010000351.1 GCF_030657435.1 Paracraurococcus lichenis | reverse complement strand
GGGACGGCCGCGGCGACGCGCCGCCGCGCGGCAGGCCAGCCTGGGCCAGCACGCGGCGCACCACGCTGTGGTGGACGTGCAACTGCCGGGCAATCGTGCCAATCGGCCATTTCTCGACGTGGTGGTAGCGCAGGATCTGCGCCTCGCGGTCAGGGGGGATCACCATCCGGGTCGTGCCTCCTCGCAGCCATGGCGGACGGGCGACCAAGCCGCCGGCGACGCCGCAGCAGCCCCAGGCGAAGCCCCGGCGGGCAGGCACGGCCACACCAGTGGCAGTGCGGTGCCGCAGAGGACAGCGCCTCGGCAGGGCAAGCCGCGGCGGGACCAAACGGCCTTGGGCCCGCCGCCAGCGGAGCAGCCGGCGACCCCAGGGGTGAACCGTGATGCGTCACTTTCTCTGTCCGGGCCCGGTAGCGGCCCATCCGGACGGCGTGACGGCGCCGCCCGCGTAGGCTCGCCTGATAGCGCCGGCCTGCCGCCCGCAGACTGTCCCGCCGGGCCCGAGCCGCGCAGTCGCCAGCGCAGTAGCGCTGACCACGATCACAGTGGCCGCAGATCACCACCTGGGCCCGGCAGCCAGCACACAGGAACAGCCGCGCCGAGCCCGCCTCGGCACCGCCATCGTCGCAAAGCCGCCGTAGACGGCCGCCTCCGCCCGCGGAATACTGTCGCCGCATGCGTGCCCAGCACGGTGTGGGGGCACGGCGTCGGTCGGGTCCGCCAGATCAGAGCCGGCGCCGTGCTTGCCCCATCCTGGCAAGCACCCTGGCCGCCGTCGCCATCTACCGCACAGCCCCACACCGCCAGGCGCAGCCCAGCAACCGTCAGGACAATCCCCACCGCCGCGACAGCGCCGGCCCATCAGCCGCCGCCGCGGCCGTCCCCCCGCAGGGCGCGCCGGAATCACGCGGATTCAGACCGCCGTTCACA
>NZ_JAUTWS010000350.1 GCF_030657435.1 Paracraurococcus lichenis | reverse complement strand
ACGCGCCCTGATCCGCGAGCGCACCCGCAGCGGCATGCAGGCCGCCGCGGCGCGGGGCCGGCGGGCCGGCAACCCTGGCCTGCGCGCCGGCGATCCGGCCGCCATCCGCCAGGTCACGGCGGCGCGGCGGGCGGCTTGGCTGGAGGGGCTGGTCGCCAGCGCCGATGCCTGGCTGCCCGCCGTGCAGCGGCTGCGGGCCGAGGGCCGGCCCTGGGAGGCGGTGGTGCGCTACCTGAATACCCGCCAGCCAGCCGGGGCGCCGCGCTGGACCGGGGAGCGGCTGCTGCGCGCCGTGCGGGCCCTGGCCGCCGAGGGCATGGCGGACCGCTCGCTGCTCGACCCCGTCCCGCGCCGGGCGGCGCCGGACCGGCTGCTCGCGGTGGTGGCGGGCATCGTGCTCAGCGACCCGCAGGCCACCCTGCGTCAGATCGGGGCGCGGCTGGAGGCGCTGCGCGAGCCAACGCCGCGCGGTGGCGTCCACTGGCACCCCGGCTCGGTCGCGCATGTCCTCGCCCGCGCCAGGAAGGCGGGCCTGCTGCCAGCCGCCTAGAGGTGCCGTCACCCCAGACCCGGGGCATCGATCCGGGGGCAAGCCCCAATACTGTTCACTTTGAAGGGCAAAGCACCTATGGCGGCGGCCCCTCGGTGGTGCAGGATCGCAGGATTGGCCGCCATGGCCGGTGTTCCTGCTGGCCTGCCGGCCGGCGTTCGTTTGAGCGACCACATCAGCCTCGGGGTGATAGCCGGGGCTGTGCTACTGGCGCGGGTGCGCGAGATCCTCGCCTAGACCGGCCGTGCGAGCGAACGCGAGCGCGATCTGCCGGTGTCAGTGATGGTCTACCTGATTTGCGGCTAGGGCGTGTCTGCAAACTACACGCAGATACAACATGTTGAGTGTCATGAGGGTTTGCTGACCCCAGATATAGTGTTTGCAGACACGCC
>NZ_JAUTWS010000035.1 GCF_030657435.1 Paracraurococcus lichenis | reverse complement strand
CGCGGAAGATGGCAGGCCGCACCTCGACATCGTGCTCGACTGCACGATGAAGGCCAGGCAGATCATCGCCGACCTGCTGGCATTCTCGAAGCCGACGGCGCGGGATGTCGAGATCCTCGATCCGGTAACACTGATCGATGAATGCCTGCGTCTGGTGAGGCAGGCCGTTCCCATCAATATCGTCATGACAGTACAAACCGATGGTTGCCTCCCGTCGATCGCGGTAAACCGCACCTCCTTCGTACAAGTCATTCTCAATCTTGTGACAAATGCGGCTGCGGCAATGAGCGGCACCGGCACGCTGACAATCTCGATGGACGAGCACGTGGTTGAGCCGGAGCCCTTTTCCTCCGACCCCTGCAAGCCGACCCACTTCGCCCGGCTGCGCGTGACCGACACCGGCTGCGGCATGAGCAAAGAGATCCTGGACCGCGTCTTCGAGCCGTTCTTCACGACCAAGCCGATCGGGGACGGAACGGGCCTTGGGCTCCCCGTGGTGTACGGGCTGGTGCAGGAAATGCATGGCACGATCTCGCTTGCAAGCGAGTTGGGCCGCGGGACCACGGTGACGATTCTCATACCCAGCCATGGCGGGACTCAATAATGTCAAGCATACTTGTTATCGAGGATGTCCTGCCGGTGCTGGTGTCCCTCAAGATCGTCTTGCAGGGAGCGGGCCACGAGGTCGCAACCGCCCCGAATGGAGTGGCTGGCCTCGAACTGCTGAAGGGGGCCGACTTCGACCTTGTCGTCACGGACATCTGGATGCGCGGATCGAGTGGCACCGATGTGATACGCGAGGGAAGGAAGCTGGCGCCGCGGACGCGCTTCCTTGCCATCACCGGCGGCGATCCGAATGTGTCCGGGCAGGGGAGCCTCCTGCGCCCCGACAACTACGGCGCAGATGCCCTGATGCTGAAGCCGTTTGAGAAGGAGCAGTTGCTGAGCCTGGTTTCGCGGCTCCTCGACCGGGCCTAATGAAGCGGGCTCTCCGTCACGGAGAGAGGCGCAACGCTGCCTGGAGCCATGTCAGATCGGCGAGACGGTACCGACTTCGCTCCGCCTCGCCGGATCTCATCCTGCCGGGCGGCGCTTCGGAGCGTCAGGCCGGTACCCCGACCGGCAGCATGCCATTCCCCACGGCATGCAGCTTCTCACTCATCTCGCTCATGAGGCCGTCCACCGTCTTCGCGGTGTCCAGCACCAACTCGGCAAGCGAGCCGCTATTGGCAGCGATCTGGGCCGCCTCTCGTATTTCGCGTGCCAGATCATAGACCGTCCCGTGCATTGCATCGAGGCTGGCCTTGACCTGCGTCGTGAGCGTGTCCTGCCGGGCTATGGCCTGGCTGATCGTATTGCTCGCGCTGTCGACGGATGTCACGGTCGCAACAAGGCTTTGCAGTGCGGCGACACTTGCCTGCACTGTGCCCGTCAGCTCCTCCAGCTTGCTGTTGATGACCGTGGTCGCCTCGGCCGTCTGGTGCGCGAGCTGCTTGACCTCGCCTGCCACGACTGCGAAGCCGCGCCCCGCCTCGCCTGCCCGCGCTGCCTCGATGGTGGCGTTTAATGCCAGCATCCGTGTTTGCCGCGAGATGTCGCCGATCGCGGCGAGGATCTCTGACATGCTGCGCGACAGCTCTGACATGGTTTCGATGGACCGACGCGTCGTCACAGTCTGCTCGGCCGCCGCCCTGATCGTGGCGATCGAATTGCGGACCTCCGAAGTCACGAGGTCGATTGATCCGGTCAGTTCCTCGCCGTAGCTCTTGAGTTGCTCGATGTCGGATTCCGCCGTGACGGCGCGGCCGATGGAAAGCCTGAACTGCTCGCGCGCCTGACTGGATGCCAGTGCCATCTCCTCGGCCATCTCGCGCATCTGCTGGTTTTCATTGAGTGCGGAACGGACCGATGTGTCCACCTCGTTGATGATGACCGAGCCGAACAGCCCGAGCGCCGTCTCGAGGTCGCGCGGCGTGCGGGTCGGGGCGAGCGGCGAGGTGACGATGCCAGGCCCGATCACCTCTGCAGGGTTGATGCCGGGCGGTGTGGCCGCGACCGGCTCCTCCGGCCTCGGGCGCTGCCGCCGCTCAAGCATGATGACCAGCATCGCCAGGACCGATACCGCGGCGCCGAGGAGCGGAGCCGTGACCGGCAACACGGCGGCCGCCAGCCCGGCGGCAACACAAGCGGCGAGGCACAGTCTGGTGGCGTGGTACATCCTTGGCGACGACGGAGCAGTCATGATTTGCCGCTACTTCCAACGATCGCTTCGTGCACTGCGAGCTGGTCCTGGCTCACGTAGAGCTTGGCAAGCTGCTCGATCGTGAGGGCTCCGCCGGTGGCGCTCATGTGCTCGAGCGCCGTGACTATCCCCTCCACCATCTGCCGCAGCAAGTCCGCTCGCTGGGACTGAACGAAGGCGAGTTCATCCAGCGTGTTTCCGAGTGTCGTTGCCGCCTCGCATGATCCGGCGAGGTCGGCCTGAGGGGCAGCGCCCTTATCCGCGAACTGCGTGAGCAGGGCGGCCTGCCGGGTGAGTGCGTCGGCCGCCTGCCAGAGCAACTCGACCTGCGTCGTGGTGGTGGCCACGATCCGGTCCCGCAGCGCCTCGGTTTGCGCCGCGAGTACGGCGAAGACGGCGGGCTCCTGGCCCGGATGCTGGTTTTTCATCAACGCTTCAGCCCCGCGGAAGAAGTTGCTTGAGGGTCGCCACCAACACTTGTGGGCCGGTCGGCTTGGTCAGCCAACCCGACGCTCCCACGCCACGTAGATTATCCATTTTCTGCTGGGACGACTCGGTTGCAAGCACCACAGTTGGCGTGAACCTGGTGCTCGGTAGTTGGCCTGCCTGCTTGATGAAGCCGAGGCCATCGAGTACGCGCATATGCATGTCGGTGAAGATGATCTCCGGCTTGGAGCCGCCCTCGAGCTTGGCGATGGTGATTTGGCCGTTCGCGCATCCCTCGACGGAGAAGCCTGCCTTCTGGAGGATGCGGCTGGTGCTTGCCAGCATCATGCCCGAGTCATCCGAGGTCAGGATGGTGTTCACCAGATGCTTTCCGAGTAGGTGTTGGGCCATGCGTTACTGGGAGTGCGCTGTCCGCCTCACGGACGTCGCTTTCGGCTGCAGAAGCAAACTCACTCACATTCCTGCTGACATTCCTAATGCCACTGCGATGTGCCGGGCAGGAGATGTTTTATTGTTCGTGCCTCTTTCGGCGCCGCATCCCAGACCTCAGCGGTGACCACGCTTTCAATGCCGCCACCGCAGGCATTGCAGGTCACTTGGCAAACAGTGGCCGAGGATTTGTGGCGGTGTTCCCAACCTGGTAGGAACAATGCTGTTCAGTGTCGGTCCGAGAAGTTCAGACGCCGGTGCCGAGCCTTCGTGGCACGGGGCGGTAGCCAGGGCGGATTCCCAGGCATGGCTGGCTGGTCAGGCTGGTGCAACGGCCTGACGGGTGAGAGCTGTGTGGCGATCCGCACCGGCTCGGGGGGTGACCACCAGCCGGTCGATGCCGATCGCTGCCAGATGCGCCGCCCAGGCAGCCTCGTCGGCAATAATCTTCGTCGGATGCGCCGCGAGTTGGCCCGGCTTGCAGCCAAGGCCGCCATAGCTGCGTTGCTCTCTACTCGGCTGCGGGCTCGACCTTGGCGTCCCGCTCCAGTCGGTCGAGCAGGCCGGGCACCTCGGCAGCCGGTCTCGGCTTGCTGAACAGGTAGCCCTGCGCCTCCTGGCAGCCCTTGCGCAGGAGGGCGGCGAACTGCTCCTCGGTCTCGACGCCCTCGGCCGTGGTGGTCATCTCGAGGCCGGCGCAGAGATCGGTCACCGCGCGCACGATGGCATTGCTCTGGCGCGACTGCTCGAGCCCGCGGGTGAAGCTGCGGTCGATCTTGACCTTGTCGAAGGGGAAGCGCTGGAGATAGCCGAGCGAGCTGTAGCCGGTGCCGAAATCGTCCATGGCGATGCGCACGCCGAGCGCCTTCAGCCGGTGCAGGGTGGCGAGCGTCGCCTCGGTATCCTGCAGCATCACCGTCTCGGTGATCTCGAGCTCCAGACGTCCCGCCTCGAGGCCAGAGGCCTCCAGCGCCGCCGCCACCGCATCCACCAGGCCGCGGCTGGCGAACTGCACGGGCGAGAGATTCACCGCCACCTTGGGCGCGCCGGGCCAGGACACCGCCTGCCGGCAGGCCTGAACGAGGACCCACTCGCCGAGCGGGACGATGAGGCCGATCTCCTCGGCGAGCGGGATGAAGGCATCCGGCGGCACCAGGCCGCGCTCCGGGTGACGCCAACGGATCAGCGCCTCGAAGCCGCTGACCCGGCGCGAGGCGACGTCCATGATGGGCTGGTAGAACAGCTCGAATTCGTTGAGGACGAGGGCACGGCGCAGGTCCATCTCCAGGCCCCGGCGCAGTTGCATGCGGGCGTCCATCTCCGCCTCGAAGAAGCGCCAGCGCCCACGTCCATCGGCCTTGGCCCGGTAGAGCGCCATGTCCGCGCCCTTGAGCAGCGTGTCGGGATCGAGCCCGTCCTGCGGCGCGACCGCGATGCCGATGCTGGTGCCAACCACGACCTGGTGATCGTCCAGCTCGAAGGGCTTGCGGATGGCGGCGACGAGACGATCGGCCAGCGCCGTGGCGTCGCCGGGACGGTCCACATCGGCTTCAATGATGGCGAACTCGTCGCCGCCGAGGCGGGCGAGGGTGTCGGTCTCGCGCAACTCGTGCTGCAGGCGGGCGGTGACGGCGCGCAGTAGGGCGTCGCCGATGGGGTGGCCGAGGGTATCGTTGACCTCCTTGAAGCGGTCGAGGTCGAGGCAGAAGACGGCGAAGCCCTCGCCGCGCTGCGCCCGGGCGATGGCCGCGTCCAGCCGGTCGCGGAACAGGCTGCGGTTGGGCAGGCCGGTCAGCACGTCGTGCTGCGCCAGATGCGCGATGCGCGCCTCGGCTTCCCGCCGCTCGGTGATGTCGATCACCACCCCGAGCGCGCTCAACGGCTGCCCCTCGGGGTCGGACTCGACGCGGGCCCGCACCTCGAAGTGCCGCAGGCTGCCGTCGCGCGGATCGCGGCTGCGGTAGTCGATGGCAAGGTCCGTATCGCGGTCGGTCGTGACGCGGCCGATCTCCGCGAGGATGCGCGCGCGGTCCTCGGCCAGCACCGGGGCCAGCCATTCCTCGGGCGGCATGGGCACCTCGCCCGCGGGTAGGCCGCACATGGCCCGGGTCTCCGCGCCGCATTGCACGCTGCCCGCGGCGAAGTCATAGCGGAAGCTGCCGATGCGGCCGATCTCGAGGCTGAGCCGTATCAGCGCCTCGGCCTCGCGGTTCGCGGTGACATCGATGACGACGCCGACCACCTGTGTGGTCTTGCCCTCTGCGTCGTACTCATGGCGGGTGCGACACTCGATATGCCGTACCTTGCCGCTGACCGCATGCCGGATGCGGTAGTTCAGGGCGGCTGTCGGCAGGCGCTGGGCGAAGATTTCACCGAACTGGTGCAGGATGCGTTCCTGATCCTCGGGAAGGAGCAAGGCGAGCCAGGTCTCGAACGGAACAGGCGCGCCATCGAGCGGCATTCCGAGGAGGGTGCGCGCTTCCGGCGCGAAGTGGACGTCTTCCCCCGCGGCGATATCGTGGCTGAAGGTGCCGATATGGCCGATCTCCATCCCGAGACGCAGCAGCGCCTCGCTGGCGCGCAGCGCCTTCTCCTGCTCGGCCAGGGCGCGGGCAGCCCGCTCCCGCTCATCGGCGAGGGCGAGCTTTGCCTCGGCCTCGGCATGGGCGGCCCCGAGATGCCGCAGCGCCCTGCGCTGCCGGTCGTGGCGATTGGCCAGCAGGATGGCGGCGAGGATCAGCCCTTCCAGCAGCAGCAGGCCGAGTCCGAGCCGCCGCGCCTCCCGGTGCCAGGGCGCCAGAACCCCTTCGGAGGTGCGCGTCGCCACGACATAGAGCGGGTAGGCCTGCGCGACCTGGGCGCCAAGGATCCGCTCCATGCCGTCCACCTCGCTCCGCGCCCGCAGCGCCGTGCCTTGCCCGGCTTGCGGGAGCCTCTGGTGCAGGGGACTGCCGGCTGTGGAACTGCCGATCCTGTTCTCGACCCTCGGATAGCGGACGAGCAGCACGCCGTCGCGGCGGTGCAGCGCGATCGAACTCGACGCGTCCAGGGCAACGCTGCCGAAGAAGCCTTCGAAGTGATCGAGCGTGATCACCGCGACGAGAACGCCGAGAAATTGGCCCTCCGCCGAGGTAACGCGTCGCGCGACGAAGAGGCTCCAGACGCTGTCGACGGCATTGCGCAGCGGAACGCTCAGGTAGTTGTCCTGCTCGGGATCATCGGCGATCGCCCGGAAGTAGTCGCGCTCGGCGACCGCGACGTCGGGCGCAGGCCAGACCCTGTTGGTGGCAAGAGTCCTGCCCTTGGCATCGGTCAGGAAGACGGTGCGGACCATCGGCAGCGCCGCTGTGCGGGCGCGCAGCGCGGCATGGACCGCACGGTTGGGGACGGCGTCGGCGAAGCTATCCGGCTGGTCCAGGCCCTCGGCACGGAGCCATTCCAGGATGCCGGTCTGCATCATTTCGACCGAGCGGAAGCTGTCCTGCACCGAACTCGCCAGCACCAGGGAGAGGTTGCGCACCTCGCGCTCGGCGTCGCGCAGCGCCGCCTCCCGCTGCTGCATGAGATAAGCGCCGGTGCCAACCGCGAGACCCAGGCCCAACACGAGACCGAAGACCCCACGCCAGATCGAAGCGTGGATGCGGGACGCGAATTGCTGCACCAGGGCGGGCAAGGAACGCATGGATCACCGGAGGTAACGGGCGGACTTGCCCGTCCGCGTTATCGTTCTCCCGGCTCCACGCCGGCAATCGCTGCAGTGCCTCCAGACGCGCTGGCCATGCGAAGTGCGATCCGCCCGAGTTGCGACTCCGCAATGCGCCCATGGCGCGTCTCGGGCTCAGGCGCGTCGAACAGGTCGAGGGCGGTGCCGTCCGGTCTTACCAGGCGCCAGCCGCGTCACCACGCCCCGGGCACGCCGGGGGTGGCGAAGGGACGGGCGAGGCGCTCGAAGAGCACTCGCATCGGCTCCGCGCCCGGCCTGATACGGGTCTGTCACGCCAGTCTGCCCGGTCCTCCGGCATTGGCGGGGCGCTGGCGATCCAGCGCCACTCGTCGAAGCAGAGCTTCGGCCCGCAGACATGCCGCAGCCGGCGTTCCGCCTGTCCGAAATCGGCGTGGCGGGAGGGCACCACCCGATGGCCCGCAGTTCTGGGCTCGGATACCGCGGTGACGTGGAAGCGCTTGCGGCAGAGGCTACAGGCGCTGTCCACCTACGGGCGGATGCCATTGGGCGGCAATCGCCTCGCCGTAGCGCAGCGCGGCATGCCGCCCCTCCCACCTCCTTGTCTGGGCATGGCCGATGGCGACGATACCGGGTCCCTGATGCCGTGCCGCAGCAAGCTTGCTGGGTTGCGGTGCCATCCCTTCGGCGCAACGCCACGCCGTCCGCTCCGGCTCGGCGAGGATCGCGGCACTGACCAATGCGTTCAACGGCGGCAGCACCTCGGGCGGCGTACCGGCCGCGACGCGAAATCCGGCGCATGGGCGAGCGACGCCGCCAGTGCCGCGACGCACGCGGCGGCGCATCACGCCGGCAGCGGCGCCGTCTCCGGCGCCAGCCGCGCCGGGATGCCGTCATGCTCGCCGAAATCGGGCGCGAGCGGCCGGCGCGGCTCGACCGTCAGCCAGAGCCGGACCATCAGCCGGCGCTTCTCCGGCTCCGGCCAGTCCTCGAACTCCGTCCGCGCATGCGTGGTGACGTAGTTGTTGCAGAACTGCATGTCCCCGGGCTCGAGCATCATGTCGAGCCGCATGTCCTCCCGCGCCGAGAGGTTCGACATCAGGTCCAGCGCCTCGCGCTCCTCCTCCGTCAGCGGCACGCCGCGGCGCTGCGCCCCGGTCTCGATCGGGTTGCGGATGAAGCGGCAGGAGAGCACGCCCCGATGCCGGCTGAAGACCGGGATCGGCCGCGGCGTCACCCCGTCCGGGTTGTCCGCCGCCTCGCGCTCCGAATAGTGGAAGCCGCGATAGAGGATGGACAGCAGGTCCGGCCGCGTCCGCAGGATCTCGTTGTGCACGGCCATGGTGCTGACGACCGAGGACAGCCCGCCCTCCTTCGCCCGCCGCTGGCAGAGCAGCCCGACCAGGTCGCAGCGGTCGGTGTGGAAGTCGAGCCGCGCCTTGGTCTGGTACCCCCGCGTGTTCGCCGAACCATAGGTGCGGCCCTGATCGAAGACATGGCCGAGCATCTCGCCATGCGAGTTCTGCGACACCGCCATGCCGAGATGCATGCCGAGGCCCCAGAAGATCGCCTCCCGCTCGGCCTCGGAGAAGCGCTCCGCCGGCAGGCCGCGCACCACGAAGAAGCCGCGGCCGGTCTGCGCCTCGGCCAGCCAGGCGGCGAGGCGCGGCGCCAGCACGGGCAAGGGGAAATCGGCGCGGGTGATGGACGTGGTCGGGAGGCCGCGCGCCTGGACGCCGCGCAAGGCCCGCTCGAGCTCCGCGATCTCCGCCGCGGTCAGGGTGCCGATCCAGCCTGGATCCTGCGCGATCTCCGCGCCGCGCCAGGCGCTGGCATCGGTGACGGGGGCGTATTCGCTCATGCTGCCGTTTCCTTCCATCCCGGAGGGTCGGACCTTTCCCCGCCCGGCGCAACACCCCCCTTCAAGCCCCCGCGGAAGGCTGGTTCAATGGCCGGCAAGAACGTCCAGGAGCCCCGCCCATGACCGCCCATGCCGCGCTGCGGATCGCGCCGATCCGCGCCTCCGTCCCGAAGGCCGAGTGGCAGGCCCGCCTCGACCTCGCCGCCTGCTACCGCCTCTGCGAGCAGTACGGCATGTCGGACATGATCTACACCCACATCACCGCCCGGGTGCCGGACAGTCCCGGCCACTTCCTGATCAACCCGAATGGCATGCTGTTCGGCGAGATCAACGCCTCGTCGCTGCTGAAGGTGAGCGTCGAGGGCGAGGTCCTCTACAAGCCCGACCTGCCCTATGGCCTGCACCCCGCGGGCTTCACCATCCACAGCAGCATCTACCGGGCACGGCCGGACGCCATGGCGGCCATGCACACCCATACCATCGCCGGCATGGCGGTTTCCGCTCTGAAATGCGGGCTGCTGCCCATCACCCAGACCGCGACGCGCTTCTATGGCCGCATCGCCTATCACGACTTCCGCGGGCCGGAACGCGATCCCGCCGAGCGCGAATCGCTCGCCCGCAGCATCGGCAGCCGCAACGCCTGCATCCTGCGCAACCACGGCCTGCTCACCTTGGGCGAGAGCGTGCCGGAGGCCTTCATCGCCATGTGGGGGCTGGAGCGCGCCTGCCAGGCCCAGCTCCAGGCCATGGCCTGCAACACGGAGCTCGAGATCCCCTCGGACGAGGTGGTGGCGAAATCCTGCGCCATGTACGACCCGCCGAACAGCCGGCGCTACGGCTTGCTGGAATGGCCGGGGCTGCTCCGGAAGCTGGACGCCACGGACCCGTCCTGGCGGGACTGAGCGCCCCGATGACCGGAGCGCCGAAGGTCACGGGAGGTCTGGGAGCCTGCTGTCAGTTCGGAGCCGCGCCGCCCCACCCTTGCCATTGCCATCCCGCCGCCCGATCTGCCCCCGACCGCCCCCCGGAGCCCCGCCGCATGGCCCTCTTCGCCTTCGACAACAGCTACGCCCGCTTGCCCGAGCGCTTCCATGTCCGCATGCCGCCGACGCCCGTCGCGGCGCCGCGCCTGGTCCGCGTCAACCACGGGCTGGCGGCGCTGCTCGGGGTCGATGCGGCGGCGCTGGAGAGCCCGGAGGGCGTCGCGGTGCTCGCCGGCAATGCCGTGCCGGAGGGGGCGGAGCCGCTGGCCCAGGCCTATGCCGGGCACCAGTTCGGCGGCTTCGTGCCGCAACTCGGCGATGGCCGCGCCATCCTGCTCGGCGAGGTGGTGGGCCGGGACGGGGTGCGGCGTGACGTCCAGCTCAAGGGCTCCGGCCCCACGCCCTTCTCCCGCCGCGGCGATGGCCGCGCCGCGCTCGGGCCGGTGCTGCGCGAGTACATCGTCAGCGAGGCGATGTTCGCGCTCGGCATCCCGACCACGCGGAGCCTCGCCGCCGTGACGACCGGTGAGGCGGTCTACCGCGAGACGGCGCTGCCCGGCGCGGTGCTGACCCGCGTCGCCGCCAGCCATCTCCGCGTCGGCACCTTCCAGTATTTCGCCGCGCGGCAGGACGTGGAGGGGCTGCGGACCCTCGCCGACTACGCCATCGCCCGGCACTACCCCGCGCTGCGCGAGGCGGCGGAGCCGCACCGTGCCTTCCTCGGCGCCGTGGTCGAGGCGCAGGCGGGGCTGGTCGCGCAATGGCTGCTGGTCGGCTTCATCCATGGCGTGATGAACACCGACAACTGCACCATATCGGGCGAGACGATCGACTACGGCCCCTGCGCCTTCATGGATGCCTACGACCCGAAGACGGTGTTCAGCTCCATCGATGCCTATGGCCGCTATGCCTATGCCAACCAGCCCGGCATCGCGCACTGGAACCTGACGCGGCTGGCGGAGACGCTGCTGCCGCTGCTCGCGCCCGAGCAGGAGCCGGCGATCGAGATCGCCAAAGCGGAACTGGCACGCTTCGCCCCCACCTTCGAGGCCGCCTGGCATGCCGGGCTGCGCCGCAAGCTCGGTTTCCTTGAGGCGCGCGAGGAGGACCTGGCACTGGCCGAGGACCTGCTGGCCCGCATGCAGGAGAACGAGGCGGACTTCACCCTGACCTTCCGCGCCCTGGCCGGCGCTGCCGAGGGTCCGGCGGGCGATGCGGCGGTGCAGGCGCTGTTCAGGGACCCGGCCGCCTGGGAGGCCTGGGCCCTGGGCTGGCGCGCCCGGCTGGCCGAGGAAGCGACGGCGCCCGCCGCCCGCGCCGCGGCGATGCGGGCGGCGAGCCCGGCCATCATCCCGCGCAACCACCAGGTGGAGGCGGCGATCGCCGCGGCGGTGGAGCGCGAGGACCTGCGCCCCTTCGAGGCGCTGCTCGACGCCGTCGCCTGGCCCTTCGAGGACCGGCCGGGCCTCGAGGACTATACCCTGCCGCCGAAGCCGGAGGAGCGGGTGCTGCAGACCTTCTGCGGGACGTGAGGCGGGCGAGCGCTGCGCGTCCGATGCAATGCTCCGGTCATCGAATGTATCCGACCGCATGCTTGTGCCGGGCCGGCCGGTCGCTGTAAGGTTGTGGGATGCGATCCTACGACCAAACCAACTTCAATGACCGCCTGAAGACCGCAGCGACTGCGAAGCAAGCCATCCTGGAGAAGTTCCGCGCGCGGCCGGCGGCGGACGACCCCGCCGTGCTGGAGCGGCAGGCGGCCCTGAAGGCCATCGCCGAGGCCCGCGAGGCCCGCGCCGCCGAGCGCAAGGCCGCCCGCGCGGCTGAGGCCGAGCGGCTGGCCGCCGAGAAGGCGGCGCAGGCCGCCCGGGAGGCCGAGGAGGCCGCCCAGGCCCTGGCCCTGGAAGCCGAGCAGCAGGCCCGGGCCGAGGCCCTCGATGCCGAGAAGAAGGCCCGCGCCCTGGCGCTGGCGGCCGAGCAGAAGGCCGCCCGCGACGCCCGCTACGCCGCCCGCAAGGCGCGCCGCCGCTAGAGCCTTTCTCCGGCGTGCCACGGCGCGCCGGAGGGTTCGGCTCCTTGCCTGACTGAGCGAGAATGACGGCGCCCGGGTGGACCAACCCGGGCGCCGTTTTCGTCATCCCCTCGGCGCCAGGCCGAGCGCCTGGTTCAGCCGGCTGCGCGCGCGCCCGGCCTCGACCTCCGCCCGCGCCTCGACCGCCGCCGCCTCGATCTGCAACTGCCGCACCCGGAAGAGGTCGAAGGCGCCGATCTCGCCGCTGCGGAAGGCGGTGCGCGCGGCGGTGAGCTGCTGCTCCGCCACCGCGCGCCGCTGCGCCGCGAGCTGCCGGTTGCGCCCCGCCGCCGCCAGCCCGAGCCGCGCCAGGCCGATCTCGCCCTCGATCACCCGCCGCGCCTGGATCAGCTCGCCCTCGGCCCGCGTCCGCTCGGCCTCCGCATCCGCCCGGCGCGGGGCGTTGCGCGCCTCGGTCGGCAGCGGGATGCGCACGCGCAGGCCGAGCGAGGTGCCGTTCTCCGTCGCCGGCCCGCCCTGGCCGCGGGTGAAGAGGCCGAGCTCCGGATTGTCGATCGGCGTCGCCCGCACCAGCCGGGCGCGCGCCTCGGCCGTGGCCAGTGCCGCTTCCGCCGCGCGGATCGCGGGATGGGGCGTGGCCTCGCCCAGCGCCGGCTCCGGCCGCGCCCCGGCCATGCCGGCCGAGGTCCCGGGGGGGAGCAGCGCGGCCTCGCTGCCGCCGGTGAGCGTGCGATAGGCGGCGCGTGCCGCCTGCACCGCCGCCTCGGCGCGCGCGAGGTCGAGCTCCGCCGCCAGGGTCTCGTTGCGGGTCAGCAGCGCCTCGGTCTCGGCGATGTCGCCGAGCTCCACCCGGCGCTGCACGTCGCGGCCGATGTCGCGCGCGGTCGCCAGCCGGTCGCGGGCGACGCGCAACTCGCTCTCGGCCGCGCCCACCGCCCAGTAGGCGTCGCGCAGCAGCCCGGCGAGCTCGAGCCGGCGCAGCGCGAGGCGCCGTTCCTGCTCCTCGACGCCCGCATTAACGGTGCCGGCGAGGGCGCTGCGCTGGCCCGGCAGCCAGAGCGGCGCGCCGAGCTCCACGTCCCATTCGTTCGCCAGCCGCGGCCCGCGCGTGTCCGAGCGGAAGGAGGAGCCGATGGCCGGCGAGCCGGCGATGGGCGAGCGGACCTGCGCGTCGCGCGAGCGCACCGCCTCCCGCTGCCCCTGGATGGCGCGGGCGACGGCGTCGATCGAGAGCGCCGCGTCGAGGTCGCGGGCCAGCGCCGCGCTCTCCATCGGCGGCGGCCCTGACGGCGGCGGAGGCGCGCGGCGGGCCCGCGGGGGCGGCGGCGGCTCCTCGCGCGGCGGCGGGGCGCGGCGCGGCGCCGGGGTCGGCGGCCGCAGGACGGGGGCGGGCGGGTTCACCTCGGGCGGGACCGCGAGCGGCGGCCGCGACAGGGGCGTCTGTTGCGCTGCCGCATCGCGCTGGCCCGCGGCGAGGAGCGCCGCGGCGCAGGCCGCGGCCAGGAACAGTCTCGGCATGGTCGTCACTCCGCGGCGGCCGGCCGCTCCGCCCGCGCGGGGCGCGGGGCAGGGGCTGCATGCTCCTCCGGCTCCGTCCGGCCCAGCGCGAAACGGTCGTACAGGATGGGCAGCAGCACCAGTGTCAGGATGGTCGCCGTGACGAGGCCGCCGATGACGACGATGGCGAGCGGCCGCTGGATCTCCGCCCCCGGCCCCTCGGCGAAGAGGAAGGGCACCAGGCCGAAGGCGGCGATGAAGGCGGTCAGCGTCACCGGCGTCATGCGCCGCTTCGCCCCCTCCCGCACCGCGTCGTGCAGCGACAGGCCGCCCTCCGCGATCAGGCGGTTGATGTAGGAGATCAGCACCACGCCGTTCAGCACCGCGATGCCGACCAGCGCGATGAAGCCGACCGAGGCGGGGACGGAGAGGAACTCGCCCGAGATGTAGAGGGCGATGACGCCGCCGATCGCCGCGAAGGGCACGTTGCAGAAGACCAGCAGCGCCTCCCGCACCGAGTTGAAGGTGAAGTAGAGCAGCATGAAGATCAGCGCGAGGGCGATGGGCACGACGATGGCGAGGCGGGCCGAGGCGCGCTGCTGGTTCTCGAACTGCCCGCCCCATTCCAGCCGGTAGCCGTCCGGCACCTTCACCTTCGCGGCGACGGCCGCCTGCGCCTCGGCGACGAAGCCGACCAGGTCGCGGCCGCGGACATTGGCCAGCACCGTCGCGTAGCGCTGCGTGCCCTCCCGGATCACCTGGATCGGCCCTTCCTCCTCCGAGATCTTCGCCACCTGCGACAGCGCGACCGTCCGCCCGCCGGGCAGGGCGAGGATGACGCGGGAGAGGTCGGCGGCGGAGCGGCGGAGGCTCCCCTCGCCGCGCAGCATCAGCGGGATGCGCCGCTCCTGCTCCAGAACCAGGCCCATGTCGCGGCCGTCCACCCAGACGCGCAGCGCCTGCTGCACGTCGCGGACATTGATGCCGAGGCGGCCGACGGCGAAGCGGTCGATCTCCACCTTCAGGTACTTCATGCCCTCGTTGCGCAGCGCGAAGACATCCGAGCTGCCCTGGATGCCCTGCACCACCTCCCCGATCTGCGCGGCGAGGTCGTTGAGCTGGTCGATGGCGTAGCCGAAGACCTTGATCACCACGTCGCCGCGGGCGCCGATGATCATCTCCTGCACCCGCATGTCGATCGGCTGGTTGATGGCGTAGGAGATGCCGGGGATGTGGTCGAGGACCTTGCGCAACTCGTTCACGACGAAGTCGCGGTCCTTCGGCTGCCGCCACTGCTCGCGCGGCTTGATGTCGAGGAAGAGGTCGGTGTCGTTCAGCCCGACCGGGTCGATGCCGAGTTCGTCGGCGCCGGCGCGGCCCATGATGCCCCGCACCTCCGGCACCGCGGCCATGATCTGCCGCTGGATGATCATGTCGGTCGCGGCCGCGGACTCCACGCTGATGGTCGGGTGCTTGCGCAGCGTGACCACCGGCGTGCCCTCGTCCATGACAGGCATGAAGGTGGAGCCGATGCGGGTGAAGAGGAAGCCGGCCAGCAGCAGGCCGCCGACCGCGACGGCGCCGATCGCCAGCGGGTTGCGCATGGCCCAGGCGAGGAAGGGGTCGTAGCCCCGGTGCAGCATCCGCACCAGCCAGGGCTCCCGCTCATGCCCGCCGACCGTGAGCAGCGTCGCCGCCAGCGCCGGCACGACGGTGAGCGAGAGGAAGAGCGCCGAGCAGAGGGCGAAGGCGATGGTCAGTGCGACCGGGGCGAAGAGCCGCCCTTCCAGCCCCTGCAGCGAGAGCAGGGGGAGGAAGACGGTGACGATGATGACGACGCCCGAGACCAGAGGCACCGCGACCTCCCGCACCGCCTCCAGCGTCATGCGCATCCGCGCGCGGTAATCGGTCTTGCCATGGGCAGTGCCGAGGCGGTGGGCGGTGTTCTCCACCACGACGACGGCGCAGTCCACCAGCAGGCCGATAGCGATGGCGAGGCCGCCGAGCGACATGATGTTCGCGGATATGCCGGCCATGCGCATGATGCCGAAGGTCGCCAGCACCGCCAGCGGCAGGGAGAGCGAGACGACGAGCGCCGCGCGCAGGTTGCCGAGGAAGAGGATCAGCAGCACGACGACCAGCGCGATCGCCTCGAGCAGCACCTTCTGGACGGTCCAGACCGCCTTCTCGATCAGATCGTTGCGGTCGTAGAAGATGTCGATCTTCACCCCTTCCGGCAGGGTCCGCTGGATCTCGGCGAGCTTCGCCTTGGCGTTGTTCACCACCGTCTTGGCATTGGCCCCGCGCAGGCCGAGCACGATGCCCCAGACCGCCTCGCCTTCCCCGTTGCGGGTCACCACGCCGTTGCGCGCCAGCGCGCCGGTGCGGACATCGGCGACGTCGGAGACGCGGACGATGCCGGTCGGGTGCGCCGCCACGACGATCTGGCGGATGTCCTCCATGGTGCGGATGCGGCCCTCGGCGCGGACCAGCAACGCCTCCTCGCCGTCCCGCACGCGGCCGGCGCCGTCGTTGCGGTTGTTCTCCGACAGCGCCTCGGCCAGCATCCGCGTGGTGATGCCGCGCGCCGCCATGGCCGCCGGGTCGGGCGCGACCTCATAGGTGCGGACGAAGCCGCCGAGGGTATTGACGTCGGCGATGCCGGGCAGGCCGCGGAGCTGCGGGCGGATCACCCAGTCGAGGATGGTGCGCCGCTGCATGGGCGAGATCGCGCCGCCCTCCAGCGTGAACATCAGCATCTCGCCGAGCGGCGTGACGACCGGCGCGAGGCCGCCCGAGACGCCGTCGGGGAATTGCGACTCCAGGTCGTCCAGCCGCTGGTCCACCTGGGTGCGCGCCCAGTAGATGTCGGTGCCGGGCGCGAATTCGAAGGTCATCAGCGCGACGGCGTAGCGGGTGACGGAGCGGATGCCGACCAGGTTCGGGATGCCGCGCATCGCGATCTCGGTCGGGTTGGTCACCTGCGCCTCCAGCTCCTCCGGCGGCAGGCCGGGCGCCTGCATGGCGACCAGCACCTGGGTCGGGGAGACGTCGGGGAAGGCGTCGATGGGCAGCTTGCGATAGGCGTCCACGCCCCAGGCGATGAGGCCGAGGGTCATGAGAAGCGCGAGCAGGCGCTGGCGCAGCGCCAGGCCGACGAGGCGTCCGATCATCTGCGCTCAGCCCCCGTAGACGTCGGTGAGTTCGGCCAGCAGCGTCAGGATGCCGCGCATGGCGACCTGGTCGTCGGGGGCGAGGCCGGCGCGGATGGAACTGTCGCTCGCCGTCTCCGCGATGACGGTGACGGGCTTGGCGCGGAAGCCGTCCTGCGCCTTCACGAAGACCCAGGACTTGCCGGCATGGCGCACCACGGCGCCGGCCGGCACGCGCCATTGCGGCGTGCCGTTCGGCCGCAGCGCGACGGCGGCGGTCACCACCTGGCCGGGGCGGAGGCTGCCGGCGCCGTCCGTCACCTCGACGACGGCGGTCACCGACTGCGTCGCCGGATCGACGCTGCGGCCGAGGCGGACGACCTCGCCTTGCGCCTGGGTGCCGGGGACGCTCATGCGCGTGCCGGGCTCGATCACCATGGCCTGGGGCAGCGGCACCTGCAGGTTGACCCAGAGCGGCGTCAGCCGGGCGATGGAGAAGAGCGGCGCCGAGGCCGCGACGCGCTCGCCGGCGCTGGTCCTCGTCTCCAGCACCACGCCGTCCTCCGGCGCCGTCACGGTCAGCGCCGCGGCCATGCGGCGGCTGGACTTCAGCGTGGCGATGTCGGCCTCCGCCATGCCGAGCAGGGCGAGCATCTGCTCGCGCTCCTGCAGGGTGGTGCGGGCGAAGTCGGCCTCGGCGCGCGTGGTCAGCAGACGGCGCTCGGCGATGATGCGCTCCCTGAACATCTGCTCGTCGCGCGAGAGGCGCTGCCGCGCCAGCGCCTCGCCCGAGAGGGCCTGGAGATAGGTGCGCTGCGCCTCCAGCAGGTCGGTGCTGCGCAGGCGGGCGAGGGGCTGGCCGGCCCGCACCGGCTCGTTCGGCGCGACCAGCACGGCTTCCACCAGGCCGGCGGCGGGGGCGGCGACGATGCGGAGCTGCTGCGGCGGGACGATGACGGTGCCGGGCAGCATGGTCTGCGTCGTGCCGGCCTCCGCCTGCACGCGCGTCACGTCGATGCCGGCGGCGCGGGCCCGCCGCTCGTCCATGCGGATCAGGACCTCGTTGGCCGCGGGTTCGGCGGCCTGGGCCAGCGCTGGAAGGGCGAGGACGATGACGGCCATGTGCAGCCAGCGGCGCATGGCGGATGCGGACAACACGGATGAAGCCCCCGATCACTGGATGGGAGGCGCATGGCTCAGCGCCCGGAGAGGGCACGCCGCTTGGAAAGGGCGCGCGTCGGCTCAAGTGGTCCCTGCAACCTGGGACGCGCCGCAATAGGCTCGCGGTCTGCAACGCCGGCCGATGGCTGGAAAATGGACGTTCTGTAAGGCGTTTCAACCCCTCAGGGTTCATCCTGGGCATCACGCAACTGCGAAGGAGAAGTGCATGATCGTTCTCGTCACCGGCGCCACCGCGGGCTTCGGCCTGGCCATCGCCCGCCGCTTCGCCGCCGATGGGGCACGGATCGTCGCGGTCGGCCGCCGGGCGGACCGGCTGGCGGCGCTGGCCACGGAGCTCGGCGAGGGGCGCGTGCATGCGCTGCCGCTCGACGTCGCGGACCGTGCCGCCGTCACGGCGGCGGTCGCCGGCCTGCCCGCGGATTTCGCCGCCGTCGACGTGCTGGTGAACAATGCCGGCCTGGCGCGGGGGCTGGAGCCGGCGCAGGCGGCCGAGCTCGACGACTGGGACGCGATGGTGGACACCAACATCAAGGGGCTGATGTACGTGACGCGTGCGGTGCTGCCGGGGATGGTGGCGCGCGATGCGGGCCACATCGTGAACATCGGCTCGACTGCCGGCGAGTGGCCCTATCCCGGCGGCAATGTCTATGGCGCGACCAAGGCCTTCGTCCGGCAGTTCAGCCTGAACCTGCGCGCCGACCTGTTCGGCACAAGGGTGCGGGTGACGGAGATCGAGCCGGGGCTGGTCGGCGGCACGGAGTTCTCCTCCGTCCGCTTCAAGGGCGACGAGGCCAAGGCGACGGGCGTCTATGCCGGGACCGAGCCGCTGGTGCCGGAGGACATCGCCGATGCGGTGCACTGGGTGGCGACACGGCCGGCACGGGTGAACGTCAATACGCTGCAGGTGATGCCGGTGGTGCAGAGCTTCGCGCCGTTGCGCGTGCACCGGGACTGACGGACCCGTCTCGGGGGCGCGCCCGGTCTGCCGGGCGCTCGACACCGGCGGGCGACCCCAGCCCTCGGCCCCCCGGCGCGTTCGTCCCCTGCATCCCCCCTGCGACCCGGGTTTCGCGGGGGCTCCGGCGCCATCGAAGGCGTCGTGCCGCGGCTTCGGGACGGGCTACTCCGCGGTGATGCCGGCGGACTTGACCACCCGGGCCCAGCGGGCGGCCTCGGCCTGGAGATAGGCGCCGAACTCCTCCGGCGTGCCCGGCAGCGGCTCCAGCCCCTGCACGGCGAGTTTCTGCAGCACCTCCGGATCGCCCAGCGCCTCCTGCACCGCGGCGTGCAGCCGGGCGATGACCGGGGCGGGCGTGCCGCGCGGGGCGGTCAGGCCGTACCAGTTCACCACGTCGAAGCCGGGCACGCCGCTCTCGGCGATGGTCGGCACCCCGGGCGCCAGGGCGGAGCGTCGGGCGGTCGGCACCGCCAGCGCCCGCAGCCTGCCGGCGGCCACGTGCTGCACCGTGGTCGCGGCGGTGGCGAAAGCGAAGTCCACCTTGCCCGAGAGCAGGTCGGTGATGAGTTGCCCGCCGCCGCGATAGGGGACGTGCACCGTCTCGATCCCCGCGGCCTGGTCCAGCACCGCCGCCGCCAGGTGCCCGGCCGAGCCGACCGAGGAGGAGCCGTAGGTCAAGGTGCCGGGCCGCGCATGCGCCGCGGCGATCAGGTCGGCGACGCTGCGCCAGGGCCGGTCGGCCGGCACCACCAGCAGGTTGGTCACCTGCACCAGCAGCGATATGGGCGCGGAATCGGCCACCGGGTCGAGGGCGACCCTGGACAGGGCCGGGTTCACCGTGGTCTGGCCGATGGTCGCCACCAGCAGGGTGGTGCCGTCGGGCGGCGCGCGCAGCGCGACCTCGTTGGACAGATTGCCGGCGCCGCCCGGCCGGTTCTCCACCATCACGGGCTGGCCGAGCGCGGCGGAGAGGCGCGGGGCCAGGATCCGGGCGGTGATGTCCGCCCCGCCGCCGGGGACGAAGCCGACGATCATGCGGATGGGGCGCGTGGGGAAGGTCTCGGCGCGGGCGGCGAGGGGCAGGAGCGCGGCGACGCCCAGGATGCGGCGGCGGAGTGGCACGGTTCCTCCAGGGATTGTCCCGGCAGGCTACACCGGATTGGCCTTCCGGACGGGATGCCGATCCGCTGCAAGCGTTTGATCGTGCGGCGGATCCACGCTTCCGGGCCTGCATGTCCGTCCGCGATCCGCTCTGGCCCACCCCCGGGCCGGCCGCGCAGGGTGAGGATGGGCGGGGTGGCTGCCGGGCAGGGTGTCCCGGCGCAGGCATGCGACCCGGCCGCCGTGCCTGGAACCCGGGAGAGGGCGGCTTGCGGCGCTTACGCGGTGGTCCTGGCCTTGACGCGTTCCGGGTACCAGCCGGTGAACTTCACCGCTCCGATCAGCGCCAGGACGATTGCCGCGATGCCGAGGCGCGGCGGCAGGCCCGGCATCGTGAGGAGGGCCAACTCGGCCATCACCATGACCGCGAAGGCCAGGGCCCAGACGGTGGTGATCACGTAATTGGTGCGGACGAATTCCGGCGCGTCCCAGAATTCCGGCGGGACCTGCTCGCGGGCATATTGCAGGGTGAAAGGCCGGCGCATGGCCATCGAGGCGAGGACGATCAGCAGCAGCCCCGCATCGACGGCGAGCCTGACGCCGATGACCGACCAGGCCGGCCGGCCCAGCAGGGCGTATAGCGCCAGGCCGCCGAACAGGATCGCGGTGCCGATCTCGAGCACCTTGGCCGTCCTGCCGCCGATGAGATCGCGCAGGACCAGACCCGTCGAGACGACCGCGCCCGCGACCAGCCCTTCCATCGGCCCGGCCAGCCGGTCGATGACGGCGAAGGCGAGGAACGGTGCGAATGCCAGCAGGATGCCCATGAGCCGCCCCCCCTTCGCCCGCAATACGATAACAGGGCGGCTCATCCGCGGTGGGGAATTATGGGTGGATCGTGTCCTCACGCGGGGCCGGGCGCCGCCGCGGCGATCCGCCGCTCCGCCCAGATCCAGGCCAGCAGGCCGGGCAGGAAGACCACCAGGTCGCGGATGCGCCGGGCGATGGCGAGCGCGGCGGCGACCTCCGCCGGCAGGCCGAGCAGCAGGCCGAGGCCGAGGAACCCCGCCTCCTGCAGGCCGAGCGCGCCGGGGACGAGGAAGGCGGCGGAGGAGACGGCCTGGACCAGCGCCTCGATCGCCAGCGCCTCCGCGAGGCCCACGGGGTGGCCGAGGAAATAGAGCGCCGCCCAGATCTCGAGCGCGCCGGCCATCCAGCCGGCCAATTGCCAGAGGAAGCAGCCGAGGATGGCGCCGCGCACCCGCCAGAGGCGGCGGGTCATGCGGTCGATGCGGGCGGAATGCGCCTCGAGCGCCGGGAAGCGCCCGGCGGCGATGCCGTTCAGCACCCGCGCGAGGCGCGAGAGGATATCGGCCCGCTGCGCCAGGATGAAGCCGCCGGCGAGCGCGAGGCCGCCTAGCATGCCGAGCAGGAGGCCGCCCCAGCCGATCCCGGCGCCGGCCCAGGCGAGCAGCGCCAGGCCGAGCAGCGCGAAGACGAGCTGGCTGAGGATGGAGATGGCCATGTCCACCATCAGGCTCGCCGCGGCCGGGGCGACCGCCACGCCCTCCCCGCGCAGCAGGCGGTAGCTGGCGATCTCCCCGCCCACCCGCGCCACGGGCAGCAGGCCGTTGACCGATTCCCGGATCCAGACATTGGCCGTCATGGCAGTGACGGAGGGGCGGCGCGCCCGCGGCAGCAGCAGCCGCCAGGCATGGCCGTTCAGCGCCATGGAGGGGACATGCGCGAGCGAGGCGACCACCAGCCCGAAGCCGGCCGTCGCCAGCAGCGCGCCGACCTCGGAGAAATCCTGCTGCGCGAGCAGCAGCAGCGCGAGGGCGAGGCCGCCGAGGGCGAGCAGGAGGCCGAGGCGGCTCATCGGCGGGCGGGCGGCGGGGTCATCCGGCGCGCGATAGAGCGCATCCACCCCGACTGTACAGGGCGGATGCGCTCCATCCCGGTGTTCCCGGAGCGGATTCACGCCTTCAGGCGTCGCCGCCCTCCGGCGATCCGCTCCGGCGGCGGGCTCAGGCGACCAGCATCACCCGCAGCAGCAGGGCGAGCAGGCAGAGCAGCCCGACCGCCATCTGCACGGGGCGCAGCCGGCCGAGGAAGGGCGGCGCCTCGCCGCGCCGCGCTGCCATCGGGTCCAGCAGGGCGAGGCTGCCATAGCCGAGGATGAGCAGCAGCAGCGCCGGCGCCGGCCAGGGGGAGGCGAGGGCGAGCAGCCCCGCGAGGAACAGCCAGAGCATGGTCGCAAGCTGCGACGGGCGCGTCCCGCCCGGGGTGCGAAAGGAGAGGCCGCGGCGCACGCCGGCGAGGAAGATGAGGATTGCCGCGCCCCAGACCACGCCGAGCGCGACCACCAGCGGCAGCCAGGCGAAGGGCAGCAGCCAGGCGCCGGCGGCGAAGGCGAGCAGCGGGAGGATGGCGGCGACGCCGAAGAGGAGGCTCTCCCTGGGCGGGGCCTCTGCTTCGGTCAGATGGATCTCGGCCATGCCAGCCGAACGGTGGCGGTCGGGGGCCGTTCCCGTCAGGCCGCCAGCATCGCGCCATAGCCGCCCGTCTCGCAGCGGGCGGCCAGCGCCCGGACGCGCGGGTCGATGAGCGCCGCGAGTTCCTCGGCATAGCGGTAGCTCGGCGCGGCGCCGGGGAAGCCGCCCGAGGTGGCGGGGTGGAGGTAGATCTCCGTCACGCCGGCGGGCAGGCGCGGCAGGACCTCGGCCAGGCGGTCGGGGGTGAAGGCGCCGGACCAGCGCAGGCCGACGACGCGGTCGGGGGCACGCAGGCCGTGCCGGGCGGCGAGGCGGCGGAGGAAGGCGATCATCGGCCACAGGGCGCGGCCGGCGCCGGGGACGAGCGAGGGCGGCTCCCAGGGGATGCGCACGGCGCGGATGCCATGGCGCGCGGCCTCGGCGAAGGCGAAGCCAGCGATCACCGGGTGCAGGTGGTAGTGCTTGTGGGCGTTCAGGTGGTCGCAGGGCAAGCCCGTGTCGCGGAAGGCGGCGAATTGCGCGGCAATCTCGGCGCGAAGCTGCGCCCGGGCGGCGGGCGAGGCGGCGAGCGCGAGGCCGAGCCCGGCCATGTCGTCGCGGAAGCGGCCGTTCGGCTGGACCAGCGCCGGGATCCGCTCGGGCGGCAGGGTCGGCGTGCCGTCGGTCAGCGTCAGGTGCAGGCCGACCGCGAGGCGCGGGTTGCGGCGGGCGAGATCGACGCCGGCGGCCGCCGCGGGCTCGGAGACCATCAGGCTGGCCGCGGTCAGCACGCCCTCGCGGTGGGCCTGCTCGATGCCGGCATTGACCTCGGGCGAGAGGCCGAGGTCGTCGGCGGTCACGATCACGCCTCTCGCCTGGCCCGCCATCGCCTCGCTGTCCCCTTCTCCGCCATGGCGGCTGCTTTGCCCCGGGGCCGGCGCGCATGGAAGGTGATGCATGCCGCGAATTCTGCACACTGCCTTCGTTATGATGGCGAAGGCCCATCCATGGACCCGAAGACGATCCGGACGTTCTCCGTCAGCGGAACCGTCCTCCTCATCGTGGTGACGGCGGGCGGCCTCTATGGCTGTCCGCAATACAGTGTCTATTCCGCCGAGATGGCGGGCAAGGCGGCCTATGCGCGGGCCGAACAGGACCGGCAGGTCATCGTGCGGCAGGCGCAGGCGCAGAAGGACGCCGCCCGCCTGCTGGCGGAGGCGGAGATCGAGCGGGCCAAGGGCGTGGCCGAGGCGAACCGGATCATCGGCGCCAGCCTGCAGGGCAACGATGCCTATCTGCGGTATCTCTGGATCAACAAGCTCGACGACAGCCGCGACCGGACCGTCATCTATGTGCCGACCGAGGCGGGGCTGCCGGTCCTCGAGGCCGGCCGCTTCCGGGAGGAGCGCGCCGCCGCAACCTCGCCGGGCCGGTGACCGCGCCTGTCGCATGGCGGGCAGCGTCCCGGCCGGGACGCCGTCCGGCCGCCCTGATCAGGCTGCCGCCTTCTGCGCCGCGCTCGCCTTCGCCCGCTCGCGCAGGAAGCCGAAGAATTCCACGCCTTCCCGCAGCCGCCGCACCAGCATCTGCCGGTCGCGGATCATCTCCCCGCAGATCGAGGCGATCTTCGGCGCGCGGAAGTAGAAGCGGCGGTAGAAGGTCTCGACGCTGTCGAAGATCTCGGTATGGGACAGGTGCGGATAGGCCAGCGGCGCGATCTGCACGCCATGCGCATCCACGTACTCGGTGTTCGCCGTGTCCAGCCAGCCCTCCCGCGCCGCCTGGTCGAACAGGAAGGTCCCCGGGTAGGGCGCGGCCAGCGAGACCTGCAGGGTGTGCGGGTTGGTCTCGATCGCGAAGCGGATCGTCTCCTCGATCGTCTCCTTGGTCTCGCCGGGCAGGCCGAGGATGAAGGTGCCGTGGATGGTGATGCCGAGATCGCGGCAGTCCTTGCTGAACTTCCGGGCGACCTCGACCCGCATGCCCTTCTTGATGTTGTGCAGGATCTGCTGGTTGCCGCTCTCGTAGCCGACCAGCAGCAGGCGCAGGCCGCCGTCCTTCAGGACCTTCAGCGTCTCCCGCGGGACATTCGCCTTGGCGTTGCAGGACCAGGTGACGCCGAGCTTGCCCATCTCCCGCGCGATCGCCTCGGCGCGCGGCAGGTTGTCGGTGAAGGTGTCGTCGTCGAAGAAGATTTCCTTCAGGCCGGGGAAGTTCGCCTTGATGTAGCGGATTTCCTCGATGACGTTCTCGACCGAGCGGGTGCGGTAGCGGTGCCCGCCCACCGTCTGCGGCCAGAGGCAGAAGGTGCAGCGACTCTTGCAGCCCCGCCCCGTGTAGATCGAGACATAGGGGTGCTTCAGGTAGCCGATGAAGTACTTCTCGTAGCTCAGGTCGCGCCGGTAGACGGGGCTGACGAAGGGCAGGGCGTCCATGTCCTCCAGCACCGGCCGTTCGGCATTGTGGACAATCACGCCCTCGCGGTTCCGGTAGGACAGGCCCTTGATGGCGGACCAGTCCATGCCGTCCGCCACGTCCTTGATGGTGAAGTCGAATTCGTTGCGGGCGACGAAGTCGATCACGCCGGCGTCGCGCAGCGACTCCTCGGCCTGCACCGCCACCTTCGCGCCGATCATCCCGACCTTGAGCGACGGGTTCTCGGCTTTCAGTGCCTCTGCCACCTTCACGTCGGAGGCGAAGGAGGGCGTCGAGGTGTGCAGCACCACCAGGTCGTGCTGCCTCGCCATGGGCAGCACGTCGGCCAGCGTCTGCTTGTGCGGCGGCGCGTCCACCAGCCGGCTGTTCTCGACCAGCGCCGCGGGCTGCGCCAGCCAGGTCGGGAACCAGAAGCTCTTGATCTCCCGCTTCGCCTGGTAGCGGGAGCCGGCGCCCCCGTCGAACCCGTCGAAGGAAGGCGCCTGGAGGAACAGGGTCCGCATCGTCACTGGCAATAGCCCTCTCAGCAGACCTCTCGAGGTCTGCACCGCAACATAAACCTGAGCAGGCGCCCCGTCGAAGGCCCGGGCCGCACGAAGTGCGGTCCCGGCCGCAAGGGCCTGCTCAGCCTGCCTCGACCATGCTGCCGTCGGGGCGCATCCGGTATCGCCGGCCCTGCCACGTCACCGTGCCGCGGGCCAGCCCAAGCCCCCATATAGCGAAGGAGAGCGCGTCGCGCAGGGGCAGCAGCGCCAGCCGCCCGGGACTGAGGCGTCGCCGCAACGCCCGGTCGACCCGCACCGCCAGTGCCAGCCGGGCCGCCGCCGCCAGGGCCAGCGCCGCCCAGCCCCCCGGCACCAGCAGGGCGGCCAGCACCCCCCAGGCCAGCGGGAAGGTGATCCCCATGCCGGCATAGCCCGGCAGGTCCAGCAGCCGGAGCGTCCGCGCCCAGCGCAATTCGTGCCGCGCCAGCGCGGGCAGGGAGGGCTCGGCCATCACATGCCCCGGCAGCACCGGCGCCACCTCCACCCGCAGGCCGAGCCGGCGCACCGCCACCCCCAGCGCATGGTCGTCCGCCAGCAGGTCCGAGAGCGCCGCGAAGCCGCCGAGGCGCGCCAGCGTCTCCGCCCGCAGCGCCATGGTCGCACCGTAGCAGCCATGCGCGCGCCCCATGGCCTCGCCCAGGGCCGCGTTGGGCAGGAACTGCCAGTCGATCCAGAGGGCGGCGAGGCGCGACCAGAGGCCCGCATCCGCCGCCTCGCCGCGGTAGAGGCAGGTCACCAGCCCCACCGCCGGGTCGGCGAGCGGCGCGGTCACCGCGGTCAGCCAGTGCGGCGGCACCGCCATGTCGGCATCGGCCACCACCAGCACCGGATGCGCCGCCCGGCCCTCGAGGTTCATCAGTTGCGACACCTTGCGGTTCGGCCCGTGCAGCCGCGGGTCGCTCAGCAGCCGGGCCGGCACGCCCGGCGCCGCGGCCACCGCCGCCGCCGCCACCGCCGCGGCCGGATCGGCCGGGTCGCGGACGGCGAAGAGCACCTCGAAGGGCGCGGCATGCGCCTGCGCCAGGGTCGAGTCGAGCGCTCCGCGCAGCCCGGGCGCCGCGCCGTGCAGCGGCTTCAGGAGGCTCGCCGCGAGGGCCGGCCCGGTCGCCGGCGCCGCCGCGGCCAGCCGCCCGATCGCCCGCGCCGCGAGCAGCGCCGTCGCGCTGCCGACCAGCGCCACCAGCCCGGCCAGCAGGCCGAGTCCCGCCGCCAGCAACTCAAGCATGCAACGGCAGCGGTATCGTGCGTCGCCGCCTGGCGCGCGATTGCGTTAGAAGGGGTCTCCCCCGCCGGGTCCCATCCTGCATGCAGCGCCTGCCACCCACCCTGCTCTGCCTCGCCCTCGCGCTATCGGCCTGCGCGCCGCAGGCGGCCAAGCCCCGCCAGGTCGCCCAGGCCGGGCCGCCCAGCGCGGATACGCCACCCACCCTGGTGGTGGCCGCGCCGACCGACCCCGGCGACCCCTTCGAGGCCACGAACCGCCGCGTCCTCGACTTCAACTTCGCGCTGGACGACGCGGTGCTCAAGCCGGTCGCCCTCGGCTACCGCGAGGTGCTGGGCCCCTGGCCGCGCGCGCGAATCCGCAATTTCCTGCAGAACCTGAACGAGCCGGCCGTCCTCGCCAACCGCCTGCTGCAGGGCCGGCCGATCGAGGCCGGCACCTCCCTGATGCGCTTCGTGGTGAATACCACCCTGGGCCTCGGCGGGCTGTTCGACTTGGAATCGATCGGTGGACCGCCGAAGCAGGTCGCGGATTTCGGCCAGACCCTGGCGATGTGGGGGGTCGGCGACGGGCCCTACCTCATGGTGCCGGTGGTCGGCCCCTCCAACCCGCGGGAACTGACGGGGTCCGTCGTCAACGGCTTCCTGAATCCGGTGAACTACCCGGCGCCCTTCGTGACCTCCCTCGGTCGCAGCGTGGCGCTTGGCGTCGACGAACGGGAGCGGAACATCGAGACGATCGACGACCTCAGGACCAACTCGCTCGACGTCTATGCCCGGCTGCGCAGCCTCTGGCGCCAGCACCGCGATGCCGAGCTCGGCCGCGCGCCGGTGACGGATCCGGATGTGCTGGAGGACCCGGGCGAGGATGCCCCGGCTGTAGCCCCGGCCCCGCGGCCGGCGCCGCAGGCGGCGCGCCCGGCCCGGGCCGAGCGGCGCCCGGTGGCGCATCCGGTGCGGAAGGTGGTGGCGAAGCGGAAGCCGCCCTCGCGCCAAGTGGTCGTGCAGCGCGGGGACGGAAGGCGGGGCTGAGGGGCGCCAGCCGCAGCCCCTGGGCTGGCCGGGGCGCGCGGCCGCGCCCCGGCCGGTGCCGCTACCGCGTCGGCTGCTGCTGCTGCGCGGGCGCCTGCTGCGCCTGGTTCTGCTGCTGCGCGGCATCGCGCTTCTCGGCCTTGTTCCGCTCATGCGCGCCGAGGGCGCAGCCTGCCGCCGCGCCGGCGACGCCATGGCCGCTGCCGACCATGTGGCCGGCAACCGCGCCGGCCGCGCCGTATTTCAGGCAGCCGCCCTCCTTCGCCAGGGCCGGCGCGGCGCCGGCCAGCAGTGCGAGGGCAAGTGCCAGGGGAATGAAGCGCATATCGGGCCTCTCCTTCTTCGGGAAATGTCAACGCCGGCGGAGCATTCCGGTTCAAACACCAAGGCGCCCCCAGGCTGACCTCGCAGCCTGGGGGCGCCCTGTCCTCGGGATGGTCGTCCTCTCAGGCGCGGGGCCGGTCCGCGCCGCCGGGCCGTCCGGCCCCGGCGCGAACCGCCCCCTACGCGCGGGTCAGGCGTAGCGCCGCACCGCCGGCGGGGTCCGGGTGCCGACGCGGGCGCCGAGCACCGCCGCCACCGCGCCGAGCAGCATGGCGGCGAAGATCCAGTAGGCCGCCACCGCACCGCCCGTCGCCGCGGCATCCGCCGCCTCGCGCGCGCGCCGGGAGGCCTCCTGCGCCGCCTGGTTCGCCTGCTGCTCCACCTGCTGCAGCCGCCGCTGCGCCTCGTCCGGCGCGATGTTGTACTCGGCCGCCACGAGCTGGCCGAGCCGGTCGCGGTCCTGCTGGCTGAGCTGGCCATCGGTCACCCGGCGCGTCAGGAGCTGGGCGATCTCGGCATTGCGCTGGTCGCTGCTCATCTGCGCGGGGTCGCCGCCCGTCCGCAGCGCGGTCTGCGCCCGCTCCACCAGCTGCTTCGGATCGACCTGCTGGGCGAGCTGCGAGGCGGGGCCGGAGGCCGCATTGGCCGCGCCGCCCGCGGCGCTGCCGACGCCCTGCAGCACGCCCCCGGCGATGGAGGAGGCACCCTGGAAGGCGGTATTGGCGGTGCCGGCGATGATGTTGCCGAGCAGCACGGCCGAGAGCAGGAAGCCGATCGCCCAGACCGACAGGCCGTGCAGCACGCTGTCGGTGGAATCGCCGCTGCCGGAGAGCCTTGCCGCGACATAGCCGCCGACCAGCAGGCCGATGGTGTTGGCCACCAGCAGCCAGATGCCGGCGCCGATGCCGAAGCTGGAGGCGCCCGGCGTCTGGCCCGCGGTGGTGTCGACCGCGGTCGCGCCGATGGCGAGGCCGAGGACGTTCAGCATGGTGCCGACGGCCACGGCGACCACGCCGCCGGCGAAGACCGCGCCCCAGGAGATGCGGGAGGGAAGGGGGGCCGTGCCGTCGGGCAGGCCGGTGCCATAGGCGGCGCCGGTGGTGGTCGAGGTTGACATGCGTCTCAGGTCCCGGATGTGGTGGTTGCAGGGGTGCGCCGGTCAACGCCCGCCCCCCGCGCCGGTTCGGTGCTGCGGCATGGACTGTCGATGTCATGGCCGGGCCGCAACGCTGTGGCCGGAATGCCAGCCGGGGACGGATTCTGCCTTGCTCCTGCCACGGGAGCGGTCCAAACCGCCCGCCTTCTCCCCATCCGAGGCTGGGCCGGAACCCGCGATGCAGGTCTATCTGCCGATCGCCGAGATGTCGGTGGATGCCTTCGTCCTGATGGGCATCGGCTTCGGCGTGGGCTGGCTGTCCGGCCTCTTCGGCGTGGGCGGCGGCTTCCTGCTGACGCCGCTGCTGATCCTGATCGGCATCCCTTCCCCGGTCGCGGTCGCCTCCGGCGCCAACCAGACCCTCGGCGCCTCGGTCTCCGGCCTCATCGCGCAGTGGCGGCGGGGCAATGTGGACGCGAAGATGGGGACGGTGCTGCTGGCGGGCGGCTTCGCCGGATCGGTCCTCGGCGTCCAGCTCTTCGCCCTGCTGCGGCGGCTCGGCCAGGTGGACCTCGCCGTCTCGCTCTTCTACGTCGTCGTGCTGGGGACCGTCGGCGGGCTGATGGTGATGGAGAGCGTGCGCGCCATCCTCCGCCGCCGCAGCGCCGGGCGGCGCAAGCTGCACGAGCACACCTGGATGCACGGGCTGCCGCTGAAGACGCGGTTCCGCAAGTCCCGGCTCTATATCTCCGTCATCCCGCCCTTCCTGATCGGCGCCTTCATCGGCCTGCTCTCGGCGGTCATGGGCGTGGGCGGCGGCTTCATGCTGGTGCCGGCCATGATCTACCTGCTGGGCATGCCGACCTCGGTGGTGATCGGCACCTCGCTGTTCCAGGTGGTCTTCGTCGCGGCCAACGTGACCCTGCTGGCGGCGCTGCAGCTCGGCACGGTGGACGTGCTGTTGACCCTGCTGCTGCTGGCCGGCGGCGTCGCGGGCGCGCAATTCGGCGCGCAGATGGGCACGCGGCTCAAGGGGGAGGAGACGCGGGCGCTGCTCGGCCTGCTGGTGCTCGGCGTCGCGCTCAGCCTGCTCTGGGGCCTGCTGAAGCCGCCGGGCGACCTCTACTCCTCCGGGCCGGCGCTCTGATGCGCCGCTGGCTGCTGCTGCTCGCAGCCCTCTGGCTGCTGCCGGCCCGCGCCCCGGGCCAGGAGCTGCCGCTGGTCGCCGCCCTGTCGCGGACCGATATCGAGGTGACCACGGGCTTCACCGGTGCCTCGCTGGTCGTCTTCGGCAGCACGGAGCAGCCGATCGGCCCCGGCGGGGACGAGGTGATCGTGGTCGCCCGCGGCCCGACGCGGCCGGTGGTGGTGCGGCGCAAGGTCTCGGTCGCCGGCCTGGTCTGGGTGAATGGTCCCTCCGCCCGCTTCCCGGAGGTGCCGGGCTACTACGTCCTCGCCGGCACCCGCCCGGCCTGGCAGATCCTGCCGGAGGAGGAGCGGCAGCGGAACGCCATCGGCCTCGATGCCCTGCCGCTGACGAGCACCGGCGCCCGCAACCCCGGCTTCCGCGCCGCCCTGCTCGAGCTTGAGCGCCGCTCGGGCCTCTGGCTCGAGCATACCGAGGCGGTGGAGATCGAGGGCTCGCGCCTTTTCTATGTGCGGCTGCCCCTGCCGGCGGCGGTGCCGACGGGCGACTACCAGGTGGAGGTGCTGCTGGTCCGCTCCCGCCGGATAGTCGCGCGGCAGGAGCTTGCCTTCCGGGTGGACCGGGTGGGCACGGCCGACCGCATCGCGACCGTCGCGCGCGGCCAGCCGCTGGTCTACGGTCTCGCCTGCGTCCTCGCCGCGGCCTTCGCCGGCTGGCTGGGAAGCGTCCTGTTCCGGAGGGGCTGATGGCCGAGACCGCGGCGGAGAAGGCGGCGACCGCGAAGCGGGACCGCGTCTTCCTGGTGGTGGTGGACGACAGTCCGGAGCGCGAGGTGGCGCTGAAATATGCCTGCCTGCGCGCCCGCAACGGCGGCGGCCGCGTCGCCCTGCTCAGGGTGATCGAGCCCGTGGGCATGATCGAATGGGCCGGCGTCGGCGTGCTGATGGCCGAGGAGCGGCGGGAGGAGGCGGAGAAGCTGCTCTCTGGCCTCGGCGCGCAGGTGCAGGAGATCACCGGCGGCCTGCCCATCCTGCTGATCCGGGAGGGCGAGCCGCGCGACGAGTTGCTGGCGCTGCTGGAGGAGGACCCGCGCATCTCGATCCTGGTCCTCGCCTCGGCGGCGACGACCGGCGGCGGGCCGGGGCCGCTGATCACCGCGCTGACCGGGCGCTATGCCGGCCGGGTGCGGGTGCCGATGACGATCGTGCCGGGCGGGCTGGACGACAGGGAGCTCGATCGGGTCACCTGACCGCGCGCCCGTCCGGCTGGTCCGGCACCGCGCCGCAGCCGGACCGGTGAGCGGGTGCGGCGATCCGCCCTACAGCCGCAGCAGCCCGCGCAGCAGGAAGGCCGCCATGCCGACGGCCGCCACCCCCGCCGCCCAGAGCGCGACGAACCACAGCAGCCGCCGCGCCATGGTCAGTGGTATCCCTCGCCCGCCCGGACCTTCCCGCGGAAGAGGTAATAGGCATAGCCCGTATAGCCGAGGATGATCGGGATCAGCACCGCCGCGCCCACCAGCATGAAGAGCTGCGAGGAGCGGGGCGAGGCGGCGTCCCAGATCGTGATGCCGGGCGGCACCACATACGGCCACATGGAGATGCCGAGGCCGGTATAGGCCAGGAAGAACAGCCCCAGCGCGCAGCCGAAGGGGATGGCGTCGCGCCAGACCATGCTGGTTGTGGGCGTGCTGCGGCCCGCCCGTTCCAGCCCGCGGAACAGCAGCCAGGCCAGCACCACGACCAGCACCGGCACCGGCAGGGCGGCGAGGATCGCCGGGACGTCGAACCAGCGCGCGCGGAACTGCGGCAGCAGGAAGGGGACGATCATGCTGACGAGCGCGATGAAGCCCAGCGTCAGCCAGGTCATCAGCCGCCCCAGCGCCTTCACCTGGTCCTGCATCTCGCCCTCGGTCTTCCAGACCAGCCAGCAGGCGCCCAGCATGCCGTAGCCGGCCACCGTCGCCACCGCGGTGATGATGGAGAAGGGGGAGAGCCAGTCCCACCAGCCGCCGGCATAGCTGCGGCCCTGCACCTCCACCCCCTGCACCAGCGCGCCGAGCGCGATGCCCTGCGCGAAGGCCGCGACGTAGCTGCCGCCGGAGAAGGCGCGGTCCCACCAGCGGCGCTGCCCCTCGGTCGCGGCGCGGAAGCGCATCTCGAAGGAGACGCCGCGGAAGATGAGCGCCAGCAGCATGACGATGACCGGCATGTAGATCGCCGGCATGACCACGGCATAGGCCAGCGGAAAGGCGGCGAAGAGCCCGCCGCCGCCGAGGACCAGCCAGGTCTCGTTGCCGTCCCAGACCGGCGCGACGGTATTGACCGCGAGGTCGCGGTCCTGCCGCCCCCTGATCCAGGGGAAGAGGATCCCGATGCCGAGGTCGAAGCCGTCCATGCAGACATAGAGGAAGACGGCGGTGGCGATCAGGAAGGCCCAGATGGTGGCGATGGTCTCGGCGCTCATGCTCGTCACTCCGCCGCGCCGGCCGGGAGCGGCGGGCCTGCCGGCCCGCCCCCGTCACGGCGCATGGGGTTGGCGCCGGCCGGGACCGGCGCGCCTGCCGGCCCGCCTGCGTCACGGCGCATCGGGCTGGCGCCGGCCGGAACCGGCGGGCCTGCCGGCCCGCCTGCGTCACGGCGCTCCGCCGGCTGCGGCCGCGCGTCGCGCACTCGGTCCGGGTCGACCGAGGGGGCCGGCGTGATGCCGGCGGTGCGGATCGGCGGCTCGGTCTCGGCGCCGTGCTCGCCCGGCAGGGGCGGGTGGCGGAAGAGGCGGAGCAGGTACCAGATGCCCGCGCCGAAGACGACGAAGTAGACGGTGACGAAGAGGGTGATGGAGGTGACCAGCGCGGGTGCCGCGATCGGGCTCGCGCTGTCGGCCGTGCGCATGAGGCCATAGACGGTGAAGGGCTGCCGCCCCGCCTCCGTCGTGATCCAGCCGAAGGTCACCGCGATCAGCCCCGCCGGTCCCATGGCGATGGCCCAGCGGAGGAACCACGGAGAGTCATAGAGTCGCCCGCGCCAGCGCAGCAGCAGCGAGACCAGGCCGAGGCCGATCATCAGCACGCCCATGCCGACCATGATGCGGAAGGCCCAGAAGACCAGCGGCACGTTGGTCGGCCGCGCATCCCTAGGGAAGTCCTTCAGCCCCTTCACCTCGCCGGTCAGGCTGTGGCGCAGGATCAGGCTGCCGAGATAGGGCACCTCCAGCTTCAGCCGCGTCTCCTCCCGCGCCATGTCCGGCAGGCCGAAGACGATCAGCGGCGCGGGGGCCTGCGTCTCCCAGTGGCCCTCCATGGCCGCGACCTTCTGCGGCTGGTGGTGCAGCGCCCAGAGGCCCTGCATGTCGCCGAAGAAGGCCTGCGCCGGCGCGACGGCGGCGGCCATCCACATGGCCATGCTGAACATGGTCCGCGCGCGTTCGTTGTGCCGGTCGCGCAGCACATGCCAGGCGCCGACCGCGCCGACGATCATCGCCGTGGTCAGGAAGGCGCCGGTGATGGTGTGCAGGTAGCGGAAGGGGAAGGAGGGGTTGAAGACGATCGCCCACCAGTCCTCCGGCATGAAGCGGCCGTCGGGCGCGATGGAGAAGCCCTGCGGCGTCTGCATCCAGGAATTGGCGGACAGGATCCAGAAGCCCGAGATCAGCGTGCCCACCGCGACCAGGCAGGTGGCGAAGAAATGCAGCCCGCGGCCGACGCGGCCGAGGCCGAAGAGCATGACGCCGAGGAAGCCGGCCTCGAGGAAGAAGGCCGTCAGCACCTCATAGGCCATGAGCGGCCCGAGGATCGGCCCGACCCGGTCCGCCCAGGCCGCCCAGTTGGTCCCGAACTGGTAGGAGAGGACGATGCCGGAGACCACGCCCATGGCGAAGTTCACGGCGAAGACCTTCAGCCAGTAGCGGAACAGGTCGAGGTACTTGTCCCGCCCCGTCCAGAGCCACAGCCCCTCCAGCACCGCGAGGTAGCTGGCGAGGCCGATGGTGAAGGCCGGGAAGAGGAAGTGGAAGGTCACGGTGAAGGCGAACTGGAAGCGTGCGAGCTGCAGCGCATCCGGGAAGGCGTCCCACAGCATCGTCCGGTCCCCCGCCAGCGTGACGGCAGCTTAGCCGCCTGCCACCGGAGGGGTTCCCTCAGTCCGTATGGCCCCGCGTCACGAAAACCGGCGCGGTCAGGCCACGGCGCGCAGGGGCGCGGGCAGCACGGTCTCGACCGAGAGGACGCCGAAGACCTGGCCGAGATTGCCGGCGACGAGGTGCACCATCCCGGCCGGCATGGCGTCCAGCACCAGTTCGGCATGGACCTCCTCGCCCTGCCGCACGGCATGGACGGCATCGGCGGTCAGGTCGCGCTTGGCGAGCGGCTGCAGCAGGCGCGACAGCAGGCCGGGGGAGGCTTCGGCGGTGACGAGGAAGCGGGCAGCGACGAGGTCGGACATCGGGAAAGTCTCCGGTTCGGGCGCGAAGGGCGGGGGCAAGGAGACCCGGCAGCGCGGACGCGCCGCCACCCGGGCAGCGCGGCTCAGGCGGCCGGGCCGGTAATTCGCGCGACGAAGCGGGAACCGAAGAACAACATCCGACCATACTAATGCCGACACCCCCCGGCTGTACAGGGCTTTGCCCGTCAAGCGCATGTCAGTGGCAAATTGATGCGGCGCAACAGAGAAGGGAGGGAGCATCAGGCCGTTCCGGAGACAGGATTTGGCACATTTCCAGCACGCCGGCATGACGATGACCGATACGGCCCGGCCACGCCCGGCGGCGGCCACCGCCCCTGCCGAGATCGCCTGGACCGTCCTCTGCCTCGGCCTTGCCGCCGTGGTGGCCGGCGCGATCCTGCTCTCCCCCTATCCGCCGCTGCAGGACTTCTCCGAATGGGCCTATCAGGGCCAGTTGCTGGCGCGCTGGTTCCGGGGCGAGCCGGTCGGCGCGCTCCACCTGGCGACCTCGCCCATCCCGAACAGCTCGGTCCAGCTCCTGCTCGGGCTGCTGTCGGTGGTGCTGCCGCCGGCACTGGCGGCGCGGCTCTTCCTGCTCGGGTTGGTGGCGGCGGCGACAGCGGTCGCGCTCGCGCTCGGCCGGCGGTACCAGCCGCAGGCGGCCGGCGCCTTCGCCGCCCTGCTGCTGGTCGCCGTCTTCTTCCATGCCGGGTTCTGGAACGGCTATGCCAATTATCAGCTCGGCCTGGTGATCCTCGGTGCCTGGCTGCTGCTGCCGGAAGGGCGGCGGGTGCAGGCGCGGGCCATCCTGCCCTTCAGCCTGGCGCTGTTCTTCACCCATGCCATGGTCTTCGCCGCCTTCGGACTGCTGGTCGGCCTCACCGCCCTGCTGCGGCGACGGATCGCCGGGGCAGTGCTGGGGCTGCTGCCCGCGGCCGGGCTGACGCTGTGGTACGTGCTGGCGGGCGCCGGCGCCAATGCGACCGAGCCGGGCAGCACCGGCGGCCTGCTCGGCTTCATCGCCTACAAGCTCTATACCTTCGCCAAGCTCGGGCCCTACCACAATTTCGTCTTCCTCGAGGGCGGGGACGCCGCGCTGCGCCCCTGGCTCTACCGCGCCGGGATTGCGGCGAACCTCGTCTTCGCCGCCGGGCTCGGGGTGCTGCTGGCGCTCGGGCTGCGCGGGGCCTTCCGGGCGGGGCGGCGTCCCTGGCCGGTGCTGGCCACCGCCGCCCTGTTGCTGGCCGGGTTCGCCGTGCTGCCCGACTTGGTGCAGAACGTGGTCAATCCCGGGGAGCGGCTGCTGCTGCCGGCGCTGCTGCTGCTGCTGGTCGCGCTGCCGCTGCCGCCAGCGCTGGTCCGCAGCCTCGGCCTCGGCGCGGTGCTGCTGCTGGCCAATGTCGTGCTGCTGGCGGAGGGGCACCGGGGCTGGCAGGCGCCGGTGCACTATACCGACCTGGAGGGCCGGAAGACCGAGCTCTTCCGTCATCGCCCGACCGCCTTCGCCTGCAAGTGGCAGGAGATGCAGCACGCCGCTGCGACGGGCGAGGCGCCGCGGCAGCCGATCTCCTTCGCCACCAGCCTGCTGGTCGGGCAGACCTACCAGGGATGCACCGGCCAGCCGGGCTGACCGCCGGCGCGGGCGGGGCGGGCTGCGCGCCTGCCGCCCGATCCGGTTGTGAAGCCTGACGCCCGGTCCGCATCCCGCCACGGCCGCTCCCCGGCCCGGACCAGCGGAGTTGCCTTTCCGTTGGGGCGGTGATGTCGTCACGAGGCATGCCGCTCGGCATCGCGGAAGAGGAAGGAACGCCCACGATGGCCAAAGCCTATTGGGTCGCCACCTATCGTTCGGTCAGCAACCCGGACGCGCTGGCGGCCTATGCCAGGCTCAGCGGTCCGGCGATCGTCGCCGCCGGCGGCCGCATCCTGGTGCGTGGGCTGCCGGCACACACCTACGAAGCGGGGCTCATGCAGCGCACGGTCGTGATCGAGTTCGACAGCGTGGAGCACGCCCGCGCGGCGCATGACAGCGCGGCCTATCAGGAAGCCCTGGCTGCCCTCGCCGGAGGCGCCGAGCGCGACATCCGCATCGTCGAAGGGGCATAACGGGGAACGGCACCTGCGATGCGGCAGGCCCCGCCTGCCGCTGACCCGGGGACCCCAGATCGCCGTCCATTGCAATGCGGGTTCGGCCGGGAATGCGGGGCGTCCAGGTCCGCTTCCCCTCGGGGCCGACCCGCCGCGCCGGCACCGGGCTTCGGGCCGGGCCGCTAGCCGATCTGCACGAGCCGCCCGCCATCGACCGGCAGGGCGACGCCGGTGATGAAGCCGGCCTCGTCGCTGGCGAGGAAGAGCGCGGCATTCGCCACGTCCCAGGCGGTGCCCATGCGGCGGCGGAGCGGCACCTTGGCGTCGCGCTCGGCCGCCACCTCCGCCCGCGACTTGCCGGTGTGGCGGACGCGGGTATCGACCGCCATGGGCGTGTCCATCAGCCCGGGCAGGATAGTGTTGCAGCGGATGCCGTGTTCGGCGTTCTGGATCGCCACCTGCTCGGTGAAGGCCAGCATGGCGGCCTTGGTGGTCTTGTAGGCGACATAGGGGTAGCTCTCGACCGCCGCGGCGGAGGAGATGGAGAGGATGACGCCCTCCTGCTGCCGCCGCATGACCGGCAGGGCGTGCTTCACCGCGAGCACGAAGCCGCGCAGGTTGATGGCGGTGACGCGGTCGAAGGCCTCGGCGGTGATCTCGGTGGGCGGGGCGTCGCCACCGGCGATGGAGACGCCGACATTGTAGTGCAGGATATCCAGGTGGCCCCAGAGCCGCACGGCCTCGGCGATAGCGGCGGCGAGGTCCTGCTCATTGAGCACGTCGGCCTGGAAGGCCACGGCGCCGTTGCCGGCCTTCCCGGCCGTCTCCCGCGCCGAGGCCAGGTCGCGGTCCACGCAGAGGACGCGGGCGCCTTCCGCGGCGAAGCGGAGCGCGGTGGCGCGGCCATTGCCTAGCGTCTCGCCGGGGCTCTGCCCGGCGCCGATGATGACGGCCGTCTTGTCCTTGAGGCGCATGCCGTTTCCCCCTTTTGCCGGCGGCATGGTGTGGGGGAAACCCAGGCCGGTCCAGGGGGCGCTCGCCCGCTGGCGGGGGTGGTCTGGAGGGGGCGGCGCCCCCTCCGGCCCTCAGAAGTCCCGCGGCGGCCGCGGCGTCCGGCGCGGCCCGCGCGGGCCATTGCCGAACTGGTCCTGCTGGTGGCTCGGCACGCGGCGCTCGCGCGGCGGCGGCGGCGGGGCGGCCAGATCCGCCTCCAGCTCCTTGATCTTGCCGGCGATGGAGGTCCGCAGCTCCGGCGAGGTGTGCGGCTTCATCGTCCGGATCGTCTCCTTCAGCTCCGCCAGCAGGCGGACCTTCTCTTCCCGCGTCCGCTTCAGCGGGCGGTTGTCGGAAAACTGGCCTTCGAAGGAACGCATGTGACTACTCCCGGGCGGGCCGGCTGGGCCGGTTCCCTTTTGAATGCAGTGTAGCAGATCGGGCGGCGGTTGCCGCGAAAATGCGGCGGGCCGGCGCGGGGGTGCCGCACCGGCCCGCCCAAGGTGCTCAGATGGTCAGATGTCCAGCATCAGCCGGCGCGGATCCTCGATGCTCTCCTTCACCCGGACCAGGAAGCTGACCGCTTCCTTCCCGTCCACGATGCGGTGATCGTAGGAGAGGGCGATGTACATCATCGGGCGGATCTCGATCTTGCCGCCCACCACCATCGGCCGGTCCTGGATCTTGTGCATGCCCAGGATGCCGGATTGCGGCGGGTTGAGGATCGGGGTGCTCATCAGCGACCCGTAGATGCCGCCATTGGTGATGGTGAAGCTGCCGCCGGCCAGCTCCTCCAGCTTGAGCTGGCCGTCGCGGGCCTTCTTGCCGAAGGCGCCGATCGTCTTCTCGATGGCGGCGAAGGAGAGCTGGTCGGCGTTGCGCAGCACGGGCACGACCAGGCCGTTCGGCCCGCCCACCGCGATGCCCATATGGACGAAGTTCTTGTAGATGAGGGTATCGCCCTCCATCTCGGCATTGACCGCCGGGAACTCCTTCAGCGCCGCGACGCAGGCCTTCACGAAGAAGGACATGAAGCCCAGGCGGACGCCGTGGCGCTTCTCGAACTGCTCGCGGTACTCGCTGCGCAGCGCCATCGCCGCGCCCATGTCCACCTCGTTGAAGGTGGTGAGCATGGCGGCGGTGTTCTGCGCCTCCTTCAGCCGGCGGGCGATGGTGACGCGCAGCCGCGTCATCTTCACCCGCTCCTCGCCCTCCTCCAGCGTGCGCTGGGCGGCGGGCTTGGCCGCGGCCGGGGCGGCGGCCGCCGCGGGGCGGGAGAGGAAGTCGAGCACGTCGCCCTTGGCGATGCGGCCGTCCTTGGCGCTGCCCGTGCCGATCTGCTCGGCGGTGAGGTTGTTCTCCGCCATCAGCTTGGCGGCGGCGGGCAGCGGCGGGGCGGCATGCGTGCCCGGGACGGCGACCGGGCCGGCCGGTTGGCGCGGCGTCTCCACCTTCGGCTGCGGCGCGGCCGGGGCGACGGGCTCCGGCCTGTGCGGCTTCACCGCCTGGCTCGGCGCGGCGCCGGCGGCGATCACGCCCAGCACGGCGCCGGGCTCGACCTCGGCGCCCTCGTCGGCCGAGATGCTCTCGATCACGCCGGCGGCGGGGGCGTTCACCTCCACCGTCACCTTGTCGGTCTCGAGCTCCACCAGCGGCTCGTCCGCCGCCACCGGCTCGCCGGCCTTCTTCAGCCAGCGCGCCACGGTCGCGGTGCTGACGCTTTCGCCCAGGGTGGGCACGAGGATATCGGTCGCCATCGTCCTATCGCCTTCCTGCGGTGCTCGGGTTCATCGCGTGCCGCGCACTAGAGCCCGAGCGCCTCTCGCACCAGGGCTTCCTGTTCCTGGCTGTGCACCTTGGCGAGGCCGGTGGCCGGGCTCGCCGCCTCCTTGCGGCCGGCGTAATCGGGCCGCTTCGCCTTGATGTCGAGGGTCTTCAGGACCTTCTCCAGCCGGCGGTCGATGAAGTTCCAGGCGCCCATATTCTCGGGCTCCTCCTGGCACCAGATGACCTCGGCATTCCGGTAAGGCGCGAGGGCGCGCGCGAGGCTCTGCGCCGGGAAGGGGTGGAGCTGCTCGACGCGGATGATCGCCACGTCGCGCACGCCCTTGTCGCGCCGCTCCTGCAGCAGGTCGTAGTAGACCTTGCCGGTGCAGAGCACGACGCGCTTCACCTCCTCCTCCGGCGCGATCGCGTCGATCTCGGGGATGACGTACTTGAAGCCGCTGCCCGGGCCGAAGTCGGAGAGGCTGCTGACCGCCAGCTTGTGCCGCAGCAGCGACTTCGGCGTCATCTGCACCAGCGGCTTGCGGTAGTTGGCCTTGAGCTGCCGGCGCAGCGCATGGAAGTAGTTGGCAGGGGTGGTCAGGTTGCAGACCCGCATGTTCCGCTCGGCGCAGAGCTGCAGGTAGCGCTCGAGCCGCGCCGAGGAGTGCTCCGGCCCCTGGCCCTCGTAGCCGTGCGGCAGCAGCATCACCAGGCCGCTCATGCGCAGCCACTTGGTCTCGCCGGAGGCGATGAACTGGTCGATGATGACCTGCGCGCCATTGGCGAAATCGCCGAACTGCGCCTCCCACAGCACCAGGGTATGCGGGTCGGCGAGGGAATAGCCGTATTCGAAGCCGAGCACGCCGAACTCGGAGAGCAGGCTGTTGAAGGCCTCGAAGCGCGGCTGCTGGTCGCGGATGTTGTTCAGCGGGACGTATTCGGCCTGGGTCTTCTGGTCGACCAGCACCGCATGGCGGTGGCTGAAGGTGCCGCGCTGCACGTCCTCGCCCGAGAGGCGGACGCGGTGGCCCTCCAGCAGCAGCGTGCCGAAGCCGAGCGCCTCGCCGGTCGCCCAGTCGATGCCCTCGCCGGACTCGATCGCCTGCTTCTTGGCCTCGAGCTGGCGGAGGATCTTCGGGTTCACCCCGAAGCCGTCCGGCACCTGCGCGAGCGCGGCGCCGACCTCGCGCAGCGTCTCGAGCGGCACCGCGGTGGGATGGAGCTGCTCGACCTCGGCGCCGACCGCCACGGCCTGCAGGCCGGACCAGTGGCCCTCCAGCCAGTCCGCCTTGTTCGGCTTGAAGGTCTGCGCCGCCTGGTGCGCGTCCTCGAGCGTCTGGTTGAAGGCGTCGAGCATCGCCTTCGACTCCTCGGCCGGGACCGAGCCTTCGGCCGCCAGCCGCTCCGCATAGACCGTGCGGGTGGTCTTCATCTCCTTGATCCGGCCATACATGATCGGCTGGGTGAAGGCCGGCTCGTCGCTCTCGTTATGGCCGTGGCGACGGTAGCAGACGATGTCGACCACGACGTCCACCGCGAATTGCTGGCGGAACTCGGCGGCGAGGCGGCTGACGAAGACCACCGCTTCCGGGTTGTCGCCGTTCACGTGCCAGATCGGCGCCTGCACCGCCTTGGCAATGTCGGTGCAGTAGAGGCCGGAATAGGCATGCACCGGGACGGTGGTGAAGCCGATCTGGTTGTTGGTGACGATGTGCACCGTGCCGCCGGTGCGGTAGCCGATGAGCTGGCTCATCGCCATGGTCTCGTAGACCAGGCCCTGGCCGGCGAAGGCGGCGTCGCCATGCAGCAGGATGCCCATGACCGTGCGGCGGGTCTTCGTGTCGCCCGCCATGTCCTGGCGCGCCCGCACCTTGCCGACCACCACCGGGTCCACCGCCTCGAGATGCGAGGGGTTCGGCTGCAACGAGAGGTGGATGGTCCGCCCGGCGATCTCGATATCGGTCGAGGTGCCGAGATGGTACTTCACGTCGCCCGAGCCCTGGACGTCGTCCGGGTTGGCGCCCACCCCTTTGAACTCGGAGAAGACCTGCGTGTAGGGCTTCTTGACGACGTTCACGAGCACATTGAGCCGGCCGCGATGCGCCATGCCGATGGCGATCTCGTTCACCCCGGCCTTCGCCGCGGTCTCGATCACCTCCTGCACCGCCGGGATGGTGGTCTCGCCGCCCTCGAGCCCGAAGCGCTTGGTCGAGACGTATTTCCGGGCGCAGAAGGCCTCGAAGCCCTCGGCCTCGGTCAGGTGCTCGAGGATCTGGCGCTTCGCCCCCTTGTCGAAGGCGGTGGCCCAGGGGGCGCCTTCCATGCGCTGCTGGATCCAGGCCTTCTGGTCCGGGTCCTGGATATGCATGAACTCGACGCCGATCGGGCCGCAATAGGTGGCGCGGCAGACCGCCATGATCTGGCGGACGGTGGCGGTGTCGAGGCCGAGGACGCCGTTGATGAAGATCGGGCGGTCCCAGTCGGCCTCGGTGAAGCCGTAGGTGGCGGGGTCGAGCTCGGGGTGCGACTTCGGCTGCTGCAGGCCGAGCGGGTCGAGCTGCGCCTCCAGGTGGCCGCGGACCCGGTAACTGCGGATCAGCATCAGGGCGCGAATGGAATCGAGCTGGGCGGCGCGGATGGCGGCCGGGTCGGCGGCCCCGGGGGCGGTGGAGGGCGCGGGCTTCTCGCCCTTCTTCGGGGCGGGCGGCGCCTCGGGCTCCGGCGCGAAGCCGCCGCGCGGGCGGGGCGCCCAGGAGGCGCCGGTGGCATCGGTGAGCACCGCGCGGGCCTCGTCGCCGAGGGCGTCGAAGAGCTCGGCGAAGGAGGGATCGACGCTCTCGGGCTTCTCCACCCAGCGGGCGTAGAGATCGGCGAGGAAGGCGGCGTTGGCGCCCGTCATCGCACTCGCGAGGATGTCCACTCCGGCCATGGTCTTCTCCGTGCCGGCCTCGGTCGGGCCGGCGGCATTCATCGGGTCTGTGCGCAGGGCGCGGGCCACCGCCAATGCGGGCCCGCGCGGTGATAACATAGTCTCTATGGCGGCGATGCGGCAGCCCCGACCTTGATCCAGGTCATCCCGGCATGGCTGCCGTGTCGGTTGCCGGCCCTGGCCGGTATTTTTCCATCAATGAAATGCTGCGCCGGGACAGAAAGCGATTCGGGCAGCCCTGCCGGGCTGCCCGTGCATGGCTTAGAGGCCGGGCCGGCCGATTCAGACCTCCGGGCCATCCGGCCCTTCGGTCATCGGCACGCCTCAGCCCTTGAGCGCCTTGACCATGGTGGAGCCGAGCGCCGCGGGGCTGTCCGCCACATGGATCCCGGCCGCGCGCATGGCCTCCATCTTCGCCGCCGCGGTATCCTTGCCGCCGGAGATGACCGCGCCGGCATGGCCCATGCGGCGGCCCGGGGGGGCCGTCGCGCCGGCGATGAAGCCGACGACCGGCTTGGCCTTCGGGCCCTTGTTCTCGCGGGCGAGGAACTCGGCCGCCTCGATCTCCGACTGGCCGCCGATCTCGCCGATCATGACGATGGAGGCCGTCTCGGGGTCGGCGAGGAACATCTCGAGCACCTCGACGAAGTCAGTGCCCTTCACCGGGTCGCCGCCGATGCCGACGCAGGTGGATTGGCCGAGATTGGCCGCCGTGGTCTGCGCCACCGCCTCATAGGTGAGCGTCCCGGACCGCGACACGATCCCGACCGAGCCGCGGCGGTGAATATGCCCCGGCATGATGCCGATCTTGCAGGCCTCCGGCGTGATCACGCCGGGGCAGTTCGGCCCGATCAGGCGCGACTTCGACCCCGCCAGGGCCCGCTTCACCTTCACCATGTCGAGGACCGGGATGCCCTCGGTGATGCAGATGATGAGCGGGATGGCGGCGTCGATCGCCTCGAGGATGGCGTCGCCCGCGAAGGGCGGGGGGACGTAGATGACGGAGGCATTCGCGCCCGTCTTCGCCGCGCATTCCGCCACCGTGTCGAAGACCGGCAGGCCGATATGCGTCGTCCCGCCCTTACCGGGGGTGACGCCACCGACGTATTTGCTGCCGTAGGCGATGCCCTGCTCGGCATGGAAGGTCCCCTGGGCCCCGGTGAAGCCCTGGGTCATGACCTTGGTGTTCTCGTCGACGAGGATCGCCATGGCTCAGGCCCCCTGCTTCGTCGCGCCAGAGGCGCGCGCCTCTCTCACGGCCTTGACCACCTTCTCGGCGGCATCGGCGAGGTTGTCGGCGGGGATGATGGCCAGGCCGCTCTCGGCCAGGATCTGCTTGCCCAGCGCCACGTTGGTGCCCTCAAGCCGGACGACCAGCGGCACCTTCAGGGTCAGGTTCTTGGCGGCCTGGACCACGCCGGTGGCGATCATGTCGCACTTGGCGATACCGCCGAAGATGTTCACCAGGATCGCCTTGACGTTCTGGTCGCTGGTGATGATGCGGAAGGCCTCGGTCACCCGGTCGGCCGTCGCGGTGCCGCCGACATCGAGGAAGTTCGCCGGCGAGGAGCCGTAGAGCTTGATGATGTCCATCGTCGCCATGGCGAGGCCGGCGCCGTTCACCATGCAGCCGATCTCGCCGTCGAGCGCGACGTAGTTCAGGTCGTTCCTGACCGCCTCGAGCTCCTTCGGGTCCATCTCGCTGTCGTCGCGCAGAGCCTCGAGGTCCTTGTGGCGGAACAGCGCGTTGTCATCGAAGGAGATCTTGGCATCGAGCGCCACGATCTCGCCCGCGCCGGTGACGACCAGCGGGTTGATCTCGACGATGGCGCAGTCGAGTTCGAGGAAGGCGCCGTAGAGGGCGGTGACGAACTTGGTGAAGCTGCCGACCTGCTTGCCCGAGAGGCCGAGGCCGAAGGCGAGCTTGCGGCAGTGGAAGCCGGAGATGCCCGAGGCCGGGTCGATCGCGGCCTTCAGGATCTTCTCGGGGTGCTTCTCGGCGACCTCCTCGATCTCCATGCCGCCTTCGGTGGAGGCCATGATGGTGAGGCGGGAGGTCGCCCGGTCGACCAGCAGGCCGAGATACAGCTCGCGCTTGATGTCGCAGCCGTCCTCGACATAGACGCGGGAGACCTGCTTGCCCTGCGGCCCCGTCTGCTTGGTGACCAGCGTGTGGCCGATCATCGCGGTCGCGGCGGCCTTGACGTCGTCGACCGACTTCACGACGCGGACGCCGCCCTTGCCGTTCGGGTCGTCGGCGAAGCGGCCGGCGCCGCGGCCGCCGGCATGGATCTGCGACTTCACGACATAGACCGGGCCGGGGAGCTTCCTCGCCGCCGCCTCGGCCTCCTCCGGCGTCCAGGCCACATGGCCGTCGAGCACCGCGACGCCGTAGCGGCGCAGCAACTCCTTCGCCTGATACTCGTGGATGTTCATCCGCTCACCCCATGATATGGGCTGGCCGGCGCCCCGGCCGATAAAGAAAAGGCCGGGGCGGGGCCCCGGCCTCCGGCCTCAGACGCCGAGCTTCTTGAAGTCCTCGATCAGCTTCTTCACCGCGTCGCAGGACTTGTCGAAGGCCGCCTTCTCCTCCGGCGTGAACTGCACCTCGAGGATCCGCTCGACGCCATTGCCGCCGATCACCACGGGGACGCCGACATAGAAATCCTTCTGGCCGTACTCGCCGTTCAGCAGCACGGCGCAGGGCAGCACGCGCTTCTTGTCGAGCAGGTAGCTCTCCGCCATCGCAATGGCCGAAGCGGCCGGGGCGTAGAAGGCCGAGCCCTTCTCGAGCAGCTTGACGATCTCGCCGCCGCCATTGGCGGTGCGGGTGACGATGGCGTCGATCTTCTCCTGCGTCGTCCAGCCCATCTTCACGAGGTCCGGGACCGGGACGCCGGCGACGGTGGAGTAGCGGGTCAGCGGCACCATGGTGTCGCCATGGCCGCCGAGGACGAAGGCGGTCACGTCCTCGACGGAGACGTTGAACTCCTGCGCCAGGAAGAGGCGGAAGCGGCTGCTGTCCAGCACGCCGGCCATACCGACGACCTTCTCCGGCGGCAGGCCGGACTTCTGCTGCAGCACCCAGACCATGACGTCGAGCGGGTTGGTGATGCAGATGACGAAGGCGTTCGGCGCGTAGGTCTTGATGCCCTCGGCGACCTGGCCGATGACGCCGGCATTCTTGGTCAGCAGGTCGTCGCGGGTCATGCCCGGCATGCGCGGGAAGCCGGCGGTGACGATGACCACGTCGGCGCCCGCGATCGCGGCATAGTCGCCCGTGCCGCTCATCGCGCTGTCGAACCCATCGACCGGGCCGGACTGCATGATGTCCAGCGCCTTGCCGGCGGCCACGCCCGGGAACACGTCGAACATGACGACGTCGCCGAGCTCCTTCAGGCCGATCAGGTGGGCGAGGGTGCCACCGATGTTGCCGGCGCCGATGAGCGCGATTTTCTTGCGGGCCATGGAGACGTCCTTACGGCAGGATCGTTGGAATATTGCGCCGCACTCCTACTCCTGGACCCTCCGGGCGACAAGGCGCGGCGCGCCTCCGCAATTGGTGCCGCGCGGCGGGATTGCCGGGGCAACCGCCGGGGATTGGCCCGGGAGGGGGCGGCGGGCGCCGGCCCGGTGCTCGGCCCGCCGGCCTTACGGCACCGCCGCGCCGGGGCGGGTGGGCCGGGTCAGATGGGCATGCAGCGGACCACGTCCTCATGCCCATGGGCCAGCGTGGCCATGGTGCCGTCCGGGCAGGCATCGGCCTGGATGCCGGCGGCGGGCGGCAGCCCCTGCGACCAGCCGAAGCGGGCCGGGGCCGCGACGGCGGCGCGGCAGCGCCCTGCGGCGGTCCGGCCGCAGGTGGCAGCGGCGTGGGACCCGGCGCGGTGGCGGACGGCCTGGGAGGGCGCCTTCAGGGCCGGCCTGGCCGCCTGCAGGGGCCTGGCCTTGGCTGCAGCCTCGCCGCCGCCGGCCGGACCGGAGTGATTGGCCGCAAGGGTGGGGGCAGCACACATCATCAGGCCAAGCAGGGCCAGCGTCAGAAGGCGCATGAAGTCTCCCCTCCGGGTCTTTCGCGACGCGGTGGGTCTTTTTTGAAACCTTACCCGTTTATGTCAAGTGCGGCAGGGCGAGGTAGTCCTGGCTCTGCATCTCCATCAGCCGGCTCGCGGTGCGCTCGAACATCGCCGCGTTCTCGCCCCGCTCATAGAGCTGGTCCGGCGGCGCGGCGGCCGAGGCGACCAGCTTGCAGCGATGCTCATACAGGGCGTCCACCAGGGTGATGAAGCGCCGGGCGCGGTCGAAATTCTCCGGCCCCAGCCGGGGAACCCCGTCCAGCACCAGGGCATGGCAATGCGTCGCCAGCGCCAGGTAGTCGGCCGGGCCCAGCGCCCGACCGCAGAGCATGTCGAAATCGGCGCGCACCACCCCGCGCGCCTCCTCCGGCAGCTCGACCGAGCGGCCAAGGACCGTCAGCCGGCAGGGCTTGCCGTGCCGCTCGCCGGTGAGCTCGAGGAAGGCGGCGTCCAGCGCCCGCTCGGCGCGGCCGTCCAGCGGCGAGTGCCAAGTCGGCAGGCCGCGGATGCGCTCCCGCCGGTAGTCCCGCTGCGCCTCCAGCACCAGCACGTTCAGCCGCTGCTTGATCAGCGCGATGAAGGGCAGGAAGGCATCCCGGCCCGGCTTGCCCTTGAACAGGTCGTCCGGGGCGGTGTTGGAGGTCGCAACCACCACTACGCCGCGGGCAAACAGCGCCTCGAAGAGCCGGCCCAGGATCATGGCATCGGTGATGTCGTGCACCTGGAACTCGTCGAAGCAGAGGAGGGCGGCCTCCACCACGATGCTGTCGGCGAGCGGCGGGATGGGGTCCGCCTCCCCGGGATTGGCCTGCTTCCAGCGATGGATCCGCTGGTGGCAGTCCTGCATGAACTGGTGGAAGTGGATCCGCTTCTTCCGCGGCACCTCGGCGCAGGCGAAGAAGAGGTCCATCAGCATGGACTTCCCCCGCCCAACCTCGCCGACGAGGTAGAGGCCCATGGGGGCGACATCCACCAGCTCCGGCGCCGGCTTGCGGCGGAAGAAGCGGGAGAGGAAGCCGCCCGTCTCCGGCGGCTCGACCTGCGGCTCGTAGCCTCGGAGGCGCCGCCAGAGGTCCTGCAGCGTCTCCGCCGCCAGGGCCTGGGCCGGGTCGGGCTTGAGCTGGCCGGCGGTGACCCGCGCGCGATAGGCCGGCAGCGGGCCCGCGGGCCGGGCCTCGCCGGGGAGGGTGCCGATAGTTGCGTCCATCGGCCGCCGGGATAGCCCCGGCGCTGCCCGCGGACAACCGGGAACGGCTGTCGGGAAATCCATCGCCGGGACAGGCAACGGCCGCATTGACGGGACCTTTGGGGGGTGCCGGGAGCGATCATGGAGAGGGGGGACCCGCCCATGCCGACCATGCTGGCCGAACCGCGCCAGGCCGCCGCCGAAACGGCCGGGCTGCTCGACCTCTCGCCCTTCCGCGCCGCCCCGCGCCGCGACAATCCCTATCCCTGGGTCACCGCCTCCGGCTGCCTCAGGCCCGAGGCGCTGCCGGCCTTGCGGCGGGATTTCCCCAGCCTGCCGCGGCCGGGCTACCACCCGCTCGAGACCTTCACCGCGAAGGGGGCCTTCGCCGCGCTGCTCGCCGAGATCGGGGGCGGCGCGCTGGACCGGGCGATGACGGAGAAATTCGGCATCGACTTCACCGCCCTGCCGCGGATGGTGACGGTGCGGCAGGTCTCGGCGGCGCATGAGGGCCGGCCGCATACCGACGGGGCGCGGAAGGTCGCCACCCTGCTGCTCTACATGCATGCGGGCTGGGCCAGCCCGGAGGGGCGCATCCGCGTCCTGCGGCGGGAATCGCTGGAGGACCCGGTGGCGGAGGTGAGCCCGGAGGAGGGCAATATCTTCGCCTTCGTGCGTAGCGACAATTCCTGGCACGGCCACACGCCCTTCGTCGGCGAGCGCCGGGTGGTGCAGGTCACCTGGCTGCGGGACGCGGCGGCGCTGGACCGCAAGCGGCGTCTCGGCCGGCTGGCCTGGTGGCTGAAGGGGCTGTTCCGGCGGGGGTAGGACGGGCTGGCTACTCGGCCCGCGCGCCGGAGGCGCGGACCACCTCCCCCCAGCGCAGTCGCTCCGCCGCGACGAAGCGCGCGAAACCCGCGGGGCCGAGGCTGCCGGGCTCGGCGCCCGCGGCCGCCAGCTTCTCCCGCAGGCTGGGTTCCGTGAGCGTCGCCAGCACCGCCTCGCCGATGCGCTGCGCCAGCGCGGGCGGCGTGCCGCCCGGCGCGGCGAGGCCGAACCAGGCGCTGGCCGCGAAGCCCGGCAGCCCGGCCTCCGCCATGGTCGGCACCGCCGGCAGAACGGCGGCGCGCGCGGCGCCAGCGACGGCGAGCGCCCGGATGCGCCCGTCGCGGATCTGCGGCAGCACGCCGGGCATGTTGTCGAAATAGAACTGCAGCCGGCCGGCGACGAGGTCGGTCATGGCCGGCGCCGCGCCGCGATAGGGCACGTGCACGATGTCGATGCCGGCCATGTCCTTCAGCAATTCCCCCGCGAGATGGTTGGTCCCGCCGATGGAGGAGGAGCCGAAGGCGAGCCGGCCCGGCGCCTGCTTCGCCGACGCGATCAGGTCCCGCAGCGTCCGCGCCGGGCTCTCGGCGGGCACGACCAGCACGATGGGCACCGCGGCGACCAGCGCCACCGGCACGAGGTCCCGCGCCGGGTCATAGGGCATGCTGCGGTAGAGATGCTCGTTGATGGCGAAGGGGCCGGGCGCGGCGAGCAGCAGCGTGTGGCCGTCCGGCGCCGCCTTGGCCACCGCATCGGCGCCTATGTTGCCGCCGGCGCCGGCGCGGTTCTCGACCAGGACGGGCTGGCCGCCGCGCTCGCGCAGCGCCTCGGCCAGCAACCGCGCGACGATGTCGTTGGAGCCGCCGGGCGGGAAGGGGACGACGAGCCGCACCGCATGCTCCGGCCAGGCGGGCTGCGCCCGGGCCGCGGTCGCGCCGAGCATGGCGGCGATCAGGCTGCGACGCGCGAATGCGGTCATGGCGTCCTCCCTTGTTGCGCGCAGCCTGTCGCGGTTCGGCGCGCGCCGCAACGGCGCGCTGCCCGCGAGGGATGCAGCCCCTGCACGCATTCACGGCGATCCAGCGCGCGGCGCGCGTGCAGGCGCCGTCGCACTCCCTTGCGCGCGCGATCCGGCGCGACCATCATCGACCGCAAGGGAAAACGCATCACCGGCAGGGTGGCCTTCGCGGGCCCGCCCGCGCCGCCACCAGGGCCCGCCGCGGACCGGCGCCGAAGACGGCGCGGCCGTCGTGCCGGGCCACGCGGATCGGATCTTTGTCCAGGCGCGCCGCCGTGGCGCGTCCCTGCCGGAGCGATTGCGCCATGCCATCCCAACACGAGATTCCCGCGACGCCCGACGCCCTGGTCTGGGGCACGCTGTCGGCGACGACGCCGCCCTATGTCACCGTCGATTCGGGCGACACGGTCACCATCACCTCCATCCCCGCCGGCGGCGCGCCGTCCTTCCCGCCCGATGCCGCCGCCGTGCCGGCGGAATACCGCGCGGCGGTGGAGAGCGTGCCGCAGGGCCCGGGCGCGCATTTCGTCAACCGCCCGGTCTTCGTGCGCGGCGCTGCGCGCGGCGACGTGCTGCAGGTGGACATCCTCTCGGCCGAGCCGAGCATGGACTGGGGCTTCGTCTCGGTCATGCCGCTGCTCGGCACGCTGCCGGAGGAGTTTACGGAATACGAGACGATCCATCCGAGGATCGACCGCGCGCGCGGCACCTGCACCCTGCCCTGGGGCACCGAGCTGCCGCTCGATCCCTTCTTCGGGGTCATCGGCACGGCGCCGCCGCCGGAATGGGGCGCCTGCACCACCAACATTCCGCGCGCCTTCGGCGGCAACATGGATAACAAGGAGCTGAAGCCCGGCACCACGCTCTTCCTGCCGGTCTTCAACGAGGGCGCGCTCTTCTATGCCGGCGACGGGCATGGCGTGCAGGGCGATGGCGAGGTCTGCATCACCGCGCTCGAGACCGGGCTGAAGGGCAGCTTCCGCCTGACCGTCCGCAAGGACCTGTCGCTGAAGATGCCCTTCGCCGAGACGGCGACGCACCTGATGAGCATCGGGCTCGACGAGGACCTGGACGATGCCGCCAAGCAGGCGGTGCGGGAGATGGTGCGCGAGATCTGCGCCCGGACCAACCTGTCCCGCAACCAGGCCTATATGCTGTGCTCCCTGATCGGCGACCTCCGGGTGACGCAGACGGTGGACGGCAACAAGGGCGTGCACATGCTGCTCGCCAAGCAATACCTCTGACAGTCGGAGTGGGGGACGGATAATGGATCGCAGGAGCTTCCTGACCGCGGCGGCCGGGGGCCTGGCCGCGCCGCTGGTGATGCAGCACGCCGCGCTGGGCGCCGACCCGATCACGGTGGTCGGCATCCATGACGCCTCCGGCGGGCTCGACATCTACGGCAAGCCGATGGTGGCGACGCTGGACTTCGCGGTGGACGAGATCAACGCGGCCGGCGGGCTGCTCGGCCGTCCCATCAAGCTGATCAACTACGACCCGCAGTCGAACATCCAGCTCTATACCCAGTTCGCCACCCAGGCCGCGACCAAGGACAAGGCGGCGGTGGTGCATGGCGGCATTACCTCGGCCTCGCGCGAGGCGATCCGCCCCGTGCTCAAGCGCTACAACACCCTTTATTTCTACAACACGCAGTACGAGGGCGGCGTCTGCGACCGCAACTGCTTCTGCGCCGGCTCCACGCCCGCGCAGAACGTGCAGCGCCTGGTGCCCTACATCATGAACAAGTGGGGCAAGAAGGCCTATATCCTGGCGGCCGATTACAACTACGGCCAGATCACCAGCAAATGGGTGACCAAGTTCTTCCGCGAGGGCGGCGGCGATTCCGTGGCGGTGGATTTCTTTCCCCTCGACGTCACCAATTTCGGCCCGGCCATCCAGAAGATCCAGTCGGCCAAGCCGGACATCGTCGTCTCCGTCCTGGTCGGCGGCGCGCATGTCTCCTTCTACCGGCAATGGGCGGCGGCGGGCATGAAGTCCCGCATCCCCATGGCGTCCACCACCTTCGGCGGCGGCAATGAGAGCCTGCTGCTGAGCCAGGAGGAAGGCGACGGCATCACCTGCGCCTTCAGCTACTTCCAGGAGGTCGAGACGCCGGCCAATGCCAGCTTCCTGCAGAAGTTCAAGGCGAAATTCGGCGCCAATACGCCCTATCTCGGCGGCGAGCTCGCTATGCGCAGCTATGTCGGCATGCATCTCTGGGCGGAGGGCGTGCGCCGCGCCAAGAGCGTGGACCGGATGAAGGTGATCGAGGCGCTGGAGAGCGGCGTCTCCTTCGACGGCCCGCCCGGCAAGACGGTGCTGGACCCGAAGACCAACCACGTCACCCTCGATGTCTATGTCGCCGAGGTGCAGAACAAGGGCTTCAAGGTGCTGCAGCACTTCCCGAACTCCCCGCCCGCCGACACGCAGTCGGTCTGCGACCTGCAGAAGGAGCCGAACGCCAACAAGCAGGTGGTGGTGGACGTGAAGATCTGACGCCGCCATGGACCTCGTCCTCGCCACCGGCATCCAGGCGCTGACCGGCATCGCCACGCTGCTGCTGATCAGCCTGGGGCTTGCGATCGTCTTCGGCATGATGCGGGTGATCAACCTCGCGCATGGCGAGTTCCTGATGCTCGGCGCCTACAGCGCGATCCTGGCCGTCGAGGCCGGGATCAACCTGTGGGTCGCCATGCTGGTGGTCGCGCCGCTCTGCGTCGGGCTGCTCGGCGCGGTGGTGGAACGCCTGGTGATCCGCCGCCTCTACGGGCGCATGGTGGATACCATGCTGGCCACCTGGGGCCTGTCGCTGGCGCTGATCGGGGCGGTGACGATGATCTTCGGCAATACCGTCAGCGGCTTCTCGGCGCCGCTCGGCAGCGTGCAGATCGGCGCCTACTCGACCTCCGGCTACGGGCTGTTCCTGATCGGCGCGACCGTCGCGCTGCTCGCCGCGGTCTGGGCGGTGCTGCGCTTCACACCCGCGGGGCTGATCGCGCGGGGCACCATGCAGAATGCCGGCATGGCGGCGGCCCTCGGCGTGCCGACGGAGCGGGTCTATGCCCTCTCCTTCGCCGCCGGCGCGGCCGTCTCCGGCCTCGCCGGCGCGCTGATGGCGCCCTTCTCCGGCGTCGTGCCCACCATGGGCACGGCCTATATCGCGAAGAGCTTCATCACGGTCATCACCGGCGGCGCGGCGATGCTGGCCGGCACCGCCACCGCCTCCGGCCTGCTCGGCAGCGTCAATACGCTCGGGACCTTCGCCACCACGCCGGTCCTGGGAGAGGTGCTGATGCTCGGCGTCGCCATCGTGCTGCTGCGGCTGCTGCCGCAGGGCATCACCGGCCGCTTCTTCCGGCGGGCGCTCTGATGGGCGGGATCGGGACGGAGAAGGGCCGCGCCGCCTTCCAGGCCGCCCTCGCGCTGTTCGCCGCCGCCGTCGCGGCCTGGTGGCTGCCGCAGGTGCTCGAGCTCTTCTCCCTCATCAATGCCACGGTCTATACGGCCATGGCGGTGCTCGCCCTCAGCCTCGGCCTGGTCTGGGGCTTCGGAGGGATCCTCTGCTTCGGGCAGGCGGCCTTCTTCGGCCTCGGCGGCTATGCCTATGCCGTCGGCGCGCTGAACTTCCCCGACACCACCTGGGCCATCCCCGTCGCGCTGCTGGTGCCGGCGCTGGCCGCGGCGGCGCTGGGCTACGTGATGTTCTACGGCCGGATCAGCGACGTCTACATGGGCGTCATCACCCTGACGGTGACGCTGATCCTGTTCAACTTCATCAACTCCACCGCCGGCGACGAATGGCGCATCGGCGCCGCGCCGCTCGGCGGCTTCAACGGCATCCCGGCGACGCCGCCGCTGAACCTGCCAGGCGATCCCGGCACGCCGCTGGCGCCGGAGCAGATCTTCGCCGTCGCCGTGCTCTGCCTCGGCGCCTGCTACGCGCTCTGCAAGCTGATCCTGCGCAGCCATTTCGGCCGGGTGGTGGTGGCGATCCGGGAGAACGAGCTGCGCGCCGCGCTCCTCGGCTACGACGTGCGGCTCTACAAGCTCGGCATCTTCACCATCGGCGGGACCATGGCGGGGCTGGCCGGCCTGCTCTTCGCCAATTGCGTCTTCGTCAGCCCGACCATGTTCAGCCTCGCCTATTCCGGACAGATCATCATCTGGGTCATGGTCGGCGGCGTCGGCACGCTGTTCGGCCCGGTGGTGGGCGCGATGCTGCTGCAGGCGCTGACCGCCTGGGCCGGCACCCTGCCGGAGGTGAACCCCAACCTGATCCTCGGCCTGGTGCTGGTCGTCGCGGTGCTGGCCATCCCGCGCGGGCTGCAGCCGACGCTGCTCGGCCTGGTGCGGAGGCGGGAGGAGCCATGACCGCGCTGCTGGCGACCGAGAACCTGACCATGCGCTTCGGCGGCGTCGTCGCGGTGGACGGCGTGACGCTCTCGATCGGGGAGCGCGAGCTGCGCTGCCTGATCGGCCCGAACGGCGCGGGGAAGAGCACCTTCTTCCGCTGCCTGACCGGCCAGTACCGCCCGACCTCCGGCCGCATCCTCTGGCGCGGCGAGGACATCACCGGCCTGCAGCCGCACGAGATCGCCCGGCGGGGGATCGGCATCAAGACGCAGGTGCCCTCACTGTTTGACAGGCTGACGGCGCTCGAGGGCGTGACGCTCGGCGTGCGGCGCCGGCATGGCGAGCGGGAGGCGCGGAAGCGCGCCATGGCCGCACTCGACCGCCTCGGCATCGCCGATCTCGCCGCGAAGCCGGTCGGGCTGCTCGCGCATGGCCAGCGGCAACTGGTGGAGCTTGCGACCGTCGTAGCACCGGAGCCCGACCTGATCATCCTGGACGAGCCGACGGCGGGCATGAGCGCGGAGGAGACCGCCGGCACCGCCGCCCTGATCCGGGAGATGAACCGCGACCACGCCATCGTGGTGGTGGAGCACGACATGCAGTTCATCCGCGCCATCGCCCGCACCGTCACCGTCTTCCACCAGGGCCGCGTGCTGGCCGAGGACAGCGCCGAGGCGGTGCTCGCCGACCCCCGGGTCCATGACGTCTATCTCGGCCGCCCGCCCGAGGCGCGGCAGAAGGTGCCGGCGTGATGCTGGAGGTATCGGGCCTCGTCTCCGGCTATGGCCGCATCGGCGTGCTGCACGGCGCCGACCTCTCGCTGGCGGAGGGGAGCTGCGTCGGCATCCTCGGCCATAACGGCATGGGCAAGACCACGCTGCTGCGCACCGTCATGGGGCTGCTACCGGCCAAGGCCGGGCGGATCCTGCTGGACGGGGCGGAGATCCAGCGCCTGCCGCCGCATGCCCGCGCCCGCCGCGGCCTCGGCTACGTGCCGCAGGGGCGGCAGATCTTCCCGGCGCTCTCGGTGCTCGACAACCTGCGCTTCGCCATCGTCGCCAAGGGCGGCGACGAGGCGCTGGTGCTGGAAGAGGTGCTGGACGAGTTCCCCGAGCTGCGGCGCCTGCTGGACCGCCCGGGCGGCGCGCTCTCGGGCGGGGAGCAGCAATTGCTGGCGCTGTCCCGCGCGCTCTGCGGCCGGCCGCGCCTGCTGCTGCTGGACGAGCCGACCGAGGGCATACAGCCCTCCATCGTCGAGGCCATGATCGACCGCATCCATGCGCTGCGGCGGAAGGGCCTCTCCGTGCTGCTGGTCGAGCAGAACCTGGACTTCATCCAGGCCCTCTCGGACCGCATCCTGCTGATCCATCGCGGCCGGATCACGCGGGAGATGCCGCCGGCCGCGCTCGCCGACCCTGCGCTGGTGCAGGAGTTCGTCGGCACCCACGCCTGACAAGGAGGGACACCATGCCGCTCGGGACACTCAGGCTTCCATCCCTGGAGGAGCTGCGCAAGGTCGGGGCGGAGCTCGGCATGAGCTTCACGGAGGAGGAGCTGGCGCAGCACCGCGCCTGCCTCGAGGGCGGGATCGCCGCCTACAACCTCGTCGACCAGATGACGGACGAGCTGCCGGCGGTGAAATGGCCGCGCACGCCGGGCCATCGCCCCACCGGCGCCGAGAACCCCTACAACGCCTGGTACGTGAAGAGCACGATCGAAGGCGCGCCGAGCGGCAAGCTCAAGGGCAAGAAGGTCGCGGTCAAGGACAACATCTGCGTCGCCGGCGTGCCGATGATGAACGGCGCCTCGACGCTGGAAGGCTATGTGCCGGACGTGGATGCGACGGTCGTCACCCGCATCCTCGACGCCGGCGGCACCATCGTCGGCAAGACGGTCTGCGAGTATTTCTGCTTCTCCGGCGGCAGCCATACCAGCGCGCCGGCGCCGGTGCACAACCCGCACCGCATGGGCTATTCGGCCGGCGGCTCCTCCTCCGGCTCCGGCGCGGTGGTCGCGGTGGGTGAGGTGCCGATGGCGCTCGGCGGCGACCAGGGCGGCTCCATCCGCATGCCCGCCTCCTATTGCGGCATCTATGGCATGAAGCCGACCCATGGCCTAGTGCCCTATACCGGCATCATGCCGATCGAGCTGACGCTCGACCACACCGGGCCGATGACCGCGACCGTCGAGGACAATGCGCTGCTGCTGGAAGTGCTGGCCGGCCCCGACGGGCTCGACCCGCGGCAGTACAGCACGGCGCCGGTGCCGGACTACCGCAGCCTGATGTCGGGCGGCGTGAAGGGGATGAGGATCGCCCTGGTGAAGGAGGGCTTCGGCCATCCGCAGTCGCAGGAGGCGAACGACGCGCTGGTCCGGGAGGCCGCCGAGCGGCTGAAGGGCCTCGGCGCCGTGGTCGAGGAGGTCTCGATCCCCATGCATGCGCTGGGCGCCGCCATCTGGCTGCCGGTGGCGGCCGAGGGCGCGACGGTGCAGATGATGCAGGGCAACGGCTTCGGCTTCAACTGGCAGGGGCTCTACGTCAACTCGCTGCTCGACGCGCACAGCGCCTGGCGGACGCGGGCGGACGAGCTGTCCGAGACGCTGAAGAACACCATGCTGCTCGGCCACTACATGGTCACGCGCCATCGCGGCCACTACTATGCCAAGGCGCAGAACCTGGTCCGGCGGCTGCGCAAGGCCTATGACGACGTGCTGGCGCAATACGACCTGCTGGCCATGCCGACGCTGCCCATGGCGGCGACGCCGCTGCCCTCGGCGGCGGCCTCCACTACCGAGATCATCCAGCGCGCCTTCGAGGTGCTGCCGAACACCGCGCCCTTCGACTGCACGCACCATCCCTCGATGAGCGTCCCTTGCGGCCTGGCGGACGGGCTGCCGGTCGGCCTGATGCTGACGGGGAAGATGTACGACGAGGCCACCATCTACCGCGCCGCCGCGGCCTTCGAGAGCGGCGTGGACTGGAAGAGCCTGACGGCGAGCTGACGGGGAGGCGGGGGCGTCCCGCGGGGCGCCCCCATCCCGCTACTGATGCGCCATGTAGTGCGCGATCGCCGCGATCTCGGCATCCGAGACGCCGTACATCACGGCATTCATGTTGGTGTCCGTGCCGTGCCGCGTGCTGTCGCGGTAGCCCACAAGGGCATGGACCAGGAATTCCTCCCGCTGGCCGGCGATGCGCGGCACCTGGTTCTGCCCGCGATAGTCCGGCAGGTGGCAGATGCCGCAGCGCAGCCGCTGCGCCAGCGCCGCGCCCTCCTGCACCGCGGCGTCCCGCTTCGGCGCGCGGTCGGCGGGCGGCGCAGGCGGGAGGGAGGCGTAGAAGGCCGCCAGCGCCTCCACCTGCTCATCCGCCAGGCCCTGCGCGATGTCCGGCATGGGCGGCGCGTCGCGCAGCCTCTCGCGGAACAGGATGAGCTGCAGGGTGACGAATTCCGGCTGCTGCCCGGCCAGCGACGGGATGTTCGGCTGCGCCGACACGCCCTTCGCCCCGTGGCAGGCGCCGCAGCCGCGCTCCCCGGCCAGCGCCTCGCCGCGTGCCGGCTCGGCCGCCCGCGCCGGCAGCACGAGCGCGGCGGCTAGGAGGGCCGCCGCGAGCAGGGTTCCCCGCAACCGCCTCACCGGGAATAGGTGATGCGGTAGATCGCGCCGGCCTGCTCGTCCGAGACCAGCAGCGAGCCGTCCGGCATCTGCTGCACGTCGGTCGGCCGGCCGAGATAGGCATTGCCCTCCAGCAGCCCGCCCAGGAAGGGCCGCATGCTCGGCTTGCCCTGCGCATCGAGGGTGACGTTCACCACGTCATAGCCGATGCGCTGCGTGCGGTTCCAGGAGCCGTGCCGGGCGATGAACATGCTGTTCCTGTATTCCGCCGGGAACATGTCGCCGGTGTAGAAGCGGATGCCGAGCGCCGCGGCATGCGGGCCGAGCTTCAGCGCCGGCGGCGAGAATTCCGAGCACTCCCGCCCCTTCACGTCCGGGTCCGCCATGCTGCCCATGTGGCAGAAGGGGAAGCCGAAATGCTCGCCGGTCTTCTGCACGACGCCGAGCGTGTCCTCCGGCGAATCCTCGCCCGCCCAGTCCCGGCCGTTGTTGGTGAACCAGAGCTGGCCGGTCGTGGGATGGAAGGCCTGGCCGACGCTGTTGCGCACGCCGCGCGCCACGACCTCGCGGCCCGAGCCGTCCGGGTTGTAGCGCAGCAGCAGCGCGTGCCGGTTCTCGTCGATCTGGCAGATGTTGCAGGGCGCGCCGACCTGCATGTAGAGCTTGCCGTCCGGCCCGAAGCTGGCGAATTTCCAGCCATGGTGCTCCTCGGTCGGCAGGGCGAAGGCCGCGGTCAGGTCCGCCGGGGTGCCGGGAGCGTCGAGCTTCGCTTCGATCCCGTCGTAGCGGAACACCTTGTTGATGGCGATGACATAGAGCGCGCCATCCTTGAAGGCGACGCCGTTCGGCTGGTTGAGCCCCGACGCGATCGTATAGGTCTTGCCATCCTTCACCGCATAGACGCGGCCGATGGTGCGCGTGCCGATGAAGAGCGTGCCGTTCGAGCCCAGCGCCATCATGCGCGCGCCCGGCATGCCATGCGCGAAGACCTCGGCCTTGAAGCCCGGCGGCAGGGTCAGCTTGCCGACCGGCACCTGCTCCAGGGGCGTGGCGGTCAGCTTCGGGGCATTCGGGGCGAGCGGCGATGCCGCCAGGCTGTCAGGCCGGCCCTGCGCCCAGGCCGGCGCCGGGGCCTGCTGGGCCTGGGCGATGGCGGGCAGCATCAGGGCGGCGCCCAGGCCGAGGGCGAGCCAAGGGTTCTTCATGCGATCCTTCCTCCCAGGTGGCCCTGTCGGGCCTTCATGGCCGGACCATGGTGTGGGAATGGCCGTTCGGCAAGACGTATCGGCCGCCGACCGGACCGAGAAGGGCCTGGGTTTCCGGGGACATAAAGACATGCTTATGCCTGTACGGGACCCCTGGCCAAGGCACACCGGGGCATGCTACGCCGCCGGCCACCGAACGAGGGATTGCCCGTCATGGCCGCAGCCGCCGAATACAAGGTGAAGGACCTCTCCCTGGCCGAGTGGGGCCGGAAGGAGATCGCCATGGCCGAGGACGAGATGCCCGGCCTGATGGCGGTGCGGAAGGAATACGGCCCCTCGCAGCCGCTGAAGGGCGCCCGCATCGCCGGCTGCCTGCACATGACCATCCAGACCGCCGTTCTGATCGAGACGCTGAAGGCCCTCGGCGCCGATGTCCGCTGGTCCTCCTGCAACATCTTCTCGACCCAGGACCATGCCGCGGCCGCCATCGCCGCCGCCGGCACGCCGGTCTTCGCCGTGAAGGGCGAGACGCTGCCGGAGTACTGGGACTATGTCCGCAAGACCCTCGAATGGGCCGATGGCGGCGAGCCGAACATGCTGCTCGACGACGGCGGCGACATGACCCTGCTGGTCCATTACGGCCTGCGCGCCGAGCAGGGCGACGTGGCCTTCCTCGACAAGGCGACGAACGAGGAGGAGGAGGTCTTCTTCGCCCTCATCAAGCGGACCCTGTCGGAGAAGCCGGGCTGGTTCGCCCGCCTCGCCAAGGCGATCCAGGGCGTCTCCGAGGAGACGACGACGGGCGTGCACCGCCTCTATGTCATGGCGAAGGAAGGGAAGCTCCTGTTCCCCGCCATCAACGTGAACGACAGCGTCACCAAGTCGAAATTCGACAACCTCTATGGCTGCCGCGAGAGCCTGGTGGACGGCATCCGCCGCGGCACCGACGTGATGATGTCCGGCAAGGTGGCGATGGTCGCGGGCTTCGGCGACGTGGGCAAGGGCAGCGCCGCCTCGCTGCGCAATGCCGGCTGCCGGGTCATGGTGAGCGAGGTCGACCCGATCTGCGCCCTGCAGGCGGCCATGGAAGGCTACGAGGTCGTGACGATGGAGGATGCCGCGCCGCGCGCCGACATCTTCGTCACCGCGACCGGCAATGTCGACGTCATCACCATCGACCACATGCGGGCGATGAAGCACCGCGCCATCGTCTGCAACATCGGCCACTTCGACAGCGAGATCCAAGTCGCTAGCCTGAAGAACTACCAGTGGCACAACGTGAAGCCGCAGGTGGACGAGGTGGAGTTCCCCGACGGCAAGCGCATCATCCTGCTCTCCGAGGGGCGGCTGGTGAACCTCGGCAATGCCACGGGCCACCCGAGCTTCGTGATGTCGGCCTCCTTCACCAATCAGACGCTGGCGCAGATCGAGCTCTGGTCCAACCCGGGCAAGTACGAGAAGAAGGTCTATGTGCTGCCGAAGCACCTGGACGAGAAGGTGGCGGCGCTGCACCTGGAGAAGGTGGGCGCGAAGCTGACCCGCCTCTCGGCGCAGCAGGCCAGCTATATCGGCGTGGACCAGGCCGGTCCCTTCAAGGCCGACCAGTACCGCTACTGAGCGCGGCATCCCGCGCGGCGACCGGGGCCGGGGGCGCGTCGCGCCCTCGGCCCTTTCGTTGTCAGCCCTGCGTCACCGGCACCTTGTCCTTCGCCAGCGCCGCCAGCGCGCCGTCCGGCAGATGGAGATGCGCCTGCACCAACTCGTGCGGCGTCACCGCCATCCACTGGTTCAGCGAGATGTCGGCATAGTGGTCGCTCTTGAACATCTCGAGGAAGCGCAGCGGCTCGGTCCCCGTATTCTCGATGTAGTGCCCCATGGCATAGGGCACGTAGCCGACATCGCCGGCGCGGAAGTCGAAGGTGCGGGCATGCTGCTCCGCCCCGACCACGCCCATGCGGCCCTGGCCCGCGATGTAGTACTGCCACTCGTCGGCATTCGGGTGCCAGTGCAGCTCCCGCAGCGCGCCCGGCTGCAGCTCCACCATCGCTGCGGCGATGCTCTTGGACGCCGGGAAGTGCGAGGAATCCGTGACCCGCACCCAGCCGCCGGGTCCCTCGAAGAGCGGCTTCTGCTGCAGCATGCGGTGGCTGAAGCTCTCCGGCACCTTCTCCACCTCCTTCGGGATGTCGGCCTGCAGCGCGCCGGGCACGGGCCCGTTGAAGATGTAGAGGTGCTCCTTCGGCAGGTTGCCGAAGGCGCTCTCGGGCTGGCGGAAGTTCTTCGCCAGGACGCTCTTCGGCACGTGCTTCAGCCAGTCGGTCAGCATGAAGGTGCTGTCCTCGGAGAAGCTGCCGTTGTCGAAGACCAGCAGGAACTCGCAGCCTTCGGGCTGCAGGCCCTGGATCGAATGCGGGATGCCGGAGGGGAAGTACCAGAGGTCGCCCTCCTGCACGTCGTCGACGAACCAGCGGCCCTTCTCGTCCACCGCGGTGATGCGGGCGCTGCCCCCCAGCATGATCGCCCACTCGGCTTCCTTGTGCCAGTGCAGCTCCCGGATGCCGCCGGCATCGAGCCGCATGTTCACGCCGGCCATGCTGGCGGAGATCGGCAGCTCGCGGATGGTGATCTCGCGCGTCCAGCCGCCGGTCTCGAGGCGCCGGTGCGAATCCGCATAGGCGAAGCGCAGGTTGGGCATCGGCCCCTGGTCCGTCGAGGGCGGGTTCAGGACGTCTGGGTTCTGCGCCTGCCGCGCCTCGTTCTGCGGGCCGAGGATGCGGCGGTTCGACGGGATTGCGGGCGCGTTCGGCGTGCCGGCCGGCGCCGGGGCCTGCGCCAGTGCGGTCTTCGCGGCCAACAGGCCGCCCGCGGCGCCGAGCGCGCCGCGTCGGGAGAATGGGTCCATGGGTGGGTGGTCCTCCGCGCCGGCGGGAAGCGCGCCGCCGGATGCGCGCTTAGCGCCGGCGGGCGGCCCCGGTGTCCTCGGCCAGTGGCGATATCGGTCCTGCCGGGGCCAGATCGCAGTACCTTGATGCAGGCTTTGCAGCGCGAGGGGATGCAGACCCGGGCCGCAGCGCCATCCCCGCGCCTGCCTCAGAACCGCTCAGCGCGGTAGGGCTCGGGCGGCAGGAAGGGCGCATCGCCTGTCATCATCGCCGCCAGCAGCCGTCCCGTCGTCGGGCCCAGGGTCAGGCCCTGATGCGCATGGCCGAAGGCGCACCAGAGGCCGGGCTGGCCCGGCAGCCGGCCGATCACCGGCAGCATGTCGGGCATGCAGGGCCGCACGCCCATCCAGGGCACGCCCTCCACGCGTTCGCCGAGCGGCAGCAAGCCGCGCGCGATCGGCTCCGCGCGCTCGAGCTGCACCGGCGTCGGCGGTGCGCCGGGCCTGGCGAACTCCGCGCCGGTGGTCAGCCGGATGCCGGCGCGCATGGGCGCGAGCAGGAAGGCGCTCTCGGTGTCCAGCACCGGCCGGTGCAGCACCGCATTGCCGCGCAGCCGGTAGTGCATGTGGTAGCCGCGCTTGCCGAAGAGCGGCGGCGCATAGCCGAAGCGCTTCGTCAGCTCGACCGCGGCGGCGCCGAGGGCGACGACCACCTCGGCCGCCTCCACCTCGCCCGCCTGCGTCCGGACGGCCCAGCCGGCGCCGGCGCGGCGCAGCGTCATGGCATCGCCGAGCGCGACCGTCCCGCCCTCCCGCGCGAAGAGGCCGGCATAGGCGAGCGTCAGCGCATGCGGGTCGCTGACCGAATAGGGGTCCGTCCAGTGGATGGCGCCGGCGCGGGACACCTGCAGGTGCGGCTCGGCCTCTGCCAGCCCGGCGGCGTCCAGCGCGACGTAGTTCACGTCCCAGTCGCGCCGCGCCGTCTCGGCCTGGGCCAGCGCCGCCTCCAGCATCACCGCGTCGCTGTAGAGCCGCATCCAGCCGATCGGCCGCAGCAGGTCCATCGCGCCGGCCGCCTCGGCCAGGGTGCGGTGCTCGTCGAGGCAGGTGGCGATCAGCCGCGCATGCGCCTCAGCCGCCTGGACGTAGCGCCTGGGCTCGGAATGCCACCAGTACTGCAGCAGCGGGGAGGCGAAGCCGGGCAGAGCCAGCGGGTGGTAGACCGCATCGACCGCGCGGTTGCCGGCGATGCGGCGCAATTCCGAGAGCGTGCGCGGGAAGGGATGGGGATGCACCGCCTCCCGCTGGATCAGGCCGCCATTGCCGAAGCTCGCGCCCTCGCCGGGGCCGGTGCGGTCCACCAGCACGACATCATGGCCGCGACGCCGCAGATGGACGGCGACCGAGACGCCGACCATGCCGGCACCGAGGACGATCGTTGTTGAGGGCATGCAGGCCTTTCCGTCCTTTTCCTTGCGCCCAGGCGCAGCAAGATCCTGGCCAGTCCGGCGTGGCGCGTCCATACGGGGCGGCTTGCGCCGCGGCGCGGCGGCGCCACCTGCGGCGCATGCTCCTCTCCGCCGTCGCCCTCCTCGCCACCGCCCTGCTGCTGGGCGGCATGGCGTTCTTCGCGGTCGCCGTCGCGCCGCTGGTCTTCACCCGCCTGCCGCCGGAGTGGTCCGGCCGCTTCATCCGGCAGGTCTTCCCGGTCTACTACCTCTGGGTGCTCGGCCTCTCGGCCGCCGCCGCCGTGGCGCTGCTGCCCCTGCGGCTGCCGGATGCGCTGGCCATGGCCGCGACGGCGGCGCTGACCGGCTGGCTGCGGCAGGGGCTGATGCCGCGGATCAATGCCCTGTCGGATGCGGCCCAAAGGGGCGATGCGGCGGCGAAGCCGCGCTTCGACCGGGCGCATCGCCTCAGCGTCATCCTGAACGCGGCGCAGATGCTCGCCGCGCTGGTGGTGCTGGTCCGCTTTGCCTGAGGGCCCGCTGTGGATCGCCCTGGGTCGGCGCCCAGGCTCAGTTCCGGAAGGCGGGGGTGAAGCTCGCCTCGGTCTTGGCCTGCACCTCCTCGAGCGTGACCTCGGGCGCGAGCTCGACGAGGCGCACGGCGGTCTCGCCCTTGCGGGCGATCTCGAAGACCGCGAGCTCGGTGATGACCATGTCCACCACGCGCTGACCGGTCAGCGGCAGGCTGCACTGCTTGAGCAGTTTGGGTTTCCCGCCGGCGGTGTGCTCCATCAGCACCACCACCTTCTTCACCCCGGCGACCAGGTCCATCGCCCCGCCCATCCCCTTGACCATCTTGCCGGGGATCATCCAGTTGGCCAGGTCGCCATTCGCTGCGACCTGGAGGGCCCCCAGGATCGACAGGTCGATGTGACCGCCGCGGATCATGGCGAAGCTGTCCGCACTTGAAAAATAGCTGCTGGTCGGCAGCGCCGTGATGGTCTGCTTGCCGGCATTGATCAGGTCCGGGTCCTCCTCGCCCTCAAAGGGGAAGGGGCCGAGGCCGAGCATGCCGTTCTCGCTCTGCAGCTGCACGTTCATGCCGGCGGGCACATGGTTCGCCACCAGCGTCGGGATGCCGATGCCGAGGTTGACGTAGAAGCCGTCCTGCAGCTCGCGCGCCGCACGGGCGGCCATCTGGTCACGGGTCCAGGGCATGGGATCAGACCTCCTGGCCGGCGGCGGCGGCCGGTTCACGCTTGCGGACGGTGCGCTGCTCGATGCGCTTCTCGTAGCCCGGCGGGCAGGCGATCATGCGCTTGACGAAGATGCCGGGTGTCACGATGTGGTCCGGGTCGATGTCGCCCGGTCGCACCAGGTGCTCGACCTGCGCAACGGTCACCTTCGCCGCGGTGGCCATCATCGGGTTGAAGTTGCGCGCCGTCTTCCGGTAGACGAGGTTCCCCTCGGTATCGCCCATATAGGCGTGCACGATGGCGAGGTCGGCAACGAGGCCGCGCTCCAGTACATAGGTTTCGCCGTCGAACTCGGCCGTGGGCTTGCCCTTGGCCACCTCGGTGCCGACCCCCGTCTTCGTGTAGAAGGCCGGGATGCCGGCGCCGCCGGCGCGGATGCGCTCGGCCAGCGTGCCCTGCGGGTTGAACTCGATCTCCAGCTCGCCGGCCAGGAATTGCTCGGCGAAGGTCTTGTTCTCGCCGACATAGCTGCTGATCATCTTCTTCACCTGCCGCGTCTTCAGCAGCAGGCCGAGCCCGGCCTCGTCGATACCGGCATTGTTCGAGACGATGGTCAGGTCCTTCACGTCGCTGTCGCGGATCGCCTCGATCAGCAGGGCCGGGATGCCGCAGAGGCCGAAGCCACCGGAATGGATCATCATCCCGTCGCGCAGCAGCCCCGCCAGGGCCGCCTTCGCGTCCGGATACACCTTGCCCATGCGCACCCCTCCAGAGGTTTTCGGCGGTCGAAGCCGGGCGGACCCTAATCGCGCATCGTCATGTGCGAAAGTCCCTCCCGGGCTCTTGCGGACCCCTCGGGCGGGCGCTATACGCCGCGTCCTCTCCGGGGGGCCATAGCTCAGTTGGGAGAGCGCTTGAATGGCATTCAAGAGGTCGTCGGTTCGATTCCGATTGGCTCCACCAATCCCTGAAGGGCCCGATCGCTGACGCGGTCGGGCCCTTCGCCTTTTCAGGGCCGCCCGGGGTGTCCCGGGCCCGGGGGCGGTTCCCGTCGCGGCGGATACCCGCGGGACACCGGGAGCGCATGCCGGGGGACAGTCCTTGCGGGTCCCTGCCCGCCCCCAGAGTTGATATATCGAACCAAAGACTCGCCTCTGCCTGAGCGTGGACGGCCTCGCCTGGCCTGGCGCCGCGGAGTTCCGGCCCGGGCGACTGCCGCGCTGCCGCCCTCGGGGGAACCCCCTTCGCCTTCGGGGCGACCGGAGCGGACCAGGCAGGCGCCGAGCACCCCGATGCCGCGTGACGGCACGGGTCTGCTGGCTCGCGAAGACCGAATGTCGTGCTCCAAGCCC
>NZ_JAUTWS010000349.1 GCF_030657435.1 Paracraurococcus lichenis | reverse complement strand
GGATAACCGGTGAGAAGGACGGCCGGCAGCCCCGGCCTGCGGGCCTGTGCCGCCCGGATCAGCTCCCGGCCGTCCATGCCCGGCATTGAGAGGTCCGTCACGAGCAGGTCCACTGCTCCATCGTCATTGAGCGCGGCGAGCGCCGCGACGCCGCTTCCAACCGCGGTGACGGCGTGGCCCGCCTCCTCCAGCTGCGCCCTGAGCACGCGCAGCACCAGCGGGTCGTCGTCGACCAGCAGGACGCGGCCGCGCGGCGACGCGGCCATCAAGGATTGGTCTTGGCTCGAAGTGACCTCCCGCACCTCTGCCTGCGGCAGCCAGAGGCTTACCGCTGTGCCGCGTCCGGCCTCGCTGGCGATCATAAGGGCACCACCCGACTGCCTGGCGAAAGCGCGCGCGGCGGCGAGGCCGAGGCCGGTGCCGGAAGCCTTGGTCGTGAAGAATGGCTCCGGCGCGCGCGCCAGTGTCGCCGCGTCCATCCCCGCGCCGCGGTCGACGACGTCCAGCCGCAGATAGGCCCCGGGACGGAGGTCCGCCGGGTGCGGATCTCCTTCGGGTACCGCCTCTGCCGAGGCGGCCAGCATGAGGGATCCGCCCTGGGGCATGGCATCGCGGGCATTCTCGGCGAGCCCCCGCAGCGCCGCCCCGAGCTGGGCCCTGTCTGCCAGCGCCAAGGCCACGCCGTCCGGCATGTCGATGCGCACCTCAATAATCCCGCTGCCCCGCGCCAAGCCCTCGCGCACCTCCGCAAACATTGCAGCGATGTCCAGTGGCTCGGGAAACAGGACGGCGCGTCCGGCCACGGTGAGCAGGCGCCGGGTCACCATAGCACCGTGGTCCATGGCGGCGAGCGCGCTGTCGAGCAGGCGGCGCGCCCTGGCCGGGTCGTGCTCGAGCCGCTGGGCTGCGAGGCGGACGCCGCCGCTGGCCGCGTGCAGGACGTT
>NZ_JAUTWS010000348.1 GCF_030657435.1 Paracraurococcus lichenis | reverse complement strand
GCCGTCGGTGCGGCGATGCCGGAAGCCGGCGCATCCTGTGCCGCAGCGCCGATCTCCTGGACCGCCCCCACGAACCGAACGCCTTTGCGCGGCAGGGTCCGAATCAGCCGCTGGTCCGCGCCGCTATCGCCGATGGCGGTACGGGCTGCGTTCACCCGGCTGCTCAGCGTCGCCTCCGAGACGATGCGGCCACGCCAGACCGCAGCCAGGAGATCGTCGCGGCTGACCACACGGTCGCGTGTCCGGATGAGGAATTCCAGCAGGTCGAAGACCTGCGGCTCGACCGCAACGAAGCCGTTGTCCCGGCGCAGTTCGCGCCGGGAGGTATCGAGCATGCAGTTGCCGAAAAGGTAGCGCACGGCGCGCCCTAATGATTCTTTTGGAACCGTAGCGCAAGCGGCCTGCTGCGGAAATCAAGCCCACCTGAAGGAGACCTCCAGGTCGTCTCCAAGCGGATGTTCGGCGGCTCAGGCAGTATTGCCTGACCGCAATCGAGGACCGCACCGATGCAGGACACCCCCATCGACCCTGCCCGCCGGCAGCTCCTGAGCACCATCGCCGCAACGGTCATCGCCGGCCGCCTCGGCACTGCCGGCAACGCCCACGCTCAGGCAACCGCCGCCTTTGCACCCCTCAAGGAGGTGGATGCCGGCTTGCTGCGCGTCGGCTACGCCGAGGCGGGCCGCCCGGATGCCCCCGCCGTCCTCCTCCTGCACGGCTGGCCCTACGACGTCCACGCCTATGCCGAGGTTACGCCGCTGCTTGCCGCCGCGGGATACAGGGTGATTGTCCCCTACCTCCGCGGCTACGGCACGACGCGCTTTCTGTCGGATGAGACGGTCCGGAACGGGCAGCAGTCGGCGCTCGCGGTCGACATGATCGCGCTGCTGGATGCGCTCGGGATCCGGCAGGCGGTGATCGGCGGCTGCGACTGGGGCGCCCGGACC
>NZ_JAUTWS010000347.1 GCF_030657435.1 Paracraurococcus lichenis | reverse complement strand
GTCCTCGAGGGCCGCGGCAAGCGCCGCATCGCCGAGGGCCACCGTACCCTGCCGCCGCCGCGCAACAGCATGACGCCGCGCCAGGGTGGTGCCGAGCCTGCGCAACCCGCCGCCTCGCCCGGCACCGTGACGCCGAGGTCGCTGGCCATCTACGAGACGATCGGCCGCCGGCTCGCCGCAGGGGACCTGCCACGATGAACGCCACGGCTCCCGCGACGCTGGACCGCATTCGCCAGCACCTGGTCGGCCTCAAGATGCCACGCTCCCTCGAGGTCCTCGAGCACCTGCTGCGTCAGCTTGAGCGCGGCGAGATCTCCGCTCTCGAGGCCATCGACACCCTCCTCTGCGAAGAGCTGACCCTGCGCGAGGGGCGCAGGATCAAGGCCGCGCTCAAGATGGGCCGGCTGACCACCGTCAAGACCCTGGCCGGTTTCGACTTCGCCTTCCAGCCCTCCCTCGACCGCAACCGCATCCTCACCCTGGCAGGCCTCGACTTCGTCGATCGCCATGAGGTCGTCCACTTCATCGGCCAGCCCGGAACGGGCAAGTCGCACCTGGCCCTGGCGCTCGCCGTCGAGGCGGTGAAGGCCGGTCGCAGCGTCTACTTCACCACTCTTGCTGAACTGATCGGCTCCCTCGCCAAGGCGGAGCGCGAGGGCATGCTGCGACAGCGGATCCGCTTTCTCTGCAGGCCGCAGCTGCTGGTCGTCGACGAGATCGGCTATCTCACCGTCGCCTCGGGCGGCGGCAACTTGTTCTTCCAGCTGGTGAATGCCCGGTACGAGCGGGGCGCGATGATCCTGACCTCAAACCGCGGCTTCTCCGAATGGGGCGAGGTTTTTGGCGATACCGTGGTCGCCTCGGCCTTGCTGGACCGCCTCCTCCACCACGCCGTCGTCGTCCGCATCGAGGGCGCCAGCTACCGCCTTCGCAAGCACGCCGACCTGCTGCCGGA
>NZ_JAUTWS010000346.1 GCF_030657435.1 Paracraurococcus lichenis | reverse complement strand
AGACCCCGTTTGCGAAGTCATGGGGCGGGCAGTCGCCTGCGATTGGGATGGCAGAGGCGGTGCAGCATCAGGCGGATTGCGGCGAGGGTGACCATCGCTTCGGAAACCTCGGGCAGCGCCTCGTAATCCTTGGACAGCCGCCGCCAGCGGCCGAACCAGCCGAGCGATCTCTCGATCACCCAGCGGCGCGGCTGCACGACGAAGCCGTTGGTGCCCGCGACGCGACGGACGATGATCAGCACCAGACCCGCGAGGTAGCAGGCGAGCAAGGCCGCAAGCCGATTGTAGGCGCTGTCGGCGAACGCGACCCGGAGCCAGGCGTAGAGCGGCTTCAGGCGCCGCAGCAGATCGCCAAGGCTGTCGGCATCCTGGATGTCGCCTGCATGGACGAGGATGCCGAGCAGCAGCCCGTCGGTGTCGACCGCGACCTGCCGCTTGCGCCCCTTCAGGCGTTTGGCGGCATCCCAGCCGCGCGGGCCGCCGCTCTCCGTGGTCTTCACGCTCTGGGTGTCGACGATCGCCGCCGTGGGGCTAGCCTCCCGCCCGGCGCCCTCGCGCAGCATGACTACGAAGTGGTGGCGAATGCTCTCCCACACGCCGTCGCGCAGGAAAGCGCGTAGGTAACCATACACTGTGCGCCATGGCGGGAAAGCCGGAGGCGGCGGCAGGTGCCGCCACTGGCAGCCGGTGCGTACGAGGTAGAAGAGGCCGTCCAGCAGGTTCCGGATGTCCGTCGAGCGCGGTCGCCCGCCAGGCTTGGCGGGCGGGATCAGCGGCTTGAGCAGCCGGAACTGGTCATCGGTCAGGGCCTGACCGGAGCCAAAGTCTCCAACCAGCGCGCGATCAGCAGGCGTCCACATGGCAGTCTCCAGGAAGGAAACCGCCCGCAACGCCACACAAGAGGCCAGGATCAGCTCGTCAAACCAGTGCCCTCACCCCTTCGCAAACGGGGTCT
>NZ_JAUTWS010000345.1 GCF_030657435.1 Paracraurococcus lichenis | reverse complement strand
TTGAACGGCATGGTGGCCCTCCCCCGAACGAGGGCTCGCCCCCACCCGAGCCTACCCGACGCCGCTCGATCCGACGATCCCTGCACCAACATGCCCTGCTGCCTCAACCACGTCCTCTCGCCTGATCCAGCGGAGCAGGGCGGTGAGCTTGGCCCGGCATCCCGTCCAGCGCCCATGCCACAAGCGCCACTTCGCCCGCTCCAGGTCGCGTTCGGCGCGGTTGGCGAGGCGCGCCTCAAGCCTGCGGCCCGCCCTGATTGCGTGCTCGAAGCGCACTGCGGCGTGCCACCAGTCCAACACCGGCGTGGCGCCCGGCAGCACCTCGCGCTGCAGCCGCCACAGCCCGGCATCGCCGTCGCACAGCACAGTCGCGGGCGTGGCCGCGGTGACGCCCGCTGCGGCAAGCGCCTGCCGCAGGGTCACAGCCGACCCCGCCTGGCCATCCCGGACCAAGGCGAAGCGGTGCTGCTGGCCGTCGGCATCGATCACCTTGCCCGCGACCACCTCGAAGTGGCGCCCTGCCTCGGGATGTAGCTGCTGGGTGAATGCTCCCCAGAAGTGCTGGCTGAAAATTCCCCAGTCCAGCGCCACTGCCCGGCCTCGGGGGCGAGCCCCCGAGGCCGGGCGGCGCCGACCGTGCCCGATGATGCCCTTCGGCATCACGGGAGCGGCCGGTGGTCACCCTTGGGGAGCTTGTCATGATCCTGGACCTTGCCCGGCAGGGGCTGAGCGTGTCGGCCATCGCCCGCCGTACCGGCCGCGACCGCAAGACTATCCGCAAGTACGTCGAGCGCGGCCTGGAGCCGCCGGTCTACAAGCCGCGTGAGCCCGGCCCCTCGCTGCTTGGACCCTACGAGGCGTTCCTGCGCGAGCGGGTGGAGCGCTTCCCCGAACTGACCGGCCGGCGGCTCTGGCGCGAGGTCCGCGAGCTCGGCTTCACGGGCGGCTACTCCAGCA
>NZ_JAUTWS010000344.1 GCF_030657435.1 Paracraurococcus lichenis | reverse complement strand
CGCTGCGCGTCGCCCTGCAGAACCAGCGCGAACACCTGCTCGCTTTCGCCGGCCTGCTTGATGTCAAGCTGGCCGCCATCGCACGTGCCCACGCTGTCCCCGAGCCTCTCGTGCGGGAAGCCTGCATCCTGAACCGCCTGCCTACCACCTCACCTGCGTACTGGCAGGGGTGGAGTGAACTGCGAGCGCGGATGGGAAGCAAGTTCCACATCCTGTTTGACGCCGTGTGCCGGGCCATGGCCAGCACACCGCGCAGCAGCTCCCTCGTGGAAAACCTCAACTCGCGGCTGCGCACCTACTTCACCTTGCGCCGCCATCTCGGCGGCGCATACCTGGATCTGCTGCGGTTCTTCCTGAACCACCGCCGCTTCCTGCGCAGCCGGCATGCCGAGCGCCAGGGCAAGAGCCCGCGGGAGCTGATGACCGGCCAGTGCCATCCGCACTGGCTCACCCTGCTCGGCCTGGGACCGCTTCAGCCCCGGCGAGCTTGACGCGGGGAGGCTGACCGCCTCCCGCACATCACATCGCACGTCGACGTCCGGCCCTCACAGGCCGGCTCTCTTCGTGCGCCCGCGTTACCCGAAACTGGCCGATTCTGAACCACGCCGCCGCGGCTCGAGCGCACGGCATCGCGCCAGATCCCCTTGTCACGGATCTTGGCGCCGCGCCGCCGCTCGACGGAGTCGTCAGCGGCGATCACCAGCGGCTCGCCCTCTGGCACGAACGCCTTCTGCAACAGACCAAGCAGGATCCTCGCGCCCCGGAGGCCCGACCACTCCGCGCGCGAGAGAAAGCGGTGGAACCGGCTGAACCCCTTGTGCGTGCTGCCGTCCACCGCCCGCAAAGCCGCGCACACCGTCCGCCGGTTCACGCACAACAATGCTCCGGTCGCCAGCGCGACCGCATTCAGCCATGACGGCCGTATGAACATCGCCACAAAGGGCAGCAGCCACATCTT
>NZ_JAUTWS010000343.1 GCF_030657435.1 Paracraurococcus lichenis | reverse complement strand
CAGCAAGGGCCACTATCAGGCGACGTTCCGCTCACTGTTCGGCGCGGTGCCGGTCCGGGTCCGGCGGCTGTTGGTCTGCCCCTGCCATGGTCCGGGCGAGCCGAAGAGCTTCGCAGCCCTGGAGCTCGGCGGGGGTACCGTCGCGCCCGAACTCGCCTGCGTCACCGCCCGGTATGCGGCGCTGGCGCCGTTCGGCAAGGTCGCCGCGCTCCTGTCCGAGTTGCTTCCGATCGGCGGGGCGGTGAACGCCGGCACGGTGCGGAACCGGACGCAGCGGGTCGGCAAGGAGGTGGTGCAGCTGCCCATGGCTGCGGCCGTGACGCGGCCCGCAGTGCGACCGGCCGGCGCAGTCGTGGTTGGGGTGGATGGCGGCTACGTGCGCAGCCGGCACCCCGAGGAGGGGCGCCACTTCGAGGTGGTCGCAGGCAAGGTGATCGATGCCGACGGCCAGCAGCACCGCTTCGCCTTGGTCCGGGATGGCCAGGCGGGGTCGGCTGTGACCCTGCGACAGGCGCTCGCCGCAGCAGGCGTAACCGCGGCCACGGCTGCGACCGTGCTGTGCGACGGCGATGCCGGGCTGTGGCGGCTGCAGCGCGAGGTGCTGCCGGGCGCCACGCCCGTGCTGGACTGGTGGCACGCCGCGGTGCGCTTCGAGCACGCAATCAGGTCAGGCCGCAGACTTGAGGCGCCCCTCACTAACCGTGCCGAACGCGACCTGGAGCGGGCGAAGTGGCGCCTATGGCATGGGCGCTGGGCGGGATGCCGGGCCAAGCTCATGGCCCTACTCCGCTGGACCAGGCGAGAGGACGTGGTTGAGGCAGCAGGGAGTGACCGCCTCCAGCATCACGTCACCGATCTGCTGGGCTACCTCGAGCGCAACGAGGCAGCGCTGGTGCCCTATGCCGCCCGGCGTCGGCGCGGCTTGCCGATCTCGACCGCGTTCGTGGAGAGCGCGGTGAACGAGATCGTGGCCAAGCGGATGAA
>NZ_JAUTWS010000342.1 GCF_030657435.1 Paracraurococcus lichenis | reverse complement strand
TCGACGACCGGTATCGTCGACAACACAGATGGCTGTCAGCTTCTGCGAAACGTCCAGTCCTACAAACCGGGTCATCGAGAGCCTCCCATCCTGCGAGGTGCCGGGCGACACCGCCTAGATCGAGGCACTATGAGCGGGCTCCGCTCAAGCCGCGATTACCCGATGTCCACACATGGCTGTCGGCGCGGACCAGGATCTCGACCCGGGGCCAGTGGCTGCGGATCTCGCGCACCAGCCGGCGCAGAACGGCGCGGGCCTCGGCACCGGTCGGGCGTTTGGCCGGGCGGAGCATGGCGACGACGGGTCGGCCCTCGCCGTCGAACACCACGATGGGCTGGAAGCCGTACTCGTCGTAGTAGGCATTGAAGAGCCGCAGTTGCTGCCCGCCGTGGACGGCATCGAAGGTGTCGTCGATGTCGAGCACGATGCGGCGGGGCACCTGCCGGAAGCTGGTGCAGTACAGCCCCACCATGGCGCGGGCCATCCGCAGCAGGGCGCGCACATCGGGCAGGTTCTCGAGCCGCGAGATCGTCGGCTGCGAGCAGAGCGGCTCGCCCTCGGGCAGCGCATCGAGGGCGAGCTTGAAGACCGGATCGTGCCGCAGGCTGTCGGCGTCGTTGCCGTCCTCATAGCCTGCGGCAATCATCAGCATGCGGAAGCGCAGGATGGCGGCGAGGCGGTGCTGGACCCGCCCCGGCGCGCGTGGGTCCTCGATGCAGGCCGCCAAGCAGTCGGCGATGCCGAGCCGGCGCTCGACTTCGCGCAAGGCCAGCAGGCCACCGTCGGAGGAGAGCTGACCGCCGTCGAACCGGGCGATCAGGGGCTTGCCGCAGACTGGTGACAGGCCGGGCAGCGGCGGGGTAGATTCAACCGTGACGGGCATGGCCTCCGGACGCGGCGGGGTTTGAGTGTCGCAGCCAAATTCTACGTCCGCTCAACCGGTTGCGCCATGCCCGTCAGCCCTCATGCATGATCCGGGCTAGGGA
>NZ_JAUTWS010000341.1 GCF_030657435.1 Paracraurococcus lichenis | reverse complement strand
GAACGTGACATCCCAGCACCAGACCTGCCCCGGGCCGGTGGCTACATGCGTGCTGGGCGGGCTCGTGCTCCGCGGTGGGCGGGCCCGACCACGGCGCTGCATCTGGCCGTGGTCACGCAGCACGCGGTGGAAGCTCGCCTCGCTGCCGACATAGATGCCTTCGTCGGCCAGCGCCGGGACGATGCGGGCCGGCGGCGTGCTGGCGAAGCGCGGCTGGTTGGCCAGCTCGATGATGCGCGCCCGCTCGGCCTCGCTGAGGGCGTGCGCTGGCTTGGGCCGGACAGCCTCGGGCCGGCGGTCGATCGTCACCTCGTCCTCACCGGCGCGCCAGCGCTGGAAGGTCCGAACGTCGATGCCGGCGAGGTGGCAGGCCGGGGCCAGCCGGGCGCCGGCGACGCAGGCCGTCGTGATCTCGCTCGTGAGGGTCATGCGGTCTTCCCGGCAGGTCATTCGTCCTCGCCGTCGCGGAAGACCGCCTTCAGTTTTTTTGCCAGCACCAGCAAGGCAGCCGTCTCGGCCAGCGCCTTGTCCTTGCGATGCAGCTCGCGCTCGAGCTCCTTCACCCGCCGCCGGTCCTGCCGGGCCTCGACGGCGCTCGCCGCCCGCGGTTCGCCCAGACCGGCCATCGCGTCGTGCTTCCAGGCCTCGAGCTCAGCGAGGTAGAGGCCTTGCTCGCGGCACCAGGCGCTGCGGGCGGCCTCGTCCATCGCTGCCGTGGTGATCACCGCCTCCAGCCGCGCCGCCGGCGTCCAACGCTGGCTGCTGGCCAGCTCGCCGGGTGCGGCCAGGGCCTGCGCCCGCCACCGCTCCAGGGTGGCAACACTGACCCCCGTGTCGCGCGAGACCACGTCGATGGCCGCACTCTCCGGCGGCAGCAGCCGCGCGACGATGCGATCCCTGAATGCTTTGCCGTATCGAGCCACTCTCGCTTACCCGCGCCCCCTTCATTCCGCGGTTCTATACACGCGACAACTTTTCTGACACCGGGGG
>NZ_JAUTWS010000340.1 GCF_030657435.1 Paracraurococcus lichenis | reverse complement strand
GTCTCAGCATCCGGGCGCACTACAACCACCTGCTCGAAGCGCCGTTTCCGGCCGCCGATCCGCCGACCGCCGACATTGCCGAGGCGCTCCGCCCGAAGCTGGCCGCCTGCCGCCGCATCAGCGTGCTGGTAATCGGGCCGTGGACGTCCTTCCTGCGCTACGCTGCGGACGTGCTGGAACGCGTCGACCGGATTGTCGCCCAGGGCCGGCCTTATCCCGACGAACTCACGTGCCAGCCGGAAGGCTTCAACTGCCGCTACGACCTCGATTCCTGCTTCGCTGCTTTCGATCTGCTGATCGGGCGGCAGCAGCGGGCCGACCGGCGGATGCGGGCCGCCTGGGTGGACATCCCGAACGCCCTGGAGCCCTGCCGCACGGCCGAGCCGGGCGTCGATGCCAGCGGCAGGCAGCTCTACGCCTTCCGGCCGGTCCCGGAGTGGATCGACGCGCTTGCGCAAGGCAAGCACATGGCGCCGGTGATCGCGGCGATGCTGCGCGCCCATCCCGAAGGCTGGGAGAAGACCTCGCTCTGGGACGATCTGGCCGCCCTCTATCTCCTCCGCCCCGATGTCTTCGCCGCCCGCGGCGGCCACCAGGAACCCTGCGTCTCTGCCGCGACCATCCGGGACATGCTGACGGCGGCACTGACCGCGGATCTACCCCACTGGCCGGCAATACGGTGACGAGGATCTCATTCTCGCCTCCATGGCGAGGCGACGTCCGACTTCGTCCCGAAACAGCTGAGTGCGACGCGAAGCGGCCCTTCGCAGGACCGCCTACACCGGCCGTGCCGGGAGGTTCAGGGAGCAAACCCTCGGTCCGGCGCTACTCGGGGATGTCCCGGGTGATGTTGAGGAAATGGAGGCGGCGTTGCCTGCCCTGAGCCGGTAGGCTCGGGGTGTCGAATCCACGAGGGGCAAGCAACGCCATGACGAGGAATAGCACATCGGCGGCCGGGGTGCCGCCATCGGCTGCAGATCGGGCGCCTGATGGGGCGACGGAGAGCTTCGAGCGGCTGTGCCTGAGGGCGG
>NZ_JAUTWS010000034.1 GCF_030657435.1 Paracraurococcus lichenis | reverse complement strand
GGCCCGCCCGCCGCGGCGCGAGGGCGCGCTTGGCGGCGGGCTCGGCTCGAGCGACTTCGACTACGTCATGGACGAGGCGCTCGGCGCGGCCCTCGCCGCCCGCGGCGGCCTCGGCCTCGAGAAGCCGATCACCGAGGCCATCCGGCGCAGCCAGGGCACACGGGCGAAGAAACCATGAGCGACGCGGTCGAGACGGCCCGCTGGCTCACCGAGCTACTGCGGCGGGAGACCGTGGCGGCGCGCCGGGCCGCCCTGCCGGAGCTGATCGTCCTGGCCGAGGAGAAGCGCGAGGCCTTCGCCCTGCTGGCGGCGGCCGGCACGCCGCAGGGCCCGGAGGCCGAGGCAGCGACCCGCGCCCTGCTGGCGGCGGCGGAGGAGAATGCGCTGGTGCTGGGCGCGGTCGCCGGCGCGATCGGGACCATGGAGACGCGGCTGCGGCGGGAGCTGGCGGCGGCGACCGATCCGGGCGTCTATGCGCTGCAGACGAGGCTGCGCCGGCCGCCACGGCACAGCCTGGCGGCGCGGGTGGACCGCCTGGCCTGAGGCGGGGTGGCCGGCTTCCGTCCCGGCCGGGCTGCCAGATTATGCGAAAATGCTCTATCAGAGGGCAGACCGCCGTTGCGAAAACATAGGATCCTCGATTAGAACGATAAGGCAGCCGGCGACGGCGCTGGCCGCACCCCTCGCGTCAGAAGGCGCTCCCGCAACCATCCCGCGAAAGGGAGCTTTCCGTGCCTTCTTCGATTCTGACCAACAACGGCGCCATGGTCGCTCTGCAGTCGCTGCAGATGACCCAGAAGAACCTGCAGGAGACGCAGAACCGCATCTCCACCGGCCTGAAGGTCGCCACCGCGAAGGACAACGCGGCGACCTGGTCGGTCGCCACCTCCATGCGCGCCGACATCGCCAACCTGAAGCAGGTGAACGAGGTCCTCTCGGTCTCCTCGGGCGTCGTCACCACCGCCGCGACCGGCACGCAGAACGTGGCGGACCTGATCTCCAAGATCCGCGAGGCCGTCACCTCCGTCCAGGACGGCGTGAAGAGCGCGAAGACGGTCCAGGCCTCGATCGACGCCTATCTCGGCCAGATCAAGAGCATTGTTGACAGCTCCTCCTTCAAGGGCGTCAACCTGCTGAACGGTAGCACCAGCGGCGACACCAAGCTGCTCGCCTCGGTGAACAGCAACGGCGGCGCCCAGACCCCGGCCTACATCACGGTCGGTGCGCAGAACCTGACGATGGGCACGGGCGGCTCGCTCAATGTCCTGCAGGGCTTCTCGGTTGCCGGCGTGGTGAACAAGTGGGCCTACAGCGCCCCGACGGCGACCTCCACCTCCGCGGGCAGCCAGCTCGAGGTCGGCGACTCCCTCACTTTCAGCTTCACGCTGAACGGCGCCAACAAGACCGCGACCTTCACCAACAGCACCGCCGCGACGCTCAACATGAGCAACGTGGATGACGTGGCGACGGTGATGGCGGGCATCCGCGACGCGATCAACACCACGGCCGGCACCAGCAATCAGATCGCCAGCCTCGACACCATGGGCCGCCTCGTGGTGGACAACACTAAGGGGACCGACACCATCGCCTTCAACGGCGCTAGTGCCCTGGCCATCGGCATCGACAGCGGCACCGCCATTACCCTGGGCACTGCGACCAACCTGGCCCCGCAGGCGCCGAAGTACATGTATGCAAAGCCGACCGGCACGCCGACGGCCTCGACCGTGTATGACTTCAGCTTCAACATCAACGGCAGCGACGTCGCCGCCAGCTACACCGTCCCGTCCGGCACCACCAGCTACGACACGGTGATGACCGGCGTGATGAACGCCATCAACGCCAAGGCGGGCGTGGGCAACAGCATCGCCTCGCTCGACGCGGCCGGCAACCTGGTGGTGGATGCGAGCAAGGGCAAGGACGCCATCGCGTTCGACGGCGCGACCGCGCTGAAGACGCAGGGCGGTTCGCTCGGCGCCTCCGGTGCTGTCGCCCAGAAGTACACCTACACCACCCTGGCGGCGCTGACCGCCGCGGCGGTGACGGGCGACACGCTGACCTTCGCCCTGAACGTGAACGGCGCCGACAAGTCCTACACCGTCAGCGTCGACACGCTGGTCGCCGGCTCCGCCCGCGGTGGTGCGGCGCTGGGCGACTACGCGGCCTCTGCCGCCGGTGGCGATGCGCTCATCACCGACCTGGCGACCTACATCAACACCCTGGGCTACGGCAGCATCGCCTCGAACGGCGGCTCCGGCGCCACCACCGCGCTGGTGATCGACAGCAAGAACGCCCCGCTCGGCGTCGACGTGCGCGGTGGCGTGTCGACCGCCGGCATCACTAAGACCGGTACCGTCGCCTTCGCCGCGATCAGCGGCAACACGGGCGGCAACAGTGGCACCACGACATCGCAGGTGGAGTTCGACTTCTCCAACACCCAAGTGGCCGGTGACGTCCTGAAGTTCAGCTTCACCCAGGGCGGCGCGACGAAGACGGCGCAGGTGACGGTCGGCGCCACCCAGACCAAGGCGGAAACGCTGCGGGCCCTGGCGAAGGCGATCAACACCGCGGCGGGCGCGAGCGTCGCCGCGGTGCGAGGCGACGTGACGGCGGAGAAGCTTTACGTCGACGGCACTCGCGCGAGCTCGGCGGTGACCTTCAGCTCCACCTACACCAATGACCTCACCGGCGTGACGCATGCCTCCGCGAACCCGATGACGACCAACAACCAGACGGTCGTCTCGGACACTTCCTATGCCGGGCTGCTGTCCGTCCTCAAGACGGCGGAAACCGCGGTCCTCTCGGCCGGTGCGGCCTTCGGTGCGGCCCAGGTCCGGGTTGACACGCAGAAGGACTTCATCGGCAAGCTGGCGGATACCCTGACGACCGGCGTCGGCGCCCTGGTGGATGCCGACATGTCCGAGGAGGCCGCCCGCCTCACCGCGCTGCAGACCCAGCAGCAGCTCGGCACGCAGGCGCTCTCCATCGCCAACCAGGCGCCGCAGAGCATCCTCTCGCTCTTCCGCGGCTGATGAGCCGGAGGGGGCGCCCCGCGCGCCCCCTCCACCCCCCTCGGATCTCGGCCGGACATCGCCTGCCGCCTGCCTCACCCCCGGCTCCCCCAGCGGCAGGCTGGCCCGGCCGAGGTCCGACCCCCGCCCCGTCTCCGGAGAACCTACGTGGAGCCTGCTGACCCGTCCGCTTTTCCCTCCCGGCCCCGGGGCGCTGGGGCGGCCTATGGCTCGGTCATCCGAGAGACCGAGACGCCGCGTGACATCGAATACCGAGTCCTGGCCCGCACCACCGCCCTGCTCGAGGCCGCGACGGCCGAGGGCGCCGGTCCCGCCGCGCTGCCCACGGCGGTGCACGACAACCGCATGCTCTGGACCGCCTTCGCCACGGACCTGGCGCATGCGGAGAATGCCTGGGACGATGCCGGCAAGGCGCGCCTGATCTCCCTCGCCGCCTGGGTCATGGCGGAAAGCGACCGCGTCCTGCGCGGCACGAAGGCGCCGCAGGCGCTGATCGATATCAACCGCACCATCATGCAGGGCCTGAAGCCCGTTACGCAGATGCAGCCCGAAGGCAAGACCTGATGTCCCTCGTCGTCAAGCTCGCCGCGGGCGAGCGCCTCTTCATCAACGGTGCCGTGCTGACCAATGGCGACCGTCGCGCGCAATTGCTGGTGGAGACCGAGGCGCAGGTGCTGCGCGAGCGCGACATCCTCTCGGCGCAGGAGCCGCTGACGCCGGTGCGCACCGCCTATTTCGCCGCGCAGAACGTTGCCCTCGGCCTGCGGCTCGACCTCGCCTCCAGCGCGCCCTTCCAGGCGCAGATTGCCCGGCTGCGCACCGCCTTCATCAAGCCGGAGCATCTGGCGCTGCTGGACGAGGCGGAGAAGCATATCGCCGCCAGCAATGTCTACCGCGCGCTGAGCGCGCTGCGCGACCTGGTGCTGTACGAGGCCGCGGTCCTCGGCATCCCGGCGCCGGAGCGCTTCCGCCGCACGACCCAGGCCGCCGGCGAGGATACCGGGTCGCGCGGGCCGCGTGTGACCGGCGCGCTGCTGCAGTAGCCCGGGGCGGGGAGAGGGAGCACGGCGATGGGCATCGACAGCGTCGGCCTCGGCCTGCCGGACGGCATGGCGGGCTGGTCCATCCTCTCGACCCGCAAGGCCACCGACTTTAAGGCCCTGACCAACGACCCGCAGGTCAAAGCCGATATCGACTACCTGAAGCAGAAGCTGCCGACCAAGGCGACGGCCAAGGACATGCTTGCGGATCCGCGGCTGCAGCGGATCGTGCTGCAGGCCTTTGGCCTGGACAGCCAGATCGGCATGACCGCCCTGGTGAGGAAGGTGCTGGAGAGCGACCCGAGCGACACCGCCTCCTTCGCCGCGCGGATGACCGACCCGCGCTACATGACGCTGGCCAGGGCGCTGAACTATGGCGGCCTCACGATCCCGGCGATCCCGGCTACGCCCTCGGAGGCGACCGTCACCGTCGAGGGGCTTGGCGGCCAGGACCTGGTCAAGACCTTCAGCGGCACCTTCGGCGGCATCGCCGTGAAGGATCTGTCGCTGCGGGACGCAACGACGACCGCCGCGCTGGCGGGCAAGCTGCAGGATGCCTTCCGCCGCGCCGATGGCGGCCGCAGCGACATCTCGGTCAAGGTCTTCGGCACGCAACTCGTCCTCACCGACGCCAAGGGCCGCGGCGCTGCCAAGGGCTTCACCTTCGACACCAGCGGCTCGGCCAAGGCGGCGCTGGGTGCGACCAGTGTCGGCCGCCCGGCGACGCCAGCGCAGGGCGGCCCGAACGTGGGCAATGCCTCCATCCTGGATGCCATCGCCCAGCGCTACACCCAGGCGCGGTTCGAGGCCGCGGTCGGCACCGGTTCCGACACGCTGCGCGCCGCGCTCTATGCCCAGCGCCAGTTGCCGCAGGTGAGCAACTGGTACAGCGTCATCGCCGACAGCAACCTGTCGCGCGTGGTGCGCGGCGCGCTCGGGCTGCCCGACAATTTCGTCAAGGTCGACGTGGACCGGCAGGTGGAGATCCTGAAGTCGAAGCTGAACATCGCCGACTTCAAGGACAGCAAGAAGCTGGGCGCGCTGCTCAACCGCTTCGTCGCCCGCGACACGGCGGCCGCCAATACGGGCGCGACCAGCGGCCTCCTGGCGCTTTTCCAGCCGCAGGGCTGAGCGGGCATGGCGGGCCTGATCGACGCCGGCGCGCCGTCCCCACCCCGCCAGGGCGGGCCGCCGGGCTTCGCGGAGATGCCTGGCCTCGCCGCCCTGCGCTCCTATCGCGCGCTCGATGGCCGGAGCGAGCTGGTGCTGGACCGCCTGGTCGACCTCGCCGCCCGGATCGCGGATTGCCCGGTTGCCTTCCTCTCCCTCGCGGAGCCCGGGCATGGCTGGTCGCGGCAGGCCCCGACCTCCTTCGGGCCGGAGCGCGAGCAGGCTTTCTGCGCCGAGGCAGTGTTCGCGGCGGATGGGCTGCTGGTGGTGGAGGACGCCGCGCAGGACCCGCGCTTTGCCGACAGCCCGCTGGTCGCGAGCGAGCGCGGCATGCGTTTCCTCGCCGGCCTGCCGCTGCGGCGGCCGGATGGGCGCCCGCGCGGAACGCTCTGCATGGTGGACCGGGTGCCGCGAGCGCTGGACGCGGAGCAGCGCGGCCTGCTCATGGAGCTGGCCGGGACCATCGGGGCGGTGCTGCAGTTGCGCCACTCGGCTCGGCGCGGGCGGCTCCTCTCGATGACCAGGCTCTGACCCGGACCGACCTGTCCACAAACGGGGAAGGCGGGTGTGCAGCCCTGGCGCCTCTCGCGCCACCGCGCCGCATGTCCCTGCCGGAGGCCTCTTGAGCGTCCCGCCCGACCCTGCCCGTTCTGCGCTACGCCTGCGCACGCAGCTTCTCCTCCTCGGCATCGCATGGCCACTGCCGGCGCTGGGCCTGCTGCTGGTCCTGCTGTGGCAGGCCCGCGACGCGGGCCCGCCGGCCGTCGCGCTGGCGATGGGAGCCCTGGCGCTGACCGGCGGCACCGCGGCGATGATCGCGCGGCGCCTGCTGCGGCCCCTGCCGGGCCTGCTGGCGCAGGCGGCCGCCCTGGCCGGGGGTGGTCCGCTACCGGGGCCGGCGGCGCGGCCCGCCCCGGGCGCTTTCCGCGTTGCCGAGTTCGAGGCCCTGGCCGATGCGCTGGTAGCCGCCGGCACGGCCCTGCGGGAGCAGGCCGACTGGGCCGGGCGAGAGGGCGCGCTGCTGCGCTTCGTACTCGATGGCACGGCGGATGCGGTCTTCGCCAAAGACCTGGAGGGCCGCTACCTCCTGGCCAACGAGGCAGTGGCGCTGATGCTCGGCCGCCCGCTCGAGCAGGTGCTGGGTCGCACCGATGCCGCGCTCGGGCCGGCGGCGGCTGGCCTTGCAGCGGCGGACCGCGAGGTGCTGCAGCTCGGCCGCAGCGTCACCGCCGAGGCGGTCTGCCCCGATCCGGCCGGCGGGCCGCCGCGGCTCTTTCTCATGACAAGCGCGCCTTGGCGCGTGCCCGGCGCGCCGGCGCCGATCGGCGTCATCGGGCTGGCGCAGGACATCACCGAACGCCTGCGCGTACGGCGCCGGCTGCGGCTGGCGCTCGATGCCGCCGAACTCGGCACCTGGAGCCGGGAGCTGGGCGGCGCGGGCGAGGTCCTCGACTGGGACGAGCGCTGCCGGCGGCTGCACGGCCTGCCGCCCGGAGTGGCAACGACCCTTGCCGCCTGGCTAGCCCTGGTACCGGAGGAGGACCGGCCGGCGATCCTGGCGGAGCTTGGCCGGGCGGGCGACCCGGGCGACCCGGACGACACGGTGCAGTGCGAGTACCGCATCATCCTGCCGGATGGCGGCCTCCGCTGGCTCGCCGCCACCGGCCGCACCGATTTCGCGCCGGATCCGGATGCGCCGGAGGGCCGCCGCGCGCTGCGCATGCTGGGCATCGTCCGCGACGTCACGCCGGCCCGCCGGGCCGAAACCGCGCGGCGCGAGAGCGAGGCGCGCCTGCGCGCGACTGAGCGCGAGCTGCAGCAACTGGCGCGGCGGGCGACGGTCGGCGCCATGGCGAGCGGGATCGCGCATGAGCTGAACCAGCCGCTCGGCGCCGCCAGCAACTACCTCGCCGGGGCGGTGCGGCTGCTCGGCGCCGCCGAGGGCCTGCCGCCCCAGGCCCTGCCGGCGCTGGAGCGGGCGGGGGCGCAGGTCCTGCGGGCCGGGGCGATCCTGCGCCGGCTGCGCGACTTCCTCGGCGGCGGCGAGGCGCAGCGAAGCCCGGCGCCGGTAGCCGAGGTGGTGCGCGAGGCCGTGGACATGGTGCTGCACGCCATGCCGGAGGCGGGGCTGGAGCCGCTGGATTTCGCGGTCGACCCCGGCGCCGGCGAGGCCGCCATGGACCGCGTGCAGGTGCAGCAGGTGGTGGTGAACCTGGTGCGCAACGCGGTGGAGGCAATGCGCGACCTGCCGCCGGGCCGGCAACGGGCCATCTCGGTCACGGTGCGGCCAGAGGGAGCCGCGGCGGTCGAGGTAGTGGTGGCCGATACCGGGCCCGGCCTGCCGCCGGCGGTCGCGGCCCGGCCTTTCGAAGCCTTCCGGTCGGCCAAGGAGGGCGGGATGGGGATCGGGCTGTCGATCTGCCGCACCATCGTCGAGGCGCATGGCGGCCGCATCGCCGCGCAGGCCGCGCCCGGCGGCGGCACGGCCTTCGCTTTCACCTTGGCGCGGGCTGGCGGCCTCGCGCAGCCGGCGAGGGAGGACGCGGCATGACCGGGCTGCCGGACCTGGTCGTCGTCGTGGACGACGACGCAGAGTTGCGCGCCTCCATCGAGTTCCTGCTCTCGACCGCCGGGCGACGCTGCCTCGGCCATGCCAGCGCCGAGGCGCTGCTGGCGGCCGGCCTGCCGCCCGGGACAGCCTGCGTGGTGGCGGATGTGCGGCTCGGCGAGGGGATAGACGGCGTGGCGCTCGTGGAGGCGTTGCACCGTCGCGGCGAGCCGGTGCCGGTGGTGGTGATCACCGGCCATGGCGACGTGCCGCTGGCCGTGCGCGCTATGCGCGCCGGTGCGGTGGACTTCATCGAGAAGCCCTTCGCCGCCGAGCGGCTGCTGGCGGCCATCGTCGAGGCTGCGTCGCGCCAGGCACCCGCCGATCCGGCCGCGGCGGAGGCAGGCGCGCGCGTCGCCGGCCTCACGCCGCGCGAGCGGCAGGTGCTGCAGCGGCTCGTCGCCGGGGAGCCGAACAAGCTCGTCGCCCACGGGCTCGGGATCAGCCCGCGCACCGTCGAGACCTATCGCGCCTCGATCATGCAAAAGCTCGGCTGCCGTGCCTTCGCGGAGGCGGTGCGCGTCGCGCTCGCGGCCGGGCTCGGCCCCTGAGCGGCGCGTCACCGCCGCAGCGTCACCCGCGCGGCGAGTCGGAGAGGCGGGCGAAGGGACCGTAGAGCTCCTCGAGCGTCATGCCCTCCTGCAGCCTGGTGTAGCGTAGGCTGGAGCGTGGCTCCCGCGGCTGCACGGCGAGCAGTTGCCGCCCCGCCCGGTCGAGGAAGAGGCGATGCGGATAGACCTCGCCGCGATGGATCACATAGGCGCGCTTCGAAGCCTCGGCGGCATCGCCTAGATCCGCGATGGCCCACCGCCGCCAAGTCACGGCCCAGGACTCCCGGCTGTCCAGCGTCGTCGCCCGGCCGGCCATCTCCGCATTGCCCTCTGCGCGTAGCCGGGTGATCTCGCTGACCCGGGCGAGTTCCTGTGCCAGCCGGGAGATCACCGGGTTCGGCTGCTCCTGCCGCGCCGTCGCCTCCGCCAGGGTGGTGACGGCGGTGAGTCCGCTGAAGCGGGAGGGCGAGTAGTCCGTTGGGGTGCGGACCGGATCGGGATGACCTGCATCAAGCGGCCGCGCGAGATGGAAGCCGAACCTGGCGCCCGCGGGCAGGCTGGGCAGCAGGCCGGGCGCGTGCAGCGTCTGCGGCTTGGGTGGCGACCGGTGCTTCGTCCTGGGGAACACGGCCATGGCTGGAGGTCCTGTGCGACGCGTGGCCGGGCCGTGAGTGCCCAGCTGCGGTCGGTGGTGGCTTTCGACGATGCTGGCCCTTGCCGCGCCGACCGTACCCCGCCGGGCAAGCCGCACGGGCCTGCGCCTACCCGATCCGGAGACGGCCGCCAGATGGCAGGAGAGTGCGACGCGCGGTACCGGAGGGGATCGACCGGATCCGGGCGCCGCCACGCCCTGCGCGTGGCGAGGCTCTCTTCTGGAGCCGAGGGACGAGGCCATTCTAGTGCTCGGACCTGGACAGGAGCGACCCCGGGAAAATACGGAGCCGGCGCTACGGCCCGACCGCGTCGGGCCGCTGCCCGGTCTCCGCGTGCCCGTCAGCACACCCTATATCGGTTGCTGGTCATTGTGGGAGATGTTTCGGGTTGCAGTTTAACAGATGTTAACCTGTAGCATCGCCGCCGGCTTCGCAATGCGTGCTGGATAAACAAGCCATCTTCGCGGCGCCGCGCACAAAGCGCGCTCGATATCTGCTGTGATTACTAAACAAATTCTCCAAACTTCTTTCGTGCCCGCACCATAATGCGCCTATCAGCATGTTCTTGTTTCACCCCAGTTGTCGAATCGACTTTGCTTCATGGCACAATGTGACACTCAGTTTCGTCCCGCCCTGGAGACTTACCGTGCAAACCAGGACCGTTAAGCTCACCGAGCGGCTCAATGCCTTCATTGAAGAGGCTGTCGCCTCGGGCCGATATCTCGACGATGGCGATGTCGTCCGCGAGGCTTTGCGCCTCCTCGCCCTCCGTGAATGGGAAGACGGCACTGCCCCAGCATCTGCTCCTCTACCCGCCGGCGCAACTGCTCCAAAGGCCGCATAGGATCGCGAAACTCCAGCCCTGGGGCATCCGCTCATCAACCTGTTGACGAAGTCACCCTGACTTAATTCCATTTGCCGCAGGACGCGAGCAGCAGGTGTGGCATGGCGCTGGGACGGCAATACGCACAGGGCCAGATTGACGCGCGACATCGGCGGCTGCCCGAAGCTCGCCAGGAGCTCTGGGGAGAGCTCCGCAGGCATCCCAGGAAGTCCCTTATTCATACGCGCTCCGCTTGTGTGGCGTTGCCTTCCGCACGCTGATGATGTGGCCGACCTCGTGCTTGACAGGGTCGGTGTGCACCACGAACAAGACCACGACCCCGCCCGCGCTGCCGACCATTTGCCAGCGGTCGCCTTGCGGATGCAGATCCGGGCGTTCACTAAGAGTGTCCCACAAAGGGGGCGGGCGGCCGTAGAGTCCAAATATCAGGCGGTGGCCAATCGACGCTCCGCCACCGGCGGCGGCGACGGGTAGAGGATCAGCCCGTCCTTGTCGTCGATCACCAACTTGGCCTCGGGATAGACCGCCAGCGCCAGGACTAGGTTAGCCGTCGCGTCGCGGCGGAACTTGCGGGCCACGGCGTAGGACTGGCCGAACTGGCTCTTCAGGGCCGCCCAGGAGATCGGCACGGGTCGATCCAGCGCATGCAGGCGGTAGGCGAGCCAGACATAGAAGTCGATCGCCATGGACCGGTTGGAAATCTGCCGCACCGCTTCTTCCCGCAGCGGGAGCGGGTGGTCGATCAGCGACTGATAGAACCCTTCGTCGAGGCGGACCCGGTCCTGCCACAGGGGAAGCTGGGCGGCCGTAGAGTCCAAAGGCAGTATGGCGTCCCGCACGAACGCGCCGTTGGTCACCATCTCGACGGTGTCGGTGCGCCGAAAGAAGGTCAGGCGACAGCGGCTGATCCGGCGGCTCTGCTCCCGCACGATCTGATAGGTCTTGCCGCCGGCCGGGATGTCCATAGCGTTCAGCCAAGCGTTCATTGAAGCCCCGAGCTCGACCTCGCGCGAGCGGGTGCGTACCGCCTGGGTCTGCAAGTAGAGCAGGATCATGCGGGCGATAGAGCCATAGGGAATGCCAACCGGGTTACCCTCGGCGTCGTTTCCGCTCTCCACCAGCAGCCGGACCGGCCCGGCATCCTTCTTCCAGATCGTCTCAAGGGTCTTTTTGTGTGGCAGCGCCGCCATGGCGAACCCGGCATGGGTGATGCCGATCCGCCCCTTCTCGTCGCTGAGAACTCCGAACGCAGCATCCACCGCCATGCGCTCGGCTTTGTCCATGGCTTGCGCCCGAGCAGCCTCGATGCCCTGGGTGAGTATCAGCTGGTGGACCTGTCCCATAGCGTCACATCAACCAGATCCACCCCAAGGCGCAACCTGGACTCTACGGCCGGGAGCTATTCGAAAGGTATTTTGAATTCTCTATTTGCAATACGGCCCCAGAGTCCAAGGAATAACCTGGAGTCGCGGCCGCAGAGTCCAAAAGGGTGGCCGTAGAGTCCAGGCCGGCACCTGTGGGTTGCCGACGATAAATCGAGGAAGCGGCGCACGGTTAGATCGAGGCTGCAGAACCTCAGGCAGGGTCTGTCGCGGAAGGGGGTGCGGTCGAGGCACGCACCACGATCTCGGGTCGGAGTAGTGTCGTGCAGCCGGGCGGTATTGCGGTGCGATCCTCGATGGCGCGCAACAGCAGCCGTGCTCCCTCCTGCCCCATCTCGGCATGGCCGATGCGCACCGTGGTGAGCGGCGGCGCGACCATGTCAACAAGCGGCATATCGTTGTGCCCTGTCACAGAGACGTCCCGAGGCACCGTCCGACTCAACCCGGCGAGAGTGTCGTAGGCGCCAAGGGCGAGCAGGTCGTTGGCGCAGGCGAGCGCGGTCAGGTCCGGTCGGCGGGCAAGCAGGCGCGCTGATGCGACAGCACCGGCTTCGCGCGTGTACGCCATTGAAGATTCGACTGCAGAAGCATCGAGCCCATGCTCCACCATGACGCCAACGAAGCCCAGGCGGCGTCGTGTTCCAGTGGTGAGGCCGATCGGGCCGCCGACATGCCCGATGCGACGGTGGCCGAGCGCGACCAGGTGCTCGACAGCAAGCCGCAGGCCGCCGGCATCGTCGGGCACAACGGCCGGCACCCGCGCCGCCGCCTCTGTGCGGTTGATGAGCACGACGGGTGTTCCGCGCGCCAGGCAGTGCGTCACGACCGGGTCGTCGCGTTCGGTCGCGGTCGCCAGGAGTAGCCCGTCCACGCGCCTGGAACCCATGCTGTCGGCGAGCGCCAGGGCGCGCGCCGGATCGTCGCCAGGGTCCGCAACGAGCAGTGCATAGCCATGCGCAGCCAGGACCGCCTCCGCGCCCGCCAGTATCGGCGCGAAGACCGGGTTGGCAATGCCCGGCACCAAGGCGCCGATCAGGCGCGAGCGGCCTGTGCGGAGCGCCGCGGCAGTGGCATCGGGGTGATAGCCGAGGCGCTTGGCCTCGGCCAACACGCGAGCCACGACCGCATCGGCGACGAGGTGGCGTGTGTCCGGCTTGAGGGCGCGTGAGGCAGTTGAGACATGCACGCCGGCGGCTTCGGCCACTTGACGTAGCGTGGGCGGGGCGGGCCTGGCGGGCGCCGGGCCCTTGGGGAGACGCCGAGAGCACTGAACTAGGCCACGCGTCATGCAATGCTTTGTAGGCACTTGCCCGCAGGCAGGGAAAGTCGCGGCGCTGTGAGGTCGATTTTCCTTGCTCTCGCTTGTGCGCCGCCACAACCATCCGGTGCAGCAAACGGTTGCAAAGGCGCAGCAGGAGGCCGCGCATGATCCTCGACGGGCAGGAGGACGTCACCGCCGCTGTCCGGCTAGCCATGGCCGACACGCCGGACCCGAGGCTGCACCAGATCATGGACGCACTGGTGCGTCATGCCCACGCTTTCATCCGAGAGGTCCAGCCCACCGAGCAGGAGTTCGAACAGGGCCTCGATTTCCTGGGCGCGGTTGGCCGCGCCTGTACCGATCGGCACAACGAGATGGTGCTGTTCGCCGACGTGATCGGCGTCTCCACCTTGGCCTGCCTGCTGAGCGACAGGCGGCACGGCGCGACCGAACCCGCCGCCGCACTGCTCGGCGCATTCTGGCGTGACCACTCGCCGGTGACACAGGATGGCGGCTCGCTTCTACGCAGCCCGACCCGGGGTCCGAAGCTCTTTGTCCGTGGTGTCGTGCGGGAGCCGGACGGCCGGCCTGTCGCCGGTGCCCGCGTCGATGTGTGGCACGCCTCGCCGGCTGGATTGTACGAGCATGAGGATAGCGGCCAAGCCGAGATGAACCTGCGAGGCCGGTTCGAGACGGATGCCGAGGGTGGCTTCCGCTTCGTCTCGGTCCGTCCTGCCGCCTATCCCGTACCGACCAGCGGCCCGGTAGGCGCATTGCTGCGGGCGCAGCGGCGCTACCCCTTCCGCCCCGCGCACCTGCACTTCCTGATCCACCGACCGGGCTACCGAACGCTCGTTACCCAGGTTTTCGTGAATGAGGACGATCTGCTGGAAAGGGACATCGCCTTCGGTGTTGCCCGCCCCTTGATTGGCAGTCTGGTCCACCATGACGGCCCGGCCCCGGACGGCAGCGTGGGCGAATGGTACTCGCTAGACCACGCCTTCACCCTACGCCGGGGGCGCGCCCGCCTTCCCCGCCCGCCGATCGCGTAAGCCCGGCTGTCGGACGCGCGCCGCCAGGCCCGTCAGTTGCCTTCGCCTGAACCGCGCAGCACGGAGACCGTGCCATGTCCGTTGCCCTGCAGCAGCCAATGATCCACCACGGTGCCGCATTGCGGGTCGTAGCGCAGGCAGCGGACCTCGATCATCTCGTCCTGCCAGTTGAGATCCGCGCCATCCCGGCCCTGCAGAAAGGCGCCGCTCTCGTCCAGATCGCCGCTGCCGGGGTGAACCCGTCGGACGTCAAGGCCGCGCTCGGCGCCATGCCGCAGGCCGTCTGGCCACGTACGCCTGGCCGCGACTACGCCGGCACAGTGGTGGACGGCCCGGCTCACCTCGTCGGCAAAAGCGTCTGGGGCACGGGTGGGGATCTCGGTATCACGCGCGACGGCACCCATGCGCGATATCTCGTGATAGCCGCCGAGCATCTGCGCGAGGTGCCAGTTGGCCTGTCACTGCGTGAGGCGGGTGGAGTGGGGGTGCCCTTCGTTACCGCCTGGATCGGGTTACGCGATGCGGGGGGCGTCAGGCCGGGCATGGTCGTCCTGGTTCTCGGTTCGAACGGTAAGGTCGGGCAGGCCGTCACTCAGCTCGCCGCTATGGCCAGTGCGCAAGTCATCGGCGTGGAACGTGCGGCCCGGACTGGGCGCGGCCATGCGGTCGGGCCAATCACGGTTGTCAGTGCCGACGCTGGAGACGTAGCCGAGCAGGTTCTGGCGCTGACAGGCGGGCGCGGCGCCGACCTCGTCTACAACAGCGTTGGCAGCTCCTACTTCGAGACTGCCAACCGTGTCCTTGCCCGCGGCGGCACCCAGGTCCTCATCGCCACGATCGAGCGCACGGTCAGGTTCGACATCCTGGCGTTCTACCGGGCACGGCACCGCTATGTCGGTGTGGACACGCTCGCCCTGAACAGCGGCGATTGCGGAGTGGTGCTTGATACACTCCGGCCCGCGTTCGAAAGCGGCCAGCTCAAGCCCTTCGCGGTGCCGGAGGCGAATGTTTTCGGGCTCGCTGAAGCGCTCTCGGCCTACCGCGCTGTGCTCGCCGGCACGTCAGAGCGAATAATCCTGGAGCCCTGCCGGGATTAAGGAGGACTGCCATGCACCGAAGGGGCCTGCTGACCGCAAGCCTGGCCGCGACAGCGATGCTCACCGGCGGCGCGGGCGACCCTGACTGGCCGGCGCGCCCCATCACCCTCGTCGTGCCATTCACTGCGGGTGGCCCAACCGACGTGCTAGCCCGGACCCTCGCCGAGCCTATGTCGCGCGCCCTCGGTCAGCCGGTGACGGTGGAGAACATCACTGGCGCAGGCGGTACTGTCGGTGCCGCCCATGTCGCACAGGCGCGCCCCGACGGCTACAACCTCCTGCTCGGCAATATCGGCGTAGCAACCTCTGCGGCTCTCTATCGCAATTTGCCTTATGATCCCGCGACGGCCTTCGAGACCATCGGTTTGGTCAGTCCAGTGCCGATGGTGCTGGTTGCCCGGCCGGACCTGCCAGCCCGCAGCCTGTCCGAGCTGCTGGCCTGGGCCCGAGGCCGAGGCGCAGCGGTGAACTTTGCGCATGCCGGCGTCGGCTCTGCCAGCCACCTCTGCGCCACGCTGCTCCGCGTCGAGACCGGCATTCCAATGACGGCTATTGCTTTTCGCGGCACGGCCCCCGCGATGAAGGAGCTCATGGCCGGTCGTATCGACCTCACCTGCGACCAGACCACCAGCGCGTTGCCCTACGTCCGGGATGGCCGGGTAAAGGCGATTGTTGCCACGACCTCGGCGCGCCTGCCCGTGCTGCCGCAGGTGCCGACCGCCGCGGAAAGCGGGCTGCCCGCGCTGGAAGTCACCATCTGGCATGGGTTGTACGCACCGCGTGGCACACCGGCACCAGTGGTGGAGCGGCTCTCGCTGGCCCTGAAGGCCGCGCTGCGCGACGAGCGCGTTGTGGCCCGGCTTGCTGATCTGGCGACCACGCCGGAGCCGCAGGAACGCGCGACGCCGGCAGCTCATCGCGCCTTGCTCGAAGCCGAGATGGCGCGCTGGCGGGCAGTCCTGCAGGGTGCAGGTGGCCTTGTCGAATAACGATGGCCCCGCCCGGGTTGCGGTCGGTATCCACTAAGCATGCCTCCCACGGCGCATGAGCCTTCTATTGCTCCTGGCCAGCTCGATGTGTGTGTTTGTATTGCTCGCCAGTTTGTTCACGCAGTGCCGGCAACGCATCACGTCGGCTCTCGCCACTGCGGCATAAGCGAAATACATGACGCGAGCCGACCCTGCGTCAGTATGCGCGAAGAAACCGGATAGGCAACACCTCCGTAATCTGCGCAGGACCGCTCGGGGCGGGAAGGGATGGGCGCACGGGGAGCGTGTGCTGAAGCAAGAATGAACCCGCATAGGATGCAGAGTCGGCACAACTTGTCGCGAACTTGTGCGGCCAGACCCTGTTGCAGGGTATGAGATCGTTTGCGTAGCCTCTTACCTATCACAACGCATGCCGCACGGGTGCCAAGATGGCATCGTTAGAAGAGTGCCGGTCTGTTCTGTGCCTATATTACCTGCATGGCGTATCGTCCGCTCTCTGCCAGCAGATTGCCAACTCTGCCGTCCGGTTCAAGCTGCCGCCCCGTGCTGTGCGGGGGCGGCCGAATCTGTGGGCGAAGTACGCGAGGGCGAACTGCTCGAGGGCCTGCGCCGGGGGGGGTGGGTTATTGGCGTGCTGGTGGCCGAGCAGCGGCCACCTGGCGAGCCAGACGTTATCGAATACACGCCTTTCCTGCTGCTCAACTGGCATCGTGGATATGTCGGCCTTGCCGCTTGGCGCGGTGGCGTACGCAGTTGGCGTGACTTCGACCGCCTGCTGCGGTTCCTGCGCGAAGACCTGGGCTGGCATGGTCCAGTCTGTCTGCACGAGCCCAACGACCGCCGGCTGCGACAGCAAGCCGAGATCTGTCGTGTTCTCGGCCTCGACCCGCTCCGCCCGCGATGGCGACCACGTACCCCTTCCGATCCATCCTCCGAAGGATCGGACGACACTGGAGACTCAACCGCGGGCGACAACACCAAGGCGTAGCGGCGCCAGAGAGCACGCGTCCGCACCACGTTTTCCGCCGCCGAGAGATTTCCGATGAGCGCCGCCCTCACCGCAGCGGCCTTCCACGCGCTGGCTGCCGTCTGTGCACCCGGCGTAGCACCCGAGACGCTGGCCGCCATCTCTCGAACCGAGAGCGGCCTGCATGTGCTGGCCATCGGCGTCAACGGCCAGGGCGGTGGCACCCTGCTGCCTGCAACGCGCGACGAAGCGGTCGCAGAGACACGGTCACTGCTTCGCGCGGGCCGTTCCGTCGACCTCGGCCTCATGCAGATCAACAGCCGCAACCTCGGCTGGCTCGGCCTCACCGTTGAGGACGCCTTCGACCCCTGCCGCAACCTCGCCGCCGGCGCCCGGCTGCTGACCAGCCTGAGCGCCTACAACACCGGCCACCCTGGGCGCGGCATTGCCAACGGGTACGTCGCCCGCGTGCTCGCCGCCGGTGCGTCCAATGCCGAAAGACGTTTGCCTGCGCTCGCTGTGCCGCCGCCCTCCGATCCGCTCCCGCCCCATAAGTTCACCCTTGCCCTCGGCGGCACGGTCCAGGGGCGGACGCTGACCTACGGCCGCTAGCAGGAGATCCTGCCATGCAGACCTTCATCACCGGCGTCCTGACCTTCATCCGCGGCGGCTGGGGCGTGTCGCTCATCACCCTCGCCGTCATCTGCTGCTTTCTCGCCGCCGCCGCGCAACTCCTGCCACCGCGCGTCGGCTTCGTCGCCTTCGCCAGTGGCCTCATGGCCTGGCTCGCCTCCTTCCTGATCACCTCCTACATGCAGGCGCAATAGCCATGGCCGGCCTGGAACGGGACACCCTGTTCCTCGCCTGCACCAGACCGGCGATGCGCATGGGCTTGCCCATGGAGGCCTGGTACCTGCTTGTCTTCGGCACCGGTGTCGGCGGCATGTATCTCGGCCACCCGCTCTACTGGTTGCTGGGAGCCATCGCCTACCTGCCGCTGCGCGCCATCAGCAACCGCAACCCGAACTTCTTCCGTGAGTGGCGGGTCTGGATGAACACGAAGGCCGCCGTGGCCGGCGGCGTCCTGTGGTCCCTGCCGGCCGGCCGGCCGCTCCGCCCGCCTCGGGACCACGCCGATGCCTAGGCACCGCGCCGATCTTGCGCACTGGATCCCGATCGAGGACACCCTCTCCCCGACCGCCCGCCTATTGCGCGGTGGCCACGTCCATGCCGCCTTCGAGGCAGACGGGGTGCACGGCGACACCGCCGACGCGCTCACCATCGCGCGCTGCCACAGCGGCCTCAACACCGTGCTGCGCAACCTCCGCGATAGCCACCTCATCATCAAGGTGGCCCTTGTCCGCACCCACGCCGACCCAGCCACCTGGCCACATCAGCGCTGCACGATCCCCTTCATCGAGGACGTGACCCACGCCTACCGCGACCGCTTGCTGGACCGACGTCTGTACGAGAACCGGCTGTTCATCACGCTCGAGTACCGCGCCGGCAAGGCCGTGCCCGGGATGTCGCAGGCCGAGCAGACCACCCAGGAGCGTCTCGACCTGCTGGAGCGCGCCTGCACGCTGCTGCAGGCCTCGCTCGCCGACTACGGCCTGCGCCGTCTCGGCCTGGTCGAGCGAGAGGTGCCCGGCGGCCGCCAGGTCTTCGACGAGGTGCTGGAGGCCGCGGCGCTGATCGCCACCGGCCTCTGGCGGCCGGTCGGCATGACCCGCGGCCGCCCCGGCGATGTGGTGCTGACCGAGGACGTGGTGCTGCACCACGAGCACCTCGAACTCCGCAGTCCCGGCAGCACCACCTATGCCGCCGGACTGACCTTCCGGGAGTACCCGGCCCGAACCTACCCTGGCATCCTGAACGGGCTGCTCGCCGCGCCCTTCCGCTTCTCGCTCGTGCACAGCTTCCGCTTCCTGGAACCAGCCGAGGGCCAGGGAATCATCACCCGCAAGCAGAACAAGATGCTCTGGGCCGGCGACAAGGCGGCCAGCCAGATCGCCGGCCTCGTCCTCGCGGCCGACCAGCTGCAATCCGGCGAGTTCGTCATGGGCGAGCACGCCATGACCCTGTGCGTCTTCGCCGACCGCGCCGGCACCGGCTCGGCCCTGTACGACCGCATCCTGAACCGGGTGCGCGATGCCGTGGCCCGCGCCGGCTTGCCAGCCCATGCGCTCGACGTGTTCGACGGCGCGGTCCAGGACGCCATTGGCCGACCCGACAGCAACCCGCTCTCCGACGTGGTCAACGCTGCCTGGCAGCTGCTCGGCGCCACCGGCTGCACTGTTGCCCGGGAGAGCCGCGCCCTGATGGGCACCTGGCTGTCCATGCTGCCGGGCAACGACCAGCTGCACCCCCGGTCCGGCGCCATCACCAGCCTCAACTTTGCCGGCTTCTGCCCTCTGCTCGGCTACGCCCGCGGTCCACGGCTCAGCCGCTGGGGCAAGCCGATCGCGGTCACCGTCTCGCCCGGCGGCACGCCCTACCACTACCACTGGTACGACGGCACCGGCGACAGTGCGGTCGGCAACACTCTCGTCACCGGCTGGACCGGCTCGGCCAAGAGTGGCACGACCGGCTTCCTGGCGCTGTGCACCGTCGCCCGGGTTTGGGAGAACGGCGGCGGCTGGATCGGCCTCGACCACAAGCGCGGCTGGAACGCCCTGACCCTCGCCATGGGCGGGTCCTACAGCATCCTCGGCGACGGCGAGCCGGCCTTAGCGCCGATGAGGGCGCTGCCCAACACGGCACGCACCCGCGAGTTCCTCAATACCCTGCTGCGCGGCTGTATCCTCCAGGGCGGTACCTGCGAGATCACGCCAGAGGAGGAGTATCGGCTCGAGCTCGGCATCGCCACCGTCATGGAGAATCACCCCGAGCACCGGTGGATCCGCGAAGTGCAGGCCTTTCTCGGCGACCATCCGGACGGCGCCGGTGCTCGGCTGCGTAAGTGGTGCTGGGGCGAGGAGCTGGGATGGGTGCTCGACGCTCCGGTCGACCGCGTCGACATGAGCCGCGACATCAACTGCTTCGATACCACCCGGCTGCTGGCCAACGAGCGTGCCCGTGGGCCCGCCATGTTCACCCTGTTCTTCCGGATCGAGCAACGGCTCGACGGCAGGCCGCTGCTGATCACGGTGGACGAGGGCTGGTACGTGCTGATGGAGAGCACGGTCTTCGCGCCGGCCATGGAGAAAATCAGCCGCACCATCCGCAGCAAGAACGGCGTGCTGGTCTTCATCACGCAATCGCCGGCCGACCCGGTGCGGGCCGGCTTGGGAGCCGCGCTGGTCGAGCAGTTCCCGAACCAGATGCATTTCTCCAACCCCAAGGCTCGCCGCGAGGACTACCGTGCCCTCTCGCTCACCGACGGTGAGTTCGACGCGATCATGGGCCTGCAGAAGGGCACCGGCGCCTTCCTGCTACGTAAGGGCACCCACAGCAGCATCCAGTGCGTGCCGCTGGCCGGCCTCGACGATGCGCTGGCCATCCTCTCCGTCTCGGAGGCCAACCTCGAGGCCATCGACAGCATGGCCGAGGAGGACCGGTCCGACCCGATCCGCTTCCAGGCAGAGTTCCACCGCCGTCGCAAAGCCATCGCCGCCCGGCTCGCGCGTGAGCAGCAGCGGCAGGTCCAGGAGGAGCCGTCTTAACATCTTCCCCGCCGTGAACGACGGGGATTTCCTCCGCAGGAGGGCCATGTTCGACCCCGAGCGAAAGCAGCAGCCGATGGCTACCACGTCCGCTCTTATTCACTGCCTGGGATACCCTTCGGCCTCCGCCTTGCGGCGGACCAGACAGCGGGAACTCGGTCTCTTTAGCCACGCCCCGTCGCCCAATGGCGATCAAGCGGAACGCGGGAGCGATGCTCTCGCATGCCGCCGAGAGCGGCAAGTCACGGTGCCGATGGTGCCATCGCATACATCGCGCTGCGCGCGATCCGCTATCCCTCTCCGCCCTAAACAGCGGGGTTTCTCACGGAGCTACCGATGAACTGCCTGATCCTCGCCGGCGCCGTCGGCGCAGCCCTCGGCCTCCTCCCGCACGGGCAAGCCCGGGCGCAGATCGCGGTTTCCTGTGTCACCTGCCCGACGGAGGTGCAGGAGGCGCTGCGCTTCGGCAAACAGCTGGCCGAGTACGCCAACCAGCTGCGCGAGCTGCAGGCGATCTACTACCAGGCCAACGCCACCTACCAAGCCTTCACCAACATCCGCGACCTCGGCTCGGCGGTGGGCGCCTTGCAGACGGTCGGCATCAGCAACCCGCTGCCGGTGAACCCCTACGCGCTGCAGGCCCTCATGGGCGGCTATGGCGGTGCGCAAGGCATGATCGGCCAGATCGGCAACCTGTTCGCGACCAACAGCCAGAACCTCTCCGTCTACCAATGCAACAACGGCTCCTGGCTGTGCGGGGCCATGGAGCGCTTTCGGAACGGCGCCGCCGGCACGCAGGCCGCGGCGATGCAGCTCTACACCTCGGCCGCGGACCGGGCGCCGCAGATCATGGCGCTGCAGGTACAGATCGCAGCCGCCCGCACACCGGCCGAGCGCGAGGCACTGACCGCCCAGCTCACCGCAGCTAACGCACAATCCAACAACCAGCTCGTGCAGGCGATTGCCGTGCAGACCTTCGGGCAGCAGCAACTTGCGATGCGCGAGCAGCAGGGCACCGAGCGACTGCAGCAGAGTATCGACGAAGAACTGCAGCGGCTCCGCGCCAGGGGTTACCTGCAATGAGCCGGCGCACCACGACGCTCACCGCCCTGCTGCTCGCCGCCGTGCCGGCTGTGGCCCAGCAGCCCTCGCCATCGGCGACGTGGTTCGCGGACAACCCCGGCCCGCGCAATCGCATCCTCGACCTCTGCCGCGAGCATCCCGGTCCAGCCGAACGCGATGACCGATGTAAGGCGGCTTTCGAAGGCGCGGGTATCGCGGCCGCGCGCGAAGCTCGCCGCAGCCGTGGGGATCTTACGCCTCCAACGTCTCTCAAATATTGGCTTGATAACCCCGAAGAGCGTCGGGAGCATCTCGCAACTTGCGAACGCGTATCGGCAGAAATTGCAGAGCGCCTTTGGTGTGCGCAGGCCAGGGAAGCTGAACGTCGCGCACGTGGCGGAGGGATCTCACCTCCGGCTCCGCAGCAGCCATCCGTACAGCAGAAGCCCCAAGCTCATCAGCCTGGGAGGACGTAGGATGGATTTAACTATCTTCGCGATGCTGTTCGAGGGAATCGGACCGCCCATTATCGAAGCAGTCGATGCCGTCGTAGCTGCTTTGCAAGGCTGGATGCGACCGATTTTGGTTTCCGGTGTCACACTCTACGTTGTCGGAAAAATGGTGTGGGCTACTCTCCGTGGCGAGGTAAACCCGCTTGGCGACAGCCTAGCCATGATGGTCTCCGGCTCGGTTATAATCTACGCAGCAACCGAAGCGGCTGGACTCGGACCGCAAGCACGTAATCTGCTCCTCAATGGAATTTCGAACGAGGTCGGCAGGTTGGTCCTTGGGGCAGTTGGAAATCGCCAGCTCGGTGCCGACCTTTTCGACGATGCCCTTGCCCGAGCTTGGGCGGCTGGACTTGACGTCTACAACAAGCTGCCGACGTTCTCTCTTAAGGCTTGGGCGCTTGCGGTGCTGGTTGTTTTCTACTGGATCTTCGCCTTCGGCTGCGTCGCAGTCGCCTTTTTCATCTGGCTGACCGCGTTCGTCATGGTGGCGCTGCTGGTTGGTCTCTGGCCGCTCGGTGTCGGCCTGTTCGCCTTCCCGTGGACCCGCTTCCTCGCCTGGGGCTGGCTGCGGTCAGCCATCGCCAATGTTCTACTGCAGATCCTGCTCATTGTCGTGTTGGCGATCGTGCTTGGCGCCATTCGACGTATTCTGGGCGCAGTCGCCGCAACGCTGCAGAACGAGATCACCAATGTCGGCCGTCTGCTGCTGTCCGGCATCGTCTTCGGCCTGCTCGCCTGGGTCGCCAAGCAGCTGCCTGGCCTCGCTGCCACCTGGGCGCACGGGTTCACCGGCTTCGGTCAGACCGCCTTTATCCGCGTCTACGGCAGCCTCGGCGGGTCTGGCTCACCCAGCACGCCGCCACCGCAACTGACGCTGCAGCAGCAGGCCGGGCCTGCGGCCATCGAGGCCGCGTCCGTGCCGCACCCCATGCCACGTTCCATGCCGCCGGGCCAGTCGCTCGGATGAACGGAGGACCATGCCATGCGCCTCGGTCTTGCTCTCGTCGCGCTGCTCGGTCTGGTTGCCTGCAGCGACGGTCCGAAGCCCCTGCCCGGGCCTGACGGTCAGGTCTTCCGGCTCAACCCGGATCGCTGGGCGGAGACGGTGAACGACATCCCACCCAAGCCGGCACGGACAGTGCTGCGGTGAGTGGCGTGCAATTTCTCGGGCGGCATGGCCCGACGGAGGCCGTAGCAGCGGCCGAGCGCGATGCGCACCTCGCCGCCGGCCAGGACCGTGCTCGCACCATCGCTGAGACGAACCGCGCCATCCGCCGCACCGGCCTCTGGGTGGGCAGCATCGGCAGCCTGATCGGCGTGCTCGGCATGGCCGGCATGACCATCATGGCCGGCCGGCTCGCCGGCGGGCCGGAGCGGGTCTTCATCGAACGCGACCCGCGCACCGGCGAACTCGCCCAGGTGCCGCGGCCCTTGGAGGCATCCGGTCGCTTCACCGATGCCACCATCCGCCAACACCTACGCCTGGTGCTCGACCACTGCGAGGCCTATCTCTACTCGACCTACCTGCTCAACGCGCGCCGCTGCCAGCTCTTCCTGACGCCGCAGCAGCAGGCGGTCCACGCCCGCGAGGTCGAGCAGACCAACCCCGACAGCCCGATCGCCCGGCAGGGCCGCGACGGCTCGATCTCGGTGGCCGACCGGGTGACCTACGAGCAGGTCGCCGCGGCGCGCGACGGCACGCAGGTCTGGGGCATGCGCTACATCAAGGTCTTCGCCCAACCGGGCCGGCCCATCGAGTGCCTGTCCTGGACCACGGTGGTGACCTTCCGCTGGCGGCCGGACCTGCGCATGGCCGACGAGCACCGGGTCATCAACCTCGGCGGCATGCAGATCAGCGACCGCCGCAGCGGCCCCGATCCCGTCCGCAAGCCGGAGTGCTGAGCCATGCGCGCCCTCGCCCCCGCCCTGCTCGCCGTCGCCCTCGCCGTTCCCACCCTGGCGCAGGCTGATCCGAACACGCCAGCCGTCGCCGGGCCGAACCCGAACATGCGCACCGTGCCCTATCACCCGCACGCGCGGGTGCAGATCATCGGCAATCCCGGCCGGCCCACCGTTATCACCTTCCGCCCGGGCGAGGAGGTCATCCGGGTGATGATTGGCGATGGCGGTGACGGCGCCGAGCAGTCCTGGGAGGGCCCGAGCCCGCAGGAGGTGCAGGAGAGCCCGCTCGAGAACATCGTCTACCTCTACCCGCGCCGGGCCGGCTACACCGCCATCGCCATCATCACCCGCTCGCCCCGGGGCCAGCGCGCCTATCAGTTCGGCGCCCTCGTGCGCGGCATCCCACCCTGCGGTCGTCCTGCCTGCGACGATCCGGAGGCCACCTACGGCCTCGCCTTCACCTACCCGGACGATGAGCGGGCCGAGCGTGAGGCCGCCGCCCGGGCCGAGGCCGAGGCACGCCGCGTGCGCTGGGAGGCAGAGGCGCCCATGCGCCAAGCCCGCGCCGAGGCGTTGCAGACGGCCGGCATGCGCGCCCGGCTCGACACGGACACGCTGGCCGGTGGGGCCTGCCGCAACTGGCGCTACGAGGCCGAGGCCAATGCCACCGGCCGCGAGCGCATCCTCCCGGACGAGGTGTCGGACAACGGCCAGGAGACGGTGTTCGTCTTCCGCGGCAACCGTGAGCTGCCCGCCTTCTACCGCCTCGCTGCTGACGGCACGACGGAGGTTCCGGTCTTCCCGGTGCTGCGCGGCCCGGAGACGGTCGCCCTGCAGGCGGTTGCGCCGCAGTTTCGGCTGCGGCTCGGCGAGGCAGTGGTGCACGTCTACAACCGTCACCTGCTGCCATCCGACTGCGTGTCGCGGACCGGCACCACCAGCCCCGATGTCGCCCGCGTGCTGCGCCGACCGGCGATGATGGGGCGGGTCGCGACACAATGAGCGACGAGCGCGGCGCCCCCGTCCGGCTCGGTCGCTTCGGGCGTCCGGTCAGGGCCGGCATGGGTGTCGCGCTGCTGCTGGTGACCGGTGCAGCGGTGATCGCCTTTGCGCTGCGGGGCGAGCTCAACCCCGAGATCCGGCCGCCGCAGAGCGAGGCCGGCGCCGACACCATCACCCCGGGCGCCGCCATCAGTCAGCCGGTGATGCCACCCGTCCAGCCCGCGGTCATGGCGGTGCCGCAGCCCCAGCCGGCACCGGCCACGCCGGTCATGCCGAGCAACACGGCGCTGCTGCCGCAGGGGCCCGCCCAGGGACCGCGCCGGGTCACCAGCTTCGCCGCCAAGGCGCAACCTGCGGCACAGCCCGCCTCCGCCTCCGCCGCCGGCGTGCCGGCCACGCCGCCCCCGACCGCCACGGCGCCTGGCCAAGCCAGCGTCGGCGGGCCGCCGGGCCCCACCACCGTGGCCTTTGCCGGCAGCGCCATGCCCGGCCTGCGCGCCGGCCCGGCGATCGACCTCACCTTCGTCATGCAGCCCGGCCTGTACCGCCTGGTGCTGGCCGCGCCGATCAACAGCGAGCGCAGCGGCACCTTCTTCGGCCTCCTGCCCGAGGCCATCCGCTCGCCCGCCGGCGTGGTGCTGATGGAGCGCGGCAGCCGGCTCTGGGGCGCCTACAAGAGCGAGGTCGGGCCCGGCCAGGAGCGCATCGTCTCCGCCGCCGCCTGGGGCCTGACCCCGAACGGCGTGCCCGTGCCGCTCGGCGAGGCCGCGGTGACCGACGGCTCCGGCCGCGCCGGCATGCCGGGCACCGTCAACACCCATTTCTGGGCCCGCTTCGGCGGCGCGATCACCCTCATGGTCACCCAGGGCGCCTTCCAGGCCGCCAGCGCCGCGCTGCAGGCCTCGCTCACCCGCGGGAGCGGCAACTCCTTCGTCAACCTGAACACCTCGAGCCTGGATGCCGCGCTCGCCGCGACGCTGCGCAACAACCTCAACATCCAGAACACCGTCGACGTGCCGGCCGGGACGGAGATCGCCTTCATGCTCAACCAGCCGATCGACTTCGCCGACGCCTATCGCCTCGCCCCGACGGGAGCCCGCTGATGGACGCCCTCCCCACCCCCGGCGAGCTCACGCTGCGCCGCCTGCTCGAGCCCTTCGCCGCCGCCATGGCGCTCGACGACACCCGCGAGATCGTGGTCACCCGCCCCGGCAGCTACGGCGTCGAGGGCGACCATGGCTGGACCTGGCACGAGGACGCGCGTCTCACCTACCGCTGGCTCGACGCGCTCGGCCGGCTCGCCGGCCGCATGACGCACCAGGACCTCTCCTCCGCCTCGCCGGCCTGCTCCTCGCGCCTACCGGGTGGTCAGCGCATCACCGTCAACCTGCCGCCGATGATGCCCGAGGGCGTCATCCAGCTCACCATCCGCCAGCGGGCCAGGAGCTTTGACCCCACGCTCGACTGGCTGGAGGCGCGCGGCTGGTTCCGCTGGACCCGGGGCACGACGCATGGCGGCCAGCCCTTCCAGCCGGCGGAGGGCTGGGTGGAGTGGCTGCGCAGCAAGGTCCGCGGCCGCGCCAACATCGTCCTGCTCGGCAGCATCGGCAGCTCCAAGACCACCGGGGCCGAGGCGCTGATCCAGGAGATCCCCGACTGGGAGCGCCTCGGCACGTTGGAGAGCACGCCGGAATGGGAGCTCGATCGGCGCAACTGGGCGCCGATCCGCTATGCCCAGGAGAAGAAGCCCGGCATCGGCCTGCCCACCGCCGAGGAGGCGCTGGAGTTGGCGCTGCGGATGCGGCTCGACCGGGTGCTGTTCGGCGAGCTGCGCAATGCCGAGGCCTGGGCCTGGCTGCGCTCGCTGCAGGCCGGCCTGCGCGGCACCATCGCCACGGCGCATGGCCATGAGGGCTTCGAGGGGCTGTTCCGCGCCCTGCACCCGATGATCCGTCAGTCGCCGCACGCGGCGGCGATGGACGAGGCGACGCTGCGGGCGATGATCCACGCCCAGATCGACGTGGTGCTGCACTGCGCCCGCATCGACGAGGCCAACGACGGCGTGCCCTACCGCTGCCTCCACATCGAGGATGTCCGGGCGCCATGAACGCCGCCCTGAAGGCCCTGGCCGAGGCCACGCTCGGCTCCGCCGCGGTCGCTGCCGCCTGGACCGCCGGCGCCTCCGCGGCCTTCCTCGGCATCACCGGCCTGTGGGGGCAGCCGGCGGTGCCCGGCAGCGACTATCTCTGGGGCTGGTGGCGCTACCTGCCGCATGCCGGGCGCAACACCACCGTCGCCCTCGGCCTCGTCCTCAGCGGCGCCGCTGTCGGGCTCCCCCTGCTCAGCCTGGCGGGCCTGGCTGCGCGCTGGCGCTGGCGGTCGGTGGGTGGCCTGCGCGGCGTCGGGCAGCGCATGGGCCTCGGCCAGATCCGCCGCGGCACCTCGAACAACCACGGCCGGGCCGACTGGATGAGCGAGGCGCGGATCGAGCGCCTGTTCCCTCCGCACCCCCACCCCGAGATCGGCGGCGTGGTGGTGGGGGAGCGGAGCCGCGATGACCTCTCGCCGCAGCACGCCCTGCCCTTCGACCCGCGCGACCCCGACAGCTGGGGGCTGCAGGGCCGCGGGCCGCTGATGTTCGACCACTGCGAACGCGGCACCACCCATTCGCTGATCATCGGCGGCGGCGGCACCTACAAGTCCACCACCCTGACCACCACCCTGCTGCACTGGCGGCCGAGTACGGTGATCCTCGACCCCGCCCGTGAGTTGCACGCCAAGCTGGCCGGGGCGCTCGCCGACAGCGGCAAGACCGTCCTGAGGCTCGACCTCGGCGCCGCCGGGCCGAACGTGCTGGAGGCGATCGACCTCGCCTCGCCCGAGGGCCGCCTCATGGCGGACAGCCGCCTGCGCGGCGTCGCCAGCCGCGTCATCGGCCCGATGCCGCGGGACGACAGCGGCAATGCCGGGCGGTTCAAGCGCTGGGGCCGGGCCATCGTGCTCGCCCTGCTGGCCGACCTCGTCCACCGCGAGGACGTCCCCGCCGGCCGCAAGACCCTGTGCGAGCTGCGCCGCGGCCTCGACGTGCCCTCCGAGCGGCTGCGTGACCGGCTGCGCGGCGTCTATGAGGGCTCCGCCTCGGGCCTCGCCCGCAGCATGGCAGCCAACGTTATGGACCTGCCCGAGGAGACCTGGGGCGGCGCCGTCGGCAACGCCATGGAAGACACCGAGTGGCTGGCCACCGAGGCCTACGCCAACCTGGTTTCCGGCAATGCACTACGGATGCGCGACATCGTGCGCGGCCGGCACGCCATCTTCGTGCAGATCCCGCAGGAGGTGCTCCAGGTCACCCCCGGCCTCGCCCGCGTCCTCATCGGCGGCCTGCTCGACGCGGTGCTGGCGCAGGAAGGCCGGGTCGTTGGCCGGGTGGGGTTCTTCATCGACGAGGCAGTCCTCCTCGGTCCCGAGCCCTCGCTCAAGCTGGCCCGCGACCAGGGCCGCAAGTCCAAGGTCACGCTGCAGCTGTTCTACCAGAGCGAGGGCCAGATCGAGGATGTCTGGGGCAAGGCGCAGCGGGACGCCTGGTTCGACGGCGTCAGCTTCCGCAGCTACACGCGGGTGCAGAACGTCAACACCGCCCGCGACCTCGTCACCGCCCTCGGCACCTTCGGTGCCAGGGCGGAGAGCCGGGGCAACAGCGCCGGCAGCAGCGGCCGGCCGCTGGAATGGGCCTCGCGCCAGCGCGGCGACAGCGCGCAGGAGAGCGAGATCGCGCGCGAGCTGATGAAGCCGCACGAGCTGCTGCAGGAGATGCGCGCCAACGAGCGCATCACCATCGTCGCCAACGACCGGCCCATCCGCCACCTCAGCGCCATCGACTTCTGCCGGCCCGAGATCGCCGCCCGCCTCGGCCAGACGGACTACCAGGCGCGCTTCGCGGGCGAGGACCTGGAGAGCGCCGCATGACCACGTCCGCGCTGCTCATGGTCGGCCTCGCCGGCCTGGCCTCCTGCACGCTCGGCACCGCCATCCTGGTCGGCATCGGCCGTGCCCAATTCCGGCGCCGCAATCCCTGTGGGCTGCTGGAGTTCCGCAGCTACGGCCGCTGGCTGCTGTTCCGCGGCACCACCGCCCTCCTGCGGCCACTCGGCCTCCTGCTGCTGTTCAACGGCGCCGTGCTGCTGCTCGCCGCGCTGAACGCACCGCCGGAGGCCTGGCGTGCCGGCACCCCGGCCGCATGGAAGGCAGGCGCGCATGGCTGAGAGCGGTCCGGGCCACGCCACCCTCGGCGACCTGCAGTGCCTGCTGGAGGAGGGTGTCGGCGTGATCCACGCCGTGCAGGCCGAGCAGGCCGGGCAGCGCCGCGAGATCGCCTCCCTGGAGCTGGCGATCGTCGCGCTCACCGCGGTGGTCGGCGAGCTGGTCGCGGCCCGCCGCGCCGACCACGAGGTGCTGCGGCGGATCCTCGAGGCCTGCACCCGCGAGGCGAGCGGCGAGCTGCAGGAGGCGCTCCGGCATATGGCGGCGGCGATCGCCGACATGGGCCGCGACGTGCGGGCCATCCTGGTCGCGGTGGAGCCGCGGCCGCCGCCGGGCTAGCCGGCCATGGTCTGCACCTACCGCACCTTCGCGCCCGGGGCCCGGCAGGAGGCCGCGGCCTATGCGGCGCACCTGCTGGAGAAGACCCTCGCCGCCGACCGCCTGGCTCAGGCGGTCTATTACACCCAGGGCCAGGCGCCGCCGGCGGACCGGGCCGACGCCATGGGCGCGATCCCGCTGGTGCGGGCCGACCTCGACCCGGCGCTTGCCCGGGCGCTGGCGATCACGCCGCATGCGGTGCTCGCCCCGGAGGCGCTGGCGCAGCTGCTGGCCGGCCGCCGCGCCGATGGCGAGGAGATCGAACGGGCCTCGCACCAGAACCCCCGGGTCCGCACCTACGAGGACGCGGAGGGCGCGACCCGGCACCGCATCGCCGGCATCGACCTGACCTTCTCCGCCCCGAAGAGCCTGTCGGTGGCCTGGGCGATGGCCGCGACCGAGGCCGAGCGCTGGTCGCTGCTGCAGGCGCACCGCGACGCCGTCACAGATGCCCTGCACTATGTCGAGCGCGAGATCGGGCTGGCCCAGGGCGGCAAGGCGCGCTCCGGGCCGGAGGAGCCGGCGCGGCTGGCCTGGATCACCATCGAGCACTTCACCGCCCGGCCCACGGTCGAGATCACCCGTCCGGACCCGCTGACCGGGGTGGTCGGGACCGAGCTCTACACCGTCGCGGCGGGTGACCGGGTGCGGGGCGACCCGCAGCTGCACACCCACACAATCGTCCCCAACCTCATGGTCGCGCAGAGCGGCCGGCTGGCGGCGGTGAACCGCGACCTGCTGCAGGGCCGCATCCACGAGTTCGGCGCCGTCTACCACGCCATGCTGGCGACGCACCTGCGCCGGCTCGGGGTTGAGGTCGTCCTGTGCGAGCGCACCCGCACCGCCCGGCTGCCGGTCGTCCCCGAGCCGGTGTGCGAGGCCTTCTCCCACCGCACCAGGAACGGCACCGCCGCGGCGCGGGCCTTCGCCGCCGAGCAGGGGCTCGACTGGGACAGCCTGGATGCCGACCGGAAGGTGGCCCTGCTCAAGTCCGGCACGCAGGGGCACCGGCTGCCCCGGGACGTCGCCCTCACCCCCGAGGCGCAGGCGTTCGGCCGGGCGGCGCGGCGGGACGACCTGGCCGACTTCGAGGCCTGGGCGGCCCAGGCCGCCCGGATCGGCTTCCGGCACGCGACCGCGATCACCGGGCCACCGGCGGAGCCCGAGGCGGACGCGGCGGAGCGGGCCAAGTCCGGGTGGTGGGCGGCCCTGCCGGTGCTGGAGCGCGAGCTGGACGCGCGGGCGGTGGTCCGGGTCGCCGACGCCCGGGTCGCGGCGGCGCGTGGCCTGATCGCCTCCGGCGCGGCCGAGACCGCGGATGTGGACCGGGTGCTGGCGCGGCTGGCCAGCCAGGGCGTGCGGCAGCAGGGGCGCTGGACGGAGGTGCTGGCGCCGGCCGGGATCAGCGACCCGCAGGCCCGCCTCACCACCGGGCTGCACCACGACCAGGAGGCGGAGGTGATCCGGCTGCTGCGGGCGGCGGCGGCGGACCAGCGCTTTGCCCTCGCGCCGGCGACGCTGCGGCGGGTCACGGCCGGGATGGAGCGCGACACCGAGATCGGCCGGCAGCAGACGCGCGCCGTCGAGGTGGTGGGTGCCGGCGGCGCGGTCTCGGTGTTCATCGGCGTCGGCGGCAGCGGCAAGACGACGCGCGTCCTCGCGCGCCTGGTCAGCGCCTACCGCCAGGCCGAGGGCCGCGAGGTCTGGGGCATCGCGCAGGCCTGGGAGCAGGGCAGCCGGCTGGCCGAGGCCGGCATCGACCCGATGCGCACCTTCGCGGTCAAGCCCTTCCTCGACGGGCTGCGCCAGGGCGCGGCCCGGCCGCTGAGGCTGCGGCGCGGTGCTGTGGTCGTGCTGGACGAGTTCAGCCAGGTCGGCACGCGCGAGTTGCTGGAGCTGCTGCGGGCGCGGCAGCGGCATGGCTTCAAGCTGGTGCTGACCGGCGACGAGCGGCAGGCCCAGAGCGTCGAGGCCGGCCCGATCATCAAGCTGCTGGCCGAGGCGCTGGGGCGACAGACCATCCCCGAGATCCTCGTCATCCGGCGGCAGGCCTCAGAGCGCGAGCGCGAGATCGCCACGCTGTTCCGCGGCCGGCGCGAGGACGGGCCCGAGGAGCGGCTGGCCGCGGTCAGCCGCGCGATCGCCATGAAGCGCGAGGACGGCACGGCCGAGCTCGTGCCCGGCGGCCGCGAGGAGGCGATCCGGCGCACTGCCGAGGCCTACATGGAGGCCTGTGGCCGGGCGGGGCCCGATCCCGGCTACACGGTCACCGTCTCGGCGCCGACCAACGCCGACGCGCACGAGATCAGCCTGGCGATCCGGGCGCTGCGGCGCGCGGCGGGGCAGGTGGGGCGGGACGCCGTTGTAGTGGAGGCCATGGACGGCGCCGGCCGGCAGTACGCGATGGCGCTCGCGCCCGGCGATCGCATCCGGCTCTACCGGCGCACCCATGCCCGCTTTGTCATCAACAACCAGGGCTGGGAGCGCAGCGCCATCGCCGGCAACAACGGCACCGTGCTGACGGTGCGGCGGGTGGTGGACGAGAGGGTGCGGGTCGGGCGCCGGGTGGAGCACCGCGCCGGGCTGGAGGTGGTGACGCCCGGCGGCAAGGTCGGGTTCGTCGCCTGGGAGAGGCTGCGCGCCCGCGGCTCGACGCGGCTGCAGATCGCCTACGGCGACTGCCGGACGATCGACAGCAGCCAGGGGATCACCTCGGACGAGCACATCAATGCCCTGCCCGGCGGCTCGCGCACGGTGCAGGGGTTCAAGAACTACGTGGCCTCCAGCCGCCACCGGGTGCGCTCGCTGCTGCTGAGCAGCGCCGGCGCCGAGCTGCGGCAGGTGGACGAGCTGCGGCCGGCCGGGGTGCCGCCGCCCGCCGACTGGGCGGAGCGCGAAGCCGAGGCCTGGGACAACCTGGTCGCCAACCTTGCCCGCCAGCCGGTGAAGGAGACGGCGCACCAGTTGCTGGCGGGCGCAGTGCAGGACAGCCGGCATGCCATCCGCGTGCTGCAGCAGCACGTGCGGACGGTCGAGGCGCGCGAGCGCGCGGGCCTGGCGCCGACCACGTTGCGCGACAGGCTCGACCAGGCCGATGCAGCGCGGCACCTGGCGCATGCGCTGGGCGAGGCGGCCCAGGGGGTGCGCGCGGCCGCCCGTGCGATGCCGCAAGCGCCGGAGGCCGTCCTGCCGCAGGTGGTGAGCAGTCCCCCACCTTCACCCGCGCCACCGCCCATCGTCGTTGCGCCGCAGCCGCAGCCGCAGCCGCAGCCTGTGGCCGCAGGGTCCGGCGGCGCCCGGTCCCCGCCCGTGCGGCCGCGCCGGCGCGTCGAGATCAGCGAGATCGAGGCGCAGCAGCAGTTCGCCGACGCTCTCCGCACGGCCGGGCTGAAGCTCGACGGCCTGCCGGTCATGGATGGCCAGCGCCACTACGCCCCGGTCGAGGGCAACCGGGGCCGGCAGAAGTCGGGCGCCTACATGGGGTTCTTCGACAGCGGCGTGCCGAACGGCATCGTCTGGAACTACAAGGCCGGCACCCGCTCGACCTGGAAGGCCCGTGGCGAGACGGTGCCGCTCCCGGCCGCCGAGGCCCGGCGCCTGGCCGAGCAGGCCACGGCGGCGCGGGCCGCGACGCGGGCGGCACAGCAGACGCGTGAGGACGCTGCGGCGCAGCGCACCGCCTGGCTGCTGGAGGGCACCCGGCCGGCGACCCCGGCCAACGCCTATCTGCGCCGCAAGGGCGTCACCGCCGTCCCGCCCGGGCTGCGCGAGGACCTGCGCGGCAACCTGGTGATCCCACTGCGCGACACCGCCGGGCACCTGCGCAACATGCAGACCATCCTGGCCCGGCCGCCCCGGGACGGCACCGACAAGCTGTACCAGGAAGGAGCGCAGAAGAGCGGCACCGGCTTCCTAATCGGCACGCTCCGCCCCGGCGAGCCGCTCGGCCTCGCCGAGGGCTTCGCCACCGCCTGGAGCGCGCATAGCGCCTCCGGCCTGCCGGTCGTGGTGGCGCTCGACACCAGCAACCTGCTGCCGCTGGCCGCGGCGATCCGCCGGGCGGAGCCGGAGCGGCGGCTCGTGTTCTTTGCCGACAACGACCACCACCTGCCGGCGCGCGAGCCGCCGCTGCCGAATGCCGGGCTCGAGAAGGCCAATGCCGCGGCCGACACGCTGGGCAACGCCCTGGTGGTCGCGCCGCCGCTCGATCCGGCGCGGCACGCTGCAGGCAAAGGCACCGACTGGAACGACTACCACCAGACCTACGGGCTGGAGGCGACGCGGAGCCGGATTGCGGCGACGCTTCGGGTCGGCGCGGCCCAGGCCGAGGCCGGCCCGGATCCAGCCCAGGAGATGCCGGACAGGCCGGCACGGGCGCAGCGGGCGCGCCCCGAGCAGGTCCCGCAGGGGGAACCCCCGATGACCGACAGCAGGATCCACAAGGCCAGGGCGCAGGTCCGCCAGGAGCGTGAGCGCGAGGTGGACATCTGGCAGGCGCGCGAGCAGGCCGGCCGCACGGCCCGGCAGGCAGACGCGCCGCGGCAGGCGTCGCGCCCGGCCCAGGGCACGGGCGGCCCGGACGACGGCACCCGTCCGAAGGCCGGCCCGCGGCAGGGCCAAGCGCCGAGCGCCTGAGCCGGCGGGTGCGGCTAGTGCAGGCCCAGGCGTATCCGCTCGGCCGCCTCCTCGGCCGAGCCGAGGAAGATCTCCTCCTCGCCGTCACGCAGGCGCGCGATGGCCACCACCTCGCCGCACCGCAGCATCGCGCGCAGCGGGTCGAGGATGCGCGCCTGCTGGTCATCGGGCAGCGGTGTGCCGGGCTGGTCGCCGTCCTCGACGGACAGGCAGTGCACCACGGTCTCGGGATCGAGGCGAAGCCAGGGAGTGGTGCTCATGTGGCCCTCGAGCGCGAATCGACGAGGCCGATCCTAGCCGGCCGCCGCGCCGCATGTCGCGCCCAGATCACGTGCGCGCACGCCGCCGCACGGACCGGGAGCAGTGAGCTGAAGGGTGACTTGGTCTGTCGGAACTCATTGCGGCTACGGCCTGTCGCGTTTCCGACGCGGACGCGCGCGGGATCACCAACTTTTCCGAAGCGCATGGGACGCGCCTGTGACGCGGACCTGACGCGGCGCGTGTCGCGGTGCGGAGCGGCGCCATGAGCGTCGATCGGACTGATCCCTTGCTTGCGCAGATGCGGGATGCGGTGCGCGTCGGAGGGGGGCGGCGATCGAGGCTCTCCATCTGGATGGCCGAGCATGAGGCCGAGATTGCCGACATCATCACGGCATATGGCGCCGATTGGGAAGCCTGGGCGACGCTCTGGGTCGGCACCGGGCTGCTGGGTGCGCCGAAAGGATGGGGCGAGGACGGTCCTGTTGGCGTGGCGTCGCGGCGCCGGGCGGCGGAAACGGCACGGCAGACCTGGCTGCGGGTGCGGCGGCGCAGGCGAGTAGGACAGGGCGCGGGCAAGCCGAAGACAATTGCGCCGCGGCCCGATTCGGCGGCGGAGGCGGGCGGCAGGCGCGACATGCAGGTCCTGCTGTCGCGGAACGTGGACGCTGCGCACCTGGCTGGCCTGCGCCCGGGCGAGACGCCGGAGGAGGCGGTGGCCCGACGACTGGCGGCATTCGACCGTGAGCTGAAGGAACGAAGCCGATGAACGCGGACCAACACGCGGCGGCGCTGGCGGCGCACGTCGCCGTCAACCGGACGATGCACCGACCAGCGCGGGGAGACATGTCATGAGCGACGCTCCATCCACCGCACGGCGTGTGCCGACTGGAAAGAAACTGCTGGTGCGCTTCGGCCGCGGCCGGCTGGGCGGCACCACCTATCTGGATGCGCTGGCGCAGCGGGCGCGCCTGGCCGGGCGCGAGGTGATCCTGCTGGACGCCGACGTGCGCAATCCCTCGCTCTCGCGTCTCTACCCGGAGGCGCGGGTGCCGGCCGGGGCGGCACCGGGAGACTTCCGCGCCGCGATGCTCGCCGTGCTGGACGAGCTGGCCGGGCGGCCAGGGCCGGTCTCGGCGCTGGTCGATATCGGCGGCGGGCAGGACCGGGCCATGATCGAGCTGCTACGCGACCTGAGCCTGTCCGAGTTCTGCCACGACGCCGGTGTGCTGCCGGTCGGGGCCTACATGCTCGGGCCCGACCTCGACGACCTCGCGCATGCGGTATCGGTGCGCGAGGCACAGCTGCTGGAGGGCGGGGCGACGCTGCTCGTCATGAACGAGGCCATCGTCGCCCGTGGGCAGGATCCCGAGGCGGCTTTTGCGCCGGTGCGCAGCCAGCCGGCCTTCGCGGCCTGGCTGGCGGCAGGCGCGAGACCCGTGCTGGTGCGCAACCTCACGGTGCTGGACAAGGTGCGCGCGCTGGGCCTCCCGCTCGGCGAGGCGCTGGTGGGCCACGCCGATGAGGGCGGCGGCAGCCTCGGCTTTACCGAGCGCTGGATGCTGAAGGACTGGTTCCGCAAGCTCGAGGAGCGGCATGCCGCGGCGGACGCGCTGGAGTGGCTGCCATGACCGGCGCGGCGGCGGTCGGCCCGGGACGGTTGGTGGCCTGGCTGGAGCGTCGCACGCCCGCCCAGCCCGCACCGGCGCGCGAGACCGCCACGCCACGGCCGGCGCCGGCCGTGGGCGAGGGCGTCGAGGCCAGCGTTGCTGCCTACTGTGACCGCGCCGGCATGCCGGCCGACGAGCCGGTCCGCCTGGCGCTGGTGGCCGTGGCGGCCGTGGCCGACCGGCTCGACGACGCGGCCTCCCGGGTCGGCCGCGAGGCGGCGCGACAGGCCGCGCTCGGCGCCGCGCAGGAGATGCGCACGGCAGCCGCGCGGCTGGTGCGCGAGGTGCGGTGGCATCGTGGGCTGCTGCTGACAGCACTGCTGCTCGCTGCGGCCGGGGGCGGCTGGTGGGCGGGGCGGCAGATGCCGCAGCCGACCCTGGCTGGGCGGCTCTCAGCGGCGCAGGCAGAGACGCTGCGCTGGAACGACCTCGGCGTGCTGCTCGAAAGCTGCGCTCGGCAGTCGGCCCAGGCCGGGCGCGAGTGGTGCGCCTTCACGCAGGGCTGGTGGCTGTCGCCGCCGCCCGCACCGAAAGCAGGGAGGTGATCATGCGCCCACGCGATGCCACACCCCGACCACGGCGCGTTCGGGCTGCCGTGCTGCGCGACGGCGCCGCCGGTGCCCTCGCCGCTTGGCAGGCGATGACCATGACAGGACCGGCTGCACCCGCTGCCCCGGCCGTACCTATGGCGCCGTCGAGCAGCGCCGTGAGCGCTTGGCACAGCATGACGATGACCCAGTCGAGCGCCTTGCCGCCTCTGCCGTCCGCCGGCCCCGCCTGGCAGCCCGGTACCGCGGGCGGCTTCACGGTAGGCAGTCCCGCCGCCGGCGCGGGTGCCTGGGCCTCGCCCATCACTGGCAGCTACGCCGGCATGGGTGCGGCAACCGCGCCGTTGCTCGAACACCCGACCCAGTTGCCCGGCCTGCCGCCGGCACCGAACGTGCCCAGCACCGCTGTGGCGCCGCCCAGGCCACCGACCGACACCGAAGCCCTGGCGATCGCCGGCTATGACCCCTCCTTGTCCCCACAGCTGCCGCCCCCGCAGCCTGGTGACAGCCGTGGCCTGACCATCGACGAGAAGCGCTTCGTGCAGGGCAACGCGCTGCTCTCGGCCTCCTACCGCGATGGCCAGGCGGTCGCGCCGCGGCTGGCGGAGGCCGGCTACGTCGCGCCCGCGGAAGACCAGGGCGCCAGGCCCGGGATCCGCCTGGACGGCGGCACGATCCAGGTCACCGAGAGCTTCGATGGCGGCGTCGGGCTGTTCTCGCGGACCTGGGGGCCGGGCGTCGACACCAGCGTGCCGGGGCAGGTGACGATCTACCGCGTCAACGACGGCATCGAGCAGGACAGCGGCACCATGCTGCCGCCCACCGGCGCGACGGCCGGCTATGGCTACGGGCTCTACACCTTCGATCTCTCGACCACCGGCAGCGTCACTGGTCCCTATGCCCTGCTCTGGCCCGGCACGGACCGCTGGCCCGGGCCGGAGATGGACCTGCTGGAGGTCGATGCCGGTGGCGACGCCTATGCGACCCTGCATTGGCGTGGCGAGGACGGCAGTGCCAAAGGCAGCAACGAGTACAGCAGCCTCGCCATGCCCGGGGTCGAACCGACCGCGCGCAACACCTACCAGTATCTCTGGAGCCCCACCGAGCTCACCGTTTACGTCAACGGCATCAAGGTCGGCAGCTTCACCCAGAACGTGCCGCGCGACGCGACCGAAGGCGGCGAGAATGCCGCACCCGGCATCGGCATGCAGACCTGGTGGAGTGCGGACCGGCAGGCACCCTGCTCGGGTGTGTGCCGCGAGAACAGCCTCACGCTCTACGGCTTCTCCTACGAGAGCCTGCGATAGGCGAGGTGGGGACGATCTCGTCGCCAAGGAAATCGCGCTCTGCAACAGGTATCCCGGCGGCCCGTGTCGAGCCGTCCTCGCGCGCAGCGCATCGCTGGGACCGCACGCGAGGACGATGCCGCCGATCAGTGCCGGCCCTCCACCTCGGGCAGGACGGGGATGCAGAGCGCGGCCAGCGCGTGCGCAGCCTGATGGCCGGTGCAGACGTGGCTGACGCCATGCGCTCGGCAAACCCGGATCAGGTGCTCGGCTTCCATGGTGCGGCCGAGTTCGATGGCGACGAGGAGCCGGGCACTGGCGCGCCCGGTCCCGGTGGTGAGGTCCACCCTACAGGCTGCCGAGCGCAGGAAGTCGCTCGACAGCGTCACGGGCGGCAGGCTGGGGTTCGTGCCCATGTCCCTGCCTCCCCTACGCCGCTGCTGCGGGGGTGAAGGTGACACTGATGCCGGAGAAGGCGGCCAGCACCTCGGCCGCGGCTTTCCGCTCGGTCGCGTCGTGCGCTGCGGCGTAGTGCGGCGGCACGGCCACGACCAGGGTGAGGAAGGCGAATACGGCGGCGAAGGCCGCGTCCTCGCCCACCTCCTCGGCGAGCGGCAGCCACTCGCCATAGCGCAGGTGGTACGCCGCCCGGAACGCAGCGCCGTCGGCGATGACCTCGCAGCAGCGCAGGCCGGCCAGAACGAGGGCGATGTCGCCCGGGTGGTGTGGCGACGGGTGGTCGATGATCGTCACGCCCGGCATGGCGGCGAGACGGTCGCGGCTGGACTGGTCTATGGGGAAATGAGCCACTGTCCTGCTCCTGTGAAGCGGGGTGGTGGTCAGGGCCGGGTGTGAGGTGCCAGCCTCCTGCTCGGCCCGCTTCGCCTCTTCTTGCGAAGCATAGCAATAGTAACATGAATTACTGAACAGAACACATTAAGCCACGGTACGCTCTCAATTCGTAATTGGAGCCGGCTACAAACCGAATATTTCGGTCGACCGGCAATGCTCTTGTACCCATTCACCTGTGAGGCGCAGCACACTGACCATCAAAATTTCTTTGCGCTTCCGTAGTACGCTTTGCCGGTACTGAAGCAACCTCCAGCACTGCCGTTGAAGCTGTCCGCTCCTCCAGGATTGGGAACTGCCTGGCTGGGCTGAGGCTACGGGGTTCACACGGCCGCCGCCGTAGCCGAGCCGAAAGCCCTCGCCGTCGAAGCCCACCACGGGCGCGAGGACGAGATCGGGCACCACCGTCTCGCCGCCGGCCGGCACCCGGATGTCCCAGGGTTCTTCGACCGCACGCTCGCTGCCCTCTCGCCCCGGCCGTTCGCGGTCGGGGTCGGCTTCGCCGCCGCTCGCCTCGCCACGATCTTTCCGCAGCCGCACGACGTGCCGATGGACCTGGTCGTCACCGAGGAGGGCTGCGCCGTGCGCCGGGCCCCGTAAGCGGGTGCCGGCCCTGTGGCGCCGCCCCGCAGGGCCGTTGTTGGCCCTGCCCGGCCAGGAGCGATTGCCGGAGCTCCCGGGCCGCCCCAGCTTGCCGGCATGAGCGACGATTCCAGCCTCTTCACCCCGGCCGAGCGCGACCTGATCCGCCGCGAGTTCTGCCAGCGCTTCGGCCAGGACCCCTCGCTGGCCGAGGGCTTCTTCTTGCGCTGCTGGCGCACCGGGCCCAAGGCCGGCCAGCCCAAGGTGCCCAAGGCCATGGAGGGCCTGATCGCGCGCGGGCTGGTGGAGGTGTCATCTGAGGCACCCAACATCCTCGGCACGCGCGCCTACTTCACCCCGGCCGGGCTCGCGGTGCTGCGGCTGTTGCTGCAGGACCGCCGCGCCATGGACCCGGAGCGCTTCGGCCACCTCCGACGCGAGTTGGAGCTTGATCCGCCTGGTGAAGACCACGCGGCGTAGCGGGCCACAGGTCGGCGCCGGCAGCCTGCGCGGTAGCGACATCATGGCCGCCCTCGTCAAGGCTGTCGCGCTCCTTCATCGCCGCTTCCGCCCCGACCAGGGCGCGGTCGCACCATCTGCTCAGGCGGGCGACCGTAGTGACGGCGGCCAGCTTGCGCTGGACGGCGAAGCGCCGCTCCGGCCCGGCACCGGCCAAGGGGGCGCCAGCGTCAGCGTTCTGGGCGCACGCCGGCGCCGCCTTCGGGCTTGTCCTTGCGGTTCTGGTCCATGAGCTCGATCTCCGGTTGCGGTCGCCTCTACCACAGCCGGCTGTCTCATCGAACCGGGCCGCACCCCAGCCTACGGATCACGCGTATCCTCCACCGCACGCTCGATCCGCCGCACGCCACGCACGTGCTTCTTCAGCTCCTCCTTGGCATGCCGGTTGACCTCGAAGACCGGCAGCGCCGCCTCGCGCAGAAAGTGCAACTAGGGCGTGCCTGCAAAAGGAACGCGAAGGATCGGCGAGAGATTTTTCGCCCGGGCCAGGACGTGGCCGCAGCCGATGCTAGTGGCATCGGCAAGGCCGCGGACGCCGTCGGGGCGGAAAGGATCCGCCGAGACGAGCCGCAGCCCTTTGCAGACACGCCTAGCAGAGCTGGTGCAGCACTCCCGGTAAGGTCCGCTCAACCGCCCGGCGGATCGAGGTCTGGCCGTCGCTGACGATCCCTACCACCGGCACGCCCACCGCCTCCACCACGTCCCGCAGCAGCGAGGCGAGATTCGCGGCTGTACCGGACAGCAGGCTGCGCGCCAGCAGCACTTCTCCCGAGATGCAGTCGCGCACCACCCAGAGCACCTCGTGACCCACCTCCGACTGCAGGCCATCCAGCGCCAGGATCACGCGCCCCTGCTTCGCCAGCATCGCACGCAGCCGCCGACTGTCGGTCAGCGACGTCGCCAGCAGCTCATCGTAGCGGTCGAGCAGGTTGGTCACGCTCCGCTCGGCGATCTCCACCCCGCGCGCGCGCAGGGCTTGGTGGATCTCCGGCACGCTGTGGTGGTCGCGGTGACGCAGGACTCCTGCCAGCGCGATCACGTCCAGGCCAAACTCGTGCTTCGCCAAGGCCAGCGCGCCTTCCGCTTCAGGCCGCCAGGGATGGCCATAGCGCTCGCAGCCGACCCGCTCGCAACGCCGGATCTTCAGCCGCAGCCGCGTTGAGCCCGCCAACGTCACCAGCGTGCGCTGGTTCTCGTAGCGCACCCGCATCGGGCTGCCGCAGGCCGGACACAGCTTCTGCATCGGCCACAGCACGGTCTCCTGATCCGGTCGCTCGCGTGGGGATATCCTGGCCATTCACACCTCCCTGACAGGAAGTTCCTCTTCCCGGTCAGCAAGCAGCTAATCTTGCCGGCCTGGAAAAAGGGAGCCGACAGACACCAATACCGAGCGTTACGCGCCGGTCAGTAGGTGTAATCCGTGTCGCGGCGCCATTCCTTTGGCCAAGCACCGGTGCGAGCCTGCTCCATGACATCCAGTACGGCAGGAATGAGCTCGTCGTAGCCACCGGGTTTGTGGAGCCTCACTGTCGGCCAACCAAGGCCACGCAAGTTGGCCTCTGGTGCATCGCTGTCGAAGCCGGTGATGACCACCACAGGCAGGTCCGGGACGTGCTGCCGCAGAGCGCGGATGACACGCTGACCGGCGACGTCGCCGTCGAGAGACAAGTCTACGACTGCGACTGCGATCCGGCCTGCTACTGCGGCCTGGACCATGGCTTCTGTCTCATGTGCGGCGAAGATCGTATCGAACCCCTCCGCGGCGAGCAGACCATCGGCCAGCAGGGTTAGCAGGGCATCGTCTTCGACGATCAGCGCCAGTGGCCGTGCCCAGCCAATCATGTTGCTGTCTTGCATCAAGCGGAGATACCTAATTGCGTATAGATCTGCAATATATTCCAACTAGAAGTTTTGACTGTATCGGCCGACTCCTGGGAACAGCTCCACACTCACATGTGAGTGTGACTTGTAGTATACATGCAAGCTATCCCTTGGACGTCTCCTCCGCGATCCGTGCCGCAGCCTGGATGAAGTATCGTGGGTGAGAACAGGCCCAGTCCACCGCGACCGAAACCGTCGCCAGAGCCGCGTGAGCGGCTTGGCGGCATTAGTTCATCAGGTTCGCGCCAGCACAGGCCGCAGATCTCGGAGATGCGCAGGCCACCGAGGCAGCGCAGACGCAGCATGCAGTGATTGCACGGTCCTGCTCGCATTCAATTGCAATGCCGAATCGTATTATTTTCGATACATGACCGCTGCCGCTTAGCCCCAAACTCAAGCGGTGGCTCTGGCGCCCGCTTCCCGACCCTCTCGCCCGGGAGGCGGGTCGCCTCTCTTCTGAGAGACGCCCCGCGAGCCTTTTCGAGTGCAGGTTGCTCGACCAAAATCGTTTTGGTCCTTGCGGCCGCCCTCAGGCGGCTTGGCCGTCGCGCCAACACCTCGGTTCATACTCGCCTCACGGGTGAAAGGCCGATGGTGCAATCACCTGTGCCGGCAGCGCCAATCCAGCTCCGCGTGTGACCCGGTTTCAAACCACGCCGGCCGGACTCACGCCGGGTGGCGGGCCGGAGTTCCGGCGTGACACAGAACCGCCAGGCCATCGCGCAGCGAGGTGCTGGCCCGAACCTGCAAGGCCTCGGCGGCACCGCGCGGGTCGCCAAGCGAGGTACGGATATCGCCGCGGCGCGCCGGACCATGCTCGACCGGTACGGCGCGGCCAATGACCTCGCCCAATACCTTGACCAGATCGAGGACGGAGGTCGCCCGTCCCGTGCACACGTTGAAGACTTCAGCCTGGGGCCCCGGCATGTCCCGCAGACGGCGCATACCGGCGAGCAGGTGCTGCACCACGTCTTGCACGAAAACGAAGTCTCGGACCTGCCCACCATCGCCGTGGACAGTGATACCCTGCCCGGCCGCGATCCGGGCTGCGAAGATGCTGATCACGCCGGAATAGGGCGAGGACGGATCCTGCCGTGGCCCGTACACATTGAAGAAGCGGAACCCCATCGTCGGCACGCCATGCACGCCGGTGGCGACGCGGGCGTGCAGTTCGCTGCCCAGCTTATCGGCGCCGTAGGCGGTCTGCGGCGATGGCACGGCGCTTTCCTGAATGGCGGCGGCACTCTGGCCGCCGTAGATGGCGGCAGACGATGCGTAGACTACCGGGATGCGGTCTGCCTGCCGTGCCGCGTCGAGGACGCAGACCGTGCCGGTCTGGTTGACCCGATGGGTGCCGAGCCAGTCCTCGTTCGAGCGCACCACCGAGGCAATAGCGGCAAGATGGAATACCCCAGACATTCCCTGCACCGCAGCACGCATGACGACGGCATCGGCCACGTCGCCTTCGATCAGCTCAACCGCCGGATCGAGGTTATCGCGTCGACCGGTCGACAGATCGTCCAGCACTCGCACGCCGCAGCCCTTCTGCAGTAGTGCGTCGGCAAGATGCGAGCCGATGAAGCCGGCACCCCCGGTGATAAGAAATCGGTTCATGCATTGTCGCCTTCTTTGCAAACTCGGCAGGATTGGATCGGCCTGTCCGCTCATGAACGGAATGGCTCTGCTGCCGGCACCTGGCTCGCTTTGAGGGTAGGCGACGGGAAGGATCGACCTTCCCGAGCCGACTCTCCGGCTTAACCTCTTCCTCGCCCTAAAGGACGGAGATTTCCGACCGCTGGAGGGCGACGTTCCGCCCCGACCGCAGGATGTTCATAACCGCATTGGTGTCTCTATCGTGCCCACCGGCATCTCACTCCACCGTCACGCTCTTCGCCAGGTTGCGGGGCTGGTCGACATCGGTGCCCTTCAGCACGGCCACGTGGTAGGCCAGGAGCTGGACCGGGATGGCGTAGAGGATCGGCGTCGGAAGGGCGCCGACCTTCGGCAGCTCGATCACCCGCTCGGCGAAGCGCGACAGCGGCCCGACGCCATCGGCATCGGTGAAGGCCATGATCCGCCCGCCGCGCGCCGCCGCCTCCTGCAGGTTGCTCGCCGTCTTCTCGAAGAGCGGCCCGCTGGGGCAGAGCGCGATGACGGGGACGTTGTTGTCGATCAGCGCGATGGGGCCGTGCTTCATCTCGCCGGCGGCATAGCCCTCGGCATGGATGTAGCTGATCTCCTTCAGCTTCAACGCGCCCTCGAGCGCGATCGGGTAGAGGCTGCCGCGGCCGAGGAAGAGCACGTCCCGCGCCTTGGCGACCTCCGCCGCCAGCTCGCGGATCTGCGCGTCCCGTTCGAGGATCGCCGCGGCGTGGCTCGGCACCTCCAGCAGCGACTGCGTCAGCCGCCCCTCGTCCAGCGTCGTCAGCTCCCGCCGCTGCCGGCCGAAGCCGATGGCGAGGCAGGCGAGCACCGCGAGCTGCGCGGTGAAGGCCTTGGTGGAGGCGACGCCGATCTCGGGGCCCGCCACGGTCAGCACCGCCCCGTCGCTCTCCCGCGCCATGGAGCTCTCGGGCACGTTCACCACCGAGAGGACCTTCTGCCCGCCCTCCTTCAGCAACCGCAGCGCCGCCATAGTGTCGGCGGTCTCGCCGGACTGGCTGACGAGGATGGCGGCGCCGCCCTCGGGCAGCGGCGGGTCGCGGTAGCGGAACTCCGAGGCGACATCGGCATCCACCGGCAGGCGGGCGAGCTGCTCGATCCAGTAGCGGCCGACCTGGCCGGCGATGAAGGCGCTGCCGCAGGCGGAGATGGTCAGCCGCGGCACGCGCGTGGCATCGAAGGGCAGGCGCGGCAGGCGCACCTCCAGCGTCTTCGGGTCGAGGTACTGCCGCAGCGTGTCGCCGAGCACCGCGGGATGCTCGTGCAGCTCCTTCTCCATGAAGTGGCGGTAATTGCCCTTGCCCACCGCGGCGCCGGAGACGGCGGTGACCACCACCTTGCGCTCGACCGGGTTGTGCGCGGCGTCGAAGAAATGCGCGCCCTCCCCGTCCACCACCGCCCAGTCGCCTTCCTCGAGATAGGCGATGCGGCGGGTCAGCGGGGCGAGGGCCAGCGCGTCGGAGCCGACGAACATCTCGCCCTCGCCGAAGCCGATGGCGAGCGGCGCGCCCTGTCGGGCGCACATCAGCAGCTTCGCATGGCCGGAGAAGATGGCGGCGAGCGCGAAGGCGCCGTGCACGCGCTTCAGCGCCGATGCGAAGGCCTCTTGCGGGGCGAGGCCATGCGCGAGATAGTCGTCGACCAGCCGGACGAAGGTCTCGGTGTCGGTCTCGGTCTCGAAGACCGCGCCCTTCGCCTCCAGCTCGGCGCGCAGCTCGGCATGGTTCTCGATGATGCCGTTGTGCACCACGCTGACGCGGCGCGTGCTGTGCGGATGCGCGTTGCGCTCGGTCGGCGCGCCATGCGTCGCCCAGCGGGTATGGCCGATGCCGGTGGTGCCGGTCAGCGGCTCGCGCTCCAGCACCGCGGCCAGGTTGCCGAGCTTGCCCTCGGCGCGGCGGCGGTCGATATGGCCGTCGACCAGCGTGGCGATGCCCGCGCTGTCATAGCCGCGGTATTCCAGCCGGCGCAGCGCCTCCAGCAGCAGCGGCGCCGCCTCGGCCTTGCCCACGACCCCTACGATGCCGCACATCAGGAAGCGTCCTTCTTCTTGCCCTTGAAGCCCCGGCCGGGCTTCGTCGCCTGCCGCCCGCGCGCGATCGCCAGCGCGTCGTCCGGCACGTCCTCGGTGATCACGCTGCCGGCCGCGACCAGCGCGCGGTCGCCGACGCGCACCGGCGCGACCAGCGCGGTGTCGCTGCCGATGAAGGCGCCGGCACCGATCTCGGTCCGGTGCTTGTGCAGGCCGTCGTAGTTGCAGGTGATGGTCCCGGCGCCGATGTTGGAACCGGCACCGACCGTCACGTCGCCCAGGTAGCTGAGGTGGTTGGCCTTGGCGCCCTCGGCCAGGGTCGCCGCCTTCAGCTCGACGAAATTGCCCACATGCGCCCCGCGCCCCACCTCCGTCCCCGGCCGCAGCCGGGCGAAGGGGCCGATGATCGCACCGCTGCGCACCGTGCAGCCCTCGAGGTGGGAGAAGGCGCGGATCTCGACCTCGTCCTCCACCGCGACGCCCGGGCCGAAGACCACATTCGGGCCGACCGTCACGTCCTGGCCCAGGCTGGTGTCCCAGGAGAGGAACACCGTCTCCGGCGCCACCAAGGTCGCGCCGCCCGCCATGGCGGCCGCCCGCAGCCGCGCCTGCATCCCGGCCTCGAGCAGCGCGAGCTCCGCGCGGCTGTTGGCGCCGGCAAGCTCGGCCTCCTCGGCCTCCTCCGCCACCACCCGCCTGCCATCCGCGACGGCGAGGTCGACGATGTCGGTCAGGTAGTACTCGCCCTTGGCATTGTCGTTGCCGACCGCATCCAGCCAGCGGAAGAGGTCCTGCGCCGGCGCGCAGACCACGCCGGCATTGCAGAGACCGATCGCCCGCTCCGCCTCGCTCGCATCGGCCCATTCGACGATGCGCGTGACGTCGCCCGCTTCGTCCTGCACCACGCGGCCGTAGCGGCCGGGATCGGCCGGCCGCATCGCCAGCAGGGCAAGGTCCACCTTTGCTCGCGTCTCCACCAGACGCCGGATAGTTGGGGCGGTGATCAGCGGATTGTCGGCGTAGAGCACGGCAACGTCTCCGGCATAATCGCGCAGCAGCGGCGCGGCCATCCGCGCGGCATGGCCGGTGCCCAGCCGCTCCGCCTGCACGACGGTCGCATGCGGCGCCACGGTCTTCTCCAGCGTGGGCATCTCCGGCCCGACCACCACCACGATCCGGTCGAAGATCAGTTCGCAGGTGCTGATCAGATGGTTGATCATCGGCCGCCCAGCGACCGGATGCATCGCCTTGGGCAGGACGCTCCGCATGCGGGTGCCGAGGCCCGCGGCGAGGATAATGGCGGCGGCGGGTACAACCGGCGTCATGCGACGGACACCAGCGAGAGGACACCGCCTGGAGCTGTCTCCTGGTGACTCAACCCTCTGCCGGTCGGGGGCATGATGTCGGCCATTGCACGAGTGCGGAGCAGTGCGGCGAGGTTGTGCACCGTCTCCACAACCAGCGCTTCGTCTTCTGCTTCTGCCATCACACGGATCACAGGCTCTGTCCCACTGGCGCGGACCAATACCCGGCCGCCGGTGCCGAGCCGTGCCTCCGCTGCCGCGATAGCCTCCTGCACCTGCGTATCAGAGAGTGGCGAGATAGCCCCAGCGGGAAAGCGCACGCTCACCAGATGCTGTGGCAATGGCTGGAAGCGGCGGCAGACCTCGCTCGCCGGCCGCCCCTCCTGCACCAGCACGGCGAGAACCTGCAGCGCACCGATCAGCCCATCACCGGTAGTCGTGAAATCGCTCATGATCAGGTGGCCAGACTGCTCGCCACCCAGGTTGCAGCCAACCTCGCGCATCCGTTCTGCGACGTAGCGGTCCCCGACCTTTGTGCGTTCGAGGCGGAGGCCCATCCCCTGCAGATAGCGCTCCAGCCCGATATTAGACATGGTCGTCGCCACGACGGCGTCCCCCTGCAAGCGCTCCCGCTGCCTCCACGATCCCGCAATCAGTGCCAAAATCTGATCGCCATCCACGATCTGCCCTCGCTCGTCCGACAGCATCAAGCGATCGGCGTCGCCATCGAGCGCGATGCCAAGGTCCGCTCGCCGTTCCTTCACCAGTTCCACGAGGCGGGCAGGCGCGGTGCTACCGCAGTCCTTGTTGATGTTGAGACCATCAGGCGAGACACCAACGCTCACCACATCTGCACCCAGTTCCCACAGCACGGTGGGCGCGACGCGGTAAGCGGCGCCGTTTGCACAATCCACCACCACGCGCAAGCCAGCGAGGCTCAACCTTTTCGGGAAGCTCGCCTTTGCCGCCTCAATATAGCGGCCTGGCGCGTCCTCCAGCCGGCTCGCGCGGCCAAGGCTCGCGGGCGCTGCCAGCATCTCGGACAGGTCTCCGGCCATCAACGCTTCGATCTTGGCCTCCTGAGCATCCGATAGCTTCAGACCGTCGGGGCCAAACAGCTTGATGCCATTGTCCTCAAAGGGGTTATGGGACGCCGACAACATCACGCCGAGATCGGCGCGCAGGCTGCGCGTCAGCATGGCGATCGCCGGTGTGGGTAACGGGCCTACCAGCACCACATCCATGCCTGCCCCTGCAAATCCCGCGGTCAGCGCAGGTTCCAGCATGTAGCCCGAAAGCCGAGTGTCCTTGCCGATGACGACACGATGGCGGTGTCCGCCGCGGTTGAAGTAACGTCCGGCAGCCTGGCCAAGCCGCAGCGCCGTGATCGCATCCATTGGCGCACGGTTGGCAGTGCCGCGGATGCCATCGGTGCCGAAGAAGCGGCGCTCAGTGGTTGCCGAAGCCATCCATTGCTCCTCTCTGGTCGGTTCCGGTCTGGTGGCATTTCGTCGGCGTTTGCCGCCGGCTCGGCCGGCGGCAAACGCCCCAGCCGCGAGTTGCGAGTCTCGGTCGAGCGCGGCGTCCCGCATGGCCGGCGCTGAGGCCGGCCAATGGGCGCGGCGGCATGTCCGGCGACGCCATATCGTCGACGACGCCTCCGTCCCATGTGAGTGGTGCGGGACCTCCGCGCAGGTCGCACCAGGGCACCCCGGCGGGGGTGGTTCGCCATCCGATGGGGCCCTGCGACGGTCGGAGCGGCGTCTGACCTTTCGATGCTTCGCGCCGTGATCTCGCACCTGCGCCAGCCAATGGGGTTGCCACGAGCGTCAAGGGGTGAGGCGCGCCCACCGCCATCGACCTGCCGCTATTGCCGAAGAAGATCTCGGCAACCCGTGACCGGGTGAGAAGGCCGTCGTGGTTTCGGATGCTCGTCTGCTCCGCACCGGCATCCGCGCAGAGGAGCAAGTCGCCGCTGGCCTGACCGTCGGCGTCCTGGTGGCCGCTCAAGCTGCCGTTGGCGGGTGCGGTGCCGGGGAAGCCGGGCGATGCATGCCAATGCGCGATCCGCCCGTATGCGGTGCAGAACACGCCGAAGCCGCTTCTGACAGGGATACGAAACCCCATGGTTCGCTTGATGCCGCTTGGCTGAGGTGGAGTCGCACTGCGCGTCGCACCTAACCCAAAGAGTAGAATTATTTTTCCAATATGAAACCAAATCGTCCGTCTCTCACCATATCGTTACATATTATATTGTATGCTGTGCTGGAGTTCTCACCGGCTGGCCACCTGGTCACGCTCGACGCCCTGCACCGCCAGAGGAAACCTTCGAGCTCGCCGCAAAGTTCGGCGCCGACCTGACCATGCAGGTCAAGGACAACCAGCCCACCCTGCGTCAGCAAGCCAAGGACCTCTGCGCCAGCGCCACCCCGCTTTCCACGGCCAGTCGCCGTGATCGGGGGCGCAACCGCCAGGAGGAGCGCAGCGGCGCCGTCTTCAATGCCGCCGCCGCCTTCACCGACACCGAGTGGGCGTCCCTCATCGGTGCCGTGATCCGCATCGAGCGCGACGTCCTCACCCGCAGCGCCAGGACTGGTCTCTGGACACGCTCCTCCGAGGCCGCCTTCTACCTCGCCACCACCGCGATCCCAGTCATTCGCGCCGCCTCTGCCATCCGGGACCACGGGAAGGTTGAGAACACCTCGCACGACGCCCGCGACGTCACCATGGGCGAGGACCGCTCCCGCATTCGCTGCAGTCCGGGTCTCTTCGGCCGCCGCCGCAGCTTCGCCTTCGGCATCCTCGAGGCCAACCGCCGAAGCTCACTCCTGCAGGACCGCTACCGCGCCGCCATCGGTGGCGTCGATGACCTCCTCGACCTCCGCAACATTCCACAGCCTTGAACAGCCGTGCCTGGCCGATGGGCACTCAGCGCAGCGTACGGTTGTTCCCGACGAAGGTCATGTAAGGCAGGCGCACGAGGCGGGTTGCCGTGGCTGAATACGCAAAGAGCAGCGACAGCAAGGCCGCTATGAAGTAGCCATAGCCGTGGTAGCCGAGGTCCAGCCACAGCGTGCCCAGGGTCAGCCCGGCATTCAGCGCGAAGAACATGACGGCGACGGCCAACATGGTGCTCCGGAAATCGAAATAGGCGATCACCACCATCACGGCGAGCAGCAGCATGTGACACGCAGCGCCCAGGGCGCCAAAACGGAAGATGAAGACCATTTCCACTCCGCCGCGGGCCAGGCCGATCAGCCCGGGCGCGACCAGAATGGCCAGGTAGCACACGGCAGCCTGCAGAACGGCGAGGCTGCACAGGCCCTGCCCGAGGTCGCGGAGGATGGCGCGATGGTCGCGCCGGATTTCTGCGGCCGTCGCATGGTTGCGGATGCTGCGATAGAAGCGCAGATAGGTTTCGAAGAACCGGGTCTCGATGGCCAGCAGGAACAGCGCCATCGATGGCACGATGGTCAGGTAGGCCAGGAACATCGCCCCATCGTAAGCCGGGTTGGACGGCATTCCCCCGGTGACAACCGAGCGTCCCGGTGCAAACCACATGATCCACTTGTCGACCCAGATGGCGGCATTGTAGAGCAGCCCCACGAGGGCGAACTCCCAATACCTGCGCAAGTCGCCGAGAAAGGCGAAGGGGCGCGCGACCGGGTGCGGGTACTCGGCGAAAATGCGCGCCGCGAGCCAGAAGAAGACAAGGGCAAGGCCGGCGTTGAAGCCGGCCAGCATCCCGGCCACCCCGAAGTCGGGTGTGAGGGCCACCGCCCCCACGATGCCGGTGGCCAAGCCCAGGGCGAAGGCGGCGGTGATGGAATCGAAACTCTTCAGCGCCGACATGAAGGCCGCGGCGAGCCAGATACCGCCCACCAACTGCAGGCCGATGAGCGCCAGCACCCGCTCGGCCAGCGGCAGGGCCGCGACCAGCCCGTAGAACGGCAGACCGAGGGCGGTCTGCACGGCCAGGATCACCGCCAGTGCGCCGATGAACATCCCCGGGGCTTCGCTGATGTCCCGCGCATGAATGTGGTCGGCCAGCCGTCGGGTGATCACCAGCACAATCGGGCCGGACAGTACGAGCGAGAAGGCGAAATTGTAGATGACCACTTGCGAGAAGCGTTGCACCATCTCGGGCGCGAGCAGGCTCCGCCCGAACAGCTCGATGCCGCCCAGCGCCAGCACGGTGAGCAGCCAGGGGCCCGACGAAATGATGCCGGCATGCAGGTAGGCGCGCAAGCCGCCGCTGAGCGTGTCCTGCTGCGCCAGCCGCCGCAGCGGAAAGCCAATGCCGGCCATCAGGCTGCGGCCGCCTCGGCCGCATCATCGGGCAGGGCCAGATGCGCCTCGTAGAGCTCGCGGTAGAGCCGGTCGACCACCCGCTTGTTGTAGTAGCGTTCGGTCCGCCGGCGGATCGCCTCACCGCATCGCGCCCGCAGGGCCGGGTCGAGCAGCAGGGCAGCCAGGCCCCGCGCGGTGGCGGCCGGATCGGCGAGGGGGGTGACGAAGCCGCCGGGGCCCAGCGGCGGATCCTCGTCGGCACGCCCCTCGATCATGTCGCGGCAGGAGCCGACATCGGTGGCAACGCTCGGCACGCCGGCAGCCCCGGCCTCGAGCAGCACCAGCGGTTGCGCCTCGCTGATGCTGGTGAGGGCGACCACGTCCACTTTGCCGAGGTAGTCCTGCAATCGCACCCGGCCGGTGAAGGTGAAGGTCTCCTGCAGGCCGAGATGCGCCACCATGTCCGTGCATTCCTGGAAATAGGCCGGATCCTCGTCGGTCGGGCCCAGCAGCAGCACGCGCACCTCCGGCACCATCTGGCGCAGGATGGCGGCGGCACGAATGTAGGTCTTTACGTCCTTGATGGGCACGGCACGGCCGATCAGGGCCACCGTGGGTGGGCGGGGCGCCGGATCACGCGGCACGGCCGAGAAGCCATCGTAGTCGACGCCATTGGGGATGATCGTCAGGCGATCCGGCGGCGCGCCGTCGCGTATCTGCAGCAGCTGATTGCCGGCGTAGAGCGTGGTGATGCGGTCGCAGGCCTCGTAGCAGACCCGCGAGTAGCCGGTGAACGCCTCGATCCAGACATCGCGCAGGTCGCGTCGCCGCGCCTCGATGCCGAGCGAGCCGGGAATCCGGTCAGCCAGCCACTCCGCCATGGCGATCTCCACCCGCCGCTCGTTGGTGTAGATGCCGTGCTCGGTGAGCAGGCCCGGCCGGCCAGTCTCGAGGACCGCACGGGCCACCAGCAGCCCGGCATAGCCGGTTGAGACGGCGTGGTAGACGCGGGCCCGTGGCAGCGGCGCCAGCAGGACGGAGAACAGGCCACCGGCGAGCGACCGCCAGGTCCAGAAGTAGTTCAGGAAGGAGCTGCCCGGGACGGCGGCCTCGTACATCGCCTCCACCATCCGGAAGGCCGCCTCCGAGTTCATCAAGGCCGCGCGCGTCGCCGTGCGGGGGTGCTGCCGCAACACCTGCAACAGCGCGCGGAACTCGGCCAGCCCGCCGCGGGCAAAGAGGCCAGCGAGGGGGCGTTGCAGCGCCCCGATCATGCGCTCGATCCCGCGGCCGGACGTCAGCCGCGCTTCGGATTGCTGCAGCGGGATCGTGGTCATCTGGATGACGTTGGCCGGCAGATCAAAGCGCAGGGGCTTGGGAGCCTCGTCCGCGGCGAGCGTGGCGAGATGGAAGGTGAGGTCCGGATGCGCCCGGATCAGGTCGTGGGTCCAGGAGGAGACGCCGCCGGCGATAAAGGGATAGGCGCCCTCGAGGACAAGGCAGATGTCGGCCTCGGGCAGAGGCTTGCGGGACATCCAGATCATGCGGGCGTCGCCTCCACGGCACTCTCGGCCCAAAGCCGGCAGATGTCGCGCACCTCCTGCGGCAGCGCCGAGACAGCGATGCTCTGCCCGTGGCGCGCCGCAGCCTGGCGCAGTGCCCCGATGCGGCCGAGCCGGTACAGGCATTCCAGGTACCAGGCCAGGAGCTCCGGCGGGGCGCCGGGTCTGTTCACCAGGGGTGCCAGGCGGTCCAGCGCCTCCGTCGGGCGATCGAGGCGGAGCAGCAGGCGCCCGATCACCTGCGCCAACTCGGGGTCGGCGGGCCGCATCCAGGCGAGGCGCTCATAGAGCTCGAGCGCCCGATGCCGCTCTGCCGTCGCGCGGCCACCATCCAGCAGCCCGGTATGGGCGTAGGCATCGTGGTGCCGGGCGAGCGCGAGCAGCCGTGCGGGATCCCTCGGTGCCGCCGCGAGCTGCTCCTCCAGGGCGAGCGCGCGCTCGAGAAAGCGGTTCTCGATCCGCGCCGAGGCGGTCGCGGCCTGGACCCGGATGGCCGGCTCGGGGTCGTTCAGGGCGCGCAGCAGTGCCGGCGCGAAGCTGGGCCGGAACTCGTCGGCGATCAGGGCGATCGCGGCCTGCTTCTGCGGCACCGTGCCGAGTGCCATGATGTCGCTGAAAGGGGCGACGCCGCCCCGGGCCTCCGGCCCGCTGCCGCGCAGCACGACCCGCTCGTACAGCGCCTCGACGGGCGATACCTCGACGGCAGGAAAGAGGGCCGCGTACCACTGCTCGAAGGGGGTGGCGCTGCTGGCAAAGCCGATGCGCAGGGCAGCGCAGAGGCCGCCACCCAAGGCCCCGAAAGGCCCGGTGACGGCGCTGGCGAGCAGCAGCAGCAGGCCGGCCGGATCGCGGCCGCCGCAACGGTACAGCGCTGCGGCGCCCAGGAGGCAGGCGATGGAGGTGGCAAGCTGCGCGGTCAGCAGCAGGTCCGGCGGCGCCAGGGCGCGCAGCGCCGCGGCCGTGATCACCATCTCGGCGCAGATCGCCAGCCCGCACAGCAGGCCGGTTGTCAGGCGGATCCAGACGGACGGGGAGGGGAGGGCGGTGCCGCCGGGCGGCGCCAGGGGTCGCATCGTGGCCTATCCCAGCAGCGGCATGACGAGGGCCTGCTGCCCACGCAGCCGTTCGCAGCGGAGCGCCCTGTCATAGGCGGTGCCGATCCATTCGCAGAGCAGGCGAAAGTTCTGCACGGCGGAGGGGTTCAGCTCGGTGAAGGGGATCGCTTCGATCTTCAGCATGCCGATGACCCGCCCGGTCTCCTCGCTGACCAGCGGACCGGCGAGCAGGCCCTCGCCAGCCAGGATGGCTTCGCCGGCCGGCTCCACCGCGGTGAGAACGCGGCGCTCGCCCACCATCGCCCGGAACAGCAGCGCGCTGCCGTCGAAGTGCCTGGCGAGGCGATCGGCGGCGCCCCAGCCCTCGGTGGCCACCAGGTCCAGCCGCTCGCCATCGAGCAGGAACAGGGAGAATTTCTGTGCGCCCAGTGTCGACTGGACCAGCGCCGCGACCCCGATCAGGACCGCGTCCGTGCTCTGCTGCTCGATGGCGCGTGCGGCGGCGTACATGGCCCGGACCGTGCGCGCCTGCCCCGCCACCCGCGCTTCCAGCTCGGCCCGGCTCGCGGCAAGCCGGTCATAGGCCGCGACGATGGCCTCGGCCTGCATGCGCAGCTCGGCCAGCGCCTGGGCCTGGGTCTCGGCCTTCCGCCGGTGACCGTCGCGGATCTGGCCGAGGACCAGCCCGGCGATGAACCACTGTACCGGCACGCTGCCAATCCGCAGCAGCCAGGTGTAGAGATCCTCGCCGAAGGCCTGCTCGGGCAGCCGGTCGGCCAGCAGGGCGAGGCTGGCCAGCAGGGCGGCGGCCAGGCCTTCGCGCGTGCCGTATTGCACGGCAGCCAGCAGCACGACCACGCCGAAGGGATGTGGCGAGATCCCGGCGAAGCGATCGCCGCCGAACAGCACCGCATCGACCGCCAGGCCTGCCCCCAGCAGGGCAAGAGTTTCCAGCAGGCTGGCCAGACGGATACCGAGGAGGTGCCGCGGCGGTGCGACAGCGGGATCCTGGGACGGCAGCATGTCAGAAGTACCAGGTCAGAGCGCCGCCGAACACCGAGGTGGTGCCCCGGGCGCGGCCGATGTTTTCCACGTAGCTGCCGCGCAGCCGCAGCTCGAACCGGCCACGGACGTAGCCGACCGAGCCGGCGAGCAGCGGCCCGGCCTTGCCGTAGCGGTCGACGCCGTAGCCGCCCGACAGCTCGAGGTTGGCCATGCCCTCGGCCGGGGAGGCTCCCCAGGTCCGGGCATAGCCGAGGGTCAGGGCATGCACCTCTCGGCTGACAATCTGGAGCGGCGTGAAGCGCTGCCCGTCCGGTCCGGTCCGCTCGTCCTGCCGGAGCAGGTATTCGGCATCGAGGATATAGGCCGCCGACAGGCCCCGCAGGCCGCCGATCTCACCGAGGCGCAGCTCTCCGGCCAGCGAGGTGGTGGCCGTGACGTCACGATCGCCGGCGACGCCGTAGCGGTTCACCCCGACCTCCAGCCGGCCGCTGAGATTGCTGATGAGCTGCTGCCGGCGGCCGACCGCCAAGCGGTCGCGCGTGCCGTAGTTGATCATGCTTTGAAAGAAGTCCCAGTTGGGCCGCCGGTACTCGGCCCGCAGCGCGGTCACGCCGCTGCTGTCGGGCAGCTCGGCCCGCAGGCCGGCGCCCAGCGCCGTGTCGCCGAGGAACAGCGACCCAACCACCACCTGCCCCGCCAGCGCGTCATACTGCAGGAAGAGCTCGCCCCGTTGCCGTTCACCCGAGAACGGTCCGACCGTGCCGTCGCGCCGCTGCACTTGCGCCGCCGTCACCCCGGCAATCTCCGTCACCAGGCCAAGACGCCAGCCTTCGCCGAAGCGCTGCTGACCGCTGAGCCCGCCGACGGTGGCGCTGGCCCGCCCCGTCCCGACGCCACCCTGGGTTTCGCGGTACTCCAGATCGGCCCGCAGCCGGGGCGCCACGACCCGCTCGAGGGCGGCAAGGGCGGCGATGTTGGCAGGCTCGCCGGGGTCGAGCAGGAGCGCCTGCTGGTACAGGGCGAGAGCCTGTCGCCAGCGACCGGTCCGCTGCTCGATGGCAGCCCCTCCAGCGAGCGGCTCGGGACTGTCCGGCATCTCGCCGCGCAGGGCGGCAAATTCCGTGCGCGCCTCGCTCAGCCGTCCCGTCTGCACCAGCAGCTGCGCCGCGAGCAGCCGCAGCCGCAGCGATTGCCCGGCATCAGTGGCGGCGCTCCTTGCCGCCGGCTCGTCAGTCGGGGAGGCCGATGCCGTTCCCGGTGCCCGCACCAGCCGGAGCTGCAAGCCATCCCGGCCCGGCTCCAGGGTCAGGGTGACCTCCGGCGCCAGGGTCAGCAGCAGGGTGTCGTAACCGAGACTGACCCCGTCCAGCAGGCCCGCCGCGCGCGCCATGAGGCCAGGGGCATCAATTGGCGGCAAGGCGCGCGGAAAGGCGAGCAGTGCCTCGCGGCCCTCCTGGCGCAGCGTGGCACCGGCGGTCCCGGGCAGCAGGAGGGTGACCGCCTCGGTCGCTACCGGCGCTGGTTGGTCCCCCGGCGCCTCGGCCGCCGCGCCCCGCTGTTCCAGCGTGGTAGCGGGCAGAGGTGGCGTAGCGTCCGGCGTGGGCTGGGCGGCTGCGGTCGCGGCCCGCAGCACGGTCAGCATGGTCAACACAGCCAGGGCGCCGCAGGGGAGTGAGGATGTCATCGGCTGCCTAGTATCTCGCGGGCCCGCTGCAAGGCACCCTGGCCGAGCAGCATGGCCGCATAATCGGCGCGCACCGTGTCATCGCCGGGCCGCTCGGCGAGCAGCGCCTCGTAGAGCCGCACCGCCTCCGTCTCCTGTCCCAGGCAGTGCAGCAGGTGCGCCCGGGCGGCACGGGCCTGGCGCGAGCGATCGCCCGCGGCGTCGATTCGGCGCAGCGCCTCGCCGTAGCGCTGCCGGGCCACGGCGGTCTCGCGCCGTCCGGCCGCGAGGTCGCCGAGCAAGGTCCAGCTCTCGGCATTGCCCCCGGTCGCCGCCACAAAGCCCGACAGCAACCGCTCCGCCGTCTCCCGGTCCCGCCGGAGATAGGCCAGGGCGCCGAGCCGGTACTGCACGTCGGGGCCGCTCTCGCCAGTCGCCACCAGGCGCTCCAGGACCTGCTGCTCCAGCGCCGTGTTGCCCGTGCGGGCGGCCAGGCGGGCCAGATGCCGCAGCGGGCCCGCCGCCCGGGCCTGCGGCAGCGCCGCCCGCACCGCCGCGGCGAGGGCGGCGCGGTCATCCTGCGCCTCCAACGCCCCGAGATAGGCGTCGAGCAGCGGCTCGGGCACGCTGTCGCGGGCCTCGGCACGATAGAGCGCGATGGCCCGTGCTGGTGCGCCACGGTCGGTGAGGATGCGCATCCAGGCGGCCTGCTCCCCCGCGTCCGCCTGCCGCCCGCGCGCCTCGAGCCATTGCAGCTCCGCCGCACCCGGCCGCGGCCCCCAGAGGAACAGCAGCTGGCGGACATCGGGACTGTCTGGCGGCGCGGTGGCGGCGAGGGTGCGGAAGGCCCGCTCCGCCGCCCGCTTGTCGCCGGCCTCCAGCAGCCGGAAGGCGAGCTGCCGTCGCAGCGCCGCCGGCAGGGCCGGACGACCGACGAGCTCGAGCCAGAGCGCAACCGCCTCGCCCTCGCGTCCGGCCGCCGCCGCCGCGGTGCCGTGCGCCCAAAGCCAGCGTTCGGGCGCCTGGAGCGCCAGCGTCCGCAGCACGGGCAGCAGCTCGGCATGCGCCTGCAGCGCCAGCAGGAGGGTGACTGCAGCCTCGCGCTCGGCTGGCGTTGCCGCCGCCGCGAGCCGCCGCCGTGCCAGGGCCCGCACCTCCTCCTGGACGGGTGCCCCCTGGCGCCAGGCCTCCATCAGCACGGCCTCACGCAGCGTCTCGGGCACCGCCGCGCCCGCCGGGAGCGCGCGCAGACGCTCCAGGGCCCGTCGCGGCTGCCCCGCATCGAGCAGCAACTGGATCAGGAGCAGCCCGTCCTCGGCACGGCCGGAGGCCGCGGCCAACCGCTCTGCCAGGGCCAGCGCCGGGCGGCGTGTCCCGGCATCCATGGCGAGGTGCACCAGGTCGCGCAACAGGGCGTCGGGCAGCCCGACGCGTCCAGGCGCGGCAAGCCAGGCGGCAACAGCCTCGCCGCGGCCGGCAGCCGTGGCGACCAAAGCCCAGGCCATCTCGGCTTCGGGGGAGGGGCGGTCCCGGCGCAGCGTTGCCAAGGCCGTCGCTGCCTCGCCGGCGCGCCCGGCCCGGATGAACAGGCGAGCCGCCGTGGGCAGCGCGGCGGCCGGCAGTGCCGGGTCGGTCAGCACCGGGCCGAGCAGGGCGCCGGCCCGGTCGCGCCGGCCGAGCCGGAGTTCCAGCGCGGCCAGCTGCAGGGCCAGGTCGGGCCGGCCTGCGACGGCCGCGGCGGCACGATCGCTCCAGCGTCGCGCCTCCGCGGCATCGCCCAGGGCCAGGCGGAGCTCCGCCGCGGACACCGGGGCAACCGCCAGGCGCGCCTCGTCGAGCGCAGCCAGACGCTGCAGTGGTGCGGGCTGCCCGGCGGCCAGGGCCGCGGCGATCACCGGCGACACGAGATCGTCCGGCACGGCTGGCCAGCCGAGACGCTCAGCCGCCGCCAGGATGCGGTCTACGTCGCTCACGACCAGGGCGAGGCGAAGACGCAGCAGGGCGGACTGGCCGTTCTCCTCCCCGCCGGTGGCATCCAGCTGTTCGAGGCGTTGCAGGCCGGCCGCGGGATGCCCGGCATCGTTCTCGGCCTGGGCGAGCGCGGTGACGAGCCGTGGCGCGGCCCCCATGCCGGCGTAGGGCTGCAGGAGGGCAGCCGCGAGATCCGGACGCCCCCCCATGGTGAGACTGCCGGCAAGGAGCGGCCCGGCCTGGGCCAGATCGCGCCGCTGCCGCTGCAGCCAGTCGGTGGCGCGCTGGAAGGCTTGGTCCGCCTCGCCACTGGCGAGCAGCAAGCTCAGCTCGAGCCCAACCACGCTGGCATCCACCGCACCCGGTCGACGCCCCCCGAGGGCGCGCAGGGCTGCGACGCCGGCACTTGGCTGCCCCAGCGCGGCCTCCAGGCGCGCCAGGACCAGATAGTCCTCCACCTCCGCCGTCTTGTCGGCGACGAGACGGCGCAGAGCGGCACGCTGCTCCACGGTGCGGCCGGCGGCCGCGTAGAGCCTGGCCAGTTCGCGCTGCTGGGCCGCGGTTGGCGCCAGCGTCTGCAGACGCTCCAGCGTGCGGGTCAGTCCCTCGGCATCGCCGATCGTGCGCTGCAACCCGGCCAGGGCCGTGAACACCGCCGCATCGCGCGGCCGTTGCGCGGCCAGGGCCTGCAGCAGCTGGGCGGCGCCCACCGGATCCCCCGCGTCGGCGCGTGCCCGTGCGAGGGCGGCGACAGTCGCCGGGGAATGATCGCCGGCCGCCATCCTGGCTTCCAGGATGGTGACCGCACGCCGGGGATCGCCGGCCTCCAGGCGCAACTGCGCCAATTCCCATCCGCGCGGGATGAGGGCCAGACTCAACGCCACCGCGGCCACACCGAACAGGAGGGCAGGGAGGCGGGCTGCCGGCAGTGCGACGGAGGGTGTCATGGCGCGGGAACGATGCGGGTGAGGTCGGGCGTGGCCACGTAGGGGACGAAGCCGTTGGCCCGTTGCACGGCATAGATGCGCGCGAGACCAGCGCGGTCCTGCGGGTCCCAATAGTCCAGCGAGAACACGCGCAGACGCCGGTCGCGCTCCCGCGCCGCCCGCAGGCGCTCGACCTGCCAGGCGTACCCAGCCTCGGGCATCAGGCGGTAGCCCTTCGCGCCGGCGTCGAAGGTGCTGTACACGGACTCGCCCAGCAGCATATCGAACTGGCCGGCGATCTGCGGCAGCACCGCATAGCCGCGGTTGATCATGAGCGGGACACCGGCAAAGCGCTGCCGCACGGCACGGACCAGCGCGGCGGCGCCCGCCACCATGCCGCCAAAGCGGACGGGATCGCGCTGCTCCAGGGCTTCGGCATTGTCCAGCGTGTCAAAAAACAGGCCGTCGAAGCCGCGTGCCAGGATGGTGGGCACCAGCCGCTCCACGACCCATTCGCGCCACTGCGCCGACCGCATGTCCAGCAGGCGCGCATCGGGCCAGTTCGGATTGGGCTCGAAGAGCAGGCCCGCGCGCGCCAGTGCCGGCGCATAGGACTGGCCGGCATGAACCTCCCCGAGGCTCAGATAGCCGAGCAGGAGGCTGTCCGGACCCCGACAGCGCGCCAGGTTGGCCTTGATGGCGGGGTCGAGCACGGCGAGTCCGTACTGCCGGATCGCGTCCTGGGCCTCGCCCCCATAATACACCAGGAAGCGCGGGTCGCCCGTCACGGCGTGCGCCGGATGCGCCCGCGAGACCTGCCCCAGGAGGGCGCCCGCCAGGCCGCCGAGCAGCGGGCGTCGCGGGCGCACAGGGAAGCGCCAATGCTGCCTCAGGCCCGACATGCCAGCCGCCTCCCGGGTGCGGGGTGAACAGACGCGGCGAGCGGCCCATGGCCGCGCCGTGCGGCACGCGTCACCGCGGATCGCAGTCCGGACCGGAGGGCGGGTCGGCCATGGCGGCCGGCCAGGTGCGGATCTGCGCCCCGCCACCGCACCACGGCCTGGCCAGGGTGCTGCCCGCCAAAGGCCATGCCGGGCCGCGGCCGGGCGCGTACCGGCGCTGTCCGGCGCTGCCGTCGGTTCCTCACGCGGGCCGCCCCGACGATGCGGCGACGGGCAGCGCCGGATGGGTGCGGAGATAGCGCAGGACCTGGGCCGACCAGGACGCCTCGTCGGCAGGCGCCGGCACCGGCACGACCTGTGCGGCGGCATCGCCCGGCCTGCGGGTTTCCGACCGGTCCGATGTCAGCCGCGTCTCGCTCGTCTCGCCCACCGCCACAGACCGCGCGTGGCTTGCGTGCTGCCCAGCCTGATCCGTCCCATGTGCCATGTGTGTGTCTTTCGCGTCGCTGCCTATGCCCTCAGTCTCAATTGGCGACGGATCCGCCGGGCTTGGCCGGGGCACGACCGCCCCGCCCGCACCCGGCCGCCGCGCCCGCCTTACGGCCCGTCCAACACTGCGCCCGCCAACACCCGGCCCGGTTGTGCAGCCCCCTGCCGCAGCAGGGTGGGCGAGTTGTCGCGGGTAACGAGCGCGCCGGTGCCGGTCTGCTCGGCCGGCGCCACGACACGCGCGCCGCTGCTACCGAAGCCGGGACGCGGCAGGATGGCGTGCAAGGCACCGAGCGCCGCGACGACATCGGTGATCACGGCGTAACCGCTTCCCAGCCGCATCCTGAAGATGTCATTGCCATCACTGCCGTTCATCATGTCTTTACCAAGGCCGCTCTCGGGATGATCCGCGCTCCTGCCACCGAACCGGGCAGGGAGGCATCATCCCAGCCAGACCCCATCCTTGATGGCGGGCAGCACGTTGGCCTGATTTTCCGGGCTTTCGGAGAACTGGACCAGCAGATCATGGCGATTCAGGCCTGCGGCGAGGTTGGCGAGGTGGAAACTCAGCCCGGCGGCCTCTGGCGCGCGATGCAGGACATTGCTGTAGAGCGAAGTAACGAACTGCGTGTCCGTCATGGCATCCAGAGTGCCGTAGAGGCTTTGGAACTCAGGCGAAGCGAGGAAGTTGCTGGCGACCTGCCAAAGCGCGAGATGCGTGTCGAGCTCGTTGGTCTGGAACTGCAAGCCGGCGATGTCGGGTGTGCGATTGAAGGCAGCCAGATAAAGTCGATAGGCCTGGCCGGCATTCCCATCCACATCGAGCGCCAAGGTGCCGTCGCTGAACTGCACCCGCTCGATGCCCGTGAGCGCGTCGATGCCGTCCGGACCGGTCACGGTCCATGCGCCATCGGTGCCGTGGACCGCCGTGCTCAGTGCCCGGGCGGCGTTGATGACGAGCGTGTCAAGTCCGGCACCGCCATCCACCTGGTCGTTACCGGGACCTCCGTTAATCGTGTCGTTGCCGCCGAATCCTGCTATGGTGTCATTGCCGGCCGTCCCGGTGAGCGTGTTGGCATCATCGTCGCCGTTGACGAGCAGACCTGGTGCCGAAGTGGGCCCATTAGCACCGCCGCCGCCATTGTCGACCGGACCTTGCGCCGGCGGGGTGACGGTGGGCTCATTGGCACCGCCGCCTCCATTGTCGACTGGACCTTGCGCCGGCGGGGTGGTGGGGACGGTTTCGGGAGGGATGGCGCTGTCATAGGTCACGAGCTTGCTGGCGAGCGGACCGAGATTGCCGGCGAGGTCGACGACATGGCCCTGGATGGTCCAGTTCGCCGTGTGTGCGCCGGCATCGACCGTGCTCCAGCTGGTGCCGTTGACCGTCGCCTCCACCCAGGTGGCACCGCCATCGGAGGAGACCTGCAGCCGCTCGTCGGCCGACAAGGCGGCCGAGAGCGTGCCGGTGATGGTGCGACCGGCGCTGCCGTCGTTGGTCACGAAATCGCCGGCCGTGCCACTGTCCTTGGTCATCCCGGTGATGGCGACCGTCTCGGTGGGGGCGACGCTGTCATAGGTCACGAGCGTGCTGGCGAGCGGGCCGAGATTGCCGGCGAGGTCGACGACATGGCCCTGGATGGTCCAGTTCGCCGTGTGCGTACCGGCATCGGCCGCGCTCCAGCTGGTGCCGCTGACCGTGGCAGCCACCCAGGTGGCACCGCCATCGGAGGAGACCTGCAGCCGCTCGTCGGCCGACAAGGCGGCCGAGAGGGTGCCGGTGATGGTGCGACCGGCGCTGCCGTCGTTGGTCAGGAAGTCGCCGGCCGTGCCACTGTCCTTGGTCATCGCAGCGATGGCGACCGTCTCGGTGGGCGCCGCCTGATCAAGCACATAGGGCTGCTGCAGCACGTCGCTGGCCGAGCCGAGCGAGCCCATGACCCGGGCCTGGAGCGCGCCGCTGCCGCTCAGCGTCACGCCGGCGAGCGTGAAACTCGTGCTACCGGCCGTGCTGGTCGCCGCCTGCCAGTGCGCGCCATTGTCGAGCGAGACCTGGACCACGTCGCCGGCAGCAAGGGGGGCACTCAGGGTGCCGCCGACGGTCTGCGCCGCGACATTGGTGATGAAATCGGTGCTGCTGGCGCCGCTATCGGCCGATAGGCTGAGCGCCACGACCTTCTCGGCCGGCGAGGGCGGGTTGGGCAGCCGGACCGAGACAGTGTGCTGACCGATGGCACCGAGGTTCAGGGTGAGGATCTCGCCGGCAAGGCTCTGGACGGTGGCGCCGGTGACGGTGACGGCCTGGCTGCCCGACGCGGCGAGATCGATGGTGACCAGACCCTCACCCATCACCGAGAAGTCGAGGTCGCGGCCATTGCCGGTGAGCGAGACCAGCTGCGCCCGCATGGGCAGGGCGGTGATGTGGGTGACGTCATCCTGCGTGGCGCCGAGGTCGACGGTGAAGGTACCGCCGGCGGTTGGCAGGAAGATGCTGTCGGCGTTGTAGGCGTACCAGCCGCTGACCGACTTGATCTTGCTGCCACCCTCGAGGTCGAGGGCGAAGGTGCCGAGCGCCGTACTGGCGGCGGTGCTGCCGACGGTGACGCTCATGGTGTCGGCGTCGACCATGGAGTAGCTCAGCGACGCCTTATCGAAGGTGGCGATGCGCTGCGCGAGGTCGGCCAGCGTCACGAACTCCGATCCCGCGTCGTAGGCGGTCTTGATCAGGTCCGTGTACATCTTGTCGTTGTAGATCTGCGTCGGGTCATTCAGGAAGTTGGTCAGCCCGTAGTCGTGCCAGGGCCAGACGACGACGGGCAGCTCGGCATGCGAGACCGCCGCCTTCCACTCGGCCTGCCAGGCGGCGCTGGCCTGGTCGGCGGTCATCTTCTGGAAGCCGACCAGGGTGAAGTCGGAGGAGATGTTCGGCGCGATGTAGACACTGCTAGTGTCACTCGGCGTCATGTAGCCGAAAGCGCCGGGATAGCCGGCCCCCACGGCCGTGTTGCCGCCGGTGAGATAGGAATAGTACTGCATCACCTGCTCGGACACCGCGATCTTTTCCGGATTGCCCGGGATGGCGGCGCCGAGGACGGTGATGCCGAGGTTATCCTGGATGGCAGCTTTGGAGGTCTGGAACTCGGCCTGCAGCTGGGCGGGGGTGAGGAGGTTGGTGTCCTCGGGGTGGGTGATGGAGTGCGAGCCGATCTCGTTGCCCATGGCCAGCAGCTGCTGGTAGTAGGGCTTGGAGACGGTCCAGTTCGTGCCGGTGCCGTTGGTGTTGTTGCCGATATCGATGTAGTAGGAGCCGACAAAGTTGTAGTCGGTCTTCCACTGCTGCAGGATGGGCAGCATCTTGTCATAGATGCCTGGACCGCTGGCCGGCTTGACCTCGTCGAGCTGCATCGCCTCGTCCACATCGCTGCGCGAGGCAACGATGGCCGACTGGCGGCTCATCTCCAGCTTCAGGGTGGGGCCGGTGAGAGGCTGAGCCGACCAGTCGACGGCATGCGCCAGCATGTTGTTGTCGGCGAGCATGCCTTCGGTGGCGAAGTGCACGTTGCGGCCGCCCGTGGTGGTGGCGATGACCGCTTCGTGCGTGGCGCCGGCCACGGTCTGGGTGGCGAGGACCGTGCTGTTCGAGGTCAGGCTGGTGAACCACTGGGTGCCGATCGAGGCGTAGTCGCGGATGGTCTCGCCGGCCGTGTAGCCGGCCATGATCGGATTGCTGACATCCTGCGCGGCGGCGACATGAACTGCGACGGCGTTGGCGCCGCCTTCGCGGCCGAGGCCAAGCAGCATCTGCATGCTGGCATACGAGTTGCCGGGCAGCGCTGCGCCGGTCTCGTCGTTGGTCATGAAGTTGCCGGCGGTGATGATGCCGACGCCGTAGGTCTGGGTCGCGGTCTCGAGGGTCTGCTGGATCGCCGCGGCCTTGGCCAGGGGCACGTTGGCGAAGGAGGGGAAGATCAGGGTCTTGTAGCTGGCCAGTTTGCTGAGGTCGGTGAGGTCGCTCTCGGTAAGGATGTCAAAGGGCACGCCGGCCATGGCCACCTGGTTCTGCGCGGCCATGAACAGGTCGGCATAGGCGGTCTTGTCGAAGAATTTTTCGGCGCTGGTCTCGGAGTAGACGATGCCGACCCGCAGGCCGGTGGTGGCGGGCGCCGGCAGGGTGGCCTGGTCGAGCAGGGTGAGCGGCGGCATGCTGGCGTAGTCGCCGGGCAGGAAGACGGCGTCGTTGACGTCGGCATAGACTTGCGTCTTCGCAGGAGCCGTCGTCAGGCCGAGGGCGGTGAGGGGAACGCGGAACTCGACCGTCTTGCTATCGCTCGAGAAGGCATACTCTCCGATGGCAGCGACATAATTTTGGGCTGCGGCACCGGTGTAGAGGTAGGGCGCGACCTTGCCATTGGCGTCGGCCACAAAATCGATGTTGTAGTCGGCGCCAGCGTTGAGGCCGGTGAAGATGGAGTAGCCGGTGGCGGCGTTGGCGTCGGTGTTCAGCCAGAGAGTGGTGTTGGCGCCGATGGCGGTGGCGCTCTGCAGGCAGAACACGAAGGAGGCGCCGTCGCTGGTATGGTCGACAATGCCGTAGAGGGCGTAGCCGCTTGGGCTTGCGCCCAGGTAGTCGAGGCGGGTCGAAGCGGTCCACTCGCCAAGTTCGTTCTGACCGTTGACGACGACGCTCATGCTGGCCTCGAGTTAGGACACCGTTAACCAGTTCGTTGCACATCACTTTCTGTGATTCAATCTCATTATAACGATTTCCAAATCTTCTGACCCGGACGTGATTCGCGATGTGAGTCGAGGAGAGTGTGGAGGCGCCCAACCCGCAGCAGGAAGGTACGCGCCCGGATTTCGCGCTTGGCATCAGGGCCCGGTGAGCAGCTGAAAGCGACATCGTCGACCGGGTGGACGGAGCTGTTCCAGCCAATAGCGCTTGGCACCACGCGCGCACCGTCCAGGACGCTGCACCAACGAAGGCGCCGGAGTCACTGCGCGATGAGCTGAGAGGTTCACGTCCGGTTCTGGGAGGGGCCGGAGGTGCAACTCCTCCGGCCCACTCACCCTCTTTCGCGCGGGAAGCCCGA
>NZ_JAUTWS010000339.1 GCF_030657435.1 Paracraurococcus lichenis | reverse complement strand
GCCAGGATCAAAAAGCGCGGCATCTACCGTGACCCGGTCCGCTCCTCCAAAGGCCACTTCGTCAAGGCGAGCGGCTTGCGCTGGCTCTCCTTCGCGCTGCTGCCCCAGATCCGCTGGGCCGGGCGATGCTGGGCTTTGCCGTTCTTGGCCATCCTGGCGCCGTCGCAGCGGTACTGGGAGATGCACAGAGCGGGCCAGCGCCCGTTCAAGGCGTTGACCGACTGGGCCAGGCAGGGACTGCTCCAGACGGCGCGCTGGTTACCGCACCGGCGCATCGTCGCCGTCGCCGATTCCAGCTTCGCAGCCATCGAGCTGCTCGAGGCCGTGCGGCACCGGGTCACCATGGTCACCCGCTTGCGGCTCGACGCCGCGCTCCGCGATCCGCCCCCGCCTCGTCCTCCCCGCCAGCGCGGGCGGTCACGCGTGGTCGGAGACCGCCAGCCCACGCTGCAGCAGCGCCTTGATGACCCGCGCACGCGATGGCGCCGCCTGCGAGTGAGCGGATGGTACGGCCGCGCCGAGAAGACGCTCGAGATTGTCTCCGGCACCGCCCTCTGGGCCAAGCCCGGCCATCGTGTTCCCATCCGCTACGTCCTGGTCCGTGACCCGACAGGTGAGCGTCAGCCCCAGGCATTCCTCTGCACCGATCTGCAGGCGGAGCCGCTCGACATCCTGCGCTGGTTCGTTCGTCGCTGGTCAATCGAGGTCACCTTCGCCGAGGTTCGTCGCCACCTCGGTGTGGAGACCCAGCGGCAATGGTCGGACATGGCCATCGACCGCACCACGCCGGTCCTCCTCGGCCTGTTCTCCCTGGTCACGCTCTGGGCCGACGAACTGTACGCCAACACGGCGCCGACCGTGCGGATCGCCAGCTGGTACCGGAAATCGCTACCAACCTTCAGCGACGCGCTCGCCAGTGTGCGCCACTTACTCTGGACGAGGAGCAATTCTCGTGGGTCACGGCCCGCACCAGACCCCACCACAATGCCACCTTCCAGTCTCAACACTCTGATCGAGCTGGCTTGCTACGCTGCGTGAAGGGCCAAACTCAAGCT
>NZ_JAUTWS010000338.1 GCF_030657435.1 Paracraurococcus lichenis | reverse complement strand
GGTGCCGTCGCGGGTGTGGTAGGAAATCTGGGTGGCGTAGTCTCCGGCTTGTTCAACGAGCCAGGACCGGCGTTGGCGCGCCGGTGGAGACCACGCCATGGACAAGGGTAGCAGCAAGACGGCTGTCGAGCAGGCGCTGTTTGCCGGGGAAGCCTGGTTCGACCCGATCGAGGCGGGAATCCGGGGTCGGATCCGCGGCCTGATCGAGGAGCTGGTGGAGCAGGAGCTCGAGGCCGCGCTGGGGCGCGGACGGTACGAGCGGACCGGCGCGCCTGCGGGGCACCGGCACGGGCACCGGACGAGGCATCTGACCGGCTCGTTTGGTCCGGTGGAGCTCACGGTGCCGCGGGCGCGCTTGCTGACCGAGGACGGCGGCAGCCGGGAATGGCGCAGCGCTGTGCTACCACACTACGCCCGGCGGACGCGCCAGCTCGAAGCGCTGATCGCGGGTGCCTACCTGGCCGGGACCAACACGCGTCGGGTGCAGCGCGCCCTGGCGGCGCTGTTCCGGGGTGCGGTGGGCAAGGACGTGGTCAGCCGCGCCTGGCGCAAGGTGAAGGTGGACTGGGACGCCTGGGGCCGGCGCGACCTGGCCAGCGAGGACATTGTCCGCCTCATTCTCGATGGCACCGTCGTGCGGGTCCGGCTGGACCGCAAGGCCACCTCGGTGTCGCTGCTGGTGGTCCTTGGCATCCGCCGCGACGGGCAGAAGGTGCTGCTCGCCATTCGTAGTATGGGCGGGGAGAGCGAGGCGGCGTGGCGGGCCGTGCTCGATGACCTGGTCGCCCGTGGGCTACGGACCCCGGAGTTCCTGATCACCGACGGTGCGGCTGGCCTGGAGAAGGCGCTGGCCGCGCTCTGGCCGACGGTGCCATCGCAACGGTGTACGGTTCACAAGCACAGGAATCTCCTGGCCCACGCGCCCGAGCGGCTGCATGAGGAGATCTCGGCCGACTACACGGACATGATCTACGCCGAGACCGTGAAGGAGATCGAGGCGCGGCGGAAGGCGTTCCTGCGCAAGTGGCGACTGAAATGCCGGGCCGTTGCCGACAGC
>NZ_JAUTWS010000337.1 GCF_030657435.1 Paracraurococcus lichenis | reverse complement strand
TAAGGGATTGACGCGAAATAAGTGCTTCAAGGTGGCTGCTGGTTGGGTGAGATGGTGTAGTTCCACTCGCCGTGGAATGGGTCACGCTCGATGGCGAGCGCCGCCATCTCGGCATCGGTGATCTTGATGCCCTTGGGATAGCGGCTCGCATCGAGCTCGCAGCGCACTGTCAGGCCGGTCTGCGTGGTCGTGGTGCCGATCAGCTGCACGATGACCTGATGGCTGACCAGCGGCTTGCCACGCCAGTTCTGCGAGATGGCGGCGAACAGGCGGTGCTCGATGCGGTTCCACTTGCTGGTCCCGGGCGGCAGGTGCGCCACGGTGACCGCCAGGCCGGTCTCGTTGGCGAAGCGCTGCAACTCGCGCTTCCACAGCCGCACGCGGACACCATTGCTGCCGCCGCAATCGGCGGTGATGACCAGCCTCTTGGCTTCGGGGTAGCGGGCTTGGCCCAGCTGTTGCCACCAGCGCCGGATGCTCTCGACCGCAAAGGCCGCGGTGTCGGCATCCACCCCGACACTGACCCAGCCCTGGTTGGCGGCGAGGTCGTAGACGCCATAGGGTGCGACCTTGCCCAGGTCCGGCAGCTCGAAGTCGTGCACCCGCACCGGCTCGGGCTGGCCCTTGGGCCGCAGTTCGCGGCCGGGGTTCTTGAAGTCGCCGACCAGCTCTTTCTTCTTGGTGTCCACCGAGATGGCCGGCTGGCCTGCCGCCATCGCCGCCTGCACGACGGTGTTGATGTGGGCGAACTGGGCATCGCGGTCGGGGTGGTTCGTCCCCTCCCGGGTCTTCCGGTTGGCCTGGCAGCTGTAGCCCTGCTCGCGCAGCAGCAGGCCCACCAGCTTCTGGCTCACCTCAAAGCCACGCTCGGCCAGCGCCCGGACGATCCGGCGCTGGCTGCGGCTGACCCAGCGCAGCGGCGTCTCCGGGTCGCCGCGGATGGCGTCCTCGATCAGCGCCTCCAGAGCGGTCGGCAGCTCCGGCTGCAGGACAACCGCGCGCTTGCGGCCACCACCCTTTCGCCTGACCCGGGTGCCGGCGGGATTGGCCCCGCTCTGC
>NZ_JAUTWS010000336.1 GCF_030657435.1 Paracraurococcus lichenis | reverse complement strand
GTAATTGCTCAGGCCCTTGAAGTCCGGAGGCTAACCGGAAGGATGTGCGCTGGGTTGGCGCGGTGATCAGGCGTGCCCGGAGCGGGCTGCCAGGATTACGTCGGCGATGGCCGGATTGAAGTCCTCGGGATCAAAGTCATCGCCCAGCCACTCACGGCGTTCGGCGTGCTCTGGATGGGCAGGATCGGCGAGGACGTCGAGCAGCTCACGATAGCCCCAGGGGCCGCCACAATCCTCGGGCGGACATCTGCGCTTCCCGGCGGTGCAGACCGGACGGGACAGAGCCTCAACACTGAGCGGGCTCTTCTCGATGACGACGGCATGTTGCCAGTTGTCGCCAAAGTCGTAGGTGTAGGCGAAGCGGGTGACGCCTGACTTTGTCAGGCCGTTCAGGGTGACGCGGTTCTCGTCAGCGACATCGTCGACGGCGCGCCGGTCGCCGTACTGCCGGCCCTCGATGTCAAACGTGTGGAGATGGCAGTCCTCCCATCCCATGGCGGCCTGGATGGCGCGATGCAAGTCAGCGAGCGTCGTCGCACCGGGCACCAGGAGCCGGCGCCAAATGGGTGGTTTGGTGTCGCGCAGGATCACCTTCAAGCTGACCACCTTCCGGTTGACACCGTCCGTCGACTGCGCGGTCTTGACCATCAGCGCCTCCTGCCATCACGCGCCGCACTGGCTGCGAGCAACAAGCCTATCCTGTGCGTGATGGGGTGGTGGCGAGCAAGCGGGATCACGCCGCCGTCGGCAGGGGCTCTCCCCTGAGGGTAAGGCGGAGGGCCTGGAGAATGCCGAGGCCACGTCGTCGAGCGGTCTCGAGCACAGAGCGGACATCGGCATAGAGGTCAGCGCCCCAGACGGAGCGGAAGCCGTTGGTGACCTTGCGGAAGATCACGCAGGGCCGCAGCGCCTGTTCGGAGCCGTTGTTGGTGGGGGAGACCGCACGGTCCGTGAGGAAGACGAACAGGTTCTGCCGGAAGCGCTTGATGATGCGCTGGAGCTTCAGTCCCGGCTTGTTGTCCGGCACGATCTTGAGCAGCTCATCCAGCGCGCGCTGCAA
>NZ_JAUTWS010000335.1 GCF_030657435.1 Paracraurococcus lichenis | reverse complement strand
AGCTTTGCCTCTGTTTCCCGCTGAGGTGGCGCCATCGTAGCTTGGATCGTGAGACTGATGAGTGTCGGGGCCGATGGGACGGAGCACAGCACCGACGTTGTGCAAATCTCCGGGCCCGACAGCCTCGCCGACCTGGCCAGCCTGGGCCTGACCCTGGCCGAGAGCAAACAGGTCCTGGCCGGGGTGCGGCAGGAGATCGTCGCCGCGCAGGCCCGTCTTCATGCCGCGCTCCGACATTGTCATGTTGCTTGATGACCAGGCGAGTTTGACCGCATGATGGAGCTTGCGTGACATCACGTCGCCTTCTGGGCGCACGTCACTTGCCGCGTAATCACCCACCCCCTTCTGGTGCGGAGTTTACGCAGTGATGGTCGTAAGAGGCGGTTTTCAGAATGTGCGTGCGAGGCGGCCTGCAACCAGGAATATGCAAGCCGCTTGGAGCAGCGACTGCATGATGACGCCGAGACGGTCGTAGCGCAGGGCGAGGCGCTTGTTCTCCAGCAGCCAGGCCTTGCTGCGATCGACTGGGCAGCGCCGCTTGCCGAGCCCGGAGCAGTGTGCCCGGCCGCGCCTGTGGATCTGCGGATCGGCGCGGACCTGACGGCAGAGGTCGCAGTTGCGCTCGGCGTCGTGGTCCTTGTCGGCGAACACCGTGCGGATGCGGGCCATAACCGCAAAGGCGGCAAGGAACAGACGCTCGAAGACCAGCGTGTCGTTGACGTTGCCCGCAGTGGTGAGGCAGGCGACCGGCACGCCGTCGCCGTCCACCGCGACATGGTACTTGGTGCCCTCCTTGGCGCGATCTGTCGGGTTCGGGTCGGACGTTGCCGCCGCGCTTGGCACGGACGAAACAATTGTCGAGAATGAGGTCGGGGTGGCCACGCAGCATACCGAACAGTAGGGCATGCACTTTCGCCAGCACGTGCGATGCGGCCCAGCGCGCCAAGCAGCGGCGCAGTGTCGAGCCGCTGGCCTGGTCCTCCGTCGCGGTCAGGCCGCGCCAGGGGGTGCCCTCGCGCAGGAAGCGCCGCAGTGTTGCGGCCACCCGGACGGTCTCGGTTGGCGGGT
>NZ_JAUTWS010000334.1 GCF_030657435.1 Paracraurococcus lichenis | reverse complement strand
TAGCGATTTTCGTGGAACTGCCGGACCAACAAGTGGAGACTGGAACCACCGCGGGCACAAATGACCGCGGGGAGAAGCTGGGAGGCTCTGCCATGAGCATGCGGCCCGATCCTACTTTCCACCCGTCGCCGAAGCTTGCAATGGAGGCACCGCCGGAAAACTTTGCCTACACACTGTTGCTCTCGCCGGACGCCTCAAAGTCGGACGCTCTAGCCATCATCGACGTGGATCCAGGCTCGCCGACTTACCGGCAGGTGGTCCACATAGTGGCGATGCCGAACACCGGGGACGAGTTCCACCATTTCGGCTGGAACGCCTGCTCATCATCGCTTTCCCCGCTGAGCGGTCACGCGTTCCTGGAACGCCGCTACCTAATCATCCCTGGACTGCGCTCCTCACGCATCTACATCGTCGACACCAAGCCACATCCGACCCAGGCAAAGATCCACAAGATCATTGAGCCAGAGGAGGTGTTCCGAAAGACGGGCTACTCGCGGCCTCATACAGTCCATTGCGGCCCCGAAGGCATCTATGTCAGCACGCTGGGCGGCGGTGGTAAGGATGGCACCGCAGGCCCGCCTGGTATCTTCATCATGGATTGCGAGAGCTTTGAGATCCTCGGCCGATGGGAAATCGACCGCGGATCGCAGACGCGGCACTACGATTTCTGGTGGAACCTGCCGCGCGACTACATGGTCTCGAGCGAGTGGGCCTTACCGCCGCAATTCGAGAACGGGCTTGTCGCCGAAGACTTGCTCTCCAATCGCTACGGGCACCGCCTCCACTTCTGGGATCTGCGCGGCCGGCGCAACGTGCAGACGATCGACCTTGGGGCGCAGCACCAGATGGCGCTGGAAGTGCGTCCAGCACATGACCCGATCAAGGAGTACGGCTTCGTCGGCGTCGTGGTCGACACCACCAACCTGGAAGGCTCAATCTGGACTTGGTGGCGGGAGGGCGGTCGGTTCCACATTGAGAAGACCGCGACCATTCCGCCTGAGCCAGCGCCCAAGGATCATCTGCCTCCGTTGCTACAGGGTTTCGGCGCCGTGCCGCCACTCGTCACCGACATCGAC
>NZ_JAUTWS010000333.1 GCF_030657435.1 Paracraurococcus lichenis | reverse complement strand
AGGTGGAAGGCCTCACGGCGGCGCCGATCCGTGCCAAGCTGCTGCGGCCAGGAGCAGCCGCGTCGGCCAGCGGCGCGAAACGCCACGTCGCTGCATGAGGCGGTTGACCTCGGGCGTGTACAGTGACGTTTCGACATAGCCGAAGCTGCCCCGCTTCTTCACTTCGCGTGCGGCCCCCACCACGCCGGTCAACGCGGCGCGGTAGAGCGAGGTGGCGAGGCTGGCCCGCTTCACTCCGGCCGCCGCGAGTTCCGCAACCGGGAACGACTTTCCCTTGGTCCCGGCCATGAATTTGAAGGGGCGTGACAGTGCGGCGCAGACCGCCCGCACCGCGTCAAGGTCAGGCAGGCCAGGCGCCATCAGCACATCTGCCCCGGCCGCCTCGTAGGCTTGCAACCGCGCGATGGTGTCGCCGAGGTCCGGATTGCCGCGGAGGAAGTTCTCCGCCCGCGCCGTCAGAATGATGAAAACGCCGAAGCTGCGCGCCTGCTCCGCTGCGGCCCGCACGCGGGCCGTGGCCTCCTCCAGGCCGCAGAGCGGCCGCTCCGGGCGACCGGTCGCGTCCTCCACCGAGGCGCCAGCCAAGCCGACGCCGGCGGCCAGATGGATCGTCTCCGCCACGCCGGCGGGCTCGTCAGCGAAGCAGCGCTCGAGGTCGGCCGACATCGGCAGGTCTGTCGCCTCAACGATGGCCCGCGCGTGGGCGAGCGCCTCCTCCCGCATGACCGCCCCGTCGCGCCGGCCGAGCGTGCCGGCCCAGGCACCCGAGGGCGTCGCCAGCGCCTCGAAACCGAGGGCTGCGAGCATCCGGGGCGAATCGGCGTCCCAAGGGTTGGTTGGTGTCGCCCGGGAGTACCGGCCGCCTCCTGCATCCAAGGGCGGGCCCCAAAAGGTTGGAACATGGCGAGGTCGCTGGCGTTTACCTGCCGCTAGCACTCTGGCACAGCGCAATGCCACTCGGAGATACTGGCTATTCCGCCCTGATCAGGAAGCTGTCCCTCGACTTTCCCTCAGCTTCGGCAGCATGGAGCCATTTGGGAAGCCTTCCCCGTCCACTCCAGGTTTCCCCATTGGGGCCCCTGTAT
>NZ_JAUTWS010000332.1 GCF_030657435.1 Paracraurococcus lichenis | reverse complement strand
GGGGCAGTGCCGGCCATCGCGATCTTGCTCGAACGTCGGCCGCTTCCACGCAAAGGGAACCCTCAAGAGATGAGTGCCGCAGCATCCGCCAATGTCTTGATCATCTCGGCTTCTGACGACGTGCTCACCCCGCAGTTCCGCGTGCCTATCGGGACAAAGCCCAGTTTTTAGAGAACGCCAAGGTGGCCCGCTCTTCACGGCCGCAGACAGCTGCGGCGGCCAGACCTGGCGTCCGGAGCCCGCGTATCGCCGAGCTCATCAGCCCGACTATTGCTTTGCCGGGCGGCCGCCTCTGCCCTGAGGCTGTCGCGTTATTGGAAGCGATTGACCGTGAAGGCTCCATCTCGGGTGCCGGGCGTGCGCTCGGCTTCAGCTACAAACATGCTTGGGATCTTGTAGCGTTGACGAACAAGCTGGCTCATGCCCGTGTGGTGGAAGCGCGTGCCGGCGGTTCGCGGGGGGGTGGCACAGCGCTGACGAGCACGGGCCGGCATCTCGTCCAAGATTACCGGACTCTCGAGCGTGCCATACAGCGCGCGGCTGCTCCGAGGCTCGCCACGCTCGCCCGACGGGTCGCGCGTTGACACCTCAGAATGACAGCTCATGCGGCTCATTCTCCCGCTTGCATGCAGGCGCCTCAGTATGCTCCGCTATCTTCGATCAACAATAACGCCTTTTGAGCTGCAGGAGAACGTCATGCAGGGAAGCTTGCGCCTGAGCAGGTCCGCTTTCTTCGTTGCGACCGTTGCGGCAGCCGTGACCTTCGGCGCCGGCGTCGCTTCCGCGCAGTTGAAGAGCTACGACAGCAGCAAGCCGAGCTTCTGGCAGAATCCGCCACCCGACTGGTTCCTCGGCGACGAGACCGAGGCGCAGAAGGGCCTCGCCCCGCCGGTCGGCCCGGCGACGCCGACGCCGCTCAACGAACTGAACGACAACCTCAAGAAGATCAAGCTGCCGCCGGGCTTCAAGATCGAGGTCTATGCGCACGGCATCCCCGAGGCGCGGCAGATGGCCTGGGGCGACAACGGCACGCTCTTCGTCGGCTCCTTCGGCGCGACCAATGTCTATGCCGTGACCGAGCGCAAC
>NZ_JAUTWS010000331.1 GCF_030657435.1 Paracraurococcus lichenis | reverse complement strand
CCGCGAGCGCCACCTCAGCCACCGCCTCCTCAACGACTACGACGCCATCGTCGAGGCGCTCCGCTTCGCATGGCTCGCGTTCACCAAGGACCGACTGCACTCCCTGACCAGCTACCCATACATCGAACAGGTCAACATTTAGGCAGGGCGGTATAAGAGCCTGTTAAGCAATTATATTACGTATTGGTGGTTGCGGGCAGTATCGCCTGGCAAGAAACTCGACGCCATCTCTGTTGCATGACGTCGATTTCTTACGCATCTGACTTGAGTGACGCGGAGTGGGCGATTTTGGCGCCGCTGCTCTGCCCGGGAAAGCAGGCGGGACATCCACAGGTCTTCGCCCTGCGGCGCATCGTCGAAGCCGTGTTCTACCTGCTGCGAACGGGATGCCAGTGGCGCGCCTTGCCGCATGACTTCCCGCCCTGGTCGGCGGTGTTCTACCACTTCGCCAAGTGGCGCAGGGGCGGCACCTGGGAGCGGATCAACACGGCGCTGCGCGAGCAGCACCGCCTTGCCATTGGCCGCGAGGCACAGCCTACGGCGGCCATCATCGACAGCCAGTCCGTCCGTACCACCGAGGCCGGCGGCCCGCGCGGCTATGACGGCGGCAAGAAGGTCTCTGGCCGCAAACGCCATATTCTGGTCGACACCGAAGGCACCCTGCTGAAAGCCCGCGTACACGCCGCCGACATCCACGACCGCAGCGGTGCCCCGTTGCTGCTCGCCGGCCTCAACACCGAGTTCCCGTTGATCGCCTTGATCTGGGCTGACAGCGCCTACCAGGGCCTGAAGGCATGGCTTCAGGAAACCTTGGGCTGGCAGCTGACGATCAGCAAGCATTGGTGGACGGGTCTGCGTGGCATCTGGGGCAGTCCAGACCAGCCATCACCCCAGATTCCGCGCGGCTTTCACGTGCTCAAGCGGCGCTGGGTCGTGGAGCGAACCTTCGCCTGGTTCGGGCGAAACCGCCGCATGAGCCGAGACTTCGAACGTCTTATCCAGACCAGCGAGATGCTGCTTTACGCCGCCATGGCGCGCATCACACTCCGCCGGCTCGCCAACAAACAACAGAAAATTGCTTAACAGCCTCTAA
>NZ_JAUTWS010000330.1 GCF_030657435.1 Paracraurococcus lichenis | reverse complement strand
CTTCGAGCAGGTGGTTGAGGCGCTCCGCATTCGCCCGCCAGATCTGAAGATCGGGGCCGAGTTGCTCTGGCCACTTCGGGTTGGCGCTGGCGCCGCGGATAACGGGGATGTCGTCCTGCCCACCACGCCTGAGCACCTCCTGCAGCGCGCCCACGCCCTGGGGCGTGCGGGCAATGCCTTCCGTCACCACCACAGCTGCAACCCGACCGGTGCGCGCGAGCAGGGCGACCGCCCGGACATCGTCGATCTCCATATCAGTGTCGATCAGGTAGCAACGTCCGTCGGGCGGGGCAGGCCCGGCACGCACCGCAGCAGGGAGACAGACCAGGGACAACAGCGTAGCCAGGAGAAGGCTGGCGAGCTTTGGTCGATGCGCCAAGGGCCGCTGCGTCCGGGTCGTCATACTTCCAGCTTCCTCCCAAGATCATTAAGCGGGCCGTGGCGTTCTTGAAGGCTCCGCGTGCTGTGCCGGAATAAGTGACATTATGAGACACGTGGACATTTGGAGCCTGACGCCGGACGCGTAGGAGAAGCGCCGGCGACAGGTGATTGGGCTGCGTCAGGCGGTGCAGACCTATGCCGCGATCGCAGCCCAGGTCGGGCTGACCCAGACCGGGGTTTTCGATATCTGCAAGCGCCTCGCAGGCGGTCGATCCCTTGCAGGATCAGGCCCTGGGTGAAGCCGAGCTTAAACTCCGTGATGATCAGGAAGAACGCTCACCAGGCCGGACCGCGGCGATGTCGCAACCGCATTCCCCGCCCATCACCTCGTAAGCGAGGCGCTTTAGATGAGCTTTGGCCGCGGCGTACAGCGATGTCTCGCGGCTCCGGGCCGGATAGGTCACCGCTGACATCGCATGCGAACGGGCGGCCCTTGGCCTTCAGGACAGATGCTGGGCGAGGTGCTTGTTCATCTCGAACATGGTCACCTTGTCCTTGCCGAAGACCTTGCGAAGCTTGTCGTCGGCCAGAATCTCGCGGCGGTCCTCCGGGTTCTGCAGGTTGTTGGCCTTGATGTAATCCCACACCTTGCTGACCACCTCGCCACGCGGCAATGGCTCAGTACCAACCACCGCGCCGAGCTCCTCGGACGGCTTCAACGGCTGCTGCAGAGCGTTCGCCTTCCCG